>CAVTXE010000004.1:0-925652 GCA_963738635.1 uncultured Alphaproteobacteria bacterium | reverse complement strand
CAAAGGATTTTTGCTGTGGATTACCTTGAACCCTGCCGCCCCGTCATCCGCGATGGTCAACCTTGGGCTGACCAGTCCGTCTGAAGGCTTCATGCTCGGCATTATTTTAGAACCGCGCGGTACTTACACGGGTGATTGCCAGAACCCGAACAACCCGCTGTTCCAGCGCCTCAGCGGAAACCCGGCGTGTCGGTCCCTTCCGCGCCACCGGCATCAAACCCGCGCTCAATTCCCTCGCGGGCGTGATGGCGGCGGTCAAGGCAGAGCTTCCCGATCTGCACGACAAGCTCGGCAGCAACGGAATGCTCTGCTGCCGGTTCCGCCGGGTCAGGGGGAATATAGTGCGCAAGCGGTCCAACCATTCCTTCGGCACCGCCATCGACCTGAAGATCGACGGAAAGACGGACGAGCAGGGCGACGGCTTCGCCTTCCGCGGCCTTCTCATCCTCGCCAAATACTTCAACGCCGCTGGCTGGTTCTGGGGCGCGACCTTCCCGACCGAGGACGCCATGCATTTCGAATGCTCGAAGGAGCTGCTCAGCCGCTGGAAGTCCGCCGGGCTGATCTGACCGGGCGCTCCCCCGCGTGGTCCTGACCGTTCTTGTCAGTGCCATGCCTTGCCCTGGGAACAAAAAGCGATCATCTTAGGGGCTGCAAAAGGAATTGCCGCCCCGATGCCCCATAACAACGCCAACGCCCTGACCCCGCGCCCCGAAGTCCTGACCCGCCCCAAGCTCGAAGGCGGCCGGCGCTTCGTGATGCAGACCGACTACACCGCCGCCGGCGATCAGCCCACCGCCATTGCCGACTGTCCACCGGCGTCCGGAACGGCGAACGCGATCAGGTGCTTCTGGGCGCCACCGGCACCGGCAAGACCTTCACCATGGCCAAGGTGATCGAGGAAACCCAGCGCCCCGCCATCATCCTGGCCCCGAACAAGACCCTCGCCGCCCAGCTTTACGGCGAGTTCAAGGGCTTCTTCCCCGATAACTCGGTCGAATACTTCGTCAGCTACTACGACTACTACCAGCCCGAGGCCTATGTCGCCCGGTCCGACACCTACATCGAGAAGAATCCCAGATCAACGAACAGATCGACCGGATGCGCCATTCGGCCACCCGCGCCCTGATGGAACGTGACGACGTCATCATCGTCGCCTCGGTCTCGTGCATCTACGGCATCGGGTCGGTCGAGACCTATTCGGCGATGACGCAGGACCTGCTTACCGGCCAGTCCTACGACCAGCGCAAGGTCATGGGCGAGCTTGTCGCCCAGCATTACCGCCGCAACGATTCCGCCTTCGCGCGCGGCAGCTTCCGGGTGCGCGGCGACAGTCTCGAGGTCTGGCCCGCCCACCTCGAAGACCGCGCCTGGCGCTTCAGCTTCTTCGGCAACGATCTCGAATCGATCACCGAATTCGACCCGCTGACCGGCCACAAGACCGACGCCTTCGACAAGATCCGGATCTATGCCAACAGCCACTACGTCACCCCCGCCCGACCCTTCAGCAGGCGATCCAGGGCATCCGCAAGGAACTGATCCTGCGCCTTGCCCAGCTGCAGGGCGAAGGCAAGCTGCTCGAAGCACAGCGGCTGGAACAGCGCTGCAACTTCGATCTGAGACGCTCGAGGCCACCGGCTCCTGCAACGGGATCGAGAACTATTCCCGCTATCTCACCGGCCGCGCCCCCGGCGAACCGCCCCCCACGCTTTTCGAATTCATCCCCGACAATGCCATCGTCTTCGCCGATGAATCCCACGTCTGCGTCCCGCAGATCGGCGGCATGTACAAAGGCGACTTCCGCCGCAAGTTCACCCTCGCCGAACACGGCTTCCGCCTGCCCAGCTGCATGGACAACCGCCCCCTGAAGTTCGAGGAATGGGACGCCATGCGCCCGCAGTCCGTCTTCGTCTCCGCCACCCCGGCGGCGTGGGAACTGGAACAGGCCGGCGGCGTCTTCACCGAACAGGTCATCCGCCCCACCGGCCTTGTCGATCCGATGATCGAAATCCGCCCCGTGTCAGCATGCAGGTCGATGACCTGCTGGACGAGGTGCGGAAAGTCGCCCTGGCCGGCTACCGCACGCCTTGTCACCACCCTGACCAAACGCATGGCCGAGGACCTGACGGAATACCTGCACGAACAGGGCATCCGCGTCCGCTACATGCATTCCGACATCGACACGATCGAACGCATCGAAATCCTGCGCGACCTGCGCCTCGGGGCCTTCGACGTGCTGGTCGGCATCAACCTTCTGCGCGAAGGCCTCGACATCCCCGAATGCGGGCTGGTGGCGATCCTCGATGCCGACAAGGAAGGCTTCCTGCGCTCCGAAACCTCGCTGATCCAGACTATCGGCCGCGCTGCCCGCAACGTCGATGGCCGCGTCATCATGTATGCCGACCGCATCACCGGCAGCATGGAACGCGCCATGCGCGAAACCGACCGCCGCCGCGAAAAGCAGGTCGCCTACAACCTGGAACACGGCATCACGCCCCAGACCATCCGCAAGAACGTCGATGACGTGCTGTCCGGCCTCTACAAGGGCGACACCGACATGGCCCGCGTCACGGCGAAATCGACAAGCCGCTGGTCGGGGCCAACCTCGCCGCGCATCTCGACGCGATGCGCACCCAGATGCGGAAGGCGGCCGAGAACCTGGAATTCGAGGAGGCCGCGCGCCTGCGCGATGAGGTGCGGCGGCTGGAGGCGGTGGAACTCGCGGTCGCCGACGACCCGCTGGCACGGCAGTCGGACGTGGAGGAGGCGGTGGAGGCCGCCGGGGCGGCACGTGGGCGGAGCACGGGGGGACGCGGCGGGATGAGGGGCGGGAAGCGTCGAGGAGGGGGCGGTGAACGTGATCTTTGCCGTTGGCCGGAAATCGGATAGAGTTTGGATATGAACGCGCGTCTCAAAAACCTTCTGGATGAAGCGGAAGCCAGGCTCGACCCTGCGGCGCAGGATCACCTTGGGGATATGGTCGAGGCGTTTGTTTCGACATGGGACGGTCCGGCCGACTTCACCGATGAAGAGCTGGCGCATCTGGCCAAGGTCGCCGCGGAACCGTTCGACCCCGCGCCTTCCGAAGCCGTCGCGGCATTCTTTGGCCGCGCTTGAACTGTCCTTCTCGCGGCGCGCGCTTGCCAGCCTGCAATCCTACGATGACTTTCTGCGGCCCCTAAACGCTGCGACCGCAGACGCATTGAAAGCAGAAATCGCGCATCTGTGCGAACTGATCCGTGAGTTTCCTCTCATGGGCCGCCCGGTTCCGGGCACAGGGATGAGGCTGCATATCAGCCGGAAGTATCGGTATCGGGTGGTTTACTTGGTCGCCGGGGACGTGATCGAGATACGGGACGTGCTGCATCCCAGCAGGAAGTGAGGGCAATTGAGGAATGTGGTAAAGTGGCTGGAGGCGGTGGAACTGGCCGTCGCGGACGATCCGCTGGCACGGCAGTCGGATGTCGAGGAGGCGGTGGAGGCTGCCGGGGCGGCAAGGGGGCGGAGCACGGGGGGACGGGGCGGGATGTGCGGGGGGACGAGCAGGAGGGGGCGGTAGGGATGGCATCAGTTATTCGTAGGAACTTTGAACTGGATGACGAATTCCCCATTGAATTGTATCACGGCACACATGCGTCGCTTCTAGATTTAATAGTTGAGTTCAGACTCGGCGGGAAGATTGCGGTAAAGTCTCAGCAAGCTATTTGCTTTCTAAAGTATGCGTTTAATATCGTTAGATACGATCCCCAAGACACTTCTGACCCGCGGTATATGTATCTCAATCCAGCATACCACGCTTCGTTGCAGAATAATACCGCCATGAACTGGCAACACGGCGTGGTTTATTTGAGCGGGAGGGTCAAAGCTGCTTCCTATGCTTTCTCGGCACCGAGAGTCTGTGAATTTCGTAAGATTTCTTCTGGATCGAGCATCGCATCTTGAGAAAGAACAACTCGAACGTGAGCTAGAAAACTACCCTGAACTCCAGAAAATCGTCCGCATGCCCGCTGCACCATTTGTAATCCAAGTCAATGGACTCAAATTCTCCGATTTGGAGAAAGAAATCGGAGGCGGGTCAGAGAATTTACTAGATTTTGCCAACCGTTTTAATGGCACAGGCGCTCTAGTCGAAGTACTTGAGGAAACTTCCTATCGACTAGTAAGTGTCGCTAGAAGGCAGGCCCTCATTTTTTCGAAAGTGTCGGGAGACCCGAAGATTTGAGAATTTGTCTTCGCTCAGTTTGATGATTAACTGTAATGGCGACCCGCTTTACCCGCAGAACAAGCCACTGGGTGGGTGATTCCGCCCACCCTGTGACAAGGAAGGTAGGCGGAATCGCCCACCCTGCGCGGCCCCAACCGCCCCGGGGGACGTGAGCGTCAACCGGAAGCCTCCCGCTACCCCCTCCTCAACCCGCCGCAGATATGTTATATTCCCCTCACCGACCGGGATCACCCGGCGGCTTGTCTGGGGGGACACATCATGAACATTTCGCGGAACTTCCTGCTGATCGGCGTCGTGTGGATCATCGCCGGAATGATCCTCGGGTCCTGGATGGGGGCGACGAACGACCACACTCTGATGCCGCTGCATGCGCATATGAACCTGCTTGGCTTCGTCCTGCCTGCGGTCTTTGCGCTGACCTACCGCAGCTGGCCTGCGGTCGGGCAGAGCCGCCTCGCGACGCTGCACTTCTGGATGCACACCGCCGGCGCGGTCATCCTGATGGGGCTGCTCTACCTGCTGTTCACCGGGCGTGTGACGGGCGAAAGCCCGCTAGCCATCCTTGCCCCGGTGTCCGAGGCGCTGATCATCGTCGGGGTCGCGCTGTTTGGCTGGAACCTGGTGCAGAACGCCGCCTGACCGCAGGCCGTCGCATCGTTCAGGGTGCGCATCTATTGCGCACCCTCCCATGACATGAAACTTACCACGCGGTTAACCCGCCCCCGCAACCCCTTGAAATCATTGCATCCGAAAACGGTCCCGACTCGGGACCGCCCTCACGTCGCCTTTTTCACCAGCCGGATCCCGAACAGCAGGATCACCGCCCCGATGGTCGCATGGATGATCGCGGCGAATATCCCGCCGCCCAGCACGAACCCGATCCGCGGCAGCAGCAGGCCCGCCACGAAGGCACCGACGATGCCGACCACGATGTTCCCGATCAGGCCAAAGCCGTAGCCCTCCATGATCTGCCCGGCCAGCCATCCGGCCACCGCGCCGATCAGCAGCATGATCACCAGACTTTCGATACCCATGACCGTTCTCCCCTATGGCACCCTTTTCCGCGACCATTCGCGGACGGGCACGCAACACCAACGCGGGGGCGGGCATCCGGTTCCCTGTTGTGCACGAAAACGGTTGTGGCTGTCCTTTCACGCCCGTATCTGTAGGGTGGATTTCCAAGCCACTATCATCGGAACGCCTGCAGGACAGCTCATGTCCCACCCCATCCGCATCGGCATCGGCGGCTGGACCTTTCCGCCCTGGCGCGGGCGGTTCTTTCCGGCGGGCTTGCCCCACGCGCAGGAGCTTGCCTTCGCCGCGCGCGCCCTGACCGCCATCGAGGTCAACGGCACCTTCTACCGCACGCAGACCCCCGCCACCTTCGCCAAATGGGCGCGGGAAACGCCGGACGGCTTTGTCTTCGCCCTCAAGGCCCCCCGCTATGCCACCGCCCGCGGCGAGCTTGCCACGGCGGGCAAGTCCGTCACCCGGTTCCTGCAGTCGGGGCTGGCCGAACTCGGGGACAGGCTCGGGCCGATCAACTGGCAGCTGCCGCCGAACAAGTCTTTCAAACCCGATGATATGGCGGCCTTCCTCGACCTCCTCCCCGACAGCATCGACGGGCTTCCCCTCCGCCACGCCATCGAGGTCCGGCACGAAAGCTTTGCGTCGGACGAATTCGCAGCACTTCTCCGCCCGCGCGGCATCGCGGCCGTGCAGGCCGGCGACAGCGATTACCCCGTGATCTCGGCCGCGACCGCCCCCTTCGCCTATCTGCGCATCATGGGCACAAGCGAAGACGCGCCGCAGGGCTACGCCCCCGCCGATCTCGACCGCTGGGCCAAGGCCGCCCGGACCATCGCCAAGGACAGGGAGGTGTTCCTCTTCGTCATCTCCGGCCACAAAGCCGCAAACCCCGAGGCGGCGCTGGCCCTGATCGAACGCCTCGGGTGACGGCGATGTCCGGTCTGGACCACGGGCATGAAAAAGGGCGGCGCAGGTGTCTGCGCCGCCCCTGAATTCTGTGCAGGCCGATCCTTCCGGATCACGCCATGGCGAGGTTCGTCGCCGAATTCGCGGCCGTCACGGCCGGCTTCGATGTCGAACGTCACTTTCGCGCCGTCAGCGAGGGTCGACAGACCTGCACGCTCGACTGCCGAGATATGGACGAACACATCCTTGCGTCCGCCTTCCGGCTCGATGAAGCCGAAGCCTTTGGTGGCGTTGAACCATTTCACGGTGCCCTTGGCCATCGTGATGTCTCCTTCTTGATGCCGCCCGCGAGAGTGCGGCGGCCCGGCTTAGTCATCGCAGATCGAGGGACCGTGGCCGATAGTCGGAGACAGCGGGTCGAAAGGGGTAACGTTCGCGAGGGGCGCATATGGGCGCTTGGGGCGGGATTTGCAAGGGAAATCGGGGAAAGGGCCGAATCCGGCGGGTATCAGCCGGACAGGACGTCGTAGGCAGTGCAGGACAAGGTAGGCCAGGCCTGGCCGACGGCGGCTGTGAAGCGGCGGCCGGTTTCGTCAAGCAGGGTTTTCGGAACCGCATGCCAGTGGTCGTGGCTGGTCCAGCGGATGAGGAGGTGCAGCATGTCGGGGTCCGACGCATCGGCCCAGTAATCCTTGCTGACGAAGCCGTCCTGCCTGGCCAGGGTCGCGGTCCAGATCTCGGCGTCGCAGGCGAGGAATTTCGCCTGCAGCGCCAAGGGGATGCGGAAGGTGAGATGTTCGACGACCATACCCTGTTCTAGCCGGAACGGCGGATTTGGCAAGCAGGGACGGGGCGGCGGCCGGGCAGGCCGTCAGAACACGTCGAGCAGGTAGAGGATGATGATGATCGGGATCGGGATGCCGATGACCCAGGCGAGGATGCCCTTCATGGTGTCTCTCCGGTTGGTTGCAGGGGGCAACGTGGAGGACGGCGGGTTGGTTCCCGGGCCGGGGGGGCCGGGGATGGCACGGCCGGCGGTCGGATTTTCCGGCGGGGTGAGGGGGCGCGGGTCAGATCGGGTCTGTCCACATGTGGACATCTGGATTTAGGGTTTTGAATCAGATGGTTGCGGACCGCGTTAACCTTAGCGAAAGGATTGGGGGTGTGGCTGGGCGGGCTGTCCCGCCCCGGCGGAGGCCGGGGTCCCGATGGACGGAGAGCCTCGGGCGAGCGAGGCCCCGGCCTCCGCCGGGGCGACAGGGGACAGCAGCCTTCGGGCCGGTCAGGCCTTTGCCCGGGCGAGGGCCGCCGCCTTCATCCGGGCCAGCAGCTCGGCTTGCGTCGCGCGTCCGCCGGGGGTGGAGGGCTTCGCGGGTTTGCGTTCCTGATGCCGGGGCTCGTTGCGGGCGGGTTTGGCGGAGCCGGATTTTCCGTAGTCCATGGGGCGGGCCTTGGGTTGGGGAGGGTTGGGCGGCGTATGGGGGGAATGGGGGAAGGGGGAAGCGGGTTGGGCCGGGTGCACGGGTCGGGTGAGGCGATGCCGGGGTGAACCCCGGCCTACGGGTTGCTCTGCCGGTCGTGACAGAGGGCAGCGCCTGACCGCCGGGTGGGCGCAGTAACGCGTGTTCGACGCGGTTTATGGTTCAGCCACTTCCACAGTCGTTCGGCATTGCGACGGTGCAGAAGCGCCCGCCCGAGGGGGCGGTCGGGCGCTGCCCGGCGGCGCGTTCCGCGCCTTGTTCCGGGCGGGACGAGGCGGCAGGTTATGTAACGGTGCCGCTTCCAAGAAAGATGGCTCCGGGCGGCGTTAAGCGCATCAGCGGACAATGCGAGGAATACACGCACCTCACTGCTCGCTACGACGAAATGGCGAGAAAAACGACTCCGAAAAGCAAATCGATGCTCCGAATTGTCGAAAGAGGTAACCCAAGGTTCAATGCGCGCACACCAAGAGCAACTCTTCATGCTCTTGACTCTCATCGGAACATTGTCTCTTGGGTGCATTCGCATCAGTTGGTCGTCTAATTGCAATTTCAGATTCCCATACGCTCTCAGTTCCCCGGGCCGTGCGCCATAGTGATCTCTATAAAATCTTCATAGTCCCATCTATATTTTCCACTTGCGTGGAGGATCAATATCCGAGCGTCTGATTCATAGTTAGCGCCATATGAAGTAAGATGCGACGCAAGTTGCAATATTTTGATTTACGAGAAGAAGTCTTGAGCTTATATAGCGCCTGATCAGTAAACTGTTTCTGCAATACTCGAAGAACTAGCCCAAAGATCTAATTCAACCTCGATATTTGCGATAAATTCGAAGATGCATCGTTGGTGCGTAACTTCTCAAATAGGAAGTATTGAATAGGCCATCATTGAAGATTATAAGGTATCCTACTATTGGGATGGTTGCGGCGGCGCGCGCAACACTTCCGCGAAAAAGAAATGAAGTCCTCCAAGAAATTTGTAGCCAATCCCTGCCGACCTGCATTTGAAAAACTCTATAAGCCTGCCGAACATTCTATGGCGTCTCCTCTCCTGCTGAATGCCTACACTTCACGCTTCTTTAGATGCCGCCCGGCCCCAGCCTGAGCACTTGTCCTGCTCATAGGCCTCGAAGTTCTCCTTGGACCATTCCACATGCGCCGCCCTTAAAAGCCGCCTCGCACCCCCCCTCACGCCCCTTCCGCCCCACCTCCCGCTCCAGCGCCTCCCGGATCAACCGCTGATACGGCACGCCGCGCGCCGCCGCACGGGCCTTGACGGCGGCGATCAGGCCTGGGGCAGGCGCATGTTAGGGGCGGTTTTGGGAGCGGGCAGAATCCTGAAGCGAGAAGTCGAGGTCGGAGAGGTCTTGTTCTCAGGAAGGCTTCGGCTTCCTCGTCAGTGGTCATCACGGGGACTGTCTTGGGTCTGGACACCATGGCGGCGCGCCTCTCTTCGATGCATGTAGCGGGCGCTGATCGGGCGGACGCGGTCCGCCCGCCAGCAGTAGACGATGAAGA
Organism: uncultured Alphaproteobacteria bacterium; assembly: GCA_963738635.1. GTDB lineage: Bacteria > Pseudomonadota > Alphaproteobacteria > Rhodobacterales > Rhodobacteraceae > JAOADN01. The sequence continues at coordinate 916,491 of CAVTXE010000004.1, read as the reverse complement.
CCGGGTCGCCCGTTCAGCGCGCTGGCGACGGCGATGAAACGCTCTTCGTCCAGCGAGTGAGCGGGGTCGGCGGCGACGCGGGCAGTGTTCGCAGGGCGAACTCGATGTCATCGAGCGTCAGCCCGTGTTTTTCGCATTTCCCGGCATTGCCGTCGTCCCAGTCGAATTCCATGCCAATGTGCGCACATTTGTATGTACAGTCAAGGGGCATCGCGGTGGGGCGGGTGCCGTGGGCAAGGAGATGGTGATCGTGGTTGAGAAAGGGTTAACGGGTGGCTGGGTCCCCGCTTTCGCGGGGATGACAGGGGGGAGGCGGTGCCGGAAGAAGCGTTTTCACGAAAACGCTTCGGGGGCGGAAGATCGTTCGTGAACGATCTTCCTGTGTGGCGCGGGGGAAGCGGGGTCCCGGCCTGCGCCGGGACGAGGAGGGCGGTGCGCAATGAGTGCGCACCCGACGGTGGCGGGCGGAATGGTGCGCAATGAATGCGCACCCTACGGCGCGGGTGGCGGGGTGAACCCCGCCCTACCGGCTGAACCGCTTGTACTTCACCCGCTTCGGCTCCAGCGCATCCGGCCCCAGCCGCCGGACCTTGTCCTCCTCATAGGCCTCGAAGTTGCCCTCGAACCATTCCACATGCGCGTCGCCTTCGAAGGCGAGGATGTGGGTGCAGAGCCGGTCGAGGAAGAAGCGGTCGTGGCTGATGATGATCGCGCAGCCGGCGAAATCTTCGATGGCGGCTTCCAGCGCCTGCAGGGTTTCGACGTCCAGGTCGTTGGTCGGTTCGTCGAGCAGCAGGACGTTGCCGCCGGATCGCAGCAGCTTGGCCATGTGGACGCGGTTGCGTTCACCGCCCGACAGCAGGCCGACCTTCTTCTGCTGGTCGGTGCCCTTGAAGTTGAAGGCGCCGGTATAGACGCGGCTGTTCATCTCGCATGTCGCCAAGATGGATCACCTCGGCCCCGCCGGAGATTTCCTCCCAGACGGTCTTGTTCGGGTCCAGCGCGTCGCGGGACTGGTCGACGATAGGCCAGCTTGCACCGTGTCGCCCAGGGTGATGGTGCCCTCATCGGGCTGTTCCTGCCCGATGATCATGCGGAACAGGGTGGATTTGCCCGCGCCGTTCGGGCCGATGACGCCGACGATGGCGCCCGGCGGGACGGTGAAGGTCAGATCCTCGATCAGCAGCTTGTCGCCCATGTGCTTCTTCAGGCCGACGACCTCGATCACCTTGTTGCCCAGGCGTTCGCCGTTCGGGATGATGATCTGCGCGGAGGTGGCGCGTTCGCGTACGGTCTGGCTGGCCATCTCGTTGTAGCGCTGAGATGCGGGCCTTGCCCTTGGCCTGGCGGGCCTTGGCACCGGAGCGGATCCATTCCAGTTCCTTTTCCAGCGCCTTCTGCTTGGATCTTGTCCTCGCGCGCTTCCTGCGCCATGCGCTTGGCCTTCTGTTCCAGCCAGGCGGAATAGTTGCCCTCGTAGGGAATGCCGCGGCCGCGGTCGAGTTCCAGGATCCAGCCGGTGATGTCGTCCAGGAAATAGCGGTCGTGGGTGACGATCAGGATGGTGCCCTTGTAGTCGATCAGGTGCTTTTGCAGCCAGGCGATGGATTCGGCGTCAAGGTGGTTGGTCGGTTCGTCAAGGAGCAGCATGTCGGGCTTTTCGAGCAGCAGCTTGCACAGCGCGACGCGGCGGCGTTCGCCGCCCGACAGGGTTTCGACATCGGCATCATCGGGCGGGCAGCGCAGCGCGTCCATCGCGACGCCGACCGAGGCTTCCAGCTCCCACAGGTTCTCGGCGTCGATCTGGTCCTGCAGGGCGGCCATCTCGTCGGCGGTCTCGTCCGAGTAGTTCATGGCGAGTTCGTTGTAGCGGTCGAGGATCGCCTGCTTGCTCGGCGACGCCCAGCATGACGTTGCCCTTGACGTCGAGGGTCGGGTCGAGCTGCGGTTCCTGCGCCAGATAGCCGACCTTGGCGCCCTTGGCGGCCCAGGCCTCGCCTTTGAAATCGGTGTCCATGCCCGGCCATGATCTGCAGCAGGGTGGATTTGCCCGACGCCGTTGACGCCGACGACGCCGATCTTCACGCCGGGCAGGAAGTTCAGGTGGATGTTCTCGAAGCACTTCTTGCCGCCGGGATAGGTCTTGGAGACGCCCTCCATGTGGTAGACGTATTGATAGCTGGCCATGATCGATCCCTTCGGCGGTGTGCGGGGTGTCAGATAGGGGATCGGGGGGCGAAGGGCAATCGGGCGGTCAGAGGGTTTTCCCGAACCAGTGCGTCGCCGGGAAAGGCGTGTAGGGGGCGATGTCGGCCCAGCCGGTCGCGCGGTAAAGCGCGATGGCCTCGGGCAGGTGTTCGTTGGTGTCGAGGATCAGGCGGGTCATGCCGAAGGCGCGGGCGGCGTCTTCGACGGCCGTCATCATGCGGCGGGCGAGGCCCTGGCCGCGCGCAGTGGGGGCGACCCAGAGGCGTTTGATCTCGCCGGTCCGGTCATCGGTGCGCTTGAGGCTGACGCAGGCGAGGGGCGGGCCGTCCGCGCAGGCGAGAAGAAAGGTTCCGTGAGGCGCGCGGAACAGGGCCGCGTCGGGGTCGGGATCGGGGACATGGGCGCGCTCGATGCCGGGGATCCGGTCAGCGAGCAGGTCGAAATAGGCATTGAGGCAGAAGCGCGCGGCGGGATCGCCGGGATCGGTCTCAGCTATGGCGATGGAACTCGGGCGGCGGATTGACATGGGCCGGAGTTTAGCCGCGCAAACCCTGCCCGCAAGACCGGTCAGTGGCCGATCCAGATCTCGAGCTGGCCGGGGGCCGCGATCAGGCCGGTGCCGGTCTGGTCGGCGAGGATGACATCCGCGACACCGCCGGGCCCGGCGAGATCGCGCGCAAGGCGCAGCGCGGCATCCTCGGACGCGGCATCGAAATAGCGCACTTCGTTTTCCGCGGGCGCATGGTCATAGGCACCGCCCCCGTCTTCACCGTTCGGTACGGTCCAGCCGAGACCGGTCAGGATGCGGGCGATCGACATCATGCGGTCGCGGGGAATTTCGGGGCGGAACTGAAGGTAGACCTGGCCCGTATGGGGCGGCGGTGCCGGGATGGGAGCGGCGGTTTGCGCGATTTCGGGTTTGGCCGGGGCCAGGGATATGGTCGCCGGTGCGGAAGCGGCCGCCTCGGCCGGGGGGGCCTCGGCCGCTGCCGCTGCCGGAGCGGGGGCGGCCGCTTCGGCTGACGGAGCAGCGGCAGGCACATCGGGGGCCGTCTCCGGCGTGACAGCAGTCTTCCGGGACAGCCGGTCCTCGCAGGCCTCGCGCGGTTCGAAGAACATGCGTATGTAGCAGGCGGGGACGGCCATGCGGCCGGAATAGCCCGTGGCGCTGTCAACGAGGCCGATCAGGAACAGGGCGAGCGACCCGGTGATGAGCCAGCCGAGAACGGCGCGCATCCTGGGGTTCGAGACAAGCCAGGCCGTCACCGAGGCGAGGAGGCCGAATCCGAGCAGATAGACGGCGAGAAGCAGAGCATCGGGATTGCCGCCGATCCAGGTGACGGCGATGGACGCTGCGGCCAGCAGGCCAAGCGCCGCGAAGACAAGCCGTGCGACCGGCTTGTTGATTTCGAGCAGCTTCTGGAGCACATCGGTCGGCGTCATGGGACACCTTTCGCAAAGCGGGTTGAACAAGAACTCACCTGCAATTGACCGTTTTTACCACTGATCGCGCGCCGCGACAACGGCGGTCCAGGCGCGCAGGACCGGGCGGGTGTTGACAGTGCGGTCCGGCTTGCGGGAAGTGGCTGCGGATGCCGGTTGCGGGATGTGCGTGTGGGCGTGAGAGCGGGATACCCGGTGGCGGTCAGGGGGCAGGCGGTGGGCCTGCTCGGCGGGTCGTTCGACCCGGCGCATGAGGGGCATGCGCACATCACGCGCGAGGCGCTGAAGCGCTTCGGGCTTGCCCGTGTCTGGTGGCTGGTCAGTCCGGGCAACCCGCTGAAGGCGGAAGGGCCCGCTCCGATGGCGCAGAGGATGGCGCGGGCGCGGGAGGTGCTGGGCGGCGATCCGCGCGTTGTGGTGACGGATGTCGAGGCGCGCATGGGCACCCGGTTCACGGCGGAAACCCTGGCGCGGCTGCGGAGGATGTATCCCGGGGTGCGGTTCGTCTGGCTGATGGGGGCGGACAACCTGAACGACTTCCACCGCTGGCGCGACTGGGACCGGATCATGCGGAGCGTGCCGATCGGGGTGTTCGCGCGGCCGGGGACGCGGCTGGCATCGCAGGGCGCGCGGGCGGCCGAGGAATACGCGCGGTTCCGGGTGTTTCCTGCCGGAGGGCGGTCGCTGGCGCGGAAGGCGGCCCCGGCCTGGTGCTATGTCGACGTGCCGATGAGCGGGCAGTCGTCGAGTGCCATCCGCGCGCGGGGGGACTGGACGCGGGGCAAGGCATGACGGCGGGGGGGCTGACGCGGCGGGGGTTGCTGGGCGGTCTGGCGGGGCTGGCCGCAGGGGCGGCGGGGGCCGAGGCCCCGCTGACGTCGCCGCGCGCGCCGAGGCGGCCGGATCGGGAAGGGTCGCAGGGGGCGTCGTTCAGCGATGCGCCGACCGATGCAAAGGTGATTGCGGCGCAGGTGGAGGACCTGATCGCCGAGGCGAAGCTGGGCGGCGACGTGACGTTTCTGGTGGCCGATGCGAAGACGGGCCTGATCCTCGAGGCGCGGGGGGCGGCACGCCCGATGCCGCCCGCGAGCACGGCGAAGGCGATCACCTCGCTCTATGCGCTGGCGCAGCTGGGGCGGGACCACCGGTTCGTGACGCGGGTGCTGGCGACGGGGCCGGTGACGGACGGGCGGCTGGAGGGCGACCTGATCCTGGCGGGCGGGGGCGACCCGGTCCTGAACTCGGACGATCTGGGCGATATGGTCGCTACGCTGAAGGCGCGCGGGCTGCGCGAGGTGACGGGGCGGTTCCTCGTCTGGGGCGGGGCGCTGGCCTATCTGGCGCGGATCGACCGGGATCAGCCGGACTATCTGGGCTACAACCCCTGCCTGTCGGGGATGAACCTGAACTTCAACCGGGTGAACTTCACCTGGGCGAAGGCGGGCACGGAGTTTCGCCTCGGGATGGACGCGCGGGGCGAACGGTTCGTGCCCGAGGTCGGCGTGGTGGGGGTTCAGGTTGCCGACCGCGACCAGCCGGTCTTCACCTATGACGGGACCGGGCCGCGCGAGATGTGGACGGTGGCGCGGTCGGCGCTGAACAAGGAAGGCAGCCGCTGGCTGCCGGTGCGGCGGCCCGAGGTTTACGCGGGGGATGTGTTCCGGGCGCTGGCGGCGGCGCAGGGCATCCGGATGCCTGCGGCGGAGGTGGCGGACCGTCTGCCGGAAGGGGCGCAGGTGCTGCTGTCGCGGGAGAGCGCGCTGTTGCCGGACCTGCTGCGCGACATGATGAAATTCTCGACGAACCTGACGGCGGAGGTGATCGGGATGTCGGCATCGGCCCGCCAGGGGATCACGGGGCACGGGGCGTCGGGGCAGGCGATGTCGGACTGGCTCAGACGCGAGGGCGGCGGCGGCGGGGCGCGGTTCGTGGACCATTCGGGGCTGGGCGGGGCATCGCGGATTTCGGCCGGAGAGATGGTGCGGGCGCTGGTGACGCTGGGGCCGGGGGCGGGGCTGCGCGGGCTGATGAAGGAAATCACGGTCCGCGACATGGGCGGCAAGGGCAAGATGGCTGTGCGGGTCGAGGCGAAGACGGGAACGCTGAACTTCGTCTCGGCGCTGGTCGGCTACATGACGGGGCCGGACGGGACCGAGATGGCGTTTGCGATCTTCACGGGCGATGCGGCGCGGCGCGATGCGGTGCCGGATGCGGAGAAGGAAAGCCCGGCCGGGGCGGGGGCATGGGTCAGGCGGTCGAAACGGCTGCAACTGCAGCTGATCGAGAGGTGGGCGAAGGTGTATGGGACGTGAGCCCGTCTAGCGATAGCGGGCCTCGGTGGTCTTGGCGATCCTTGCGCCAATCTTGCCCGAGTTCCATCCGGTAAGGTTCTTCAGGTTCGCGGCTTCATCGCTGATGCGCTCGCGGGTTTCGGCAACGTAGTCCTTGCCTTCGGGGCAGATGATCTCGCCGTCGAAAGGGTGAGTCAGGATGTAGCGGCCCTGGAAGTTTTTGCGGTCGCCGGTTTCGCGGAACATGAGGTCCTGACCGAATGAATCCTTGCCGTAACGGACATGGATGCGGGTGACGAAAACATTCGGAACGGACGCCTCTGCGCGACGGACCCAGACGACGCCAAGCTGGCGGAATTCATCGAAGGTCAGCGGGTCGTCGGCGCAGGGGTCGCACCATGACATGTCCCAGGCGTATTCGAGAAACGCACCCGACGATGGGGCAACGCGATTGAACATCGCGCGGTAGAATTCGGGGAACATATCCTTGACGAAGACGGGGACATTCTCGTCAGTTGGAATCTCTTTCAGGTCGTAATTCTCAAGCCCGACCTCGCCGCGACGGGTCAGAAGCATGATCAACAGGTCCTGCGGGCCGTCTCCGTTCAACTTGCCAAGCTGAAGCGGCAGCATGAAGTCCTTGGATCGGAAAGTGATCTGGAGCGGCTCCAGTTCCTGCGTGGAGTTGGCGGCGTGGCGCGAGAGGTTCACGCGGGCGACGAAGAACTTCATGCCCATCCCGATATAGCCCTGAAGCGCCTCTTCGGCCCCGTCGGGGAGCATGTAGCCTTCATCGCGCAGGAATGCAGCGAGCCCGTCGGATTGTTTGGCCGAAAGCATCAAGATGTCATAGGAGCCGATGGCATACTCGCGGAGTATCTTGACACCAAGGGCGCGGGCACCGTCTGTGCGTTGCTTGCGGGTCGGGGCACCGCCTTCGACCACGACCTCGAGCTCCATGACTGGTTCGGCCATGCCACCCTCGCACGGGTCGTAGTCGAAGTATTCGACGAGCCGCGGCGCGGTGTAGTTGTCGAGGTGTTCGATGGTCTTTGCGGGGACGGTGCGCACTTGGTTGCGGTCCAGCACCGAGGGAGTGGGAACGATCATTGCGAATTCGGCGGCGGGACCGCGATAGTCCGAGGACATCGTAATGACAGAGGTCTCGTTCACGCGGGTGTAGACGACCTTGGACGCACGGTTATAGAGCGCGCCGTCTGCCCGGGCGACGTAAAATCCGCAGAACGCCTGCGCAGTCCCGGACGCCAGAAGGGTCGAGGCCAGCGCGACCGCGCAAAGATGGGCGAGGCCCGGCAATCTGATCATGTTAATGAACCCCGATGTGTCAGCGAGCCTTCCGGCGAGCAGCGCATGCCGATACGGTCCGCGTCAACTCACGTCTCATCAGCGGATGTAACAGTTCGTGATCCCCCCCTCACCCGCCCCTCGGATCGCCCTTCAGCACCGCCACGATCGCCATCGCGTGGCCGCGGCCCAGGCCGTAATCGGCGGCGAGCCAGTCGATGATCTGGGTGGCCTTGGTCCCCCTGGTCAGGCCGCCCGCATCCGCGAACCCTTTCGCGGCTGCCAGCGCCTTGAAGTCGTCGGCGGTCTTGCCGGTCTTTTCGCGGATCGTGTCGAGATAGGCCTGAAAGGTCATGGCTGCATCCTACATCGTCATGTGCCGGGCGCGGGCCGCGCGTTCGATGGCGGCGGCGGCCAATGGGTCGAGGTCAAGCTCGGCCCGGACCTCGGCCAGCAGCCGAAGCTCTGCCTGGCCGAGACTGGCGTCTGCGGCGGCGACATCGCAGGCCAGCGCGTAAGCGGTCTCATAGAGCTTGGCGGGCAGGGCGTCGCGGACCATGACGAACAGCGTGTCGAGACCGTCGTCCTGATCCATCAGGGTGTAGACGGTCTGGGCGACCTCGCGCATGCGGTCGCTCTCGTACCCGCCGAAGATCGGCATGTGGTTCACCTGGCGTTCGATGGCGACAAGCTCGGCGGTGCGGATCGAGACATCCGAGGCGGACACGGCGACCATCATGGCGACAAGCGCGTCCTGGGCAGTGAAGGCGGGAAGGGTATGGGTCACTTGGAGTGCTTCTTTCAAAAAACTGGCCGGGCGAAATTATTGACCTTGCCCCCCCTGTTCAATAGGGAACGCCGGACCGCTGCATCCTATGCCGCCTGAAGGGAAAGCCCTAGCAATGTCTACGTTCCGCGATGCTGCGATGACCTCGAATGCCTGGCCGTTCGAAGAGGCGCGGCGTCTGGTGAAGCGGTACGAGAAGAAGCCGCCGGAAAAGGGCCATGTGCTGTTCGAGACGGGCTACGGCCCGTCGGGCCTGCCGCATATCGGGACCTTCGGCGAAGTGCAGCGGACGACGATGATCCGGCGGGCGTTCGAGCTGATTTCCGACATCCCGACGCGGCTGATCTGCTTTTCGGACGATGTGGACGGGATGCGGAAGGTGCCCGAGAACGTGCCGCAGCAGGAGATGCTGCGCGAGCATATGCAGAAGCCGCTGACGAGCGTCCCGGATCCTTACGGGGAATATCCGTCCTTCGGCGACCACAACAACGCGATGCTGCGGCGGTTCCTGGACACGTTCGGGTTCGAGTACGAGTTCATTTCGGCGACGGAGTTCTACAAATCGGGGCGGTTCGACGACACGCTGCGGCTTGCCTGCGAACGCTATGACGCGATCATGGCGATCATGCTGGCGAGCCTTCGGGAGGAGCGCCAGCAGACCTATTCGTGCTTCCTGCCGATCCATCCGGAGACGGGGCGTGTGCTCTACGTGCCGATCAAGCATGTGGATGCGAAGGACGCGACGGTGACGTTCGATGACGCGGACGGCCGGGAATGGACGCTGCCGGTGACAGGCGGGCAGGTGAAATTGCAGTGGAAGCCGGATTTCGGGGCGCGCTGGGCGGCGCTCGACGTGGACTTCGAGATGTACGGCAAGGATCACAGCACCAACACGCCGATCTATGACGGCATCTGCGAGGTGCTGGGGGGCAGGAAGCCGGAGCACTTCACCTATGAGCTGTTCCTCGACGAGCACGGGCAGAAAATCTCGAAGTCCAAGGGCAACGGCCTGACCATCGACGAATGGCTGACCTATGCGGCGACGGAATCGCTGGGTTACTTCATGTACGGCAAGCCGAAGACGGCGAAGCGGATGTATTTCGACGTGATCCCGAAGGCGGTGGACGAATACCACCAGCAGCTGAAGGCCTTCCCGGACCAGACGGCGGAGCAGAAACTGGCGAACCCGGTCTGGCATATCCACCGGGGGCAGCCGCCCGCGTCGGACATGGTGGTCAGCTTCGGGATGCTGCTGAACCTGGCCAGCGTTTCGGGGGCGGCGGACAAGGCGGGCCTGTGGGGCTTCATCCGGAATTATGCGCCGGATGCGTCGCCCGAAAAGAACCCGCAGCTGGACGCGGCGGCGGAATATGCCGTGCGGTATTTCCGGGATTTCGTCGCACCGGGGCGGGTGTTCCGCGCGCCGTCCGAGAAGGAGCGGGCGGCGATGGAGGACCTGCGCGGGCGGCTGGCGGGCATGGACCGGCGGGCAGGACGCGGAGGCGTTGCAGACGATGGTCTTCGCGGTCGGGACCGAACACGGGTTCGAGCCGCTGCGCGACTGGTTCACGGCGCTGTATGAAGTGCTGCTCGGGGCGTCACAGGGGCCGCGGTTCGGCGGGTTCATCGCGCTGTATGGCGTCGAGGAGACGGTGGCGCTGATCGACAAAGGGCTGGCGGGGCAGTTGCCGGGATAAATGCCGCATTCGTGAAACTTGTCGGCCCGTCGTCTCGTATTAACTTTGAGACAGGGCGAGGAGTGAAAGCGATGCGGTCTTTGATGCTTGCGGGTGCGATGGCGCTGGGTCTGGCGACGGGTGCGGTGGCACAGGATGCCGACCCGATCCGGTCGGTGATCCAGGGCCAGATGGACGCCTTCATCGCCAGGGACCCTGTCACGGCCTTCACCTTCGCCTCGCCGATGATCAAGGGCATGTTCGGGTCGCCCGAGAATTTCGGGGCGATGGTGTCGAGCGGTTATCCGATGATCTGGAACCCGTCCTCGGTCAAGTACCTCGGGCTGCGCGAAGTCGCAGGGCGGCAGATCCAGCGGGTGATGGTGACGGACGGGACGGGAAAGACGCACCTGTTCGACTATGACATGATCGAGGTGCCGCCGGACGGCTGGAAGATCAACGGCGTCTTTCCGGTGCCGGATCAGGGCGCGGGGGCCTGAGCGCCAGCCCGTGCGCAAAGGTTAAGGAAATTTAAGCGCTTCGTCCTAGTGATCCCGCGTCAATTCAGGCGCGCGGGGGCATAACGGATGAACAAGGCAATCACGGACGGGCTGATTTTCATGCCGCCCGCGTTCTCGGGCGGGCTGGCTGTCTGGTCGAGCGAGGACGGCACACCGGGATCGACGACCTATGCGGGATCGCCGAATGCGGCGCTGGTCCCGGCGGATCAGGACTTCGGCGGCTGTCTGGAACTGATCAAGAGCCAGACGACCACCAAGCTCCGCTACATGGGCGACACGCCGATCCTTCCGGGCTGCTACATTCAGGTGACGGCACGCGTGAAGGCGATGAGCGGCAACCTTCCCTCGGTCCGGATCGCGGCCTGGGCAGGCGGTGCGGGGGGTGTCGCGGTCACAGGCGTGACGCTGACCGGCCCCAGCGTGACGCTGACGACCTACGGACAGGTCGTGACGGTGCGCGCGATCATCGGGACGGGCACGCGGACGGGCGTCGATATGGCCTGGGGCACAAGCGCGCTGTTCGGGCATTTCGGGATCGACCTGACGGGGCTGAACGGCGGCGTGGTCAGGATCGACGACATCGAGATCGAGGATGTGACAGGCGTCTTCCACCGCAAGATGATGGACTGGGTCGATGTGCGCGACTACGGCGCGACGGGCGACGGGGTCACGGATGACAGTCTGGCCTTCGAAGCGGCGGATGCGGCTGCGTTTGCGGCGGGGCAGGACCTGCTGGTGTCGGCGGGGACCTATTTCCTGAACGCTGATGTCACCATCGAGGCCCGCGTGCGGTTCGAGGGCACGGTGACGATGCCGGTCGCACGGCGGCTGGCACTGACGCGCAGCTTCGACCTGCCGACCTATGCCGATGCGTTCGGGTCCGAGGAGCTGGGCTTCAGGAAGGCGTTTCAGGCGCTGCTGAACTTCACCGACCACGACTCGCTTGACCTCGGCGGACGTCGCGTCGCGGTGACGGCGCCCATCGACCTGGCGGCGGCGGTGCCGAACAAACCGACATTCAGCGTGCGGCGCGTGATCCGCAACGGTCAGTTCGAGGCGATTGCCGGACCGGCATGGAACCCTGCCGTGGTGACGTCGCAGGCGAGTTACAACCCGGCGCAGCCGGTGACGCTGACCGGCGTTGTCAACGTCGCCGCAGTTCTGGTTGGGTCACTTGTGACCGGCACGGGTGTCGGGCGCGAGGTCTATGTGAATGCGGTCAGCGTCGGTGCAGGGACGGTGACGCTGAGCCAGCCGCTCTACGACGCCGCGGGAAGCCAGGTCTTCACCTTCACGCGCTTCCGCTATGTCCTCGACTTTTCCGGTTTCACTCAGCTCGACAAGCTCAACCTCTCGGATCTCGAGCTTCAGTGCAACGGCGTCGGCAGCGCGATCATGCTGCCGCCTGCGGGCAACAATTTCCATGTGCGGGACTGCTATGTCACCAGGCCGAAGGATCGCGGGATCACCTCCATCGGCCGGGGCTGTCAGGATCTGCATGTGGACCGCTGCCAGTTCCTGTCGAACGAGCAGAGCCTGCGCGCCCAGGACCGGCTGTCGATCGCGCTGAACGTCAATGCCAACGACGCCAAGCTGCGCGACAACCGGATCGTGCGTTTCAGGCACTTCGCGGTGATGGCGGGCAGCAGCCATCTGGTTGTCGGCAACCACTGGTTCCAGGGCGACAGCGAGACGCTGGGCGTCCGGCTGGCGGGTCTGGTCCTGACCGAGACCAACGTGAACACGACGATCACCGGAAACTACATCGACAACAACTTCATCGAATGGACGAACGAGTACGAAGCGGACCCGGATTTCGGAATTCAGCATTCGTTCGGCGGGCTGACGATCACCGGCAACGTCTTCATGGCGACAGATGTCGCACCCTGGTTCCGGTGGATCGTGATCAAGCCCTACGGGACGGGGCATTTCGTCGACGGGCTGACGATATCGAACAATGTCTTCAAGTCGATCAACGGGTCGGTGGACCGGGTCGAGACGGTCGATACCTCGTTTGCGGGCTTCGACTATCTCCGGATGAAGAACATCTGGGTCGAGGGCAACATGTTCACGGCGGTGACCCAGGCGACGGCGAACCCGGTCGTGGTGCAGCACAGCCAGGCGACGGCGGCGGCGGTCTGGACCGTCACGCCGGGGGCTTTTCTGCCGTTCGGGGGCTGGTCGCGCAATGTCGAGGCGGTTGTGGCCGGGGGGGCGATCACGAATGCCGCAGGACAGCGGCAGTCGGACATGCCTTATGCGCTGGTCACGCAGGGGGCATCGAAGCAGGACGTGACGGTGAACTGGGCAGCGGCCTGCAAGGGGCAGATCAGCGTCAAGGTGCGGATGGATAATCCGTACCTGACACCTGCGGCGGTCGTGACGGCGGCGATTTCGGCCCAGAGTATGCGCTTGTCGACCGGTTTCGGGACAAATCCGTCCAGCCCGAGGGCGCGGCAGCGGTCACGCTGTTCGCCCCGGGCGTCGGCGGTCATGGCGATGACGGGCACCCGTGCAAAGCGGTGGGGTGCTGTGCGGATCGCACGGAACGTCGTCTCGCCGTCCATCCCGGGCATGTTCATATCGAGAAGGACGACGTCGAAGGCATGGTCCGTCAGGGCGGCAATCGCGGACGGACCGCCGTCGGCCTCGGATGTGTCGATACCGAGCATCCGCAGCAGCTGCGCGACGACGAAGCGGTTCGTGGGGATGTCGTCGACGACCAGGGCGCGGAGCGGTGGTCGCGCCACTGCGTCCGGCAGGTCCGGCACGGGTTGAATTGGAAGGCTTAACCGGGCCAGACGGGTTCCGGGATCGGCTTCGAGGGCAACCCCAGCATCCAGAAGCGGCAGCATCCGGCAGACATGGAGCCAGGCCAGCGAATCCTCGGGTTCGATCCGGCGCGTGTCTGTGGGATCGTCGCGCGGTCTGCCATTTCCGGTTCCGCAGGTCAGCGTGATCGTCATCATATCAGCCTGGCCGGCGCGTTCACACCGGAGCGCGATGGTGTCCGGCAACGTCCCGTCATCCTGACCTGACCTGCGGAGCACATCGGCAAGGTTCACGAGAACCTTGCGCAGCAACTGGGCATCGATGCGGACAAGGTCCGGGACCGGGCCCTGGACGTCGAACAGAGGCGCATCCGCAGATGGCATGCGATGGCGGTTGACCGACGCCATCACGGCTGAAAGCTCACTCCGTATCGCAACGGTGGACGGCCGGGCGGACAGCGTGCCCTCCTGTGCGGCTGCAAGGTCCAGCACGTCGGCCACCATCTGGTCCAGCTGCAGCACCGAGATTTCAATCGACGCCGCGGTCTGTCTGATGGCGGCAGGGTCGTTCAGGTCGCGCAGCACCTGGCTGTGGCCCAGGATCGCGTTCAGCGGTGTGCGCATCTCGTGGCTCATCTCGGACAGGAACCGGGACTTTGCGGCGCTGGACGACAGCGCCTCGCCGATCGCGGCGGCAAGCCGCGTCTGGGTCAGGTGGTTCTGGATCAGCGAGGACACGAAATATCCGACGAAGATCACCGAGGCCGCCGTCGCAAAGGCGGCCATGGGCGGCGACCCTGTTTCAAACAGAAGCTTGCCGGGCAGCCACAGCAGCACGGCGGCGGGCGGCAATCCGCTGAGCAGGCCGAAGGAAAGGTCGGCGGCGCGCGCGGTCGACACGTTCAGAAGCGCACCGGTCAGAAGGAAGACCGATCCGATCTGGGCGAAAGGGCTGAGCGTCTGCCAGCCGAAGTAGCCGAGCATGCTGAACGCCGCGAGGGCAAAGGCCGAATTGCCAAGGATGATCAGATAGACGCCGCGGCCCGGTCTGTGCCGGAACCGGCGATGGCAGATGTGCTGCACGATCTCGGACAGGATGCAGATCAGGTAGACGATCAGGATCAGGCGCAGCGGCAGCACGAAGGCGAACAGGACGCAGGCGAGGGCGACGCCCGCCTCACGTGACCAGAGGTCGGTCTGAAGCCGCGCACTCTGACGCAATATGGCATCTTCGCGGACGGAAATCGTCCGCGCACTATCTGGCGTCAAATCGGCCTCATCCGGCGCAGAGGGGGAGTGGCCCCGACCGCGATGCGCGTCAAAGTAGTATAATGTCGCGGGCAGTCAACGCAAAGGCGCGCCCGAAGCCGCCGTTCAATGCGCCTGAAAGAATTTCGAAGCGGACGAACCTGAAATCCTGAAAGTCGGCATAGAGCTTTGCCTTCGGATGCGCGGCGAGCCATTCGGCGCGCAGCTTCGGGCGGATGGCGGCGTCAGTGGGTTCGGCCAGAACCGACAGGCTGACGCGCGGGGCGTTCAAGGGATCGCCGCGGTCGGGCAGGTCGCCGATCAAAAGGCCCGCGGACGGCGATGCCCGGATCGCGCGGCTGTGTATGGACAGGTCGGAGACCAGCGTCACAAGCCCGGCGGACGTGCAGGCGACGGCGATCCGGCTGGCAAAAGGGCCGCCCGTTTCGGGGTGCTGGAAGGCCAGCGCGGCGGTCCGCGACTGCGTCAGGATGGTGCGGACGAGGGCGCGGGCGGCATCGTCTGCGGGCCTGACGGGATCGGGCATGTCCTTGGGGTTGTCATTGGGCATTGCGAAGGGCTTTCAGGCCGCATTCCTGGGGTTGGGTGCGCCGTACACCGGATGGAAGGACGAATCGTGGCTGCGGTGCAAGCGACGTCGGTCTGCCGGACACAGAGCGAGAACACAATTGAAGAAGTGACAGGAAAAATATTTATTAACAATTGTTTACACTGAAACTATGCAAAAGATTGACACTTCTGCCTATAATGCTTCCAGAAAATTACAGAAATATACATTGAAAAATATGCACTAAGAAAAGTCTGTGCAAGAATTTACAGTCTGCACAGGGAAACCCCATGGCTTGATCATGCGGGACAGGGACGTCATCACATCGCTCTGAGTGACAGGCCCTGGGAGGATGTGGACATGGCTGCAGAGCATAGAGATCCGGCGGAAACGCTGCGGAAGCGGGACATTCCTGCGGCCTTCGGCAAGGCGCATGTCACGCCCGACGGATACCGGGCGGATTATGCGGCATCGCTCGCGGACCCGGAGGCGTTCTGGGGGCAGGTCGGCAAGCGGATCGACTGGATCACGCCGTACAGCCGCGTCAAGAACACGGATTTCACCTTCGGGCAGGTCAGCATCAAGTGGTTCGAGGACGGCATGCTGAACGTTGCCGCGAACTGCATCGACCGGCATCTGCCGAAGCGCGCGGCGCAGACGGCGATCATCTGGGAACCGGACGATCCGGCGACCCCTTCGCGGCATGTCACCTATGCGGAACTGTCCGACAAGGTGAACCGGATGGCGAACGTGCTGAAGGCTGAAGGCGTGGGCAAGGGCGACCGCGTCGTCCTCTACATGCCGATGATCCCCGAGGCGGCCTATGCGATGCTGGCCTGCGCGCGGATCGGGGCCGTGCATTCGGTGGTGTTCGGCGGATTCAGCCCGGATGCGCTGGCGAACCGGGTGAACGACTGCGGCGCGAAGGTCGTCATCACGGCTGACTGGGGGCCGCGGGGCGGCAAGAAGACGGGGCTGAAGGACAATACGGACAAGGCGCTGCTGCATTGTTCGGACAAGGTGAAATGCCTTGTCGTCAAGCACACCGGCGACCAGACAAGCTGGGTCGAAGGCCGCGACATGGACCTGCTGGCCGAGATGGCCAAGGCCTCGCCCGTCTGCCCGCCCGAACCGATGGGGGCGGAGGACCCGCTGTTCATCCTCTACACCAGCGGCAGCACGGGCAAGCCGAAGGGCGTCGTCCATACCTCGGGCGGCTATCTGGTCTATGCCGCGATGACGCATCAGCTGACCTTCGACTACCACGAGGGCGACGTCTTCTGGTGCACGGCGGATGTCGGCTGGGTCACGGGCCACAGCTATATCGTCTACGGCCCGCTGGCGAACGGGGCCGTCACGCTGATGTTCGAGGGCGTGCCCACCTTCCCCGATGCCGGGCGGTTCTGGGAGGTCTGCGCCAAGCACCGCGTGACGCAGTTCTACACTGCGCCGACGGCGATCCGCGCGCTGATGGGCCAGGGCCCCGAATGGGTGGAAAAGCACGACCTGTCGTCGCTGCGCCTGCTTGGCACGGTCGGCGAGCCGATCAACCCCGAGGCCTGGCACTGGTACGACCGGCATGTCGGCAAGGGCAACTGCCCCATCGTCGACACCTGGTGGCAGACGGAAACCGGCGGCCACCTGATCACGTCGCTGCCGGGAGCGATCGAGGCGAAGCCCGGATCGGCGACGCTGCCGTTCTACGGGATCAGGCCGGTGATCCTGAACGCGGAAAGCGGGGCGGTGCAGGACGGGAACCCGGCGGAAGGGGTGCTGTGCATCGCGGATTCATGGCCGGGACAGATGCGCACGCTCTGGGGCGACCATCAGCGGTTCCAGGAGGCGTATTTCCAGCAGTACAAGGGCTATTACTTCACCGGCGACGGCTGCCGGCGGGACGAGGACGGCTATTACTGGATCACGGGGCGCGTCGATGACGTGCTGAACGTCTCGGGCCACCGGATGGGCACGGCCGAGGTTGAAAGCGCGCTGGTCGCCCATGAGGACGTGGCCGAGGCGGCCGTGGTCGGATACCCGCATCCGATCAAGGGACAGGGCATCTATGCCTATGTGACGCTGATGAAGGGCATCGAGCCGACCGAGGCACTGCGCAAGGACCTGGTGAAATGGGTCCGCACGGAAATCGGCCCGATTGCCACGCCCGACCTGATCCAGTGGGCCCCGGGGCTGCCGAAGACCCGGTCCGGCAAGATCATGCGCCGCATCCTGCGCAAGATCGCCGAGAATGATTTCGGTGCCCTCGGGGACATCTCGACACTGGCGGACCCGTCGGTGGTCGAGGACCTGATCGGCAACCGCATGAACAGGTAACGAGCAAGGGGCGGAACAGGACGGGGAGGCATTCTTCCGCCCGAAGTTGCGAACACAGGCAACCACATTGGCCGGACCAGAACGACCCGCAGGACATGGTCCGGCGGGCAAGGAAACGGCTTGCCCGATGTGCCGGGCAAGGCGAACGCGACAAACGGAAAACCGGGCCGGCAAAGGCCCGACCAAGCGGAGGAAGACCGATGACGGACATGACAAGCGGTGCGTTCGCCGAACGCGCGCGCCCGATGACGCGGGAGGAGAAGAAAGTCATTCTCGCCTCGTCTGCGGGCACGATTTTCGAATGGTATGACTTCTACCTCTACGGCTCGCTCGCCGCGATCATCGGGGCGCAGTTCTTCACCCCGTTCCCGGAAGCCACGCGCAACGTCTTCGCGCTCCTGGCCTTTGCGGCAGGCTTCATCGTGCGCCCGTTCGGCGCGCTGGTCTTCGGGTCGCTGGGCGACCTGATCGGCCGGAAATACACCTTCCTGATGACGATCATGATCATGGGTCTGTCGACCTTCCTGGTCGGCCTGCTGCCCGGCTATCAAAGCTGGGGCATCGCCGCGCCGATCATCCTGATCGCGCTGCGCATGCTGCAGGGTCTGGCGCTCGGCGGTGAATACGGCGGTGCCGCGATCTATGTCGCCGAACACGCACCGGCGAACCGGCGGGGCTATTTCACCTCGTTCATCCAGACCACGGCCACGCTTGGCCTTCTGCTGTCGCTGATCGTGATCCTGTGCGTGCAGGGCTACGTGAACGGCAACTATCCCGACCAGCCGGTGCTGGACGCGGCAGGCGTCGCACTGACGAACGCGGACGGCACGCCGCAGATGATGAAGGCGTTCAACGCCTGGGGCTGGCGCATTCCGTTCCTGGGCTCGATCTTCCTGCTGGCGATCTCGCTCTATATCCGTCTCCAGATGAACGAGAGCCCGGCCTTCAAGAAGATGAAGGAAGAGGGCGCGCATTCGAAAGCACCGCTGCGCGAAGCCTTCGGAACCTGGAAAAACGGCAAGATCGCAATCATCGCCCTTCTGGGTCTGACGGCGGGCCAGGCCGTGGTCTGGTATTCGGGACAGTTCTACGCGCTGTTCTTCATCCAGAACGTCATCAAGGTGGACAGCTTCTCGGCCAACGTCTTCGTGGCCTGGTCGCTGATCCTCGGCACCTGGCGGCTTCATCTTCTTCGGGTCCCTGTCTGACAGGATCGGCCGCAAGCCGATCATTCTGGCAGGCTGCCTGCTGGCCGCAGTCACCTACTTCCCGGTGTTCACCATGCTGACCAAGACGGCGAACCCGGCGCTGTACGAGGCGCACCAGACGCCGATCACGGTGACGGCGGACCCGGCGGACTGTTCGTTCCAGTTCAACCCGACGGGCACGGTGAAGTTCACCAACTCCTGCGACATCGTGAAGGCGCAGCTGTCCCGGACCTCGGTCAACTCGGTGACCGTCGATGCGGCGGCGGGCACCGTCGCCACCGTGAAGATCGGCGAGACGGAAATCCCGTCCTACGACGCCGGAGCCAACGCCGCGGCGATCGCGGCGGCCAAGGCAGCGGTGGAAGAGGCGAAGACCGGGATCGATGCTGCGCTGATGACCCCGCTTGCGGACAGCGAAAAGGCGCTGGCCTCGGCCAAGGCCGTTGCAGCCACTGCGGAAGGCGCGCTGAAGAAGGCGGCGGCGGGCGCGGACGAGGCGGCCAAGACGGCGGCCCAGACTGCGCTTGATGCGGCAACTGCGGCGATAGCACCGGCACAGGCGGCGCTGGACAGCGCCCGTGCGGCGGTTCCGGCGGCAGCGCTGGCGACCTACGACGCTGCGGCGGCCACGGCTGCCAAGGAGAACGGCGTCAAGGCTGCGTTCGAAAAGGCAGTCAACGACGCGCTGAAGGCGGCGGGCTATCCGCTGGTCGCAGCCGACAACACCACGGTGGCGAAGGCGAACACGTTCTTCGACATCTTCACCAGCCAGAAGCTGACCATCATCGCGATCCTGACCTACCTCATCGTTCTGGTGACGATGGTCTACGGCCCGATCGCTGCGATGCTGGTGGAACTGTTCCCGACGCGGATCCGCTATTCGGGCCTGTCGCTGCCCTACCATATCGGCAACGGCTGGTTCGGCGGCCTTCTGCCCGCGACGGCGTTCGCGATCTCGGCGCAGTCGGGCAACATCTATGCCGGACTGTGGTATGCGATCGTGGTCGCTGTGATGACGGTTGTCATCGGCGCGATCTTCGTGCCGGGCGGCACGCACAAGAAGGACATCTTCGCGGACGACGGCGCGCGCCGTTAATCTGCAAGTGGTCTGAAATCGCCGCCCGCCGGAGCGATCCGGCGGGCGGTTTCGTTTGTTGTGCCTTGGCTGAATCGGGGAAGGCGTGAATCCTTCCTAAATTTTGCGCCGTAACCCATTGATATTGTTAAACCGAAAAGATGTCCCTGCAAGGGACATGCCTGCGACCCGCTCAGGCGAATGGATCGTACGGGTATCCGACGCCGGTCAGATACAGCCCCTGCGGCGGGCAGACGGGGCCGCAGGCGGCGCGGTCGCGTGCGTCCAGCGCGGCCTTCACCTGCTCCGGCTTCCAGGCGCCCGCGCCGACACGCTCCAGCGTGCCGACGATCGAGCGGACCTGATTGTGCAGAAAGCTGCGGGCGCGCAGCGCGAAGCGGTATTCGGTGCCGCCGGGGCAGGGCAGGGTTTCCAGCGTGATCCCGTCCAGCGTCTTCACCGGGCTGTCGGCCTGGCAGAGCGTGGAGCGGAAGGTGGTGAAGTCGTGCCGCCCGATCAGATGCGCGGCCCCGGCCTGCATCGCCTCGGCATCCAGCGCGCGGGGCACCTGCCAGACGAGCCCGTCGTCAAGCGTGACAGGCGCGCGGCGCGCGACGACGCGGAACAGATAGCGGCGCTCACGGGCGGAAAAGCGGGCATGGAAGTCGTCGGGGACTTTCGCTGCGGCGAGGATCGCCACGGGCTGCGGGCGCAGGTGGGCGTTGATCGCGCCGCACAGGCGGAACGGGTCCCAGTCCTTGGCGATGTCGGCATGGGCGACCTGCCCGGTGGCATGCACCCCCGCATCGGTGCGCCCCGCGCCGGTGACAGTGGGGGCGGTCTCACCCAGAGCCGCCAGCGCGTCCTCGATGGCCTGCTGGACCGACGGCTGCGCCGTCTGGCGCTGCCAGCCCGCAAAGGGCGCGCCGTGGTATTCGATCCTGAAGGCGTAGCGGGGCATGGGGCAACTATCCTGTCGGCGCAGGCGTTTGCAATGCGGCGGTCCTGTCTTGCCCCTGTAAGTCCGGCGCTGGCACCCCTATCTTGGCGTCAAAGCAAAGGGACAGACCTTGGGTATCGCCGACATTGCCGACAGCCTGACGCGGCGGATCGAAAGCGTGACCTCGGGGGTGTCCGAGGCGTTCTTCGAACCTGTGATCCGGCTGGGCGTCACCGGCCTGTCGCGGTCGGGCAAGACCGTCTTCATCACCTCGCTGGTGGCGAACCTGATGGACCGCAAGCGGATGCCGTCCTTGCGCGCGGCGACCGAGGGGCGGATCGAGGCCGCGTTCCTGCAGCCGCAGCCGGATGTGACGGTGCCGCGCTTTGACTATGAGGCGCATCTGGCGGCGATGACCGGGCCTGAACCGCACTGGCCCGACAGCACCCGGGCGGTCAGCGAGCTGCGCCTGTCGCTCCGGGTGGCGCATGGGGGCATGTTCGGCGGGTTGCGTGGCCCCAGGACGGTGCATCTGGATATCGTCGATTATCCGGGGGAATGGCTGCTGGACCTCGCGCTGCTGGACCAGAGCTATGCAGACTGGGCGTCAGATACCCTCGCGCGGATCGCTGACCGAACGGAGGCGCAGGACTATCTGGCGCTGGCGGCAGCGGCGGAGGGGTCGGCGCGGCTGGACGAGACGGTGGCGAAAGGGCTTGCCGCGGCCTTCGCGGATTACCTGAAGGCGGCAAAGGCGGCCGGTTTCTCGGACTGCACGCCGGGGCGGTTCCTGCTGCCGGGCGATCTGGCGGGGTCGCCCGCGCTGACCTTCGCGCCCCTTTCCGCAGGCGGCGTGACGCGGCGCGGAAGCCTCTCGCGCGAGATGGAGCGGCGGTTCGAGGCCTACAAGGCGCGGGTGGTGAAGCCGTTCTTCCGCGATCATTTCGCGCGGATCGACCGGCAGGTTGTGCTGCTGGACGTGCTGGGCGCGATCCATGCGGGACCGCGCGCAGTCGAGGACATGCGCCGCGCGATGGCGGAGATTCTGTCGGCGTTCCGGCCGGGGCGGAACGGGTGGCTGTCGGGCATTCTGGGGACAAGGCGGGTGGAACGCATCCTGTTCGCGGCGACCAAGGCGGACCATCTGCACCACGAACAGCACACGCGGCTGACGGCGATCATGGCGGCGATGATGCGCGACGCGAAGGACCGGGCGGAGTTTTCGGGCGCGGCGACGGCGGCGATGTCCGTCGCGTCCCTGCGCGCGACGGTCGAGGAGATGGTCAGCCATAACGGCGGACCGCTGCCCTGCGTGCGCGGACGGCTGATGACGACGGGCAAGCAGGCGGCGTTCTGGCCGGGCGATCTGCCCGCCGATCCGTCGCGCCTGCTGTCGCCTGCCAAGGACGGGGCGGCAAAGTGGCTGGACGCGGATTACGCGGTGATGAATTTCGCCCCGGCGGCGATCACGCTTCAGCCGGGCGAAGGACCGCCGCATATCCGGCTGGACAAGGCAGCGGAATTTCTGATCGGGGACCGGTTGTGAACGTGAAGCTGCGCCCGGCGGTGGCAGGGGATGCGGCGGCGCTGGGGGCGATCCTGTCGGACTGGATCGACACGACGCCGTGGATGCCGCGCCTTCACACGCGGGATGAGGATCGGGGGTTTGTCGGACATCTGATCGGGACCACCGAGGTGACTGTGGCGGAACTAGGCGGCGACCCGGCAGGGTTTCTGGCACGGGACCGCGAGGAGATTCCGGCGCTCTACGTTGCCGTGGCTGGCGCGGGGGCAGAGGACTCGGAATCGGCGCTGCTGCAGCAGGCCCAGTCGGTGGTCCGGCGACTGACGCTCTGGACCTTTCAGGCGAATGCGGGCGCGATACGGTTCTACCACCGTGCGGGCTTCAGCGAGGCGGAGCGGACAGACGGCGCGCGGAATGACGAAAAGCTGCCGGATGTGCGGCTTGTCTGGACGAGGACCACAGCATGAGCAGACCCAAGGGACCGGTTCTGATCGACCGCGAGGGGCAGGCGGAGCTGACGCCTGCGACGGCGCCCCTGGTGCCCGACCTGATGCCGGACGGGCGCGCGATGCGGACAGCCGTTGCGGTGATGTCGCGGCGGCCTTCGTGGCTGGCGCGGCTGTTCTGGGGGTCGCTGACGGCGCTGGTCGGGTTCTGGGTGTCGGTGGCGGCGTGGAACTTCGTCGATGGGCTGCTGGCGACGCATCCGACGCTGGGCTGGATCGCGGCGGGGCTGACGGGGCTGTTCGTGCTGGCGCTGGCGCTGATCGCCCTGCGGGAGTGGGCGGGCTATGCCCGCCTGGCGCGGCTGGATGGCCTGCACCGGGATTCTGCCGCGGCGCTGGTGTCGGGCGATCTGACGGCAGCGCGCGGCGTGGCGGACCGGCTGACCGCACTCTATGCCGGGCGGGCCGATGCCGAATGGGGTCGGGCGCGGCTGGCGGAACGGCGCGGCGACGTGATGGACGCGGAAACGCTGCTGCATCTGGCGGAAACAGAACTTCTGGGGCCGCTGGATCAGGCGGCGCGGCGCGAGGTTGAAAGTGCGGCGCGGACGGTTGCGACGGTGACGGCGCTGGTGCCGCTGGCGCTGGCCGATGTGTTCACGGCGCTGACGGCGAACCTGCGGATGATCCGGCGCGTCGCCGAGATTTACGGCGGGCGCGCGGGGTTCGTCGGCGGCTGGCGCCTGACGCGGACGGTGCTGACGCATCTGCTGGCGACTGGGGCCGTAGCGGTGGGCGACGACCTGATCCATTCGGTGGCGGGCGGCAGCATCCTGTCGAAACTGTCGCGGCGGTTCGGCGAGGGGATCGTGAACGGCGCGCTGACGGCGCGGGTGGGTGTCGCGGCGATGGAGGTCTGCCGCCCGCTGCCCTTCGCGGCGCTGCCGCGGCCGCGGGTGACGAACCTGGTGAAGCGCGCGCTGACGGGGCTGTTCGGCAGTTCGGACTGAAGCCGGCGACCGGGCAGTCCTGACGGAGTCGCGGGGGATGACCCCCGGAAAACCTGACTTTGCGTTTTGGCGCGGCGCGGCCTACTGCTTGGCGCCGAGGGGCAGGGAGTTCGGGGTTCATGGAAGGTCTGGCAGTACTTGCCGTGCTGGTCACGCTGGCGATTCCGGTGGCGGTCATCGTGCTGATCGTGGGTCAGGTGCGGCTGCGCGGACGGGTCGAGGATCTTGAACGGATCGTCCGGGCGCTGCGCACGCAAGCCCCCGTGGCTGCGGTGCCGGGGCCATGGAGTGCGCCCTTGGTGCAGCCGGAGGCGGCCGCGGCAGAGCCATCGCGGGAAGATGAGCTTCCGCCGGACGAGGCAAGCGAACCGATCCCGGCCAGTGTCGCGGCAGATGCCGCCCCGACCGAAATCCGGCAGGACGGCCCGGTGGTGATGACCGGCGCGCGGGCGTCGGCGCTGGCCGACTGGCTGGGGAAGAACTGGGTCTACGCGGTGGCGGCGGTGTCGCTGGCGATGGCGGGTATCTTCTTTGTCCAGTACGGGATCGAGAACGGCCTTCTTTCGCCGCAGCTGCGCGTGCTGATGGCGCTGGGCTTCGGGGCCGCGCTGATCGTCGCGGGCGAATGGGTGCGGCGGCGTCACGGCGATGACGAGGGCGCGTCGACGGCCTATCTGCCGTCGGTTTTCTCAGGCGCGGGCATTGTGTCGATGTTCGCGGGCATCATCGCGGCGCGGCAGCTCTACGGGCTGATCGGGGTCGAGGCAGCGTTCACCGGGCTGGTCGCGGTGGCGGCTGGCGGCGATCGTTCTGGGCTGGTTCCACGGGCCGCTGCTGGCGGCCGTGGGTCTGATCGGGGCGACGCTGGCACCCTTCGCGTGGGCGGATCGTCGGAGAATTCGGACTGGCTCTACGGCTATTTCGCGCTGATGGACCTTCGCCGGGCTGGCGGTTGACGCGGTGCGGCGCTGGGCCTGGGTTTCGGTTCTGGCGCTGGCGCTTGGCTTTGCCGCCGGATGGTTCACGATGCTCGCGGCGGGGGGCGCGGGGCCGTTTGCGGTGATGCTGGCAGGGCTTGCGGTGCTGGGGATGCGGTGTCCCGGCGCTGCGGCTTGTGCCGGATCATGCGGGCGCGATGCTGGCTGAGAGCCTGATGGCGCGCGGCAAGCGGCGACTGGCCGATCTTCCCGACGCGGCTGGCGGCGGGGTCGGTTCTGGCGGCATCGGTCAGTCTGATGATCCTGCCTGTGTCCGACGGGCGCAGGCGTCAATGCTCGCCTTCCTGATGCTGGTCCTGCTGGTGATGATGCTCGCGATCTGGGCGGCCCCGGCGCGGGCGCTGGCCGATCTGGCGGCCATCCCGGCAGTGGCGTTTCTGGCGCGGCTGGCTATGGAGGGGCTGGACGACGGGCCGCTGTGGTCGGAATTCTCTGCGCAGAACATCCTGTCCCGCGCGCCCGAAACGTCCGCCCCCGTGACGGCTGGCGTTCTGCTGGCGCTGGCGACCGTGGGGTCGCTGGCTGCCGCGTGGCGCAGCTTCCGGGGGGATACCTATCCGGCGTTCTGGGCGGCGGGCGCGGCGTTGTTCGCCCCGGTGACGGCGCTGGTGCTGGAACTGCTCTGGCAGCCGTCGCTGGTCATCGGGGCGTATCCCTGGGCGCTGCATGTCATCGCGCTGGCCGTGCTGACGGGCGTTCTGGCGGAGCGGTTCGCGCGGGCGGATGGAGAGGACCGTCGGCGCGCGGCCTATGCGACCTTGTCCTGCCTGTCGCTGATCGCGTTGGCGCTGTTCCTTGTCACGACGAAGGGCGCGCTGACGGTCGCGCTGGCCGTTCTGCTGGTCGTCGCGGCGGTGCTGGACCGCCGCTTCCGCCTGCCCGAGATGGGATGGTTCATCCAGGCGGGCGTGCTTGTTCTCGGCTGGCGGTTGATTGCCGATCCGGGGCTCGGCTGGGCATTCGACGGCGCGCTGTGGGAGGTGATCCTGGCCTTTGCCGCCGCGATCATCGGCATGCTCACGGCGCTGACGGTGCTGAAGCCGATGGACCGGCGCGCGCCGGCTGTCTTTCTGGAGAGCGGCGTGGCGGCCTATGCGGCGATCTTCGTCAACGTGATGCTGACGCGGTGGATCACCGACCGGCTGGGCGACGAGTGGGTCGGCACCTACTGGTCGATCAGCCTGAACGCGATGCCGTGGGTCGTGCTGATGCTGGTGCAGCTCTACCGGATGCAGCTGGGCGGCTGGATGGTCTGGGTCCGGCGCGCGATCGCGGCCATCGGGGCGCTGCTGGGGCTGGGCGGTCTTGCGCTGGCCGCCGGTCCGGCGAACCCGCTGCTGGCGCTGTTCGGGCAGGAGGCGAGCGGACGGGTGCACGGGCCGCTGATCCTCGACACCCTGTTCATCGCCTATGCTTTGCCTGCCGCCCTGCTGATCGCGGCGGCGGCGCGGATGCCGCATCTGGCGCGGTGGATGCGGCTGGGCCTGACCGGGATCGGCGCGGCGCTGGGCATCCTTTATGCCGCGCTGGAAATCCGGCGGTTCTGGCAGGGCGACCTGCTGTCCGTCCCGGGCGTCACGCAGCCCGAGCTCTACTCCTACACCGTCGCCATGCTGATCGCCGGGGCCGTCCTGCTTTACCAGGCCATCGCCCGGCGCTCGGGCGCGCTCCGCCGCATCGCGATGGGGGTGATCGCGCTGACGGTCGCCAAGGTCTTCCTGATCGACGCAAGCGGGCTGTCCGGCCTGACGCGGGTCTTCTCGTTCCTCGCCCTCGGCCTGTCGCTGGCGGGTCTGGCCTGGCTGAACCGCTGGGCGGCGATGCGGGCAGGGCGGCGACGGCGCGGATGCCGGGGCCGGTTAGCCTTCGCGCGGCCCTATTCGTCGTACATTCGGTTCAGCTCGTTGCCCCGCATCCATCCTTCGATCACGTCAACCGGTTCGGGCATCTCGGCGTGGCGCTTCAGCGCCGCGCCGTAGGTCGGCAGTCCCTCGACCGGGGCCGCTTCCTCCGGCTGCCAGAGGCGCGCGCGCAGCACCGCCTTGCCGCAGTGGTAGAAGGCCTCCTCGACATGGACGATGATCGCGAACTCCGGCACCCGGTCGTTGACCGCCATCCGCTGCCGCAGGTCGGCGTCGCGCGCGATCTCCGCCCGCCCGTTCACCCGCACCACCTCGTTGCGGTTCGGCATCAGGAACATCAGCGCGATGCGGCCGGTTTCCAGGATGTTCTGGAACGTGTCCCAGCGGTGGTTGCCGGGCCGGTCGGGGATGGCCAGCGTGTGCTTGTCCAGCACCTTCACGAAGCCCGCCGGATCGCCTTTCGGCGCCACGTCAGCCCGTCCCTGCCGGTCATGGGTGCCGATGGTGACGAAGGGCGAGCGCTCGATCCAGACCCGGACATAATCGTCGATATGGTCGATGATCTTGCCGGTCTGCGAGGAGAACTCCTTGGGGATGATCGCGCGGACCTGATCCAGTGAAGTGACTGGTTCGGCTGGGGCATAGGTCGCCATCTGACGTTCCTTTACCTTGCAGTGCAGGGCGACTATAGCAGCGCCATGTGCCGCTTGCCATACGCACCCCGAATTACCGGTCCGGCGACCTGATCCTTCAGTCGCCGGGACTTTGGCGTTTGACGCCCCGATAGTTCACCCTTGCCCGAAGGACCGCCCCGATGTGCGCCGATACCGTCCGCCCACCCGTGAACCCCGACACGCCCGACTACCGTTCCACCGTCTTCCTGCCCGAGACCGATTTCCCGATGCGCGCGGGCCTGCCGCAGCGCGAACCGGACTGGCTGGCGCGCTGGGAACGGATCGGGGTCTATGACCGGCTGCGGGAAAAGGCGGCCGGGCGCACGCCCTTCACGCTGCATGACGGCCCGCCCTATGCCAACGGGCACCTGCATATCGGCCACGCGCTGAACAAGGTGCTGAAGGACATGGTGGTGCGGTCCCAGCAGATGATGGGCCGCGATGCGCGCTATGTGCCGGGCTGGGACTGCCACGGCCTGCCGATCGAATGGAAGATCGAGGAGCAGTACCGCGCCAAGGGCCTGAACAAGGACGACGTGGACGTGGTGGCCTTCCGCCAGGAATGCCGCAAGTTCGCCGAAGGCTGGGTCGACATCCAGCGCGAGGAGTTCAAGCGGCTGGGCGTGACCGGCAACTGGGCCGACCCGTACCTGACGATGGACTACCACGCCGAGGCGGTGATCGCGGCGGAGTTCATGAAGTTCCTGATGAACGGGAGCGCTGTATCAGGGGTCGAAGCCGGTGATGTGGTCGCCGGTGGAGAAGACGGCGCTGGCCGAGGCGGAGGTCGAGTATCACGACCATACGAGCCATCAGGTTTGGGTGCGCGTTCGAGGTCGTGCATAGTGCCGCAGCGCAATGACCTCCGGCTGGGATACTTTCGCACAAGACGACATGCCGGCGAGTGTCGTGATCTGGACCACGACGCCTGGACGATCCCGCAGAACCGGGCCGTCGCTTCAATCCTGACGATCGCTTACGGGCTTTACGAGGTGACGGTCAGTCGCAGGAGAACGCACGCGCACAGATCGGCGAGACGCTATCGTGCTGGCCGACAAGCTGGCCGAGGCGGTGTTTGCGGCGGCAAAGGTCGACGGCATGTCACGCGGCTGCGCGATGTCACGGCAGTCGAACTTGAGTCGGTCTGACTCTCGCCCACCCCTTCCGCGGCGTCGAAGGCGGCAACGGCGAATGGGACTACGATGTCCCCATGCTCCCCGGCGATCATGTCACCGACGACGCGGGCACCGGGTTTGTCCATACCGCCCCCAGCCACGGCGACGACGACTATCAGCTGGGCCTGAAGTTCGGCCTGCCGATGACCTACAACGTCGAGCCCGACGGCTCCTACCGCGCCGACCTGCCGCTGTTCGGCGGGCAGCACATCATCCTGCCCGACGGCAAGGAAGGCCCGGCCAACGTCAGCGTCATCAAGCAGCTGGCCTATGCCGGGCGCGCTGTTCGCCAAGGGCAAGCTGAAGCATTCCTACCCGCATTCCTGGCGGTCGAAGGCCCCGGTGATCTACCGCAACACGCCGCAATGGTTCGCCGCCATCGACAAGCCGCTGGATGACGGCCTGACGACCTATGGCGACACGATCCGCAAGCGGGCGCTGAACTCGATCAACCAGCTTGTGACCTGGACCCCGGCGACGGGCCGCAACCGCCTGCATTCGATGATCGAGGCGCGGCCCGACTGGGTGCTGTCGCGCCAGCGCGCCTGGGGCGTGCCGCTGACCTGCTTCGTGCGGAAGGGGGCGCAGGCCGACCGACGCCGACTTCCTGCTGCGCGACGCCGACGGTCAACGCCCGCATCGTCGCGGCGTTCGAGGCCGAGGGCGCGGATGTCTGGTATGTGCAAGGATTCAAGGAAAAGGTCCTGGCCGGCCTGCACGATCCGCAGGATTATGAACAGGTCTTCGACATCCTGGACGTCTGGTTCGACTCCGGCTCGACCCATGCCTTCGTGCTGCGCGACCGCCCGGACGGGTCAGAGGACGGGCTTGCCGACCTGTATCTGGAAGGCACCGACCAGCATCGCGGGTGGTTCCATTCCGTCGATGCTGCAGGCCTGCGGCACGCGCGGGGCGCGCGCCCTATCGGGGCGTGCTGACGCATGGCTTCACGCTGGACGAGAAGGGCATGAAAATGTCCAAGATCGCTCGGCAACACCACCGCCCCGCAGGAGGTCATCGACGAATACGGCGCGGATATCCTGCGGCTCTGGGTGGCGCAGGCGGATTACACGGTGGACCTGCGGATCGGGAAAGAAATCCTGAAAGGCACGGCGGACAGCTATCGGCGGCTGCGCAACACGATGCGGTTCCTGCTGGGCAACCTGTCGGGCTTCACCGATGCCGAGAAGGTCGACGCCGAACGAGATGCCGGAACTGGAGCAGTGGGTGCTGCACCGGCTGGCCGAACTGGATGCCGGTGGTGCGCGACGGCTACGCGAAATACGACTTTCAGGGCGTGTTCCAGACGCTGTTCACCTTCTGCACGGTCGATCTGTCGGCGTTCTATTTCGACATCCGCAAGGACAGCCTCTACTGCGACGCGCCGACATCGCTGCGCAGGCGGGCGGCGCGGACGGTGCTCGACATCCTGTTCCACCGGCTGACGACCTGGCTGGCCCCGATCCTGGTCTTCACGATGGAGGAGGTCTGGCTGGAGCGCTTTCCGGGCGAGGACTCGTCGGTGCATCTGGTCGGATATGCCCGAGACGCCGAACAGCTGGCTGAACGATGCGCTGGCGGCGAAGTGGGATGCGATCCGGCAGGTGCGGCGGGTGGTGACGGCGGCGCTGGAGGTGCAGCGGACGGCGAAGGTGATCGGCGCATCGCTGGAGGCGGCACCCGTGGTGCATGTCGAGGATGCAGGCGCGCTGGCTGTGCTGAAATCGGTGGATTTTGCCGAGCTCTGCATCACGTCCGGCATCGCGCTGACCGGCGATCCGGCACCGGACGAGGCGTTCCGCCTGCCAGAGTGCCGGGCGTCGGCGTGGTGTTCGAAACCGCCGCCGGGCGACAAATGCGAACGCTGCTGGCGCATCCTGCCGGATGTGGGCACGCACAGGCATCCGGGCACCTGCGCAAGGTGCGACGCAGCGCTGGGCTGACGGTCGGCTCCGCCTGACCGTTTATTCCTTTGTCCGAAGGGTCGGCGGGGTCATTTGCCCCGCCGATCAACGTATGCACGCGATATGCACGTGAAATGCACGTCGCCGGTATTCACGTTTTCCCGCAGTTTGCGCGCCCGGCGCGTTGATCAAAGTCGCGCCGGACGGCGCACACTCCCGCCATGCCCAGCGCCAGCCTCGACAGCCCCTTCGGACCCCTGACGATCACCGAGGAAGACGGCGAGATCACCGCGCTCGGCTGGCATGGCGGGCAGTCCGACCACACGCCGGTTCTGGATGCCGCCAGTCAGCCCAACTGGCCGAATACTTCGCCGGGACACGGACCGATTTCGACCTGCCGCTGCGGGTCGGCTCCGGGCTGAGGTCCGCTTTCCTGCAGGCGCTGATCGAGATTCCATACGGTGAAACAAGGACTTATGGCGATCTTGCGAAAGACCTCGGCGTCAACGCCCAGAGCATCGGCCAGTTCTGCGGCGGCAACCGCATCCCGATCCTGATCCCCTGCCACCGCGTGCTGGCGGCGGACAGCCTCGGCGGCTACTCCGCGCCCGGCGGGATCGAGACCAAGGTCGCGCTGCTCCGCCACGAAGGCGCAGCCGGGCTGCTGATCTGAAGCCACCGCATCTTGTGACCGCCCCGCCGCCCCGCTACCCCTGTCGCCGAAGGGGACCGGCATGAGTTTCAGTATCTTCCTCGCCGTCCTGGCCGCCGCCCTCCTGCACGCCATCTGGAATGCGCTGGTCAAGACCGGCTCGAACCGGGTTCAGGCGATG
Source organism: uncultured Alphaproteobacteria bacterium (assembly GCA_963738635.1). Taxonomy (GTDB): domain Bacteria; phylum Pseudomonadota; class Alphaproteobacteria; order Rhodobacterales; family Rhodobacteraceae; genus JAOADN01. The sequence continues at coordinate 885,692 of CAVTXE010000004.1, read as the reverse complement.
GTCATCCTGTCGGTCGCCGAGATCGTGATCGGGCTGGCGGTCTCGGCCCCGCGACCCTTGCCGGGGATGGCGGTTCTGCCCTGGCTGGCGGCGTCAGGGGTGTTCCACCTGATCTACAAGACCTGCCTGACCTTCGCGTATGAGCACGGCGACCTGAGCCGGGTCTATCCGCTGGCGCGCGGGACCGCGCCGCTGGCGGTTCTGATCGTGGGCGCGCTGTTTCTGGGCGAGATTGTCGAACCATTTGAAGCGCTTGGTATCGTGATCCTGGGGGCCGGCATCCTGCTGCTGGCGTCCGGCGTGCTGTTTTCCGACGAAAGCCGCCGGCTTCTGCCCTACGCCTTCGGCGCGGCCTTCGGGACTGCGGGCTACACGATGGTCGATGGCTTCGGCGCGCGGGTGGCGGGCGACGGGCCGCTGTATGTCGGCTGGCTGTTCGTGATCGACGGGATCACCTATCTGGTGCTGATGCTGGCGATGCGGGGGCGCCGATGCTGGTCGCCCCGCGCCGCGCATGGGTCAGCGGGGCATTGGCCGGGGTTGCGTCTTACGGGGCCTATGCGATCGCGGTCTGGGCGATGACAAAAGCCCCGATCCCGCTGGTCGCGGCGCTGCGCGAAACCTCGATCCTGTTTGCGGTGCTGATCGGCTGGCTGGTCTTCGGCGAGCGCATGTCACGCGGCAAATGGTTGGCCGTCGGCCTGATCGCGGCGGGCGTTGCCGTCACGCGGCTCTAGCCGTTCAGGATATGCGCGGCGTGCGTTCCGGGATGATCTGCTGCGCGATGCCCGCAAGCGTGAGATAGAGCGAGGTCACGACGAGGCCCCAATGCGCCCAGGTGCGGGGGTCGAAATCGACGAGCGCCGCCCAGCCGGCAAATCCGACCCAGCCGAGCGCCATGCCGATGTTCAGATAGTGCCAGCGGTCGGTGCGGACGGGGTGGATGAACTTGAGGTTGGTGAACATGGCGATGGCGAGGGCGAAGACGATGATGAGGACGGCGAAGGGTGCGGGTTTCAGGGCGAACAGGACCAGCACGACCATGTTCCAGCAGGCGGGGAAGCCCGCGAAGGAATTGTCCTTTGTCTTCATGCGGGTATCGCAGAAATAGATGGCGCTGGAATAGGTGATGACGATAATCGCGATCCATCCGGGCCAGCCGGGCAGCAGACCGGACTTGAACAGCGCGAAGGCGGGGATGAAGACATAGGTCAGATAGTCGATGATCAGGTCCAGAAGGACGCCGTCATAGGTCGGCCAGTTCTTCTTGACCTGATAGCGGCGGGCCAGGGGGCCGTCGATGCCATCGACGATCAGGGCCACGACCAGCCAGAGGAACATCATGCTCCACCTGCCTTCGGCTGCGGCAAGCATGGCGATGATGGCGAATACCGCGCCCGAAGCGGTCAGCAGATGCACGGACAAGGCGGCCAGACGCGGCGACATTGCGCCATCTATGCGAAGTCACCCCGGTCTTGCAACGGGAAGTCGGACGGGCACGGCTGCCGCCCGTCGCTCAGGCGATTTCGGCCAGCGTGCGCAGGAAGCTGCGGGCGGCGTCGCGCGGAATCTGGATTGTGTCCTGTCCCGGCTGCGCGGCCACGGCCTGGAACAGGGATTCGAACATCGAGAGCGCCTGCCGCGTGCCGTAGGTTCCCGCCGGACCTGCCGTCTGCGACGCGATCACCGGACCTGCTGCGGGCGTCGCCGGGGCGCGGTGCGTCTTCTGCGGTCACGACCGAGGGTATTTCGGGAACGGCCGGGTTGGTCGTTTCGGCGGCGACGGGCGCGGCCGGTGGCGCAGCGGGGGGTGCGTTGCGCGCCGTCTCGAACGCGTCCACTTCGCGCGAAGACAAGAGCCCGTCCCGATCCGTGTCGATCTGTCCGAATGCAGGCTCCAGAAGGTTCGACAGCGGCGTCGCGGCGATTTCACGTGCGGAAAGGCGCAGATCACCGTCGGCGTCCGACGCCTTGACGAGCGCCTCGTAGAGCGATTCCGGTGCGCGCTGCGACGCTGTCGGCGGGGTCTCGAGCGCATCCACCTCGCGCGAAGACAGCAGCCCGTCCTGGTCGGCGTCGATCCGCGTGAAGTCAGGGTGACAGCAGGTTTGCAAGCGGGTTGGCGGCCAGTTCGTCTGCTGAAATGCGCAGATCGCCGTCAGCATCGGCGGACGCGACCAGTGCCTCGAACAGCGACTGGGGGGCTGCGCCCAGAGGGGCAGGCCCGGCAAGCGGGCGGGCACCATCCTCGCCGCGCGGCGTGCCATCGCGGCGATAGGCCCGGAAATCGGCCTTGAGTTCGCCTTTCGTCACGCTGCCGTCGCCGTCCGCGTCGATCCGTGAGAACGCGGTCGCCACCCGCGATCCGCTTTCCGCAGCGGCAGCCTCGGTCGCGCTGATGCCGCCGGACCGGTCGGCATCCCAGCGTTCCATCACGCGCCCCGCCGGGTTGCCGCGCGCGCGGCCCCAGTCCGACCCATGGCCGATGCCCGTCATTTCCATTCCACGCCCCTTTTCATCCCGATCCCGCCGGGAACCCTGCACGAGGCGGGTTAAACGGGGATGAGGCCGCGCCAACCGGGCTGCGAATTCCACGAACGATTTGCCGAAAACTGTCCCTGACAGAGGGCCGGGTCAGGCGCGCGGGTGGGCCTTTTCGTAGACCTCCATCAGCCGCGCCGTATCGACCGCCGTGTAAGCCTGCGTGGTGGACAGCGACGCGTGACCAAGCAGGTCCTGAATCGACCTGAGGTCGCCGCCCGCCTCGAGCAGATGCGTCGCAAAGGAATGCCGCAGCGCGTGCGGCGTGGCGGTCGCGGGCAGGCCGAGACCGGCGCGTGCGATCTCCATTACGCGGGCGATCAGGCGCGGGTTCGAGCGGTCCGCCGCGCGTCCCGCGAAACAGGGGCAGGGAAGGTTCGTCAGCGACGGGGTAGGGGCAGAGCCGGACATAGGCGGCGACGGCGCGGCGGGCGGCGGGCAGGACGGGAACGATGCGTTCCTTGCCGCCCTTGCCGCGGATGCGCAGGGTGCCGGGCAGGTCGGCCTCAGCCCCGGTCAGGCCCAGCGCCTCGGATATCCGCAGACCGCAGCCGTAAAGCAGCGTCAGGACGGCGGCGTCGCGCGCCGCGACCCAGTCCTCGCGCGCCAGGGTTCCGGCCATGTCGATCAGCGACCGGGCGGCAGAGGCAGTCACCGGACGCGGCAGGCGCGTTTTCAGGCGCGGTCCGCGTGCCGACAGGACGGCGGTCGCGTCCGCATCTTCGCGGTCGGCCAGCCAGCGGGTGAAGTTGCGCACGGCGGACAGGGCGCGCGCCAGTGACCGGGGGCCAAGGCCGCGCGCGCGCTCACGGGCCATGAAGGCGCGCATTTCGGATGTGGTCGCGCGCACGGCACTGGCGGGGGTCAGGCCCTGACCCGCATGCCCGGTCAGGAAGGCAAGAAAGCCGGCGACGTCCGCTGTGTAGGCCGAGACAGTGTTCGCTGCCGCGCCTTCGACACCCCGCAGATGGTCCGCCCAGCGCGCCAGCGCGTCACGCAGCGCGGGCGAGAGCATGGCTGCGGACCGGGCCATCGCGGCCCCCTCAGGCCAGCCAGCGGCGCATCGCACGTTCGAAGACGCCCGCGAGGAAATTCAGCAGGTCGGTGCCCTGATTGGCGCGGAACTGGTGCGGGTCCTCGGCCCCGAGCACAAGCATTCCGGGCAGCCGACCCGACCCGAAGTCGAGCCGCATCAGCGCTTCGGACCGGATCCAGTCGGCGGACGCACCATAAAGCAGCGTGTTCTCAGGCGTTGTCTGGCGCAGGACGACGGGGCGCGAGGGCGCATTGCGACCGCCGCGCATATAGGCGTCGATGAAGCCCGGCTCCGCGACGCACAGCACCTCGCCCAGCCGTTTCAGCGTCGGGTCGTCGTCGGTCTGAACGGTTTCCAGCACCAGCCGGAGGCAATCGACGCGCAGTGCCTCGGCCACCTCGCCGCCCAGGTTGGTCAGGAAGGTCTCGAAGGTGACCGGGTGCGAGCATCGACAGGATCGCGCGATGCACCTGATTGGTGCCCGCAAGGTTTTCGTAGGCGGCGGCGATGACTGACCGGTGGGTATCCTCCAGCCGGTCCAGCCGCGCTTCGAGCCGTTCCATCGCGATGCCGCGCAGATCGACGATGTTCGCGCCCATCGCGCGTTCGTTGGCGGAGATCAGCGCCCGCATCAGGTCGCGGTCTTCGAGAATGACCTCGGGTTCCGCGATCAGCCTGTCGCGCAGTTCTTCCCCGATGGGTGCCGTGCCTGCCATGTCTGCCTCGTTATCGTTCGTTTTGTGCAAGACTATGGCACAGGCCTACAGGATTTGCTGCCCGGTTTTTGCCCAGTCCTTCAAAAACTGCTCCAACCCCTTGTCGGTCAGGGGATGCGTGGCCATCGCCTTGATGACGGACGGGGGGGCAGTGATCACGTCGGCCCCGATCTTGGCGCAGATGATCGCGTGGTTCACGGTGCGGATCGAGGCGGCCAGGATTTCGGTCTTGTAGTCGTAATTGTCGTAGATGATGCGGATGTCTTCGATCAGATCGGTGCCGTCCATGTGGATGTCGTCCAGCCGCCCGACGAAGGGGCTGATGAAGGACGCGCCGGCCTTTGCGGCGATCAGCGCCTGCGCGGCCGAGAAGCAGAGCGTGACGTTGACCTTGTGGCCTTCGGATGCGAAAGCCTTGCAGGCGGTCAGGCCGTCCCAGGTCAGGGGCACCTTGATCGCGATGTTCTTGGCGATCTTGGCAAGTTTCAGCCCCTCGGCGATCATCGCCTTGGCCTCGGTCGCCACGACCTCTGCCGAAACCGGTCCGGAGACCATGTCGCAGATTTCCTTGGTCACTTCGATGATGTCGCGTCCCGATTTCAGGATCAGCGAGGGGTTTGTGGTCACGCCGTCGACCATGCCCAGATCGTTCAGTTCCTTGATGGCCGCGACATCGGCGGTATCGACGAAGAATTTCATGGGCGTGTCCCTTTGGAAGGCAGTGTTCGGGCGTCGGTTTAGCGCAAGCAGGTCCGCGCCGGAACCCTTAAAGGCCGTGCGCCGTGCCGGATGAGGCGTTTTTCCCGGAAGGCGCACTGGTGTCGGTGCTGACAACGGAGCCTCTGGGCCGTGCGCTGGACTACCGCGCGCCGGAGGGCGGCTGCGCGACTGGCGCGTTTGTCGAGGTGCCGCTGGGGCCGCGACGGGTGGCGGGTGTCGTCTGGGGGCCGGGAAAGGGTGACTATGATCCGGCTAAGGTGCGCAGCATCGGGCGGGTGCTGGAAGCGACGCCGATGCAGGAGGATATGCGGATCTTCCTCGCGCGGGCTGCGGATTATACGCTGACGCCGATGCCCGCGATGCTGCGGCTGGCGACACGCGCGCCGGGTCTGGGCGAGCCGCCGACGGCGCGGCGTGTCTACCGGCTGGGTGAAAAGGTGCCGGACCGGATGACGGACGCGCGGGCGCGGGTTCTGGCGGTGATGGAGGATTTCGGCGGGGCGGCGATGACGCTGTCGGAACTGGCGGGGCTGGCCGAAGTGACAACCAGTGTGGTCAAGGGGCTGGCCAGGCAGGGGGCTCTGGTGGAGGGTGAAGCGCCGCGCGACCAGCCATTCGCGCGGCTTGATCCCGCGCGCGCGGGCAAGCCGCTGGATGCGGATCAGGCGCTGGCGGCAGAGAGGCTGCGCGCAGGCGTCCGGGCGCGGGACTATGGCGCGACGCTGCTGAAAGGCGTCACCGGGTCGGGCAAGACCGAGGTCTATCTGGAGGCGGTGGCGGAAACGCTGCGCCTCGGGCGGCAGGCACTGGTCCTGCTGCCGGAGATCGCCTTGACGGCGGAATTTCTGGCCCGCGTCGAGGACCGGTTCGGCGCGCGGCCGGGCGAATGGCACCACGGCATCACCCAGACCGAACGCCGACGCGTGTGGCGGATGACGGCGACCGGGGACGTGCAACTGGTCGTGGGTGCGCGATCTTCGCTGTTCCTGCCGTTCCGTGATCTGGGGTTGATCGTGGTCGATGAGGAACACGACACATCCTACAAACAGGACGACGGCGTGCTGTACAATGCGCGTGACATGGCGGTGCTGCGGGCCAGCATCACGGGGGCGCAGGTGGTGCTGGCATCGGCCACACCCAGCCTTGAAACATGGGCGAACGCCGAGGCGGGCAAATATGCGCGGCTGAACCTGACGGCGCGGTTCGGGGACGCCGAACTGCCGGTCATGCGGGCGGTGGACATGCGCGACGACAAGCTGGCGTCGAACCGCTGGATCGGGGCCGATCTTGCCGCGGGAGTGGCGGCGCGGATCGGGCGTGGCGAGCAGGCCCTGCTGTTCCTGAACCGTCGCGGCTATGCGCCGGTGACGGTCTGCCGGGCCTGCGGGCATCAGATCGGGTGCGACCACTGCGACGCGCGGATGGTCGAGCACCGGTTCCAGAAACGGCTGGTCTGCCACCAGTGCGGCGAGACAAAGCCGATGCCTGTCGCCTGTCCGTCCTGCAAGGCGGAAGGGCGGATGGCCCCGGTCGGGCCGGGCGTGGAGCGGATGGCGGAAGAGGTGGCCGAGCGGTTCCCGGAGGCGCGGGTGGCTGTGCTGTCATCCGATCTCTTCGGATCGGCCCGCGCGCTGAAGGACAAGATCGGAGAGATCGCGGCAGGCGGCGCGGACATCATCATCGGGACGCAGCTGGTGGCGAAGGGGCACAATTTCCCACTTCTGACGCTGGTCGGGGTGATCGACGCGGATCTGGGGTTGCAGGGATCGGACCTGCGCGCGGCGGAACGCACGTTCCAGCTGATGCGGCAGGTATCGGGGCGGGCGGGGCGGGGCGCGGTGCGGGGCGAGGCGCTGATGCAGACGTATCAGCCGGAGCATCCAGTGATCCGCGCGATCCTGTCAGGCGAGGAAGAGGCATTCTGGCGCGCCGAGGCAGAGGAACGCCGGGCGCAGGGGGTGCCACCCTACGGGCGGCTGGCGGGGATCATCCTGTCGTCGCCGGATATCCAGCACGTGTTCGACGTGGGCGCGGACCTTGCGCGGCGCGACGGGCCGCTGCGCCGGGTCGGAGCGCAGGTGTTCGGCCCGGCCCCGGCACCCATCGCCCGCGTCCGGGGACGGCACCGGGTGCGGCTGCTGGTCAAGGCGGCCAAGGGCGTGGCGCTGCAACCGGCGCTTGCGGAATGGGTGGCGCAGGTGAAGCTGCCCGCTAACCTGCGTCTGGCCATCGACATCGACCCGCAGAGCTTTCTGTAGTCGCGGGTGCGGCGGGGGACTTGCGAAAGCCCGCAGGTCCGGATGAAGCTGCCGGAACCGGACCTTCGCCCATCAGGATGGAACATGGACATCTACGACATGCTGGTGATCGGCAGCGGCCCGGCGGGGCGTCGCGCCGCCGTTCAGTCGGCGAAGCTCGGCAAGACGGTTCTGGTGGTGGACAAGGGTCGGCGGGTGGGCGGCGTGTCGGTCCATACCGGGACTATCCCGTCCAAGACCCTGCGCGAGACGGTGCTGAACCTGTCGGGGTGGCGCGAGCGGGGGTTCTACGGGCGCGGTTACCGGGTCAAGCAGTCGATCGCGGCGGAAGACCTGATTTCACGGCTGCACAAGACGCTGGACCACGAGGTCGAGGTTCTGCAGCACCAGTTCATGCGGAATGCAGTGAAAAGCGCCCATGCGGCGGTGCGGTTCACGGGGCCGAACGGCGCAACCCTGACGAGCGAGACAGGCGAGGTGAGCGAGGTCGGGTTCCGCCATGCGCTGATCTCGGTCGGAACGCGGCCGCACCGGCCCGACAACGTGCCCTTCGATGGGGCAAGGGTTCTGGACAGTGACGAGGTGCTGGACATCAAGGCTCTGCCGCGCACGCTGACGGTGGTGGGCGGGGGCGTGATCGGGGTCGAATACGCGACGATCTTTTCGGCGCTGGACGTGCCGGTGACGCTGATCGAACCGCGCGAGACGATCCTCGACTTCATCGACCGAGAACTGGTGGACGACTTCGTGCATCAGATGCGTGACCGGGGCATGGCGATCCGGCTGGGCTGTGCGGTCGACAAGATCACGGCAAACACGGGGAGTGTCGAGACGCGGCTGTCGGACGGGCGGACGGTGCGGACCGACATGCTGCTCTATGCGGCGGGGCGGAATGGCAACGTGGACAGGCTGGGGCTAGATGCGGTGGGGATCGAGACGGACAGCCGCGGCCGGATCAAGGTCGATCCGCTGACGTTCCAGACCAAGGCCCCGCACATCTATGCAGCTGGGGACGTGATCGGGTTTCCGTCGCTTGCCTCGACCTCGATGGAGCAGGGCCGCATCGCCGCCTGCCATGCCTTCGGCGAGCCGCTGCCGCCAGCGCCCGAGGCGTTCCCATACGGCATCTATGCGGTGCCCGAGATTTCGACCGTCGGGCAGACCGAGGAAGAGGTGCGCAAAAGCGGCGCCGCCTATGAATGCGGCGTGGCGCGGTTCCGCGAAACGTCGCGCGGTCACATCATGGGCGTGAATTCGGGGTTCCTGAAGCTGATCTTCGCGCTGGACAGCCGGCGCCTTCTGGGCGCGCATATCGTCGGCGAAGGTGCGACCGAGCTGGTGCATATCGGGCAGGCGGTCATCAACCTGAAGGGCACGGTCGACTTCTTCGTCGAGAACACCTTCAATTATCCGACGCTGGCCGAAGCCTACAAGATCGCGGGGCTGGATGCCTGGAACCGGATGCGGGGCTAGGCGAAAGGGCGGTTTCCCTTTCCGGCGCACCGGTCTATCTGAGGGCCAGTTCGTCCCCGGGAAAGCCGCGATGACCACAGAAACGGAACAGGGATCCGGCTCCGGCGGCCCGCCGCGCGAGCAGGGCAAGTTCGTCACCGGCAGCCTGATGCGGCATGTGACGGTGATGGCGCTGTCCGGCACGCTGGGGCTGATGGTCACGTTCCTGGTGGATTTCCTGGCGCTGTGGTGGATCGGCCAGTTGGACCGCGAGGAGCTGATCGCGGCGGTCGGCATCGCCGGGACGATCCAGTTCGCTGTGATTTCGGTGTCCATCGGGATGATGATCGGCGCGGTGGCGCTGATCGCGCGGACCATCGGCATGGGCGACCAGCCCCGCGCGCGCCGCATCGCCACCTTTGCGATCATCCTGACGACGGCTGTGATGTCGCTGATCGGGCTTGCCGTGGTCGTCTTCGCCGACCCGATCCTGCGGCTCAGCGGTGCCTCCGGACCCGTGCTGGACAATGCAAAACTGTTCCTGCAGGTGTCGCTTCCGTCGATCCCGCTGTTCACCATCGGCGTCGTGGCATCGTCCGTGCTGCGCGCGGCGGGCGATGCGTGGCGTTCGACCGCCGTGACGATGATCGGCGGCATCGTCGCGGTGTTCATCGACCCGTTGCTGATCGTCTGGATGGGCTGGGGCGTCACGGGGGCGGCGGTGTCCATCGTGATCGCGCGGGCGGCGATGGCGGCGCTGGGGCTTTGGTATGTGCTGCGTGTCCACCGGATGCTGGCGCGGCCAAGCTGGGCGGATGCGCAGCTGTTCACATGGCCCTATCTGGCGATCGCGCTGCCCGCGATCGCCACGCAGATGTCGACGCCGGTCGGCAACTGGATACTGACACGCGAGATCGCGCATTCAGGCGAAAGCGCCGTTGCGGGCTGGGGCGTCGTGATGCGCCTGACGATCCTGGCCTTCGGCGGGATATTCGCGCTGTCCGGGGCCATCGGCGGGATCATCGGGCAGAATTACGGCGCGGGCCGGACGGATCGCGTGGCCGAGGCTTTCGTGGCGGCACTTAAGTTCTGTCTGGTCTATACGCTGGTCGTCTGGGCGATCATGGCGGCGCTGTCCGGACCCATCGCCACATCCTTCGGACTTTCGGCGGAGGGCGAGGCGGTGGTCCGCACCTTCACCCACTTCGCCGCTGGTTCGTTCGTGTTCACCGGCGCGCTGTTCGTGGCGAACGCGGCCTTCAACAATCTGGGGCATCCGCTGCGCAGCACCTGGGCGAACTGGACACGTGACGGCATCGCGATGTACCCGCTGGCCGTCGCCGGGGCCGCATGGGCCGGCGCGCAGGGCGTCGTCTGGGCGCAGGCCGTCGCCAACATTCTCGCGGGGGCCGTGGCGGCCTGGCTGGCCTGGAGGTTCATCCGGGGCCTGAACCGCACTGCGGCACCGGTTGGAGCGGTGCCGCGCGCCGCAGAATAGGGGGGCGTTCCCCCACATCCAGCGCCTTGACCTTCGGTCATCACGGGCATAAGCGGCCCCCGGACCCGATGTCCGGAGGCTGTCGATGCCCACATTCTCTGCCCTGACCACGCTGGGGTCGAAGGCCGATGCGGACGCGCTGGCCGAGGCGATGGAGGGGTTCCTGCCTGAGCCGACAGGAATCGGCGTCTTCGAGATCGAGGACGGGTCGGGGCGCTTCGAACTGGGGGCCTATTTCGAAGAACAACCTGATGACACCGAACTGGCACTGTTGTCGGTGATCTACGGGGCACGGCCCTTCGTCATTTCGGAAGTGCCGGAAACCGACTGGGTCGCGCATGTGAAGCGCGAATTGCAGCCGGTCGAGGCCGGTCGGTTCTTTGTCTATGGCAGCCATGATGCAGACCGGGTTCCGCCGGGGCGCGTCGCCCTTCTGATCGAGGCGGCCATGGCCTTCGGCACCGGGCATCACGGCACAACCAAGGGCTGCCTGCTGGCGCTGGACCGCCTGGCGGCCGAAGGCTTCCGACCCGCGCGGATCGCCGATATCGGCTGCGGCACGGCGGTTCTGGCGATGGCGGCGGCGCATCTGTGGCCGCCGGGCGGGAACCGGCAGGTCATAGCATCGGACAACGATCCGGTGGCGGTCGATGTGGCCGAGGTGAATGTCGCGGCGAACGGCCTTTCGGATCAGATCGTCTGCATCGAGGCTGCCGGTTTTGACCATGACGACGTCACGGCGGCGGCACCCTTCGACCTGGTCCTGGCCAATATCCTGAAAGGTCCGCTGATCGCGCTGGCGGGGGACATGGCGACGCCACATCCGCGCTGGCGGCATGGCGATTCTTTCGGGGCTTCTGAACACGCAGGCCGACGACGTGATCGCCGCCTATTCAGGCCGGTTTCAAGTCGCAAACCGCGACGAAATCGCCGAGTGGACGACTTTGGTTCTGATCCGCGACCAATGACCCGGCTCCATGCAGGCCGCCATGATCCTGACACAATCGCCCCGAAACTGACCATCTTAAGGCGTTTATGGTCAGGAGTTTGTCATGGTCGATCCGAATATGCGGGATTTCTACGGGCGCGTCGGGCGTATCCAGAAGACCCATGAGAACGGTGGCGGCTTCGAGGCCGCCGGCACGCTCGGGATGACCTATTACAACAGCCTGAAGGTCCGGCGCAGCCGGATGACGTGGCTGATGCCGGTGGTGCTGGTCGCGGCGACAATCATCGCGATCAAGGCGGCCGTGCTGGCGAATATCGGCACGGAAACCTACGCGGCGCGGATCGCGGCACTGCAGGCTGGCGACATGGCGGACCGGATCGGGGCCTACGTGCTGGTCGCCGATCCGCTGACCCAGTTCGTCGCCGAACAGTTCCGCCGTTTCCCCGGATAAGGGCGCAACGGACCTCCGCTTGTCGGCCAGTTGTCATTGCTGAAAACACAAAGGCCGTTCCGGCACTCTGCCGGGACGGCCTTTCGACGGCTGCCGCCGAAGACGTCGCGCCGTTCAGTGCGCGGCAGCGATCTCGTCGATGTCACCACGGCAGAGGCCGATATCGTCCAGTTCGCGGTCCGTCAGCTTCGACAGCGCCTTGCGGGTCACGCGGGCGTCGTTCCAGTCGGACACGGCACCAACCAGATTCATCAGGATGCTGATCACGCCGACAGAGGCGGCAGCACGGTTGGTCGAGTACGCAGTCATCTCATCAATCCTTTTACAAACTGCCTCTATTTGAAAGCACAACGGCTTCACGAGCGGCAGATAGGCGGTTGTGAATGGGTCAGCAAGTGCGCCCTTTACAGGCCCGCCATGCAAGGCGTGCATAGCTCAATCTGCCGTTAAATGTCTGTAACAAAAGCCTTTCTTCCGCCACAGTCCATGTCGCTTTCGGATCGCGGCCTGTCGCAATCGTGCCCGGGCGGTCACGCCCCTGTCAGCATCGTTACGGCCCCGTGAAAATCACGTCGCCGTCATTCCGGGTTTGCGATGTTCGCTTTTCGTGCTAGCCGTGGCGCAAGCGCAACAGGAGCAGGGTTGCGAACATGCAGGCGGCTATTCGGGTGCTGGGGATCGACCCCGGGCTGAGGAATCTCGGCTGGGGGATCATTGACGTGGCCGGATCACGGCTGGCCCATGTGGCATGCGGCATCATCCATTCGGACGGTGATGATCTGTCACTGCGGCTGCTGCGCCTGCACCGGGAGCTGACGGCGGTCATTGTCCGCTTCGCGCCGACGGCTGCCGCAGTCGAGCAGACCTTTGTCAACAAGGACGCCGTGGCGACGCTGAAGCTGGGTCAGGCGCGGGGGATCGCGATGCTGGTGCCCGCGCAGGCGGGGCTGGCGGTCGGGGAATATGCCCCGAACGCGGTGAAAAAGGCGGTGGTGGGCGTGGGGCACGCGGACAAGGCGCAGGTCGCGCATATGGTGCGGCATCAGCTGCCGGGGGTGGTGCTGGACGGGCCGGACGCCGCCGACGCGCTGGCCATCGCGATCTGCCACGCGCATCACCTGCAATCGGCGGGTCGGCTGGCCGCAGCGATACGGGGTGCCGCATGATCGGGCGCATCGCGGGCGTGGTGCTGCACAAGGCGGCGGATCAGGTGCTGATCGACGTGCGGGGGGTGGGATATATCGTGCATGTCTCGACCCGGACCATCGCGGGCTTGCCGCCGGTGGGCGAGGCGGCGGCGCTGTATACCGACCTTCTGGTGCGTGAGGACCTGATGCAATTGTTCGGGTTTCCGACGCTGCTGGAAAAGGAATGGCACCGCCTGCTGATGTCGGTGCAGGGCGTGGGCGCGAAGGCGTCGATGGCGATCCTCGGGACGCTCGGGGCAGAGGGGGTCAGCCGGGCGATTGCATTGGGCGATGCCGGGTCGGTCAAGGCCGCACCGGGCGTCGGGCCGAAGCTGGCGGCGCGGGTGGTGATGGAGCTGAAGGACAAGGCACCGGGCGTGATGGCGCTGGGGGCGACGTTTCGCGGCCGTTGCGGCAGACGATGGCGAGGTGATCGAGCGGCCCCGTGTTGCGGTCGCGTCCTCTGGGTCTTCGGCGACGCGCGCGAGGCTTTGTCTGCGCTGGTCAACCTCGGCTACGGGCACGGCGAGGCGGCGGCGGCGGTGGCGGAGGCTTCGGGGCGGGATGCGGGCGCTCGATACCGGCGCGCTGATCCGGGCGGCGCTGAAGCTGATGGCACCGAAGGGCTGACGGATGGCTGTGCCCGACCCCACCCTGCGACCCGACGTCCTGCCAGAGGATTTCGACCGCTCGCTCAGGCCCCAGACGCTGGACGATTTCGTCGGCCAGGAAGAGGCGCGGGCGAACCTGCGGGTGTTCATCGAAAGCGCGAAGGTCCGCGGCGAGGCGATGGACCACACGCTGTTCCACGGGCCGCCCGGCCTCGGCAAGACCACGCTGGCGCAGATCATGGCGCGCGAGCTCGGCGTCGGGTTCCGGATGACCAGCGGTCCCGTGCTGGCGCGGGCGGGGGACCTGGCGGCGATCCTGACCAATCTGGAACCGCGCGACGTGCTGTTCATCGACGAAATCCATCGGCTGAACCCGGCGGTTGAGGAGGTGCTGTATCCCGCGCTGGAGGATTTCGCGCTGGACCTGGTGATCGGCGAGGGGCCCGCCGCGCGGACGGTGCGGATCGAGTTGCAGCCCTTCACGCTGGTGGGCGCCACCACGCGGCTGGGGCTGCTGACGACGCCGCTGCGCGACCGGTTCGGCATTCCGACGCGGCTGCAGTTCTATACGGTGCCGGAGCTGGACCATATCGTGACGCGGGGCGCGCGGCTGCTGGGGATACCGGCGGAACCGGAAGGCACGCTGGAGATCGCGCGGCGGGCGCGGGGGACGCCGCGCATCGCGGGGCGGCTTCTGCGGCGGGTGGTGGATTTTGTGGTCGTGGAGGGGGACGGCAAGCTGACGCGCGGGATCGCGGACCGGGCGCTGACGCGGCTGGGGGTCGATCATCTGGGGCTGGACGGGGCGGACCGGCGGTACCTGACGCTGATCGCCGAGAATTATGCGGGCGGTCCGGTTGGGGTCGAGACGTTGTCGGCGGCCCTGTCCGAGGCAAGGGATGCCATCGAGGAGGTGATCGAGCCGTTCCTGCTGCAGCAGGGGCTGATCCAGCGGACGCCGAGGGGGCGGATGCTGGCGGCGAAGGCCTGGGCGCATCTGGGGCTGGCCGCGCCGAAGGGGCCCGAGGCGAGGGTGCCGGATCTGTTCGGGAAATGACGGTCCCGAGTCGGGACCGTTTTTCGATGAAATGATTTCAATGGGTTACGAGGCGATTTTCATTGAATATTAACGAACGGGTCGATTTGGCAGAGAGTGCGGGACGCTCCGCGGGGGATATTTGGAAGCAGAAAATGTCTCATCGAGGCAGTGGCAGAGTCGGTGATATCTGCTTGACTGCAAGATATTCACTTTGGCATATTCAGGATATACGATAGGGGATATGCAATGGCGCTCTACATCCGTGACGACGGGTGAATGGCCTCGCTGACCGCCTTGCGCGGCTGACCGGCGCGAGCAAGACCGAGGCTGTGCGGATGGCGCTCGAGTTGCAGATCGCGGCGCTGAAGCACCCCGTCGGCCTGCGGGCGCGGCTGGGGCGGGTGCGCGCGCTGGCGCTGGCGGCAGGGCTGCGGCCGGACGGGGCGGATGACAAGGTTCTGATGGACGAACTGTCGGGCGGCATCTGATGTTCGTCGATGCCTCGGCCATCGTGGCAATCCTGAAGGGAGAGCCGGAGGCAGATGACCTGATCGGACGTTTGGAGGCGAGCGATGGCGCGGCGTTGATCTCGCCGGTCGTGCGGTATGAGGCGGCGGTGTCGCTGGCGGTCAGTCTGGCGCGCGGGCGGGGTGAGGCGAAGGCAGGTGGGGCGGATTTCTGATACGGCAGAGGCGCTGGTGACGGCGCTCGCTGAAGGAGATTGGCAGCGGAGGAGGTTCCGGTGACGGACCGGATCGGGTCAGGCGCAATCCGTGTCGCGCGGCGCTATGGCACGGTGTCAGGGCACCGGGCGGACCTGAACATGGGGGACTGCTTCGCCATGCCTGCGCGGAGGCGCACGGGGTGGGGTTGTTGTACAAGGGGCGGGATTTTGCGGAGACGGAGATCGGGGTGAGGGCGAATGAGCGTTGAGGGGTCTATCGAGCAAGGAAGATGCTATATTACTTATACTTCGGAGCGTTACGGGCTCGAACGCTCTTGAGAGACGACCTGGTCAAGGTCGCAGAGACTATCCGAACGTCAGACGATCTCCTTCGAGTTTCACGCAATTGACGGCAGCGGACTGCTTGGTCGCGGGATCGAAAAAATTAAACTTACGTTGAATGAGACCATGAGGACGTTGCATTTGCGCGAGTGAGCGAGCTGGTCGCACCCTGCTTATGTGCGTCCCACTACGCAGACAAGCATCAGGGAGATATCGCTTGGGCTGGAGGTGGTCGATTTACAATTTTAATACCAGTCAAATAACGTGACCAAACGCCAATTCCGACGATTCGAAGCTAAGAGACGCGAATGGTCAGCTACTGGAGTCAGTAGGGCTGTCGATGATAGCGACAAAGTTCGACTTATGGAGCTATGAGAAAGAGTATCGACTTTTCTGTAATCTCGCGGAAAAGGACGCAGTTCTAGATCTTTTTTTCCAGAGCTTCCACCCGGCACTGCGGCTCACCGAAGTCATTCTTGGTGCGAGGAGCCTGCTTGATCTGGATCGGATTTGGCGACTACTTGCCAACAAGTCTCATAAAGTCGCCGTATACCGAGCCATCTGCAGGTCAGCAGAATTCAAGATGCGCCGAAAGCGGTTGGCAACGAAGCCTTGACCCACACCCTGCCCCTCCGCGTCTACTACGAGGACACCGACCTCGCGGGGATCGTCTATTACGCCAACTACCTCCGCTTCATCGAGCGCGCGCGGACGGAATGGGTGCGGTCTCTGGGCGTTGATCAGACTCAACTGAAGGCCCAACACGGCATCGTCTTCGCCGTCCGGCGGGTCGAGGCGGACTATCTGGCCCCGGCGCGGTTCGATGATGAGATCGAGGTGCGGACATCGGTGCGCGCGGTGCCACGGGCGCGCGGATCGTCCTGACGCAGGACGTGCTGCGCGGGGAGGAGCGGCTGTTCGCCTCGGTCGTCACGCTGGTCGCCTTGCGCGCGGACGGGCGGGCCGGGCGGATACCCGCGGCCCTGCTGGCGGAAATCCGCGCCGGGATTGAAACATAAGGCGCTTGGGCGGCCCGAACCGCGTCGTGACGGCCCGTCAATCTGACGCAGATGTGTTGGCTTTCCCCAAGATTCCGGGGTAAAGGTGCGTCAAAGAGATGCCGCGCGCACAACAAGCGCGGCGCAAGAAGGCGGGCAGACATATGAACACGGAAACGCTTGCGGCGGCGCAGGAAATCGATTTTTCGCTTCTGGCGCTGTTCCTGCGCGCCTCGTTCACGGTCAAGATCGTGATGCTGATGCTGTTCGTGGCGTCGATCTGGTCCTGGGCGATCATCATCCAGAAGTTCATCGCGTACCGGCTGGCGCGCACGGAATCCTCGGTCTTCGACCGGGCGTTCTGGTCGGGCGAACCGCTGGACGAGCTGTTCGAGAAGATCGGGGCGGAGCCGGGCGGGGCGTCGGAGAAGATCTTCGCCAGCGGGATGACGGAATGGCGGCGGTCGCACCGGCAGGATGGCGGGCTGATCGCGGGGGCGCAGGCGCGGATCGACCGGTCGATGGACGTGGCGATCGCGAAGGAAACGGAGGGTCTGACGCGGGGGCTGCCGTTCCTGGCGACGGTCGGGTCGACAGCGCCCTTCGTCGGGCTGTTCGGGACGGTCTGGGGGATCAAGTCGGCGTTCGAGGAAATCGCGATTTCGCAGAACACCTCGCTGGCGGTGGTGGCACCGGGGATCGCCGAGGCGCTGGTGGCGACGGCGCTGGGCCTGCTGGCGGCAATCCCGGCGGTGATCTTCTACAACAAGCTGAGTGCCGACAGCGACCGGATCATTTCGGGCTATGACGCCTTTGCGGATGAATTCGCGACGATCCTGTCGCGGCAGCTGGACGCGGCCTGAGCGATGGGCGCGGGGGTGATGCGGAACGCGGGCGGCGGGCGCAGGCGGCGCGGCGCGCGGGGCAAGTCGGCGATGATGGCAGAGATCAACGTGACGCCCTTCGTGGACGTGATGCTGGTGCTGCTGATCATCTTCATGGTGGCGGCTCCGCTGCTGACGGTGGGCGTGCCGCTGGACCTGCCGAAGACGCAGGCATCGGCGGTGCCGACGCAGCAGGAGGAGCCGCTGACGATCAGCGTCCAGGCGGACGGGACGATTTCGCTTCAGAACACGCCGGTGGCGGAGGGCGAGCTGATGGCGAAGCTGACGGCGATCGCGGCGGAACGGACGGATGACAAGCTGTTCCTGCGGGCGGACGGGACGATCCCGTACGAGCGCGTCGTGCAGGTGATGGGCGCGCTGAATGCCGGGGGATTCAGCAACATCGTGCTGGTGACGGATGCGGGCGGGCCGAGCTTTGACGGCGCTGCGGCACCGGAGAACTGAGGCGACACGTGGACCGGTCGGAACGCATCGGAACGACGGTATCGGCGGCAGGCCATGCAAGCCTGGTCGCGGTGGCGCTGTTCGGCGGCATCTTCTTTCCGCCGGATGAGCGCGCGCCGGTGGCGTCGATGCAGGTCTCGACCGTGTCGGCGAGCGAGTATGATGCGCTGACTGCGGCGGCCCCGAAGGCGGTGACGGAAGCGCCGCCGCAGCCGTCGGCCCCGCCAGAAACGGCAGAGCCGGTGCCAGAGGCGGCGACGGAAACGCCGCCGAGCGCGCCGAGCAGCCGGTGCCGGAAGAGCAGACGCCGCCCGACGCGGCCCCGGATGTGGCCGAGATCACGCCGCCGGAGCCGGTGGTGACGGACGCGCCGCCGGACGCGTTGACTCAGCCCGCGACGGATCAGCCGGAACTGCAGGTGGTGACGCCGGATGCGCAGCCTATGGCAGCGCCGGTTGTGGCCCCGGTGCCGAACGATGCGCCTGCGCCGGACGCACAGGTGTCGGAAGAGGTGACGGCGGCGGCCGAGCCGGTGCCGACTGATGAGCCTGTGACGGAAGAGCCCCCGGTGGAAGAGGCGGCCCCGGCGGAAACGGGGCAGGTTCTGGAGACGGAAGAGAACCAGGATCAGCTGGCGGTGGCTTCCTCGCCGCGCCCGCGGTCGCGTCCGGCGAAGCCTGCGCCGGTTGAGGAACCTGTGCCCGAGGAGGCTGCGGAGCCTGTGATGGAAACGGCGGCGGCGGAAGACCCGGCACAGGACGAGGCGGCGGTCGACGGCGGCGCTGGAAGAGGCGATGGCGGGCGAGGCTGCGGACACGGCTGCGGCTGGATCGGGCGAGGCGGCGAACGGGCCGCCGATGACCAGCGGCGAGAAGGATGCGCTGCGGGTGGCGGTGCAGCGCTGCTGGAATCAGGGGGCGATCTCGACCGATGCGACGCGGGTTGTGGTGACGGTTCGGGTGCAGATGGCTCCGGACGGGACACCGACGGGCATGGAGATGATCTCGGCCGAGGGCGGCGATGATACGGCAACGGCTATCGCCTACCGGACGGCGCGGTCGGCGATCAGCCGCTGCGCGGGGGCGGGCTATCCGCTGCCTGCCGACAAATACGGGCGCTGGAAGGTCATCGACATGATCTTCGACAACAAGGAGGGCGTCCGGTGATACGGAAAACATGCCGCGCCTTCGGAACGGGTAACGAGAGCCGCCGGACGGGCGGACGGCTGAGAGGATAGGGCCGCGATGATGCGTCTGATGACTGTCGTTGGACTGATGGCTGCTGCGACGGCTCTGGTGCCGCCCGCGCGGGCACAGGACCCCGGCCCGCTGGTGATCGAAATCACCAGGCCGAACATCGAACCGGTGCCGATCGCGATCCCGCAGTTCATCCCCGAGACGGGTGAGGCCGGGCAGGTCGCAGCCGACATCACGCGCGTCGTGGCGGCGGACCTGGTCGGGACGGGACTGTTCCGGCAGATCGAGGAGGCGGCGTTCATCAGCCCGGTGACGAGTTTCGACGCGCCCGTGGCCTATGCCGACTGGAAGGCGATCAACGCGCAGGGGCTGATCACCGGTGCGGTCACGTCATCGGGCGGGCAGATCAGTGTCAAGTTCCGCCTGTTCGACATCTTTTCGGGCGACGCGATGGGCGACGGGCTGCAGTTCGCGGGCAGCGAAGGCGAATGGCGGCGGATCGCGCACAAGGTCGCCGACCAGATCTACAGCCGGATCACGGGCGAGAGCGGCTATTTCGACAGCCGCATTGTGTTCGTCGCGCAGTCCGGGCCGAAGGACAACCGGCTGCGGGCGCTGGCGGTGATGGATCAGGACGGGGCGAATGCGCGCTATCTGACCGACACATCGACCATCGTGCTGGGTCCGCGGTTCTCGCCGGACGGGGGGCAGATTCTCTACACCAGTTTCGAGACCGGCTTTCCGCGCATCCGTCTGCTGGACCTCGGCTCCGGCTCATCGCAGTCGATTGCCGATCTTCAGGGCGACATGACTTTCGCGCCGCGGTTCTCGCCGGATGGCGGAACGGTGGTGTTTTCTCTGGCGGACGGCGGCAATACGGACATCTACGCGATGGCGCTGGGGTCGGCGCAGACGACCCGCCTGACCGATGCGCCGTCGATTGAAACCGCCCCGTCGTTTTCACCCGACAGCGGTCAGATCGTGTTCGAGAGCGACCGGTCCGGCAACCAGCAGCTGTATGTGATGCCCACGGGCGGCGGCGAGCCTGCGCGGATCAGCTTCGGCGAGGGTCGCTATGGCACGCCGGTCTGGTCCCCGCGCGGCGACCTGATCGCGTTCACCAAACAGAACAAGGGCCGCTTCCATATCGGCGTGATGCGGTCGGACGGGTCGGAGGAACGCCTGCTGACGGCGTCGTTCCTGGATGAAGGTCCGACCTGGGCCCCGAACGGGCGGGTGATCATGTTCACCCGGACAACGGCGGGCGCGGCGGGCGACAGCCAGCTGTATTCCGTCGATATCTCGGGACGGAACCTGCGGGCGGTTCCCAGTGAAAGCGCTGCGTCCGACCCGTCATGGTCGCCCCTTCGTCCGTAGGTTGTGAAGGCCCGCGCGACGTTTCCAAGGTCCGCGCGGAATGGTATGATGCGATATCGAGCAAACAAAAAAAGGCGGAACCCCAGATGATGAGACTTCCCACGATTGCCCTTCTGGTCGGCGCGATGGCGCTGGCGGCGTGCAACAACCCCGACCGTTTCGGCAAGGGCGGGCTGACCGATGACAGCTTCGGCGGTGCGGGCGGCATCGGGGTGGGCGGTCTCGGCGATCCGAACGACCCGAATTCACCGGCGTACTTTGCGCAAACCATCGGCGACCGCGTGCTGTTCCAGGTCGATCAGTCGACGCTGACGCCCGAGGCGCGGACGATCCTGGCATCGCAGGCGGTCTGGCTGAACAACCATCCGACCTACACCGCGATCATCGAGGGCCACGCGGACGAACAGGGGACGGAAGACTACAACCTTGCCCTGTCCAAGCGGCGCGCGGCGGCTGTGCAGGAATTCCTGATCTCGCAGGGCGTGCTGGGCAACCGGCTGAGGACCATCGGCTACGGCAAGCTGAAGCCGCTGGCGGTCTGTTCGGAGGAAAGCTGCTATGCCCAGAACCGCCGGGCGGTGACGGTGATTTCGGCTGGCGCGGGGACCTGATCTTGATCCGGAGACCAGTCTTTGCATTCATCCTGGGGGCGGCGCTGGCCGCCCCTTTCGCAGTCTTCGCGCAGGACCGCGCCGAGAACATCGCGGCGATCCGCGAGGAGTTGGGCGCACTGGCCGGACAGATTCAGGCGCTGAAATCGGAACTGGTCGCGGGCGGGGCTGCGGCGATGCAGGCGGCGGGCGGTGCCGGCGCGCTCGGACCGGATGAACGCGATGGAGGCCGAGCTTGCGCGCCTCACGGCGGCGACGGAAGCGGTGCAGAACCGGGTGAACGCGGTTGTGGCGGACGGGACGAACCGGATCGGCGATCTGGAGTTCCGGCTGTGCGAGCTGGAAGAGGGCTGCGACACCTCGGACCTTCCGATCACGGCGCAGCTGGGCGGCGGGGTGGCGACGCCTGCCGTGGCGGTGCCGTCGGCAACGGCGGACGGCACGGCGGGACCGGAGCTGGCCGTCAGCGAGCAGGCGGATTTCGACAGAGCCAAGGCGGCGCTGGACGCGGGCGACAATCAGGCAGCGGCGGATCAGTTCGCGGCGTTTGCGCAGACCTACACGGGCGGGCCGCTGACCGGCGAGGCATCGTTCCTGCGCGGCGAAGCGCTGAGCGCGCTGGGCCAGACCAGCCAGGCGGCGCGGGCGTATCTCGATGCATTCTCGGGTCAGCCGGACGGGCCGCGCGCACCTGCGGCGCTGCTGCGCCTC
This sequence comes from uncultured Alphaproteobacteria bacterium, assembly GCA_963738635.1. GTDB lineage: Bacteria > Pseudomonadota > Alphaproteobacteria > Rhodobacterales > Rhodobacteraceae > JAOADN01. Next base: position 863,986 of record CAVTXE010000004.1, on the reverse strand, counting down.
GGCACGTCGCTCGGCACGCTAGGTCAGACGCAGGAAGCCTGCGTGACGCTCACGGAAGTGGGCGCCCGATATGCCGCCGCCCCGGAGGCTGCGGAAGCGGCGGCGGCGATGCAGGGGCTGGGGTGCCAGTAGACGGACCGGAAGGGACGCTGCAGGACCGGATCGCCGTTTCGCTCGGCCAGCTTCTCGGTCCGGATTTTCCATCTGAGATCGGGCTGGCCGTGTCGGGCGGCGGTGACAGCATGGCGATGCTGCATCTGGCCGCTGGCTGGGCGCGGGCCTGGGGCGTCGGTGCCCGCGTGGTGACGGTTGATCACGGGCTGCGGCCCGAAAGTGCTGCCGAGGCGGCGCTGGTGGCGGACGAGGCGCGGGGGCTGGGTCTGCGCCACGACACGCTGCGCTGGGGCGGCTGGGACGGGCGCGGCAACCTGCCGGATGCCGCGCGGCAGGCGCGGCTGGACCTGATCGGCGGCTGGCGGGGCGATCTGCGGCATGTGCTGTTCGCGCATACGATGGACGATCAGGCCGAGACGTTCCTGATGCGCCTGAGGCGCGGGTCGGGGGTCGAGGGCTTAAGCGCGATGGCCGAGCGGCGGGCGGTGCCGGGGGGCTGGGGCGTGATCCGCCCGATGCTGGGGATGCGGCGGGTGGAGTTGCGGCACTATCTGGGCGTTCTGCGGATTCCCTACGTCGATGATCCGACAAACGACGATGCGTCCTATGACCGGGTGAAGATGCGCGGGCTGCTGGACGGGCTGGAGGGCGAGGGACTGGGGCGCGACACGTTGGCGCGGACCGCGACGCGGATGCGGCGGGCGGCCGTGGCGCTGGGGCGGCGGGCGCATGATGTGGCGGCGGGGCTGGCCCGTGTGGACCACGGCGATGTGGTGATCGGACGGGACGGGTTCGCGGGGATCGAGGCGGACACGCAGCTGCGCATTCTGGCGTCGGCAATGCAGTTCGTGGCCTCGGCCCCCTATCGACCAAGGGCGGATGCACTGGAGGCGGCCTTGGAGCGGGCGCTGGCGGGCGGGTCGGTGACGCTGATGGGCTGCCGGATCGAGCATCAAGGCGCAGAGATGCGGGTGTTCCGGGAATATGCGGCGGTTGCCGGGATGGAGGGCGTCGCGGGTGACGGAAGGCTTTGGGACGGGCGCTGGAAGGTCGGCGGAGCGGGCGTAGCGGGGCTGGCGGTACGGGCGCTGGGGCCGACCGGGATGGTACAAGCGGGCGATGCGGTGCGGTCGGCGGGGGTGCCGCGCGCCGCCCTGGAAAGCGTTCCTGCCCTGTTTGATGGCACAAATCTGGTCGCCTGCCGACGGATCGGCCTTGGTTCTGCGTATGATGAAACCCTGTCACCGCCCGGCGGAGAGTTTCCGGCGCGATTGATCGTGCATTGAACCTTGCGCCCCAATCTCTATCTTAGTTGCAACGCATCCGGCGCAGATCGCCGGTGACTGGGAGTTCCTTCATTGGGTAACGCAAGAAACATCGCCTTCTGGGTCGTGCTGTTCCTGCTTGTCCTCGCCCTGTTCAATCTGTTCTCGGGCGGGCAGAGCACGATGAATTCGCGCACGATCACCTATTCCGACTTCGTCGGCCGGGTCGACAAGGGCGAGGTGCAGAGTGTCGTCCTGGACGGCGAGCAGGTCATCATCAAGGCCTCGGACGGCCAGCAGTATGTGACGATCAAGCCCGAGGGCGAGGATGTCACCGACATGCTGATCGCGAAGAACGTCGAGGTGAAGGCCGAGCGTCAGCAGCAGTCGGGCTTCTTCTCGATCCTGTCGCTGTGGCTGCCGTTCCTGGTGCTGATCGGCATCTGGATATTCTTCATGAACCGGATGCAGGGCGGCGGACGCGGCGGGGCGATGGGCTTTGGCAAATCGCGGGCGAAGCTGCTGACGGAAAAGCATGGCCGGGTGACATTCGATGACGTGGCGGGCATCGACGAGGCCAAGGAAGAGCTTGAGGAGATCGTCGAGTTCCTGCGCAACCCGCAGAAATTCAGCCGTCTGGGCGGGAAAATCCCCAAAGGCGCGCTGCTGGTCGGCCCGCCCGGCACCGGCAAGACCCTGCTGGCCCGCGCCATCGCGGGTGAGGCGGGGGTGCCGTTCTTCACCATCTCGGGCTCGGACTTCGTCGAGATGTTCGTGGGCGTCGGCGCGTCCCGTGTCCGCGACATGTTCGAGCAGGCGAAAAAGAACGCGCCCTGCATCGTCTTCATCGACGAGATTGACGCCGTAGGCCGGTCGCGTGGCGTGGGCTTCGGCGGCGGCAATGACGAGCGCGAACAGACGCTGAACCAGCTTCTGGTCGAGATGGACGGGTTCGAGGCGAACGAGGGCATCATCATCGTGGCCGCCACCAACCGCCGCGACGTGCTGGACCCGGCGCTGCTGCGCCCGGGCCGGTTCGACCGGCAGATCCACGTGCCGAACCCCGACATCAAGGGCCGCGAGAAGATCCTGGCCGTGCATGCACGCAAGGTGCCGCTGGGTCCCGATGTGGACCTGCGCATGATCGCGCGCGGGTCGCCCGGCTTCAGCGGTGCCGACCTTGCGAACCTGGTGAACGAGGCGGCGCTGATGGCGGCGCGCTATGGCCGTCGGTTCGTCACGATGGAGGATTTCGAACACGCCAAGGACAAGGTGATGATGGGCGTCGAACGCCGCAGCATGGTCCTGACCGACGACCAGAAAGAAAAGACCGCCTATCACGAGGCGGGGCACGCGATTGTCGGCATGAACATGCCGAAATGCGACCCGGTCTACAAGGCGACGATCATCCCGCGCGGCGGTGCGCTGGGCATGGTGGTCAGCCTGCCGGAAATGGACCGGCTGCAGTTCCACAAGGACGAAGCCAAGCAGAAGATCGCCATGACGATGGCGGGCAAGGCGGCCGAGATCATCAAGTACGGCGAAGAGGGTGTGTCGTCCGGCCCGGTCGGCGACATCCAGCAGGCGTCTTCGCTGGCGCGCGCGATGGTGATGCGCTGGGGCATGTCCGACAAGGTCGGCAACATCGACTACGGCGAGGCGCATGACGGCTATTCGGGCAGCACCGGCGGCTTTTCGGTTTCAGCCGCGACCAAGGAACTGATCGAAGAGGAAGTGCGCACGCTGATCGACGACGGCTATGTCACGGCGCGGAAGATCCTGCTGGAGAAGGCGGATGATTTCGAGCGTCTGGCGAAAGGCCTTCTGGAATACGAGACGCTGACCGGCGACGAAATCCGCAAGGTGATCGCGGGCGAAAAAATCGGTGAAGACGACGACACGCCGACGCCGCCTGCCGGAAACGCGCCTTCGCTGGCGACGATGCCGAAGACGGTGAAGCCGCGTACGCCGAAGCGTGGCCTGGAACCTGAGCCGCAGGCCTGAGACGATAGAGCAGAGCTTTCGACAGCGGGGGCCGTTTGGCCCCCGTTTTCGTTTGCGCGGCACTATGGACTTTACGCGGTGCGCGGGGATGACTGGCCCTGCCGCAATCGAGGAGGACCGCCATATGCCTGCATTGAAGCCGACCGACCATTTCGGAACCATCGTCTGGCTGGGGCATGTGACGCGGGAGGTCGGCAAGGACCTGCTGATCCATGGCGCTGCGCTGACAGAGATGCGCCTGACCTTCGCGGGTTATGCGGGCGAGGTGCATGCGGGGCTGACGCGGCCATCCTGTTCACGGGTGTCGGCGCAGCATCCGCGCGGCACGGACATCCGCAATGTGCGGCAGGTCAGCATCGTGTCTGAAGAGGAACTGGCGGCCATTGCCGCCGAACTGGGGCTGCCTGCGGTGGACCCGGCATGGATGGGAGCAGGGGTAGTGGTGTCCGGCATCCCGGATTTCACCCATGTGCCGCCGTCGTCGCGGCTGCAGGCGGAGAGCGGGACGACGCTGGTGGTGGATATGGAGAACCGGCCCTGCATCGAGCCTGCGACGACGATCGAAGCAGCGCGACCGGGGCATGGCCGCGCGTTCAAGGCGGCGGCGCAGGGGCGGCGGGGGGTGACAGGCTGGGTCGAGCGGGAAGGCGTGCTGCGCGTCGGCGACCGGCTGCGGCTGCATGTGCCGGACCAGCGGGTCTGGGAGCCAGGTGCGGCGCGCGTCTCAGCCGAATTGCGCACGGCAGAATAGAATTCCTATTCCAATCTGTACTAAAACGGCCTATCCGTTCTGCAGCCGGTGATGCCCGGAACGGCTTGGCGTTTCCGACCGGGAAGTGTCGGAAATCGCCTTCGGGCCTGCCGGGAGGGCAGCTAGAAGATTGCGAAACTGCGCCCGGACCACGGGCGTCGAGGGAGACGGGACATGGCCTTCAAGACCGATATCGAGATTGCGCGCGAAGCCAAGAAGAAGCCGATCCAGGAGATCGGCGCGAAGCTGGGCATCCCGACCGAGCATCTGCTGCCCTACGGCCATGACAAGGCGAAGATCGGACAGGACTTCATCAAGTCGCTGGAAAGCCGCCCGATGGGCAAGCTGATCCTGGTCACCGCGATCAACCCGACGCCTGCGGGCGAGGGCAAGACGACGACGACGGTGGGTCTGGGCGACGGGCTGAACCGGATCGGCAAGAAGGCGGTGGTCTGCATCCGCGAGGCCTCGCTTGGGCCGAACTTCGGGATGAAGGGCGGCGCGGCGGGCGGCGGCTATGCGCAGGTCGTGCCGATGGAGGAGATGAACCTGCATTTCACCGGCGATTTCCACGCCATCACCAGCGCCCACAACCTGCTGTCGGCGATGATCGACAACCACATCTACTGGGGCAATGCGCTGGACATCGACGAGCGCCGCATCGTCTGGCGCCGGGTGATGGACATGAACGACCGCGCGCTGCGCGATATCGTGGTGTCACTGGGCGGCGTGTCGAACGGCTTCCCGCGCCAGACCGGGTTCGACATCACGGTCGCGTCGGAAGTCATGGCGATTCTCTGCCTGTCGAAGGACCTGGCCGATCTGGAAAAGCGGCTGGGCGACATCGTGGTGGCCTATACGCGCGAGAAGAAGCCGGTCTATGCCCGCGACATCAAGGCCGACGGCGCGATGACGGTGCTGCTGAAGGACGCGATGCAGCCGAACATCGTGCAGACGCTGGAGAACAACCCGGCCTTCGTGCATGGCGGCCCGTTCGCCAACATCGCGCATGGCTGCAATTCGGTGATCGCGACGACGACGGCGCTGAAGCTGGGCGACTATGTCGTGACCGAAGCGGGCTTCGGCGCCGACCTCGGGGCCGAGAAGTTCTTCGACATCAAGTGCCGCAAGGCCGGGCTGAAGCCGGCGGCGGCGGTGATCGTGGCCACGGTGCGCGCGATGAAGATGAACGGCGGCGTGGCCAAGGCCGACCTCGGGGCCGAGAACGTCGAGGCGGTGAAGAAGGGCTGCGCCGAACCTTGGCCGGCATATCGGCAACGTGAAAGGCTTCGGCGTGCCGGTCGTGGTGGCGATCAACCATTTCTTCAGCGACACCGATGCCGAGATTGCAGGCGGTCAAGGACTATGTCGCGGGACAGGGGGCCGAGGCGATCCTGTGCAAGCACTGGGCGCAGGGGTCGGCGGGGATCGAGGATCTGGCGCGCAAGGTAGTTGCAGATGGCCGAAGTCGGGCGCGTCGAACTTCGCGCCGCTCTACCCGGACGACATGCCGCTGTTCCAGAAGATCGAGACCATCGCCAAGCGCATCTACCACGCCGACGAGGTGCTGGCCGACAAGTCGATCCGCGATCAGCTGAAGGCGCTGGGAGGCGGCGGGCTATGGCCATCTGCCGATCTGCATGGCCAAGACGCAGTATTCCTTCACCACCGACCCGAACGTGCGCGGCGCGCCGACCGGGCATTCGGTGCCGGTGCGCGAGGTGCGGCTGTCGGCGGGCGCGGGCTTCATCGTGGTGATCTGCGGAGAGATCATGACGATGCCGGGCCTGCCGAAGGTGCCCTCGGCGGAAGTGATCCGGCTGAATGATCTCGGTCATGTCGAGGGGCTGTTCTGACATCTGGTCGCGTTGTCTTGGGGTCGTCCGCAGGCTAAGAGGCGGGCGGGTCTGAGGACGGAGACGCAGGCGATGAAAACCCCGGGCGAGTGCATGACGATGGCCGACCTCAGGGCCGAGATCGACCGGGTGGACGAAGAGCTGGTCGCACTGCTTCGCCGAACGCGCGACCTATATCGACCGGGCCGTCGAGATCAAAGCCGGGCATCGACCTGCCCGCGCGGATCGAGGCGCGGGTCGAGGAGGTGGTGCAGAACGTGCGCGCCCATGCGGTGGCGCACAAGCTGTCGCCCGACCTGGTGGAGAAGCTGTGGCGGCGGCTGATCGACTGGTCCATCGCGCGCGAGGAAAGCGCGCTGGGGCCGGACAACCTGCGGAAGGACCATCCTGAATGACGGCGACGATCATCGACGGCAAGGCGTTTGCGGCGGAAGTGCGCGCGCAGGTCGCGGCCCATGTGGCGCGGTTGCAGGACGAACACGGTCTGGTGCCCGGTCTGGCGGTCGTGCTGGTGGGCGAAGACCCGGCGAGCCAGGTCTATGTGCGGAACAAGCACGCGCAGACGGTCGAGGCCGGAATGGCCAGTTTCGAACATCGGCTGCCCGCGGACACGTCCGAGGCCGATCTGCTGGCGATTGTTCGGCAAGCTGAATGCGGACCCGCGCGTCCATGGCATTCTGGTGCAGCTGCCGCTGCCTCGCGCATCTGAACAGCGATCTGGTCATCAATGCGATTGACCCGGCCAAGGACGTCGACGGGTTTCACATATCGAACGTCGGGCTGCTGGGCACCGGGCAGAAGAGCGATGGTGCCCTGCACGCCGCTGGGCTGCCTGATGATGCTGCGCGACCATCACGGGTCGCTGGCGGGGATGAATGCGGTTGTGGTCGGGCGCAGCAACATCGTCGGCAAGCCGATGGCGCAGCTTCTGCTGGGCGACAGCTGCACCGTGACAATTGCGCATTCCAAGACGCGCGATCTGGCGTGCGGTCTGCCGGTCAGCGGACATTCTGGTGGCGGCGGTCGGGCGGCCGGAAATGATCCGGGGCGACTGGGTCAAACCCGGTGCGACGGTGATCGACGTGGGCATCAACCGGACCGTGGTGGACGGCAAGACGACGCTGGTCGGCGACGTGCATTTCGCCAGCGCGGCGGCGGTCGCAGGCGCGATCACGCCGGTGCCGGGCGGCGTCGGACCGATGACCATCGCCTGTCTCCTGGCCAATACACTGACCGCGACTTGCCGCGCGCATGGGTTGCCTGAGCCGCAGGGGCTGACCGCCTGACGGTTGCCTGCGGTAAGTTGCCGTCGGGTCAATTCACAAATTTCGTTGTCGGATGCGTGACTTGCGGCTAGGGGAGACGCGTGGTGCGATTGTGCGGGTTCCGCTTTGGCGCAGGGCGAGTGGACAACTGCTGAACGGTTCAGGGCGGCGTTTCTGTCGCCTGCGCCCTATGTGACCTGGGTGGCGCTGTCACTTACACTGGCCATTTCGGGACCCTTCGGCACCTACGTTACCTGCAGTTTTTCGCAGCGACTCTGGTGCTTTTCAATTCTGGTCGGTCTTTGCCTTGTCTACGGGATAGGGGCACGGGCGGGCTTGCAGTCGATGTTCCGGCGCATGAGTTTCTGGCAGGCGTCGGTGATTGTCATCGGCGCGTCCCTTATCATACTTCCGTTGCCGTTGGACTTTCTCGCCACCAAACTGACGCTTATCTCGACCGAAGAAATGCCGTCGTTTCTGGAAATGTCTCTGATTGTGTTGGTCTTCGGGCTGACAGCGGCGGCGATCCGCTGGACGGTCGCGCGCGAAACGGTTTTGCCGGTCGCTGCCGATGAGGCAGCCCAGTCCGTGACCGCAGATGATTTCCCTGATAAGGTTGTTGACGCGCGGACCGGCCTGCCGCGCCTGCTCGCGCGGCTGCCGAAAGATGCGGCGGGCAGACTGATCCGCCTGTCGGCGCGCAACCATTATGTGGATGTGGTGACGGACAAGGGCACGACGTCCCTTCTGATCCGGATGTCCGACGCCATTGCCGAGCTTGACGGGATCGACGGGCTGCGCGTGCACCGGTCGCATTGGGTGGCGGCATCGGCGGTGCGGGGCCATGAACGCAAGGGCGACAAGCGTCTGCTGATCCTGGCCGACGGCGCGCGCATTCCGGTCAGCCGCAATCTTCAGCGCGATGTGGTCGCACGCGGGCTTCTCTGAGGACTGACCGGAACAGGGCGGGCGACGCTTCCGGTCAGGATGGCGAATGCACCGTCGCCCGCAAGGGCCGCAAGCGGGGCATCCTCGCAGAACATTCCCCCGGTATACGTTCCGAAGGCAGGCAGGATGATGCGGTGCCGGTTGGTCAGGAAACACTTGCAGGTCCGCCCGCCGACGCCGATTTTCGGATGGTAGTGGCCTGAGAGTTCGGCTGTTGCGACCGGGTCTGCGATGTGTCGGAAGGTAAGGGATGCCAGCGTGAGTTCGGCCCGGCACTCACCGCCCAGGGTGACGGGCAGGGGATCGTGGTTGCCCGAAATCCAGATCCAGCGCCTGCCCGCCATCAGGCGCGCAAGCCAGAGCCGGGCGTCGTCGCCAAGGTCGGCGGCACGGCTGTCGTCGAAACTGTCGCCAAGGCAGATCACGGTCGCGGGATTGTGCCGCGTCACGGCATCGTCCAGCCGCAGCAGCGTGTCTGTGACTTCGTAAGGCGGCAGCAGCGTTCCGCCGAGGCGCGCGATGCGTTCGGATTTGCCAAGGTGCAGGTCTGCGACGACCAGGATGCGTTCCGCATCCCACCACAGCGCGCCGGACGGCAGGGCGGTCAGGGTTGTTCCGGCGAAGGCGAAGCTGTATCCGTTCATGGTTGGTTCTTGCCCGGTTCGGCAGCGTTCGGCAAGCGCCCTCAGAGGTCCAGCCCCGCTTCGGCCATCAGACGATCAGCGTGTTCTGCTACCAAGCGGTCGCGAGCGGCACCATCGACGGGCACGCGGCCCATCTCCAGCATCAGCGGCGCGGCGAGCGGCGAAACACGTTCGAGGCGAACAAGGTCTATGCGGGTGCCAACCCGGTCGAGCATCCCTTCGATACGCCTGAAGTCGACGAGGCCGCGCATGGCTTCTTCCCGCGTGACCTGAAGCATCAGATGGCCGGGATCGAAGCGGCGGAGCGTGTCGTAGAGGATATCGGTCGAGAATGTCGCTTGCCGTCCGGATTTGCGGCCCCCCGGCTGATTGCGTTCGATCAGTCCCGCGACGATGGCGACCGCGCGGAAGGTGCGCTTCATCACGGCATTGCCGTCAAGCCAGGTGTCGAGTCCGTCGCGCAGGCGCTGCGGGTCGAACAGGGGGGCCGGATCGGTGACGGGGTCGAGGCCCCAGATCAGCGTGGCATAGTCGGTGGCGAGAAACCCGAGCGGGTGCAGGCCCGTCTCCTCCATCCGCTTGGTCAGCAGAAGGCCGAGGGTCTGCTGCGCATTTCGCCCGGCAAAGCCGTAGACGGCCAGATATTCGCGGCCTTCGGCATAAAAGCTTTCCAGAAGCAGACGGTCGGATTCCGGCAGGCGCGACACCTCGCGCTGAAGGGACAGCCAATGCGCGGTGTGGGCGGGCAGGTCGGGCCAGCTTGGCGGCCTGGAACATCGCAAGGATCCGTTCGGTCAGGCGGGTCGAGGTGGCGAATTTGGTACCGCCGAAGACGGCGATCTTGGGCTCGCGGCCCTTTTCGCGGCTGACTTCGACCGTCAGTTCGCGCAGCCCCTCATAGCGCACCACCTCGCCCCCGATCAGGAAGGTGTCGCCGGGGGTCAGGGTGGCGGCGAAATCCTCTTCGACCTCGCCCAGTGGCAGGCCGCCCATGCGGTTGCGCAGGCGGACCTTCAGCGTTTCCGTCGCGGTGATCGTGCCGATGTTCATGCGGATCGCGCGCGCGGACCGCGGGTCGCGGAGCGTCCAGAGCCCGTCGCGCAGCATCAGCCTCTGCCAGCGGTCATAAGCGCGCAGCGCATAGCCGCCGGTCGCGCAGAAATCGAGACAGGCGTCGAAATCGGGGCGGGTCAGGGTGGCGTAGGGTCCGGCGCTGGTGACTTCGGCATACAGCGCGTCGGCGTCGACGGGCCCGGCGCAGGCGGCGATCAGGATATGCTGGCAGAGCACGTCACGGGGGCCGGGGCCGCGCGGTTCGCCGTCAAGGTCGTGGTCGCGCACGGCTTCCAGAGCGGCCTGGCATTCGACCACCTCGAAGCGGTTGGCGGGCACCAGCAGCGCCTTCGAGGGCGCATTATAGCGGTGGTTGGCGCGGCCGATGCGCTGGACGAGGCGTTTCACATTCTTCGGCGCGCCGACCTGGATGACCAGATCGACATCGCCCCAGTCAATGCCGAGGTCCAGCGACCCGGTGCAAACAACGGCGCGCAATTGCCCCGCGACCATCGCCGCCTCGACCCGCTGGCGCTGTTCGCGGGCGAGACTGCCGTGATGGATTGCGATCGGCAGGCTGTCGGTGTTGGCCATCCAGAGATCGCGGAAGAACAGTTCGGCCTGCGCCCGCGTGTTGTGGAAGATCAGCGTGATGCGGTGGCGGCGGACCTGATCCAGCACCGCGCCGATGGCATAGCGCCCGCCGCCCCCGGCCCAAGGGGGGGCGGTGTCGGTGTCCAGCATGGCGATGTCGGGATCGGGGCCCGGATCGGCCAGAAGGACCGGGCAGGGATCGGGGTGGCGGGCGAGGTAGCGCGCGATGGCGGCGGGGTCTTCGACGGTCGCTGACAGCCCGACGCGGCGCAGACCGGGGGCGAGGGTCTGGAGCCGCGCCAGCGACAGCATCAACTGGTCGCCGCGCTTGCTTTCGGCGAGCGCGTGGATTTCGTCCAGCACCACGCGGGACAGCCCCGCGAACATGCGCGGTGCGTCTTCGTAGGACAGCAGCAGAGCGAGCGATTTCAGGCGTGGTCAGCAGAATATGCGGCGGATCGGCGCGCTGGCGGCGGCGCTGGGTGTAGCTGGTGTCGCCGGTCCGGTCCTCGATCCGGATCGGCAGGGCCATCTCGGTCACGGGCGTCGTCAGGTTGCGGCGGATATCGGCGGCCAGCGCCTTGAGCGGCGAGATGTAGAGGGTGTGCAGACCGGCATGGCCGTCCGCGCACTCGATCAGCGTCGGCAGGAACCCGGCCAGCGTCTTGCCGCCCCCGGTGGGCGCGATCAGGAGGAGCGCGGGCAGTCCGGCACGGTCGAGCATGTCCTGCTGATGCGGGTGGACCTGCCAGCCGCGCTTGTCGAACCAGTCAGAAAACGGGGGGGAAGGGCGGTCATCGGCGCAGCATAGCGCGCCGATGCGGGGCTTCGTAGGGGTCAGTGGACGATGCGTTCGTCCTGCACGAACATGTTGGCCCAGGCCCGGTCGATCAAGGCTGGCGACATCTGATAGGGGATGCCTTCGAAATTGCAGATCGCGATCATCTGGTCGATCAGGAAGATCGGCTGATAATTCGCATAATTGTTTTCGATGGTCGGATACTTGACCTTGAGCAGGTGGATCAGCGCATCCTGCGACAGTGGCATTTTCCGTTTCTTGGCGACCATGGCGAAGATTTTCAGGAAGTTTTCCTGGCTTGGCCCGTCGATCTTGATCTTGAAGAAGATCCGGCGCAGGGCGGCCTTGTCGAAGATTTCGTTCGGGTGGAAGTTGGTCGAGAAGATCACGAGTGTGTCGAAAGGCACCTCGAATTTCTCACCCGATTGCAGGGCGAGAATGTCCTTCGCCTCTTCCAGCGGCACGATCCAGCGGTTGACGATCTTCTGCGGCGGTTCGGCCTGGCGGCCAAGGTCGTCGATGATGAAAATGCCGCCGGTGGCCTTCAGTTGCAGCGATGCCGCATAGGTCCGCGCGGTCGGGTTGTAGGTGAGGTCGAGCATGTCGAGCGACAGTTCACCGCCAGTGATGACCGTCGGGCGTTCGCAGAGGACATAGCGGTTGTCGAAGCGGTTGGAATTGCGGCGCAGGCTGTTCGGGTCATCGACCGAGGCTTCGGCGGCGGAATGCACGATGGGGTCATAGACGGTGATGACCTGCCCGGAATACTCGATAGCGCGGGGGACATAGATCTTGTCGCCGAGCGCGTCGCGGATTCCGTTGGAAATGGATGACTTGCCGTTGCCGGGGGGGCCGTACATCAGGATCGACCGGCCCGATCCGACTGCCGGGCCGAGGTAGTCGAGCAGCTGGTCGGGCAGGATCAGGTGGCCCATGGCGGATGTCAGCTGCTGGCGCGTCATCGTGATGTTGCGGATCGACTGGCGCTTGACCTGCTCGCGGTATTTGTCCAGCGGCACGGGCATCGCACCGTAATATTCGGACTGGCTGAGGGCATCGAGCGCCCGCGCCTTGCCTGCATCCGACAGACGGAAGCCCATCTCGCCGCCGGAATTCGCGTGCAGCGTGCCGGTGGCTTCCAGCAGGCGCTGGTCGCGGCAGACGTCGATCAGTTCGACGATCAGCGGGATCGGAAGGCAGCAGACGCGGCTCAGTTCGCTCGCCTGCTCCAGATTCATCCGGAACATTGTCTTCAGAAGGATGTCGCGCAGCATGACCATCGTCAGGCCGCTGTCGGTCAGCGATTTCGGCGGGGTCGGTGCCGTGACGGTCTGAACCTGCATGTTCATCCAAGAATTCCTTTTTCTGCCCGCATTTTTGCGCCGCTTTTCAAGGTGATTAGCCATGTCGGGGCGCGAATGTTTCCCGTAAGGGTATCGGGGAATGAAATTGCCCCGGTATTGTGGCCGAAAAATGGAGGCAAATCGTCGTTTTGCGGCGTTTGGGGCGGATATGACAAAGATGCGTGGATTTACACTTTTCGCCCTGCTGGCCGGGCTGATTATCGTGATGGGCGGGCTGCCGATCCTGAAGGGCGGCTTCTATCTGGGCAAGCACGAGGGCGACACGCTGCATCTGGCCGAGCTGGTCCTGCGCATGGCTGACGGGCAGTGGCCGCATCTCGATTTCATGACGCCCATCGGCTATCTGGCGATCGCGCCCATCGCCTGGTTCGTGAAGGCGGGCGCGGGCATGGGGCATGCGATTTTCTACGCGCAGATCGCGGTGGCGCTGGTGCTGCTGCCCGCCGTGATGCGCGTGGCGCTCAGCCGGTTGCCGGGGCTCTGGGCCTATGCCTACGGTGCGCTGCTGATGATATTCTGTCTGGCGCTGGTGCATGGCGAGGCGCAGGTCGCGGTATCGATCTCGATGCACTACAACCGCTGGGCCTGGGCCATCGCCTATATCGTGCTGCCGCTGGCCGTGCTTGCGCCGCTGGGCCGCGCGCGGCCCGTGGCTGGACGGGGCGCTGATCGGGCTGGGGCTGGCCGTGCTGGTCCTGATGAAGGTCACGTATTTCGTCTCCATTGCGCCCGCCATTCTGATCGCGCTGCTTGCCCGCCGGGACTGGAAGGCCATCGTAGCTGCCGCGATTGCCGGACTTCTGGTCGCCGCCGCGATGACCGTGGCGGCGGGGATTCCGTTCTGGTTCGCCTATCTCGACGACCTGCGCACCGTCGCGGGCAGCGAAATCCGCGCCGCTCCGGGCGAGGACTTTTCATCCATCATCTCGGCCCCGCTCTACATGGGCGCGTCGATGGCCCTTCTCGCGGCAGTGATCCTGCTGCGCCAGTCGGGCCGCGCGGTCGAGGGGCTGGCGCTGCTGATCGCCGCACCCGGTTTTGTCTACATCACCTATCAGAATTTCGGCAACGACCCGCAATGGCTGCCGATGCTGGTGCTGTTCGCGTTTCTTCTGCGGCCCGAGGCGGGCGAAAAGAACGGCTTCGGCTGGGACCTGCGGCAGGCGCTGACAACCACCGGCATTCTGGCTGCGGCCTTCGGCCTGCCCTCGGTGCTGAACCTAGCCTACAGCCCGTTCCGCCACCTGTCGGCCCCGACCGAGCATCAGGTGCCTCTGCTGCCGCGACGCCCGGAACACCGGGACATGTTCACGACCGAGGTCCGGATGTACCGCGTCGATCAAACGAAGGCGGCGGACCGCTACGGCACGCCGTTCCAGTCATACCGGCGCGCGGCCAAGCGCGAGGATATGGCCTGGCTGAATGGCCGGATGCTGGACGAATGCGAGCTGTCGAGCGGCATGAACGCCTGGTTCGAGGTGGTGTCGGATGATCTGGCCAAGGCTGGCTATGCGGGCAGCCGCATCATGGGCACCGATCTGTTCTCGCTTTACTGGGCGTTCGGCGACTTCAAGCCCGTCAGGGGCGCGGCACCATGGTACTACGGTGGGCTTTCAGGCGTCGGGAACGCCGACTACATCGTCATCCCGACCTGCCCGATGGCACCCTCGATCCGCGCGGGCATCCTGCGCGATCTGAACAAGCAGGGCTGGGCGCTGACCGAAGTGCGCCGGACGCCGCTCTACATCCTGGCTCAGGCGAAGATGCCCGCGAAGAGCGAGTAGAAGGACGGGAACGCCTTGAAGGCCAGATAGGTCATCAGGGTCGCGGCCAGTGCTGTGCCCAGCGGAAAGCCCGCACTGGTCCAGCTGGCCCAGTCAGGCGTGGCGCGGCGGATCGCGGGTGTCGCGCGGGCCAGCCGGTGCAGGCCAAGGGCGGCCAGCATGAAAAAGGCCAGCAGGATCAGCACAAGCTGCAGTTCGGCGAGGTTCTGCGACACGAAGGGTGCCGCCGCCGCGGCGAATTTCGCGTCGCCCGCGCCGAGGCGAGCGATCAGATACAGCACGAAAGTGATGGCGAAGACGACGATGAAGCTGAGCCAGCGCCAGAGCCAGAATTCCAGCGGGATGACCATGATCCCGCCGATGGCGAAGACGGCAAGCAGCGTGTAGACCGTCTTGTTCGGAATTTTCATGGTCCGCAGGTCAGAGATCGCGGCCCACAGACAGACGGGCAACGCGAGCAGGAAAAGGACCTTGTAAGCCTGGTCGGGCATCAAAACAGTGAACATGCGCTCAGCCGTTCGCCGTGCCGGCGTCGAGCGTTTCGAGCGCGCGGGCGGCTTCCTCGAAATGCTGCGGATGCGTGTCGATGGCCTGCTGAAGCAGCCCCTTGCCGGTGGCGACATCGCCTTGCTTGATCGCCGACAGCGCCGCCGTGTACATCAGCTGCGCGCGTTCGGTCTGCGTCATCTGCACGATCGGCATGTCGTATTTGCGCTGGGCGGACCGTGCCAGAACCAGGTTGTTCTTGGCGGTGAACAGTTTTTCGTCATAGGTCAGGGCCTGCGCGAACAGCTTTTCCGCCCCGGCATATTCGCCGCGCGTCAGTTTGGAATAGCCCCAGTTGTTCAGGACCGCTGCGGGGGTGTTCGTCAGGCCGACGGCGGTTTCATAGAAGCTGTCCGCCTTGTCCCATTTCTTGTTCGCGTCGGCGACCATCGCTTCCAGCTTGTAGCGTTCGAAGGTCTCGTGCGTCGGCGGGATGGTTCCCAACGTTTCTTCCGCCCGCTTCCAGTCGTTCGACCGGATATAGGCATCGGCGAGCGCCACGCGGTCTTCGTTCGTCCCTTCCGGGCTTGCGATGACGGCGTTCAGCACGATGGCGGCCTCGGTCGGCTTCTGCGCGCGGATCAGCGACTTGGCCAGCCCGCGCTTAAGGTCGATGCGGTCCGGTTTTTCGGCTGTGGCGCGCTTGAAGTAAGTGACGGCCTCATCCGGGTCGCCGACCGTCAGCATGATGTCGTTCAGGTTCGACTCGTCGATCACGTTCACGCTTTCCAGCGCGCGGTCGACCTCTGCGTCGGTGGATTTCTGGCAGGCAGACAGCGCTGCCGCGCTGGCCAAGCACAGCGAAATCAGGACAGGGTGGCGCATGTTCTGCGTCCTTTTCTGCTCGATGCCTCAATGTTTGGAGAGCAGCAGGTATTCACCGTTCCCGCGTCTCACCAAAGAGAATTTTTTCTCATTGGGGTCTTCATACTCGGGATTCTTGATCTGGGCGAGCGCGAGGCGAAGATTTTCGCGGATGTCGTCCGATTGGCCACTATCAAGGGCATAGGCCGTCCTGAAAACCCGGCTAGCCTCGGCGACCTGCCCCTTTTCCATCAGGACGACGCCCAGGTTGTTCCAGGCTGGCACCGAAGTCTGGTCAGCCTTGAGGGCCTGGCGCAGGGTCTTTTCTGCCTGCCCGAGCCGACCGAGCCGCAGGTTGGCGGACCCGATGGCCGACAGGACATCCGCAGTCAGGCCGATTTCCGACCCGGCCCGGTAATACGCGCGCAGGGCCAGTTCAGCCTCACCCGCCTCCATCAGCCGATGGCCGACGAGCAGAGGGTCGACCTCGGTTCCGCGCGCATCGGTGCCGCTTGGCGCGAACGGCGAGCCGTCAGATGCACCAAGGCCGCCTGTGTCGGTGCAGGCGGCCATCAGCATAAAGGTCATCAGAAGGACGGAAGCGGGTCGGTTCATGGGCGATACTGGGGCCCCGTGCGCTAGAACTTCATGGTTTCGAACAATTTCAGCATATCGTAAACCGACGGACCCACAAGGATCACCAGCAGCGGCGGCACGGTGAACATCATCGTTCCAAGCGTCATTTTTGTCGGCAGCTTGTTGGCCTTTTCCTCGGCCCGCATGACGCGTTTGTCGCGCATTTCCGACGCATAGACCCGCAGCGCCTCGGCGATGGACGTGCCGAAGGTCTGCGACTGGATCATCACGGTCACGAAGGACGCGACATCGGCCACGCCGCAGCGTTCGGCAAAGCTGCGCAGGACGGTGATCTTTTCCTTGCCGGCCTTTACCTCGGCCGAGACGATGCCGAACTCTTCGGCCAGCGCGGGATAGCCTGCGGCCAGTTCCTTGGACACGCGGATGATGCCCTGATCCAGAGACTGACCGGCTTCGACGCAGACAAGCAGAAGATCGAGCGCATCGGGAAAACCGTCCTGAATTTGCTGCTGGCGGGCCTCGATCCGCTTGTCGATCCAGTATTTCGGCAGGTAATAGCCGACCGCGCCGGGGATCAGGACGGCAAGGATAAGCGTCGTTGTCGACACTTCGCCCGTGGCCGAGGCGACGATGGCATAGATCATGCCGCAGATCAGGAAGAAGATGCCGAGCCCGAACTGGACGGCGTGGAAGGTCCGCACCGCATTGCGCCCGCGATAGCCGGCGCGGGTCATCTTCATGCGGGCCGTCGACATTTCCTCTTCGGACTGGGGTTCGAGGAAGCCCGCGAACTTGTCCAGCTTGTCGCTGCCTGATCCCATGCGCAGCGACTTTTTCGACGGGCCTTTGGACTGCGACAGACCCGACGGGCGGTTGGATTCACGCAGCTTGGAAAGCGGGTCGGCCCGCTTGCGCAGCATGACCGGCAGCGTCGCCAGAACCAGCAGCAGACCCGCTGTGCCGGTAGCGATCAATGGCCCGAGCGGGCCTAGCTGCGCCACCAGCATGTCGTTGATATTCGTAAGGAATTCCACGGTCCGTGCCCCCTCAGACCTTGATGTTGACCATGATCTTCATGAAGATCACGTTCACTGTCAGAAATGCCGCCACGATCAGCGCGGCTGGAATGAATGCCGGCGTGTCCTTGACCGTATCATAATAGTCGGGCTTGAGCACCTGGATGATCACCAGGACGCCGACCGGGAACAGCGACAGGAACATGCCTGACCATTTCGCTTCGGCGGTGATCGCCTTGACGCGGCGGAACAGGCGGAAGCGGGCGCGGATCACCTTGGCCAGACCATCCAGAATCTCGGCCAGGTTGCCGCCCGACTGCTGCTGGATTGTCACGGCAACGGCAAGGAAGCGCAGATCCTGCATGTCCATGCGTTCGGCCAGATCCTTGAGCGATTCCGAGATTTCGCGGCCATAGGCGTTTTCGTCGACGATCATGCCGAATTCGGTGCCGAGCGGGTCGGGCACCTCCTTGGCGACGATCTGGATCGCCGATGCGAAGGGGTGCCCGACGCGCAGCGAGCGGACCATCAGTTCGACGGCATCAGGCAGCTGTTCTTCGACCAGCGCCAGGCGTTTCTTGGCCTTGCCATTGACCCAGACGTAGACGGCACCGACGCCCATGACGACCGCAAGCGCGATCTGGACGGTCGGCGAGGCCGCAGTGCCGATGCGCAGGCCGAGATAGGCGACGCACGACAGAAGCCCCATGATGCCGATCAGGGCCTTGGGCGAAAAGGCGATGTTGGCCTTCTGCGCCTTGGTGGCAAGAAGCGAATAGAGCGGTATGCCGCGCGCCTTCAGGTGCTGGCTGGCTTCCTTGCGGAGCTGTTCCAGGACCTGTTCGCGCTGACCGCCTTTTTCGAGAAGGGTCAGGCGACGGTTGACGCGGCTGTTCAGCGAAATCGACTTGCCGAAGACAGTCAGGTAGATGCCTTCGACCAGCAGCAGGACTGCAATGAAGATCAGGCCATAGATGATCGGGGTCGGGCTGATGATCATGATGCTTACTGCGCTGCGATGGGTTCGTAGATGGAAGCGGGCAGGTCAAAGCCCCACTGGCGGAAGCGGTCCGAAAAGTTCGACCGCACGCCGGTCGCGGTGAAGCGTCCGATGATCTTGCCGTCGGGGGCCAGGCCCAGACGCTCATATCGGAAGACTTCCTGCATCGAGATGACGTCGCCTTCCATGCCTGTGATTTCGGTGATGGACACCATGCGGCGCGACCCGTCCTGCAGGCGGCTCGCCTGCACGATCAGGTTCACAGCGGACGCGATCTGGCTGCGGACCGCCTTGATCGGCATTTCGATGCCGGCCATCGCGATCATGTTTTCCAGACGGGAAACGCCGTCGCGGGCCGAGTTGGCGTGGATCGTCGTCATCGACCCGTCATGGCCGGTGTTCATGGCCTGCAGCATGTCGATGACTTCCTCGCCGCGGGTTTCGCCGACGATGATGCGGTCGGGGCGCATCCGGAGCGCGTTGCGCAGGCAGTCGCGCTGGGTCACGGCACCCTTGCCTTCGACGTTCGGCGGGCGGCTTTCCATCCGGCCCACATGGACCTGCTGCAGCTGAAGTTCGGCGGTATCTTCGATGGTCAGGATGCGTTCGTGGTTGTCGATGAAGGACGACAGGGCGTTCAGCGTCGTCGTCTTGCCCGAACCGGTTCCGCCCGACACGATGATGTTGAGGCGGGTAGACACGGCGGCCTGCAGGTATGCCGCCATTTCCTCGGTGAAGGCCCCGAACCTGACCAGGTCATCGACAGCCAGCTTCTCCTTCTTGAATTTCCGGATCGAGACCAGCGAACCATCCACCGCGATCGGTGGGACCATGGCGTTGAAGCGCGAGCCGTCGGCGAGACGGGCGTCGACATAGGGGTTCGATTCATCGACGCGGCGACCCACGGCCGACACGATCTTGTCGATGATCCGCAGAAGGTGGCGTTCGTCCTTGAACGTGATGTCGGTCAGCATCAGCTTGCCATCGCGTTCGACGAAGATCTGCTGCGGGCCGTTGACGAGAATATCGTTGACGGTGTCGTCCTTCAGCAGCGGCTCGAGCGGGCCGAGCCCCATCACCTCGTCATAGAGTTCGGACGTAAGGTTCTGGCGTTCCTCTTTGTTGAGGACGAAGTTCAGCTCTTCCAGCGCCTCGGTCGAGATCGAGACGATTTCCTGTCGCAGATCGGATTCGGTCGCCGATTCCAGGGCCGCCAGGTTCAGGTTGTCGAGCAGCCGCTTGTGCAGCTCGACCTTCAGTTCGCTCATCCGGTCCTTGCGCTTGCGTTCCTTGTCGGCGGCGACGACCTGCGCAGCGGCTGGCGCTCCGCCGGACGTCGGGCGGCGCATCGCAAACCCCTTGGGCGCGGCCGGCGACGATGCCATGGGCCCTTCGTTGACGGCACGGACCGGCGACGTCGCCGACGGGCGGGCTTCGGGTTGGGCGGGCTTTTTATAACGCGAAAACATGGCTTTGCCTCAAAGGATTATGCTTTGGCGGCTTCCGCGGCCTTGTTGAGATCGTAGAGCGACTTGGCGAGCTTGCTGATTTCCTTGCGGAGCGGGTTCTTGCCTGCGGTTTCACCCAGCGGAAGTCCGTGGTCGTTCGATTGCGTCACCTGACGGCCACCGTCGGACAGCTGAAGTTCGATGGTGATGTCCAGGCTTTCCGCAAGTCGCTTGACGCGGCTTTTCCCCGACAGGTCGGTGAAGCGCGGGGCGCGGTTCAGAACGTAGCGCAGCTTTTCGTAGGGCAATTCCTCGGCCTTGAGCGCGCGGATCATCCGCAGCGTATTCTGGGCCGAGCGCATGTCGAGCTCGATCATCGAGAAGTAGACATGTGCCTGATGCAGCACGGCTTCGGTCCATTGCACGACGGTCGAGGGCATGTCGATGACGACGAAGTCGAAGTTCGCGCGCGCCACGTCGATGACGCGGTTGATGTCTTCGGATGTGACGATGTCCAGCGGCAGCATTTCGGCCGGTGCCGTCATCACATGCAGCTTGTCATTGAAGGTCAGAAGCGCCTGAAGAAAGCTGGTGCTGTCCACCGATGCGGTATCCGACAGCATCTCATAGACCGCCTCGCGGCGCGGCAGGTCGAGATAAGTCGACACTGACCCGGTCTGGAAATTCAGGTCCAGCAGACAGACCCGCGGTCCGTCCTTCTGCACGTTCGCCAGTTCCCAGGCGAGGTTGACAGCGAATGTCGTGGCTCCGGTTCCGCCGGCAAGACCGTGGACCGGGATCACGACGCCGTCGCGGTCGCCCTTGGCCTTGAAGCTGGGCGAGGCAACCAGCGGTTCGGCCAGATCGGGTGCAGGGGCCTTTACCTCGTGCAGCCGCTGGATAGCGTCATGCAGGGCATTTTCGGGCAGCGGGTAAGGCACGAAATCGTCGCGCGCCGACCTTCATCAGGTGGTGCAGCGCGATCGGGCTGACCTCTTCCGCGATCAGGATGACGCGGATGCCCTTTTCCTTGGCGGTCGAGATGATGCCCGAAATCCGCGACAGCGCGGTTTCATCCTGGCTGTCGACGGCGATGGCGACGAATTCCAGCGACTGTGCATCGGGCTGGTTCAGGAACAGGATTGCGTCGTCGAAGGTCAGGTCGCCCCAGCTTTCGCCAAGCTCGGCTTCCATATCCTCGATCAGAAGATCGAAGTTGCTGACGTCCCGCGAAATCGTACAGGCTACGATCGGCGCTGGTTCCGGCTGCAACATGGCCACACTGCTCATCCCGTCACGTCCTTTTGCACGCGGCGGAGGTTTCTGGTCGTAAACCGTCCTGCAGGTCCTGCGGAACGTCCGGCGCCCAAAGTCCACCACCTTCACACGACCCTACGTCGTGCCACTTACTCCCAAGTTTCGAAAGTCGGCGACAATGTTGGCAACATTGGGGCTAAATTTTCCCAATTGTTGGATTTGATGACACGGTAAAGCAGATGAGGCGGCCTTTGTTCAAGAAAGACCGCCTCATCCCCATGTTCACGCAGTTATGTTCTTGAAGGACGCGGCATCAGCCGCCGCTGCCGGTGGCACCGCCGCCCGTCGCGCCGCCTGCGCTTGCGGCCTCCTGCTGGTGGGGGGGCTCAGCGCTCTTGACATACTCGCGCCAGATCACTTCTGCATATTTCCCGTTCAGGATCAACGGGTTGGTCTGAACGAATCCCGACACTTCCGTGACCGTGCGGCGGTTGCGGCGATCTTCCGTCTGGACCAGAACCACCGGCTGCGTTTCGCCGAACGACGCGACGGCCTCCAGCCGCGACCGGCTGATGCCCTGACTGGACAGGAAGGCTACCACCGCCTGCGCGCGCCGCAGGCCAAGCCGCTTGTTGTAAGCGTCTGATCCGACGAGGTCGGTATGGCCGTAGACGCGGAACCGGACCTCGGGGAACTGGCGGATCCAGTCGGCCTGCTGCATCAGCGTCTGCTGCGCGCCGCCGTCCAGCACCGCGCTGTTGAAGGCGAAGTTGACCGTCGCGGGGACATCGGCCGCAAAACGCCGGGTCAGATCGACGGCATAGGACTGCTCGCCGGTCTGGACCGACTTGTTGTTCATCGTCGAATTGCCGAAATCCTTGGTTTCCAGCTCGCTGCCCGCTTCGGTGTAGAAGCTGCGCAGAACGTCGGTTTCCTTGCTGCACGCACTAAGCGCCGCGATGCCCGCCGACACGAGGAGGGTGCTGTATGTGATCCGCATGTCCTTACTCCATCACGTAGCCATAGGACCCCGAAAAGTCCTGCCGCGCCACTTCGGCAGCCGCGCCCTTGGCGCGCTTGCCACCGACGGTTGCTGTCTTGCCCAGAAGGAACAACTCTGCCTCGGTCGGCGGGCGGACCCGGTCGGTCGGCAGGGCCAGCGCCTCGCCGCGCGTCGGCGAAACCAGGTGCGGCGTGATGATGATCACGAGTTCCGACTGCGCGCGCTGATAGTCCGCACTGCGGAACAGGGCACCCAGGACCGGCACGTCACCGAGCCAGGGCACCTGCCCATTGCTGTCGCGGAAGTCGTCCTGAAGCAGGCCCGCAATGGCGAAACTCTCGCCATCACGCATTTCAACCGTGGTTTCGACCTCGCGCCGCTTGAATGCGTTGACCGAGAAGGCACCGCTGGACACCGTGATGGTCGAGTTGATCGACGACACTGCCGCATTGATCGCCAGATTGATGATGTCGCCTTCAACCACGCGGGGTGTGAAGGCAAGTTCGACGCCGAAGGGCTTGTATTCGATGGTGATGCCCGAATCGTCGGCGTCGACCGGGATCGGATACTCGCCGCCCGCAAGGAACTTGGCTTCCTGACCGGAAAGTGCGGTCAGGTTCGGTTCGGCCAGCGTGCGCACAAGACCTTTGGTTTCAAGCGCTTCCAGAAGCACGCCGAATTCGATGCTGCCGATGGTGAAACCGATGGCGCCTTGGCCGATCGTTTCGGCATCAAGATTGAGGTTGGTTGAAGCGCCGGACCCGATCGTCGTTCCGCCAATCAGGTTGCCTGCGCCGCCGCCTATGGAGATGCCGGAGCCCGTTCCCTGATCATTTATCGTCAGGCCTCCGTTCAAGCGCTTGCTGACCGACCGCTGCATTTCCGCGAACCGCACGCTCAGCATGACCTGCTGCACGCCGCCGACCCCCATCAGGTTCGACACACGGTCCGGCGCATAGCGGTTCGCCAGATCAAGCGCGCGGTCAAGACCTGCGGTCGAAGATACGGTGCCCGACAGGACGATGCCGTCATTGGCCGTGCGGACCTCGATGTTCTCGCCGGGCAGGATCTGCTGCAGACGTTCCTTGAATTCGGCCACATCCGGCGTCACCTGAACATCGACGTTGGTGATCAGCCGGCCATCCGGGCCAAGCAGCGTCAGCGTGGTGCGGCCAGGGGCCTTGCCGAGCACATAGATCGACCGGTCCGACAGGGTCGAAATGTCCGCGATGCCGGGGTTGGCGATGGACAGTTCGGCAAATGGCTGATCGGCTTCGACGACAACGGCCCGGTTCATCGGGACGTTCAGCGGGGCCGATGCCGTGCCGTTCATGATCTGCAGCGTCTCGGATCGCGCCGCAGGAACAACCGTCGCGGTGAGCGCAACGCCCACCATGCCGGCCTTCAGGACCTTGTGCATGCTCATGTGACCTGCCTCTCCGATCACGGGTTATATCAAGCCGGGTCTATTGCCCGAATTGACGGCAGAATGCGTCAGGGGGCGATTTTTTGCAGAGAATCAATAGTTTGGCGGGGTTTTCTGATGTGGATAAGTCGCAACACTGGGGAAGCGCTTGCGGCAAACACAAGGGCCGGACACCATATCCGGTGTCCGGCCCGCTGTCTTTTCCCTTGCATCGGCCGCCGGGCGGCGGCCGCCGTGCCGTCAGTCGGTGCAGGGTATCTGCGTTTCGATGATTTCGCCGCCCTTGTTCGTGCGGATCGTGCAGACCTTGTCAGGCTCTGCCTGGACGACCTCTTCCTGCGTGATGCCGAGCAACGTGTTCTGGTCGATTTCGACATCGCCGACCGTCACGTCGTCGCCCGCGCCAACCAGCGACAAGGTCAGCCGTCCGGTCGTCTGCGCCTGCGCCAGGGCGGCGACCTGCTGCGGCGATGCCTCGACCGTCACGGTGCGGGCGATCAGGGTTTCCTCGGACCGGTCGGCATCGGCGCTCTGGTCGATGGCGATCAGGCGCACGCCCTGTTCGATCAGCTGCGTAACTTCCTTTTCGTTGGCGTTCCCGCTCCAGTAGACGTCCACGCGGTCCCCCGGCCGAAGAAAGCCCGAAACACCCGACGACACATCGACATTGATTGCGAATGCACGCATTCCAGCCGTCAGGTTCGCGTTGATGCCGGCGTCGACGCCGGGTTCGGTGATCTTGGTGGCGATGATCGGCTCGAACATCTCGAAGCTGCGCAACGCCGCGCGGGACCGTGTTTCGCCTTCGAAGAAGACCGGTTTGATCGCCGGATCGCCGCCCAGCGGAGCCATCACGGCGTTGAAGGCACCCTCGGGCACCTTGCCCTCCTGCACCTTGATCAGTTCCAGGTTTTCAATCGTCATCCGGTCGCCGTACTTCAGCGGAGTCTTCGCGACGACAATGTCAACCAGCACCACGGCCTGCGCCTGGGCGGCAAGCAGGGCGTCCCGTTCGGCTGCGGTCTGGGCAATGAAGCCCTGTGCCATGTAGACGGCGAAGCCAGCCAGGGCGACCCCGAGCACAAGCACCAAACCAAACACCAACCGCATTCCGTATCCTTTCGTCGATCGCGTCACGAAGACAGTCGGCCCCACGCTGACGACCGTTTCCCGCAATCCCCTTAACTATCGGAATCGATTACGGCAAAATGGTGGTCAAAGGGGGCCGCACACGCGGAATTTGCCTCTAAAGGAAACGACTGTTCCTCGTCAACAGCAAGCGTGCCGCGGGCCGGGTGACGGCACGTTCCCGCCGGATCAGAACGTCGTCGAAATCGTCTGCGACTGCAGGAAAGAGTTCGTCTTCGCCCCGACCGACCCCATGTTGCCGGTCAGCATCGTGACCACCATCACGCCGAGCGCGACGATGCTGGCTGTCAGAACGACCCAGTCGACGGTCACGGCACCGGATTTATCGGCGACGAAGCGGCGGGCTGCCAGGTTGAAGTTCATGATCTACTCCGTTCACAAAGGTTACGCGCCGCTACTTCGTCAGACAGTCCGACCTGAAGCCCGCTCTTGATCCTGAATAGGCCGGGGTTTCTTGTCACGAATGCGGCATGGATGGGCTGAATGTCTGATCCCGGGGGCCTGCGCCGAAACAGTCGGATGCGGAATTGTAAACAAATGTGCGGGCTTTCGGGTGCAACGGGCGTGTGCCCGGCCTTGCGGGCACGACCCCTGCGCCAAGCGAAAACCGCGCCCCTTGCGGGACGCGGCTTCCGTAACCTGGTCTGGTGTCGGCCCTTGCGGGCCAGCGATCAGAACGTGGTCGAGATCGTCTGCGAGGACAGCTGGTTGCTGATCTTCGAGGTCAGCGACGCCGTGCCCGAACGGACAGCGGCGAGGGCTGCGACGCCGAGGCCGACGACGGCGGCGGTCAGCACAACCCAGTCAACGGTCACAGCACCGGCTTCGTCGTTCTGGAAGTCGCGGGCGGATTTGAAGAATTTCATGGTCAGGTCACTCCGTAGGGTTCGATTTGATTTACACACTCACCGCTGCGTCTGGGGGGCATCACCGAACCCGTGTCCGTCGCGGCATGGATATCTTCTGACCCCGAATCGTGACGCAAAAGGGGCGCAAGGCGTTCGTTTCTGAAGCGTTAAGGGAATTGCAGGAAACACTGCGTTGCCTGGATCGACGTCCGGATCGGCGTCCGGGGGGAGGGCTGCGTCCGTCCCCCCGCAAGCGAAAACCGCGCCCCTTGCGGGACGCGGCTTCCGTAACCTGGTCTGGTGTCGGCCCTTGCGGGCCAGCGATCAGAACGTGGTCGAGATCGTCTGCGAGGACAGCTGGTTGCTGATCTTCGAGGTCAGCGACGCCGTGCCCGAACGGACAGCGGCGAGGGCTGCGACGCCGAGGCCGACGACGGCGGCGGTCAGCACAACCCAGTCAACGGTCACAGCACCGGCTTCGTCGTTCTGGAAGTCGCGGGCGGATTTGAAGAATTTCATGGTCAGGTCACTCCGTAGGGTTCGATTTGATTTACACACTCACCGCTGCGTCTGGGGGGCATCACCGAACCCGTGTCCGTCGCGGCATGGATATCTTCTGACCCCGAATTGTGACGCAAAAGGGGCGCAAGGCGTTCGTTTCTGAAGCGTTAAGGGAATTGCAGGAAACACTGCGTTGCCTGGATCGACGTCCGGATCGGCGTCCGGGGGGAGGGCTGCGTCCGTCCCCCCGCAAGCGAAAACCGCGCCCCTTGCGGGACGCGGCTTCCGTAACCTGGTCTGGTGTCGGCCCTTGCGGGCCAGCGATCAGAACGTGGTCGAGATCGTCTGCGAGGACAGCTGGTTGCTGATCTTCGAGGTCAGCGACGCCGTGCCCGAACGGACAGCGGCGAGGGCTGCGACGCCGAGGCCGACGACGGCGGCGGTCAGCACAACCCAGTCAACGGTCACAGCACCGGCTTCGTCGTTCTGGAAGTCGCGGGCGGATTTGAAGAATTTCATGGTCAGGTCACTCCGTAGGGTTCGATTTGATTTACACACTCACCGCTGCGTCTGGGGGGCATCACCGAACCCGTGTCCGTCGCGGCATGGATATCTTCTGACCCCGAATCGTGACGCAAAAGGGGCACCGCTCGTACTTTTTCGGTACTTCTCAACCGAAGTTTCGAAACAGTGAACGCCGACGGTTTCCGTGCCGGGGCCAATGGAAAGAACCTCTGAAAACTTGCAAAGTATTGATCCAAAATGACAAAGCCGCGCAGCAAGCGCGGCTCTGCAGGTCGCTGAGAGACGAATCCTGAATTCAGAAGGTCGTTGAAATGGTCTGCGCCTTCAGCTGACTCTCGATCTTGTCGGTCAGCGAACTTGTTCCGGACCGGATCGCGGACAAGGCCGCAACCCCGAGGCCAACAACGGCCGCCGTCAGAACGACCCAGTCCACCGTGACAGCACCGTCTTCGGCGGTCCGGTACGCTCTGGCCAACTTAAACACTTTCATAACAGTCTCCGTCACATTGCGCGTTTCACACCGACCAGCGGCAGGCCCACACCCCGTGCTAATGCCCTTCCCACCGTGGCATACCCCTATGGGACGTTCCAATCATGGCAGGAGTTGGGCAAGTTCACGAAAATCGGGGCTTCTACACGGTTTTTTGTGACGATCCTGTCAGGCATTTGTTTTTAATGAAGAACCCCCGTGTCGGGCAGGTGTCGTTTCTGCGGTTCTGTTGCCGAAAGGCCCAAACCCTGCGCTTTGATCGGCGGATTGTTGCAAGGTTCTGGCCGGGGGGCAAGCGCCGTGGCAGGAAGCGCGGTAAGGATAAGAAACGACGAGGCAGGCGGGACGCGTGGGATGACGCGAAACTTCGCATTTGCGACGGCCCTGATCGGCCTGATCACTGCCACTGCCGCAACGGCGGAGGCAGACAAAAGCATCTATCCAGACTTCACCTTCAAGCGCATCTCGGCCCCGAAACCGGATGCGGGCAAACGCATCACCGTCCAGATCGACCCGGCGGAACAGGCCAGGATGCTGGCAGCGGTGATGCCAGCGCCGGAAAATCCGATCCCGCGCGGCGGTGCCGCACCAGGGCTGGCGCCGTCGCCGTCGGGGATGCCCGCCACGCCGAAAGGCGCCTATGCCTGGTTCTGGGACATCGTCCCTGCGGCGCTCGACCAGGGTGCCGGGCGGTTCTCGAAGTCGCTCTCGGCGCTGACTCAAGGGCCGCAGGGCACCAGCGTCGCGGCACCGCGCATGCAGCACCTGCAGGACATCGCGCAGGCGCATGGCAAGGATATCCTGGCCGCGACCATCGGCACCGAGGTCTCGCCCGCGCTGGTGCTGGCCGTGATCGGCATCGAAAGCGCAGGCCGGACCGATGCCGTGTCGACCGCGGGTGCGGTCGGGCTGATGCAGCTGATCCCGGCGACTGCAGACCGCTTCGGCGTCAAGGACAGTCTGGACACGGTCGACAACATCAAGGGCGGGGTTGCCTATCTGGACTGGCTGATGAAAGAGTTTGACCGCGATCCGCTGATGGTGATCGCGGCATACAATGCGGGCGAGAATTCTGTGAAATCCAACTCAGGCGTGCCGCCCTTCGCCGAGACACGCGACTATGTGCCGAAGGTCCTGGCCGCCTGGGCGGTCGCGCGCGGGCTTTGCGTGACACCGCCCGAACTGATGTCGGACGGCTGCGTCTTTGCCGTGAAAGGGTGATCTGACCGCATGAGTGACGTGAAGCCGCTGGTGCTCGATGCGGACGGCACCTTTCTGAAGACCGACATTCTGTTCGAGACGTTCTGGGCGGGGCTGGGGCGCGACCCGCTGGCGACGCTAGGCGCGGCCATCCGGCATTTCCGCAATCCCGCTCGGCTGAAGTCGGAACTGGCGCGGATCGCGCCGATCCGGACGGACCTGCTTCCGGTCAACCCGCCCATCGCTGAACTGGCGCTGCACAGCCGGATGGCGGGGCGCGAGGTGGCGCTGGCCTCGGCTTCGGATGAAAGTCTGGTGCGGCAGCTGGCAGCCGATTACGGGTTTGCCGATCAGGTCTTTGCATCCGACGGCGTAAATAACCTAAAGGGCGCGGCCAAGGCCGAGGCGCTGGTCGCGGCCTATGGTGAGCATGGCTTCGACTATGCTGGGAACGAGGCCGGCGACATGGCGATCTGGGACCGCGCCGACAATGCGCTGGTTGTGGGTCATCCGGCCTCGGCCCGGGCGCTGGCTGCGAAGGGCCGCAACGTCGTGCAGTATGAAGGCGGGTGGAGCTGGCGCGGCCTGACCCGTGCGATGCGGCCCCATCAGTGGGTCAAGAACATCCTGCTGATCCTGCCCATGATCGCCGCGCACCGTTTCGATCTGGTCACGCTGATCCCGATCCTGTGGGGGATCGTCGCCTTTTCGGCGGCGGCATCGTCGATCTACATCGTCAACGATCTGATGGACCTCGAAGCAGACCGGCTGCACCCGACGAAATGCAACCGGCCCTTTGCCAGCGGGGCGGTGCCGATCCGGGTCGGCATGATGGCGTTCGTAGCGCTGGCCGCGCTGGCGATCGGCATCGCGGCTTCGCTTAACATGGCGTTCCTCGGCGTTATCCTGCTCTACATGGTCGCCTCGCTGGCCTATTCGCTGAAGCTGAAGCGGATGCGCTGGATCGACATCGCCATGCTGGCGGGCCTCTACACCGATCAGGGTCATCGCGGGCGCGGCGGCGGGGCAGGTCGAGGTGTCGATCTACATGCTGATCTTCATCTTCCCGATCTTCATCACGCTCGGCTGCGTCAAACGGCTGACCGAGCTGACACTGGCCAAGTCCGACGAAAAGCTGCCCGGGCGCGGCTATGGCCGGCCGGACCGGGGCGACCTGCTGAACGTGGCCTGGATCGGGACGTTCGGGGCGCTGCTGATCTTCTTCCTGTATTCAGTCAGCGATCAGGGGGTGCAGCTTTATCCGACGACCTGGATCCTGTGGGCCGCGATGATCCCGATGACCATCTGGCTGGTCCGGATGGTGCTGCTTGGCTGGTGGGGCAAGCAGGACTATGACCCCATTGTCTTCGCCATGCGGGACAAGCTGGGGGTGGGCATCCTGATGATCACGCTGTCGCTGATGTTCTGGGCGGCGGGGCTGTGGAGCCAGTGGTTCGGGGGGTAGTGCCCACCCCTTCCGTTGGGTTAACCGGGAAAGCGTGATACAATTCTCCCGATGGCTCGGCGGGGAAACGGACGGATGTTTGACCAAGGACCCAACCGCGCGTTCGCGTTTTACGGGATCACACTTGGTCTGGCCGTGCTCGTCGCCGTTGCGGTCCCCGTTTTGGGTGAGGCTAGCCCGCTGGTCACGATGTTCACCCCGGCAATTGCGGCGATCATCATGCTGGCTTTTGTCGCTCCCGAAGGCACCCTTCGCGGGGTTCTGAGAAAGCTTGGACTGACGACGGCAGGATTGAAGGGCTGGACGCTGGCGGTTGGTGCGCCTTTCGCGATTCATGCGCTGGGCCTTGCATTGCTGGTCTGGGCCGGGCTGACGGTCCTGGCGATGCCGGAGATGACCGGGTCGGCCGCGAAAACCACCTTCAAGATTCTGACCGGGCTGGTCATTTCGACCCTGTTCGCAATGTGCGAAGAGGTCGGCTGGCGCGGCTACATGCTGCCCCGGATGACGGGTTTCCGTATCATCTCGGCAATGCTGATCGTGGGGTTTCTGCACGGGCTGTGGCACATGCCGATCCTGCTGACGACGGATTATTACCACAGCACCGGCAACCCGTGGATCGTCGCGCCGCTGTTTCTGATCACGCTGACGCTGGCCGGAATATTTTACGGATTTCTGCGTGTGTGGACGGGAAGCGTCTGGCCCGTGGCCATTGCCCACGCGGCGGCGAATATGGCCTGGGGCATTTCAAGCGAAATGTCGAAGACTCAGTCGCCCGTCGTGCTTGAATACGTGGGCGGAGAAAGCGGGGCGATCTTGATCGGCGGTCTGCTGATCATCGATGCACTGCTGATCCTTGCCATGCGGCGGCGCGGATTGCTTGTTGTCGTCGCCCCGATAGCGACCTCTGTCAGACCTTCATCTTCTTGAAGATGAATTCCGGCACATGGATGATGATCAGCATGATGAAGCGCCAGAAGAAGGGCGTGTAGATCACGTTCCGCTTTTTCCGCACCGCCTTCATGATGTCGCCCGCGACCTTGTCCGGCGTGGCCACCAGGAACATGCCCGGCAGCCCCCAGGTCATCGCGGTATCGACGAAGCCGGGCTTCACCGTCACAACATGTCCGCCCGCGCGGGTCAGGCGGTTGCGCAGGCCGGACAGGTAGGTGGCGAACCCGGCCTTGGCCGATCCGTAGACATAGTTGCCGATCCGGCCCCGGTCGCCCGCGACGGACGCGACGCCGACGGTCGTGCCGCCGCCCCGCGCCTCTTGCAGGGGAGCGAGGAGTTGCAGGAACCGGGCGGGGCCGGTGAAGCTGTCCTGCACCACGCCGTCGATCAGCGACGGGTCGGCGTCGATGTCGGATTGCGCGGGCATCGAGCCGACAAAGACGGCGGCGTTCAGCTCGCCCTCCTCTGTCTCCATCCGGGCGATCAGCGCGGGAAAGCCCGACGGATCGCGGGCATCGAAGGCCAGCGCCTCGGCCCCGCGCGCGCCGCGAAGGCGGCAATCGGCGGCCAGCGCCTCAAGTTCCGCCATGTCCCGCCCGCCGAGCAGCACCAGCGCGCCGTCGGCGGCGGCAAGGCGCGCGAAGGCGCGGGCCATGGACGAGGTCGCGCCCAGAATGATCCAGGTTCTGTTCATTTGGGCGTCCTCAGTTTCAGGCGGCGGATCATGTCGGTGGCAAGCCGCCCCTCGGGGTCAGCCTTGTCGGCCTGGGCCAGCCAATCCCCGTATTCGGGATACATGCCCTTGATGTCGGAACCGCGCGCAAGGCTGTCCTTGGCAAAGTAGAGCCGCCCGTTCGCGGCGATGGTCATGTCTTCCAGCCGCTTGATGAGTTCCCGCGCCTCGGCCCGGTTCGGGAAATCGACGGCAAGGGTGTAACCTTCCATCGGGAAACTGAGATAGCCCGCGCGCCCCGGACCCATGCGTTTCAGGACGGCAAGCGGCGAGGCGAGGCCGGAATTCGCGATGACCGTCAGCATGTCGCGCAGCGCGGGGGCGTCGGCGATGGGCACGACGCCCTGGAACTGGTGGAAGCCGCGCTTGCCGTACAGCTTGTTCCAGTCGTGAATCTTGTCGAGCGGGAAGAAGAAATCGCTGATCGGCTTGACGACCGTCCGCCCGGTCTCGGGGACGCGCCGGAAATAGGCGTTGTTGAAGGCCCGGACGATGGGCTTGGACAGTGCGAAATGCGGCGCGTTGAAGGGCACGCGGCGCGAGACGGGGCGTTTGGGCAGCAGGCCGGACCCGGTTTCGCCTTCCTCCAGTATGCCACGCCCGAGGGCGGCCCCCCGCGCGGTCGCGTCGATCCAGCCGACGGTGTAGGTCGCGTGGCTCGCATCGAGCAGTGCGCGAGGAATTCGTCCCAGCCGTCCACGCGGCGTTCGGTAACAAGCATGATGTCGCCCTTGCAGGCGATCATGCGGAGGCGGGCAGACAGGATGATGCCGGTCTGGCCGAGCCCGCCCATCGTGGCGCGGAAGAGGTCGGCCTGTTTCTCGGGCGTGACGGTCAGGGTTTTGGCGCCCTGTTTCAGCACGAAAGACAGGACATGCTGACCGAACGACCCGATGTGATGGTGGTTCTTGCCGTGCACATCCTGCGCGATGCAACCGCCGACGGTGGCAAAGCCGGTGCCGGGCATGACCGGCGGCAGCCAGCCGCGTGGTGCGAAGGCGGCGGCGATCTCGCCGATCCGCGCCCCGGCCTCGACATCCAGAATTCCGGTGCTTTCGTCAAAGGACAGCATCCGGTCGAGCCGCGTCATATCGATGGCGCGGCCGCCGTTGTTGAGCGCCGCGTCGCCATAGCTGCGGCGGTTGCCGATGGCCGGGACCATGCCTTCGGCAAGGATCGCGTCGAGATCGCGCAGGCGTTCGGGGCGGGCAAGTTCCCCGCTTGCGGTCAGCGCGCGGCCCCAGCCGGTATAGTCAGCGGTTTTCCAGCGCATGGCGGCCTTTCAGGGAAATGCGTTCGGCGAAGGGGAAGATGGCGAGCCCGAGGAGAAGGGCGAACCAGAGCGTGGTCAGGCGGATGATGGCGGTGGCGGCCACGGCGGCATCGAGGGGCACTCCGTCGAGGGTGAGGAGCGCGATCATCGCAGCCTCGGCCCCGCCGACGCCGCCGGGCGCGCCGGTCAGGCCGCCCGCTAGCGTCGCAAAGACGAAGATCGCGACGGCCTTCCAGAGGCCGATATCGGCACCCATCCAGACAAGGAGCAGGTGGAACCCCCAGGCCTCGGCCAGCCAGCCGATGCAGCCGAGGGCAATCGCGGCGAAAAGGACGCGGGGGTCGGAAAAGCGGGTTAGGGACCGCGCTGCGCGGCGGAGGCGGGCGAAGAGGCGGGCAAAGCGGCCTGTTGCGCGGTGGCCCCATGTGGCGAGGGCGGCGAGAAGCCGGGGCCGTGTGGCGACGGCGGCGACGGCGAGGGCCAGCTAGGGCGACGGGGACGGCCCCCGCGACGCCGGTCGCGGCGAGCGAGAGGGCGAGGGCAAGGATCAGCGCCATCGCGGCGAGGTCGCCTGCGCGGTCCATCAGCACCAGCGGCATGGCGCGGTCGAAGGACCAGCCGGTTTCGCGGGTGATCCAGCGCATGCGGACCAGTTCGCCGACGCGGGCGGGTGTGACGATCATCGCGAAGCCGCCGAGATAGTGGCGGGTGTTCTGGAGGAACCCGGTGCCGAGGCCGAGGGCGCGGGCGAAGATGTGCCAGCGGGCGGCGCGGAAGGTGTAGTTGACGAGGGACAGGGCGAGGAGCGCGGCGATCTGCCAGAGGTGCAGGCGGGCGATCTGGGCCAGCGTCTCGCGCCAGCCGGTGGCGGCTGCGAGGCCGATCAGGCCGCCGAGGAACAGAAGCGCAAGGCCGCCCATGACCAGCGCATCACGGCCGCGCCGGGTGGGGCGGGCGGACGGGCGGTGCGGCGAGGGGAGGTCAGCGGTCATCATTGCCGGTCGGATAGCGACGGATTCGGGCAGTAATGTGAAGCTGTTTCCACGATATGGACAGTCCTGTGGCATCGGGGCGGCACGGAACGGGGCGGGCGGCCAGCCCCCGCGCCCCCGGGATACTTGCAGACCGAAAATGCGGGGTCAGACGAGGGTGGCTTCGGTCGCAGCGCGGAGTTCAGCCTCGGTGACGCCGTCGGCGCATTCGACGATCTTCAGGCCGCCGGGGACAACGTCAAGCACGCCGAGATTGGTGATGATGCGGTTGACGACGGCCTTGCCGGTCAGCGGCAGGGTGCAGGATTTCAGCACCTTGCTCTCGCCGGTCTTGGACGTGTGGTCCATCACCACGACGACGCGCCCCACACCCGCGACAAGGTCCATCGCGCCCCCCATGCCCTTGACGAGCTTGCCGGGGATCATCCAGTTCGCCAGATCGCCGTTCTCGGCTACCTCCATCGCGCCGAGAATCGCCATGGCGATCTTGCCGCCGCGGATCATCGCGAAGGACTGGGCAGAGTCGAAATAGGCGGTCTGCGGCAGTTCGGTGATGGTCTGCTTGCCGGCGTTGATCAGGTCGGGGTCTTCCTCGCCCTCAAAGGGGAACGGGCCCATGCCGAGCATGCCGTTTTCGGACTGCAGCGTGACCTCGACATCCTTCGGGATGTAGTTCGCCACCAGCGTCGGGATGCCGATGCCGAGGTTGACATAGGTGCCGTCCTGAAGCTCCTGCGCGGCGCGGGCGGCGATCTGGTTGCGGTCCCACATCAAGCTGTCTCCCGCTGGCGGATGGTGCGGTTTTCGATCCGCTTCTCATGTGTGCCCTGGATCAGGCGGTGGACGTAGATGCCCGGCAGGTGAATCTTGTCGGGATCAAGCGAGCCGAGCGGCACGATCTCCTCCACTTCCGCGACGCAGACCCGCCCGCAGGTCGCGGCGGGAACGTTGAAGTTGCGGGCGGTCTTGCGGAACATCAGGTTGCCGGAGGGGTCGGCGCGCCAGGCCTTGACGATGGCGAGGTCGGCGACGATTCCGCGCTCCAGGATGTAGGTGCGCCCGTCGAAATCATGGTGTTCCTTGCCCTCGGCGATCACCGTGCCGACGCCGGTCGCGGTGTAGAAGCCGGGGATGCCCGCGCCGCCTGCGCGCATGCGTTCGGCCAGCGTGCCCTGCGGGTTGAATTCCAGCTCCAGTTCGCCCGACAGGTACTGGCGCATGAATTCGGCGTTCTCGCCGACATAGGACGAGATCATCTTGCGCACCTGCCGGGTTGCCAGAAGCTGGCCGAGGCCGAAGCCATCGACGCCCGCATTGTTGGAGGCGACGGTCAGGTCCTTCGTGCCCGCATCGCGGATCGCAGCGATCAGCAGTTCGGGGATGCCGCAGAGGCCGAAGCCGCCTGCGGCGATCAGCATCCCGTCACGGAGTAGGCCATCGAGGGCGGCGGCGGCGTCCGGATAGACCTTTTTCATGCATCTCCCCCGCGTGACGGTCGTTGTGGGTTGTGGCGCGGGGGAGGTCGGGTGTCAATTGCCGCGGTGCGGCGAATGGGCATCAGTCATTGCGCCACGCAGCCCGGACTTGATCCGGGGCCTGATTCATCACGACCGACGAGGTCCTGGGACGGGCCGGGGACTGCGTGCCTTCGGCCGCCGCTTTCCTTGGCGACCTTCGGCCTGGCTGTCGGCTTCTTGGCTGCGGGCTTCTTCGCCCCCGCCGCCTTCTTCACCGTCCGCCCTTTGCCCTTGGCCCCGCCCTTCGCCGCGCGTTCGGCGATCAGGACCAGCGCCTCGTCGAGTGCCAGTTCGGTCGGCTCGACGCCCTTCGGCAGCGTCGCGTTGACCTAACCCCACTTGACGTAAGGCCCGTAGCGCCCCGCCATCACCTGCACCGGCCCGCCGTCCGGATGATCGCCCAGAACCGCAAGCGGCGTCAGCGGCCGCGCCGGAAGCGGCCGCCCGCGCGTGGCCTTCTGGGCCAGAACCTCGACCGCGCGGTTCATGCCGATGGTGAAGACCTCCTCCACGTCGCGGATGTTGGCGTAGGTCGACGAGTGCTTCACGTAGGGCCCGTAGCGGCCGATCGCCGGCCTCGACCGGCTCGCCGTCCTCCGGATGCGGGCCGATCGAGGCGGGGCAGGTCCAGCAGCATCAGCGCGCGGTCGAGGTCGATCGTGTCGGCGGCCCAGCCCTTGGGCAGGCTGGCGCGCGGCGGCTTCGGGTCCGCCTCGGTCGCCTCGCCGCGCTGGACGTAGGGGCCGAAGCGGCCGACGCGCAGGCGTGATCGTCGTCGCCGCCGTCCTGGCCCAGAACGCGGCCATCGACGGTGCCGCCCTCGCCGTCGTTCGCGCCGGAGAGCGGGCGGGTGTAGCGGCATTCGGGATAGTTCGAGCAGCCGATGAAGGCCCCGCCGGAGCGCGCGGTCTTCAGGTTCAGGCGGCCCTTGCCGCAGGTCGGGCAGACGCGCGGGTCGGACCCGTCGGCGCGCATCGGGTAAAGATGCGGGGCGAGGACCTCGTCGATCTTGGTCAGCACCTCGCCGATGCGCAGGTCCGCGGTTTCGGCGATGGCGGCGGAGAAATCGCGCCAGAAGCGGGCGAGCACGTCCTTGTAGTCGCGCTGGCCGGCGGTGACGTCGTCCAGTTCCTCCTCCAGCTCGGCGGTGAAGTCGTATTCGACATAGCGGCGGAAGAAGTTCGACAGGAACGCCGTGACCAGCCGCCCCTTGTCTTCGGGGATCAGGCGGTTCTTGTCCTTGCTGACGTATTCGCGGTCCTGGATCGTCGTGACGATGGAGGCATAGGTGGAGGGCCGGCCGATGCCGAGTTCCTCCATCCGCTTGACCAGCGTCGCCTCGGTGTAGCGGGGCGGGGGCTGGGTGAAGTGCTGTTCCGGGGTCGACGGCGCGCTTGGTCGGCGGGCTCGCCCTCGGCAGATCTGCGGCAGGCGGGCGTCGTCTTCGTCGCCGTCATCGTCGCGGCCTTCGTCATAGACCTTGAGGAAGCCGTCGAACAGGACGACCTGGCCGGTGGCGCGCAGCACGACCTGACCGTCGGCGCTGCCGACATCGACGGTGGTGCGCTCCATGCGGGCGGCGGCCATCTGGCTGGCGATGGTGCGCTTCCAGATCAGGTCGTAGAGCTTCTTCTGGTCGGCCTCGGTCGATTTCAGCTTGTCGGGCGACAGCGCCATGTCGGTGGGCCGGATGCATTCATGCGCTTCCTGCGCGTTCTTGGCCTTGTTCTTGTACATGCGGGGGCTGTCGGGGACGTAATCGGCGCCGAAACGGCGCTTGATCTCGTCGCGCGCGGCCATCACCGCCTCGGGCGCCATGTCGATGCCGTCGGTGCGCATGTAGGTGATGTGGCCCGCCTCGTACAGGCGCTGGGCCGCGGACATCGCGGCCTTGGCGCCCATGCCGAACTTGCGGCTGGCTTCCTGCTGCAGCGTCGAGGTCATGAAGGGCGCGTAGGGGTTGCGGCTGGCGGGCTTGCGTTCGACCGACTGCGACGGTCAGGTCGCGCGAGGTGACGGCCTGCACGGCCAGTTCGGCGGCCTCGGCGGTCGGGATGTCGAACTTGTCGAGCTTCTTGCCGCCGAGGACGGTCAGGCGGGCCTGATATTCCTGGCCGCGCGGGGTGGCAAGGGTGGCGGTGACGGTCCAGTATTCGCGGGCGCGGAAGGCCTCGATCTCCATCTCGCGCTCGACGATCAGGCGGAGGCAGACGGACTGCACGCGGCCCGCGGATTTCGCGCCGGGCAGCTTGCGCCAGAGAACGGGCGAGAGGGTGAAGCCGACGAGATAGTCGAGCGCGCGGCGGGCGAGGTAGGCGTTCGACCAGCTCCATATCGACCTGGCGGGGCTTTGCCATCGCCTCGGTCACGGCGGATCTTGGTGATCGCGTTGAAGGTGACGCGGCTGACCTTCTTGCCCTTCTTCAGGCTGGGTGGCCAGCGCCTCCTGCAGGTGCCAGGAGATCGCCTCGCCCTCGCGGTCGGGGTCGGTGGCGAGGATCAGCGTGTCGTCGGTCTTCAGCGCCTCGGCGATGGCGCGGACGTGCTTCTTGCTGTCGGCCGCGACCTCCCACAGCATGGCGAATCCGTCTTCGGGATCGACCGAGCCGTCCTTGGCGGGCAGGTCGCGGACATGGCCGTAGGAGGCGAGGACCGTGTAGCCGGGGCCGAGATATTTGTTGATTGTCTTGGCCTTGGCGGGGGATTCGACGACGACGACGGCCATGGCAACCTCGGGGACTGGGGAAATTCGGGCGGCTGAGATATGGGCGCGGACCATGAGGGGCAAGGGCGCGCAATGTCAATGGAGAGGGATCGCGGGCCTGATGAGGGCCGGGCGGAGGGATTCCGGGACATGCATTTCACGTGCACTTTACGTGCTTATTACGTGCATACGTTGTCCGGCCCTGCCGGGGACTGGGCAGGTGCGCGTCCGCGCGACGCGCGGCCCGAGTCAAGCGGCCTGGACGGGGACCGAGCGGATCAGGCGACGCGGGCGAGGAGGCCGCCCGCCTGCCGCGCGATGCGGCCGTCGAGTTCGAGCGCCAGCAGTTCGGGCGCGATGACGGCGGCGGGATGGCCGATGTCGCGGATCAGCTGATCCTCGGCGAGCGGGCTGGGACCGAGACGGTCGAGGATCTGGCTGTGCAGTGCCGCGATTTCGACCAGCGGGCGTTCGGGGGGGTGCGGGTTGCCGGGATGCCGTGCAGGTCCGGAGGGTGGGCTTGCGTCGGCCGGTTGCGCCATCGCCGCCCCTGTATCGCCCGCCAGCGCGGCCAGCACGTCCTGCGCGCCGCGCACCAGAATCGCGCCGTCGCGGATCAGCGCGTTGCAGCCGCCCGCGCGGCCGTCGAAGGGATGGCCGGGCACCGCCATGACCTCGCGTCCCTGGTCAAGCGCCATGCGCGCGGTGATCAGGCTGCCGGACCCCGTCGCAGCTTCGACCACCACAACCGCGCGCGCCAGACCTGCGACAATGCGGTTGCGCTGCGGGAAGTGGCGCGCCTGCGGTTCCAGACCGAAGGGCTGTTCGGAGACAAGCACGCCCTGCCGAAGGATGTCCGCGGCGAGGGCCCGGTTTTCGGGGGGATAGGTCACGTCGAGGCCGCCCGCCATGACGGCCAGCGTCCCGGTCGGGAGCGCGGCGGTGTGGGCGGCAGCGTCGATGCCGCGCGCGAGGCCCGAGACGACAAGCGTGCCGTCCGCGCCGAGACCCTCGGCCAGCGCGCGGGCCATGCGGAGGCCGAGGGACGAGGCGTTGCGTGCGCCGACGATGGCGACCATCGGCCGTGTCAGCAGCGACAGGTCGCCCTGCGCCCAGAACAGCGGCGGGGCATCGGGGCTTTCGGCCAGAAGCGCCGGGTAAAGCGCGTCGCCCTTGCAGATCAGCGCGGCACCCGCCCTGGCGCCGGCGCGCATCTCGGCGGCGGCGACGCCTTCGGGGCAGGGGGAATAGTCCGCAAGACCGGCGGCGCTGGCGACATCGGGAAGTGCTGCAAGCGCGGCCTGAGCCGAGCGATGTTCGTCGAGAAGCCGGTGGAACGTCGCGACACCCACGCGACGGGACCGAATGAGACGAAGCCACGAGAGTCTGTCATCTTCCGTGGTGGGTGGGGTGAAGGGGGTGGGGTAAGAGAACAAACCGTTTGCCCCGCGACTTCGCCTCATTCGTGAGGACAGATATGCAACCTCAGGGTTAATCAATGGTTACGATTTGCGCGTCGAAAGGGTCGTTGCGAAAGACTTTTTCGAGCGAACGCGAGCGTGATCCGCAGGACAGGCTGTGATACCCCTGCCGGGATCGCGGCGAGGAACCGCGACGAGCCGCCCGCTTTCCCCAACCTTCAGGAGTGCCGAGTTATGCCTTCGGACGACAACATCGCGCAGAAGACCTTCTGGACCGCGCAGACCGGCCCGAAATGGGTGGCGCACCAGGCCGACCTCGACACGCTTCATGGCGGCGTGTCGGCGCTTCTGGCCGATGCGGCGGCGGTGCGCGCGGGCGACCATGTCCTCGATATCGGCTGCGGTACCGGCGATACCTCGTTCGCCGTCGCGCAGATCGTCGGACCTACGGGGCGGGTGGTGGGGGCGGATGTCTCGGACACGATGCTGGCCCACGCCCGGGAACGGCAGCAAGCCGGGAGCGTCGGCAATGCCGAGTTCATCCTGGCTGACGCGCAGGATCATGCGTTTCCGAAAGATGCGTTCGACAGGATCGTGTCGCGCTTCGGGACCATGTTCTTCGCGGACCCGGCGGCGGCGTTCCGGAACATCGCGACAGCATTGAAGCCGGGCGGGCAGCTGCATTTCGCCTGCTGGGCGGGGCCGGAGCACAACCCCTATTTCACGGTGCCGCATGCGGTCGCCACGGGGCGGCTGGGTCCTGTCGATCCGGTGCCGCCCGAGGCACCGGGACCGATGGCGTTCCGGGATATCGGGCGCGTGACGGGGATGCTGCGGGCCGCCGGGCTCCGGTCGGTCGAGGGCCGGATGGAGCGGGTCGAGCTGTATCACCCAGGCGGAGCCGGGCGCGTCGCGTCGGTCCTCTCATCGATCGGGTCGGCGGGACGGGTCATCATCGAGAAGGGCGGCACGGCGGAGGATGTCGCGGCGATCAGGGTGGCGCTGGAGGAGGCGCTGCGCCCGTACGAGACGGCGGACGGCATCAGGATACCGGCGGGGATCAATATGTATCGCGCGGTGCGGGGGTAACGCTGCGCCGGGTGTGGCACCGGGCAGGAAGGGTCTTCACGAAGACCCTTCGGGGGGAAGATCGTTCGTGAACGATCTTCCTGACGGCGCATGCGTTACGCAGCACTTCCCCCGATCGTCAGCCCGCCGATCAGCAGGGTCGGCTGGCCGACGCCGACAGGCACCCACTGGCCGTTCTTGCCGCAGTTGCCGATGCCGGGGTCCAGTGCCAGATCGTTGCCGATGGCGCGGATCTGCTTCAGCGCGGTCGCCCCGTCGCCGATCAGGGTTGCGTTCCGAAGCGGCGCACCGATGCGGCCGTTCTGCACGCGGTAGGCCTCGGTGCAGTTGAAGACGAACTTGCCGTTGGTGATGTCCACCTGTCCGCCGCCGAAGCCCACGGCATAGATGCCGTCCTTGAGGTCGGCGAGAATCGCGGCAGGGTCGGCCTGACCCGCCAGCATGTAGGTGTTGGTCATGCGCGGCATCGGGATATGCGCGTGGCTCTGCCGCCGCCCGTTGCCAGTGGGGGCGACGCCCATCAGGCGGGCATTCTGGCGGTCCTGCATGTAGCCGACCAGGATGCCGTCCTCGATCAGGACGTTCTTCTGGGACGGCGTGCCTTCGTCATCGACGGTGATCGACCCGCGCCGGTCAGGAATCGTGCCGTCGTCAAGCACGGTGACCCCTTTGGCGGCAACCTGCTGGCCCATAAGACCTGCGAAGGCCGAGGTCTTCTTGCGGTTGAAGTCGCCTTCCAGCCCGTGGCCGACGGCTTCGTGCAGCAGGACGCCGGGCCAGCCGGGGCCGCAGACGACATCCATCACGCCAGCGGGCGCGGCGACCGCCTCGAGGTTCACCAGCGCGATGCGCAGCGCCTCGCGCGCGGTGGCCTGCCAGTGGTCTGGGGTCATGAGCGTGGTCAGGCCCGACCGGCCGCCGCCGCCGTGGCCGCCGGTTTCGCGGCGTCCGTTCGCCTCGACGATGACCGAGACGTTGAGGCGGGTCATCGGGCGGATGTCGGAGACGAGCGTGCCCTCGGGCCTCAGGATGAAGACCTCCTGCAGCCCCGCCGCAACGGTTGCCGAAACCTGGACGACGCGGTGGTCGAGGCCGCGGGCATAGGCGTCGATGTCCTTCAGGATATCGACCTTGACGCCGAAGCCCGCGTCGAGAAGCGGGTCGGCATCGCCGTAGAGCTTGCGGTTGGTGCCTTTCGGCGCGGTGGCGATCGTGCCGCCGCCGTCGCCGACCGCAAGGCGCGCAGTATCGGCGGCGCGGCGCATCGCGGCTTCGGAGATTTCGGAGGAATGCGCGAATCCCGCCACCTCGCCCCGCACGGCGCGCAGGCCGAAGCCTTCCTCGGCCGAGTAGGTCGCGGACTTCAGGCGGCCGTCGTCATAGGTCATCACCTCGGCCCGGGCGCGTTCGAGGAAGAGGTCGCCGTCATCGGCACCCGCCGTGGCGTCGCGCAGGATGGCGAGCGCGCGGTCGGGGTCGATCATTTTTTCGAACGGGGCGAAGCGGTCGGCGTCGGGCATGGTGTATGTCCTTCGGGGGCTGCGGCGGGGTCTGGAAGGGGCGGGTCGAAGCGTCTTATTGCCGCAATGGTTTTGCTTGTCCGCACGGGTCTAATATGATTTTGAGACGGGTGGATACAACGGGGGTCTGGACATTTTCCGCCCGGACCGCCAAGCGGCGTCATAAGCCGCAGGAAACACGGGAACGCGACATGCGCAGCTTCAGCTTTCTTGCCGGCCTTGCGGCCGCAGTCACGGCAACCGCCACGGCGGGGGCGGTTCTTGCACAGGACGCGACAGCGGGACTGGAGGCGGTCGGGCGGCCGGTTCTGAAAGGTACGGGGTTCCAGCCTGCGGCGACGGAACTGGCGCGGGACCAGCAATGGCTGGACGACATGCTGCTGTGGCTGTGCATCGGGGTGTCGGCATTCGTCGTCATCCTGCTGGCGGTCGTTATCCTGCGGTTCAACAGCCGGTCGAACCCGACACCCGCCAAGTTCACCCACAACACGCCGATCGAGATCCTGTGGACGATCATCCCGATCGCGATTCTGGTGGTCCTCGGCGCATTTTCCCTGCCGATCCTGTTCAAGCAGATGGAAATCCCGGTTGCCGATGTGACGATCAAGGCGACGGGAAACCAGTGGTTCTGGAGCTATGAATACCCCGACGAGGGCATCACCTTCGACAGCTATCTGCTGGGGCATCCGGCGACTCTGGACGGCGATCTGGACCCTGCTGCGATCCCCTACACGCTGGACGCGGCGATGGAGGCGCGGCTGGCGCGCGGCGGGTACACGCGTGAGGACTGGCTGCTGGCGACCGATACGGCAGTGGTGATCCCGGTCAACAAGACCATCGTGGTGCAGGTGACGGGGTCGGACGTGATCCACGGCTGGTATGTGCCCGCCTTTGCGGTGCAGCATTCGGCGGTGCCGGGGCGGATCAGCGAGGTCTGGTTCAAAGCCGAGCAGGAAGGCATCTATTTCGGCCAGTGCACGACGCTGTGCGGCAGTTTCCACGCGTACATGCCGATCACGGTCAAGGTGGTGAGCGAGGCGGCCTATGCACAGTGGCTGGCGCAGGCAAAGACGGCGGATGCAGGGACGGCAGCGCCGGTGAAGGTCGCGGCAGCGGACTGACGCGGCGCGGCGCGGCAGGGCCTGACAGCGGCGGCGGAACGGGACGAAATATGACGGATGCAAGTGCCAGCGAGACGATCATCGCGGCCCCGCAGGAGGCGGGGTTCGGCGATTTCGTTCAGCTCATGAAGCCGCGCGTCATGACGCTGGTGGTCTTCACGGCGGCAGTCGGCCTGCTGGTCGCACCCGTGCCCGTGCATCCCTTCGTGGCGCTGGTGTCGATCCTGTTCATCGCCATCGGCGGCGGGGCGTCGGGCGCGCTGAACATGTGGTACGAGGCGGATATCGACGCCATCATGCGCCGCACCAAGGGACGCCCGATCCCTTCAGGGCGGGTGACGCCGGGCGAGGCGCTGGGGTTCGGGCTGGCCTTGTCAGGCATATCGGTGGTGATGCTTGGCCTTGCCGCGAACTGGGCGGCGGCGGCGGGGCTGGCCTTCACGATTTTCTTCTATGCTGTCATCTACACGATGGTGCTGAAGCGCCGCACGCCGCAGAACATCGTCATCGGGGGTGCCGCAGGGGCGTTTCCGCCGATGATCGGCTGGGCGGTGGCGACGGGCGGCGTCAGCATCGAGAGCCTTCTGATGTTCGCGGTGATCTTCCTGTGGACGCCGCCGCATTTCTGGGCGCTGGCGCTGTTCATGAAGGACGATTACGGACGCGCGGGCGTGCCGATGCTGACGGTGACGCATGGCCGCCGCGCGACGCGCGCGCAGATCCTGATCTATACGCTGGTTCTGACGCCGGTCACGCTGGCGCTGGGCTTCACGAGCGTCGGCGGGCCGTTCTATCTGGCCGCCGCGATGATCCTCTGCGGCAAGTTCATCGCCGACGCGGTGCGGGTCTGGCGGCGGGACGAGGGGCAGGCCGAGGCGGACAGCTATCGCGCGGAAAAGGCGATGTTCCGCTATTCGCTTTACTGGACATTCCTTGTCTTCGGCGCGCTGCTGGTCGAGGCGGGCCTGAAGCCCTTCGGGCTGGGGGGCTGGTAAGGCATGGCGATGAAGGTCGAGCATGAAATCCATCAGCGGCGTCTGGGCCGGAACGTCGGCCTGGGGCTGGTTCTGGCGGCATTCGTCGCGCTGGTCTTCGGGCTGACCATCGTCAAGGTGTCGAACGGCGGCCTCTCAGCCGCTGCCGCGCATATGAACGACGGGGCGGGTCAATGAGACTGCCGCGCGACCCCAAGGTCCGGACGCTGACGGGGCTGGTCGCGCTGGTCGTGACGATGGGCAGCCTGTCTTTTGCCGCTGTGCCGTTCTACAGCTGGTTCTGCCGGGTGACGGGCTATGCCGGGACGACGGGCGTGGCCGATGCCGCGCCCGGGGCGGACCGGGTGCTGGACCGGACCGTGACGATCCGCTTTGACGGAAATGTCGAGGCGGGGATGCCCTGGACCTTCGTTCCCGTCCAGCGCGAGATGACGCTGCGGATCGGCGAGACCGGCATGGCGTTCTACCGGGCGACGAACACGGCGCACCGACCGGTCGCGGGGACTGCGGCGTTCAATGTTTCCCCGGATCAGGCAGGGGGATACTTCGACAAGATCGACT
The DNA here is from genome assembly GCA_963738635.1 of uncultured Alphaproteobacteria bacterium. Taxonomy (GTDB): domain Bacteria; phylum Pseudomonadota; class Alphaproteobacteria; order Rhodobacterales; family Rhodobacteraceae; genus JAOADN01. The sequence continues at coordinate 819,390 of CAVTXE010000004.1, read as the reverse complement.
GCTTCTGCTTCACTGAACAGGTGCTGCAACCGGGCGAGAGCGTCGAGATGCCGGTCAGCTTTTTCGTCGATCCCGCCATCATGGATGCGCCCGAGGCGAAGTTCATCAAGCACATCACGCTGTCCTACACGTTCTTTGAAACGCCCCTGCCGGAGGAACAGGCGCTTGCCGTTCCGGCGGGGGCCGAACCTGTCAACTGAGACCCGAAAAGGGAACCATCATGGCCCATGCCAAGAACCACGACTACCATATCCTGCGCCCGTCGCTGCTTCCGCTGATCGGGGCGGGGAGCGGCTTCACGATGCTGTTCGGGGCCGTGATGTGGATGCACGATATCACGCCCTTCGTGTTCCTGGCCGGCCTGATGGGGGTTCTCTACACGATGTTCGCGTGGTGGTCCGAAATGGTGCACGAAGGCCAGACGGGCGATCACACGCCGGTGGTGCGTCTGGGCCTGCGCCTTGGCTTCATCCTGTTCATCATGTCGGAGGTGATGTTCTTCCTCGCGTGGTTCTGGACCTTCTTCAAGCATGCGATGTACCCGATGGGGCCGCAGTCGCCCGCCGTGGACGGGGTCTGGCCGCCTGCGGGGATCGAAACCTTCGACCCCTGGCATCTGCCCTTGATCAACACGCTGATCCTGCTGTGTTCGGGTGCGGCGGCGACCTGGGCGCACCATGCGATCGCGCATGACAACAACCGCAGGGACATGGTGAACGGCCTCGCGCTGGCCGTTGTGCTGGGCATCTTCTTCACGATCCTGCAGGCCTATGAATACAGCCATGCGGCCTTTGGCTTCGCGGGCAACATCTATGGCGCGTCGTTCTTCATGGCGACGGGGTTCCACGGGTTCCACGTGATCATCGGGACGATATTCCTGGCGGTCTGCATGTTCCGCGCGATGAAGGGACACTTCACGCAGGACCACCATGTGGGGTTCGAGGCGGCGGCCTGGTACTGGCACTTCGTCGATGTGGTCTGGCTGTTCCTGTTCGCGGCGATCTATGTCTGGGGCAGTGCCGGGGTCTGACGCGGCAAGGTGCGTATTCCAGTCACGATGAAACGGGCGCGCGGGGGAAACCCCGCGCTTTTCCTTTGATGCGGCGGTATGTGTTTCCGGTGCTGCTGGGGGTCGGTCGGCTGCGCGGTGCTGATCGGGCTCGGGGTCTGGCAGGTGCAGCGGCTGGCCTGGAAAGAGGCGCTGCTGGCCGAGATCGAGGGGCGGATCGGGGCGGCGGCGGAAACGTTGCCTTCGCCGGAGGCTGCGGTGGCGGACCCGCTGGCGATGCGGTTCCAGCCGGTGGAGGTGACGGGGCGGACGACTGGCGAAGAGGTCTTTGTCCTGACGGGGATGAAGGAGGTGGGCGCGGGTTATGAGGTGATCGCGGCGTTCGTGACCGATGACGGGCGGCGGGTTCTGCTGGACCGGGGGTTTGTGGCCGAGGGTCAGGAAAAGGCGGCGCGGCCGGGGGTGAACCTGACCGTCACTGGCAACCTGCACTGGCCGGACGAGGCGGACCGGTTCACGCCTGCGCCGGATCAGGGGCGGAGGCTGTGGTTCGCGCGCGACGTGCCGTCGATGGCGGCGGCGCTGGGGGCGGAGCCGATCCTGATCGTGGCGCGGGACGTGGCGGGGGATGCGCAGGGGATTGTGCCGGTGCCGGTCAGCACCTCGGGCATTCCCAACAACCACCGCGAATATGCGGTCACATGGTTTTCGCTGGCTGCGGTGTGGGCGGGGATGACACTCTACCTTCTGTGGCGTATCAGGCGTGCGACTTTGTGAAGGCTTTGATCTGATGCGCTATGTGTCCACGCGCGGCGCGGCCCCGGTCCTGGGGTTCGGCGAGGCGATGCTGACCGGGCTTGCCCGCGACGGCGGGCTGTATGTGCCGGAAAGCGTGCCGGTTCTGGCGTCGTGACGACATCGCCGGCGCTGGCGGGGCTGCCCTATGAGGAAGCGGCGTTCCGGGTGATGCGGCCTTTCGTCGGGGATGCGTTCAGCGACGCGGAGTTCCGGGGGGCGATAGACCGGGCCTATGCGGGGTTCGGCCACCGGGCGCGCGCGCCGATGGTGCAGCTTGGCGCGAACCATTTCCTGCTGGAGCTGTTCCACGGGCCGACGCTGGCCTTCAAGGACTTCGCGATGCAGCTGATCGGGCAGCTGTTCCGCATCGCGCTTGGCGCGGGACGGGCGGCGGATCACCATCGTGGGCGCGACGAGCGGCGACACCGGTTCGGCGGCGATCGAAGCGTTCCGGGGCATCCCGAACGTCGATGTGTTCATCCTGTTCCCGGAAGGCCGGGTCAGCGAGGTGCAACGGCGGCAGATGACGACGCCGGCGGAGGCGAACGTCCATGCGCTGGCTGTGGCAGGGGATTTCGACGACTGCCAGGCGCGGCTGAAGGACATGTTCAACGACCACGCCTTCCGCGATCAGGTGGGGCTGGCGGGGGTGAACAGCATCAACTGGGCGCGGGTGCTGGCGCAGGTGGTGTATTTCTTCACGGCGGCGGTGGCGCTGGGCGCGCCGGGGCGGGCGGTCAGCTTCACGGTGCCGACGGGGAATTTCGGGGACATCTATGCGGGGCACATCGCGCGGGCGATGGGGCTGCCGGTCGAGAAGCTGGTCGTGGCGACGAACCAGAACGATATCCTGCACCGGTGCCTGGTGACGGGGCGGTACGAGACGACAGGCGTGATCCCGTCGATCAGCCCGTCGATGGACATTCAGGTCTCGTCGAACTTCGAGCGCGCGCTGTTTGATGCCTGCGGGCGGGACGGGGCGGTCGTGGCGGGGCTGATGGCGTCCTTGAAGCAGTCGGGCGGGTTCGCGGTGCCTGAGGGCGCGCTGGCGAAGCTGCGCGCGGGATTCGCGTCGGGGCGGGTGTCCGAGGTGCAGACTTCGGCGACCATCGCGGCGGAACTGGCCGCCTCGGGCGAATTGCTCTGCCCGCACACGGCAGTGGGCGTGAAGATCGCAGGCGATCACCTCGGGCCGGTGCCGATGGTCACGCTTGCCACGGCGCATCCGGCGAAGTTCCCCGATGCAGTGGAGGCGGCGACCGGGATCAGGCCGCCCCTTCCCCCGCGCATGGCGGACCTTTATGAGCGGCCGGAACGGGTCACGGCGGTGCCGAATGACCTTGCCGCCCTGAAGTCCGTCGTCCTTGAAAGGCGTATGTGTTGAAAACCCGTCTGACCACCCTGCCGAACGGCCTTCGTATCGTCACCGAAAAGATGCAGGGCCTCGCCTCGGCCTCGGTGGGCCTTTGGGTCGGCGCCGGGGGGCGGCACGAACGCCCCGAGCAGAACGGGATCGCGCATTTCCTGGAGCATATGGCGTTCAAGGGGACGAAACGCCGGACAGCGCTGCAGATCGCCGAGGAAATCGAGGATGTGGGCGGCTACATCAACGCCTATACCAGCCGCGAGATGACAGCCTACTACGCGCGGGTGCTGGAGGCGGACGTGCCGCTGGCCGTCGACGTGGTGGCCGACATCGTGCTGAACCCGGTCTTCGACCCGAAGGAGATCGAGGTCGAGCGGCATGTGATCCTGCAGGAGATCGGGCAGGCGGCGGATACGCCCGACGACATCATATTCGACTGGCTGCAGGAAGCGGCGTTTCCGGAACAGGCCCTGGGCAGGACGATCCTCGGGCCGTCGGAGCGCGTGGAAGCCTTCGGCAAGAAAGACCTGAAAGGGTTCGTGCGCGAACATTACGGGCCGGACCAGATGATCCTGGCCGGGGCCGGGGCGGTTGACCATGACGCTCTGGTGCGCACGGCGGAAGGCATCTTCGGGCACCTGAAGCCGGTCGGCCGGTCGCGGATGCAGGAGGGCCGCTGGCACGGCAGCGAACGGCGCGAGGTGAAGGATCTGGAGCAGGCGCATGTGGCGCTGGGCTTCCAGGGGCCGGCCTACCGGGACGAGGACCTCTATGTCAGTCAGATCTATACGACGGCGCTGGGCGGGGGCATGTCGTCACGGCTGTTCCAGAAGATCCGCGAAGAGCGTGGCCTGTGTTATTCGATCTATGCGCAGGGCGGCAGCTACGACGACACCGGCATGATCACGATCTATGCGGGCACCAGCGCGGAAGAGATCGGCGATCTGTGCGGGCTGACCATCGACGAGATGAAGCGCGCGGCCGAGGACATGACCGAGGCCGAGGTGGCCCGCGCACGGGCGCAGATGAAGGCGGGCCTCTTGATGGGGCTGGAAAGCCCGTCCTCCCGCGCCGAGCGTCTGGCGCGGTATCTGACGATCTGGGACCGGGTGCCGACGCTGGCCGAGGCGACGGCGCGGATCGACGCGGTGACGCGGGCCGATGTGCTGGCCTATGCCGAACGGCTGGTCGGCGGGGCGGATACGGCGCTGGCGCTGTACGGGCCGGTCGGGGCCGCGCCGACGCTGGACGCAATCCGCGACAGGCTTGCCGCCTGATGCTGATGCGCCGCCGCAGGGTGCGCATCGAGACCGAGCGGATGACGCTGCGGCTGCCGACGCATTCGGACTACCGTTCCTGGTCGGGTCTGCGCGCGGAAAGCCGTGAATTTCTGGTGCCCTGGGAACCGGCCTGGGCCGAGGACCATCTGACGCGCAAGGCCTTCACCAACCGCGTCTACTGGGCGGCGCGGGCGGAACTGGGGGGGACGGCGCTGCCGCTGTTCCTGATAAGGCGGACGGATGAGGCACTGGTCGGGGCGATCACGCTGGACAACATAAGGCGCGGTCCGGCGCAGTCGGGGACTTTAGGGTATTGGGTCGGTGCCGCATTCGCGCGCCAGGGCTACATGCGCGAGGCGATAAGGGCGGTGACGCACCATGCCTTCACGATGCTGGACCTGAGCCGGATCGAGGCCGCCTGCCTGCCTGAGAACACGGCATCGCGGGGGGTGCTGGAGAAGTCGGGGTTCAAATACGAGGGGGTGGCGCAGAGCTACCTGCAGATCAGCGGGCGCTGGCGGAACCATGTGCTGTATGCGTCGCTGAGAGCGGACAGGCGGGGGAAGACGGAGGCGGGGTGAGGGGGGGCGTCGTGAGGCGGGAACTCTATGTTAGCGAACGGTTTGGGCCTGAAGTAGCCACATGCATGCCACAGTAGGCGGGCAGAAAGGCCTCGTGCTCTGAAAACCGAAGATGCCTGTGAGACGAATTTCAGATTATCTTCTACTGGCCTTGCAATGGCTTGTACTGGTCTGGGGAATTTACACTGCGCTGACGGCGCTGCACCTGTATACTATCGAAACCAGCTATTTTTCGGCCCTTCCGCACACGAAGCCCGGCACCGACTCCTACTCGCCGCCTACCATGCACCGTTTGGTGGTCGGCCTCTGTACCGGGTTCGCTACAATCGGGATCGGGTGCATTCTGTTCTATCTGAGGCGGCTGTATCTGCGCCGCTGACAGGCAGCATTGTCTGCAAAGCAGCCGTTGCTTCGAAGCGCGCGATTGCCCCCAAGCGCCGAAGCGAACCCAAGCCGGGCGTGCGACTTCCCGTCGGGATGGCGCTGCTACGGCTGAACGATGCGCTTTATGGTGCCAAGTGCCTCTCCATCAAGCGATAGTGCCCCGCCGCAGAAGCGCCAGCCCGCCGGGACGGGCAGGCGCTCGCCCGGCGCCTTCGGCTTGATTCCGGGCGGGAAGGGGCCGCAAGAACGGCAGTGAACGGGGAGGGGTGTCCCTACAACCGCGCCGCCTGCACATGCATCCAGTCGAAATTGCGCGACCGGCCGAGGCTGACCCAGCCCTCGGCCTCCCATGCATGCCACCAGAAATTGTAGTCCGTATGGTCCAGCGCGGCCCGGTCGCGGCCCCATTTCAGCGCGTTCCGCTCGGGGTCCCAGTCGAGCGCCACGGCCCAGGCATGAGTTCGACCAGCTTGACCCGCCGCGCTTGCGGCGCGCCATGAAGCAGCCGCCGTAGAGGTCGAGGCGAAGGCGGCGCAGCTCTGCCTCGCCGTAATGGGCGTGCACCCGCGTCAGCACGTCCTCGACGCTGCCCGCCACCTTCGAATGGCAGCCGATATGGGTGACCACCTGCGACTTGTCCCAGGCGAGGCGCAGTTTCCACGGCACGCGGACGCGCTTGATCGGCGGCGCGCCGGGCGGACCGTAGAAGGCCCGCATCTCGGACTGGTCGCCCCGGTCGCGCGGCCAGACATGGGGGTTCGCGTCCGAGGGCGGGTCGTCGCGCCAGTTCGGCGGCAGCGTGCCCCGGTCAAGCAGGTGCACCACCGCGTCAAAGGCGTTCTGCGTGACGGGGCCCCAGAAGCCATCGACCGGGTCGCAGTCAATGCCGCGGTCCTTGGCAATCAGCTGAAACATCATCGTCAGGCGGCGTCTGGGTTCGAAGGCAAGGGCCCCGGCGGGCAGACCGGCCTGGCGCGGGGTCAGACCCAGCATCACGGCGGCGTCGGTTGCCGGGCTGGACAGGCCGTCGGGGTTGCCGGGGAAGTGGCCAAGGCCCTTGAGATGGGTCTGCACAATCAGGATGGCGCGCTTGTTCATTCGATCCTCCGATTGATGCCCCGCACCCCGCGAAAAAGCGGGCGGGACCGTCAGAAATCCTGCGGCACGGCGATCAGGCCCGAGCGGTACTTTTCCGACCGTGTCCAGCGCGGCGCGCCACCTGTCGCCAGCGGGTTGAAGGGCGCGACCTCGATATTGTCGCGCGCGGTCATCTCGCGCATCGAATGCGCTTCGACCACGTCGCCGCGCCGGCCGGGGAAGACGTGATACCCGGCATGGGCGATGCCGACGAAAAACGGCACCGTCCTGAAGGCCGGCGGCTGTGTCTTCTTGAAGCCAACCAGCTTTGTCGCGTTGTCGACCCTGGAGTCGTGATAGACGCCGCGGTTCACGGCACTGGCATGGCGCAGCGCATGGCCACCCCAGACCGGCATCCAGACGCGCCCCGGACGCAAGGGATTGAGCGCCTTGTCATCGGCATCCCAGGCCGCATTCTGCGAAGGGTCGGGGTTCCAGTAGTAGATCTTCCAGCCCAGCTGCTGCAGCATGATCTGCAGATCGGTCCCGAAGAGCTTCTGGTCGATCTTCAATTGCGCGTTGATCTTCTTCCAGGTGTTGGGCATGCCCGTCGCGTTGAAACCGCGCTCGCAGGCCTGCATCGCCAGAACGATGCAGGCCGTTGCGACCTGCTGATCCACGAGGAACTGCGGCTTGCCGAACTTTCGAAGCTGCGCCATGCGCTTTTCGCGGGTCCTGTGTTCCGGCTTGCGTTCGCCGTAATACTTCGACACCCCCCATTTGTTGAAGAAGGCAACATGGTCGGCGAAGACCCAGTCGAGGAAATCGGCGGCGGCGTCGGTGAAGACGGGCAGCGTGTCGCGGTGCTTGCGGATTTCGGCGGCGGTGAACATGCCGGGGGGGACGGAGGACGCCATGGGACAACCCTTCTGAAAAAACTGCAAAACCAATGCAGGCGGGACGATACGTGAAAACCTGCGGAATTTCAAAGCGGAAGTGATCGGCGGCGGGCGGATCGGTCACGGGATGATCGCGGGCTTTTGACCGGGCCGTTACCGCCGATGCGGGCAGGCGGCGTTGACGCTGCGCGACATGGCGGATAGCCCGCAGCCCGGCGCGGTTGTTCTGCCGCAGCCGAATGACACGATTTTCCTTCGGGAACGACGATTTCAAACTGATCCGGGCGGCGACTGGCCCGGTCCGGCCTGTGGCCGGTTTATTTAACGGAAAGGGCTTTTCATGACCTACGTCTTCCCGCAGCGGACGCGCGACTATCGCAACTATGGCTTTGACAGCCGGAACTGGGATCTGGTGATCCCGCGCGACGGCGACATTGTCATCACCACATCCTACAAGTCGGGCACGACATGGATGCAGAACATCGTGATGCAGATGCTGTTCCGGGGGCAGGAGGTTCCGGCGGTGGCCGATGTCTCGCCCTGGGTGGACCGGCGGCGCGAGAACCCCGCCGAGGTCGCGGCGCAGCTGGCGGCGCAGACGCACCGCCGGGTGATGAAGAGCCATCTGTCGCTGGAGGCGACGCGGTTTCATGCAGGCACGCGCTATATCGTCGTGGTGCGCGATGCGCGGGACGTGTTCATGTCGCTGTGGAACCACCTGTCCAAGATGACGCCCGAGGTTGTGGCGATGATCAACGCGATGCCGGGACGGGTGGGCGACCCGATGCCGTCAGTCGGAACGGACGTCCATGCCTTCTGGGACAGCTGGATCAACCGGGGCTGGTTCCCGTGGGAAACCGAGGGCTATCCGCATTCCGGGAACATGTCGCATACCCAGAGCTGGTGGAATTTCCGGCATCTGCCAAACGTGCTGTTCGTGCATTACGCGGATATGCTGCGCGATCCGGGCGCTGAGATCGGCGAAGTGGCGCGGTTCCTGGGGATCGGCCTGCGCGAGGATGACATCGCGGAGATCCGGGCGGCGACGACGTTTGAAGCGTTGCGCGGGAACCCGGCAAAGTCAGGGCCGATGCCGGTGGAGGGGGCAAACCAGGTCTGGCCCGAGGGGCTGTTGACCTTCTTCCACAAGGGCACCAACGGGCGCTGGCGCGATGTGCTGACTGAGGGGGAGCTGGCGATGTACGCGGCGGCGAAGGCGCGCGTTCTGACGCCGGACTGTGCCGAGTACTGCGAAAAGGGCCGCCTGGCTGTCGCGGCGGTGCCGGTGGCGTATCCGACTTCTGGGTAGGCGTTGACTCCGTCCGGCGGCTCATCTATCAGCCGCCGCGATCCCGGGTGAACAGCCCGGGGTTTTTCATTGGTGTTGGCGGACCCCGCAAGGGGAAGCCTGTCGCCCCCGATCCAGTCGGGGGAAAGGACAACGCCCTTCATAGCCCCGGACCCGTCCGGGGCACTCAGAGAAGGAGATCAGCGGTGACCAAACGCACCTCTGCCAAGTACAAGATCGACCGCCGGATGGGCGAAAACATCTGGGGCCGTCCGAAATCCCCGGTGAACAAGCGCGAATACGGGCCGGGCCAGCATGGCCAGCGCCGCAAGAACAAGCTGTCGGACTTCGGCACGCAGCTGCGCGCCAAGCAGAAGCTGAAGGGCTATTACGGCGACCTGACGGACAAGCAGTTCCGCAAGATCTATGCCGAGGCCGCCCGCGTGACGGGCGATACGGGCGAGAACCTGATCGGCCTTCTGGAGCGCCGTCTGGATGCGGTGGTCTACCGCGCGAAATTCGTGCCGACGGTGTTTGCCGCGCGCCAGTTCGTGAACCACGGCCATGTCACGGTGAACGGCGCGCGCGTCAACATCGCGTCCTACCGCGTCAAGGAAGGCGACGTGATCGCGGTCCGCGACAAGTCGCGCCAGATGGCGCTGGTGCTGGAAGCGGTCGGCCTGGCCGAGCGCGACGTGCCCGATTACATCGAGGCGGACCACCACAAGATGACGGCGACCTTCGTGCGCACCCCGGCGCTGGGCGACGTGCCCTATCCGGTGCAGATGGAGCCGAACCTGGTCGTGGAATACTTCGCCAAGAACTGACGGTTTGGCGGGGTGAAACCCCGCCCTACGGGACGGAACGGGGGCCGCGCGGTTGCGCGGCCCTTTTCATTTGCGCCGCACGGGGCATCTTGTCGGCAGCAGGACAGGAGAGACACATGGACTACCGGCAACTGGGACGATCCGGCCTCATGGTGCCCGCGCTGACGCTGGGGACGGGGATGTTCGGGGGCGGCAACGATTTCTTCAAAGCCTGGGGGGCGACGGACGTGGCCGAGGCGACGCGGCTGGTGGATGTGTGTCTAGAGGCCGGGCTGACGATGTTCGACCAGCGGACTTGCGTGGTATTTGGCCGGTCAGCCGGCGCAGATCGGCCGCCGTCAGGGCGGCAAGCCCTGCCGAGGCCAGAAGGCAGGCGATGCCGGTCGCGAAGGTGGCCTGCCAGCCGCGATGGTCAAGTGCCACGCCCCCGATCAGCGCGCCCGCCGCGATGGCGGTCTCGATCACGGCAACCTGAAGTCCGCCTGCGACCTCGGCATCCTTCGCGAGGGCCCGCGACAGCCAGAGCCCCCAGCCGACCGGGGCCACGGTGGCTACAAAGCCCCAGGCGACGAACAAGGTGGCGACTGCCACCGGCGACTTTGCGAAGAGGATCAGACCGGAGGCAATCAGCGCCAGAACGACTGGCAGGACAATGAGGGGCCGGAACAGGTGTCTGCGCAATTCATGTCCGATCCACCTTGTGGCAAGGATGCCGGCAAGTCCGAGGCCAAGAAGCACGCCGGACATGACCTGCACCGACAGGCCGGCCACGCCTTCGAGAAACGGACGGATATACGTGAAGATTGCGAACTGGCCCATGAATTGGAACGCCACGGCCGCCATGCCCAGCCGGACCTGACGCTGGCGGAAGAGGCCTAGCGGGTTGCGTCGAGCGGCGGCGCGGTCCGGCGGCATGGCGGGAAGTCCGTTCCAGAGCCACAGGCAGGACGCGCCCGCGATGGGGGCCATCGAGAAGGGACGGTATTCCGCCAGCCGATCGCCTCGCCCAGAAGGCTTGCGAGCGAGGTCGAGAAGGTCGTGGCGATCGCGATGCCCGACCCGAAAAGGCGAGGCCCGCAGGCACGTCGCTCGGCGGAAGCAGCCGCATGACCGTCGCGGTCGAGAAGGTCCAGAACCCGCCGACTGCGATGCCAACAAGCGCGCGTCCGAGCAGAAACAAGGGGAAGTCGGTTGCAAAGCCCGCGATCACGCAGGAAAGCGCGAGCGCAGCGACGAACCCCGCAACGACATGGCGGCGGTCTATCCGCACTGTCAGAGGAACGACGGTCAGACTGGTCAGCACCGCGAACAGGCCCGAGATCGAGATGGCCTGACCGGCGCGCCCTTCGGTGATGTCGAAATCCTGAGCAATCGGGCTGAGCAGGCTGACCGGCAGAAACTCTCCCGCGACAAGTATGCCCGCGCAGATGGCCATGGCGTAGACGGCGGTCCAGCGGGCGACCGGTTCCGGTCCGTCGATGGGGCTGCTCAACCGTCACACCTCCGATGCGCCTGATCCCAGCAGGCGCTATCAGTTTGCAAGGGTGGCGACCACCGGAACGGGGGCCGCGCGGTTGCGCGGCCCTTTTCATTTGCGCCGCACGGGGCATCTTGTCGGCAGCAGGACAGGAGAGACATATGGACTACCGGCAACTGGGACGATCCGGCCTCATGGTGCCCGCGCTGACGCTGGGGACGGGGACGTTCGGGGGCGGCAACGATTTCTTCAAAGCCTGGGGCGCGACGGACGTGGCCGAGGCGACGCGGCTGGTGGATGTGTGTCTGGAGGCCGGGCTGACGATGTTCGACAGCGCCGACGTCTATTCGGCGGGTGCGGCGGAGGAGATTCTGGGCGCGGCCATCAAGGGGCGGCGCGACCGGGTGCTGATCTCGACCAAGGCGACATTTCCGATGGGGCCGGGCGCAAACGAGACGTGGGTCGTCGCGGTTCTGGCTGACGCGGGCGGTTGACGATTCTCTGAAGCGGCTGGGCACGGACCGGATCGATCTGTTCCAGCTGCATGGCTACGACGCGGTGACGCCGCAGGAAGAGGTGATGCGCGTGCTCGACGACCTCGTGTCGGCGGGCAAGATTCTGTACACGGGTGCATCGAATTTCTCGGGCTGGCATCTGATGAAGTCGCTGGCGGTGTCCGAGAAATACGGGCTGGTCCGGCATGTCGCGCATCAGGCGTATTACTCGCTGATCGGGCGGGACTATGAGTGGGAGCTGATGCCGCTTGCCCTCGATCAGGGGGTGGGCGCGGTGGTGTGGAGCCCGCTGGGCTGGGGCCGCCTTGGCGGGAAATACCGGCGCAGCAACCCGATCGGGCCGGATGCGCGGGCGTCGCGGAATGCGGGGTCGGCCCCGCATGTCGAGGATGAGCAGTTCTACCGGGTGATGGACGCGCTGGATGCCGTGGCGGCGGAAACGGGCAGGACGGTCGCGCAGATCGCGCTGAACTGGGTGCTGTCGCGGCCCTCGGTCGCAACGGTGATCATCGGCGCGCGGAACGAGGCGCAGTTGCGCGAGAATCTGGGGGCGCTGGGCTGGTCGCTGACGGCGGATCAGACGGCGCTGCTGGACGCAGCAAGCCGTGTGCGGCGGCCCTATCCCTACTGGCATCAGGCCGGGTTCCGGCAGAGGAACCCGTCGCCGGTCGCGGAGTAGGGCGTCAGGTCGCGGGTTTCATGGGCGGGCCGAGGCGCGGAAGGCGGTGGGGGTCGTTCCGGCAAAGTCGCGGAAGGCCGCGTTGAAGGCGGCGGACGAGGCATAGCCGACCGACAGCGCGACCTCGGTCACGGGCAGCGCGGTCGTCGCAAGGGTTTCCGAGGCGCGGATCATGCGCAGTCTGCGCCGCGCCTGCGCCCAGGACATGCCCAGTTCATCGGCAAAGCGGCGGGCAAGGGTGCGGGGCGACATCCGGGCGGCGCGGGCGATGGCGTCGAAGTCGGCGGCTTCGGCCAGGGTGCTTTCGGTCGCGCCGATGGCGCGTCGGACGGCGTCGGATGTGCCTGACGCGATCCAGGCCGGGCTGGGCGTGGATGCGAGGCGGCCCGCCAGCATGGCGAGCGTTTGAAACATCAGAAGCGCATCGGGCGGCAGGGGGCCGCTATCGGGCCCCCAGGCGCGGCATTCGAGGATCAGTTCGCGCGCGAGGGGCGTCATTTCGAAGACGGTCAGCGGCTCGGCGGGTGCGTCGAACGCAGCGGGCGCGAAGAGGGCCGAACAGCAGAGCATGTCGTCGGCGATGGTGATGCGCAGGGGCGTGCCCGCAGCGATCCAGGCGGCGCGCGCGGGGGGCAGCGACCAGACCCGCCCGCCCGCCTGAAGCCGCATCGACCCCTTCGCCGCGTAGAGAAGGTAGTGGCGGTCGAAGGCGAGCGGCGTGTCGCGTTCGGGCGGGAAGGTGCGGTAGACGCAGAAGGCGTCGGGCTTGGTCATCGCCGGTCAGGCGGCGTCGGGCATTGCGTGCGCCTCGTACACGCGCGTTTCGGGCTGCCCGACCATCAGCGGGAAGAGCACGGCACCGACGGCTTTCAGCCCGTCCGAAGCGCGGTAGGCGGCGAGGGCCTCGGCACTGTCCCAGTGGTGGATCAGGGTCGTTTTCCCTTCGGTTCCCGGATGGGTCAGGATCGTGTAGCCGAGGTTTCCCGGCAGGGCGCGGACGACCGGCTGTTCGGCGCGCAGTGTCGCAATCGCAAGGGCATGGTCCTTGGGGGCGGTCTGGAAGTCAACCTGGACGATCAGCATGGGTTGGGTCCTTTCAGGGGTGGGTGATGAGATAGGCGCGGCTGGTGCGCCCCGGCGGTCCGGTGCCGAGCCCGGTTTCCGCTGCAAGGTAAAGCCCTGCGGCCCTGGTCGCGTCGGCGACTTCGGCGGACCGGAAGGCGCGGTTGCGCCAGCGGAGCGCGACAAGCGCGGTGCACCAGTGCGGCTGCGAGGCGATAAGAAGCAGGCGCCCGTTCGTCGCAAGAAGCGGTGCGATCCGCGAGAGGCTGGCCGTCAGGTCGCCGCAATGCTCCAGCACATGCGCGCAGAGGATCAGGCCATACCGGCGGCCTGGCGGAATCCGGTCGAGCGCGGCGTGGATTGTCCGCAGGCATCGGGCGCGCCCGTGCAGCCTGGCGGCGGCTGTCGCCAGCATGGCGGGCGAGGCGTCGGCGAGGTCGATCCGGTCCGGCCAGCCGCCTTCGCGGAGCAGCGCCAGCGTCATGTCGCCGGTGCCGCAGCCGAGGTCGAGCACCGGCCCCATCGGCGCGGATGCAAGCCCGAACTCTGCGATGACCCTGCCATAGGCGCGGGCATAGCCAAGTCGGCGGGTCATGCGAGACCAGCGCGGCGCGGCGCGGTCATAGGCGCGGGCGAGCGCCGGGCCCGTGCGGTGGGTGACGATTCCGGTCATTGCGGGGTTCCCTTCGTAGCCTGTGATAGCGCGCGGGCAGGGGTGCGGTCTTTCGCGCGACGGACAGAATCGCGCTGCGGCGCGCCAATCGGCGCTTCGCGGTGTGCGTTCAGAGCGGTGAACAACTGTCTGGCAATGCTGCGCTTTGCCCGCTAAAAGCGCCGGGCCGGGGCTGCCGCCCAGCGGGGGAGTGAACACGTGACCGATGCGATCCGCCCTCAGCCGGGGATCATGGAGATCGCCCTTTACGAGGGCGGCACGGCTTCGGTCGCGGGGCTGACGGACGCGGTGAAGCTGTCGTCGAACGAAAACCCGTTCGGACCCTCGGACAAGGCCAAGGAGGCTTATCAGCGCGCGGTGCACAAGCTGCACCGCTATCCCTCGACCGACCATGCGGGCCTTCGCGCAGGCCATCGGCGAGGTGCATGGGCTTGATCCGGCGCGGATCATCTGCGGGGCGGGATCGGACGAGATCATCCACTTTCTCTGCCAGGCCTATGCAGGACCGAGGACCGAGGTGGTGTTCACCGAGCACGGCTTCCTGATGTACCGGATTTCCGCGCTGGCGGCGGGGGCGAAGCCGGTGGCGGTGCCGGAACGCGAACGCACGACGGACGTGGACGCGATCCTGGCTGCCTGCAGCCCGCGCACGCGGCTGGTGTTTCTGGCGAACCCGAACAACCCGACCGGCACGATGATCGGGCTGGCCGAGATCGAGCGGCTGGCGGCGGGTCTGCCGCCGCAGGCGATCCTGGTGCTGGACGGGGCCTATGCGGAGTATGTGGACGGCTACGATGCGGCGGCGCGGCCTGGCGACGGACCGCGCGACAACGTGTTCATGACGCGGACCTTTTCGAAGATCTACGGGCTGGGCGGGTTGCGCATCGGCTGGGGCTATGGGCCGAAGGCAATCATCGATGTGCTGAACCGCATCCGGGGGCCGTTCAACCTGTCCACGGCGCAGCTGGAGACGGCCGAGGCGGCGGTGCGCGATCGGGGCCATGTCGACGGGTGCCGGGCCGAGAACGCGCGGCTGCGGGCGTGGCTTGCCGACAGTCTGGCGCAGAAGGGCGTGCCGTCGGACACATCGACGGCGAACTTCATCCTGGCGCGGTTTGCGGATCAGGCCGAGGCCGAGGCCTGCGACGCCTTCCTGCAGTCGAAGGGGCTGATCGTGCGGCGGGTGGCGGGCTACGGCTGCCGCAACTGCCTGCGGATCACCATCGGCGACGAGGCATCCTGCCGCCGGGTGGCGCATGCGGTGGGTCAGTTCAAGGGGCTGGCCTGATGGCGGAACGGCCGGTCCGATCTATGACCGCGTCGCGCTGATCGGGCTGGGGCTGATCGCGTCGTCGATGGGCCATGCGATGAAGCAGGCGGGACTGGCCGGGCGATATCGCAGGCTACGCGAAACGCCGGAAACGCGCGCCGTGGCGCTGGAGATCGGGTTCTGCGACAGCGTGGCGGCGACGGCGGCCGAGGCGGTGCGCGGGGCCGATCTGGTCGTGCTGGCGGTGCCGGTGGGTGCGATGGGGGACGTCGCGCGCGAGATCGGGCCGCATCTTCGCCCGGGGGCGACCGTCACGGATGTCGGGTCGGTCAAACAGGCAGTGATCGAGGCGGTGGCACCGCATCTGCCGCCGGGGGTGCATTTCGTGCCGGGGCATCCTATCGCCGGGACCGAATATTCCGGCCCGCGCTCGGGCTTTGCGACGCTGTTCCGGAACCGCTGGTGGCTGCTGACGCCGCTGGCGCAGGCCGACATGGCGCGCGGTGGCGAAGCTGCGCGCGCTGCTGGAGGCGATGGGCGCGAATGTCGATGAGATGGACGCGGCGCACCACGATCTGGTGCTGGCCGTGGTCAGCCATACGCCGCACCTGATCGCCTATACGATGGTCGGCGTTGCCGACGACCTGGCGCGCGTGACCGAAACCGAAGTCGTGCAGCTATTCCGCCGTCAGGCTTCCGCGACTTCACGCGGATCGCGGCGACGTGATCCGACAATGTGGCGCGATGTGTTTCTGTCGAACAAGGAGGCGACGCTGGAGATTCTGGGCCGCTTCACCGAAGAGCTGTTCGCGCTGCAGCGGGCGATCCGGCTGGGCGACGGGGATCATCTGTTCGACTATTTCACGCGCACGCGGGCGATCCGGCGCGGCATCATCGAGGCGGGGCAGGACACGGCGGCACCGGATTTCGGGCGTGGCGGGGCGGCGGAATGAGGCTGGCGCTGGCCCTTGCGCTGGTCCTGGCGGCAGGTGCCGCGCTGGCGGATGCGCCCGAGGTTTCGCCGCGCCCGCTGCCGAACCCGGCCCTTGCCGCCGGGGCGGCAAAGGTCACCGTGACCATGTCGATGGCCGACCATCCGCGCGCGGCGACGCGCCCGCCCGCGCGCCCCGAGGTGGCGGAAACGGATGTCGCGACGGCGGTGGCGGCGAAGCCGGTCACGCTGAAGTCGGCGCTGGGCAGCCTGTTCCCGCTGGACGCGGTGCCGCGCCCGCCGAAGAAGCCGAAGATCAACGTCACGGGCGAAGAGATCGAGGATGTGTCCTATCGCACCCAGCCGGGGCCCGAGATCATCGTCGGCCGGAAGGGCTCGGTCTGCGGCGATCCGGCGATCCGGGGCATGTCCGTCGCGCCGATCGCGGGGCGGCTGAACGGCTGCGGGCTGTCTGACGGCGTGAAGGTGACGTCCGTCGACGGTGTGCCGCTGTCGGTGCCCGCGACCATCGACTGCACGACGGCGCTGGCGCTCAGGTCCTGGGTGACGGACGGGTTGAAACCGGTGGTCGGCAAGCGTGGCGGGGGCGTGGCGCGGATCGAGGTGGCCGGGCAGCTATGCCTGCCGCCCGCGCAACAACCAGTCGGGCCAGCAGATCAGCGAACACGGGCGCGGCAAGGCGGTCGACATCACCGGGATCATCCTGAAGGACGGCGAGGTGATCACGGTGCTGCGCGACTGGGGCCGCGGCAAGCAGGGCGAGATTCTTGCAGGCATCCGACTGGGTGGCCTGCCACAGCTTCGGGACCGTGCTCGGACCTGCTGCGAACAGTTTTCACCGCGACCATTTCCATTTCGACACGGCGAAGAACCGGCGCGCGGGCGGGTACTGCCGGTAGCGGGCCGTGGCGGTCGCTCAGAGGGCGGGGGCGGGTCCGAGTGGAAACGGCCCGAGGCTCATCATGCCGGACTGGAAGACAAGTGGCAGTTCCAGCACCTTCGGGTCGCCGGAAAGCGCGGCATATCGGGTCAGACCCTCGGCCCATGTCGGGGCGACTTCCGGTGCGATGAGGCCCGCCGCAACCGCCGCGTTCAGGAAAGCGGTCCAGTCCTTCACCGAAATCAGGATGCGGCCCTCCGGCATCCGCGATGCACCGATGGTCAGATCGCCTGCGGCGGTCAACTGCGCAGTGCCCATCGTCACGGTCAGCGTCTTGAGGGACAGGTCGGTGACCCGGGCCCCGGCCTGCGCGGCGAAGCGGTCGAGGGGCGCGCTGAAGCCTGCGGTGGCGTCACCCTTGAGGTCCAGTCCGGGAACCGCGCCGCAGGACCGGACAGGATCGAGCCCGCCGACTGAAAGCCAGAGATCGTGGCGCGTGCCGTCCGCGCCCGCCGCCCGCGTCGCAAACAGCGCATCGGCGAAGCGGGCGGACCAGCCCGCGCCCGAGGCGAGGGCGCCTTCCTTCACCTCGAGCGTCGAATGGTCGAGAGGCAGGGCAGTGGTCGCCCCGACCGTCGCGCTGGCGCGCATGTCGACGGTTGTCACCGCGATCGTGTCGCCGGCGACATCGACGGTCTGTTCATGCGGCCAGACGGCGATGACATGGGTCGGTCGGTAGGACAGCGCCATGACCTGCAGGAACGGCGCGGACCAGGCCAGCCGCCCGTCCGGCGACGTCAGGGACGGCGCGTCCACGGTGACGTCGAAACGCGACGGGAAGCCCTTCAGGGAGACGCCTGCATAGTCGATCTGCCCCGCCGCCTTGGCGTCGTTCAGGGCGACCTCGACACCGGTCAGAAGCAGCCGCGACCCCGCGACCCAGTAGCCGCAGTAGAACATCATCAGCACGGCGGACAGGGTCAGCAGAATGCGCATCGGGGGCTTCGGACCTTTTCTTCACGACCGCCCCGTTGTTTATAGCCCATGCCGCGCAAGGACCAGCCGCATGGATCGGGACCTCTGGATATTCGCCTACGGATCGCTGATCTGGGATCCGTGCTTTGTTCCGGCTGAGCGCATGACAGCGCGACTGACAGGATGGCACCGGTCGTTCTGCATGAAGTCGGTGCGCTATCGAGGGACCGAGGCGGAACCGGGGCTGGTTCTGGCGCTGGACGAACGCGCGGGCGCGCGGTGCGACGGCATCGCGTTCCGCGTCGCGCCCGGACTGGCGGACGCCACCCTGTCGGACCTGCGCGAGCGCGAGCTTGGAGTGACATCGGCCTATGCCGAGCGCCGCCTTGACGTCGATCTGGCGGACGGGCGGCGGGTCGCGGCTGTGACCTTCGTGATCGACCGGTCGCACGCGCAGTATTGCGGCACGCTGAGTCTCGAGGAACAGGCGCGGCTGATCGCGGTGCGGGCAGGCGCGCGGGGGCCGAACCGCGACTATCTGTGGAACACGGCCGGGCACCTGGCGCAGCTGGGCCTGGCCGATCCGGACCTTGACTGGCTGGCCGCGCGGGTGCGGGCACTCAGCCCGCCCGAACACCAGTGATAGGGCTTGGCAGGCCCTGTCATGCCGCCTATTGTCCGGCGCAGCAGGAATGGGCAGGGCCAGGGGCATGACGAAAGCCGCGCAGAAGACCGAGCCGTTCTTCTCGCAACCCGTCCGGCAGATCGTGATGATGCTGGTCGTCGCGGTGCTTGTCGGCGTCGGCGGCTATCTGGCGTTTTCCAGCATTTTCCCGATCTTCCTGTCGAATGTCTGGCTGAACGGCGCGATCCTGGGGGTGTTCACGCTGGGCGTGCTGACCTGTTTCTGGCAGGTGATCCAGCTTGGCGGATCGGTCAGCTGGATCGAGGGCTTCGCTGCCGAACGGTCGGGCCACGGGATCACCCAACCGCCGCAGCTTCTGGTGCCGCTGGCGGCGCTGCTGCGGTCGCGCGGCGCACGCACGCAGATTTCCAATTCGTCCGCGCGGTCGATCCTTGAATCCGTATCGAGCCGCATCGACGAGGCGCGCGACATCACGCGCTATCTGGGCAATCTGCTGATCTTCCTCGGGCTGCTCGGCACGTTCTTCGGCCTTGCCACCACGGTGCCGGGCGTCGTCGACACGATCCGCGCGCTGGCCCCGAAGCCCGGCGACGACGGCACGCAGATTTTCGACAACCTGATGGGCGGCCTCGGCACCCAGCTTTCGGGCATGGGCACGGCGTTTTCATCCTCGCTGCTGGGTCTGGCGGGGTCGCTGGTGATCGGGCTTCTGGAGCTGTTCGCCGGGCACGGGCAGAGCCGGTTCTACCGCGAGCTGGAGGAGTGGCTGTCGTCGTTCACCCGGCTGTCGTTCGCGGGGTCGGATGCGGATGGGTCGGTCGATCAGACGGCGATTGCGACGGTTCTCGACCAGATGGGCGAGCAGATGGAGACGCTGCAGACGATGTTCGCGCAGTCCGACATCAGCCGCCAGCAAGGCGACGAGCGGCTGGCGCATCTGGCGGGCGCGGTCGAGCGCCTGACCGAGACCATCGAGGGCGAACGCGGCGGGTCGGCGATACTGGCGCGGATCGCGGAAGGCCAGTCGCGCATGGTGCATCTGATGGAGCAGAGCGGGGCTGATACGGGCGTCGCGGGGGCCGACCCCGAAAGCCGGATGCGCCTGCGGTCGATCGATGTGCAGCTTCTGAAGCTGCTGGAAGAGGTGGCGGCCGGGCGGCAGGAAAGCATGGCGGATCTGCGCGCCGATCTGGCGCAGCTGACGCGCGCGGTCCGGGCACTGGCACGCAGTGCCGAGACGACGGCGCAGCAGCAGCCCGTGCGCAGGGGTTAGTCGCATGGGCGTGGCCAGCCGCAGCCGTCAGTCGGGCATGTCGGCGGTGGTCTGGCCGGGCTTCGTCGATGCGATGACGACGCTGCTGATGATCCTGATGTTCGTGCTGTCGGTGTTCATGATCCTGCAGTTTTCGCTGCGCGCGACGATCACCAACAAGGAAAACGAACTGCAGGACCTGTCGTCGCAGATCGCGGGACTGGCCGATGCGCTGGGTCTGGCGCGCGAGGAGAACGCGGCGCTGGACGCCGAGGTGGCGGGGCTGGAGGGCGACCTGACGGCGGCGGAACAGGCGGCAGACGCGCAGGCGCGGCTGATCGCGACGCTGACGGGTCAGGTTGAGGCGCAGGGCGCTGCCTTGGACAGGGCAGGGGCGCGGATCACGAGCTTCGAGGCGCAGGTTGCGACGCTGTTGTCGGAACGTGACACGGCGCGGGGGCAGGCGGCGGGCCTGACAGTTGAGCGTGACCGGCTGGTCAGCGATGCCGAGGCGCTGAACCTGGCGCTGGCAAAGGCGCGGGACGAGATCGACGCGGGGGCCGAGGCGGCACGGCTGGCGGCGGCGCGGCGCGAGGCGCTGGAGGCGATGACGGCGACGCTGCGGGCCGAGGCGGCGGCGACAGCGGCGAAGCTGACGGATGCGGAGGCCGCGCGGCTGACGGAGGCGGAAGCCGCGAAGCTGCTGCGCGACCGGCTCACAGGGGCGGAGGATGAGCTGACGGCGATGACGCTGGCGCTGGAGGAACAGAGGAAGCGGGCGGAGGATACGCTGACGCTGCTGGCGGCGGCGGATGCGGCGCGCAAGGACCTGGACGTGAAGGTGGCGGCGGCGCTGCTGGCCCAGACGGCAAGCGAGGAGCAACTGGCGGCGGCGCGGGCGGCGGCAGAGGCCGCGACGGCGGCGGGCGACCGGGAGCGGGCCGATATTCAGGCGGCACTGGCGGCGGCGCTTGCGGCGAAGCTGGCGGCAGAGCAGGCGGGGACCGAGACGCAGAGCGAGGCAGAGCGCCGTGCGGCGTTGCTGGCGGCGGCGAACACGCAACTGGCGTCCGAGAAAGCGATCTCCGCCGAGGCGGCGCGCAAGGTGGCGCTGCTGAACCAGCAGGTCGCGGCGCTTCGCACGCAACTGGGTGCGCTGCAGGAGGTGCTGGATGAAAGTGCGGCGAAAGACGCCGATGCGCAAGGTGCAGATCGAGGCGCTGGGCAGCCAGCTGAATTCGGCGCTGGCGCGGGTGGCGGCGGAGGAGCGGCGGCGCGCTGAGCTTGAAGAAGCAGAGCGGATACGGCTGGAGGCCGAGGCGGCGGCGCTGAAGGAAAGCAACACGGCCCTGACACAGAACGCGGAGGAACTGGCGCGCTACCGGTCGGAATTCTTCGGAAAGCTCTCCGAGGTGCTGGCGGGGCGCGAAGGCGTGCGCGTGGTGGGGGACCGCTTCGTGTTTTCCAGCGAGGTGCTGTTCCAGTCGGCCTCGGCGGACCTGGCGGCAGAGGGCACGGCGCAGATCGCGGGCGTCGTGGCGACCTTGCAGGAGGTCGCGGCGGCGATCCCGCCGGAACTGGACTGGATCATCCGGGTGGACGGCCACACCGACGCGACGCCGCTGTCGGGTGGCGGGCGCTATGCCGACAACTGGGAACTGAGCCAGGCGCGGGCGCTGTCGGTGGTGCGTTATATGCAGAACGAGCTTGGCTTCCCGCCCGAGCGGCTGGCGGCGACGGGGTTCGGGGAGTACCGGCCGGTGGCAGAAGGGGACAGCCCCGAGGCGCTGGCGGCGAACCGGCGGATCGAGCTGAAGCTGACCGAAAGGTAGGTCGGTCAGACGCCGGTGAAGAGCAGGTCGAGCGACGCGGATGATGTCGTCGACCGCTCGTGGTGGGCGACGTTTGTGACGTAGGTGCCGAGTTCGCGTTCGGTTGCCGCAGCCGGAAACTCAATTGCCAACACTTTATGGGCGTCACCAAGGTGATTGCTGGGTTGGCATACCCCAGCCTTCGTTTCCTTTCTGATTGGCCGCGACAAGGGGCGCCACCACCCAGGTTGCGAGCACCCGTCCAGAAGGTTCATGCTCCGCATGATGACGACATAGGTTCCGTTGGCCCTGCGGTAGAGGTCGAACTGGCGCGGCATGCGTCAGAACTTGCGCAGGTCAGCGAGGGGAATTCCGAATTCCGTCGATATAGCGGTTCGTCGCTGCAATCGCCTCGCCGCGTTCGTCACGCTTCCAACCGCTTCAGTGCGCGCCTTCTTCAGTTCTGCCGCAAGCCCGACCTCGGCTGCGCGCGAAATGTTCACGCCCAGCGACTTCGCCTCGTCCAGCATGGCGGCATCAAGGGTCAGGCTGGTGGCGCGGCGGGCAGCAGGCATGGGGGCTTCCTGTTCCGGTGAGACAGTATATGCGTGGATATACCGCAGAAACATACCCATGACTATGGGTATGTTCCGCAGGTCTCTATCCGGCGCGCCGGTCAGACGGTCGCCTGACGCCCGGCACTTCGCCCTTGGCGATCACCGACAACTGGTCGCCGGTGATCTGCCTTACCAGAGGGTCGGCGTGGCGGTGCGCCAGAACCCAACCGGTCGCTATGCGACGGTAGACAAGGGTGACCCGCAGCGACCAGTCCTGTTCGGGCAGGTGGCCGATCACGGCGCGCTGACGTTCCACGGCGGCGATGACGATCAGGTCGGGGCTGGCATGGGTCGCCACGACCTCGAACGCGGTGGCGGCGGATCTGAAGTGCTGCGCCATCGCCGTCATGCGTTCGGGCGAGGCGTCGAAGCCGCCGGTCGTCCAGCCGCCATAGGGTGTCATGATGCTGAAATCGGGTGAAAGCGGGTCCAGCGCGCGCCAGCGATCCATGTCGCCGTTCATGAAGGCCTGATTGGAGTTGGCGCTGCGGCGCACAAGGGTTGCGATATCCGCAGCCGGATCAAAAGTCGTTGTCATCGGAATACCTGTTTGAAAAACGTCGGTCTGAACGAGGCCCCTGCCTATCTGCGGACCAAGGCGCGGCCAAGCCAAATTCCCGTGACAGCGTTGTGATGGGCCGCCGTCCCGGTGCGGTGCCTCTGCCTGGAAAAGAGGGGCGGAAACTCAAAAGGCCCCGGCACTGCCGGGGCCTTTGCGACTAACGATGCGCTGCCTCAGTCCGCTGTCAGCAGCGGCGGTTTCGTTCCGGTCAGGCGAACCTTTTCGGGTTCCGACACTTCGAGGTGGATCGCGCCGTCCTTGAGCGTGACGACGACAAGCCCGCCCTTGGTCAGCTTGCCGAACAGAAGTTCCTCGGCCAGCGGTTTCTTGATGTGTTCCTGGATCACGCGGCCAAGGGGACGGGCGCCCATCTTGTCGTCATAGCCCTTCTCGGCCAGCCATTCCGCCGCTTCGGGCGATCAGTTCGATATGCACGTTGCGGTCCATCAGCTGCGCTTCAAGTTGCAGGACGAACTTGTCGACGACCTGGATGATGACCTCGCGCGGCAGCGCCGCAAAGGCGATCACGGCGTCCAGACGGTTGCGGAATTCGGGCGTGAACGTGCGCTCGATGGCCGCTGTATCCTCGCCCTCGCGCTTGTCGCGGCCGAAGCCGATGGCGGATTTCGCCATGTCGGCGCGCCCCGGCATTCGTGGTCATGATCAGGATCACATTGCGGAAATCGACCTGCCGCCCGTTATGGTCGGTCAGCTTGCCGTGGTCCATCACCTGCAGAAGGATGTTGTAGACATCCGGGTGCGCCTTTTCGATCTCGTCCAGCAGCAGGACGCAATGCGGATGCTGGTCGACGCCGTCGGTCAGCATGCCGCCCTGGTCGAAGCCGACATAGCCGGGCGGCGCGCCGATCAGGCGGCTGACGGCATGTTTCTCCATGTATTCGGACATGTCGAAGCGCAGCAGTTCGACGCCCAGGGTGCTGGCCAGCTGCTTGGCGACCTCGGTCTTGCCGACGCCGGTCGGGCCCGCGAACAGGTAGTTGCCGATGGGCTTTTCGGGTTCGCGCAGGCCGGCGCGGGCCAGCTTGATGGCGGAAGACAGCGCCGTTGATCGCCGGGTCCTGACCGAAGACAAGGCGCTTGAGCGTCTTTTCCAGGTCCTTCAGAACGCTGGCATCATCCTTGGACACGCTTTTCGGCGGGATGCGGGCGATCTTGGCCACCACAGCCTCGATCTCCTTCGGGCCGATGGTCTTGCGGCGCTTGGAATCGGGCATCAGATGCTGCGCGGCACCAGCCTCGTCGATCACGTCGATGGCCTTGTCGGGCAGCTTGCGGTCATGGATGTAACGGGCCGACAGATCCACCGCCGCCTTGATCGCATCCAGCGTGTAGCGCAGGTCGTGGTGCTTTTCGAAATAGGGCTTGAGGCCCATCAGGATCTTGACCGTGTCTTCGACCGAAGGCTCGTTCACGTCGATCTTCTGGAACCGGCGCGACAGGGCGCGGTCCTTTTCGAAATGCTGGCGGAATTCCTTGTAGGTGGTCGATCCCATGCAGCGCAGCTTGCCGCCCTGCAGCGCGGGTTTCAGAAGGTTCGACGCATCCATCGCGCCGCCCGAGGTCGCGCCCGCACCGATCACCGTGTGAATCTCGTCGATGAACAGGATCGCGTCGGCATGGTCCTCAAGCTCTTTCACCACCGCCTTGAGACGCTCTTCGAAATCGCCGCGATAGCGCGTTCCGGCCAGCAGTGCGCCCATGTCGAGCGAGAAGATGGTGGATTTCCGCAGAACGTCCGGCGTTTCGCCGCGCGTGATCTTGAGCGCGAGCCCCTCGGCGATGGCGGTCTTTCCGACGCCCGGGTCGCCGACCAGCAGCGGGTTGTTCTTGCGGCGGCGGCAGAGTACCTGGATGCAGCGTTCGACCTCGGCGTCGCGGCCGATCAGCGGATCGACATCGCCCTTCTTGGACTTCTGGTTCAGGTCCACGCAGTATTTCGCCAGCGCGGATTCCTTGGCGTCGGCCTCGGGCTGTTTTTCCTGTTCCTCGGGTTCGGTCGATCCCGTCACCGGGCGCGTTTCGCCGAAGGACGGGTCCTTGGCCACGCCATGCGCGATGAAGTTCACCGCGTCATAGCGCGTCATGTCCTGTTCCTGCAGGAAGTAGGCGGCGTTCGATTCCCGTTCGGCGAAGATCGCGACCAGCACGTTCGCGCCGGTGACTTCGGTGCGGCCCGAGGACTGGACGTGGATCGCGGCGCGCTGGATGACGCGCTGGAAGGCGGCGGTGGGCACGGCTTCGGACCCGTCGACATCCGTGACAAGGGTGGACAGATCATCGTCGATGAAGTCGACCAGCGTCTTCTTGAGGGCATCCAGATCGACCGAGCAGGCGCGCATGACCTTGGCGGCGTCGGGTTCGTCGATCAGCGCCAGAAGCAGATGTTCGAGCGTTGCGAGTTCGTGCTTGCGCGCATTGGCCAGGGCCAGGGCGGCGTGGATCGCCTGTTCCAGCGTATTCGAGAATGACGGCACGTTCCGTGCTCCTTTCCAGGGGGCAGAAGCGGGACACGCCGGTTTGAGGGCGAACCCCGGGCCTACCTTTGCCTCATGGTCTTAAACTTCGGTGGAAATCAGGCAGCTTCAAGGGCTTTCTGCCCGAATTCACGGAAGCTGACAGGAACGGCGCAAAAAGTGACCGGAAAACACGGTGCAGAGGGCTGCGCAGGCCGGGTTTCACCGGACGCGGAGGACCTGAACGTCGCCCAGCCGTGTCACGGGTTGCAGCGCGGTCCAGGGGATGCCGTTGCGGAAATCGGTCGTGGTGTCGCGCCTTTCGCCGAAACGCAGGGTCAGATCCTGCTTGTTGTGGTCGATCAGCCAGCCGATGTTTTCGGCGCGAAGATAGTCGATCAGCGGGCTTTCGGCGCGAAGCACCGCGAGAAAGGCGCGGTCGTTGACAAGCCCGTCGAGGTTCACGACGGGGCGGTCGAGGAAATAGCCCAGAACGCCCGCGTTCCAGGCACCGACGATAGCGCCGGGCGGCAGTGTGCGGTTCAGTTCGGCGGCGAGGCGCAGGCGGGCGACGGCGTAATTCATGACGTCAGGCGTGGCGGAGAGGAAGCCGTTGGCGATGAGGGCATATGGAACGGCATTGGCGATTGTCAGAACGGCGGCGGCGGGACGGCGGACGGATGCGGGCATCAGCCGGACCAATGACAGGATCAGGCAGCCGCCGAGGACGATCCAGACGATCAGGTGCAGGGCATAGTAGTGGTACGAGACGGGTGCAAAGCTTTTCATCACGACCACGGCTGCGGCGCTTTGCAGACCGGCGACGGCCAGTCCGAAGGCGCAGGCCAGCATCAGGTGGCGGTCGGGCGAGGGCCGCAGCAGGCGGAGCGCTATCAGGCCCGTCCCGGCCACGAACATCAGCGCGGTGGCCAGATGCTGCGGTTTCGAGAACGGGTTGAAGGTTTCGGCCAGACCGATTTCGACGAGAACCGACGGGACAAGGGCAAGCACGCCCGAAACCTGGATCTTCGCCCACATGCGCAGCTGTTCGAGGATCGCGGTTGCCGTGGAGACGTCCTGAAAATAGCGCTCTGCATACCAGGACTTGACCGACCCCGACAGCGGCAGAGGCGTTCCCGCCATCGCTTGGAAGACGGCGATGTAAAGGGCGGCGGCGATCAGGCCCGGCACGGTCAGCGCGGCGATGCGCGCGGCGCCGCGGTCGGCGCGGCGCAGGACGACCGCGACGGCCAGCAGCCAAAGGGCGGCGGAGACGACCAGAGAGTCGAGGCGCGTCCAGAAATTAAGCGCCAGCAGCACGCCCAGGACCAGCGACAGGGTCCAGTCGCGGTCGGTGAAAAAGCGCCATGCCACAATGGCGGTTTCCAGCAGGATCACGATGTGCAGGGAATATTCCATGCCCTGCAGGGTGTTCCAGCGTTCGGCCAGCACACCCGCCCAGAGGATCAGAGCGATCCCGGCCAGCGTGTCCGAGTGCGCGATCCGGCAGAGCCGCGCGAACAGAAATGCCGCGATCAGGTTCAGCGCGATGCACAGGAACAGGACGGCACGCAGATAGGTGACAGGATCATCGAAGACCCAGGCAAGCGGGATCAGGAAGCCTGTCCAGAGAAACTGCACGCCGCTGGTGGCATGGATGCCGTCGAAGGTCGCGCCATGTCCCGCGGCGATGCTGCGTGCGATCTTGAAGTAGTGGAAAGCGTCATCGCGCGAAAAGACGGAATCGACCAGAAATTCCAGCGGGCGCAGCGATGCCGCGCATTGCGCGGTCAGCGCAGCGGCAACGCAGAGCCAGCCGGCCCAGAGGAGCAGTCGCGCGTCGGTGTCTGAGGTGCTCCGGGCCATACGGGCGGGCTTGTCCTCCAGCCAGTGTCGCTGCGGCTCAGAACCGGTCCTTGCGGGCGCGCAGTTCGGTGAAGACGGCTGCATCCGGGGCCCCCGGCATTCCAAGTGCCGCCTTCATCTCCGGGGCGGTCGCGCGCAGGAAGGGGTTCGTCGCCAGTTCCAGCGACAACAGGGACGGCACCGTGGCGACCCCTGCGGCGCGGGCGGCTTCGGTCGCGCGGACACGGGCCTGAAGGGCTGCGTTTCCGGCATCGACCGACATCGCGAAGCGCAGGTTCGACGCGGTGTATTCGTGGCCCGAACAGACCAGCGTGTCGGGCGGCAGGGCCGCGAGCTTCGACAGGCTGGCCCACATCAGGGCGGGCGCGCCCTCGAACAGGCGGCCGCAGCCAGCGGCCATCAGGCTGTCGGCGGTGAAGACGACGCCCGATGCGGGAAAGTAGAACGCGATATGGCCGACGGTATGGCCCGGGACATCGATCACCTGGCCTTCGTCCATGCCGATGCGCACCACATCGCCCTCGGCCACCGCCTCGTCCAGCGGCGGCAGGCGATGCGCATCGGCTTTCGCCCCGATCACCCGCGCGCCGGTCGCCGCTGCCAGCGCCTCGACTCCGTCGATATGGTCGGAATGATGGTGCGTGATCAGGATATGGCTGGCTCTCCACTGACGTTCGGCCAGCGCGTTCAGGATCGGGGCCGCTTCGGGTACGTCGATGACCGCCGTTGCCCCCGTCGCCTCGTCATGCGCGAGGAAGGCATAATTGTCCGACAGGCAGGGAATCGTCACGACTTCCAATGGCATGGTCTTTTCGCACCAGATCCGTATTGTCACCGGACCTGACACTCGCCGAAGGACGCGCCGGGCGCAATGCATCTCGACGTGCTGGATCTCAGGAATTTCTATTACCGGACGCAGCTTGGCCGCGTCGCGCAGCGCGCGATCCGCGACAAGCTGGTTGACCTCTGGCCGCCGTCGCAGGCGCAGGGGCTGACCATCGCGGGGTTCGGTTTCGCGGTGCCCCTTCTGCGCCCCTATCTGACCGAGGCACGGCGTGTGATCGGCCTGATGCCCGGACAGCAGGGCGTGATGCCCTGGCCTGCCGGGATCGAGAACGTCTCGGTCCTGGTCGAGGAAACCGCCTGGCCCCTGGAGACGGGGATGGTGGACCGGCTGGTGGTGATGCACGGGCTGGAGACGACCGAGCATCCGTCGGACCTCTTGGACGAATGCTGGCGCGTGCTGGGGCCCGGCGGGCGGGCGCTGTTCATCGTGCCGAACCGCGCAGGGCTGTGGGCGCGGCGCGAAGGGCACGCCTTTCGGGCAGGGGCGCCCCTACACGATGGGGCAGCTGGACGCGCAGCTGCGCCGCCACAGCTTCACCGCCGAACGGCAGCGGGCGGCGCTGTACGTGCCGCCAAGCGAGGCGCGGTTCTGGCTGCGCACGGCGCAGATGTGGGAAAACGCCGGGCGCAGGGTGTCCACGGTGCTGGCGGGGGGTATCCTGCTGATGGAGGTCAGCAAGCAGATCCACGCACCGCAGCGCCCCGGTCTGCGCGCTGCCGTGCGCCGTCCGCTGAAGGCGCTGGAGGGCCTGCCGCGCCCCGGGCATATCCCGGTTCCGGAACCGGGCTGAGGTCGCGGCGGGCGGTCCGGTCCCGTGATGCCGGACATCCGTGGCCCGCTTTGCCGGGCGGAGGCTTCGCTGCGCACTTTGCCCGCGGCGATCTATCCTCATTTTCGCGTGACCAAGGCGGTTGCGGGACAGGAATGCCTCTGCTAGAGACGCCCGCAATTGAGCTGCGCAGGCGATGTCTGCGCACCGCGGGGGAAGTCCAATCCAAAGCGCCTTGGATGCGCAAATGGGCCGGACAATGACATCGGAAGGGCGGACGTGTCAGAGCCAGCTTCGATTTCAGCAGGGATCGCCGCGCGCTATGCGTCGGCCGTGTTCGAGATTGCGAAAGAGGGCAAGGGCCTGACGGCGCTTGAAGGCGATGTGGACGCGCTGGACGCCGCGCTGAAGGCCAGTGCCGACCTGCGCGACCTGATCGGGTCGCCGGTCTACACGCGCGATGTGCAGGCATCCGCGATTGCGGCCATCGCCGCGAAGATGGGCCTGTCGGTGACGGTGCGGAACACGCTGGCGCTGATGGCGGGCAAGCGCCGCCTGTTTGTGCTGCCGCAGCTGGTCGCCCGTCTGCGCGACATGATCGCCGACGAGAAGGGCGAAGTGACGGCGGACGTGACCGCCGCGCAGGCGCTGACCAAGGCCGAGGCCGACAAGCTGGCCGCGACGCTGAAGAAGACCTTCGGCAAGACCGTGAAACTGAATGCGTCGGTCGATGAAAGCCTCATCGGCGGACTGATCGTCAAGGTGGGCTCGAAGATGATCGACACGTCGATCCGTTCCAAGCTCGCGTCCCTCCAGAATGCCATGAAAGAGGTCGGATAAATGGGTATCCAAGCCGCCGAGATTTCCGCGATCCTGAAAGAGCAGATCAAGAACTTCGGCCAGGATGCCGAAGTCGCCGAAGTGGGCCGCGTTCTGTCGGTCGGCGACGGGATCGCCCGCGTCTATGGTCTGGACAATGTCCAGGCGGGCGAGATGGTCGAATTTCCGGGCGGCATCCGGGGCATGGCGCTGAACCTCGAGACCGATAACGTCGGCATCGTGATCTTCGGCGATGACCGGTCGATCAAGGAAGGCGATGTCGTCAAGCGCACCAAGTCCATCGTGGACGTGCCGGTCGGCGACGGCCTGCTGGGCCGCGTCGTCGATGCGCTCGGCAACCCGATCGACGGCAAGGGGCCCATCAAGTCGAAGGAACGCCGCGTGGCGGACGTCAAGGCACCGGGCATCATTCCCCGGCGCGGCGTGCACGAGCCGATGGCGACCGGCCTGAAATCCATCGACGCGATGACGCCCGATCGGGCGCGGCCAGCGCGAACTGATCATCGGCGACCGCCAGACCGGCAAGACGGCCGTGGCGCTGGACACGATCCTGAACCAGAAGTCGTACAACGAGGCGGCGGGTTCGGACGAATCCAAGAAGCTGTACTGCGTCTATGTTGCTGTCGGTCAGAAGCGCTCGACCGTTGCGCAGCTGGTGAAGAAGCTGGAAGAGACGGGGGCCGCGGCCTATTCCATCGTCGTCGCCGCGACGGCGTCGGAACCGGCGCCGATGCAGTTCCTGGCCCCCTATGCCGCGACCGCGATGGCAGAATTCTTCCGCGACAACGGCCGCCACGCGCTGATCATCTATGATGACCTGTCCAAGCAGGCTGTCGCCTATCGCCAGATGTCGCTGCTTCTGCGCCGTCCGCCGGGGCGCGAGGCCTATCCGGGCGACGTTTTCTATCTCCATTCGCGTCTGCTGGAACGGTCGGCGAAGCTGAACAAGGACAACGGCGCTGGATCATTGACGGCGCTGCCGATCATCGAGACTCAGGCGGGCGACCTGTCGGCCTATATCCCGACCAACGTGATCTCGATCACCGACGGCCAGGTCTTCCTTGAGACGGAACTGTTCTACCAGGGCGTCCGTCCGGCGGTGAACACCGGTCTGTCGGTGTCGCGTGTGGGGTCTGCCGCGCAGACATCGGCGATGAAATCCGTCGCGGGTCCGGTCAAGCTGGAACTGGCGCAGTACCGTGAAATGGCAGCATTCGCGCAGTTCGGGTCCGACCTTGATGCCTCGACGCAGCGGCTTCTCAACCGGGGCGCGCGCCTGACCGAGTTGATGAAGCAGGCCCAGTATGCGCCGCTGACGAACGCCGAGATCGTTTGCGTGATCTTTGCGGGCACCAAGGGCTATCTGGATGCCGTGCCGGTCAAGGATGTCGGGCGGTACGAGGCAGGGATGCTCAAGCACCTGCGCACGAACTGCAAGGCGCTGCTGGATGACATCACCACGAACGACCGCAAGGTCGCGGGCGATCTGGAAAAGTCGATCCGGGCCGCGCTGGATGATTTCGCCAAGACATTCGCCTGATCGGGCGGGGGATAAGGGATGCCGAGTCTAAAGGCCCTTAAGAACCGGATCGCGAGCGTCAAGTCGACGCGCAAGATCACGAAGGCCATGCAGATGGTCGCCGCCGCCAAGCTGCGGCGCGCGCAGGAGGCGGCCGAGGCGGCGCGCCCCTATGCGGAGCGCATGTCGGCGGTCATCTCGGGCCTGTCCGCAGGGCAGGCGGGATCGGCGTCGGCCCCGCGTCTGCTGGCGGGGACGGGGACGGACAAGACGCATCTCCTGGTCGTGCTGACATCGGAGCGCGGCCTCTGCGGCGGCTTCAACTCGACCATCGTGCGTCTGGCGCGGGCGCGGGCGCAGGAGCTGATCGGGCAGGGCAGGACGGTCAAGATCCTGACCGTCGGCAAGAAGGGCCGCGAGCAGCTGAAGCGGGACCTGAGCGCGCATTTCATCGCCCATGTCGACATGGGCGAGGTCAAGCGGCTGGGCTATGATGTTGCCGCAGGCATCGCGCGGGATGTGCTGTCGCGTTACGACGCGGGCGAATTCGACGTGGCGACGCTGTTCTTCAACCGTTTCCAGTCGGTGATGAGCCAGGTGCCGACCGCGAAACAGGTGATCCCGGCGCTGATCGAGTCGACCGATCAGGCATCGTCGCTGTATGACTATGAACCGAGCGAGGAAGGCATTCTGGCCGATCTGCTGCCGCGCGGGATCGCCACGCATATCTTTACGGCGCTGCTGGAGAACGGCGCGTCGGAACAGGGCGCGCGGATGTCCGCGATGGACAATGCCACACGGAATGCGGGCGAGATGATCGACAAGCTGACGATCGTCTACAACCGGTCGCGGCAGGCGGCGATCACCAAGGAACTGATCGAAATCATTTCGGGCGCCGAGGCGCTCTGACGGGAACCGGAGAGACATCATGGCAAGAGCCCCGAAAGCAGCAGCCGCCGCAGCGACGGCAACAGGCAAGGTCACGCAGGTGATCGGTGCCGTCGTGGACGTGCAGTTCGAAGGCGCGCTGCCCGCGATTCTGAACGCGCTTGAGACGACGAACAACGGCAAGCGGCTGGTTCTGGAAGTGGCCCAGCATCTGGGCGAGAATTCCGTGCGCGCCATCGCGATGGACGCGACCGAGGGTCTGGTGCGCGGCCAGCCGGTCACGGACATGGCCGGACCGATCAGCGTGCCGGTCGGCGACGGGACCCTTGGTCGGATCATGAACGTGGTCGGCGAGCCGATCGACGAAAAGGGCCCCGTGGCCCATACCGAGCGCCGGGGAATTCACCAGCCCGCGCCCAGCTTTGCCGAACAGGCGACAGACGCGCTGATCCTTGTGACCGGCATCAAGGTCATCGACCTGCTGGCCCCCTATGCCAAGGGCGGCAAGATCGGCCTGTTCGGCGGCGCGGGCGTCGGCAAGACGGTTCTGATCCAGGAACTGATCAACAACGTCGCCAAGGTGCATTCGGGCTATTCGGTGTTCGCGGGCGTGGGCGAGCGGACGCGGGAAGGCAACGACCTGTATCACGAATTCATCGAATCCGGCGTCATCAACATCGACGATCTGACCAAGTCGAAGGTGGCGCTGGTCTATGGCCAGATGAACGAACCGCCGGGCGCGCGCGCGCGTGTGGCGCTGACCGGCCTGACGGTGGCCGAGCAGTTCCGCGACCAGTCGGGGACGGACGTTCTGTTCTTCGTGGACAACATCTTCCGCTTCACGCAGGCCGGGTCCGAAGTGTCCGCCCTTCTGGGCCGCATCCCGTCCGCCGTGGGCTATCAGCCGACGCTGGCGACCGACATGGGTGCCTTGCAGGAACGCATCACCTCGACCAAGGCGGGCTCGATCACGTCCGTGCAGGCGATCTACGTGCCGGCCGACGACCTGACCGACCCGGCACCCGCGACGTCCTTCGCGCACCTCGATGCAACGACCGTTCTGTCGCGGGCCATCTCGGAACTCGGCATCTATCCGGCGGTGGACCCGCTCGATTCGACCAGCCGCCTGATGGACCCGCAGATCGTCGGCGAAGAGCATTATCTGGTGGCGCGCTCGGTGCAGGGCGTCCTGCAGCGCTACAAGTCCCTGCAGGACATCATCGCGATCCTCGGGATGGACGAACTGAGCGAGGACGACAAGCTGACCGTGTCGCGCGCCCGGAAAATCCAGCGCTTCCTGTCGCAGCCGTTCGACGTGGCGCAGATCTTCACCGGATCGCCCGGCGTGCAGGTGCCGCTGGAAAAGACCATCGCGTCGTTCAAGGCGGTGGTCGCGGGCGAATACGATCACCTGCCGGAAGCCGCCTTCTACATGGTCGGCGATATCGAGGAAGTGAAAGCCAAGGCGCAGCGGCTGGCCGCCGAAGCGGCATAAGGGTTCGATAATGGCAGATACCATGCAGTTCGACCTTGTCTCGCCCGAGCGTCGCCTCGCGTCGCTGGAGGCGCGAGAGGTGCGTATTCCGGGCGCGGACGGCGATCTGACGGCGATGCCGGACCATGCGCCGGTCATCACCACGCTGCGCCCCGGCATCCTGTCGGTCGTGACGGCGTCGGGCACGCAGGACTTTGCGGTGACGGGCGGCTTTGCCGAGATCACGCCAGCGGGCGCCTCGGTTCTGGCCGAACGCGCGGTGCCGCGCGCCGAGATGACGGCGGCGGATGCCGATGCGCTGATCGCCGAAGCGTCTCGCGAAGCGGCTGCCGCGTCTGCCGCAGGCAAGGATGTGGCGGACAAACTGGTCGCGGACTTGCAGGCACTGAAATCCGCGCTGGGGATCTAGGCGCGCCGTTGTCGCCGTAACACAAGGTTAACGGAAGTATCCGATGAAAGGCTCCGGTCCGACCGGGGCCTTTTTTTCATCACTTTTCGTGGTTACTCCGCGTCAGGTGTGTTTTGGAGTGTCGGGCGATGCGCCGGCTGACGAGTCATGTGACGGGCCTCGACAAGGGGTCGCTTGTGCTCTTCTCCGACTTTCAGGACGGCGGAGCCATGTGGACGGGCCAGGGCCCGCGCGAGCTGCGCCGGGCGGTCAGGTTCTCGGAACCCTTCCTCAGCCCGCCGGTGGTGCAGGTCACGCTGAGCATGTGGGACATGGACCAGAAGTCGAACCAGCGCGCCGACATTTCTGCGGAGCTCGGTGACGGAAACCGGTTTTGAGATCGTCTTCCGGACCTGGGGTGACACCCGTGTCGCACGCGTCCGGGCCGACTGGCTGGCGATCGGCGAGGTCAGGGGCGACGACGACTGGGAGGTCTACTGAGGCTTCCGGTTCGCGGGGCGGCCCGGCACTGACGTGAACCCTTTGGCCTTTCTGGCACCAGCGGGCTTGCCGGATGAAGACCTGGCCGGACGGTCCTTCACCGGACCGTCTTTCGCAGTTCCGCCCTTGGCGAAGCGGCCCTTTGCCGTGCCCGTCTTGTATTTTGCGGCGATGTGACCCGGCGCTTTGGCGGGCTTCCGGTCCGTCGGCGTACCCGCCGATGCGGATGGTGCCGGTTTCGGCCCGGTTCCCCCTTGTGGCGCGGCTTGCGCGGGGTGTCAGGCGCGACCGGGGCGGCATGCAGCCCGTGTTCCGCCGCGACGCGCGGGGCGATATGCGGGGCGGGCGGCTTCGGCGGGATGGGCGCGGCATCCGGATACCGGGGCGGCGCGGCGGGGGAACGGGGCCTTGGCCGCAGGCCGGTCGGCCCCGCCGCCATGAGTCCGGGCTGGTGCCGGACGCGCCCCGAACGGCGGCTCGCTCAGTTCGCGCAGTCGGACCTCGTCCCTCCAGCTTCCCTTCCGGCCCTGCCGCCGCGAGCAGGCCGTGCCGCGCTGGCCTCCAGCACCTCGACAAATGTCTCGCTCTCCTGCACCCGGATCGCGCCCACGTCGTCGCGCGTCAGGTTGCCCGACCGGCAGAGCATCGGCAGGATCACGCGGGGTTCCGCGCCCTGCGACCGCCCGACCGACACCGCGAACCAGCGGCTGGGACCGAAGGCGGGGCGCTGGCCGGTATCGCTGCCCGGTGCCGCAAGGTCCTCCGGTGCCGACCGGTTGCCTTTGTAAAGCGCCACATAGGCCGCCGCGATCCGTTCCGGGCTGTGCAGCGCCAGCAGACGCGCCGCGATGCCGCGGTCGCCGTCGCTGACCGCATCCGTCCAGATCCTGTCGGTCAGCAGCCGCTCCTCATCCCGCCTCTGCACCGCCTCGGCGCTGGGCGCATCACCCCAGTCCGCCGTCACCCGCGCGAACCGCAGCAGGCTTTCCGCCTTCTTCCGCGCATTCCTCGGCACGATCAGCGCCGACACGCCCTTGCGCCCCGCGCGGCCCGTCCGGCCCGACCGGTGCAGCAGCGTGTCCGCGTTGTTCGGCAGTTCGGCGTGGATCACCAGTTCCAGGTTCGGCAGGTCGATGCCGCGCGCCGCCACGTCGGTCGCCACGCAGACCCGCGCCCGCCCGTCGCGCATCGCCTGCAACGCGTGGGTGCGCTCCGACTGGCTCAGTTCGCCCGACAGGGCCACGACCGAAAACGCGCGGTTCGACAGGCGCGTCGTCAGGCGGTTCACCATCACCCGCGTGTTGCAGAAGATGATCGCGTTCTGCGCCTCGTAGAACCGCAGGACGTTGACGATGGCGTTTTCGGCATCCGGGGCCGCGACGGCCAGCGCGCGGTATTCGATGTCGGCGTGCTGTCGGCTTTCCCCGGCCGTCGCGATCCGCACCGCGTCCTTCTGGAAGGTCTGCGCCAGCGTGGCGATGGCGCGCGGCACGGTGGCCGAGAACATCAGCGTGCGGCGGCTTTCGGGGCGCGGCACCAAGAATGAATTCCAGGTCCTCGCGGAAGCCGAGGTCCAGCATCTCGTCCGCCTCGTCCAGCACAACGGCGCGGAGCGCGGTCATGTCCATCGACCCGCGCGTGATATGGTCGCGCAGCCGCCCGGGCGTGGCGACGACGATCTGCGCGCCGCGGTCGAGCGCGCGGCGTTCGTCGCGCATGTCCATGCCGCCGACGCAGGACGCGACGGTGGCCCCGGCCCCGGCATAGAGCCAGGCCAGCTCGGACTTCACCTGCAACGCCAGTTCGCGGGTCGGGGCGATGACCAGCGCCAAGGGTGCCGCGGCGGGGCCGAAGCGCCCGTCCGCCCCAAGGATCGTCGGCGCGATGGCGAGGCCGAAGCCCACGGTCTTGCCCGATCCGGTCTGGGCCGAGACGAGCAGGTCGGACCCGGTCAGCCCCGCCTCGGTCACAGCCAGCTGCACCGGCGTCAGGCTGTCATAACCCCGCGCGGCAAGGGCCTCGGCCAGGGTCGGGATGATCGGGGCGGTGTCAGTCATGGGGTCTGCCTTCGGGCGCTGTCAGGCGGACAGATGCCGCAGGTCCGGCACCTAGAGGCTTTGGCCGGGGAAGTATAGCGCCGAGGGCGCGGTCGCGGGTGGGAATGGGCGGGGGGCCTGCAAATAGAACCCGCCCGCGCGGTCAGCGCGGGCGGGGGTGTCCTTGCCGCAGGACAGATCGTCAGGCGTCAGCCTCTTCCGCGCAGTCGCAGGGGCAGCAGCGGTATTCCTGGCTCTTCTCCAGAAGCTCGATCTGCTTCTCCAGCAGCTTGTTCTGCAGGTCCTTGCGGACAAGGTCGAGTTCGATCGACTTCTTCCGCGTGTCCTCGCAGGTGTCGCAGGGGTCGAGGCAGCCCTTCACGACGACCGCCTGCGTCGGCAGGCAGTAGGTCCGCGTGAAGTTCAGTTCGGCCGCCAGTTTGGCCCCGACCTGATCCGATCCGGCCTGCGCCAGCACGCCCTGCTTGACCAGTTCCTTGTCGACCGAGGCAAGGACCGCGTCATGCGTATCGTCCGCCACCGGCTGGACGTTGAACGCCGTCCGGAGACGGCTGCGCCTGAAGCGTGCGCGCGCTGAACAGCGCCCGCGCCGAGGTTCGACACGATGCCTTCGCGCTGGGCGGCGGCGGCCGTGCGCCCCGCAGCCTCGACCTCGACCCGCGCGGTGCGGTTGGCGAGCACGCCGTTCGGCAGGACCTTGATCCCGGTCGCGGGCCGCACCGGGCGCGCCGCGACGCCGCTGTTCGCCGCCGCATCGACGACGCGCCGCAGGACCGACACGATGCGGAATTTCAGCGTCTGCTCCTTGACCAGCTGATAGGCGAAATAGGTGACGGCGTGGCAGTCGTTGCGGTTCTCGAAGGTCCGCGTCGACGCCTCGAAGCTGTCCTCGCTTTCGCCTTCGGCATGGCTCCGGCTCTGCACCTCGCCGATCTGGACCGCGTTCGCCGCCCGTGTCGCCTGAACCGAACGGTCGTGCGATGTCTCGGCGTGGTTGCGGAGCTCGCGCATGAAGGACGATGTCGAGCGCGAGTTGAAATTGCCCTCGACATTGACACTGCCGCCGCCGGCGAAGCCGATCGAGGCGTAGGAGCCGTCCACATCCGTCTCGAAGTCGCTGTGCGACGCGCTGTCGGCGGACCCGCTGTCGGTCACGGTCAGGTCCGACATGTAGCGGTCCATCGACTTCATGTAATAGGTCTCTTCCGACGACTGCTCGTGCCGGTAGCTGACCTTGCTTTCGCTGTCGAAGGTGAAGCGCGTGTTCCGGGTCGAGGTGTAGAGCCGCACCTTCTCGCCCGGAAGCAGCGTCGTCGAGAAGACGACATCGCCCAGCGACAGCGGGCCGGGACAGCGCTCGAGTTCCGCGACGATGGTGACTTCGACGGGAACGTCGCCCAGCCGGTTCGTCAGCCGGTAGCTGACGCGCAGCCGCTCGCAGCAGGGCTTCTGCGAGATCATCGGGCAGCACGGCAGGTCGCTGACCAAAATGAGGTCGCCGTTATGGGTGGGGGAGTCGTGCATGGGATCATCGTGGGGCATGACAATGCTCCTTGAGAATGAGGGTTCTGAAATGACCGGGCTGCCAGACAGTCTGGTATCCGGGATGTCGTGCAATGGAAGTAAGGATACGCCGGTTCGCGTCCCGCGTGTATGGCGGTATTCCTGACCGGCCCTACCCGGCCTGCGGTCAGGCCCGCGTATACAAGCCCTCATAGATCGGCGTCAGCGTTTCGGCGTCGAACAGCGACGACACGCTGGTGCCGTTCCAGATGTTCATGATCGCCTGCGCGAAGACCGGGGCGGTGGGGATGATGCGGATGTTGCGGGCCGCCTTGACCGCTTCGGTGGGTTCGATGGAATCCGTGATGACCAGCCTCTTCATCACAGACTTTTCCACCCGCTCGATCGCCGGGCCCGACAGGACGCCGTGGGTGATGTAGGAATGAACCTCGGACGCGCCGTTTTCCATCAGCACTTCGGCCGCCTTGCAGAGCGTCCCGGCCGTGTCGCAGATGTCGTCGACGATGATGCAGATGTGGTCCTTCGACCTCGCCGATCACCGTCATTTCGGCGACTCTCGCCCGGTTTGCCGCGGCGCTTGTCGACGATCGCCAGATGCGCGTCGATCCGCTGCGCCAGTTCGCGGGCGCGCGCCACGCCGCCGACATCGGGCGACACGACCGTGACCTGATGCAGGCGGTCCTTGAAGTGGTGCTCGATATCCAGCGCGAAGACCGGCGCGGCATAGAGGTTGTCCACCGGAATGTCGAAGAACCCCTGAATCTGCGCGGCGTGCAGGTCCATCGTCAGCACCCGTTCGATCCCCGCCTGGGTGATCAGGTTGGCCACCAGCTTGGCGCTGATCGGCGTGCGCGCCTTGGTCGCGGCGGTCCTGCCGGGCATAGCCGAAATAGGGGATCACGGCGGTGATCCGGCCCGCCGACGACCGGCGCAGCGCGTCGGTCATGATCAGCAGCTCCATCAGGTTGTCGTTCGCCGGGTTCGATGTCGGACTGGATGATGAACATGTCCTCGCCGCGCACATTCTCGAACACCTCGACGAAAATCTCGCCGTCGTTGAACCGTTCGACCCGCGCCTCCACCAGATTGACGCTCATCCCCCGGTGCATCGACATCCGCCGCGCGATCCCGGTGGCCAGCGGCAGGTTGGCGTTGCCCGAGATCAGCTTCGGCTCGGTCATGGCAGGCATCGGCTGTCCCCTCGCGCTGTGCCCGGGTGGCCCCAGGTGACGGATTCGTGACGTTGCACCCCGCTTACCAACCGTCTAGCCTGCCCGCAAATGATTGGGGACGGCATCCGATGGCACATATCGACTACTACTTTTCTCCGATGTCGCCCTTCACCTACATGGCCGGAAACCGGCTGGAGGAGATCGCCGCGAAACACGGCGCGAGTGTCACGCTACAAGCCCCTCGACATCATCGCGCTGTTCGCGCGGACAGGCGGCAAGCCGGTGGCCGAACGCCACCCGAACCGGCAGGAATACCGGATACAGGAAATGCGCCGCTGGGCGAAAAAGCTGGGCTATCCCCTGAACCTGAAACCCGCCTTCTGGCCGGTCAATCAGGCCCCCGCCGCCTATGCGATCATCGCCGCGCAGAAAGCGGGCGGCGGCGACCTCGGCGGGCTGGTCCATGCCTTCCCGCGCGCCGTCTGGGCCGAGGACCGCAACATCGCCGAGGATGACGTGGTGCGCGACATCCTGTCGGCGCACGGCTTCGATCCCGCCATCGCCGACCGGGGGATGCTGAGTGCCGCCGAAGCCTACACCGCGAACCTCGAGGATGCCGTGAACGCGGGCGTCTTCGGCGCGCCGTTCTACGTCATGGGGCAGGAGCGGTTCTGGGGGCAGGACCGGCTGGAAGATCTGGACCTGCACCTGTCCGGCAAGCTGTGACGGTGCTGCACACGCAAAGCTACGGCAGCGGGCCGGAGCCTGCGCTGGCGCTGCACTGTTCGCTGGCGCATGGCGGCGAGTGGGCGGGGGCGATGGAGTACCTCGCCGACGACCTGACCCTGACCGCGCCTGATCTGCCGGGGCACGGGAAATCAGCCGACTGGGACGGGACGGGGGATTTCATGGGGCGCTGCGCGCAGGCGGTGCTGGCGATGCCCGAAATGCGTTCCGGCGAACCGGTGCACCTGATCGGGCATTCAGGCGGGGCCGTCATCGCGTTGCAGGTGGCGCAGGCGCGGCCTGACCGGGTCCGGTCACTGACGCTGATCGAGCCGACCCTGTTCGCGGCGGCGAAAGGCACCCCGGCCTATGACGCGACACTCGATCTCTTCGCGCCCTACGAGACCGCCTTGGATGCGGGCAACCTTGATGCGGCCTCAGAAGCGTTCATGGCTGTCTGGGGAAATACGGATTGGCAAGGCATGGAGCCGCGGCAGCGCAAGCGGATCGCCGAGCGCATCCACCTGATCCGCGCCAGCCACCCGGCGCTCTATCACGACAGCGGCGGGGTGCTGGATGCGGGGCGGCTGGAGGCGCTGGGGATGCCCGTCACTCTGATCGCAGGCATGACATCGCCCGTCATCTGCCGGGCGGTCATCCGCGCGCTGGCGGCGCGCCTGCCGAACGCGGAATCGGTCCTGGTGCCGGATGCCGGTCACATGCTGCCCGTCACGCATCCCGAGCTGACCGCAGCCCTGATCGCCGGTTCTGTCAGCCGCGGATAAGCGACAGGAAGCGGTCCACGTCACCTTCCGTGGTGGACCAGGAACAGACCATCCGCGCGGTCAGGGCCTCGTCGTCCGGCCCGTCGAGAGACTGCGCGAAGGGGATCATGTTATACCGCGCGCCCGCCGCCAGCGCCCGGACATGGCCCGCGCGCGGAAAGGCTGCGAAGACCATGTTCGCCTGCTGCGGATGGGTCAGCGACCCGCCGGGCAGGGCCGCGATCCCCGCCGCCAGCCGCGCGCCCATCGCGTTCGCGTGGGTCGCCAGCCGCAGCCAGAGCCCGCCCTCCAGATAGGCCTCCATCTGCGCCGAGAGGAACCGGTGCTTGGAGAACAGGTGCCCCGCGCGCTTGCGGCGCAGCTCGAACTCCCACGCTTTCGCGGGGTCGAAGATCACCACCGCCTCGACGCCCAGACAGCCGTTCTTGGTGCCGCCGAAGGACAGGATGTCGACGCCGGCCTTCCATGTCATCTCGGCGGGTGTGCAGCCGATAGCCGCAATGCGCGTTGGCAAACCGCGCGCCGTCCATATGGCAGGGCATGCCCGGCGGCCCTGGCCAGTGCGGCCAGCGCGCGCGACCTCGGCCACGGAATAGACCGTCCCCGCTTCGGTCACATTGGTCACGCTCAGACACCCAAGCTGCACCCCGTGAACTGACGCATGAAAGTCCGATGCGAACCGCCTGTGCCAGCGCGCCCGCGTCGATCCTTCCATGCGCGCCACCGACCACGACCAGCTTGGCCCCGCCCGTGTAGAACTCCGGCGCGCCGCATTCATCGACGGCCACATGGGCCTCGGTGTGGCAGAAGACCGCCCCCCAGGGCGGGTCAGGAGTGGCGAGCGACAGCGCATTGGCCGCAGTTCCGGTCGGCGACCAGATAGACGGCCGCCTCGGGGGCCTCGAACACCTCGCGCACCTGCGCCCGCACCCGGTCCATCAGCGCATCGGCCCCGTAGGACGCCGCGTAGCCGTCATTCGCCGCAGTGACAGCCGCCATAATCTCGGGCGCGGCACCCGAGGTGTTGTCCGAGGCGAAGAACATCAGAGGTTCCTCGATGATATGGTCTTCCCAGTCTTCCTCGGGCACCTCGAATTCCGGGATCGTCCAGCCGCGCACCGACATGCCCGCCTTGTGCGTGCTGTCCGGATCGCCGGTCAGCAGCGGGTGCCAGTCGGGCAGCGGCTTGCCTTCGTGCCGCAGGCGGTAGGCGCAGGTCGAGGGCATCCAGTAGGCGATGTCGGGCAGGGTCTTCGGAGTCAGGACGACGCATTCCGGGACGAAGCTTGCCGCATCTGGTACTGCCCGCAGCGGCAGCTCTCGCCGTCCAGCAGGCGGCAGCCGACCTGGTGAAGACACCTCGCCGGTGTCCGCATCCTCGAGCTTGTTCAGGCAGCACTTGCCGCAGCCGTCGCAGAGCGCCTCCCATTCGCGGGGGGTGAGGCTGCTGAGCGGGCGTTCCCAGAAACGCGGCGGCAGGTCGGTGCGGGGGATCGGGTCGGTCATGCCCTGACCTAAGCCAAGCCGGGCGGCAAAGGGAAGGGGGTCAGAGCGTCAGGCGCAGCAGCGGTCGACCCGATTTGCGAAGGGCGACCTCGGTGAACCCGGCCTTGAGAAAGACCGAGGTCGAGCCGACGAACAGGCCGATGGATTTTGACTGTTTTGCGC
The DNA here is from genome assembly GCA_963738635.1 of uncultured Alphaproteobacteria bacterium. Classification (GTDB taxonomy): domain Bacteria; phylum Pseudomonadota; class Alphaproteobacteria; order Rhodobacterales; family Rhodobacteraceae; genus JAOADN01. The sequence goes on along the minus strand of CAVTXE010000004.1, from coordinate 776,991 downwards.
GGTCCATCGGGCTCGCCTCCAGCACACGGGCCTTGCAGGCGCGGGCATGCGAAATGCCTTCGGAAACAAGGCGGTGCGACAGGCCCTGTCCGCGCTCGCGGGATTTGGAGAAGAAGCAGGATATGGCCCAGACGTCGCGGTCGTCGGCGGGCGCGTCGGGCAGAGGCGTGGTGCTGCGGCCGGGGTTGTTCCATTCCGGCACGTCGGCGCGCGGGCCGATCTGCATCCAGCCGATCGGCGTGTCGCCGCGATAGGCCAGCAGGCCGGGCGGCGGGCCGCTGCGGATGCGGGCGAGCATCATGTCGCGCTTGGCCTCGGCGGGCAATCGCCTGGCGCGCCTTCGGGCGGGATGCGGAAATGCTGTGCACCAGCAGCCGTAGCAGGCGCCTTGACGGGCCGAAGAGGGCAACGAAATCAGGGATGCGGTCGGGGGTGAGGGGAAAGACGGTGATGGGGTCGGGTGCTGCCATCGACGGTATTCCTAGATTGATGTTCCCGCATCGTTCTTGTGTTTCGCGCTGTTGTCAACCGACACGCCGCCCGGACTTACAGTGCCGTCAGAATGGCGCGCGCCCGGTCGCAGTCCGCCGCCATCTGGTCCATCAACGCGGGCAGGCCGTCGAAGGTCATCTCGGGCCGCAGATAGTCGATCAGCGCGACGGACAGGTGCTGGCCGTAGAGATCGCCTGTGAAATCAAGCAGGTAGGTTTCAAGATTGGGGGCGTTCACGCCAAACATCGGCCGCACGCCGAGGCTCGCCGCGCCGTTGTAGCTGCCGGTCTGCGGCCCGGTCAGGACATCGACGCGGACGGCGTAGACGCCGAGGTGGGGCAGGTGCAGGCCATCGAGCGCCATGTTGGCGGTGGGGTAGCCAAGCGCGCGCCCGCGTTTCTCTCCGTGCAGCACTTCGCCCTCGATCCGGTGCCAGTGGCCGAGCATCCGCGCCGCTTCGCGTGGCTGGCCGTCGGTCAGGGCGCGGCGGATCGCGGTCGAGGAAATCTCGGTGCCGTCGAAGGCGACAAGGTCGGCGACGGTCACGCCGAAGCCCAGGGATTCTCCAAGTGTCACAAGGGTTTCGGCGGTGCCGCTGCGGCCCTTGCCAAAGTGGAAATCGGTGCCGACGGTGACATGGGCCACGCCGAGGCCGTCGCGCAGAACGGCGGCGGCAAAGGTTTCGGCGGTCATCCCGGCGAGGGTTGCGTCGAAGGACAGTTCGTAGAGCTGCGTGACGCCGATCTTCCCAAGCCGGTTCGCCCGTGCCTCGGCGTTCATCAGGCGGAAGGGGATGGAGGCGGGCGCGAAGATACTGGCGGGGGTGGGGTTCGAAGGTCACGACGCCCAAGGGGCCGTGCGCGCGGGCAAGGGCGATGACATGCTGATGGCCCAGATGAACGCCGTCGAAATTGCCCATCGCGACCGACGCGCCGCGGTCGGTCAAGCCGATGTTTTCGTGGCTGAAATGGCGCTTCATCGGGCCCCGTTCACGGGCCCGGCCGCCCGCCTGTCAGTCGAACTTGCGGCTGGGCGCCATGACCAGCGCTTCGCCCTTCAGGACGACGGTATTACCGACGGCGCAGTGGGTTTCAAGGGTCACGCGGCGGCGGCCGTGGTCGATGGCCAGTCACCTTCACCTCGGCATAGACCATGTCGCCGGGACGGACGGGGGCCATGAATTTCAGCGACTGTCCCAGATAGACGGTGCCGTGGCCCGGCAGCTGTTCGCCGATGACGGCCGAGATCAGCGCGGCCGTCAGCATGCCATGCGCGATGCGGCCCTGAAAGATGGTGGACTGGGCGTAGTCGTCGTCCAGATGGACGGGGTTCCGGTCGGTCGAGATTTCGGCGAAGAGCGCGATGTCATGGTCGGTGATCTGTTTCTGCAGATAGCGGGTCATGCCGATTTCCATGTCTTCGATGAAGATCGTGCCGCGGGGAAGGTTGTCGAGCATCATGGCCTGCGCTGAATCGTCTGCGCAAGATTTGTATCTCATGACGGCCTGTCACGCAATTAAATTGCTTCTGCGTTCCGGCGCGGGCGTTCGATTTCCTGCGGCAAGGCCGTCTGGCCTATGGCAAGTCCTTGATTCAGCGTAGCTTTCCGATTGCATAGGTCGGCGCGATGGTCTGCCCTGCCAGCCAGCCGGCCAGCAGGCCCGCATCGGGCGCATCGGCATCGGGGCCGAAATTCCGCGCCTCGATCCCGCCGGTGACGAACATCGTGTCGATCCCCTCGGCCACGCCCCCCGCGATATCGGTGCCGAAGCCGTCGCCGATGCCCGAGGATGCGGGTCGCGTCTTCGCCTTTCGCGCCGATCATGGCGCGGGCGCGGACATAGACCGGGGAATGCGGCTTGCCGAAGTAAAGGCTGGTGCCGCCCATCTGGTCATAGAGCTGCGCGATGGCCCCGGCGCAGAGCAGGCGGCGGTGGCCCATATCGACGATCAGGTCGGGATTGGCGCAGAGCAGTTTCAGGTCCCTTGCCTTGGCGTGGATCAGCGTCGCGCGGTAGTCTTCGGGCGTGTCGGTTTCGTCGTTCAGGGGGCCGGTGACGACAAGACCCTCGGCGTCCGGCAGATCAACGCGGCGGATCAGATCACGGTCGGCAGTATCGGGCAGTTCGGTGAAGAACCCGTCATCCTTGCGCGGGCCGATGTGGTGGACGCGCGTGCCGACCGCGCCCGCCAGCATCGCCTCCTGTGCGCAGTCACCCGAAGTGACGATCACATCCCAGGCGTCGCGTGGCACGCCGAGGCGCGCAACCTGCTGTTCCACAAAGACATTCGGACGCGGCGCGTTGGTCAGAAGGACGACCGTGCCGCCCCCGTTGCGGAAGCCCTGAAGCGCCGCGACGGCGGCGGGAAAGGCCGCGACACCGTTGTGCAGGCAGCCCCAGAGATCACAGAACACCGCGTCGTAGCGGTCCGAGACATCGGCGAGAGAGGCGATGATCGGCGTCATCCGGGGGGCCTTCATGCAGCGTCAGAGGGGTGCCAGCACTGAGCCAGCAAGTGTATGGCATTCAGCCATACGTTCGATGGCAGCGGTCAGAGTTTCAGCGCAGGCAGGATCTGCTTCTTGCGGCTCATGACGCCGGGCAGGACGACCGTGTCGCCGCTGACTTTCGCCCCGAAGGACGCCTCGGCCATGCGCTTCACCAGATCGTTCGGGACCAGCAGCGTCGCCTCTTCGCGGAGGATGTCGACGACGAAGAGCAGAACCTGATCGGCACCGTCCTCTTTCGCAACGCCCTCCATCGACTTCATCAGCGATGCCTTGCGGTCGAGCACGACCTTGGGCGACGTCGTCTCCAGCACGGACACACGCAGCTCCTTGCCCGCGACGGTGTATTCCTTGCTGTCCATCCGCAGCAGCTCGGCATCGCAGAACGCGGACACATCGGACTTGGCCGCGAACATGGCGTCGGCGAGGTCGGGGATGCTGACGCCCAGGTCAGAGGCGAGTTTCTCGGCGACGGCCTTGTCATGCGGCGTCGTGGTGGGCGAGCGGAAGGCGAGCGTGTCGGAGAGGATGCAGGACAGCATCGCGCCCTTGATGTGCTTCGGTGCCTTGGCGAGGTCCGTGCCCATCAGGTCGTGCATGACGGTGGCGGTGCAGGCGAGCGGGCGGATGGTGATGTCGATCGGGGATTTGGTCTTGAGGCCGCCGACCAGCATGTGGTGGTCGATGATGGCCAGCACGTTCGCGTCGTTGATTCCGTCGGGCAGTTCGGCGGGGTTGTTGGTATCGACGATGACGCAGTCCTGACCGGCGGCGATGCCGGTGGCGATTTCAGGTTTTGTCAGGCCCCAGTGCTTCACCACGAAGGCGGCCTCGGTGTTCGGCTCGCCCCAGAGGACGGGTTTTGCGGGCCGCCCCAGAATCTCGGTCAGGTACCAGGCCCAGATGATCGGGCTGCCGGTGGAATCGGTGTCGGGGGATTTGTGGCCGAAGACGAGGGTGGTCATGGGGTGCGTTCCGCTGCGAAGGGTCTGAAATCGGGGGCCTTATATTGGGGGCTTGCCGGGAAGTCACGGGGGGCAGGGGCGGAAAAGCCGTGTCGCGATTTCCCCGCGGGGAAATCACACGCGCGCCGCAGCGGCCTCTGCCGCATGATCCGGCAGCGATCCGCAGCCGGAACATCGGCCCGCGATCAACGTCTGAACCGTCCCGGCGACAACGCCGCGACCGTGGCCGCGTCCAGGTCGGGCGCACGGCCCGCGATCAGGTCGGCGGCAAGCTGGCTCGCCGCCGGGGCGGTCTGGAACCCGTAACCGCCCTGACCGGCCAGCCAGAAGAAGCCGGGCGTGACGGGGTCGGGCCCGATGACCAGCACGCGGTCGGGCGCGAAGGTGCGCAGGCCGGCCCAGCTGGCCAGCAGACGCGTCACCGGTTCCGTCACCATCGCCTCGTAGCGCGCGATGCCTTCGGCCAGCACCATGTCGTCGGCCCAGGCGTCATGCGGTTCGGCCCGGTCCTCATCCGCAGGCGAGACGATCAGTGCGCCCGCGTCAGGCTTGGCGTACCAGGTCTCGCCCGCGCCGAAGATCATCGGCCAGCGGCTGACATCGTGGCCGCCGGGTGCGGGCAGGCGGGCCATCGACCGGCGCAGCGGCGTCAGGCCCAGCGGGCGGACCCCGGCCATCAGCGCTGCATGGTCGGCCCAGGCACCGGCGGCGTTCACGATCAGGCGGCCCTCGAATTCGCCCAGGGGCGTGCGCACGGTCCATCCCGCGTCGCCGCGCATGATGTCCGTGACACGGGCGCCGGTCAGGATCTGGGCCCCTCGGCGACGTGCGCTGCGGTAGCAGGTCTGGATCAGAAGATCGGTGTCGATGTCCCAGGCGTGGTCGGTGTAAGCCGCACGGGCGACGGATGCGGGGTTCAGGATCGGAACCATCGCGCGGGCTTCCTCAAGGCTGATCGGGTCCAGCGCCATCGTGCGGCAGTCGGTGGCGAAGCTGTCGGCCTGATCCGTGCCCGCGACCACCAGAAGCCCGCGCGGCGAAAGGACGCCGCCTTCAGCCTGACGGAGGAAATCACCGCTGGCTTCGGACAGGGCGACGACAGGCGGCAGGCCGTAACGCGGTTCGTACATCGCGGCCGACCGGCCCGAGGCGTGATGGGCGAGGTTGTCTTCCTGTTCCAGCAGGCAGACGGAGCCCAGTTCCGAGAGGCGGAGCGCTGCGGAGACACCGGCTATCCCGCCGCCGATAATCAGAAAATCGTGGATCATGCCGTCTGATGGCATGGCGGAGCGCGATTGTGTAGCGGGGAATTCGTGACCTGGACGAGGAAAGGGCCGACCTTGCGGCCGACCCTTCGCCCCTGCTGAAATTCCGGGCCGTGGGCCCGGATCGCATCAGCTATCGGTTGCGCGCGCAGCGGCGCGCGGCAGTCAGGCGCTGCGCTTGCGGCGGCGGAGGGCAGCGAGGCCGCCGAGCGCGCCGACAAGCAGGAAGCCTGCGGCGGGAACCGGCACCGGCGGCAGGTCGGTGACAAGGTCCTGCGTGCGCGCGGCGGTCAGGATGCGGACCTTGTAGTCAGGTGCCCATGTGTTGCCGTTCAGCGCGTTCAGCCAGGTCTGCGCGAGGTTGCGGGTCTGGCCGTTGACGGAGGTGACGACAAAGGCACCGGCCTGACAGTTCGTACCGGCCGCCCTCATTGGCGATTTCCCAGGCGGCAAGCTGGAAGGCGGCTGCCGAGCGGGCGTTGTTCACCAGCTTGAGCGCGTTGTTCACGAGCGCGCCGAGTGCGCCGACCTGAGCGGTGGTCAGAGAGGTGCCGTCGTCATAGGCGCGCGGCAGGCGGAGATATTCCAGCGGCTCCAGGCAGAAGGCGAGGAAATCGCGCGACACGCCCAGCGCGTCGGTCGCGTTGAGACGGAAGACACCGGCGGCGGCAGAGGCGGTCTGACCGTTGAGGCTGTACGACGCGTATTCGTACCAGGCGTTCTGGCCGTTCGCGTCGAAGAAGGCGTTCCTGCCCTGCGTGGTCACGTCATAGGTCGCGGCGGCGGCCGGACCGGCGAAGGCCGCAACGGCAAGGGCGGCGGCGAATGTCCTTATTGTGGTCAACATGTTCACTGGTCCCGATCGAAGTCACTACCCGGATCAAGGTGCTAGCCCCGGTCTGATTCGCGGTCAATGGCTGCAAGCGGGATAAATCGGCGGCAGGGCGACCGCAGGCCCGGGCCTTGATTCTCAAGCGGAATTTACGGACCGCGCGGGGAGGGTCGGCCCGGACGGGCGACCTGACCGAAAGGATATGTCCGGCTGCAGTTCCGGGCGGGACGCGGCAACAATGGCCTGGCCGTGGTGCGATCATGTCAGGAATAAGGCAGGTTGCCGTGCCTGCCAGCCCCAGCCCGGATCGGGCGATTGTCCTTGTCATGCCAACGGTGGCGGCGTGTTGTCCGGGCCGGGGAAACACCATCGGTCCGGGTCATCTGGACCGGTGTCAGGAACAATCCCGTGCCGCTGCAGGCTTTGTTGCGTTCTTCTGGAAGTGGTGATCTGTCGGCATGCAGAGGACCGGGGCCGCCCGCGACCCGCCGTCAGGCCTCTTCCAGACGGTCCGTGGCGGGGGGCGGGGCGGGGGAAAGAGCGGAGAGGCGGGCATAAAGCGCATCGTCCACCGCGAAGGTCAGCGCGGCCAGCGAGGGCGCCAGCTGCTGCGCCGACCGTGCCGAGATGATCGGGGCCGTGACGCCGGGATGGCGGGCGGCCCAGGCGACGGCGAGCGTGGCGGGATGGGTGCCGAGTTCTGCGGCAATGGCGGACAGCCCCCTGGCGGCATCGTGCATCCAGCCGGGCGCATAGCGCGCCTGGTACATCGGATCGTCAGTCAGGCGGCCGGTGTCGCCAGAGGCGTATTTGCCGCTGAGAAGCCCGCCGCCCAGCGGCGAATAGGGCACGACGGCGAAGCCTTCGGACAGGGCCATCGGCAGGATCTCGACCTCTGCCTGGCGCTTCACGAGGTTGTACATGGGTTGCAGCATGGTGATGCCGATACCCATGCGCCGGGCCACGGCCTCGGCCTTCATCACCTGCCAGGCGGAGAAATTCGAGACGCCGATGGCCCCGATCCGTCCTGCCGCCAGCTCTTCCGCCAGCGCGGCGAAGGTTTCGTCCAGGGGCACCTTGGGGTCCCAGCGGTGCAGATAATAAAGGTCGATCCGGTCCATGCCGAGCCGCCTGCGGCTTTCTTCGGCCGAAGCGCGGATGCCCGCAGCCCCGGAGCCCCGCGAGAAGTCGGCCTTGGAGGCGATGAAGACGCGGTCACGCTCGGGCGCGGCGAAGCGGCCGAGAAAGGTTTCCGACCGGCCTTCGGTATAGGCGTAAGCCGTATCGAAGAAGTTGATCCCGGCTTCGCGCGAGGCATCATAGAGGTTCCGGCTGGCAGCTTCGTCGGCCTTGCCGCCGAACTGCATGGTGCCGAAGCAGAAGCGCGAGACGGGGGTGCCGTCGGGGGTGAGGAGGGGCCGTTTCATAAGGAGAGCGTAAAGCCCAGCCGGGCAAAGGAAAAGGCCCCGCCGAAGCGGGGCCTTCTGTCCGAGCGCTGGCGTGGCTTACTTCGGGTATTCCGCCGTGATGCCCTCGACATAGAAGTTCAGGCCCGACAGCATCCCGTCGTCGGCGACCTGACCGTCGGTCAGGAAGTCGGAACCGTCCTGCTTTTTCAGCGGGCCAGTGAAGGGATGATAGGTGCCTGCACCGATGGCATCGCGCAGCGCCATGGCCTCGGCCTTCACCTCTTCGGGCACTTCCGCAGAAATCTCGCCGATCACCACCTCGCCGTCACCGATGCCCTTCCACGAGCCCTTCGATTCCCAGGTCCCGTCAAGCACGGCCTGCGTGCGTTCGATGTAATAGGGGGCCCAGTTGTCGATGATCGACGAAATCCGCGGCTTCGGCGCATAGGCCGCCATGTCGGACGCCTGACCGAAGGAATAGATGCCGGCCTCTTTCGCCTTTTCCTGCGGCGCGGTGCTGTCGGTGTGCTGCATCAGCACGTCCACACCCTCGGCGATCAGGGCTGCCGCCGCGTCGGCCTCTTTCGCGGGGTCGAACCAGGTGTAGACCCAGACGACCTTCATCTCGGCGGCCGGATTGACCTTGCGGGCGTGGATGAAGGCCGAGTTGATGCCCTGGATGACTTCCGGGATCGGGAAGGACGCGATGTAGCCGATCTTGTTCGACTTGGTCATCCGGCCCGCGATGGTGCCGATAACGGCGCGGCCTTCGTAGAAGCGCGCGTCATAGGTGGCGACGTTGGGCGCAAGCTTGTAGCCGGTCGCGTGTTCGAACTTCACGTCCGGGAACTTGGCGGCGACGGCCAGCGTCGGCTCCATGTAGCCGAAGGATGTCGTGAAGATCAGCTTGGCACCATCCAGGGCAAGCTGGGTGATCGCGCGTTCGGCGTCGGCCCCTTCGGGCACGTTCTCGATGAAGGACGTGACGACCTTGCCCGCGAACTTTTCCTCAACCGCGAGGCGGCCCTGATTGTGCTGATAGGTCCAGCCGCCGTCGCCCGGCACGCCGAGGAAGATGAAGCCGACCTTCAGCGGGTCCTGCGCGTAGGCCGGAATGCCCATTGCGGCGGCGGCACCGGCCACGGCGGATGTGGCCAGGAATTCTCTGCGTTTCATCGTCTTACACTCCCCAGTGTGTCGGCCCGTCGTGCGGGCCATTCGGTTGGCAGCAGCCCCTATATCGAGGCGTGGAAACTTTTCCCCAGGCTTGCCGGGGCCTGCAGCGCGGCGCGGTTGCGCTGCGACGAGATCGCGACAAGCACAGCGATGGTTATCAGATAGGGGGCCATGGACAAGACCTGCACGGGGATCGCGATCTCTGCCGCCTGCAGGCGGAGCTGAAGAACCGTGATACCGCCGAATAGGTAGGCACCCAGAAGAACGCGGCCCGCGCGCCAGCTTGCGAAGACGACGATGGCAAGGGCGATCCAGCCCGCCCCTGCTGTCATGCCTTCGGTCCATTGCGGGACGCGGACAAGCGAGAGGTACGCGCCGCCGAGACCGGCCAGCGCGCCGCCGAACATGAGTGCGGCGATACGGACGCGGATGACGCGGTAGCCGAGCGCATGGGCGGCATCGTGGCTTTCGCCGACGGCGCGCAGGATCAGACCGGCGCGCGAATACTTCAGGAATACGTGGACAGCGATGACAAGGGCGATGGAGAGATAGACGACCCAGTCATGGCCGAAAAGGATGGGGCCAAGGACGGGAATGTCGGCGAGGTGGCGGAAAAGCAGGGGGCCGACGACGGGAAGCTCGGCGAGGGGGCCGGAAAAGAGTTTGGGAGTGGGGGGCGGGGTGATGCCCTGATAGCCCTGACCCAGAAGGGCCGAGAGGCCGAGGCCGAAAAGAGTCAGGGCCAGGCCGGTGGCGACCTGATTGGACAGGAGGATCTGCGTCAGGACGGCGAAGAGGAAGGCCATGACGGCACCGGCGACGGCGGCGGCAGCGAAGCCGGTGACCGGGCTGCCGGTCTGCACGGCGGCGGCGAAACCGGCGATGGCCCCCATGATCATCATCCCCTCGACGCCCAGATTCAGGACGCCGGATTTCTCGGCGATCATCTCGCCGAGGGCGGCGAGGAGGATAGGGGTGGCCGCGACCATCATGGACGCGATCAGGAGGACGATGTCGATGCCGTAGAGGGTCACGCCGCCACCCTGCCCACCCTAACCCTGAAATTCACCAGCAGGTCGAACGCCAGGAGGAAGAACAGCAGCATCCCCTGGAAGGCCTGGATCGCGGCCTGCGGCAGCCCCAGGGCCAGCTGCGCCGTCTCGCCGCCGATATAGGTCAGGGCCATCAGCAGGCCCGCCAGCAGGATGCCCGCGGGGTGCAGGCGGCCGAGGAAGGCGACGATGATCGCGGTGAAGCCGTAGCCGACGTTGAAGCTGTCGGTGATCTGGCCGCCGGGACCGGAGACTTCGAACATGCCCGCGAGGCCCGCGAGCGCGCCGGAAATGCCGAGGCACACGGCGATCAGGGTGTTGGGCGAAACGCCCGCAAACCGCGCGGCGCGGGGGGCCTGGCCCGCGACCTTGATCTGGAACCCCAGGATATGGCGGTTCAGGAGGACATAGGCCGCGATGACCGCCATGAAGGCGGTCAGGACACCCCAGTGCATGCCGGTGCCCGCGATGACCTCGGCGTTGAAAGCGCTGGGGTATTCGCGCAGGTTGCGGCTGCCGGGGAAGCCGAAGCCCTCGGGGTTCTTCAGCGGTCCGAAGGCCATCATGGCGAGAATGTTCTCGGCCACATAGACCAGCATCAGCGAGACGAGGATTTCGTTGGTGCCGAAGCGGATCTTCAGGAGCGCCGGGATCATCGCCCAGAGGAAGCCACCCAGAGCGCCCGCGATCACCATCGCCGGGAACAGCAGCACGCTTTCCGTCTTCCACGCGGCCAGCGCGACGGCGGCACCGCAGAGGCCGCCGATGATGTACTGGCCCTCTGCCCCGATGTTCCAGATCGCGGCGCGGAAGCCGAGGCTGAGGCCGATCGCGATCAGGATCAGAGGCCCCGCCTTGACCAGAAGCTGGGGGCGGAAATAGCTCGCGTTCTGGCCGAAGAGCGGATCCCAGAAGATCGCCTTCAGCGCCAGAACCGGGTCCTTGCCCAGCAGCGCGAAGAGCATCCCGCCCGCGATCATGGTAGCGATGACCGCGAGGACCGGGGTGCCCCAGACCCAGAAGGTTGATGGAGCGGGGCGTTTCTCAAGCCGGATCATGCGCGCGCCTCGTGCATCCCGTGTGCCCCGCCCAGCATCAGGCCGATGCGGTCCACCGTCAGGCCTTCGGTCGGCACGGGGGCGGAAAGGCGGCCCTCGTTCAGCGCGGCGAAGCTGTCGGCGATCTCCATCAGTTCATCGATGTCCTGGCTGATGACCACCACCGCCGCCCCGTCCGCCGCGCGGTCGAGCAGCGCCTGACGGATGAAGGCCGCCGCCGCCGCATCGACGCCCCAGGTCGGCTGGTTCACGATGATGACGGACGGGGACTGCATGATCTCGCGCCCGATCACGAATTTCTGCAGGTTGCCGCCGGAGAGGGACCGTGCCGCCGCCTGTGTGCCGGGTGTGCGGACGTCGAAGGTCTTGACGATGCCGTCGGCAAAGGCGCGCGTGGCGGTCCAGTCGATGAACCCGCGCGATGTCAGTCCCTTGCGCACCGCGCCCGACAGCAGCGCGTTCTCGGTCAGGGTCATGTCGGGGGCGGCGGCGTGGCCGAGGCGTTCCTCGGGGGCCGTGACCAGCCCCGCCTTCCGGCGGGCGGTCGGGCCGTGATCGCCGACATCGTTGCCCTCGATCCGCACCGCAGCTTTCGCGGACCGCAGTTCACCGGACAGGGCCAGGAGCAGTTCGTCCTGCCCGTTGCCCGCCACGCCGCCGATGCCGAAGACCTCGCCCGCCCGCACCTGAAAACTCACATCCTTCAGCGATGTCCCAAAAGCGCCGGGCGATGCGACCGACAGGCCGTGCACGGCCAGCGCCACAGCCCCTGGTTCCTTCGCCTTCCGCGACGGCGCGTTCAGGGTCGCCCCCACCATCATCTCGGCCAGTTCGCGCGCGGACTTCTCGGCCGGCGTGCAGGACGCGACGACCTTGCCGCGCCTGAGGATCGTGGCGCTTTCGCAGAGCGACCGGATTTCCTCGAGCTTGTGGGAAATATACAGGATCGACGTTCCCTCCGCCGCCAGCTGCCGGAGCGTGGCAAACAGGATCGCGACCTCCTGCGGGGTCAGGACGGATGTCGGCTCGTCCATGATCAGCAGCTTCGGGTCCTGCAGCAGGCAGCGCACGATCTCGACCCGCTGGCGTTCCCCGGCGGAGAGGTCGCCGACCAGCCGGTCCGGGTCAAGCGGCAGGCCGTAACCCTGACTGACGTTGCGGATGCGCTGGGCCAGTTTCCGCGGCGGCGGCGGATCGTCCATGCCGAGCGCGACGTTTTCCGCGACGTTCAGCGCGTCGAAGAGGCTGAAATGCTGGAACACCATCGCCACGCCCGCCGCCCGCGCGGCGCGCGGCTCATGTGGGGCGTAAGGTGCGCCGCGCAGGGTCATGTGCCCCGTATCGGGGCGGACAAGGCCGTAGATCATCTTGACCAGCGTCGATTTGCCCGCGCCGTTTTCACCCAGCAGGGCATGGACGCGCCCCGCGCCGATGGCGAACGACACATCCTCGTTCGCTTTCACGCCCGGATAGGCCTTGGACAGGCCCGAAATCTCAAGAAGTGTCCCCGTCACCCGGCGCGGTCCTTTGCGGAGTTGGCTGCGCTTGGGGCCGACAGTAGCGCCGCCGCGACGCCGACGGCAATGGCCTGCGGATGCTTGCCGAGGGACGGGTCGCCGATGGGGCAGGCGATGCGCGCGATTTGGGCGGGGGCGTGCCCGAGGGCGGCAAGACGCGACCGGAAGCGGGCGCGTTTGGTGGCGGAGCCGATGAGGCCGAGCGAGCGGAAGCCGTGGGAAAGGAGGCGGTGGCAGAGATCGAGGTCGAGCGCGTGGCTGAAAGTGAGGATGAGGTGCTCGGCATGGGGCGGGGCGTCCGCGACCAGATCGCCGGGGCTTGCGGCGATCCGTTGCGCGACGCCAACGGGGATCGCCTCGGGGAAACGCTCCGCATCGGTGTCCACCCATGTCACCCGTATCCCGGGCAGGGGCGCGATGACCGCGACCAGTGCGCGGCCGACATGCCCGGCGCCCCAGACCCAGATATCGCGTGCGGGCCGGGCGACCGGCTCCACCAGCCAGCCCTGCACGATGCGCGTGCCGGTCACGATGCCTTCGCCGCGCGCCCGGGCAAGGATGCGGGAGACCGGAAGCGGCATCGCAGGCGGTGCGCCGGGCAGAGGCCGCGCGATCACGTCGCCCATCAGCCGCGCGACCGACGCCGCATCCCACCGTTCTGCGACCAGCGTCACCGCACCCCCGCAACACTGGCCGATGTTCGGCCCGAGTGCCACGCGCATTACCTCCGCCGCACCGCCTGATGCCAGCAGCGCCCGCGCGCGGCCCGCCGCCTCCCATTCCAGTGCGCCGCCGCCGATGGTGCCCGATTGCCCGTCGGCCCAGACCAGCATCGCGGCCCCGGCCTCGCGCGGGGACGATCCCTCGATCCCGGCGATCACCACGCGCACCACCGGGCCGTGCCGCGTCACCTCAGCGCGAAGGGCATCGAGGTCGATCATCCGCGCGCCCGTTTCACCGCCGCCAGCACCCGTTCCGGCGTCGCGGGCGCGTCCAGCGCTGGATAATTCGGACCACAGGCCGCGCAGGCATCGCTGAGCGCCAGAAAGGCCGAAATTCCCAGCATCAGGGGCGGCTCGCCCACGGCCTTGGACCGGTGGATCGTGTCTTCCCGGTTCGGCCCGTCCCAGAGGGCGACGTTAAAGATGCGCGGGCGGTCGGAGCAGGCGGGGATCTTGTAGGTGGAGGGCGCATGGGTCCGCAGCCGCCCGTGATCGTCCCAGACCAGTTCCTCGGTCGTCAGCCAGCCTGCGCCCTGCACATAGCCGCCCTCGATCTGGCCGATGTCGAGCGCGGGGTTCAGGCTGTCGCCGCAGTCATGCAGGATGTCGGCGCGCAGGATGCGGTTCTCGCCGGTCAGCGTGTCGATGACGACTTCGGTCAGGGCGGCACCGTAGGCGAAATAGTAGAACGGCCGCCCGCGCCCCGCCTTGCGGTCCCAGTGGATGTCGGGCGTCGCGTAGAAGCCCGTGGAGGACAGGCTGATCCGATCCAGATAGGCCTGCATCGCGGCCTTTGCGAAGCTCAAGCTTTCTCCGCCCATCGTCACGCGGCCATCCGCGAAGACGACCGACGCCGCGTCCGTCTGGTGCAGCCCCGCCAGATGCGCCGCCATCCGGTCGCGGATCGTCATCGCCGCCGCCCGGACCGCCATGCCGTTCAGGTCCGCGCCGCTTGAGGCCGCCGTCGCGCTGGCGTTCGGTACCTTCGCGGTGTCCGTCGCCGTGATCCGGACGGCATCGGCGCTGATGCCGAAGACCTCCGCCGCCACCTGACAGACCTTCCGGTGCAGGCCCTGGCCCATCTCGGTTCCGCCGTGGTTCACCTGCACCGATCCATCCTGATAGACATGGACCAGAGCGCCCGCCTGATTGCGATGCGACAGCGTGAAGGATATCCCGAATTTCACGGGCGTCAGCGCGATGCCGCGCTTCAGGATCGGGTTTTCACGATTCCACTTGTCTTTTTCCGACATCCGGGTCGCCAGATTGCCGGACTTCTGCAAGGATTCCAGCATCCCATGCAGGATGAAATCCCGCACCTCCATCCCGTAGTGGGTGGTCTGCGGCTTCATCCTGGCGGAAATATCCCCGCCGGAGGCTCCCGGACCAGCAGCCTGCACCTCGGCATAGAAGTTCGCCCTTCGCACCTCCGCCGGATCACGCCCGACCGCGTGGGCCACATGGTCCAGCACCCGCTCGACCCCCAGCACCCCCTGCGGCCCGCCGAAGCCCCGGAAGGCCGTAGCGCTCTGGGTGTTGGTGCGCAGCCGGTGGCTTTCGACGCGCAGCGCAGGGATGTGATAGGCGTTGTCGGCATGCAGCATCGCGCGGTCGCAGACCGCCAGCGACAGGTCCTGCGCCCAGCCGCAGCGCGCAAGCTGACGGACGGACAGGCCGAGAATCCGGCCCGTATCATCGACCCCCGCCCGGTACCCGATGCGGAAGTCGTGGCGTTTGCCAGTGATGACCATGTCGTCGTCGCGGTCGTAGCGCATCTTGCAGGGCCGCCCCGTGGCCCGCACCGCGACCGCGCAGGCGACGGCGAGGGCATTGCCCTGAGATTCCTTGCCGCCGAAGCCGCCGCCCATGCGCCGAACCTCGGCGCGGACGTCATGCATGTGCAGGCCCAGCGCCTCGGCCACCTTGTGCTGCACTTCGGTCGGGAACTGGGTCGAGGAATGAACATGCACCCCGTCCTCCAGCGGCAGGCCAAGGGCCACCTGACCCTCCAGATAGAAATGCTCCTGCCCGCCGATTTCGATGCTGCCTTCGATGATCCGGGGGGCGGTCGCTATGGCCGCATCCACATCGCCCATCTCCCAGATCACCGGTCCGCCTTCGAACCGGCTGCCTGCGGCGAGCGCGTCGTCGATGGTCAGGATCGGGGGAAGGGCGCGGATGGTCAGTTTGCCAAGACGGGCGGCCTTGCGGGCGGCCAGGTGGCTGTCGGCCACGACCAGAAAAACGGGCTGGCCGACATAATGGACCTTGTCGGTCGCCAGCAGAGGTTCGTCATGGGCGGCGGGCGAGACATCGTTGGCAAAGGGCAGGTCGGCTGCGGTCAGGACGGCGATGACGCCGGGGGCGGCGCGGACAGCGGTCAGGTCGGTGCCCTCGATCACCCCATGCGCGACGGACGACGTGCCGAAGGCCAGATGCAGGCAGCCGGCGGGGACGGCCAAGTCGTCGATGTAACGTGCCTGTCCGGTGACATGCAGATGCGCGGAATCGTGGGGCAGGGGAAGGCCCACGCTCATGGCGCGACCTCCAGAATGCCCGGCGCGCCCTGCCGTTCCTGCCAGCAGCGGCGCAGCATGCCCTGAGCGCCCTCCATCCGGTAGACGGCGCTGGCGCGCATGTCGGTCAGGGGGGTGAAGTCGGTTTCCAGGGCCTTGGCCGCAGCATCGAAGGCTGCCGCGCCCCAGTCCGCCCCGGTCAGTGCCGCCTCGGCCGCCTTCGCGCGCCTCGGCGTGCCCGCCATGCCGCCGAAGGCGAGGCGGGCCGAAGTGATCGTGTTTCCTGATTGTTCAATATTGAAGCATCCGCAGACAGCAGAGATGTCCTGATCGAACCGCTTGGACAGCTTGTAGCAGGAAAGGCCGGGCGCGTGGTCGGTCACCGTCACGCCTTCCACGAATTCGCCGGGTCGGCGGTCCTGTTTGCGGTAGTCGAGGAAGAAGTCCTCCAGCGGCATCTCGCGCCGGTCATCCCCGCGCCGCAGATGCAGCGTCGCGCCGAGTGCGATCAGCGCGGGCGGGCCGTCGCCGATGGGCGAGCCGTTGGCGATGTTCCCGCCGATGGTCGCGGCGTTCCGGATCTGCACCGATGAATACCGGCGGAGCAGTTCGGCGAAGGACGGATGCACCGCCGCGCATCGCCTCGCGCAGCGCGGTGATCGTGACGCCTGCGCCGATACGCAGACCGCCGGGGACCGGCTCGATCCGCTGGAGGTCTGTGCAGGCATGCAGGAACGCGACCTGCCCGAGGTCCCTGAAATCCTTGTTGACCCAGAGCCCCACATCCGTAGCCCCGGCAATGAGCGTCGCGTCGGGGTGGGCCAGATACCATGCCGCGAGTTCATCCGCCGACCCCGGCGCGAAGGGCGCAGGGCCACCAGCCGAAGGCACGCTGTCCCGCATCCAGTCCGGCACCGGATGACCCGCCGCCGCCTCTGCCGCCCGGACAATCGGTGCGTAGCCGGTGCAGCGGCAGAGATTGCCAGCCAGCTGGTCGTCAAAATCCCGCGCACCCGCCAGATGCGCGCCCGCCATCTGCACGACGAACCCCGGCGTGCAGAAGCCGCATTGCGAGCCGTGAAAATCGATCATCGCCTGTCTGCACGGGGTGCAGCGCCCCGCCCGGTCCCGCGATGCCTTCGACGGTGCGCAAGGCTTTCCCGTGCAGCTGCGGCAGGAACAGGATGCAGGCGTTCAGGCTGCGCGTGCCTGTGCCGTCCGTCACCAGAACCGTGCAGGCCCCGCAGTCGCCCTCGTTGCAGCCTTCTTTCGTGCCGGTCAGCCCCCGCTCCTCGCGCAGCCAGTCCAGCACCGTGACGGTCGGGCTGTCGGCCCCTGCCGTCACGGTCTCTCCGTTCAGAAGAAACGTGATCTCCATGTGAAACCTGCCGCCTTACCCGACCCTGTCGGAGGCACGCGCGGTCGATGCGGCGTAGAGCGCGCGTGCCCTATGATGCTGATGAAACCCCGCCGCGCGGCAGGTGGCAAGCGAAACCGTGCGGCGGGTGCTGCGGCCTGCCGCATCAGGGCCGCGAAAGGGACAAAACGCGGCGACGGCACGGACCGGGCGTTCCGGCGGAAAGACGCCAACGGCAGAGATGCCCGTCAGGAAGGATTTGGGCCTTTACGGCTTCGGCCCTAGGTTGATTGCGGGGGTGGCCGGTCACGCCGGAACAGGCGGGCGGTGCGGGGGGCAGGCATGACGGAAATGCTGTTTTATGTGCTGGTGCTTGCCGTCCTTGTGCTTGCCGCCGTCCAGTTTTTCATGGTCAGGGCGTTCCGGTCGCGGACCCTGGCGCTTGGTGCGGCGCTGCGTGGCGATCCGGGCCCTGTTGATGTCTCGGACGGCCTGCCGCCCCTGGTGCGGGCCTTCGCGCTGAAGTCCGGGGCCGACCCTGCACATCTGCTGCGTATCATCAGTTTCACGCAGGAGGTCGAACTGCGCCGGGTTCAGGCGTGCACGGTTCGACCGCTACATGGCCTGGCAGGTGGCGGCGACCGGAAAGCCCGGGTTCCTGTGGCAGGCCCGGCAGGATGCGGGGCCGTTCACCAAGCTGCGCGTCGTTGATGCCTTCGTGGACGGCGACGGGCATCTCGAGGCGCGCCTGATGGCGTCGATCCCGGTGGGGCGGGCGGATGGTCCGGACCTGGCGCTTGCCGAGGCGTATCGTTACCTGGCCGAACTGCCCTGGGTGCCGGATGCGATCCTGGGCAATCCGGACCTGCGCTGGCAGATGGCGGGCGACAGGACGGCATCGGTGTCGCTGCAGACGAAGGGCGGGGCCGCGCATGTGGCGTTCCTGTTCGACGCGGACGGCGACATCGTGGCGATGCGCGCCAAGGGACGGCCCGCGACAGATGCGGCTGGCAAGCCTGCGCGCTATGACTGGCAGGGCACCTTCGGCGGATATGCGGTGCTGGGTCCGCGCCGGGTGCCGGTGACGGGCGAGGTCGGATACATCTATCCGACGGGATACGAGGCCTATTTCAGGGCGCGGCTGACCGAGTATCACGCGGCTGACTAACGTTGGGGCGCATCCGCGTCGCGCGGTGCATGGCAATGCGCACACGGCCCGGCTAAGGTCGGATCATGCCGGCATCCCCCCGATTCATCCATCTGCGCGTCCATACGGAATACTCGCTTCTGGAGGGCGCGGTGCAGGTGAAGAAGCTGGTCGTGCTGACCGAAAAGGCGGGCGCGCCCGCCGTCGCGGTGACGGACACGAACAACCTGTTCGCGGCGCTGGAATTCGCGGCGCTGGCGCGGGACAAGGGCATCCAGCCGATCATCGGATGTCAGGTCGACTTGACCTTCGATCCGGTGGCGGAGGGCGACCGGCAGAGGGCCCCGGCACCGATTGTTCTGCTGGCGCAGAACGCGGCGGGCTATGCGAACCTGCTGAAGCTGAACAGCTGCCTGTATATCGGCAAGGGCGGGCAGTTGCCGCAGGTGACGCTGGGCGAGATCGCGGCCCATGCTGAGGGGCTGATCTGCCTGACAGGCGGGCCGGACGGTCCGGCGGGGCGGCTGATCCGCGCAGGCCAGCGGGCACGGGCCGAGGCGCTGGTGGCAGAGCTGGCGGCGATCTATCCCGGTCGGCTCTACGTGGAATTGCAGCGGCATCCGGGCGACGGCGGCCTGCCCGAGGCCGAGGCGGTGACCGAGCCGGTCTTCATCGGCATCGCCTACCGCGACGGGCTGCCGATCGTGGCGACAAACGACGTGTATTTCCCGGTGCCGGACCTGTACGAAGCGCATGACGCGCTGATCTGCATCGCGGAAGGGGCCTATGTCGACCAGCAGGAACCCCGCCGCCGCCTGACGCCGCAGCACTGGCTGAAGCCCGAGGCCGAAATGGCGGCGCTGTTCGCGGACCTGCCGGAGGCGCTGGCGATGACGGTCGAGATCGCGCGGCGCTGCGCCTTCGCGCCGGACAAGCGCGGGCCGATCCTGCCGAAATTCGCGGAGGACGAGGTCGAGGAGCTGCGCCGACAGGCGCGCGCGGGGCTGGCGGCGCGGCTGGCGGTGATCGCGCCGTCGGCGACGCGCGAGGTCTACGAGGCGCGGCTGGATTTTGAACTGGGAATCATCGAACAGATGGGCTTCCCGGGCTACTTCCTGATCGTCGCCGACTTCATCCAGTGGGCGAAGAAGCGCGGCATTCCGGTGGGTCCGGGGCGGGGGTCGGGCGCGGGTTCGCTGGTGGCCTATGCGCTGACGATCACCGACCTTGATCCCTTGCGCTATTCGCTGCTGTTCGAGCGCTTTCTGAACCCCGAACGGGTCGTCGATGCCGGACTTCGACATCGACTTCTGCATGGACCGGCGGGAAGAGGTGATTTCCTATGTCCAGGGGCGCTATGGCCGCGACCGGGTGGGGCAGATCATCACCTTCGGCGCGCTGCTGTCCAAGGCGGCGGTGCGCGACGTGGGACGGGTGCTTCAGATGCCCTACGGGCAGGTCGACCGGCTGTCCAAGCTGATCCCGGTGGAAGGGGTGAAGCCGGTCAGCATCGAGAAGGCGCTGGCGGACGAGCCGCGCCTGCGCGAGGCGGCGCGGAGCGAAGAGGTTGTGCGCAGGCTGCTGGACTATGCGCAGAAGATCGAGGGGCTGCTGCGCAACGCCTCGACCCATGCGGCGGGCGTCGTCATCGGCGACCGGCCGCTGGACGAGCTGGTGCCGCTGTATCAGGACCCGCGGTCGGACATGCCCGCGACCCAGTTCAACATGAAATGGGTCGAGGCGGCGGGGCTGGTGAAGTTCGACTTTCTGGGCCTGAAGACGCTGACGGTGATCCGCAACGCGCTGGACCTGCTGGCCGCGCGCGGGGTCGCGGTCGATATCGACCTGATCCCGCTGGATGACCCGAAATCCTACGCGCTCTACGCGAGTGCGAAGACGGTCGCGGTGTTCCAGGTGGAATCCAGCGGCATGATGGACGCGCTGCGCCGCATGAAGCCGACCTGCATCGAGGACATCGTGGCGCTGGTCGCGCTCTACCGGCCCGGCCCGATGGAGAACATCCCGGCTTATTGCGAGGTCAAGAACGGGCTGCGCGACCTCGAATCCATCCACCCGACCATCGACCATATCCTTGCCGAGACCCAGGGCATCATCGTCTATCAGGAACAGGTGATGCAGATCGCGCAGGTCATGGCGGGCTATTCGCTGGGCGGCGCGGACCTGCTGCGCCGCGCGATGGGCAAGAAGAACCCCGAGGAGATGGCCCGCGAACGCCCGAAGTTCATCGACGGCGCAAAGGCCACGCACGGGATCGACCTGCGCAAGGCGGGCGAGGTGTTCGACCTGCTGGAGAAGTTCGCCAACTACGGCTTCAACAAGTCCCACGCCGCCGCCTATGCGGTGGTCAGCTATCAGACGGCCTGGCTGAAGGCGAACCACCCGGTCGAGTTCATGGCGGCGGTGATGAACTGCGACATCCATCTGACCGACAAGCTGTCGGTCTATGCGGAAGAGGTGCGCAGGGGGCTCGGGATCACCATCGTCGCGCCTTGCGTGAACCGGTCGGAGGCGACGTTCTCGCGTGCGGGAGGGTCAGGTCGTCTATGCGCTGGGCGCGCTGAAGAACGTCGGCGTCGAGGCGATGCGGATGATCGTCGCGGCGCGGGGGGACCGGCCCTTTGTCGACGCTCTTCGACCTTGCGCGGCGGGTGGACCTGAAACGGGTCGGCAAGCGCCCGCTGGAAATGCTGGCGCGGGCGGGGGCGTTCGACGTGCTCGACCCGAACCGGCGGCGGGTGTTCGAGAGCCTCGATGCGCTGATCGCCTATTCGGCGGCCTGCCACGAGGCGGCGGGGTCGTCTCAGGTGTCGCTGTTCGGCGAGGCGGGCGATGACCTGCCGGAACCGCGTCTGGCTTCGGTCGCGGACTGGCTGCCCGCCGAGCGGCTGGCGGAGGAGTTTCAGGCGGTCGGGTTCTATCTGACCGGGCATCCGCTGGACGATGTTTCGGCGGCGCTGCGGCGCAAGGGCGTGCTGACCATCGCAGGATTGCAGGCGCGCTTCGACGCGGCGGGCGCGGCGGTGGGGCAGGTGGGGGTGCTGGTCACCGACCTGTCGGAACGGAAATCGGCGCGGGGCACGCGGTTCTTCCGGATGAACATCTCGGACCAGACGGGGCAGCTGTCGGGGATCGCGCTGTTCCCCGACAAGGCCGAGAACTTCGATGCCTACCGTCAGGTCTTTGACGCCTCGCCGATGGTGATCCTGGGGCTGGAGGCGCGGTCGGGCGAGGCGCGCGAGGGCGGGTCAGGGTTCGACCCGGTGGCGCGGTCGGTGATGGCGATGGCGCCGGTGGTGGCGGGCGCGGGGGCCGCGGAAATCCGGGTGCATGTCGATGCGGCGGGGGCGGTGGCGGCGGTGCGGACGCTGCTGGACAGCCTGATGGCCGAGGGGAAGGCAGGGGCGAAGGCACCGGTCGGGTTCTGCCTGCGGCTGGCGGACCGCGAGGTGGAACTGGTGGACCAGACGGCCTGGCCGGCGGGACCGCAGATCGTGCGGGCGATCAGGTCGATCCCGGGGGTGGTGACGGTGGAGGAGGTCTGAGGCCGATCCGCTCACCGCCGCCGTGTCACCGCCCGCGCCACCACCACCGCCAGCACGATGCGCAGGACGTGATGCGCCGAGACGTAGACGATGGACAGGTTCAGCGACAGCGCGACCAGGCTCATCTCGACCAGACCGCCCGGCGCGAAGGCCAGAAACACCGCCGAAGCCGGTTCATCGACCAGCCGCATGACCAGCACCGTCGCCAGACCCGCCGCCGCCATCATCACCGCCTGCTGCGCGAGCGCCAGCCGGAATCCACGGCGGAGCTGGCCCTTGGGCATCCCCGCAAACCGCGTCCCGAGCGCGGTGCCGATCACCACCTGCGTCACCGCGATCAGCCAGCCGGGCGGGACCGTCTGGGTCAGTCCCGTCAGGTGGACCAACCCCGAGACGAGGATCGGCCCGGTCATCTGCGGCGCGGGAAACCGCAGCGCGCGCCCCACGACATAGCCCAGAATGCCCGCCGCCGTCAGCAGCGCGGCGTCGGTGAGGGTCAGGCCGAGGTCGGAGCCCGGCATCGCGGCCCCGCTTGCCGATCCGACGGCCTGACCGCTGATCCAGGTGAAGGCGACCGGCACCAGAATGATCGTCAGGATCAGGCGCAGGAACTGCAGGATGGCGATCATCCGCGCGTCCGCGCCTGCATCCTCGCCCATCTGCAGCGCTTCGAGCCAGCCGCCCGGCATCGTGCCGTAGAGGGACGTCGTGCGGTCCAGCCCCATTGCACGGACGGTCCGGTAGCCCGCCCAGTGGACCAGCGGCGTGAACAGGGCCATGGCCAGCAGCGACGGCAGCCAGTTCGCGGCCTGATCCAGCAGTTCGGGGCGGAAGGCGGCCCCGATGGCGACGCCGATCACGGGGACAAAGATCGTGCGCAGGCCGGGCAGAACCGCGACCGGATGGCCGAGGGGACGGATGTCCAGAATGGCCAGCGCCGCGATCGCCAGAAGCGGGCCGAGCAGCATCGGCAGGGGAATGTGCAGAGAGCGCGCCAGAAACCCGGCAGCCACGGCCAGTGCGTAGGTCAGGATCACCGTGGGCGCGTGGACCGGCCCGGGGCCAGCGAGGAATTTTCGGATCATGCGGCGTCCGGGAACAGGGTCGTGCGGACCCTGCCCGGAAGGTGTGCCGCCTTCAAGCGGGGATCACGCTGCCTTTTCGAACCGCGCGGGCAGGTCGCCCAGTTCCTTGGCGCGGTCGATCATGCCCGCGATGTCGCCGGTCAGGGCGGTGTTCAGCTGGTCGAACCCGTCGATGACGAAATACACCGGTTGCAGGATATCGATCCGGTAGGGCGTGCGCAGCACGGTCATCAGGTCGAAGGGCAGCATTTCGGCCCCTCCGCCGACGGCATGTTTCGCCTCGGAGGGCGACGACACGATGCCCGCCCCGTAGGCACGCAGGCCGTCGGGCGTGCGCATCATGCCGAATTCGACGGTGAACCAGAACAGCCGGAACAGCCGCCAGGAATAGGCCTTGCCGAGACCCGTGGCGAGTTTTCCGAAGCGTTCGATGAAATCGACATAGGCGCGGTCGGTCAGGAGCGGGCAGTGCCCGAACACCTCGTGGAAGATGTCCGGTTCCTCGATGTAGTCCATATCCTCGCGGCGGCGCAGGAACGTCGCCACCGGGAATTTCCGCTGCGAGAGAAGGTCGAAGAACTGCGACGGCGGGATGATCGCGGGGACGCCTGCGACGCCCGCGCCGGTCAGGGCGGCAAGCCGCGCGTCGATGTCGGCGATCTGCGGGACATGGGCGGGCGTCAGGCCGAGCTTGGCGGCCCCGGCGAGGTATTCGGGCACGACATGGCCGGGCAGGAACGCCATCTGGCGGGCATACAACTCGCCCCAGACGGCGTCGTCGTCGGGGGTGTAGGCGTAGCGGCCATTCGCGTCAGGCAGTTTCGATTCATAGCTGGACATGGGGCACCTTTCACGAATTGACAGGTCACCAGTGTGCCGGAGTCCGCAGGAAAGACTTTCCAGATTTACCGGATTCAGGATATAGTTTGGAAGAATTTTGCAGAACTGCGGGTAGAAATGGAATTCTCAGATCAGGAAGCGTCGCTACTTCGGGAAATCCAGTCGGATGCGACCCTGTCACTCGGCGACCTGGCCGGCCGGACCGGCATGGCGCAGTCCACGGTGTGGCGGCGACTGCAGGAGCTGGAGGCGGCCGGCGTGATCCGCGCGCGTGTGGCGCTGCTGGACCCGGCCAAGGTGGGCGCGAAGCTGTGCGTGATGGCGCAGATCAGCCTGACGGATCATTCCGAGGCCTCGGTGAATGGCTTCGCGGCGCTGGTGCGGCGGCTGCCGGAGATACTCGAATGCCATTCGGTGTCGGGGACGGCGGATTACATGCTGAAGGTCCGCGTGCGGGATGTGGAGGCGTATGAGGCCTTCATGTCGCATCATCTGCTGCGGTCAGGGCTGGTGCGCGCGGTGATGTCGAGCTTTGTGCTGAAAGAGATCAAGGCGACGACGGTGATCGCGGTTTGATATGCGCCCGGTCAGCCCCCCTCGGTCAGCGCCGGTTCCGCATCATCCCCCGCATAGGCCGTCTCGACGATCCCCGCCTCGTACCCCTCATGCTCCAGCCAGCGCCTGAAGCTGGCCGTGTATCCGTGCGTGACGAACACCCGTTCCGCCCCCGTCGCGCGGATCGCGGCGTTCAGGCCGGGCCAGTCGGCGTGATCGGACAGCATAAAGCCGGTCTCCGCCCCGCGTCTGCGCCTTATGCCGCGCAGCGCCATCCAGCCCGAGGCGGAGGCTTCGGCGAAGTCGCCGAAGCGGCGGGACCATGGGGTGGCAGAGGCTCCGGGCGGGGCGATGACCAGCGCGCCGGGATGGGTTTTGTCGGACATGTCGGCGGTGACGCGGATCGTCTGCGGCAGCGGATAGCCCTGCGCGCGCAGGATCGCGTTGACCTCTTCCACCGCGCCGTGGGTCAGGACGGGGCCGAGGGACGTGTCGATGTTGCGCAGGATGCGCTGCGCCTTGCCCAGAGCATAGGCCCCCAGCAGCGAGATGCGCCCGGCAGCGCGGTTGGCGGACCACCAGGCGTTGATGTCGGCCATGACATCGGACTGCGCGGCCCAGCGGAACACCGGCAGGCCGAAGGTGCATTCGCTGATGAAGGCGTGGCAGGGGACGGGGTCGAAGGGTTCGGACAGCCCGTCGCGTTCCACTTTGTAGTCGCCCGACACGACCCAGACCTGCCCCGCCACCTCGACGCGGGCCTGCGCCGATCCGGGGACGTGGCCTGCCGGGTGGAAGCTGAGCACGGCATTGCCGATGCGCAGGGTCTGGCCGTAAGGCAGCGTGTCCACCTGCACGTCGCCGAGGCGATGGCGGATGACGGGGGCGGCGCGGTCGGTGGACAGATAGCGCCCCATTCCGGGGCGGGCATGGTCGGAATGGCCATGCGTGATGACGGCGCGGTCCACGGGACGCCACGGATCGATGTGGAAGCCCCCTGCCGGGCAGTAGATGCCGCTGTCGGTGAAGGTCAGGACGGGATCGCGGGCCATGGCGCGAACCTAGCCCTGCGGGGCGGTCCGTCCAAGGGCGGATGACGGTGCCGAAGGATCGGGCAGTCGGCGCGTAAACCGGCACGCTTTCCTACTCCTCTGGTTGCGCACCGGTTTTCCGGTCTTTCCATGGGCTTGCAGCCTGCCTAATACTGGCTGAAAGCGGCGGAAATCGGCGGGGGCATGACCGAAGCGAACTTCAACGAAATGTTCGAGGCGGGGTCGGTGCGGTCGCCCTATGCGCGGCTGGAAGGCTGGACGCGGGCCATGCCCGCGGAACTGCGGCAGATGAAGCAGGCCGAGGCCGAGGCGCTGTTCCGGCGTATCGGGATCACCTTCGCGGTCTACGGCGAGGGCGGCGATCCGGACCGGCTGATGCCCTTCGACATGTTCCCGAGGGTGTTCACGCAAGCGGAATGGATGCGGCTGGAACGCGGCATCAAGCAGCGCGCGCGGGCGCTGAACGCGTTTCTGGTCGATGTCTACGGGCGGGGCGAGATCATCCGGGCGGGCCGCATGCCGGGGGCCGCTGGTCTATCAGAACGAGGCGTATGAAAAGGCGGTGGTCGGCTTCACGCCGCCGCGCGGGGTCTACAGCCATATCGTGGGCATCGATCTGGTGCGGACGGGGCCGGGCGATTTCTTCGTGCTGGAGGACAACTGCCGCACGCCGTCGGGCGTCAGCTACATGCTGGAGAACCGCGAGATCATGATGCGGATCTTCCCGGACCTGTTCCGCGAGAACCGCATCCAGCCGGTGGACAGCTATCCCGACCTTTTGCGCCGGACGCTGGCATCCGTGGCGCCGGCAAAATGCGACGGCGATCCGACAGTGGTGATCCTGACGCCGGGGCATTTCAATTCTGCCTATTACGAGCACAGCTTTCTTGCCGACCTGATGGGGGTCGAGCTGGTCGAGGGCGCGGACCTGTTCGTCGAATACGGTTTTGTCTGGATGCGCACGACGGAAGGCCCGCGCAAGGTCGATGTGATCTACCGGCGGATCGACGACGCCTTCCTTGACCCTCTGTGCTTCCGCCCGGATTCGATGCTGGGCATTCCGGGGCTGATGGATGTCTACCGGTCGGGCGGCGTCACGATCGCCTCGGCCCCCGGCGCGGGCGTGGCGGACGACAAGGCGATCTACACCTACGTGCCCGAGATGATCCGGTTCTATCTGGGCGAGGAGCCGATCCTGCAGAACGTGCCGACCTGGCAATGCGCCAAGGCGGACGAGCTGAAATACGTGATCGAGAACCTGCACGATCTGGTCGTGAAGGAGGTGCACGGATCGGGCGGTTACGGGATGCTGGTCGGCCCGAAATCCACCAAGGACCAGATCGCCTACTTCGCCGACAAGGTGCGCGCCGACCCGGGCAAATACATCGCCCAGCCGACGCTGGCGCTGTCGACCTGCCCGACATTCGTCGAGGAAGGGATAGCCCCCCGCCATGTCGATCTGCGGCCCTATTGTCTGGTGGGGGAGCGGATCGAGCTGGTGCCCGGCGCGCTGACCCGCGTGGCGCTGACGGAAGGCTCGCTGGTGGTGAACTCCAGTCAGGGCGGCGGCGTCAAGGACACCTGGGTTCTGGCCGAATAGATGCTCAGCCGCACCGCAGACAACCTGTTCTGGATCGCCCGCTACATCGAGCGGGCCGAGACTATGGCACGCCTGCTGGCGGTCGGATCGCGTATCGCGCTGATCCCGTCGGCGGGCCACGGCTATCGCAGCGAGTGGGATTCGCTGCTGCAGGCGACGGGCACGGCGGAAGGCTTCGGGCGGAAGTACAAGGACCCGGTGCAGCGCAACATCGAAAGCTATCTGTTCTTCGACCGCGACAACCACTCCTCGGTCGTGTCCTGTCTGGAACGGGCGCGGGAAAACGGGCGGATCGTGCGCACGGCGCTGACATCCCAGGTCTGGGATGCGCTGAACGGCGCGTTCCAGGAACTGCGCCAGATCGAGCGCACGCCGCGCAGCGAGATGGAGCTGAGCCGCCTGACCGACTGGACGATGCGGCAGACGGCGCTGGTGCGCGGGGCGATCGACGCGACGCAGCTGCGCCGCGACAGCTGGGATTTTCTGGGGCTGGGCTATGCGCTGGAACGGGCGGACAACACGGCGCGGCTGATGGACGTCAAGTATTATGTGCTGCTGCCGCGGGCGGACTATGTCGGCACGGGTCTGGATACCTACCAGTGGACGACGCTGCTGCGCGCGATGTCGGCGCACCGGGCATTCCACTGGGCCTATGGCGGCGAGATCACGGCTGCCAAGGTCGCGCATTTCCTGATCCTGAACCCGCAATGCCCGAGGTCGCTGCTCACGGCCGTCGAGGCGGCGAACATGCATCTGGAACGCATCGCACGCAGCTACGGGCGGAGCACGCTTGCGCAGGCGGATGCACGGGCCCTGCTGGGCGAGGTGGCGGAGATGACGGTCGAGGACGTGTTCGAGGAAGGCCTGCACGAATTCCTGACGCGGTTCATCCGCGAGACGGGCGAACTGGCCCAGATCGTCAGCGACAGCTATCTGACCGGGCAGGCGCGATGATTCTGACGGTGCATCATGTGACGACCTACCGCTATGGCAGCCCGGTGCGCGGCGCTGTTCAGTCGCTGCGGCTGACGCCGTCGGTCTTTGAAGGCCAGCGCGTGGAGGACTGGCAGATCGACGTCGCGGGCGGCCTGTGCGGCGGTGCGTTCCGCGATGGCGCGGGCGACTGGATCGAGGGCTGGTCGATCCGGGGGCCGGCCAGCGAGGTGACGGTGACGGTGTCGGGAACGGTCGAGACGGCGGACCTGACGGGTATGCTGCGGGGCCACAAGGAAACCGTGGCACCGATGACCTATCTGCGCGAAAGCGTGCTGACACGGGCGGATGCCGCAGTGGCGCGGATCGCAAGGGCTGCGACGGGCAAGGCCATCGACGTGCTGGACGCGGCGCACAAGCTGTCGGCGGCGGTCGGCGAGGCCATCGCCTACAAGCCGGGAACCACAGGTATGATGACCTCGGCCGCCGAGGCGGTGGCGCTGGGCGAAGGCGTCTGCCAGGACCACGCCCATGCGCTGATCGCGGCGGCGCGGACGGTCGGAATGCCCGCCCGCTACATCTCGGGCTATCTGCACATGGACAGCGAAGGCAACGTGCATGACGCGGCGCATGCCTGGGCCGAGCTGTGGGTCGATACGCTGGGCTGGGTGGGGTTCGACCCAGCCAACCGCTGCTGCCCCGATGAACGCTATATCCGCCTGGGATCGGGCTATGACGCGCGGGATGCGGCCCCGATCCGGGGCGTGGCGCAGGGTGGCGGCGCGGGCACGGAGAGCATGGACGTGACCGTTGCGGTCCGGTCGGTGCAACAATAGGGTGCCCGGCGGACCAAGCGGCGGAATCGAGACGGATCAATGACCTATTGCGTCGGCCTTATGCTGAATGAGGGCATGGTATGCCTGTCCGACACGCGCACGAACGCGGGTCTGGACAATATCTCGACCTACAAGAAGATGTTCGTGTTCGAGAGCCCGGGCGAACGGGTGATCGTCGTGATGACGGCGGGCAGCCTGTCGGTCAGCCAGACGACGATCGCCGAACTGCGCGAGATGCTGGACGAACCGGAACCCAGCCCGGACCGGTCGATCCTGCTGGCGCCGACGATGCTGAAGGTGGCCGAGATCATCGGCGATGCGCTGGCGCGGGTGCGCAGCCGGGTCGACGAGAAGCTGTCGGCGATGAACCAGGGGGCGACCGCCAGCATGATCGTCGCGGGCCAGCGCCGGGGCGGCGGCATGCGGATGTTCCTGATCTATCCGGAAGGCAATTTCATCGAGGCGACGGACGACACGCCGTTCCTGCAGATCGGCGAGCACAAATACGGCAAGCCGATCCTGGACCGGGTGGTGAAGAAGGCGACGGGACTGGCGGACGCGCAGAAGGCGGTGCTGCTGTCGATGGATTCGACGCTGCGGTCGAACCTGTCGGTGGGGATGCCGCTGGACCTGATCGTGATCGAGAAGGACGCGCTGCGGGTGACGATGCAGCGCCGGATCGAGGCGGGTGACGCGGACTTCCGCGCCATGAGCGAGGCCTGGTCGAACGCGCTGCGCGAGAGTTTTACGAAAGTGTCGATCTGAGGCGGGGGCGCCTGCGGCGTCAGACCCGGTGCGCGCGGAACAGCGCGGCCGCATCGTCGAAGAACCGCGTCCGGTGGGCCGGGACTTCCATCAGGATCTCGTGTTCCGCCGCCGGATACAGATCCAGCCGACCGCCCGGCCAGCGCGCCATCCGTTCATGCACGCGGTCAGTGGCGACGATGCGTTCGTCGCCGCCAAGCGCTGTCAGGCAGGGCACGGCGGGCGAGCGCAGCGCGGCAAGTGCGCGCGTCTCGACCAGGCCAGCGATCAGCCAGGCGACGCTGGGTCCGCCCAGGGCCAGGTCCGGATAAGCCGCGACCTGACGCTGCATCAGGGCATACATCTCGGGGTCCTTGGTCAGCGTGTTGTCCGCAAACGGGGCAACGGCGACATAGGTGTCGGGTCCTGTCGTCGGCGCATAGCGCCGGTCGCGGCCAAGCGCCCGGGCGCCGAGGCCCGTGACCCATGCGACGGGGCGCAGGGCGGGTGCCATCTTGATGCCCCACATCGGGCCCGTGAAGGCGGCGGCGCGGACGGCGAGGCCCTGCATCAAAGCGCGCAGCCCGATGCAGCCGCCCATCGAATGCGCCATCAGGCAGCGGGGGCCGGGCAAAGCGAGCCGGTCGCAGGCATCCATGACCGCTGCCACATCGGACTGATAGTCCATGAAGCGTTCGACATGGCCCATCGACCTGTCCCAGGCCGGGCGGTCGGCCAGACCCTGCCCGCGCCAGTCGACAATCACTGTCGCATAGCCGCGCGCGCCCATCTCGGCGGCGACATGGGTGTATTTCTCGATGTACTCCGTGCGTCCGGGGAACAGCAGGACGGTGCCAAGCGACGCATCCGGCCCGCGCCAGACGCCGACCCTGATCCGCATGCCGTCGCGGGTCCGAAGCCAGAACCCCTCGCCCCCGTCGGGATGCGAACAGACGTCGGCCAGAATCGGTGCCTGCTCCATCGCGGTCAGGACAGCGCGGCCCCGAGCTGCATCGCCAGACTGATATCGCCGTCGACGGCCAGCTTGCCCTGCATGTAGGCCGCCGTCGGATTCACGTCGCCCGACATGATGCCCTGAAAGGTCTCGACATCGGCGGTCAGCGTGACATCGGCGGTATCGTCGCCTGCCCGCACGCCCGCCGCATCGACGATGATCGAGCCTTCGCCCTCGATGACGAACTTGGCCGTTCCGGGCAGACCGCCGGAAATCTTCTGCGACAGCAACGCGACGGCGCTGGTGATGAGGGTGCTCATGTCTGTCCTCCGAATTGTGACCGCCGGTCACTCGCTTTTCCCGGCAACTGCATTACACTCAACGCCGTTATGACCCGGATGTTCCGATACCTCAAATCTATCGTCACGGCACTTCTGCTCCCGCAGGACTTTCGCTGCCCGCATCGGCGCAGGCCGACAAGCTGGATGAGCTTTATTCCAAGCTGGCTGACCCTGCCAATGCGCAATGGGAACTGACGCTGTCGGACATCCTGCGCGAATGGTCAAAGTCCGGATCGCCCGCGATGGACCTGCTGCTGAAGCGCGGGCAGGAGGCGATCGAAGCGGGCGACTTCAACCTGGCTATCGGGCATCTGACAGCTTTGACCGATCATGCGCCCGATTTCGCCGAAGGCTGGAACGCGCGGGCGACGGCGTATTTCCTGGCCGGGCAGTTCGGACCGTCGGTCGACGACATCCGCCGCACGCTGGCGCTGAACCCCCGTCATTTCGGGGCGCTGAGCGGGCTGGGAATGATTCTTGAGCAGACGGGCAGGAATGACGCGGCGCTGAAGGCGTTCCGGCAGTCTCTGGCTATGAATCCGCATCAGGAGGGCATAGAGGCTGCCGTGAAGCGTCTGGAACAAGACGCCACCGGCACGGAACTCTGAGGCACCCCCGGAATGAATGCCGAGACGAGGATCGCGGCGGTCCTCGGGCCGACGAACACGGGCAAAACACACTATGCCATTGACCGGATGCTGGCGCACCGGACGGGTGTGATCGGCCTGCCGCTGCGTCTGCTCGCGCGCGAAGTCTATGACCGGATCGTCGCCCTGCGCGGGCCTTCGGTCGTGGCGCTGGTCACGGGCGAGGAACGCATCGTGCCCGAGAGAACCCAGTACTGGGTCTGCACGGTCGAGGCGATGCCCGAAGGGACGCTGGCGGATTTTGTGGCCATCGACGAGATTCAGCTCTGCGCGGACCCGGAACGCGGGCATGTGTTCACCGACCGGCTGCTGAACGCGCGCGGGCTGCACGAGACGCTGTTCCTGGGGTCGGACACGATGCGGCGGTCGATTGCGGCACTGGTGCCGCGCGCGCAGTTCCTGACGCGCGAACGCTATTCGGCGCTGACCTGGGCCGGGTCGAAAAAGATCAGCCGGATGCCCGCGCGGTCCGCCATCGTCGGGTTCTCGGTCGACAACGTCTATGCCATCGCCGAGGTGATCCGGCGGCTGAAGGGCGGCTGCGCGGTGGTGATGGGCGCGCTGTCGCCGCGCACGCGCAATGCGCAGGTTGAGCTGTACCAGAATGGCGACGTCGACTTTCTGGTGGCGACGGATGCCATCGGGATGGGGCTGAACCTCGACATCGGGCATGTCGCGCTGTCGGACACGCACAAGTTCGACGGGCGGCGGATGCGGCCTTTGTTCCCGCACGAGATCGGGCAGATCGCGGGGCGTGCAGGGCGTTATCTGACGCCCGGCACGTTCGGAGTGACCGGCGAGGCGGGCGCGCTGGATGACGAGGTGATCGAGGCGGTCGAGAATCACCGCTTCGCGCCGATCGACCGGCTGCAATGGCGGAACGGGGCGCTGGATTACGGATCGGCGGACCGGCTGGTCGCGTCGCTGGAGGAGCCGCCGCGCGATGAACGCCTGACACGCGGGCGCGACGCCGACGACCTGGTCGCGCTGAAGGCGCTGGCCGACCGGGCCGACATCCGCGACCGCCTGCGCGATGCGCGGGACGTGAAGCTGCTCTGGTCGGTCTGCCGGATCCCGGATTTCCGGTCGATTTCCTCTCAGGAGCATATCAGTCTTCTGGACCGTATCTTCGGGTTCCTGCACGACAAGGGCCGCGTGCCCGACGACTGGCTTGCCGGTCAGATCGGGATGATCGACCGGACTGACGGCGAAATAGACACATTGTCCAAACGACTGGCATTTATCCGCACATGGACCTATGTCGCCCAGCGTCAGGGCTGGACCAATGACGAAAGCCATTGGCGCGAGGCGACCCGCGCTGTAGAAGACCGACTGTCCGATGCGCTCCATGCGCGTCTGACCCAGCGATTTGTGGACCGGCGGACCAGCGTGCTGCTCCGGCGGCTCAAGCAGAAGGAGAGCCTCGTGGCCGAGGTGAGCGACAAGGGCGACGTGACCATCGAAGGCGAATTCGCCGGTCGTCTGGAAGGTTTCCGTTTCCGTCAGGACGCGTCGCAGACGCCGGACGAGGCGAAGACACTGGCGCGCGCTGGCTACGAGGCGCTGCGCCCCGAATTCCATCTGCGTGCGGACAAGTTCTACAACGCGCCGGACACGGAACTGGATTTCACCGAGCAGGGCGGCCTGATGTGGGGCGCCAGCGCCGTGGGCAAGCTGGTCAAGGGCGCCGATGCGCTGAAACCGCAGGTCGAGCCGTTTGTGGACGAGGAAGCCGGCGAGGAGGTGGCCGAAAAGGTCCGCCGCCGGTTGCAGCATTTCATCGACCGCAAGATCGCCACGCAGTTCGAGCCGCTGCTGGCACTGGGGCGGGATGAGACGCTGACCGGTCTCGCACGGGGCTTTGCGTTCCGCCTGACCGAGGCGCTGGGCGTGCTGCCGCGCGAAGCGGTGGCGAACGACGTCAAGGCGCTGGACCAGGAGACGCGGGGCCTGCTGCGCAAGCATGGAGTGCGCTTCGGCCAGTTCACGATCTTTCAGCCGCTGCTGCTGAAGCCCGCACCGACGCGGCTCAGGCTGGTGCTGTGGTCGCTGGCGCAGGGGCTTCAGACCTTTCCGGAAAGCCCGCCGCCGGGGCTGGTGACGATCCCGAACATCGCGGATGTGCCGGTCGAGCACTACACACTGTCGGGTTACCGCCCTGCGGGCGCGCGGGCGATCCGCATCGACATGCTGGAACGGCTGGCCGACCAGCTGCGGCAGAAGGACACCAAGGCCGGGTTCGAGGCGGCGGCGGACATGCTGTCGATCACGGGTATGACGCTGGAGCAGTTCGCGGACCTGATGACGGGTCTTGGGTACAGGGCGGAAAAGGGCGAGCGGGCGAAGACCAAGGCGGAACCGGCACCCCTGCCGGTGCCGGAAACGGTTGCCGCGGATGTGCCGGTCAATCCGATTCCAGAGGGCGAGTCGGTCTTGGCACCGGTGCAGGCTGAGCCGGACATTGCGGCCGGGGAGGCCCCCGCCGAGGACGTGCCGGTCGAAATGGAGACGTTCTACACCTTCGTCTGGGCCCCGAAGCCGCGCACGCCGCGCGGCGAAGGGCGCAAGCCGGGCCGCGAGGGTCAGGCGCAGCGCCGCGACGGCGGCAAGCTGGGCAGCCATATCCCGCCCAAGCGCGACGGCGAGGCCGACAAGGGCCCGCGCGACGGGCGTCCCCGCGTCGAATCCCGCGACGGCAAACGGTTCGACAAGGCGAAGGGCGGCAAGCCCTGGGCCAAGCGCGACGATGGCCGCGACGGCGGGCAGCAGAAGCGCACGTTCGAGGCACGCCCGCCGCGCAATGACCGGATCGATCCGGACAATCCCTTCGCCGCGGCCCTGATGGCGCTGCGCGACAAGACCTGACGGGCGGCTTTTGCCCGGCGGCGACCGCATCCGGCTGGACAAATGGCTGTGGCAGGCGCGGTTCTTCAAGACGCGCGGACTGGCGGCCGAGGTGATCGGGTCGGGCCGCTTGCGGCTGAACGGCCAGCCCTGCCGGAAAGCGGGTCATGCGGTCGGTCCCGGCGATACGCTCAGTTTTCCGACCGGGCCGACGCTGCGCCATGTCCGGGTGATGCTGTGCGGCACGAGGCGCGGCCCCGCGCCCGAGGCGCAGACGCTGTACACTGATCTGTCGGACCCGTCGCCCGCGTCATCCGGCGGCCTTGCAACCGGCCGGGCCAGCGACTAGGAAACCGGCGACAAGATCGCCCGGACCGCGCCCCATGACCTATATCGTCAACGACAGCTGCATCGCCTGCAAATACACCGACTGCGTCGAGGTCTGTCCGGTCGACTGCTTCTATGAGGGCGAGAACATGCTGGTCATCCATCCGGATGAATGCATCGACTGCGGCGTCTGCGAACCTGAATGCCCGGTCGACGCGATCAAGCCGGACACCGAGCCGGACATGGAGAAGTGGGTCGAGTTCAACCGCAAGTATTCGCTGCTGTGGCCGGTCATCACGCAGCGCAAGGATCCGCTGCCGGAGGCCGCAGAACGGGACGGCGAGACGGGGAAGCTGGAGAAGTATTTCTCCGAATCGGCGGGGTCGGGCGACTGAGTTCGCGGGGGCGCCGCGATTCGTGATTCCCGTGCAATCGGCGACGGATCGCCTAGATTTGTCCGCATGTGACGCAGCAGAAACCGGACGGCGGCACTGTTTCCACGTGCCGCTGCGTCGCGGCGCTTTGAAAAATGGAATTTTTCTGCTATATTACTGTTATAACTGGACTGAGGACGACGGGTCGCAGCTGCAGGACAGAGGTCTGTGCAGCAAGAATTCTGCGAATTGCTGGCCGTGACCGGGGTGTTCCTGCCCGGGCAGGGTCTTTCTGTCGCGGAACGGCCCTGATGCCTCTCGATGGCACTGGACACGCACATGAAGAAATCAGACTTCCGCCCGAACGATTTCGTGGTCTATCCCGGCGCATGGCGTCGGTCGGATCATCTCGATCGAAGAGCAGGAAATCGCCGGGCTGAAGCTCGAACTGTTCGTGATCTCGTTCGAAAAGGACAAGATGACGCTGCGCGTTCCGACGCATAAGGCGACCGACATCGGCATGCGGTCGCTGTCCACGCCGGACGTCGTGACCAAGGCGCTGGACACGCTGAAGGGCAAGGCCAAGGTCAAGCGCGCGATGTGGTCGCGCCGGGCGCAGGAATACGAGCAGAAGATCAATTCGGGCGACCTTCTGTCGATCGCGGAGGTGGTGCGCGACCTGCACCGCAACGACGAACAGCGCGAGCAGTCCTATTCCGAGCGCCAGCTTTACGAGGCGGCGCTGGAACGGCTGACGCGCGAAGTGGCGGTCGTGTCGGGCGAGGACGAGGCGGGGGCGGCGAAGAAGGTCGGGGCGGTGCTGATCGGTCGCGCGGCCTGATTTTTCGGCAATGATGCAAGGCGCGCCGCGGTCCGAAAGGGTCGCGGCGTTGTCGTTTCCGGGGGGCGGCTCCGCCTCACGTCCGACCCTCTCACTCGGCCGCGTCGCGCACCGGGTCGCCTGCCGTGCGCCGCGTCATCAGCGCCGTCTCCAGATCGCGGTTCAGCACCTTGGCCAGCGCCACATATTCGTGGTTCTTGTCCACCGGCACATCCGGCCGCCAGACCTCTGCCAGCGCCCGCACCGAGGCGCGGTCGAGATCGAAGAACAGGCGTTCGATCTCGTACGCCTCGGACTTCGACACCCCCGCATTCTCCAGCACATAGCGCGCGGCCCTGAGAGATGAGTCGAACATTTCGCGGACGATGTCATTGGCCCCCGCCGCATAGAGCCGGAAGACGTGCTGCCGGTCATAGGCCCGCGCGATGATGTGGATGTCGGGCCTGAGCCGCCGCGCGTAGTCGATCAGCCTTATCGCCGCGTCCTTGTCATCAAGGCTGACGACGAGAATCTGCGCCGTCTCGATCCCCGCCGCCTTCAGCAGCTCGGGCCGCGTCGGGTCGCCGTAATAGCCCTTGAAGCCGAACTTCCGCAGCAGCTGGATCGTTTCAAGGTTATTGTCGATCACGGTCGTTTTGAACCCCGACGATGTCACCATCCGGTTCACCACCTGACCGAAGCGTCCGACGCCCGCGATGATGATCGGCTGCTGGTCGTCGATTTCGTCATCCGGAATGCTGTCGCCGTCCTCGGACATCCGTTTCACGATCTGGTCGTAGAGGATGAAGAACAGAGGTGTCAGCAGCATCGACAGCGCGATGACCAGCATCAGCGTTTCGGCCAGCCCCGCCGGCAGCACGCGCTGGGCCAGTGTGAAGGCCACCAGGACAAAGCCGAATTCGCCGGCCTGGGCGAGACCCAGGGTGAACAGCCACTGGTTCCGCCCGCGCAGAAGGAATGCGCGGCCGAGGATGAACAGCACGACGCCCTTGGCCACCATGACGGCCAGCGTCAGCCCGATCAGCGTCATCGGCTGGCCCAGCACGGCATTCATGTCGACGCCCGCACCGACGGTGATGAAGAACAGCCCCAGGAGCAGGCCCTTGAAGGGCGCGATGTCGCTTTCGATCTCGTGGCGGAATTCGGTGTTGGCCAGCACCACACCGGCAAGGAACGTTCCCATCGCGGGCGACAGGCCGACCATCAGCATCAGCGATGCGATAGCGACGACGATGGTCAGGGCCATGGCCGTATTGATCTCGCGCAGGCGGGCCGCGTTGACGAAGCGGTAGGCCGGTCGGATCAGGTACTGCCCGGCCAGAACGATCGCCACGACCGCCCCCAGCGTGACCAGCGTCACCCCCCAGCCGGGCAGCCCGTCGATGTAGCCCGCGATGCCGGGCGCCGAGGCGTCCGACGCCTCGGCCTCGGCCAGCGCGCGCGCGCCGGGCAGGGCCAGCAGCGGCAGCAGGGCCAGCATCGGGATGACGGCGATGTCCTGGGTCAGCAGGACGGAAAACGCGGAGCGGCCGCCTTGCGTCTGCATCAGGTGCTTTTCCGACAGCGTCTGCAGCACGATGGCGGTCGAGGACAGCGACAGGATCGCACCCACTGCCAGCGCCTCGCGCCAGCCGAGGCCAAGCGCCATGCCGCCTGCGGTGATCACGGCGATGGTCACGACGATCTGCAGGCCGCCAAGGCCGATCAGCTTGTGGCGCATCGCCCAGAGCGCCCGCGGTTCCAGTTCAAGCCCGATCAGGAACAGCATCATCACGACGCCGAATTCGGCGAAGTGCTGGATGTCGGCCGTTTCAGACCCGACGAGGCCGAAGACCGGCCCGATGACGATGCCTGCCAGCAGATATCCAAGGACGGACCCGAGGCCCAGGCGCGACGCGATGGGCACGGCCACGACCATGGCCAGCAGATAGAGTGAAGCCTGAAACAGGAACGATTCCATGCGTGTCCTCAGGTGGGCAGCGGCGCATCGGGCTTGAACTGGTCCATGACGATCTGGGACTGCACGCGCGCAACCGCCGGATGGGCCAGAAGGACCTGATGAATCAGTCTATTCAGACCGGCGAGATCTTCGCAATAGACCCGCAGCAGATAGTCGGCCTCGCCGGTCAGGGTCCATGCGCTGACGACTTCGCCTTGCGTGGAAATCAGGCGCGAAAAGCTGGCCGATGTTTCGGCCCCGTGGCGTGCCATCTGCACCTGCACGAACGCCTGCACGGTCAGGCCCGCCTTCAGCGGATCGACGCGCGCCGTGTATCCGGTGATAAGGCCCGTTTCCTCGAGCCGCTGGCGGCGGCGACCCGCCTGGCTCGGTGACAGGTTCAGCACCTCGCCCAGCCGTTCCGCAGTCAGATGCGCATCACGCTGAAGCGCTGCCAGAAGCGCCTGATCGATTACATCAAGGTCGATGCGGGATTCCTGCATGATGTCTGATGGTCGCATGAATACCCCGCAAAGTCATGCGTCATTAGGCGGAATTTCGCGTCACATCCGCGTCATCCATGCGGTATCCTTGCGCAGGATATCAACCGGAGGCCGCCGATGGGTCCGTTCCCGCACGACACCCCGAAATCTATCATCTCCGACGCCAATCCTGCCGGCACCGACGGGTTCGAATTCGTCGAGTTCGCCCATCCCGACCCGCAGGCCCTGCGCGACGTCTTCACCCGCATGGGCTATGCGCTGACCGCCCGTCACAAGACGCGTGACATCGAGCTCTGGCAGCAGGGCGACATCACCTACATCCTGAATGCCGATCCCGGCAGCCATGCGATGCGCTTTGTCGCCGATCATGGCCCCTGCGCGCCCTCGATGGGCTGGCGCGTCGCCGATGCCCGGCACGCCTATGACCGGGCTGTAGAAATGGGTGCCACGCCCTACGATGCCCCCGACCGCACCCTCGACGTTCCAGCCATCGTCGGCATCGGCGGCTCGCTGATCTATTTCGTCGACAAGTACTATGAGACCTCGCCCTATAACGAAGAGTTCGACTGGCTCGCGCCGTCGAAGCCGAAGGGCGTCGGCTTCTATTATCTCGACCATCTCACCCACAACGTCCATCGCGGCAACATGGACACCTGGTTCGATTTCTACGGGCGGCATCTTCGGGTTCCGGCAGATCCGGTTCTTCGACATCGCGGGCAAGTTCACCGGGCTGCATTCCCGCGCGCTGACCAGTCCCCTGCGGGCGCATCCGCATCCCGATCAACGAGGACCGGGGCGAGACCGGGCAGATCGTCGAATACCTGAAACGCTACAAGGGCGAGGGCATCCAGCATATCGCGGTCGGCGCGCGCGACATCTATGCCGCGACGGACGCCATCCACGACCTTGGCCTGCGCTTCATGCCGAAACCGCCGGACAGCTATTACGCGCTGAGCACGACCCGTGTTCATGGCCATGACGAGCCGCTGGACCGGCTGGCCAGGCATGGCATCCTGATCGACGGCGAAGGCGTGCTGGGCGGCGGCGAGACGAAGATACTGCTGCAGATCTTCTCCAAGACCGTGATCGGCCCGATCTTCTTCGAGTTCATCCAGAGGAAGGGCGACGACGGCTTCGGCGAGGGCAACTTCAAGGCGCTGTTCGAAAGCATCGAGGCCGACCAGATCGCGCGGGGCGTGCTGAAGGCGTCTTAGGACGCCGTGACGCCGCCCCCGTCGCGCAGGGACAAAGCCAGCCGGATCGCGCCGAGCAGGTGTTCCGTGTCTTCCGCGCGCTCAAAGAAATGCCCCTCGCGCGCCCGTGTGACATGGTCCCAGCCCGGGTCGATCGCCGCGACGTCGGCCAGGTGACGCAACGCCTCTTCACGACGCCCGCGCAGTGCGGCGATCCCGGCCATGAAGGTCCGCTGGCGCAGGTCGGGATGGGCGATCCGCGCCGCCGCTTGCGCCGCGCCGTCATAGTCGCGCATCAGAAAACACGCCTCGAACCGCAGGATGTCCTCGTGCCCTTGCCCGCCGGGCATCACGTCGACCGCCCGCTCGATCCAGTCCAGCGCCTCGGCCCCCCGTCCGCGCACCAGCAGGATCACCGCTTTGCCAAGCATCGTATCGTCGCTGAACGGGTTCAGGGCCAGCGCGCGGTTGATCGTCTGCTCCGAGGCTTCGAACGCGCCGACGAAGGCCAGCGCGAAGCCCAGCAGCCCGATGGCCCGCAACTCGCCCGGCGACAGATCGGCCCCGCGCTGCGCATGTTCCACCGCGCGCCGTTTCACCGCCTCCGGGGCCAGGCCGTATCCATGCTCGGCGATCTCTGCCCAGGCCAGATGTGCATGCGCCAGGCCGAAATCCGGGTCGGCGGCCACGGCCTTTTCGAATTGCACCCGCGCGTCGGCGTAAAATGCGGGATCAGCGCGGCGCATGAGCGCCGTCCCGCGGGCAAAATGGTCGAAGGCCGTCAGGCTTTCGGTCGGGCGGTACGCCGCGCGGTCGCGTTCGTTGGTTTCCATCGACGCCGACAAGCGCCCGACGATAAGCCGCGAAATGCCGTCCGACTGACCGAGGATCGCAGCGCCGCCGCAGTCGAAGACCTCGCTCCAGATCAGCGCGCCCTCCGCATCCATCATGGTCAGCGACAGGGCAAAGCCGTCCGGCGCGTGCCGCGCCGTGCCGGTGACAAGGTAGTCGGACTTCAGCCGCGCGGCCACGGCCTGCGGCCCCGCGCCAATGTCGGCAGTCGCGGCTGCGCGCGGGCCGAGGACAACGACGGTGCGGAACCGTGCCAGGCCCGCCGCGATCTCTTCGTTCAGCATCGCGATCCGCGCGGCCTCACCCGCAGCACCGGTCGCGTCCTCGAACGGAAGGACGGCAACGCGCGTGCGCCCGTCTCGGCGGGGCGATGGCGACGCTGCAACGGGATCGGACCCAGCATCCGGCACCAGCATGTAGCCGCGCCGCGCCACAGTCCGCAGACAGGCCGCGCCGGCCGGGCCCAACTGCACACGGATGTCGCGGATCGCCTGGGTCAGCGAATCCTCGGTGACGGTGACGTCCGGCCAGACCGCGTCCATCAACTCGTCCTTGGTCAGCACCCGTCCGGCATGGCGCGCAAGATGCGCGAGCAGCGCGAAGGTTTTCGCCCGCAGGTCGATCACCTCTCCGCCACGGCGAAGCGTGCCGCTCTGCGGGTCAAAGCGCCATTCGCCGAGGCGTATCAGGGATGCGTCGTCCGTGGCGGGCCTCCGTCCGGGACCTGAGTTCCACCCGGACGGTCGAAGAGGAAGCCCTGCGCTGTCAAGTGCGCATTGCTGGCGGCTTTGGAACAACGTCTGCCCCTTCGATGCCGAAACCGTCGCCGATCCCGACGTCGTCCAGATAGTGCGGCGACAGTGACCCCAGCCGGGCGACGGCGCGGTCGAGCCGGCGCGCCTTGGCTGCCGCACGCATCCGCAGATGCAGGGCGGCCAGACCGGACAGGATCCGCATCGGGGCGGGGGCGGCCAGCGTGGTTGCGGTCATGGTCATCTGGGCTCTCCATTGTCCGGGCCTCTGCGCTGCGCAGCGGCGATGGAGGAAATGTCCCGCAAACGGCGCGCCATGTCCGGAGGTGCCGCTGAAGCGTCGCTGAAATCAGGCTGAGGCGGGGTCAGCTGTCGCGGATCATCTTCAGGACGATGCTGCGGCCGTTCTTGACATAGGTCAGCTGCGTCGCGTCGATGGCGGCCACCTTGCCGCCGTTCAGGCGGTCGCCGACCTCGACCTTGACGAAGCGCCCGGTGGACATGCGGACCAGCGCGCGGCGGTTGTTCGACGATCCGTAGACGCCGATCAGGCTGACCTCGCCCAGATCAAGCGCGTTGCGGATGGTGGCCTGCTTGGCGACGGTCGCGCGGGTCGGAATGTCAGGAGCGGCGCTTTCGGGTTCGGGTTCGTCGATGGCTTCAGGCTCTGCGGCAGGCTCCGGTTCCGGGGCCGGTTCGGCGGCGGCGGTCTGAACCTCGGCTGCGGGCTGTGCCTCTGCAACGGGCTCACTGGCGGCGGCGGCAAGGGCGGCATTGACCGAGGCGGCGAACTGCGACGGGCGGGTTGCGGGGCGGCGCGAACTGGCGACGGCCAGGCGCGTGGCACCCGAGATGCCGGGAGCGCTGGCGGCCTCGGCCTCAGCCGCCAAGGCAGCGGCGGCGGCGGCCTCGATGGCGCTGGTCGTCGCCTGCCGCTGTTCTGCGGCGGCGCTGGCCGACGTGCTGCGCGCCTTCGGTTTGAGCGCGGCGTGGCGCGGGTCGGCGGGCGGGGGAAGCGGCGCGGGGGCTGCGGCGAGGCCGGTCGCGGGGGTGGTTGTCTGCTCGGCTGCGGGCGCGGCCACCGCCAGACCTGCGGGACGCGGCAGCGGCAGACGCCCTGCGAGGGCAGGGTCGGCGAAGGGTTCGGCTGTCGGAGTATCAGCGGGCGGGGTATCGGCAGGCGGGGCGAGGGCCGCGTCGTTTTCGGGGGCGAGGCCCGCCGGTCGCGGCAGCGGCCGCTTGCCCGCAAGCGGGTTGGGCGGCAAGGGTTCGGTCGCGGAGGCGGGATCGATGGCGACACCGTCCACAACTGCGATTGCAGGCACCAGACCCTCGGGCCGCGCGGCGGGAATACGGGCCGGGCGTCCGGCGATCAGGGTATAGCCATCGGGCGTGACCACCCCTTCCGGCGTCGGTTCGATCAGGCCCGCCGCGTCATAGCGCAGCGCCTCGGCATAGGGGACCGGCAGAACCTGCGGCGGAAGGCCCTGGTCCGATGCCAGCGCGTCGGCACCGGGCAGGGCGATTTCTCCGCCAAGCGCGGGGTCGGGGTCGACCGGGCCTGGGGCGGGAGCGCCGGCCGCATCGGGTTCCGGCGACAGAGGACTGGCGGCGGCGACCGACGCGGCGGCGAGCGCAAGGTCGCGCAGGGCATCGGTGGTTGGCTGCGGCGCGCCCGCTGACGACACGCTCAGCGCATCGGCGGGGGCGTCCGGCGCGGCTTCGGCAGCCGCTTCGATGGCGGGTTCGGCGATCATGCCAGCCGGGTCCGGCTCGGCTGCGGCACTGTCTTCAGCTTCTGGCGGCGGATCGTCGGCTTCGGGCGGCACGATTTCCGCCGTGTCACCGGGGTCCGGCGGATCGGGCAGGGCGACCGCATCGGGGGAAGCCACGCCTGCGCCCTCAGCGACGTCCTGCGCCGGTGTGTCGGGCGCGGTTGCAACCACCGCATCCTGGCCGAACCAACCCGAAGCAAGGCCGACGACGCCCATGAAGACCAGCAGCGTGCCGGTCAGGGCCAGGCCCAGGTATTTCGGACGGCCGTGTGCCGCAGGCCGGGACAGTCCGCCACCCCGCGCACCCCGCGCCGCCAGTCGGGGCGGCTGCGGCGACGATGCGGGCGCCTGGCTGCGCGGCAGGATGCGCGACAGAAGCGAGGGTGCGCCAGCACGCCGGGCCGGGGAAGCGGGCTTGCTGGCGGGTTTCAGGACCGGACGTTCGACGCGCGGCGCGGGCACAGGGGCAAGGGTGTCCGCTGCGGGCGAAAGGCCGGGGGATGTGACGGGCACCGGATCGGTCGCGGGGCCGAGGCGCGGGCGGGGAATGGGGGCGGGCATGTCCGCAGCGGTCGCGTCGTCGGCAGGCTCGGCCGCCTGACGGTCATCGCGGCGTTTGTCGCGCCGTGCCCGCCGGGTGGCGAATTCGGCCGTCGGGGACGGGCTGGCATCGGTGCCCGCGTCCGGGATCACGGGCGAAGACATCGCGACGGGCAAATCACCGACCGTCGCCGCAGCGTCGTCGGCGGTGCCGATCTGCCCGGACAGGGTGCCGTCATCCGGTCCGTCGGACGCATCCGGCTCCGCCGTCGCCGTGTCGGACTCAGGGTCGGCCACAGGCTCGTCACCGGCAGCGTCCAGCACCATCCCGTCACCGACGGCGTTGTCCACCGCGGCAGCAGGGACATAAGACGGTGCGGCCGCCTGCGCGCCGGACGCAGGCGCGTCGCTGATTGTTTCGGGGACGTCCGCGGCGATGTCTTCCGCAACGGCCTCGATGGCCACCACAAGACGCTCTGGCATCGGCGCGCCGGTTTCCGGGATCAGGCCCGCCGTCACCCCGACCTCGCCGCTGACCTCGGGGTCGTCGCCG
This sequence comes from uncultured Alphaproteobacteria bacterium, assembly GCA_963738635.1. GTDB lineage: Bacteria > Pseudomonadota > Alphaproteobacteria > Rhodobacterales > Rhodobacteraceae > JAOADN01. The sequence continues at coordinate 733,330 of CAVTXE010000004.1, read as the reverse complement.
ACCACGATCCGGAACGGGGTGTCGTCCGCACTGGTCGGTGTATCCGGCGTTTCAGCGATGGGCGCATCGGTGTCGGGCGCGACAACTGCATCGTCCGCCACAACGCGCACCGGGTCCTGGTCGCGGTCCAGCCGTGCGCCGTCCGGCAGATGGTCGCCCGCGCGTGCCGTCATGCCGAAATACGGCTCGCCCGCAAACCGCCCGGCGGGCGGGACAGCCACGAAGCAGACCGGGTTGAAACCGTGATCCTCGGCAAAGGCCTCGGCCTCGTCCAGCGTGATGCGCGCGACCACGGCCACCTGCACCGTCCGCCCGGTGCCCGACCAGTCATAGACCAGATCGCCCACGGCATAGGGCGTGCGTCCTTCCAGCGCCTTTGCGATCTGCGACCGCCGCGCTGCGCGGTCCGGTCCGGGTGCCGCGACATCGGTGTAGAGAATCTGGCTTTCCGGCAGGATCAGCTTGGTTGCGAAGCCGCCCGGCGACAGGGCATCCGCGCTGGTGCGCAATGCGGTCAGCCGGTCGGTCAGCGCGGCGTCTTCGGGATCAGCCTGGCCCACGGCGACAAAGCCCTGCAGACGGCGCTGCAATAGGACAATGCCTTCCTGCGACAGACTGAGCGCGAACGCTGGCTTCATCCCCGGCCATCTAGCATGTTTGCAACCGGCCCCGAAGTCTCCTCCGGCCCCCATGCAGTCCTAAAGCAGAAAATCGCGCATGGAAAGCATTCGGCCCAAGGATCACCTTGCGGCTCGCGTCATATGTTCGAATTGTGATGCGTCACCGTGGAGGGTTACATGCGCATTCTGGGACTGATCGCGACACTTGTCATGCTGGGGCAGCCGCTGATGGCCGAGACGCCGCCGCCGATGATTTCGTTGGCGGGCGAAGGCCGGATCAACGTCGCCCCCGACATGGCGACGATCATGCTGGGGGTCACGACCGAGGCCGATACAGCGAAGGCCGCGATGGACGCGAATTCGGAACGCCTCGCCGGGGCGATCGCCGCGCTGAAGGCGGCGGGGATCGAGGACAAGGATATCCAGACGACAGGGCTGAACCTCGGGCCCCGCTATGACTACAACCGCACAAAATCGGATGGCACGGCGCAGATCACCGGGTTCATCGCATCGAACAACGTGACCGTGCGGGTGCGCGCGCTGGCGGGTCTTGGCGGCGTGCTCGACGCTGTTGTGACCGATGGGGCGAACACGCTGAACGGCGTCGCCTTCGGGTTGCAGAACCCCGATCCCGCGCTGGACGAGGCGCGCAAGGCGGCGGTGGCCGACGCGCGCCGCAAGGCCGAGCTGTACGCCAGCGCGGCGGGTGTGAAGCTGGGGGCGATTCAGTCGATCAGCGAACAGTCGGGCTATGCCCCGCCGATGCCGATGGCGATGGCAGAGGCGTCGTTTGCCAAGGATGCGTCGGTGCCGGTTGCGGCTGGCGAGGTGGGTGTCACAGCGCAGGTCAGCATCGTGTGGCTGCTGGCCGAATAGTCCTGTCCAAACGCTCATCGGCCCCCCTTGGGGCCGATGAGCGACGCTGTTATGCCGTGGCTGCCGCCAGGGCCTGATCGAGGTCCGCGATGATGTCGTTCGGGTCTTCGATGCCGATCGAAAGACGCACGACGTTCGGATGCGCCCCGGCTGCCGCACGCTGTTCGTCGGTCAGCTGACGGTGCGTGGTGGACGCCGAATGGATGATCAGCGACCGCGCATCGCCAAGGTTCGCCACATGGCTGAACAGCTTCACGCTGTTCACCACCTTGACCCCGGCCTCGTACCCGCCCTTGACCGCAAATGTGAAGATCGCGCCCGCCCCCTTGGGGCAGAGCGCCTGCGCGCGCTTGTAATAGGGCGATGAGGGAAGCCCGGCGTAGGTGACGCTTTCGACGCGCTTGTCCTGCTCCAGCCACTGCGCGACGACCTGCGCGTTCGCCACATGCTTGTCCATCCGCAGCGAGAGCGTCTCGATCCCCATCAGCGTGTAATGCGCGCCCTGCGGGTTCATCGTCATGCCCAGATCGCGCAGGCCGATGGCGATGTTGTAGAAGGTCAGCGCCATGCCGCCCAGCGTCGGGTGGAAGACGAGGCCGTGATAGGCCGGTTCCGGCTGGCTCAGGCTCGGGAACTTGTCGTCCTTGGACCAGTCGAATTTCCCTGAATCCACGATGGCACCGCCGGTAACGGTGCCATTGCCGGTCAGGTATTTCGTGGTCGAATGCACCACGATGGTCGCGCCGTATTCGATCGGGCGGCAAAGGTAAGGCGACGCCGAGGTGTTGTCGACGATCAGCGGAATGTGTGCCTGATCCGCGATGCGCGCGATGGCGGGCATGTCGGTGATATATCCGCCGGGGTTGGCGATACTTTCGCAGAAGATCGCGCGGGTGTTCTTGTCGATGGCCTTTTCGACCGCCGCGAGGTCGTCGAAATCGACGAACTTCGCCGACCAGCCGAACTTGCGGATGGTGTTGGTGAACTGCTGCACGGTCCCGCCGTAGAGCTTGGTCGAGGCGACGACGTTCAGCCCAGGTGCCATCAGCGGGAACAGCGCCATGATCTGCGCGGCATGGCCGGACGAACAGCAGACGGCCCCCGAGCCACCCTCCAGCGCCGCGATGCGCGCCTGAAGCGCGGACACGGTGGGGTTGGTCAGGCGGGAATAGATATAGCCCACCTCCTGCAGGTTGAAGAGGCGGGCAGCGTGGTCCGCGTCCTTGAAGACGAAGGCCGTGGATTGATAGATCGGCACCTGCCGGGCGCCGGTGGCAGGGTCGGGAGCGGTGCCCGCGTGAACCTGCGCGGTGTCAAAGCCCATCGGTCTGTCGGTCATGTCGGGTCCCTCCCAGGATTGATCGCGGGTGACGTTAGGGGAAGGCGGGGGCGCGGGCAACGGCGGCGTTGACGGGTCGGCGGTCAGCGGAACCAGAGCTTTTCCGCCTTGATCCGGTTGCGGATCACCTGTTCCCGGCGCGGCAGGTCGGCGCGGTTGAACATCGCCCGGACCTCGGCGCCCTTGCCCTGATAGACCAGCCGCTTGATAGGCTCATGGTCCTTCAGAAGCTTCTTCATCGGGTTCGGGGCCGCCACCTCTTCCAGCACCGCGACGGCCCGGTCGCTTTCGCGGGCATAGAGCAGCGGCAAGGCCCGCCAGTGGCAGGTCACGTCGCCGTCGAGTCCTGCCAGCCCCGGTCCCGGCCGACCGCCGCCGAAGGAATGCACGACCAGCGGCAAGGCGACCTGATCGAGCCAGGGGTCCAGTTCCTGCGAGGCCAGCGCTTCGGGCGGGTCGTTCCGGACCGACAGCGCATAGTCGAGGAAGCGCTGCCCGAAGGCGGCCGGATCGCGGTGAAAGAACCAGCCCGCGTTGAAGTAGAGATAGCGCTGCCAGTATTCGTCGGGCTGGGAGAGGTCGAGCGAGGACGCGAAGTCGAGTCCGAAGCGCTCGTAGAGCGCTCCCCAGATGCCCGCATAACCGGGGCCATAGAGATCGACCTGCGGCCAGGTCCCCTCGCGGCGCATCGAGGCGGAGGGGCGGTCGAAGTCGAAGGCGACGTCGGACAGCGGCCCGAGGAACAGCGTATCGGTGTCGAAGAAGACGAAGGGTGTGTCGGCGGGCAGGGCGGCCAGCCCTTCGATCTTGTTGCCATAGGGATAGGTCTCGCCGAAATGGCGGGTCTCGAACGGGATGATCTCGGCCCCGAAGCTCTCGAGCATCGCGCGGATCGGGGCGGGCAGCCGCGTGTCACCCTTCCAGCGCGGCCCCGGCTGCGGCTCGCCGATCAGCAGGCGGCCGGGAAAATCCGGGTTGGTCAGCCGGAACGAGGCCGCGAACAGCAGCGCCTCATAGGCCAGCCGCCCGGACTGGGCGATGCAGAACACGTTGAAGACCTGCGGCTTCGGTTTGCGGCTTGCCATGTCTGGTCGAGGTCTTTCCGCAGGGGATACGCCGGCCACTATAGGCAGGGCAAGGCCGGTCGCAAGGCGTGGGGGTGGGCGTGCCGCAGCGCGGTCACATGGTGGGCGACCCTGGAATCGAACCAGGCGTGGGTCGCCCCGGGGGAGTTACAGTCCCCTGCCGCACCTTGCAGCTCGTCGCCCGCCGCGCGGTCGTGGGATAGGGCAGGGGGCAAGGGGCGTCAAGCGCGATTGTGCCCGCATTCCCGCGTCTGGCTTGCATCGGGCCGCCCGGCCTGCGCATGGTCCGGCCCGCTGCCGGGGGCTTCGGGACGCGTGATGAAAAAGCCGAATTGGGTCGTCGAGAAGGAACAGCGGCAAGCGGGCGGCGCGCGGCCGAGACGCGTGTGGCTGTTCGGCCTGCACGCGGTGCGGGACGCGCTGATGAACCCGGCGCGCGCCAAGGCTGCGGCTGGTCCTGACAAAGAACGCGGCTGGACAAGCTGGGGGATGCGGTTGCGGCCTCGGGCGTGGTGCCCGAAATCACCGATGCACGGGTCTTCGACCGCGAGGTGCCGATCGATCCCGCCAGCGTGCATCAGGGCGCGGCGCTCGAGGTCCAGGCGTTGAACTGGGGCAGCGCTGACTGAGGTTTGTGCGGGCGGTGCGAGGGGCTGCCGCTGGTCGTGTGCTTCTCGACCGGGTGACGGACCCGCACAATGTGGGGGCGATCCTGCGGTCGGCCGAGGTGTTCGGCGCGCGGGCGGTGATCGCGCCCGCGCCATCATTCCGCGCCGGAAACCGGCGCGCTGGCCAAGACCGCCAGCGGCGCGCTGGAACGGCAGCCCTATCTGCGGGTGACGAACCTGGCCGACGCGATGGAGGACCTGAAGAAGATGGGCTATGTCCTGATCGGGTCTGGACGGCGAGGCGACGGTGACGCTGGATGCAGGCGCTGGATGGCATCGGCGGCCGGCCCGATCGGGCTGGTGATGGGGGCCGAAGGGCCGGGTCTGCGCGACCGGACGCGCGACACCTGCGACCGTGCTGGTGCGGATTCCCTTTGCGGGCGCGTTCGGGTCGCTGAACGTGTCGAACGCGGCGGCCGTGGCGCTCTATGCCGTGGCGCGCCGCCGGGTCTGAGCGGGGTCCGACTGCGGCCTGAACGCCATAGCGGCGATGACATCTGGATCACTCTTGCTTGAGGGCGCTATCCGAACGGTGCAGGCAGTGCCATTTTAGGCCCCGCCGTGGTCAGACCCCCGGCTTCCACCAAAACCGCCGCTCCGGAACCGGACACCGACATGACCTTGCTCAAACATCTTTTCGCGCCGCTGATCCTCGCCGGTGCCATGGCCGGAGCGGCAGCTCCGTCCTGCGCGGAGAGTCACGGCGTGTTCTCGAAGGGCGGCATCGCCATCGCCGGTTACGATGCGGTGATCTACTTCCGGGAAAACCGGGCCGCAAAAGGCAGTATGGACCATGCGCTGATGTGGCGCGGCGCGACCTGGCTGTTCGTGAGCGACGAGACGATGGAAGCCTTCGAGATGGACCCGAAAGGATTTGCGCCGCAATACGGGGGCTATTGCGCCTATGCTGCGTCAAAGGGACAGCGCGCGCCCTCTGACCCCGAAGTTTTCACTGTGCATGCGGGCAAGCTCTATCTGAACAACAGTGCCGCCGTCCGCGATCTCTGGCTGAACGAGGCCGACGATAATATTTCCATCGCCGACGAGAACTGGGCCGTGCTCAGCGGGCAGTAGGCCGGGATGCCGGGCCTGTCACTGATTTCACGACTGCGCGACGGGTCTTTAACCGTTTCTTCATCGTCCTACATTTCAATTCAGAGGCACGGCACCGGAACTGCCGCGCTTCATTTCACTGTCCCTCGTTCCGCTACTGGCGCCCGTCCGAAATGGACCGGGCGCCTTTTTCTGCTGTGCAGGGTGATGCGATGACCGCACCGGACGACCAGACGATCCGACAGATCCTGCAATCGGTCCGTGTCGTTGCCGTGGTCGGACTGTCGCCGAACCCGGACCGGCCGTCGAACGGCGTCGCGCGCTTCCTGCAGCGCAAGGGCAAGCGGGTGATCCCGGTCAATCCGGGGCAGGCGGGGGGCACACTGCTCGGCGAGTCGGCCTTTGCCGATCTGGCATCGATCCCCGATGCGGCCTCCGTCGATATGGTGGACATCTTCCGGCAAAGCGATGCGGTCCCCGCGATTGTCGATCAGGCGCTGGCGCATCTGCCGAACCTGCGGGTCATCTGGATGCAGCTGGGCGTGGTGCATGAGGGCGCGGCTGCGACGGCGCGGGCGGAGGGTGTCACGGTGGTGATGAACCGCTGCCCGGCGATCGAATGGCCCCGGCTGATCGGGTGACTGGCGGGTCGCGCATTCCCCACTACGGGTTTGAGTCCGCTTCATTCAGTTGACGTTGGCGGTCGTCACTCCACCGAAACCGGCCCCGCTAAGTCCACGGCCTGAACCGGAGTCCGGCCTTTCCGGGCTGACATCAGCGCGAGCCTTTTCGGCAATGCCGCTGGTGCCTTCGCGGCGGTCGAGTTCGGCCAGCACTCGGCCAGCGTCACGTCGCGCGCGGCAAGCATCACCAGCAGGTGGTAAAGCACATCCGCCGCCTCGGACGTCAGGCGGGCGCGGTCGCCCCTGACCGCCTCGATCACCGCCTCGACCGCCTCTTCGCCGAACTTGCGCGGCGCAGTTCTCCGGGCCTTCGGACAGCAGCTTCGCGGTCCATGACGCTGTCGGGGTCGGCACCCTTGCGGGCGGCGATGGTGGCGGCGAGCCGGTCGAGAGCGTTCATGTCAGCCTCATCGGGATGCCGGCGGCGGCCATGTGCGCCTTGGCCTGGCCGATGGTGAAGGTGCCGAAGTGGAAGATCGAGGCGGCAAGAACCGCCGCCGCCCCGCCGTCGCGTCACGCCTTCGACAAGGTGGTCGAGCGTGCCGACGCCGCCCGCTGGCGATGACGGGAACGGAGACCGCATCCGACGATGGCGCGGGTCAGGGGGATGTTGAACCCTGCGCGGGTGCCGTCGCGGTCCATGCTGGTCAGCAGGATCTCGCCCGCGCCTTTGGCAGCCACCGTCCGGGCAAAGTCCACCGCGTCGATGCCGGTCGCGCGGCGACCGCCGTGGGTGAAGATTTCCCAGCGGCCCGGCGCGACGGTCTTGGCGTCGATGGCGACGACGATGCACTGGCTGCCGAAGCGGTCGGCGGCGGCGGCCACCACATCAGGATCGGCGACGGCAGCGGAGTTGAAGCTGACCTTGTCGGCCCCGGCCAGCAGCAGCGCGCGCACGTCGTCTGGCGTGCGCACGCCGCCGCCGACGGTCAGCGGGATGTAGCACTGTTCCGCAGTGCGGGTGACAAGATCGAACATCGTGCCGCGGTTTTCGTGCGTCGCGTGAATGTCGAGAAAGCAGATCTCATCCGCGCCCGCCGCGTCATAGGCGCGCGGCGACGGCGACGGGATCGCCCGCATCGATCAGGTTGACGAAGTTCACGCCCTTGACGACGCGCCCATCGGCGACGTCGAGACAGGGAATGAGGCGGGTTTTAAGCATGGCCTTCACTAGCGCGGGCAGCCTGGGTTGAAAAGACGCGAGGGGTCCTCTGCCGCTCTTGCGCTTCCGCGCAATTCACCCCGAGAATATTTTTTGCAAGGAGACGGGGCGGACGATGCGCGAAACCCTTTGGTATGTGCTGGCATCGCTGGCCATTGGCCTGATCGCCTATTTCGCGTCCGAGGCGTTCTTCTGGAGCTTCCGGCCTGATGGCGCAACGATCCCGGATATTGCGATGACAGTGATCGCCTATTCCATCGCCGGGGGTTGTGTCCTGACAGCCGTGGCGGCCACGGGATGCGGCGGCGTCCGCGCGGCGTTTCTGGGCGGCGCCATGCTGGGCTTTCTGGTCGAGGGCGTGGTGGTCGGCACGATGTACGAGGCGGTTCCGTTCCAGATCGTCTGGACGCCGATTGCCTGGCACGCGCTGGTTTCGGGGGTCACGGTCTTTGCGCTGCACCGGGCGGCGGTGCATTGGGCGGTGTGGCGGCAGGTCGGGGCGATGCTGGCGCTGGGCGCGTTCGGAGGGTTCTTTGCGGCGTTCTGGCCGATGGAGAGGGCGGTTCTGCCGGGAACGAGCTGATACGGTGGCTTACCTGATGGGCAGCGGGGCTGTCGCAGTTGCGGGGTTTGTGATGCTGGACCGGGTGGGGCAGGTGCCGGCGCCGGGGCGCATCATCCGGTGGGTTGCGCCGGGGCTGGCGCTGATCCTGTTCGCCGTGCAGACGGTGTTTGCGCCCAGCCCGCTGCGGCTGACCTGCCCGGTGGTCATCGGGTTGACGGTCTGGGCGATGGCGCGGCACGGGACAGGCGGCGGGGGCGTCAGCTTCGGGCGCGGCGGCACCGCTGTGGCGGCACGCTTCTGTTCCTGACCGCGCCGGGAATGACGGCGGCGATCGCGGCAGGTCTGGTGGCGGGAACGGCGGGGATGGAGGCGAATATCCCGGTGGCGCTGGTCACCAGCGGGACGGGACTGGGGTGGTGGCTGTGGCTGCTGTTCCGGGCGGCCTATCCGCGAAGGGCGGCCAGCGCCTGAGCCAGGTCGATCGCCCCGTCATAAAGAGCGCGGCCCGAGATGGCCCCGGCGATGACGCCGGTGTCGCGCAGCGCGATCAGGTCTGCCAGCGACGAGACGCCGCCGCAGGCGATGACGGGAATGGTGACGGCGCGGGCGAGCGCCTCGGTCGCCGCGATGTTGGGTCCTGCCATCGCGCCGTCGCGGTCGATGTCGGTGTAGATGATCGCGGCGACGCCCGCATCCTCGAACTGCCGGGCAAGGTCGGTGGCCATCATGTCCGTTTCGGTCGCCCAGCCCTTGGTGGCCACGCGGCCGTTGCGCGCGTCGATGCCGACGGCAACCCGGCCCGGAAAGGCCCGCGCGGCGTCGCGCACAAGGGCGGGATTCTCGACCGCGACGGTGCCGAGGATGACGCGGGCAATGCCGCTTTTCCAGCCACATCTCGATGGTTGCCATGTCGCGGATGCCGCCGCCCAGCTGGCACGGGACGTTGACCCGGGCAAGGATCGCCTGCGACCGGCGTCGGCATTGACCGGCTGACCGGCGAAGGCCCCGTTCAGGTCCACCAGATGCAGCCAGTCGCAGCCCGCGGCCTGAAACTCGGCGGCCTGCGCGGCGGGGTCGTGCCGAAGACGGTGGCCGCGTCCATGTCGCCGCGCAGCAGCCGCACGCATGGCCGTCCTTCAGGTCGATGGCGGGATAGAGGATCATGCGCGCTGGGTCCGGCGGTGGCGTTCGGCGCGGGCTATCGGCATGGGTGCGTCCGGAATGCAAAGCCGTGCCAACGCCGACGTCAGGCTTGCCGGGGCAGCAGGCTTGGCAGGAACATCAGCGCGAACGGTCAGGGAGGAGATCGGCGATGAAGTCATTGATACTGGCGCGCGGGACTGGTCTTTGCGGCGGGAACGGCGTTTCGCCGACCCGGTCGAAGGCATGTGGAAGACCAAGCCCGACGACAACGGCAATTTCGGCCATGTGCAGATCGCGCCCTGCGGCGCCAAGTTCTGCGGCGTTCTGGTCAAGGCGTTCGACGGATCGGGTGCCCAGATCGAAAGCCCGAATGTCGGCAAGCAGATTGTCTGGGACATGGTGCCACGGGCGATGGAACCTACGGTGGCGGCAAGGTCTGGGCACCGGACCGCGACAAGACCTACAAGTCGAAGATGAAGCTGTCGGGCAACACGCTCGCCGTGTCGGGCTGCGTCCTTGGCGGGATCTGCCGCGATTCGAACTGGGCGCGGGTGAAGTAGCGGCTAGCCGAAGACCGACCAGCCGGTGCGGCGGGCGAGCATCTCTACCGCCGCAGTGCCGAGCTGGGAATTGCCCTGTGCGTTGAGCCCCGGCGACCAGACCGCAATAGCGGCGTGGCCGGGCGCGATGACAAGAATGCCGCCGCCGACGCCGGATTTGCCGGGCAGGCCGACGCGGAAGGCAAATTCGCCCGACCCATCGTAGTGGCCGCAGGTCAGCATCAGCGCGTTGATGCGCCGGACCCGCTCCGGCGAGACAAGCCGCGGTCCGGCGGTGGCACCCACCAGGAAACGACCGGCGCGGGCAAGCTGGATGCAACTCATCTCGATCGCGCATTGGTGGAAATAGGCGCCGAGCGTCAGTTCCGGCGGGTTCGTCAGATTGCCGAAGGCGCGCATGTAATGCGCGAGCGCGAAGTTGCGGTGGCCGGTTTCCGTCTCCGACCGCGCCACAGCGCGGTTGATGTGGATGTCGTCGTCATCGGCGGCGGCGCGGATGAAGCGCAGCAGCTCGCCCAGATATTCGCGCGGCGCGTGGCCCGCAAGGACAGCATCGGTGACGACGATAGCACCGGCGTTGATGAAGGGATTGCGGGGAATGCCCTGCTCGTGTTCGAGCTGGAGGATCGAGTTGAAGGCGTGGCCCGACGGCTCGCGCCCGACCCGGGCCCAGAGCTGGTCGCCGAGCCGGCCGAGCGCGAGGGCGAGCGCGAAGACCTTGGACACGCTCTGGATCGAAAACGGGATGGCAGCGTCGCCGGCGCTGAATTCTTCGCCGTCGGCCAGCACGACCGCGATGCCGAACTGGGTCGGGTCGATGCGCGCCAGTTCGGGGATGTAGTCTGCGACCTCGCCGCGATCCGGGGCCGCCGCCATCTCTGCAGCGATCTCGGCCAGGATCGCGGCAATCCCGGTCACGGCTTCCAGCGCAGGAAGTTGGCGATCAGGCGCAGGCCGGCGGCCTGGCTTTTCTCGGGGTGGAACTGGGTGCCGACGATGTTGTCGCGCGCCGACGATGGCGGTGATCGGCGCCGCCATAGTCGCAATAGCGCCAGCCGGTGCGCAGGGTCAGCGACGCGGAACTGGTAGGAATGGACGAAATAGGCGTGGTCGCCGGTCGCAGATGCCGGCCAGCACCGGGTGGCGGCCGGTCGACGATCAAGGTCGTTCCAGCCCATGTGCGGCACCTTGAGCGCAGGGTCGCGCGGGCGCGATCCTCGACCACCTCGCCGGCGATCCAGCCGAAGCCTGGCGTGTCGCGGTATTCATGCCCGCGCGTGGCCAGCATCTGCATGCCGACGCAGATGCCAAGGAAGGGGCGGGCCGCGGATCGTCACCGCCTCTTCGATGGCCTCGAACAGGCCGCCGTAGGCGCCCAGCGCCGCGCGGCAGGCCGGGAAGGCGCCGTCGCCGGGCAGCACGATCCGGTCGGCGCGGGCCACGTCCTCGGGGCGCGAGGTGACGACGATGTCACCGCCCGCGCCGATCTCATCCGCCATGCGCTGGAAGGCCTTTTCGGCGGAGTGCAGGTTGCCGCTAGTCGTAGTCGACGAGAACCGTCAGCATCGCCCTCACAGCGCGCCCTTGGTCGGAGGGGAGTGCGCCTGCCCAGCGCGCGGGTCGGGCTCGACCGCCTCGCGCAGGGCGCGGGCGACGGATTTGAACGCGGCCTCGGCGATGTGGTGGCTGTTCAGGCCGTGGAGCTGGTCGACATGCAGCGTGATGCCGCCATGGGTCGCCAGGGCCTGAAAGAATTCGCGCACCAGTTCGGTGTCGAAGGTGCCGATCTTCGGCGTCGGGAAATCGACGTTCCAGACGAGGAAGGGCCGCCCGGACAGATCCAGCGCGGTGGCGATCTGCGCGTCGTCCATCGCCAGCCGGAAATGGCCATAGCGGCGGATGCCGCGCTTGTCGCCCAGCGCCTGGGCCAGCGCCTGGCCGAGCGCGATGCCGCTATCCTCGACCGTGTGGTGGTCGTCGATGTGCAGGTCGCCCTTGGCGCGCACGGTCAGGTCGATCAGGCGGTGGCGGGCGAGCTGGTCCAGCATGTGGTCGAAGAACCCGACGCCGGTCTGGTAGTCATGGCCGCCGGTGCCGTCGAGATTGACGCGTGACGCGAGATCGCGGTCTCGGCAGTCTTGCGGGTGATTGTGGCCGTGCGCATCGTGCATCTGTTCCCTGCGGTCGCGCGCCTTATAGGCGGGGCCGCCCGGCGATCCAAGCGCCGCACGCGCGCGGTACCAAACAAAACGGGCACCGTTGCAGGTGTCTGGCCCCGCGTGCGCCGACGGTCGGGGCGGGCAAGGGGCCGAACATGCAACCGCGTTGGCTGCGGGACGCTGCAAAGGCCAATCAGCGGCGCCAGAGAACCTGCTTTTCGTGGTGCTGGATCGTCGCGGCCAGATTTTCGAACTGGGTGGTCACGTAGCTGCGCAGGCGCAGGGTGGCGGGTGTCCGGCCGGGGCCGGGCAGGTACAAAAGCCCCAGATCACGGTCCGGATGGTCCACCTTGATCGACAGCAGCCCGATGCCGTAGCGTTTGCGCAGGCAGAATACGACCGCGTAGGGTAGGACAGTCAGCGCGTCGGACCCCGTCAGCACGCTGAGCACGGCGGACAGGCCGCCGCCTGAGAAACTGACGCGGAAGTCAGCGTTGCCGAGTTTGGCCAGCATCTGGCGCATGTCGTGGAACAGCGGGCTGTCCTCGGGCGGGGAAATCCACGGAAAGCGTTTCAGGTCATCCCCGGTCAGGCCGCGTGCCAGCAGCAGCGGATGGCCATCGCGGCAGGCGATGACGTTTCGCCCGCGAAGGATGCTGTCGAACTGCAACCCGGCGGGCAGAGCGTCGGCCCGGATCGGGCATACGGCAAGGTCGAGCGTGCCGTTCTGGACGCGATCTGCCAGGTCGGCGGCATAGCCGTAGGTCTGGTCAATCCGCACACCGGAGTTTACGGCCTGAAAGCCGGCGAGCATGCCCGAGATGACACCGTCCATGAATATCGGCGTGCCGCCGACGCGCACCGCGCCGGATTTTCCGGCACGATAGGCTTGCACCGTCTGCGAGGCGGCCGCGTTGGCCATGCCGATCCGGCGGCCTTCATCAGCCAGACGCTGGCAGAGTTCCGTTGGCTGCAGGGGGCGTTTGCCGGGTTGGAACAATGCGGCCCCGACCCTGTGCTCGAGCGTCGAGATGCTGCGCGACAGGCTCGGCTGCGATTTGCCAAGGTTGCGGGCGGCCTCGGTCAGGCCGCCCGCATCGACAATTGCGGCAAGCACTTCCAGTTGGCGCGGATCCAGTTTCATAACGCAACGTTATATAGATTCGCCTGAATGCGAACAAGTTTCGGTTTCTGCTGCGATAGACTGCCGGGACGTTGATTGAAAGTGCGCCCGCATGTCGCCGTTCCTGCCCCGCTTTGCAGTGACTGTTGCACCCGTCCGGGTGCGCTTCGGCGAAAGCGCCCTGGACGTGATCGCCGAAGAGGTTGCGCGCCTTGGGTGCCGGCGCGCGCTGATCCTGACCACCCCGGCGCAGGCCAGTATGGCTGAGGCGTTTGCGCGTGCCTTGGGGCCGGTTGCGGCGGGGGTGTTCACCGGTGCGCGCATGCACACGCCGACGGATGTTACCGACGCGGCCCTGAGCCACGTGCGATCGACCAGCGCGGATTGTCTGGTGGCGGTGGGGGGCGGATCCACCACGGGGTTGGGCAAGGCCTTGGCCCTGCGCACGGATCTGCCGCAGATCGTGGTGCCGACGACCTATGCCGGGTCAGAGGCGACGGCGATCCTGGGCCAGACCGAGGCGGGGCGCAAAACCACCATCACCGATGCGCGGGTGCAGCCGGAGGTCATCATATATGACCCGGTCCTGGTCGCGACCTTGCCCGTTGGCATGACTGTGGCATCGGGCCTGAACGCGATGGCCCATGCGGTCGAGGCACTGTACGCGCGGGACCGCAATCCGCTGTCGTCGGCTTTGGCTGTGCAGGGGCTGCAGGCAATGATTGCGGGCCTGCCCCTGGTGGTGGCCGATCCGTCCGATCTGACTGCGCGGTCGCAGACGCTGTATGGCGCATGGCTGTGCGGGACGGTGCTGGGGCAGGTGGGCATGGCCCTGCACCACAAGCTGGCGCATGTGCTCGGCGGCAGTTTCGATCTGCCGCATGCGGAAACCCACGCGATCTTGCTGCCGCATACGATCGGGTTCAACGCGCAGGCCGATGGTTTGGCACCATTGACCGAGATGCTGGGTGCGGCGGCGGGGCCGGGGTTGCATGCGTTTGCGCGCGGCCTTGGCGCACCCTTAGCGCTGCGCGAGCTTGGGATGACCGCAGCCGACCTTGACCGCGCGGCAGAGATGGCCGTGCAGAACCCCTACTGGAATCCGCGCCCCATCACCCGCGACGGCATCCGCGCGCTGCTGCATGCCGCATGGCTCGGGGACGCACCTTTATGATAACGAAAGGAAATTCCGATGGCTGCTGATATCGTGACCGACGTTCTGGTCATCGGCACCGGGCCTGCAGGGTCGGCCACCGCCGCGCTGCTGGCGACCTATGGCGTCGATGTCATGGTGATCAACCGTTATCGCTGGCTGGCCAACACGCCGCGCGCGCACATCACCAACCAGCGCACCATGGAGGTGCTTCGCGATCTGGGCATCGAGGACGAGGCGTACCTGTTCGCGACGCCGCAGCACCTGATGGGCGAGAATATCTTCTGCGAAAGTCTGGCGGGCGAGGAAATCGGCCGGATGAATTCGTGGGGCACGCATCCGATGTCCAAGGCGGAACACCTGCTGGCGTCGCCGACGCAGATGAACGACCTGCCGCAGACGCTGATGGAGCCGCTGCTGTACAAGACGGCCTGCGCCCGGGGCGCGCAGGGGCGGATGTCGACCGAGTACCTGTCCCACGTTCAGGACGCGGATGGGGTGACGACAACCTGCAGGGACCGGCTGACGGGGCAGACCCTCACGGTCCGGTCCGGGTATCTGGTGGGTGCGGATGGCGGCAATTCACTTGTGGCCGAACACGAATCCCTGCCGCTCGAGGGCAGGATGGGCGTCGGCGGCAGCATGAACATCCTGTTCCGCGCCGACCTGTCGCGTTACGTCGCGCACCGGCCTTCGGTCCTCTACTGGGTGATGCAGCCCGGCGCGGACGTGGGCGGCATCGGGATGGGGCTGGTCCGGATGGTCAGGCCGTGGACGGAATGGCTGATCGTCTGGGGGTATGACATCAGCCAGCCCGCGCCGGTGGTGGATGCCGCGATGGCGACGCAGGTGGCGCGGCAGCTGGTGGGCGATCCGGGGCTGGAGATCGACCTCATTTCGGCCAGCACCTGGACGGTCAACAACATGTATGCGACCCAGCTGCAAAAGGGGCGGGTGTTCATCATGGGCGATGCCGCCCACCGGCACCCACCGTCGAACGGGCTGGGGTCGAACACGTCGATCCAGGATGCGTTCAATCTGGCGTGGAAGCTGGCAGCGGTCATCAAGTGGCAGGGCGGCGCGGCGCTGCTGGACAGCTATTCGGCGGAACGTGCGCCGATAGCCAAACAGATCGTCACCCGCGCCAATCAGTCCATCGGCGAGTTCGGCCCGATCTTTCAGGCGCTCGGCATGACCGGGGGCACGGACCACGCCAAGATCAGGGCCAACATGGACGCGCGCTGCGATGCCACGCCCGCGGCCGTGACCCAGCGCGCGGCTTTGCGCGATGCGATCGCGTTCAAGAAGTACGAATTCGATGCGCATGGGGTCGAGATGAACCAGCGGTACCGGTCCGGCGCGGTCGTCACGGACGGTCAGATGGAACCCGCCTTCGAGCTGGACGCCGAAATGCACTATCAGCCGACGACCTGGCCCGGCGCACGCCTGCCGCATGTCTGGCTGTTCGACGCACATGGGGCGAAGCATTCCAGCCTCGATCTGTGCGGGCATGGGGCCTTCACCCTGTTCACGGGCATCGGGGGCGAGGGCTGGGTTGCGGCGGCCGGTGCGGTCGGGGCGGAACTGGGGCTGCCCCTGCGGAGCCACCTGATCGGGCCGCGCCGTGCCTATCTCGATCACACCGGCGACTGGGCGCGGGCGTCCGAAGTGGCAGATGCGGGCTGCGTGCTGGTGCGGCCGGATCACCATGTAGCCTGGCGGTCCGAGGGCATGGCGGGCGATCCGGCAGGCGAACTGCGCCGCGTGCTGACGGCGATTCTGGGGAGGCCGACATGACCAAGCCGAAACGGGCATGGACGAAGTACCCGTATTTCGAGGAAGAGACATCGGACGACGTGGTCATCGCGCGGATGGGCGCCGATGCCGATCCGCGCCTGCGGGCGGTGATGACATCGGCTATCCGTCACCTGCATGCCTTTGTGAAGGAGGTGCGCCCGAGCCACGATGAATGGCTGGCCGCGATCCGGTTTCTGACGCGCACGGGGCATATGAGCACCGACTGGCGTCAGGAATTCATTCTGCTGTCGGACACGCTGGGCGTGACGATGCTCGTCGATGCGATCAATCACAGCCATGGCGACGGAGCGACTGAAAACACCATCCTCGGGCCGTTCTACGTGGAAAACCCGCCGCAATATCCCAACGGCGCGAACATCTGTCTGGACGGCAAGGGCGCGCCGCTGGTTGTGCGTGGACGGGTGCTGGACACGGCGGGCAAGCCCGTCGCGGGGGCTACCATCGATGCCTGGCAGACAAATGAGGACGGTTTCTACGACGTGCAGCAAAAGGGTGTGCAGCCCGACATGAACCTGCGCGGCGTGTTCACCACGGACGCCGGAGGTTGCTATTGGTTCCGTACGGTCAAGCCGCGCTACTATCCGATTCCGTCCGACGGGCCGGTCGGCCAGTTGCTGGAGGCGATGGGCCGGGGTCCGAACCGCGCGGCGCACATCCATTTCAAGGTCAAGGCTGCCGGGTATGACGAGGTCATCACGCACGTCTTTCCGCCCGACTGCCCCTATCTGGAAACGGACGCTGTGTTCGGCGTGAAGGAGACGCTGATCGGCGATTTCCGGCAGGTCGACGATGCGGCACGGGCTGCAGCGCTGGGGTTTGCCAATCCCTTCTGGGCGCTGGACTGGGATTTCACCCTGGCCCGCGCGGCATGAGGCGGTCAGCCTTCCAGCACCCGTGCGAGTTCGGGCTTGAGCGCCAGCAGGGCCGCCGCCACCGCGCTGCGCTGTTCAGGGAAGCGGGTCGAGGGGATCGGCACGGAAATGGCATGCAGATCACCCGCAAGATCGGCAAATGCGATGCCGAGCGCGGATATGCCATCGGTGTGATCATCGATATCCTCGGCCAGGCCTGTGGCGCGTATGTCCGCAAGCCGAACCCGCAGCGCTGCGAAATCGTCGGAACGGCGGGCCCATTCCGCGTGTGCCAGGGCTTCGGCACGGGCATCCGGCAACAGCGCAAGGCAGGCGCGGCCATTGGCGGTGGTGGTCAGCGGGAACACCTCGCCCACGGAGGATATGGTGCGCAGACGATGGTTGCCGGGCACCTGATCGAGGAAGATCATCTGCCCGCCGCGAAGAACCGACAGATCGACGGTCTCGCCCAACTGGTCACGCATCCGCGTCAGATACGGGCGGCAGCGGTCGACGATGTTGTAACGCGCGGCCCGCGCCAGGGCGTGCAGTTCCGGCCCGAGGCGGATGCCGTTACCCACCGCTTGCGCGATGACCAGCCGTTCGTCCTGCAGGGCCGCCACGATCCGTTGGACGGTGGACCGTGGCAGACCCGCGCGGTCGGCGATCTGGCCGAGGCTGAGGCCGGATGGATCGTCCTTCAGGGCCCGCAGAACAGCGGCCGCGCGCGCGATGACCTGAATGCCGCTGCGCGCGGTCGAATTGTCGTCGGTCGTCATGTCCATCATGCCTCTGCCTGCCCGTTGACGGTTGTCCGTTTCGCAGAAACCGGAGGCACCCGCCAGCCCGCAATGTGGGACAGGAGAACCATAGCGTGGAATCTGTTTGACCGCAATGCGGTGCATATGTATCAATATGCAAGACAGATGGGGGAGCCATCCAGAGTCGACAACCAACAGGCCGCCGCTGCGGCGGCGCTGGAAAGGGCATGTCCATGGTGAAGGTGCGCGGCATCGAATTTCAGGGAAACCTCGACAATCCGATGGGGCTGGAATTCTACAATCTGTCGCACAGGTTCGGCTTCCAGAATCCGAACTGGCCGTATTTTCAGGACACCAAGATCGAGCGTATCCACTACATGGCCAAGTCAGGCGTGCTGTCGCAGCGCATCACGACAACGATGCATGCCACCACGCATATCGACGCGCCTGCGCATGTGGTGCAGGGCACGCCGTTCATCGACGAGGTGCCCCTGCCGCATTTCTTCGGTACAGGGATCGTGGTGGGGATGCCCAAGAAGAAATGGGAATTCATCACGGGCGATGATCTGGAGGCGGCCTGCGGCCATGCGATCCGGCCCGGCGATGTTCTCATCGTCAACACGGGCTGGCATCACCAGTACGAGGACGGCGACTACTTTGCCTATTGCCCAGGCTTTGTGCCGTCGGCCGGCGAATGGATGGTGAAGAAGGGTGTCAAGGTCGTGGGGCATGACACCCAGGCCAATGACCACCCGCTGGCGACGGCCATCGGACCGCAGCGGAACGGCCCATTGCTGCCGCATCTGGAAAAGGAGTGGTTCGACCACACGGGCGGGCGCGACTGGAGGGTCGATTTCCCTGCATGGGAGCCGGTGCACCAGATCCTGTTCAAGAACGGCATCCTGGGGATCGAGAATGTCGGGGGCGATCTGGACGCGGTGACAGGCAAGCGCTGCACCTTCGCGTTCTTTCCATGGAACTGGGACCGGGGCGACGGCTGCATCATCCGGCTGGTGGCGATGATAGACAGGTCGCAGGGCTACCGGATCGAAGCGGGCGAGGCGTTCTGATGCTGGTCAAGCGGTTCGCGGATGCCACCACATATGATGCCCCGAACCACCGGGGTGTCGTGGGGCTGCGCCTGCAGGGGTTCGAAGCGGGCGGGCCGGTCAACCAGTGGCTGGGCTATTCGCAGTTCCTGCCGGGCGGCGGGGCGGGGCCGGACGCGACGCCGTTCGAGAAGGTCTATCTGGTCATCGACGGCGAGATGACGGTGATCACCGGCGGCAACGAGACGGTGCTCGGGCCGATGGACAGCTGCACCATCGCGCCGGGCGAGGTGCGCGAGATCGTCAACCGGGGCAACCATGTCTGCAAGATGGTCGTGGTCGTGCCCTATCCGGCGAACGCGAAGATCGGCGGGTAAGGCGATGGCAAGCCTGATGAATCCGCTGTCGATGTTCGATATATCCGGCAAGGTCGCCCTGATCACCGGTGCGTCCGGGGCTTTCGGCGCGGTGGCGGCACGGACGCTTGGCGGGGCCGGGTGCAGGCTGGTGCTGGCGGCGGGCAAGGCCGCAGAACTGGGGTCCGTCGCTCAGGAATGCCGGGACGGCGGCGCGGACGTGACGGAGGTGAACGCGCGTCCGGACAGGGAGGCGGCCTGCGCCTCGATGGTGGCGGCGGCCGTCGCGGCCTACGGGCGGCTCGACATCCTTGTCGTGGCGTCGGGCATGAACAAGGTAGCCAAGATCGACGACATGCCGCCCGAGACCTTCGCCGCCGTGATCGATGCGAATGTCACGCAGAGCTGGCTGCTGTCGCGCGCAGCCACCGTGCAGATGAAGGCGCAGGGAAGCGGCGGGAAGATCGTCCTCGTCTCCTCCGCGCGTGGTCTTCTGGGTCATCCGGCGGGCTACACCGCCTATTGCGCCAGCAAGGCCGCAGTGGACGGCATGACACGGGCGCTCGGCTGCGAACTGGGGCCGACAGGGATCACGGTCAATGCCATTGCGCCCACTGTGTTCCGGTCGCCCCTGACGGCGTGGATGTTCGAGGACACGGACAACGCAAAGGCGGTGCGGGCCGGGTTCCTGGCCCGGGTGCCGAAGGGACGTCTGGGCGAACCGGAGGATCTGGCCGGGCCGCTGTTATTCCTGTCTTCGAAGGCATCCGACTTCTACACCGGGCATATCCTTTATGCCGACGGCGGCTACACGGCGGGATGAGCGCCATGAAAAACCGGCAGATCGCGGTGATCGGGGCGGGGCTGATGGGGCATGGCATCGCGCTGTGTCTGGCGCGGGCGGGCCAGTATGTGGCGATCACCGACCCGGTGGCCGAGGCGCGCGCCACAGTGTCCGCCCGGATCACCGACAGCCTGAAATTGCTCGGCAGCAGCCCGGGCGACATCGCCAAGACCCTGAAACGGATCGAGATCTTTGACAGTGTTGCAGGTGCCGTCCGGCGCGCCGACGTGGTGTTCGAGGCCGCGCCCGAGAAGATGGCGCTGAAACAGGCGATCTTTGCGGAGATCGAGGCGCATGCGCCGGAAACCTGCATGCTCGCCTCCAACACCTCGGTGATGCCGATCACCCAGATCATGGGCGGCCTGCGCCTGCGTCACCGCGCGCTTGGCACCCATTGGTGGAACCCGCCCCACATCATCCCGCTGGTCGAGGTGATCCGGACCGAATGGACGGATCAGGCGACCGTTGATGCGACGATGGCGTTGCTGGCGGATGCGGGCAAGACGCCGGTGCGGGTGGAACGCGACGTGCCGGGGTTCATCGGCAACCGCCTGCAGCACGCGCTGTGGCGCGAGGCGATATCGCTGGTCGAGCGCGGCATCTGCGATGCGGCGGCCGTGGATACGGTCGTGAAGGCCAGCTTCGGCCGCCGCCTTGCCGTGCTGGGTCCGCTGGAGAGCGCCGATATGGTGGGGACGGACCTGACGCTCGACATCCATGACAACGTGCTGGGCGACATCGAAAACAGCCGGGAACCTTCGCCTTACCTGCGCGGCCTCGTCGCGGACGGTCGGCTTGGCTTCAAGTCGGGGCAGGGATTCCACCGCTGGACCGATGCTGAAAAGACCGCGCTGCGGGCGAAAGTCGCGCGCCATCTGCTTGCGCTTCAGGACATGCTGGGGGCGCCAGCCCCGTGAAACGAAGGCGGGGATAGCCCGCGATTGCGCATCGAAACTCGTCAGGGAGGACGAAATGACACTCAGCAGACTGAACCGTCGCCAGCTTATCCAATCCGGGACAGCAATGCTCGTCGCCCCCGCGATCCTGCGTGCAACAGCGGCGCGCGCGCAGGAGACCGTCTTCAAGATCGGTCTTGTCACCCCGACGACCGGCCCGCTGGCGGGCTTCGGCGAGGCGCAGGACTGGATCATCGCGGGCCTGAATGACACGCTGGCGGGCATCACTAACAACGGCGCACCGGTCCAGATCGAGATCATCGCCAAGGACAGCCAGTCCAACCCCAACCGCGCGGCCGAGGTGGCAAGCGAGTTGATCCTGTCGGATGGCGTCAACCTGATGCTGACCCACGCGACGCCCGACACCACGAACCCCGTGGCCGATCAGTGCGAGCTGAACGAAATTCCCTGCATTTCCACCAACTGCCCTTGGCAGCCGTACTTCTTCGGGCGCGGCGGCAACCCCGAGGTCGGATTCAACTATACCTATCACTTCTTCTGGGGGCTGGAGGATATCATCGCGAACTTCACCGCGATCTGGGATCAGTCGGGCGTTGCGAAGAAGGTCGGCGGACTGTTCCCGAACGACGCGGACGGCAACGCCTGGGGCGATGCGACGCTGGGTCTGCCGGGTCCGCTGGCCGCAGCTGGGTACGAGCTGGTCGATCCGGGACGCTATCAGCCGATGAACAACGATTTCAGCAGCCAGATCGCGGCGTTCAAGGCGGCGGGATGTGAGATCGTGACGGGCGTGATGATCCCGCCGGATTTCGCGACCTTCTGGGCGCAGGCGGCGCAGCAGGGCTTCAACCCCAAGGTTGTGACCATCGGCAAGGCGCTGCTGTTCCCGTCTTCGGTCGATGCGCTGGGCGACCGGGGCGACGGGCTGACGACCGAAGTCTGGTGGACGCCGGATTATCCGTTCTCGTCCAGCCTGACGGGCATGTCCGCGAAGGCGCTTGGCGATGCCTACGTCGCCGAAAGCGGCAAACCCTGGACGGCAACGCTGGGCTTCCAGCATGCGCTTTTCGAAGTGGGTCTCGACGTCGTCAAGCGCGCGGCCGACCTGACCGACAAGGCCTCGATCATGGAGGCGATTGTCACCACCAACCTCAACACCATGGTCGGTCCGATCAACTGGGCCGACGGGCCTATGAAGAATGTGACCAAGACCCCGATGGCGGGCGGGCAGTGGCAGCGCCGTGACGGCAAGCTGGAACTGGTCATCGTGAACAACAAGCAGAACCCGAACCTGCCGGTGACCGGCGAGTTGACGGTGCTTGGCTGACGGACAGGGCCGGGATGCAGGGACATCCCGGCCAACCGCCCATGACACTCCTCAGCCTTGAAAACCTGTCGAAGCGTTACGGTGCGCTGGTCGTGACCGACGGGTTGTCCCTGGATGTGGCAGCGGGCGAGATACTGGGCATTCTGGGCCCGAACGGCGCGGGCAAAACGACGCTTTTCAATCTGATTGCGGGGACCGTGCGGCCCGACACGGGCAGGGTGCGGTTTCGCGGACAGGACATCACCGCGTCGGACGTGTCGGACCGGTGTCGCCGGGGTATTTCGCGCAGTTTCCAGATCCCGCATCCGTTTTCCGGAATGACGGTGTTCGAGAATGTGCTGGTCGGGGCGGCATTCGGGCGCGGTGCGGATGCCGTGGCACCCGAGGCGCGGGCGGTGGACGTGCTGGAGATGACCGGACTGCGGTCAAAGGCGAACCTGCTTGCCGGGTCGCTGACCCTGCTGGAACGCAAGCGGCTGGAACTGGCACGCGCGCTTGCCACCGAGCCCGAGCTGCTGCTGCTGGATGAGGTCGCAGGGGGCCTGACCGAGCGCGAATGCCAGTCGCTGCTGTCTGCGGTGCGCGATGTGCATGCGTCGGGCGTCACCATCGTCTGGATCGAGCATGTGGTCCATGCGCTGCTGTCGGTGGCGAAAAGGCTTGTGGTGGTGAATTTCGGGGTGAAGATCGCCGATGGTCCGCCCGATGCGGTGCTGGCCAGTCCGGACGTGCAGTCGGTGTATCTGGGGGCGGATCATGTCTGACCTTCTCGAGATCGACGATCTGCACGCCTTCTACGGTGACTTTCAGGCGCTGCACGGGGTGTCGTTGCGGGTCCGTGCTGGCGAAGTGCAGGCGCTGATCGGGGCGAACGGGGCGGGTAAGTCGACCCTGTTGAAGTCCATCTGCGGACTGGTTGCGGGACGGCAAGGGTCGGTGCGCTGGCGCGGCGCAGAGTTGCTGGGGCAAGCGCCGAACCGCATCGTCGCGCAGGGCATCGCGCTTGTGCCCGAAGGGCGGCGCCTGTTCCCGTCGCTGTCGGTCGAAGAAAACCTGATCCTCGGCGGGCAGGTGGCGCGGCCCGGGCCTTGGTCGCTGCGCGCGGTCTATGACCTGTTCCCGATCCTGCAGGAAAAGCGCGCTGCCCCGTCCACCTCTCTCTCGGGCGGCCAGCAGCAGATGGTGTCCATCGGGCGCGCGCTGATGTCGAACCCCGAGCTGATCCTGCTGGATGAGCTCAGCCTCGGCCTCGCCCCCATCGTCATCAAGGACATCTATGCCCGATTGCCGCGCATCACCGGGCAGGGCATGGCGGCTATTCTGGTGGAACAGGATGTGACGCGGGCGCTGGGGTCTGCATCCGCATTTGTCTGCCTGGCCGAGGGGCGCGTGGCCCTTGCCGGCGCGCCGGGCGCATTTGGGCGCGAGGCCATCTCGGCCGCGTATTTCGGGACCTGAGGAATGGAGTTTGCAAACATCATCCTGCAGGGCGTGCTGGTCGGGGGGCTTTATGCGCTGTTCGCAGCGGGCCTGAGCCTGATCTTCGGCGTGATGCGGCTGGTCAATATCGCGCATGGCGACCTGATCGTTCTGGCGGCTTACGCTGCGATGGTCGTGGTGCAGGCAACAGGGCTGCATCCTTTGGGGGCGCTGGTTCTGGTGGTACCCCTGCTGGCGACATTCGGCTATGCCTTGCAGCGCCTGATCCTGAACCGGACGCTGGGCAAGGACCTGCTGCCGCCGCTTCTGGTGACGTTTGGTCTGTCCGTCATCTTGCAGAACGGTCTTCTGGAAGTGTTCACCGCCGACAGCCGCAAGCTGAATGCGGGTGTTCTGGAGGTGGCCAGTTTTCAGCTTGGTGATGCGATTTCAATCGGCTACCTGCCGCTTCTGATGTTCGCCACCGCCGTCGGCGTCATCGCGGGCCTGCAGTTCCTGTTCTACCGCACCGCGCTTGGCCGCGCCTTTCGCGCGACGTCGGACGATGCGGAAGTCGCGCAATTGATGGGTCTGGACCGCCGTCATATCTTTGCCTGCGCCATGGCGCTTTGTCTGGCCGTGGTGGCGATTGCCGGGGTGTTCCTGGCGATCCGGTCGAACTTCGATCCCTTCATGGGGCCGGGTCGTCTGATCTTCGGGTTCGAGGCGGTCATCATCGGCGGTTTGGGCAACCTGTGGGGGACGCTGGTCGGCGGGGTGATCCTGGGCGTGGCACAGGCCGTGGGGGCCGAGATCAACCCCGGCTGGCAGGTTCTGGCCGGACATCTGGCGTTCATCCTTGTGCTGGCCATCCGCCCCACCGGGCTTTTTCCGAGGATCGACGGATGACCCATTCCATCACCCGGTCCACCCCTGCCAGCCGCATTGCGGGTGCGGTTGCGCTGACCCTGCTGGTGCTTCTGATCGCTGCCCCCTGGTGGGGCACGTCTTCCACGCTTCGGCTGGTGGGCGAGTTCTGCATCTATCTGGCGCTGGCCAGTCTGTGGAACCTGCTGGCGGGCTATACCGGCCTGGTGTCGGTGGGCCAGCAGGCCTATGTCGGATTAGGCGGCTATACCCTTGTTTCGGCGACGTTGTTCCTGGGGATCAACCCGCTGTACGGCATCCCGTTGGCTGGGCTCGCTGCCGCCGTGCTGTCGGTGCCCGTCGCCATTCTGGTGTTCCGACTGCAAGGGGCCTACTTCGCCATCGGCACCTGGGTCGTGGCCGAGGTGTTCCGGCTGACCGCCAGTCAGGTGACCGCGATGGGCGGCGGGTCAGGGATCAGCTTACCCGCGCCTTCGCTGGCCGCACTGGGCGGCAAGGCGGCGCGCGAGGCGCTGATCTACTGGTCGGCCCTGGCGCTGGGCGTGGGCTGTCTGGCGCTGGTCTATCTGCTGCTGCGGTCCCGCGTCGGGTTGGCGCTGACGGCGATCCGCGACAGCGAGGTCGCCTCGGCCAGCCTGGGGGTGCGCATTCAGCGCATGAAATACGCGGTCTACATCGCGGTTGCCGTCGCCACCGCGATGATCGGCGCGCTGATCGCGCTGCAGAAACTGCGCGTGTCACCCGATGCGGCGTTCAGCGTGAACGACTGGACGGCCTTCGTGATCTTCATCGTGGTGATCGGCGGGATCGGAACCATCGAAGGACCGATTGTCGGCACGCTCGTCTATTTCCTGCTGCGCGAGTTTCTCGCTGACTTCGGGTCGATCTACCTCCTGTTCCTTGGCTCGTTGGCCATCGCCGTGATGCTTGCCGCGCCGAAGGGGTTGTGGGGATTTGTGGCCGGGCGGTGGGGTGTGTCCTTTTTCCCGACCGGCTACCGCGTGACATGGAAGGACTGACCGATGGCAAAACGCGCGCCCACGATCATCACCTGCGCCATTACCGGTGCGATCCATACCCCGACGATGTCCGCCGCGCTGCCCTTCACGCCTGATGACATTGCGCGCCAGGCGATTGCCGCAGCCGAGGCTGGCGCGTCGATCCTGCACATGCACGCGCGCCGCCCGGACGACGGCGGCGTTTCGATCAACCCCGACCATTTCGCGGCGTTCCTGCCGCGCATCAAGCAGGCCACGGCGGCCGTGATCAACCTGTCCACCGGCGGCAGCCTGATGAACACCATCGAGGAACGCATCGCTCCCGCGCTGCGGTTCTCGCCGGAGATGTGCAGCCTGAACATGGGGTCGATGAATTTCAGCTTTCATCCGCTTGCCAAGCGGTATGACACGTGGAAGATTCGGCTGGGAAAAGGATTACGTCGCCAATTCCGACACCTACATCTTCCGCAACACGTTCCGCGACATCGGCAATGTGGCCAGCACCCTGGCCCCCCATGACATCAGGTTCGAGCATGAATGCTATGATGTCGGCCATCTGTACAACCTGCGGTTCTGCATGGATATCGGCCTGTTCAAGGCACCGGTCTTCATCCAGTTCATCTTTGGAATTCTGGGTGGCATCGGCCCCGAGGTCGACAATCTGGTGTTCATGAAGCGCACCGCGGACCGTCTGTTCGGAGAGGACTATCGTTGGTCGGTACTGGGGGCAGGGGGCGCGCAGATGGGACTGGCCACGACGGCGGCGGAGATGGGCGGCAATGTCCGTGTCGGGCTGGAGGATTCCTTGCAGATCGCGCGGGGGCGGCTCGCGGAAAGCAATGCGCAGCAGGTGACGAAGATCCGGCGGATCATCGAGGACCTCGGCTGCGAGGTGGCCACACCGGACCAAGCGCGCGATATGCTTGGGCTGAAGGGCGGGGACCGGGTGGCGTTCTGACGCGCAGCGTCGCTGCGCCCTGCGACGTGGACTGCCCTGGCCAACCGCTCCGGACAAACCGGCAGGCCGGTCCGGGGCGTTGCCTGAAGAAAAAGAAGCGCGCGTAGGGCGCTTCTGTCTGGCTTGATTCCGGTACATCCAACTGGAGCGGGCGATGAGATTCGAACTCACGACCCGAACCTGGGCAAGATTGGCCAAGGGTGCGCTAGAGCACGATACTGTTCGATAATATACTGATTCTAAATTATTATTCTTCTTGAAGGTTCGACAGAGTAGCCGATTTTGCGCCATGACTTTACCCAAAATGCTCACATTCTCCGAAGCGGTATGGTCATATAAGCAAATCTCTGGAGGCTTGGTTTATGCCAAAAATGACCAAGAGAGCCGTCGAAGCACTTGTGCGACCGAGGAAGAGCCAGGAATTCCTTTGGGACAGCGAGCTTCGTGGCTTCGGCGTCCGGGTCGTGCCGTCAAGCCTCAAGACCTTCATAGTTCAATACCGCACAGCGACGGGGAGAAGCCGACGGCTGGCGATCGGGCGGTAGGGTCTTATCACCGTCGAACAAGCCCGCGAACAGGCGAAGATCAAGCTGGGCATGGTGGCGAGCGGAGTTGATCCAGCGGAACAGGAAGATGTGCCTGACGACAGCGTTACCTTTGCCGAGCTGTGTGACTGGTATCTTGAAGAAGCCAAAGCTGGTCGGATCCTCGGGCGGCGCAACAGGGCGATAAAGGCGTCCAGCCTTGCGATGGACGAAAGCCGGATCAGAACCCACATCAAGCCGTTGCTAGGACACCGCCTCGTCAACAGCCTTCGGATCGTGGATGTCGAGGGCATGCAGTCCGATATCGTGCTTGGCAAAACGGCTAAGGCGCGCGGCACCGGTCGGGGCGGCGTAGCGACAGGTGGTCCGGGTGTGGCCGGTCGGGCCGTCACTACTCTGCAAAGCATCCTTGCGCATGCCCTGCGCCACGACAAGATCGAGCGGCACCCGAGTCTTGGTGCCCGCCGTCTTGCAGCCAAGCGAAAGGTCCGGCGTCTGAGCGTGGACGAAATTGGTAAGCTGGGCAAAGCCATGCGCTTTGCCGAACGAAACGGCGAAAGCCCAACGGGACTTGCCGTCGTGCGGTTCCTTGCTTTGACGGGCTTCCGGATATCCGAGGCCCGGCAGATGCACCGCGACTGGTTGCACGCTGACCTCGGGTATGTCGCCTTTCCGGACACGAAAGGTGACGCACAGGTGCGCGCGATCGGGCCGAGTGCAGCCCGCCTGGCCGCAACACAGCGAATCCTGACGGGATCACGGTTTGTTTTTCCCGCGACAACGGGAGACGGGCCGTTGACCGCCGCGAAGGCCTGTCTGCGCCGCCTTTGTGCAATGGTGGCAATCGGGAATGTAACCCCCCACACGCTTCGCCACACCTTTGCAAGTGTTGCAGGGGACCTTGGCTTTTCCGAGTTGGTCATCGCTGCCATGTTTGGGCATTCGGCGCAGTCTGTGACGCAGGGATATGTGCATGTCGACGACGCGCTGAAAGTTGCTGTCGCGCGGACCTGTAATGAGATCGCTGGATTGCTTGACGGTTAGCCTCGGGTGAATTGGTGGCGGGCCTTCGAAGTGGGACGGTGTGTGTCCAGAACAAAAGCTTCGGATTTGGCAGCAGAAATTGCTTAATCGCTCAGATATGACGATCAGAGCGACTGTGCAGTCGCTGTCTCATTGTTCATGATGGCCGGTTCGTAGTCTCGTGCCTGCTGTGCTGTCAGACCATGTTGGCGAAAGGTATCGCGCCACAGCGCCGTGATCTTGTCTGCCGTTTTCCGGACCAGTGCCTTTGCCGCTGCGCTCGGAAGGCCGAAGAATTCCGACGCCTCTGGCGCTAGCACGATTGATCGTTCGTTCGACCCATCTTCCAAGATAGCGGTTTCAAGGTGTGGGTTTCGGTCCGGGGCAGGATTGACGTCGAACACGGGCGACAACCGCCAGCGGTCGCGGCCGACGTAGAGGAAACCGTGGTTCTTGAGATGGTCATCCTTGTTCGAGACGAGGATCGTGAAGACCAGCCGCAGATACAGCTGGCGCAGGTCTGCTGCCGGATCGCCGCTCCACGCGCGGATGAAGTCTGCAATTTCCGTATAGGAGCCGGGTGCATCACCGGTCTTGCCTAAGGCGGTGCGCGCCGAAACGTAAGGGATACGGGCCGCACCGCGCCTGTCGAAGCGGCGCAGAAGCGCCACGGGGTAGGGCGTGTCCTGAAGCACCAGCCTCGCTTCGGGAATTCGGATGCCGCAGACCTCAGCCAGTTTCAACGTGGCGATCTCGACCCGCTCGATGGGCTTGCTGTCATGGACCGACGTGAACTTGGCCAGCCACAGTGTGTCGCCGTCACGGACATTGGCTTTGGGGCGTGCGCCACCCAAGCTGCCACCTGCCCCGACAAGGGCGCGCAGATCCTGTTCCGAAAGCTCAAGGCCCTGCTCATAGGCACGGGCAAGCCGGGTGATCTCCTCAAGATCGACCAAGCGGGGTACAGCAGCATGGTGACCCGTGGTCACCTGGCCCTCGGCATCAAGAAAACGCAAAGCGCCTTGGCGCGAAAAGTCATCCGAGAGAACGAGATACTCGAATTCGCTCAGGCCCGCGCTATTGGACCGCTCCAATAGCCGCCGTCCCCAAGAGTCAGGGGCTGCATCTGAAAACGCCCCGTGCAGCGCGTCCCGGACATCGCCAGCGGAATTTCCCGAAGCGAAATGTGCCGCGGTATCGAGTGGCAGATCGGGTTGCAGGCCAAAGCGTTGCGCAGACGCAAGCCACAACGGATCATAGGTAAAGGCGGAATGCTGCCGCGGCCCGTCGCGGGTGAAATGAAGGCGGCCGACGAGGATCTTGCCTTCCCCCAATGCAACCTGTGCAAAAAAGCGCTCGGACATCAGAAGGCCATGCCCTCAGGGTCAGTGCTTTCGTCGACTGGCCGCCTTGCGCCGCCTTCGACCTTGCTGGATGTCTTGCGCGTGGCCGCCGACGACCGGCCGCGCTTTGGCGCGCGTTCGGCCGTGATCGCCAAGCCCAAGACATCGTTCCGCAGGTCGAAAAGCTCGGCCAACCGTTCGACAAGTCCAAGTGCCAGAAGAATATTGGCAAATGCGCCGATGGAAACTCCAGGGTCACCCTTCTCAAGCCGGGCAATGGTACTGGCCGACGTGCTGGCGCGAACCGCAAGATCGGACACTGCCATACCACGCCGCAGCCGTGCGGCACGGACGTCGCCGCCGAGCCGAGCAAGAGACTTGGTCGCCTTTAGCGAGCTCACGATTTTACTCCATATCTGATGGAAAATAACCTATATATTGTCATATATGACAGATTGGAGAGTTTTTCAATCCTGTACGTTCTGTGGGTAAAGATTGGGATGCGCCTGAAGGTGCAGCCAGGTACAATTCAGCAGCCTGGTCAAAGCACTGATCGCTGATCACGGGACAACAACCGCAAAACGCTCAATCCCGCCCGGATGGCATATGGGGGCAGCGAAAGCGAGTAGTGGCCGCAGTTCAGCTCCAGAATGCCCGGTGCCGCACCGGCGGTCTTCAGCTTCGCGATCAGTTGCCGCGACAACTCGGGGAACACCACCGTGTCCCTCGTGGCGAAGACAAACTGAAGATCAAGATCGGTTCGCGCCAGTTTGTTGGCATGGTTTTCCAGATTGAGCGGGCTCCAGGCTCGCCGAAGGTCGGCCAGTCCGACCTCTGCCTCGAGACTGGCACGTATGTGACGTGTGGCGCGACCAGCCCAGACCATATCCGCAAGACTTCCAGCCGAGAGGAACAGAGCAGCCCTTTTGACAGCGGGATCATGAGCGGCAATCAGTCCGGCGACCCAGGAGCCCAAGCTTATGCCGAGAACCGAGATGTCTTGATATCCTTCGTTCTTCAGGGCGCGGATGAGTTTTCGTCCATCCAACACTGCCTGTCGCACGGACTGGATCGTGCGGCCAAGGTTCGGACTGAGCAAATTGTCTGCGTGACTGGAGGACGGACGGCGACGTTCAAAGTGATAAGGCATGGCCATCTCGACAACGGTTATTCCGCGCCGCGAGAAGAAGTTGGCGATTTTGGATGACCGAGGACGCGGTGCGCGCTTGTCGGCCGCCCGCACCGCGTCCTCGGTCAGCATGCGCCGGATCTGGTAGGGCTGGTCGGTGAGGAGGCCTTGATCGCCTCCCACACCTGTTCTTGCCGCGCATGGTCTGGGTTGACCGTGAACGCCATCAGATGATCGAGTGTCATTTCGTCGGCGGCATAGGCGTCGAGCAGGGTCTCGCTGACGGCAGCAAGACGCAGGCGCTGCTTGACGACGCCCGCCGAGACGAAAAAGGCGGCGGCAATCTCCTCCTCGCCCATGCCTTTCTCGCGCATCGCCTGGAAGGCGCGGAACTGGTCGAGCGGATGCAGCGGCGCGCGCTGCACGTTCTCGGCAAGACTGTCCTCTTCGGCGAGACCTTCGGTGCGGATCACGCAAGGGATCGGCGCGGTCCTGGCCAGACGCTTCTGCTTCACGAGCAGTTCGAGCGCGCGATAGCGCCGCCCGCCAGCGGGCACCTCGAAGATCGCCGGTCTCCGCGCCGTCCGCATCAAGGACAGGGCGCACCGTCAGGCTCTGCAAGAGCGTGCGCCGTGCGATATCCGCGGCCAGTTCCTCAATCGCGACCCCGGTCTTGATATGCCGCACGTTCGACTGAGAGAGGACGAGCTTGTCGAAGGGAATGTCCCGTGAGACGCTGAGCGCGATCCTTGGGGACTTTGGCTTTACACTGGTCATCGGCTTTCTCCGTGACGGGCGGTCAAGAGCCTCTCTCTCGACCTCCAACCCGTCACGAAAACCCGACCCTCCTCTTTCTCTCTCAAGCGGCAGCCCCGGGAACCATTGCCGCAACGGGCGCAAAACCGAGAAGATAGTCTGTCGCCCTGCTGGCATGACTGGCCGCCCGGACGATGGCGCGATTGTCGTCGCGTAGAACCTTCAGCCAGGAGCCGATGTAGTCGGCATGGCGCACGGTCGGCACGATGCCGAGCGCGGCGCAGCAGAAGGCCGCGGTCATCTCGGCGACCAGTTCCTCGAAGGCATAGGTCTTGGAGCCGAAGGATCCGGACAGGTCGCGACCGAGACGGGAGAAATGGCCACTGGCATGAGCCAGTTCGTGCAGGGCTGTTCGGTGCCAGTTGATCGGATCGACATAGGCCTGTGGTGGCGGAACCTGTACCTTGTCCAGGACTGGGTCATACCAAGCGCGGTTGCTGCCGATGCGGAAATCGATACCGCTTGCGTCGATGAGGGCGTTGACAGTCGGTTCGATCAATCCCGGCGGGGCAGGGAGTGCGGCGGTGGTGATCTCTTCGGGCAGATCTTCGCATTGCGCCGCGTTGAAGACCGTGAAGCGTTTTAGGAAGGGAATTCGTCTGAGGATTATCGCCAGTCTCGCGGGCGCGTCTCTTCTCATCGTCAGGGACAAAGCGGTCGACGTAGACCACGGTCGTCCCACGCTCGCCCTTGCAGACATTGCCGCCGAGCGCGAGCGCCTGGCGGAAGGTGAGCCAGCTCTGAACCGGGAAGCCGTTCTCGACAACCGCACCCCAGAGGATAAGGATGTTGATCCCTGAATAGCTGCGACCGGTCGCGGCATTCTTCGGCAGGGCGAGGGACGCCTTCGCCGCCGCCGTGCCCCAGGGCTGGACCCAGGGCAGGCGGCCGGCCTCCAACTCGCCGATGATCTTGTTGGTGACTTCATCATAAAGGCTGGGCCGGTCCTTACCGGACCGGGTGCGGGAATTCGTTCGGGACATCAGGGGACACTCCGCGACGGGCGTTGGAGGCCTCTCCTCCAGCTTTCATCCCGTCACGGCTGACCCGACCGAACTCTCACTCTCCAAGGGGGCGTTGCGGGGTCGCCCTGCAGAAGGGGTCGGTCGAGACTGCAAGCTCGGCCGCAGGGGAAGGCTTTCCCCTGCGTGGACTGAAGAGTCGTAGCTTGAGCGGCTGCCGTCTCCTGTGCTTTGCCTGCAGGAAAGGGCGGAAAGCGGCCCTTCGCACGTATTACCCTAACGCCGTGGCCCTCGGCACGGGCCACTTCTGTGCATGGAAGAGACCTTTCCATGGCGTCGACAGCAGGCTGGGCGTAAGGAGCCAGAAGCCAGCCCAAAATGTCGGCTCCGCCTTCACCTCTGACCGAAGCCGCTCTGCATGAAGAACGGGAGGTCAGGCTGCCATGCCGCGAACCCAGTCGCATCAGAGGGATCAAGGCCACTGTCCCGAACCACCTTCGCCGAGACGGACACAAGTTTGCAACGTGAGGCGTGCGCCAATTCGGCCCTGTGCAGAAAGGTGCGGGCTGCACCGGGGACCGCCGCGATCCGGGTTATGATGTGCCCCAGCTTTTCCAGCATTTCCATCGGTGTTGCTGGGGTATCATTGTTCTCGGATGTATGGGCCATGGCATGTCTCCCGTTTTGCGTTCTGTGCCTCTGCAAGGTGCTTTGGAGAAATGACCGTACACCCGTGACCCTGTCGCCGCTTGAGGGCTGGCTGAGGAATTCGTTGAGCGATGGGTGCGGATTTGCTAGGCTTGGGCATGAAGCTTCAGTTTGATCCATTTGAACTCGATACTGATCGCGCCGAGCTTCGGACGGTGTCGGGGCCGGTCAAACTTGAACCCAAGGTTTTCAGACTGCTGTGCCTGCTGGTCGAGAACAACGAACGGGTCATCGGCAAGGATGAAATGATTGCGGTGGTCTGGGCCGGGTCGTTTCATTTCGGACGCCGCCGTGTCGACTGCGTTGAAGGCTGTTCGCAAGGCGCTTGGGGATGACGGCGAACAGGCAAGAGTTCATCCGTACCATTCGCGGCGTCGGCCATCGTTTTGTCGCGCCAGTAAGGATCAGACCGACAGAAATCAGCGTGGTCGTGCCAGGCATCAGAAGCAGAACGATCTGTCGAAATGGATGGACGCGGTGAACGGCCAACCGTTGCGGTTCTGCCGTTCGGCCGGACCGGTTTGCCGGATGCCTTTGCAAGCCTGAGCGACGCGATCCCGGCCGACATCATTTCTTCACTGGCCCGCCTGCGCTGGTTGCGTGTGATCGCGCGCGAATCCACATTCCGGTTCCGAAATACCGATGTGGACCTTGCCGGACTGCACAGCGTTCTCGGGGCGAGCTATTGCCTTTCCGGTCGCGTCGAACTTTTCGGCACGCAGTTGGAGGTGAGTGTTGATCTCGTCGACACTCGGAGTGAGGGATTGATCTGGTCCGACCGTTTCGAGCGACCCGTTGCCGACGTGCACGCCGTCCGGCACGAGATTGTGGGCGCGGTCATCGCGGCACTGGATCTCCAGATCCCGCAGACCGAAGCGGCGCTGGCGCGCGGCAAGCCCGTCGAGCACCTGGATGCCTGGGAGGCTTATCACCTCGGGCTAAGTCATGTGTACCGCTTCAACGCGCATGACAATGCGATTGCGGGCAGTCTCTTCCGCCGCGCAACCGATCTCGACCCCGGCTTTTCCACCGCTTTTGCGGCCCGGGCGTACACCAGTTTTCAGGACGTGATGATGGGTTATGTCCCTGACCACCAAGCCGCACTGGCCGCCGTCAGGTTCGCGGCCGAACGTAGCATCGAACTTGATCCACTTGATCCCTACGCGAATGCCGCGATGGGGCGGTTGCACATCCTGACGAGCAGCCCGGATGACGGTCTGGTCTGGCTGGACAGGTCGGTGGAGTTGAGCCCGAACTATGCCAAAGGCTATTACTCGCGGGCCTTCCTGCAAGTGGTCCGCTGTCAGACGGTCGCGACTCGCGCGGATATTGATATGGCGATCGGGCTCAGCCCGCTCGATCCGCTGCTTGGCCCGATGCGGACGTTGAAGGCGCTATCCTTCGGAATTGATGGCGACTATGCGACCGCTGCCGACTTGGCGGTTCTGGCGGCGCGCACTGCGACCAGCCATTTCCGCATCGTGATGGCGGCAGTCGCGTTGTGCCAGCTTGACGGTCGTACAGAAGCCGCTGCCCGCTGGGCGCGTGTCGTGCGTGAAGTACGACCGGACCCGTCGATCACCCAATATCTGAAGTCAATGCCATACTCGGATGCAGATTTTCGCAACAGGATTCGTTCGGCGCTCCATGCTGCCGGATTTTCGGACTGAACTTCCAGATGACGGGCAGCAGCTTTCCTGAATGATCTGAAGCGAGCCGAAGGTCAGCTCCGGGCCGGGTGCGTTTGCGCGTCTGCGAAGGGCCCTTTTTGCGGCTCTCAAGTTAGAGCGTCTGCTCTGGGCTCCAGGCGCCCGCCCTCACCCCTCCTTCGCCACATCCTTGTGCACGATCACATCCGCCTGCGGATAGGCGTTCAGGATCGCCCGCCGCAGGCCCGCCCCGATGGCATGAGCGTCGCGCAAGCTCTGGTCGCCGTCGAGTTCGATATGGATGTTCACGAAGACCCGGCTGCCCGCCGTGCGCGTCTTCAGGTCGTGAAAGCCGTGCACGCCCGGATAGGTCCGCGCAATCTCTGCTATCCCCCGGATCACCGCCGGGTCCGCGCGGCGGTCCATCAGCGCGTCCCAGGCCCCCTTGCCGATCCGCAGGCTGCCGATCACCAGCATCGCGGCGGCGGCCAGCGCCACGACGCTGTCCACCTGCCCGGTGCCGAACCAGGCCGACATCGCCAGCGCCGCGATGGCCCCGAGATTGGGCAGCAGGTCGGACATGTAATGCAGCGAATCCGCCCGCACGACCCGGCTGCCCGTGACCCGCGCGACATGGCGCTGCCAGAGGACCAGGCCGACCGTGATCGGCACCGCCAGCGCCATGGCGATGATCCCGTGGGACTGGTTCGTCAGCGGCTCCGGCGCATCCGACAGCAGGCGTGTGACGGCGGCCCATGCGATGACGCCGCCCGAAATCAGGATGAAGACGGACTGCCCGAGTGCCGCGAGGTCTTCGACCGAGGTATGGCCGAAGGCGTGATCCTCGTCCGCCGGCCGTGC
Source organism: uncultured Alphaproteobacteria bacterium (assembly GCA_963738635.1). GTDB lineage: Bacteria > Pseudomonadota > Alphaproteobacteria > Rhodobacterales > Rhodobacteraceae > JAOADN01. The sequence continues at coordinate 697,919 of CAVTXE010000004.1, read as the reverse complement.
GGCATAGATCAGCGCCATGAAGCCCGCGAGCGACATCATCAGGTCGAGCGCGGAATCGGCGAGCGAGGCGGCGACGGACAGGGATGAGGTGGACCCGAGCGCCCAGAGCTTCAGCGCCACCAGGACCAGCGCGACGGTCACCGAGGCGGCCCCGGCCGACAGGTTCAGTCCGACCGATCTGTCCCTGCGGTCTGCCACTGTGCCCGAATCCCTTGCCGCCGAGCCACCGGGTTTAGGCGTTTCGGGGGTCTGTTTGAAGGCCCTGCAGGTCAGCGCGCGGCCATGAGCCGACTGGCGGAGCGGACATGCCGATCAGGTTCAGTCGCGCAGTTCGTCCGGGCCGACGCCCCAGATGTCCGTCTTGCTGCACCCAGCCCTTGCCGCCGTCCGCCGAAATCCGGCACCAGTCCGGCAGGCATTCGCCCAGACTCGCGATCACGCCCGCCTCGGCCCGCGCATCGACCGCCGCCTCCGGCAGCGGCTGCGGCGCGCAGCTCGGCCATATCCGCCTGCACGATCACCGTGCGCACGCCCGACAGCAGCGAATAGTGGATCCAGCCGCCCTGACCGTCCTGATCCTCGACCCGCCGCCAGTTCTCGAATTCGGCCGTGACCTGCAGCGGCATGTCGCGGTGGCGGAACACCCAGTCGATCCGGTGCGTCAGCGACGGGCCGCGCCGCGCATTGCCCTCGGCCGCCTTCAGCGACACGAAGCGCGGCAGAGGCAGGTTCGTGACCTTGCCGACGCTCTGCACGGCCTGGACAGCCGCCGCCGCGGTCTCCGGCGTGACGCCGGGCGCACGCCAGCACGGCCAGCGCTGCCGCAAGTGCCGCAGCCAGGACTGACCGCCACCTCATCCGACGTATCCGCCCTCGTTCACTGCCTGCGTCTGCGCTTCGGGGCTTGTGGCTTGCCCGGCTTCGCCGCCACCTTGCCACCGAACCCCGAAAGGGAAAAGTCCGGAAGGAGCCTGCGATGCCATCGCAGCGGCTGAGTGTTGTCGTCACGCGACGGCTTGCCCGATGCGGTCGAGACCCGGATGAACGAACTGTTCGACGTCGCCTGCGCGATCCCGACGACCGGCGGATGACGCGCGACGAGCTGGCGGCGGCGATGCGGCGAGGCGGATGTGCTGGTGCCCTGCGTCACCGACCAGATCGATGCGGGCCTGCTCGGCGCAGGCGGGCGACAAGCTGAAGCTGATCGCCAATTACGGGGCGGGCGTCGATCATATCGACGTGGCGACCGCGCGCCAGCGCGGCATTCTGGTGTCGAACACGCCGGGCGTGGTGACCGAAGATACCGCCGACATGACGATGGCGCTGATCCTGGCGGTGACCCGCCGCATTCCCGAAGGGCTGGCGCGTGATGCAGTCGGGCGACTGGAAAGGCTGGGCGCCGACGGCGTTTCTGGGCGGGCGGCTCGGCGGGCGCAGGCTGGGCATCCTCGGGCATGGGGCGGATCGGTCAGGCGGTGGCGCGGCGCGCGCGGGCCTTCGGGATGCAGGTCCATTACCACAACCGCAAGCGCCTGCGCCCCGAGGTCGAGGCCGAGCTGGAGGCGACCTGGTGGGAAAGCCTCGACCAGATGGTCGCGCGGATGGACGTGCTGTGCGTCAACTGCCCGCACACGCCCGCGACCTTTCACCTGATGAACGCGCGGCGGCTGAAGCTGATGAAACCGACGGCCGTGATCGTGAACACCTCGCGCGGCGAGGTGATCGACGAGAACGCCCTGACGCGGGCGCTGCGCGTCGGGCGAGATCGCGGGCGCGGGGCTGGACGTCTTCGAGCACGGGCACGAGATCAACCCGCGCCTGCGGGCCTGCCGAATGTGGTGCTGCTGCCGCATATGGGTCGGCGACGGTCGAGGGCCGGATCGAGATGGGCGAGAAGGTCATCATCAACATCAAGACCTTCGCCGACGGCCACCGCCCGCCGGATCAGGTCGTGCCGGGGATGCTGTAAGCGCTGCCCCATTCCGGCCACGGGCCTGTCGTGATGGTGCCGCGCGCGGCGGCTATCGCGGCCGGGAACCAGCCGCCGGAGACGCCGATGATCCGCTTTCTCGTGACCCTCGGGGTCATTCTTGCCGTGACCACCGTTGCCGCGCTTGATTATTCTCTGGCGGCCAAGGGCAGGCCTGACAGGCAGCTACTCGATGGCCGACCACGCGGCCCGCAGGACCGGCGGCATCGGCGCATCGGTCATGTCCCGCGTCACGCAGGTGATGAGCGGCGCCGACACGACCATCTTTCCCGGGGCACCCGAGGGCTGGACAGTGCGGCGGGCCGATATCGAGGATTCCATCCGAATCATGAAGATAGACCCGGCATCGCCGGAAGCCGACCGCGCGCGCAAGGTCGAGGCGGTGATGCTGAAACAGGTGCCCGGCCACCGCCACATCGCCAACGCCTACGAAAAGGGCGGCCTGATCGTGGTGCTGGATGCAGTTGCGGTCCCGGCTGATCTTCTGGGCGGACGCGGGGCCGGGATGATGGATGCCGTCCTTGCCGTCGCGGGCGCGCGCGCCCCGAGGAACCGATAGCCGTGGTTCAGGGCACCGAATTCCGTCTGACCGGGCTGCCGATGCCTGATGGGGTGACGATGGGGTTCGCCAAATCCGGCGAACAGGTCTTCATGTCCTTCGCCGGCAATGCCGACACGGCCACCCTGCGCACCCTGCTGGAAGGCATCGACGTGGCCGCCCTGACCGCGATGGCCGCCGCACTTCCCCCCGGCGGCCCCGAACCCGAGGTCGAGCCGCTGCCCGACGCCGCCGAGGTCGCCGCAGCCGAACCGGCGCTGGGCGTCGGGTCCTGCGTGCAGGACGGTGCCGTCAAGCGCTGTTCTGTCGGCAGCAACTGACCGAAACTCCCCCTGCCCTGGAACGGCCCAGCCCGGCGCGTTGACGCGCCGGGCTGGGCTTCGAACCTGTCGGCTGTATCGCGGCGCGATCAGCCGGCGTTATGGGCGGGCAGCGCCTCGAGCTCTTCCCTGGTCGCCTTGACCTTGACCTCGTACATGCTGCCGTCGGCATCCTGCCAGACCTCGATCATCTCGGGCGCAAGGACCACGGGCTTTTCGCCTATGCCGAGGAATCCGCCGACATCCACGACGATGCCCGTGACCTGGTCACCTTCAAGGACGACATCGCTGACCTCGCCGATGTCCTCGTCCGCGCTGCCCCGCACCGATGCGCCGGTCAGCTTTTCCGATGTCAGCGTGGCCATGTCGGCGGGCATCATACCCCCTGCCGGATCGGCGACCGCCGCCGTCGTCATCCGTCGCTGCCGATGTGTCGGTTGCAGCCGCAGGTCGTCGGTCGCGGCATCCGTCGCGGGCATCAGCGACCATCGCATCGCCGTCGGCCGCCGCGGGAACAGGCGCAGCGTCAGTGAACGCGGGGCGCCCTCCAGTTCCGCCTGCGACCCCTTGAAGACCAGGAAGTAGTTGTCGGGCGTGTCGCCATCGGCGACGGTGCGGATATCCGCCAGGTTCACCGCGACCGACTTCTCGCCGATGCCGAGGAACCCGCCGACATCGACAAGCACAACATCGACATTGCCTGTCTGGCCCATGATGACGTCGCTGATCTCGCCCACGTCCAGCCAGTCGGCAGACGCATCGTTCATCGCGTCCGTGCCGATGTCGGCTTCGGACACATAGACACGCTTGCCGATGAAGCGGCTGGCGCGGATGCCGCCTTCCAGCGATGGCAGATAGATGCCGGTGGTGCTCTGGCCGGTTTCCGTTGTCTGCGCGGCAACCGGGGCCGCCATCAGCAGCGCAAGCGCCGTTCCGCCAAGAATGCGTTTCATGTCGATCTCCATTTCGATGTAGCGGGCCGGGGCCCGGTGTGTGGCGCATCAACGTCAGCGTGCAAAAAGCAGTTCCCGGCGATGCGCGGGTTTTTGCGTCAAGCGGCGGAGGGTCGCCGGACCGGTCGGGTGGCGCAGGCCGCCGCGGCGCGGGCGCTGCGGCGGGGACATTAGGTTCGCCCGGGCATGTCGCTTTCCTGCCGCGAAAGGTCGGCCTGACCTTCCGCGGGAAACGCCCCTCTGGCACAAGGTTGCGGCAAGCAGGGACGGAGGCAGCCCATGAAGACGCATGTCAAGGCACTGGTCGTGGGCGGCGGCGCGGTCGGGACCGGGATCGCGTACCATCTGGCCAAGGCCGGCTGGGACACGATGCTGCTGGAGCGCGACGAGCTGACCTCCGGCTCCACCTGGCACGCGGCGGGCCTGCTGCCGCTCTTCAACATGGGCTACGCGACGACCCATATCCACAAATACACGGTCAATTTCTACAAGGGGCTGGAGGCCGAGACCGGGCTGAACCCCGGCTTCTACGTGGTCGGCAACCTGCGGATGGCGCAGCGCCAGGAGCGGATGGACGAATACATGCTGTATTCGTCGGTCGCCGAGACGGCGGGGGTATACCACGAGTTCCTGACGCCGAAGGACATCAAGGACCGCTGGCCGCTGGTGCGCACGGATGACCTGCTCGGCGCGCTCTACCACCCGCAGGACGGCTACATCAACCCGGCGGACGTGACGCAGGCGATGGCCAAGGGCGCGCGGCAACTCGGCGCAACCTTCGAGCGTCGCTGGCAGGTCGACGGCTACCGCTGGACCGGGTCGGAATGGATCGTCAGCGTCACGATGATGGCCGAGCAGGGCGGCAATCTGGTGCCGTCCGACGAGAAGGCTCGAGATCACCGCCGAGCATGTGGTGACCGCCACCGGCAACCACGCCCAGCGCACCGCGCGCCTGCTCGGCATCAAGATCCCGGCGATCCCGGTCGAGCACCAGTACATCGTCACCGAACCCGACCCGGCGCTGGTCGACTGGCGCAAGACCAACCCGCAGCACCCGGTCCTGCGCGACGCCGACGCGAAGTGGTACGTGCGCGAGGAGCGCGGCGGCTGGATTCTGGGCCCCTACGAGAAGAACGCGCCCGCGCGGTTCCAGTATGACGTTCCCGACAGCTTCCGCGCCGACCTCTTCCCGCTCGATCTGGAGCGGATCGAGGCAGGAATACATGTCCTTCATCCACCGGATCCCGACCTCGGAAACCGTGGGCCTGAAGGACGATTTCAACGGCCCGATCTGCTACACCCCCGACGGCAACCCGCTGGTCGGCCCCGCGCCGGGCCTGCGCAACATGTGGCTGGCCGAGGGCTTCAGCTTCGGCATCACCGCGGCAGGCGGCACCGGCTACTACCTCGCCCAGATGATGACGGCAGGCGAGGCCGAGATCGACATGGCCTCGCTCGACCCCAAGCGGTACGGGTCATGGATCACGACCGAATACGCGGCGCGCAAGAACGAGGAATGCTACGACCACGTCTTCGTCCTGCACCACCCCGATGAGGAGCGCGAGGCCGCGCGCCCCCTGCGCACCGCCCCGTCTATGACCGCCAGAAGGCGCGCGGCGCGCAGTTCGGGCAGGTCAACGGCTGGGAACGCCCGATCTACTACGGCCCGCGAATGCGCCCTGCGGATTTCGACCACAACGCGCGCAGTCTTCCGCCGCGGCGGCTGGTGGCAGTACGCGGTCGAGGAGGCCAAGGCGATCCGCGAGACCGCCGGCCTGATCGACGCCACCGCCTTCACCAAGCACCTCGTGCGCGGGCCCGGGGCCACGGCCTTCCTCGACTGGTTCACCTGCAACGCGCTGCCGAAGGTCGGTCGCATCAACCTGACCTACGCGCTGACGCCGCACGGCACGACGCGGACCGAATACACCATCGTGCGGCTGGCCGAGACACGACTACTACCTCGTCTCCGCCGGCGCCTGGACGGCCTATGACGCCGACTTCCTGCGCAAATGCGCCGAGGACAAGGCGGGCGAGTTCGGCCACATCGACATCCACGACGTGACGACGCAATGGGGCGTCTTCGCCATCGCCGGCCCGAACTCGCGCGACATCCTGAAGGACCTCGTCAAGGACGCCGATCCGGCAACGGTGCTGTCGAACAAGCGCTTCCCCTGGCTTTCCATGCGCAACATCGAGCTCGGCATGGTCCCGGTCCGCGCGATCCGCGTCGCCTATACCGGCGAGCTGGGCTGGGAGCTGCACCACCCGATCGAGATGCAGACGCATCTCTTCGACCGGCTGGTCGCGGCGGGCGAGAAGCACGGGATGAAGCTGGTCGGCGCGCGGGCGCAGAACTGGCTGCGGCAGGAAAAGAGCTACCGCGCCTTCGGCAACGAACTTGGCCGCGACGCGACGCCGCTGGAGGCGGGGCTGCCGCGGTTCGTCGACATGACGAAGGAGTTTCAGGGCAAGGCGGCGATGGCAGGCGACGGGCATACGGTCGATGTGCGTGACGGTGCTGATCGACGGGCCCGATGACACCGACCCCTGGGGCAAAGAGGCGCTGGTGTTCGAACGGCGGAAAAGGTCGGGCGCCTGACCTCGGGCGGGTATTCCGTCGCCTTCGGCAAGCAGATCGGCATGGGCTATGTCCCGGCCCGCGCTGTCGGCGCCGGGCACCAGGCTGCAGGTGCGGATGAACCGGCGGTTGTGGGACGCGGTGGTGACCGAGGACAGCCCGTTCGACCCGGCGAACGGGCGGATCAGATTGGACGGGTAGGCGGCGCTGACGGTCCGGCTTGGATGCCTGACCTCGGCGAATGAACTGGAAAATCTCGTATTTTTCTGTTATCAGCGCCATGGGACGTCTTGGTGGGTGGCAAAGTCCCGTATGTGTCCTTTCTCCGTCGTCCCGGATCGGCAAGCCGTTGCCGACAGCCTTGAACAAGGAGAATTTGTCATGGCGAGAGACTGGCGCATCGATGCGAAGTATATCGAATACTGCAGTTGCGACCTTGGGTGCCCCTGCGAATCCATGGCGGACCCCACCTACGGATTCTGCACCGGCCTGGTCGGATTCGAGATCACCAAGGGACATTGCGACGATATCGACCTGAGCGGGCTCAAGGTTCTGGCGACATTCTATTTCCCCCGCGCCATCCATCATGCGCAGGGTGTCATGCACCCCATCATCGACGACCGCGCCACCGAGGCGCAGCGGGATGCGCTGTTCTATATCCTGTCGGGCGCCGACCAGAAGGTCGGGACGATGTTCCAGATATTCTCTCAGATCATCGAGACCATCCGCGATCCCCTGTTTGCGCCGATCACCTTCGAATGGGATCTGGAAAAGCGGCGGGCACGGGTCGAGGTGAAGGATACGCTGCATGCCCGCAGCGAGCCGATCCTCAACCCGGTGACGGATACCGAAATGCGGATGATGGTCGTGCTGCCGGACGGGTGGGTTTTCCACGAGGCCGAGAATGCCGCGGGTTTTGCCAAGGGCACCGGACCGATCCGGTTCGATCTGAACCGACGGCACAGTTCCCTCGCCAACGTGTCGTGGGGACCGCAGGGGCTGACCCACAGCTACGGCGAATACAAGCAGGCTTACGGCAGACCCTGAGATGACGGGGTGACGGGGGGACGGGCAGCGGTGCTGCGGCCCGATACGATCGTCCCGCTGTGCGGCATCCTGGCTGTGTTGCTGCTGTCTTGGCTGTGGCTGCTGTTCGGGGCAGGCACCGGGCATGGTCCGGTCGGGATGACGGCCATGGCCGGGATGGACGGCTGGATGATGCGGCCGGCGGACTGGAACGCCGTCTACGCGCTCACCATGGTGTTGATGTGGTGGGTGATGATGACCGCGATGATGCTGCCGGGCGCGCTGCCGGTGCTTCTGCTGTTTGACCGTGTCGTCCGCAAGGGCGTGCCCCGGGCGACGCTGGTGCCGTCGGCGCTGTTCCTGTCGGGCTATCTGGCGGTCTGGGGGCTGTTCAGCCTTGGCGCGGTGGCCCTGCAATGGGGGCTCGAGACGGCGCGGCTGATGTCGCCGATGATGGAGGTGACGCATCGCTGGCTGGGCGCGGCCATTCTGCTGGGTGCCGGGCTGTGGCAGCTGACCCCGATCAAGCAGGTCTGTCTGGGTCATTGCCGGTCGCCGATGGGGTTTCTGACGCACAACTGGCGCGACGGCCGGGCAGGCGCGATGCGGATGGGGGCGGCGCATGGCGTCTTCTGTCTGGGGTGCTGCTGGTTCCTGATGGCTCTGTTGTTCTTTGGCGGCGTGATGAACCTCTACTGGATCGTCGGGCTGTCGGTGTTCGTGCTGGTCGAGAAGGTGGTTCCGTTCGGGCTGTGGATCGGCCGGGCCGTCGGACTGGTTCTCGTGGGCTGGGCCGTGTTGCTGGCGGCGGCCTAGGGTGGCCGGGTCATCCAGCCCGGTCTGGATGGGCTTCATCCGTGCAGGCCGGGCGATATCAGGTGCACAGCTGCAGCGCCGCGCGATCCGGCACTTGCATGAGGCTGTCGTGACCCAGGAATGCCCCATTTCCCCGCGAATACAATCAGGGTGGATCACTGACGGGAGCGTTTTGCGGGATCGGACAACTGTGGTAAACTGAGTGTGCATTTTCAGCTCGCCTATTTCCGAGAGGCCCGCCATGATTTCCGCCCTTGATCTGCCCGCATTGGGCGTCGCCGCATCCTATTCGCGCTCGGCGTCATCATCGCCGCCTTGCTCAAGAAGTATGATTTCGGCGACAGCATCGTCCTCGTAGCTCTTCTCGTGCTGCCGCTCCTTACCTACGGCGTCGCCTCCGGAAAGATCAGCGAGATCACCGGCCCGGGCGGTGTCTCCGCGAAGTTCGCGCAGGTGGCTGCGGCGACAGTGAAACCGTCGCCGCTTGGAGATAAAGTGGACGAGTTCTCGGCCTTCGTGACCGGGGCTGAGGATATGTTCATTTTCGAGAAAGGTGGTCTCAGTCAAATTCAAGAGTACTTCAGACTTTGGTTCCCGGGAAGCCCATCGCAATTTCGCTAAATCTGGGTTCGCCAGGGTTCTATGTGCAGGATGCGATCATTCTGTACATCAAGACTTTCCTGACCTTTGATCCAGATCTGACGATCATCTTCGTGAACGACCGCACCGGGCGGTCCAATGCCTCGACGAATGCAAGCAGCGTTCTGGCCGCTTTGACACTTCAGAGAGGCGACGGCTCCTACGACGACAGTTTCGTCCGCGCGCTCGAGGCCGGCGATCTGATAGCGCTGCAACGGCTCGTCGTGCTCACCACCAGTTCCGTCACCGCCGAGACCACGAACGCCGAGGCCCTGCGGATGATGGTCGATGACGGCGTCAATTCCATCATCAAGGTCGATGCCGAAGGGACAGCCGTAGGTATCGTCCGGCGCGATCAGATCATCTCGAGCCTGATGCTGGGGCTGACGGATGGCTAGCGGCGTCTGCAGATTGCCTCAGTTCGCCCGTCCCGCCAGCCACTTCGCCCATCCCTCCGCAGACCCCGCAAAGACGTTGATGTCCGTCCGGCCCCGCACTCCCGGCACCAGACCTGTTCCGGTGTACTGCCACAGCGTCCAGTGCTGTCCCTCGAACGTTTCGCCCGGATGGGCTGCCACCGACCTCAGCCAGAATTCATAGGGGCCGACCCGGCGCATCTGATTGTCGCGGTAGAAATCGACGGTGGTGTAGATCAATGGTCGCTGGCCGTAGTGGCGTTCCAGCGTGTCAAGGAACACCCGCGCCTCGGCCCTCACCGCAGCAGCGTCCGGCCGGCGCGTGCAGGTGGGCGAGAAGGGCGTCCATTCCATGTCCAGAACCGGGGGCAGGGCGCCCCTTGACCGGGGCACATGCCGGATGAACCATCGGGCCTGCTCGATGGCCGGACGGCAGAGTAGAAATAGTGATAGGCTCCGCGCGGAACGCCTGCGCGGGCGGCTGCGGCCCAGTTCGTCCTGAACAGCGGGTCAAGGGTATCGCCGCCCTCGGTCGCTTTCAGATAGGCGAAGCCTACACCGTTCGCGCGCGCGGCGGGCCAGTCCACGACACCCTGCCAGCGCGAGATGTCGATGCCGTGCACTGGATAGGAGGCGGGGCCGCGCCCGGGCCAGTCGGTCGGGTCCGCGTCGCCGAAGCGCGGCGCCGAGACTGCCACCGGGCGCACGCCTTCAACTCCGCGCGGTCCCGCGCACCGCAGGCGGCCAGGGCGGCAAGTGCGGCCAGAAGCGCGGCCCGCAGTCGGTTCCGATGGGTCATGCAAGGCTCCGCCATGACTGTCCGGGGCGATGCTGCCGCAACGGTCGCAGCAAGTCACCGGTCGCGTCACCGGCCAGCGATCAACTGTAAGCGTTCGGTGCTTTCCTGAGCGTTGTCCACTGCACCGGGCAATGACCGTAGATCAGCATCGCGCCGAGTTTTTCGCGCAGCAACATCAGCCGGTCCCCGGATCCCGCCGCCAGCGCCGGGTCGCGGGCATCGGGATAGCCCTCGTCGGGTTCGGACGGGCGGTTTATCGCGTCCCCGGTCAGGATCACCGGGCCGGTTCCGGGCAGTTCGATCAGCACCGACAGGTGGCCCGCCGTGTGGCCCGGCGTCGGGAGCAGCGTCAGCCCGGCGCAAAGCCCGGTATCGCCGCCGATCAGGACATAGGGCGCGTCGGGCCAGTCCATCGGGCGCTTCTCGAAGAAATAGCAGGGCTGCGGATCGGCCCTTTCCGTCCGCGTCAGGACGATGGGGGCATGGGCGAACAGCGGCAGCGACCCCACATGGTCGATATGCCCATGCGTGAGGATGGTCAGCGCGATGTCGCGGGGTGCAAGACCCAGCAGCGCAAGCTGACCCTCTGCCGTCTGGCGGGCCGAATAGTCCACCAGCCGCCCGAAACGCGGCAGGTCGTCGCGCGCCGCCGTGCCTTCGGGGTCGGTCGCGTAGGATGGGGGAAAGCCGGTATCGACCAGAATCCGCGCACCCGACCGCGTTTCGATCAGGAACCCCGGAATCCCGATGATCCGGCGACCCGGCCCGACATCGAACAGCCCGAAATCGAGCACCGTCAGCTGCGCGACGCTGTCGCCCGCAGGCAGCAGGGCAGGCGCGTCGCTGCATCAGTCCTGCCGCGTCATCCGCCAGCCGTCGGCCGCCAGCAGCGTCAGCACGCCGTCGGGCCCCGCCAGATGCGCCGCCCCGGCTGCCACGACGATGTGCCGACCGGCAGCTGCGGGCAGGATCACGTCCATCCACGCCCGGTTGCGCCCCGTCAGCAGCGCCTCTTCCATCCGCCCGAATTCCCGCGCTGCGTCTTCCGGCGTCATGCCGGGTGCCTTGAGGGCCGCCATGCGCGAAAATTCCCAGATCAGGCGATGGTCGCCCCGGAAATACGCTTCCTTCATCGTGGCGAACATGTCCTCGGACTGCGCCGCCATCGGCAGCGCGGCCCGCACCAGCGCGATCTGGTCGGAGCTGTCCATCACGGCGAAGACCTTGAAGACCGTGTCATAGGGTTCCAGAGGGGCCGTCGGCACGCCGCTTTGCAGCGCCATCTGCTGAACCCGCGCGTCCAGCCCCTGGGACTGGCCCTGCATCGCTTTCATCGCGCAGGGCGGCATCGCCAGCATCACCATCAGATACCAGGGCCGGAACTTCGACGCCATGAAGGCCGGAATGCCACGCAGAGACATTTCCGCCGCCAGCGTCTGCCATTCGGCCTCCTCCAGCATCTCGGGCATCGTCGGGCCTGTGGTGATCAGGATCATGCCCGGGTTCCGGCCAAGCTCTGCCTGCAGAGCCCTCATCTCGACATCTGTCGCCTCGAGGAAGACCTGATCGGCATCCGCGATCACGGGCGCAAGCTTCCACGCGAAGACATCGTGGCGCGGGTCGTCGATGTGGAACGTGCCCACGACGTCGATCACCGATCCGTCCTTTTCCGCGCGCCACCAGTTGCCCGACGCGTACGGGTCGCCTGCGATCACGGCGTCCAGCGCCGAACGCTCGGACGCGGGCAGGTCAGTCATCAGGTCACGGCCCGCGCAGGCGGTCTCTGCCACCGCAGGAATTGACAGCGCGGACAGCAGGGCCGCAAGCATCAGGTGCCGGATCATCACGATGGTTCTCATTCCATTTTCGGTGCCACGGACCATGCACGCAGGCACCGGCAGAATCCAGCGGAACGACGGTCCGGCGCGGGTCACGGGGTGTTGACAGTCCAGGTCCGCGCGCCTAACTAGCGCGGCATTGGCACTCACCAACGGCGAGTGCCAACAAACCACTTCAACCTGGAAACCAAGGGAGTGTTACCAGATGGCATTCAAACCGCTGCATGACCGCGTTCTGGTCCGCCGCATCGAAGGCGACGAAAAGACCAAGGGCGGTCTGATCATCCCGGACAGCGCCAAGGAAAAGCCTTCGGAAGGCGAAATTGTCTCGGTTGGCGAAGGCGCGCGCAAGGATTTGGGCGAGCTGATCGCGCCGTCGGTCAAGGCGGGCGACCGCATCCTGTTCGGCAAATGGTCGGGCACGGAAGTGACGCTCGACGGCAAGGAACTGCTGATCATGAAGGAAAGCGACATCTTGGGGATCATTTCCTGAGACTGACCGGGTTCGGCCGGACGGCCTGAGCCCATCGCTTGCCAAACAACGAAACCAGGACATTCAGGAGAAGCCAAGATGGCTGCTAAGGACGTCAAATTCGAATCCGATGCCCGCGACCGCATGTTGCGCGGCGTCAATATCCTTGCCGACGCGGTGAAGGTCACGCTGGGCCCGAAAGGCCGCAACGTGGTGCTGGAGAAATCCTTCGGCGCGCCGCGGATCACCAAGGACGGTGTGACGGTCGCCAAGGAAATCGAACTGGCCGACCGGTTCGAGAACATGGGCGCGCAGATGGTGAAAGAAGTCGCCAGCCGCACCAATGACGAAGCCGGTGACGGCACGACGACCGCGACGGTTCTGGCGCAGGCCATCGTCAAGGAAGGCATGAAGTCGGTCGCGGCGGGGATGAACCCGATGGACCTGAAGCGCGGGATCGACATGGCGACGGCCGAAGTCGTCAAGGCGATCAAGGCGATGTCGCGCAAGGTCAAGGACAGCGACGAAGTGGCCCAGGTCGGGACCATCTCGGCGAACGGCGAGACCGAGATCGGCCGCCAGATCGCGGACGCGATGCAGAAGGTCGGCAACGAGGGTGTCATCACCGTCGAAGAGAACAAGGGTCTGGAAACGGAAACCGAAGTCGTCGAAGGCATGCAGTTCGACCGTGGCTATCTGTCGCCCTACTTCGTGACCAACGCCGACAAGATGATCGCGGAACTGGAAGACTGTCTGATCCTGCTGCACGAGAAGAAGCTCTCGTCGCTGCAGCCGATGGTCCCGCTGCTGGAGGCTGTGATCCAGTCGCAGAAGCCGCTGCTGATCATTTCGGAAGACGTGGAAGGCGAGGCTCTTGCAACGCTGGTCGTCAACAAGCTGCGCGGCGGCCTCAAGATCGCGGCCGTCAAGGCACCGGGCTTCGGCGACCGCCGCAAGGCCATGCTGCAGGACATCGCCATTCTGACCGGTGGCCAGGTGATTTCCGAAGACCTCGGCATGAAGCTGGAAAATGTCGGCATGGACATGCTCGGCAAGGCGAAGAAAATCTCGATCAACAAGGACAACACCACCATCATCGACGGTGCCGGTGACAAGAAAGAGATCGAGGCGCGGGTTTCGCAGATCCGCACGCAGATCGAGGAAACCACCTCCGACTACGACAAGGAAAAGCTGCAGGAGCGTGTGGCGAAGCTCGCCGGCGGTGTTGCGGTGATCAAGGTCGGCGGCATGACCGAGGTCGAGGTCAAGGAGCGCAAGGATCGCGTCGATGACGCGCTGAACGCGACCCGCGCGGCTGTTCAGGAAGGCATCGTCGTCGGCGGCGGTGTGGCACTGATCCAGGCGGCCAAGAAGCTGTCGGGCCTGAAGGGTTCGAACAGCGACCAGGACGCGGGCATCGCGATCATCCGCAAGGCGCTTGAATTGCCGCTGCGTCAGATCGCCCAGAACGCTGGCGTGGACGGGTCGGTCGTCGCGGGCAAGGTCCGCGAATCGAACGACGCGACCTTCGGGTTCAACGCCCAGACCGAGGAATATGGCGACATGTTCAAGTTCGGCGTGATCGATCCGGCCAAGGTCGTGCGCACGGCGCTTGAGGATGCGGCATCGATCGCGGGCCTGCTGATCACCACCGAAGCCATGGTCGCCGAAAAGCCGAAGGAATCTTCGGGCGGCGGCGGCGGCGGCATGGGCGGCGGCATGGGCGGCATGGACGGGATGATGTGATCCTGTCCGGATCGGACTAACGGAAAGGGCGTCCGGAAGGGCGCCCTTTTTGTTTGGACCGGACGTACGAATTTCTCCGGCTCTGGATGTATTCGCGATCACGTCTGCTTGGGCGAATGGCGCGGCGGGGAACGACCCGCTAGCATCAGCCGATGCGCCTTGCACTGCTCACCGCCCTGACGATGACGGCTTTTGCGGCGAACTCGGTGCTGAACCGGATGGCGTTGAAGGGCGGACTGATCGACGCGCTGCCGTTTGCGGCGATCCGGCTGGGATCGGGCGCGCTGGTGCTGGCGGTTCTGGCGCTGGTCCTGGGGCGGGGCTTGCCGGTCCGCGCGGGCGGACGGGCGGTGGGGGTTCTGTCGCTGTTTGTCTACATGCTGGGGTTTTCGCTGGCCTATCTGTCGCTGGATGCGGGCGCGGGCGCGCTGATCCTGTTCGGCGGCGTGCAGATCACGATGTTCACCGGCGCGCTGCTGGGGCGGGAGAGCGTGCCGACACGGCGCTGGGTGGGGGCGGCGCTGGCGTTTGCGGGGCTCCTGTGGCTGCTCTGGCCGTCCGAGGCGGGCGGCATCGCGATCATGCCGGCACTGTCGATGGCGACGGCGGCGGTGGGCTGGGGCGTCTATTCGATGGCCGGGCGCAAGGGCGGCGATCCGCTGGCCGGCACGGCGGCGAATTTTCTGCTGGCGGCACCGCTGGCGGTTCTGGCGCTGGCTGTTGTTCCGGATGTCGCCGCAGAGATTCCCGCAACTGCAGCAGGGATCGGGCTGGCGCTGGTCTCGGGCATCGTGACCTCGGGGCTTGGCTACGCGCTCTGGTACGCGATCCTGCCGCAGCTCGGCTCGACCCGGGCCGCTGTCGCGCAGCTGACCGTGCCGGTGATCGCGGCGGGCGGCGGGCTTGTTCTTCTGGCCGAGCCGCCGACACCGCGCTTCCTGCTTGCGTCGGTTCTGGTGCTGGGCGGGGTCCTTGTTGCGACGGTGCCGATGCGGGCCGGAAAGTCGGCGTAACGGCGACGCTGTGGCGACGCCGGGAACGGTTGGGTGCGCTTCGCGTCATTTCACACCAGCGGTTTCACCATCCGGTCGGCCAGATGGCTGCGTAGCCCAAGGGTCACGGGACGGTCGGCCACGGCTAGGGTGAAGCCTTCGCGTTCCCAGAAGGCGCGCCCGCGCGGGTTGGCATGCAGGACGGCGATGTGGAGGCGGGGTGCGCCACGTGCGCGGGCACGATCCTCGATGACATGCAGAAAGGTCGCGCCATGGCCCCGTCCGCGCGCCCCGGTGGCGAATTGCATGAGACCGAGATAGGCGTCGCCCGGCGCGGGATAGCCGAAGCCGACATCGGCGATGCCCTGCAGCAGGGTGCCCGTGAACAGCCCGAGCTTCAGCGCCTCGGAAAGAATGCCGCCGGGCACCGTGTCGGTGAAGAACTCCACCGCGAGGGCCGGCGTCGGTTCCTGCCCGCGTTCAAGGCGAACGTAGTCGGCAGATCGGCGGAACAGATCATCGACGGCATCACGGTCATGCACTGGATCAAGCGGGCGGATAACCGGGGTCATAGCCGGATCGGGGCGATCGCCGTGATCCCCAGCGACACGACCCCGTTCGGCCGCCGCCAGTCCACCGTATCGCCGACCCGTGCCCCGATCAGCGCGCGCGCCAGCGGCGAATGCGGCGCGATGCGGTTCATGGATGCATCCGCCTCATCTTCGCCGGTGATTTCCCAGGTCGTGACCGCGCCGCCCTCATCCTCGACCGTCACCGCATGGCCGAATGCCACCTCGGCCACCGATTGCCCGCGCGGATCGACCAGGATCGCGCTGCGCAGCCGTGCATCGAGCCAGCGGAGATCGCGTTCCGCCGCGCGTTCGGGCATCAGGTCCAGCCGGTCGGCCCGCGCCTTCAGCGCGGCAAGCTGCGTCACAATTGCCGCCCTGCGGTCCTGCAGCGCCGTCAGCCCGCGCGGCGTGACATAGTTCGGGTGCGGGCTGACCGGCAGATCGGGCAGGGGGGCCGTGTCGGGGCCGTCCTCCCTGACAAAAGCCCGGCTCATCCGACGATCACCTCCAGCGGATCGTAGTGGGCGCGGAGCGATGCGTCGAAGGCGATGCGCGGCAGACTGTCGGGCTTCAGACGGATCGACCCCAGTTCGGCCCGTGAAAAGAACCGCCGTTCTGTCACCACGCCCTCCGGATCGGTCCATCCGGGCCGCAGCGAACCTTCAGTGCAGGTCGCGCGGAAGAACAGATCGACCTGGTGAAAGCCGCTTGCCGGATCATGGAATTCGTTGACAAGAACCAACGCGCCCGGCACGACCGTCAGCCCGGTCTCCTCGTGCACCTCGCGGATCAGGTTGTCCGGCAACGACCCACCCGCCTGCACCCCGCCACCCGGCGCGCACCACAGGTCGGAGGTTCCGCCGGGATAGGCGTTGACCAGCAGCAGCCGGTCGTCCTTCACAATGACGGCACGTACAGACAGGCGGGGGATTTGGGGCTTCATGGCGGCACAGACAGCATGACGGCGCGTCACCGGGCAAGGGAAACTGCGCCTGCGGGTCGAAAACCGGGGCATTCCGCGTTATCTTCGCGGTCATGATGTTGCGCCGCCTCGCCCCCCTGGCCATCATGCTTGCCGCGCTGCCTGCATCGGCCCGCGCCGATTGCGTCGTGATGCTGCACGGCCTCGCCCGGACCGAGGCGAGCCTCGGCCTGATGGAGCGCGCGCTGGAGGGGGCGGGCTACCGGGTCGTGAACCAGGGCTATCCGTCAACCGATGCATCCATCGAAACCCTGATCGCCGATTACGTTGCCCCCGCCGTCGCCGAATGCGGCGACGGCACGGTGCACTTCGTCACGCATTCCATGGGCGGCATCCTTCTGCGCGCCTGGCTGCAGGACAACCGTCCCGCCGACATGGGCCGTGTCGTCATGCTTGCCCCCCCGAACCACGGGTCCGAACTCGTCGATGCCTTCGGCGATCTCGGGGCCTTCCAGTGGCTGAACGGGCCGGCAGGACTGGAGCTTGGCACATCCCCCGACAGCCTGCCCAACACGCTGGGCGCGGCCCGTTTCGAACTGGGCGTCATCGCGGGCTATGTGTCGCTGAACCCGATCTATTCGGCGGTGATCGAGGGGCCCGACGACGGCAAGGTAAGCGTCGCCTCGACCGTGATCCGGGGCATGGATGACCATCTGCTTCTGCCGGTCAGCCACACGTTCATGATGAACAACCCGCTGGTCATCGAAGAGGTCCGCGAATTCCTGCGCACAGGGGCCTTCGATCACGCGCTGACCTATGCCGAGGCAGTGCGCCGCCTGATGTAGCGGGTTTGCGCGGGCCTCAGTCCGGCGCCCTCTGTCCCATCGACATCCCGCCGACGATCAGCGCCACGCCCGCAGCCGTCATCCAGACCGACCCGGTCGCCCCCCGCGCCAGGTCCAGCGCGGCACCCGACACCATCTGCCCCGCGATGACCAGCATCGCCGTCCGCGCTGCCCCGAGACGCGCAAGGCAGTAGCTGCCGAGCGCGATGAACACGACGCCCAGCGGCCCCCCGATCCAGGCATAGACAGGCACCTGCGCAATCGTCGCGGGCCAGAGCCCCCCGGCCACCGCGCCGAACAGTACCAGCGCTGCAAAACCGACCCAGTGATTCCAGAACGACGATGCCAGCGGCGATGTCGCCAGCGAAAGGCGGCCGTTCAGCTGCCGGCTGAGGCTGATCAGCAGACCCGCCCCGAAGGCCGCAAGAATGGTCGTGACCATCAGCCTAGCCCCTCTTCGCGAACACGATCAGCAGGCTGCCTGCCAGCACCAGCGCAAACGCCGCCAGATCGCGCCCGTTGATCCGCCGCCGCATCATCCCGAACAGGCCGGTGCGGTCCGCCGCCAGCGCAAAGGCCGCCTGACCGGCCAGCCCCAGCGCGATGGTGCCCGACAGCGCCAGCGGCGTGTTCACCGCCATCGAGGTCAGCATGACCGTTGCGGCACCTGAAACCCCGGCCAGATAGGACCAGCAGCGGCGCGCGCGGCATGACCTGCGCGGCGGGCGGCGGCGACCGTCGCATCCGCCACGCCAGCAGCAGCGCCAGGCAGGCCGCCAGTCCGCCGATGCCATGCGCGGCGAGCGAGGAAAAAAACGGCGTGGTCGCCTGCGCGACCGCCCCGTTGAACAGGACCATCAGCGCAAGGATGCCGCCCGACAGAAACGCAAGTGCGGTATCGCGCAGCGGGACGGGGGTGGTCGGGGGACTGTTGCTCGGTGACATCTGGCCAGGTCAGGATGAGGTCGGTCGGCGCTTCGCGCGTGTCGGCGGCCCGATCCGCGAAACAGAAAGCCGCGCTCGGCGCAAGGCCATTGTCGGTCCGGCCGCACCGCCCGGTCACGCCCTCGTGGCAGCGGTGCCACGGTGCCTGCCTGCAAACCCCGCCGGGTTGGATTTCCCGTATCGCGGGACGCCGCCAAACTGTTAACCTTTTCTTAACGATTATGAATCCGACCACCAAGGCCGGAGCAGAGAACAAAAGACGGCAGGTTCACATTCATGCAGACGGGCTATAAGGGCACGTTCGTCATTTCATGGGCGCAGACAGAGCTTGACGGTGCGCGCGCCGCGCCGCCATCGGCGCTGGGTGTCGGCGCGGTCTGGCGCTGGTGGGGCGAGGCGGTGCGCGTCGACGGTCCTGCGGACATTTTCTGCTGCGCGACGCTGCGGGTTCCGCCGAACGCCGTGCCCGCGCTGCGCGCATGGCCCGGCGGCTGATGGGTGCCGCGCTGACCGGGCGCGACATCGCGCTGCTGCCCGACGAAGACCGCGCGCCGCAGCAAAGCTTCACGCTGACCGATGGCCGCAAGACCTATGGCGCATCGGTCATCGCGGTGCGCGGCACGCCCGCGCGGCTGGTCATGTTCGCCGATGGCCTGCCGCCCCGCGACGCCGATCTGTGGATCGTCAGCACCGCCGTCGGCCCCGCCATAGCCGGGACAGACCCTGAATTGGCGGCAGGCGTGATCTGTTTCACCCCCGGCACCTGGATCCGCACCCCGACTGGCCCCAGCCTGATCGACAGGGTCCGTCCGGGTGACATGATCTGCACCAAGGACAACGGTCCGCAGCAGGTGCTCTGGACCGGCCGCCGCCGCATTTCCGGCGCGCGTCTGCACGCCATGCCCGACCTGCGCCCCGTCCGCATCCGTGCGGGTGCGATGGGCGAGGATCGGCCCGAAGGCGACCTGATCGTCTCGCCCGGACACCGGATGCTGGTCGAGGGGCGCGCCTCGCGCGCGCTGTTCACGCAGGCGGAAGTGCTGGTGGCGGCCCGCGATCTGGTCAACGGCAGCAGCATCCATGTCGAACGCGGGCTGGCCGAAGTGACCTATATCCACCTGATGACGGAACACCATCAGGTCGTCTGGGCCAACGGGCTGGAGACTGAAAGCTTTCACCCGGCCAATGCCGACCTGTCGCTGATCGATCCCGGCCAGCGCGGTGTCCTGCTCGCCCTGATGCCCGAACTTGAACGCGACCCGCTGCGCTATGGCCCCTATGCACGGCGGAACCTGACCTCGCCCGAGGCCGCGATCCTGCGCCGCGACGCGGCCTGACCGCCTGAGGCGGCGGGCCATGCAGACCCTGATCGTCCTTCTGCGCGGGGTGAATGTCGGAGGTGCAGGCACCGGTCTGCCGATGGACCGGTTCCGCGCCGTGCTCTCAGACCTCGGTTGCAGGGATGTCAGGACCTATATCCAGTCTGGCAATGCGGTTCTGCGGTCCGACCGTGATCCGGCGGCGCTGGCGGACGCGATCAGCGGCGCGATCCGGCTTCCGAACGGCACGCAGCCGATGACGATTGTGCTGACGCTTGCAGAAATCGAACATTCGCTTGCCGCAAACCCATATCTCTCTGCCTCCGCGCATCCCAGAACCCTGCATCTGTTGTTCCTGTCGCCCGATGCTCTCCGCGACCTTGCCGCGCTTGCAGCATTGACCGCTCCGCACGAGCGCGTCGCCCTCGGCGGGCGCGTCCTTTACCTGCTCACCCCTGATGGCGCGGGCGCCTCCACGCTCGCCAACCGCGCGCCCCGTCATCTCGGCGGCGGCACCGGGACCGCGCGGAACCTGTCGACCGTCACAGCCCTCGCCGCGATGGCCCGCGCCGCCGCCGGGGATTGAAGCCGCCCGCCTGGATGTGCTTCATCGCGCAGAGGTTCCCCGATGCTGCACCCCGCCGATGATGCCTTCCTGGCCCGACTTGCCCGGCACCTGCCGCCCGGCACGCTTGGTCCGCCCGAGGATCGCCATCTGACCGACCCGCGCCGCCGCATGACCGGCAGCGCCGCCGCCGTCGCGCGCCCGCGCCGCACGGACGAGGTCGCCACGATCGTCGCCGCCTGCGCCGCCGCGCGCGTCGGCATCATCCCATGGGGCGGCGGGACCGGGCTGGTGCTGGGTCAGCTGACCGCGACCGGGCCTGCCTGCCTGATCCTGTCGCTGGAGCGGATGACGGCGATCCGCGATGCCATCCCACCGAGAACGTGCTGGTGGCAGAAGCAGGCGCGATCCTGTCAGATGTTCACGCGGCCGCCGGTGCGCTCGACCGCATCTTTCCCCTGGCGCTGGCGTCGCAGGGATCGGCGCGGATCGGCGGGCTCCTGTCCACCAACGCGGGCGGCGTGAACGTGCTGCGTTACGGAAATGCCCGCGATCTGTGTCTGGGGATCGAGGCGGTCATGCCGGACGGATCGGTCCTGCACGGCCTGAAGCGCCTGCGCAAGGACAACACCGGCTATGACCTGCGTCACCTCCTGATCGGGGCCGAGGGGACGCTGGGCATCATCACGGCGGCCGCGCTGCGGCTGTATCCGAAGCCTGCGGGCGAGGGGACGGCGGTATTCACTGTGCGCGACCCGAAGGCGGCGCTGGACCTCTTGGCGCTGGCCGAGGCGCGGATGGGCGGCTGCGTGTCGGCCTTCGAGCTGATCGGGCGGCAGGGCACGCTGTTTCTGGACGAGGTGGGGCCCGAGACGCGCCAGCCGCTGGGGCACATGCGCCCCGACTGGCAGGTGCTGATCGATGTCGGGCTGCCCGTCGGCCTTGATCCGCAGGCGGCGCTGGAAGGCTTGTTCGCAGCGGCGTTGGCGGCGGGCCTGTCGGATGACGGGGTGATTGCGGCAAGCGAAGGCCAGCGGGCGGCGTTCTGGCGGTTCCGCGAGGACCTGCCCGAGGCGAACCGCCGGATCGGCGCGGTGTCGTCGCACGACATCTCGCTGCCGCTGTCAGAACTGCCGGGCTTCATCGCGCAGGCCCCGCGCGAGGTGGCGAAGCTCGGCGATTTCCGGATCAACGTCTTCGGCCATGTCGGCGACGGGAACCTGCACTGGAACGTCTTTCCGCCGCAGGGGCAGACGCCGGACAGGTCAAAGGCCGACGCGGTGAAGCGGGCGGTGCATGACCTGACCCATGCGATGGGCGGGTCGGTCAGCGCCGAACACGGGATCGGGCGGCTGAAGGTGGACGATCTGGAACGCTACGGCGACCCCGCGAAGCTGGCGACGATGCGGGCGGTCAAGGCGGCGCTGGACCCGGCCGGCATCATGAATCCGGGGGCAGTTCTGCGGGGGCTAGTCTGGTCCCGAGTTGGGACCGCCATGTAACCTGTTGATAAATATACGTGGCAGCGGGAAACTTCATGCGTCGTTAACCACGTCCTGCGCGCCTGACGCGCGTCGGCCGGTCACCCATCAGGTAGCGCGGTCCGGTGCCCCGTGCGGCGGCGGCGTCAGCGGGATTGTAGAGCGCGCAGCGATCCAGCGACAGGCAGCCGCAGCCGATGCAGCCGTCCAGTTTGTCGCGCAGCGTGGTCAATGCCGCGATGCGGGTGTCGATGGATGCGCGGAACCCCTGCGACAGCCTTGCCCAATCCTCGCGCGTCGGCGTGCGGCCATCGGGCAGGCCCCGCAGCGTCGCCGCGATCTCGGCCAGCGAGAACCCCAGACCCTGCGCGATCATCGCAAAGGACAGCCGGCGGATGTCGGACCGGTCATAGCGCCGGTGCCCGCCCGCGTTCCGCAGGGGGCCGACGATGCCGTGGGTTTCGTAGAATCGGATCGCCGAGACGGCGAGGCCGGTGCGGGTGGCCAGGTCGCCGATGGTCAGTCCGCCAGTCGCCATGACGATTCTCCTTGATCTCAAGTGGACTTTAGAAATCAGACTGAGAATCATCAGCAATTGCAACGCGAAAGGACAAGGCTATGGCGCATCTGGAACATGTGAACATGACGGTCGCGAACCCGCAGGCGACGGCAGCGATGCTGTGCGATCTGTTCGGCTGGCATATCCGCTGGCAGGGCGAAGCGATCGACAGCGGCTTCACGGTGCATGTCGGATCGGACGACAGCTATGTCGCGGCCTATTCGCCGGGCGCGCCCAGGGCGAGCGGCGAGCGGAGCTATGCGGTGAAAGGCGGGCTGAACCATATCGGTGTCGTCGTCGATGACCTTGCCGCGACCGAGGCGAAGGTGCGGGCGAAAGGCTATCAGCCAGGCGAGACCTATGACTACGAACCCGGGCGTCGGTTCTATTTCCGCGAGGAAAACGGGATCGAGATCGAGGTGGTGAGCTACGCCTGATGGACGATGAAAGGCCGCCCGCCTACCTCTGGCGGCCCTTCCCCCAGATCAGGCCCGCGCCGAGCAGGCTCATCCCCGCGCCGACCGGGAAGATGGCGAGGTAGCTCTCCTTCGTCGCCAGCAGCGCAAAGACGGCCGAGGTTGTCAGCGTCGCCACAACCGTCACCGTGTCGAGAAGTGCGGTCGAGGTGCCGACCCGTCCGGCGATAAGGTCCTGCATATAGGCGATGGTCAGGCTGAGGAGGGCGGCCGTCGCCAGCGCATTCAGCCCTTGCAGCAGCAGAACGCCCTGGACCGATCCGGCAAACGGGATCGCGCCGAGATACAGCGCGAATATCGCCCCGTTCAGGCTGATGAGCGTCTCGTTCGACCAGCGCCGCGCCGCATAGCCCCACATCACCATCAGCGGCACCTCCAGCGCGGCGGCGACCCCTGCGTTCAGGCCGACATCGGCCAGCGACCCGCCGAAATCGGCCCGCAAGGTCAGCGGCAGCGTTGTCAGGTGAATGAAGATGGCGCACCGGATCAGCGTGACACCCGCAAGACCCCAGCGCCGTTCGGGCGCGATCCGGAATGGCTGCGGTGCGGCACTGCGCTGTGGCGCGATGCCCGTTCCCGGAATCAGGTAGAGTACCGCGAACATCGCGAGGAACCCCAACAGCGCCAGCACCGCGATCAGGAATGTGTCAATCGGCGTGCCACGCATCGCCACCCATCCTGCAAGCGGCGGCACGATGACCCAGGCGAGCGAGAACAGACTGCGCAGCACCGACATCATAAAGGCCGCCCGGCCCGGATCGGTCGCGTTGTAATAGCTGCGGGCGTAAGAAAAGTTCTGCGACGTGATGGCACTTCCGAACGGAATGACGATGCCGAACGCCAGCGCGAAACAGACCGCCGAGGGGACAAACCAGACCATCGCATAGCCAAGACAGCCGACCGCCGCGCAGAGCAGGACAAGCCGCCTGCGGTCGGCGGCGCGGTCCGAGATGGTTCCCAGGACAAACGAGGCAATGGCCGTGCCGACGCCGCCCAGCCCGACGATCAGGGCGAACTGAAAGTTGCTCAGGCCCAGCGTCTCGACCCCGACGATGGCGCGGTAGGGGGTGATCGCGGCGGCAGCGAGGCCGGTGAGGAACAGGCACGACGCTAGGATCGCGGTCACGGGTGAGGGGATCAGGCGCATGGTCACTCCGTTTGCCGGCCCGCGGCAGTATCAGCGTCAGTGTCGCCTTTGCAAACGCCGGGTCCAGCCGGGGACCCCTACGCCCCTTCGAATTCGCACAACACGTGCACGCTCATCCCCAGCTTTTCCAGCAGCCTCCGCCCGCCCAGTTCCGGCAGGTCGATGACGAAGGCGCAGCCCACGACCTCGGCCCCCAGCCGCTCGATCAGCTTGATCCCGGCCTCGCAGGTGCCTCCCGTCGCCAGCAGGTCGTCGACGATCAGCACCTTTTCGCCCGGCTGCAGGGCATCTTCATGAATTTCCATGATCGCCTCGCCGTATTCCAGCTTGTAGCCTTGGGAAATCGTCTGCCCCGGCAGCTTGCCCTTCTTGCGGATCGGCACAAATCCCACCGACAGCTGATGCGCGATGGCCCCGCCGAGGATGAAGCCCCGCGCCTCGAGCCCCACCACCTTGTCGATCCGCTCGCCCGCGTAGGGATGCAGCAGCTGGTCGATGGCAATCCGGAACCCGCGCGCGTCGGCGAACAGCGTTGTCACATCGCGGAACATGATCCCTTCATGCGGGAAGTCGGCGATGGTGCGGATATAGTCCTTGACGGTCTTCTTCATGGCACCTCGCGGGTTCAGTAGGACGGAGGATAGTGGCGGCGCAGCGCATCTGCGTCCTGGCCGCTCAGGTCTGTCACGTCGTCGCCGCGTTCCGCGAAGACCGACGTGGAGCGGTAGGCGGTGTCATCGATATCGAACAGCAGGCCCAGCGACTGGGTCAGCTCCTCCAGCACGATGGATTCGACGTTCCGCTCGCCGATATCCGCGGCCAGCAGGATCCGGCCGCGCCGGATCGTGTGGCCCGCGTCATAGTCAACCGAGACATAGCCCGCCGTCATCGACCTGCCTTCCAGATCGGCGATGCCGCTGCCCCTGGCCGTCCGCCCCTCGGGCACCCCGAAAAGCCTTACGGCAATGTCTGCCGGTTTTTCGTCCCCGTGGCGGCGCAGCCGCACATCGGCCCCAGCGCCGTTGATCTGGCGGATCGCATGGTCGATGGCTGCGCTGATCCGCGCCGCCGTCGCTGCCGGATAACCTTCGTCCTTCATCGCCACCGATACCGACAGCCGCCGCGCACGGTCATGCGGCCACCTCACCGGGGTGCTCCGGCAGCCCCAGCCCGGCACCGCGCCGCAGGACACCGCCTTGTAGAAGTCCGAGTCCGACATGCGGCCATAGGTCACGACCGCGCCTTCATCGGCCAAAGCCGCGCCGAAGGTCAGGCACAGGACTGCCGCCGGCAGGCCCCTCACAGGACGCGCCCCGCCACTGCATCCAGCTTTGCTACGAGACCGGCATCGCGCCGGTCCGGGGCCGTCATCACCGCATGGCTGAGCGCACGGTCGCAGCCATGCGGGCAGGGATCGCGCGTCGCCCCCAGAAGGGCGGGCAGCCGGGCGATCAGCCCCCGCGCCTTGGCGGAATTGGCGGTCAGCGTCCGGATCACTGTCGTCACGTCCACCTCGCCATGATCGGGATGCCAGCTGTCATAATCCGTGATCATGGCGACCGAGGCGTAGCAAAGTTCGGCCTCGCGCGCCAGTTTCGCCTCGGGCATGCCGGTCATGCCGATCACGTCGGCGCGCCACGCCTCGCGGTACATCCGGCTTTCGGCCAGCGTGGAAAACTGCGGGCCTTCCATAGCGAGGTAGGTGCCGCCGCTGTGGACGCGGATGCCTTCCGCCGCTGCGGCCTGATGGCAGGCATCCGACAAGCGGGCGCACGTCGGGTGCGCCAGCGAGACATGGGCAACACATCCTGTTCCGAAGAACGACTTTTCCCGCGCGAAGGTGCGGTCGATATACTGGTCGACCACCACGAAATCACCCGGTGCCATATCCTCCCGGAACGACCCGCAGGCCGACACGGCGATCACATCGGTGCAGCCCAGCCGCTTCAGCGCGTCGATGTTCGCGCGGTAGGGAACCGATGACGGCGAATGCACATGCCCGCGCCCGTGACGCGGAAGGAAGGCCATCGGCACGCCGCCCAGCCGCCCCACCAGAATCTCGTCCGACGGCGCGCCCCAGGGCGTCTTCACCTTGACCCAGGACGCGCCCTCAAGCCCCGCGATGTCATAGACACCGGACCCGCCGATGACGCCGATCATGGTCTGCAATATCGAATTCCCCCGGCCGCGCGAGGCCTCACCCTAAAGTGGCGGGTCAATTGACAAAAGAGGGTTTACGCAACGGATGAAAGTTGACGCATGGGCAACGCCCTAGTCGTCCCGGGTCTCGCCCTTGTCCGGGATCAGCCCGTAGGGCGCGACCAGCCGCCAGACATGGGCCGGGACCATGTTCTTGATTCTCGCCGGAAACAGGCGGCGCAGGTGCAGCACCGTCTCGACCGCCTTCATCTCGACCCGCGCCCGCGCGAATTCCAGGCCGCGCGGCCCGATGCGCGGCTGCAGGAAGGCCACGATGGGCCGCGCCCAGTCCGGCATCGACCGCAAGCGGCAACCCGCCCGCCGCGCGAGCGGTGTTGGCCATGAACCCCTTCACTGCGCCGCGCCGGTTGCCCTTGTCCGAAGGGGTGCCGGCGCGATGCGGTCGCCCAGAAGGTCCAGAATCTCTGCCCCGCGCTGCGTTCCGCACGATCACCCACTGCTCGCCCGTGCCGGCCATGTAGCCGACCGTGATGTCGGCCAGCCGGTTCGTGTAATCGACGCAGGTGCGGCAGGTGACGGGGAAGAAGTCGGCGGGCAGTTTAGACAAGGGCAGCTTCAGGAACGGCACGGCGCGTGTCGCCCGCCCGTCCGAATAGCGGATTTCGCAGCGGTAGTCCGCCCGGAACTCGAAATAGCTGACACCCTCGGGCGCAGGGTCGATCAGCTTCAGGAAGGCGTGGAAATTCTCGGTCGTCGTGTTGTCGGAACAGGGCGTCCCGATGACATAGAGCCGCTCCAGCCCCAGCTTCCGCTCCAGCGCGCGCAGCGCATAGACCTGACACGGGATGCCGATCATCGCGATCCGTGTGTGCCCCGCCGCGCGCGCAGGCTCCAGCAGCGCAAGGGTGGGCGCATAGCCCATCCGCATCCCCCGGCACTGCGCCAGCGCCGCTGCATCCGTCACGATCACCGGCATCGGCCTCCACGGGTCCTGCGGATCGGGCGCGACCGTCAGCACGGCTGTCACCGCCCCCGTTTCCAGCAGCCGCGCCGCCAGCGCCGTGGTGATGCCCGTCCACTGCGCGCCGGTCGCCGGGGGCTTCAGCGCCGCGCGGTGCATGGCCAGGTAGGGGCCGAAGAACGCTTCCTCGCCCCGCGCCGGTTCCGCCACGCGGCCATGGACCGACGCCTCCAGCACCGGGTAATCCGGCCTGATGAACTGACAGGCCCGCCCGCAGTCCTTGCCATCGCCGATCCGACTGACCCCGCAGTCGGTGCAGAGACCGGGGCGGGGGCCGCCGGTCAGGGTCGGGGCGGACAGGCCGGGATGTGTCATTCGTCCGGCCTGCGCATCTCGAACACTTCCCTCACCACCGAATAATCCATGTACCCCGACCGCGCCAAAGGCCGGTAGCGCGTCACGTCGAACCGGCCCTCCGACCAGGCAGTCGTCGCGCAGATGCACGCCCGTCACCTCGCCGATCACCATGAAGTTCGACCGCCCCTTCAGCGTCACGATCTGCGTCATGCGGCATTCCAGCACCGCCGGTGACGCCGCCACACGCGGGCACGAGATGGTCTCGCATTCCGCCTTCACCAGTCCCGCCAGTGCGAATTCGTCCGTCTGCTGAGGCCACGGCCCCGAGGACATGTTCATCGCGTCCTTCAGGTCGAACCCCACGATGTTCACCGCGAACACCCCGCTGTCGCGGATGTTGCCGACCGAATCCTTCGTGTCGTCGCGGTCGGCCTTGCGGCCCGTCGAGGCGAACATCACCTGCGGCGGCGTGTAGGCCACGGCATTGAAGAAGGAATAGGGCGCGAGATTGTCCCCCATCCGTCCGCGCGTCGAAATCCAGCCGATCGGGCGCGGCGACACCACCGCCGTGAACGGGTTGTGCGGCAGGCCGTGGCCGTCTTCCGGGCGGTAGAACATGCGCAGTCCCCATTCACGTTTGCCGAAGGGTTAGGGCCATGCTAGGCGCGCTGCCACCGGAATCTGAGGGGGACGCGCGGCTTGTATCGGCTGGAAGAGGAAAGTGACGCCGACTGGTGGGAGGTCGAGGCGCTCTATGACCTCTGCTTCGCGCCGGGGCGCGGCGCGCTCTCCTCCTACCGTTTGCGTGAGGGCATCGCGCCGGTGCCGGAACTCTGCCTTGTGCTGCGCGACGAATATTCCATCCTGGCCGCCGTCATCCGCTACTGGCCGGTCCGTGTCGCAGGCCAGCCCGTCCTGCTGCTCGGTCCCGTCGCCGTCCACCCGACCCGGCAGGGCGAAGGCCTCGGCGCGCTGCTGATCCAGGAATTGCTGGCCGAAGCGCGGCGGCTGGGGTGGGAACGCGTGCTGCTGGTCGGCGACGCGCCCTATTACGCCCGCTTCGGCTTCGCGGTGATCGAGGGCGTAAGGATGCCGCCCCCCACCAACCCAGACCGGGTCCTGGGGCTGGAACTGAAGAAAGGGGCCTGGCAGGGCGTGCGGGGTGCGGTGGAGCGGGCTTCCCCCTAGCGCGGGCGGCACCGGCCCCCATATCCTGTCTGTGACAGACCTTATGGGAACACCATGCCCGACACAGGAACCGCCGTCGCCGTGACCGCCCCGACCCCCGTCGAGATCGAGGCCCGCCTTGCCGCCCTTGCGTCCGCCACCGGTCGGCCAACGGGCTGGGGATGAAGCTGATCACGCCTTGTCGGCGGGTCAGCCGAGAACCTGCTGGAACGCCTGCCCGACCGCATCAAGGACGGGCTGGAGGCTGCGACCGCCGCCGCCCTTGAGCGCGCCTTCAACGCCGCCGCCGCCTCGCGGGGCGTGCTGGCCGACCGGGGTGACTGGCTGAACACCGCCATCACGGCGGCTTTGGGCGCGGCCGGCGGGTCGGGCGGGCTGCCGACGGCTCTGGCGGAGCTTCCGGTCACGACGACGGTGCTTCTGCGGTCGATCCAGGGCATCGCCGCCGAGCATGGCTTCGACCCCGCCGATGAGGCGACGCGCGCCGACTGCATCCGCGTTTTCGCCAGCGCCGGGCCGCTGACCAATGACGACGCCGCCGATCTGGGGTTCCTTGCCGCCCGCGTCACCATCACCGGGCAGGGCCTGTCGGCGCTGATCGCCCGGGTCGCGCCCCGCCTGTCGGTGGTGCTGGGGCAGAAGCTGGCGGCGCAGGCGGCACCGGTGATCGGGGCGGTGACGGGGGCCGCGATCAACTATGTCTTCACGAGCTATTATCAGGACATGGCGCGCGTGCATTTCGGCCTGCGCCGGCTGGCCGAGGAGACGGGGCAGGACCGCGATGCACTGGCGCTGCGGCTGAAGGGTATCGTGAAGGTGTAGCGGTCAGAGACCCCAGGCGGCCTGCGCGTCGTCATCCCAGCCGAGGGTCATCTTCGCGCCGTCCCGGATCACCGGGCGCTTCATCAGGGTGGGGTTCGCGGCCAGCTGGGCGTCGGCCTCGGAGGCCTGCATCCAGTCCGACAGGCCGCGCCAGGTGGGGGAGTTGCGGTTGACCAGCCGGTCGCCGAATTCGTGGATCAACTCCCGCCATTCATCCGGGGTCAGGGGGTCGGCGCGGATGTCGCGGACGGTGACGGGGTGGCCTGCGGATTTCAGGGCGCGCTCGGCCTTCTTGCAGGTGTCGCAGGTGGGGATGCCGTAGAGGATCATCGGGGTCTCCGGGGTGGGTCCGGGGACGGTATGGCAGGCGGGGCGGGGGATGGCCAGAGGGCGGTCCCGAGTTGGGACCGTGTTTCGGGATGAATGATTTCAAGGGGTTGCGAGAGCATTTTAAGGAAGTGGAAAGGTTTGAGGGGTTTTCAGGGGCCGTCGGCGCAGCACCAGACTACGGCGTTCGCCCCGGCGGCAGCTGGCTTGTATGCGCCACCGTGATGACCTCCACCCGCCCCGCACCCTGATCCACACGATAGTGAATCCGGTAGGGCAACCCCGGCACGGTCAGCGCGCGGGTCGGCCCGCCCTGCCACGGCGCGCCGAGATGCGGGTGATCGGCCAGCATTTCGGCGGCATAGATGATGCGGTCAGCAACCCGCTGGGCGGCGCGGATGTTGTGGAAGGCGATGTAGCCCTGGATGTCGTGCAGCCGGGCGCGGGACAGGTCGGAAAAGACGACCTTCATTCCAGGCCGAATTCCTTGCGCATTTTCTCCAGCGGCGTGGCCTTGCCCGCGTCCAGATCGGCGATGCCCCGCGCGATGTCGCGGGCCAGCCAGTCGTCATAGCCCGCCACCGGCGCATCCGGTGCGGCGGGCGGATCGGTCCAGAGCCGGGCGCGCTTGGGGTCGGAGGGTTTGTTCATGCGGCAATGGTAGCGCAGGAGGCGCGGCGTTTCAATGCGCGGGACGGCCCGGGGATTGGCCGTATTCGTCGTATCACCGCGATGGAGAGCCGAACCCGTAGGGTGGGGTTGCCACCCCACCATCGACGGCGCGGACGGGCGCGCCAAATGGCAAATGAGCGGCGGGTTGGCACCGGGCTAGTGGTGGGCGTTCCACCCCACCACTCGCACGTCACGGATCGTTCTCACTGCGCGCATCCAACTGCTGCAGATGAAACTGAATAGCGTTGGGCGTTAACCAGGGCTGATGGTGGCATCACAAATTCCACTTACCAGCCCTCGATCCCGGTACACCCGTCTTGGTGCGCTTCGCAGCCAATACAGCTGGTGCAGATTCGTATGGATCTGCAATAATTCAGTCAAGTGCGACTAAATCATCTCGCTCTGGATCTGTCCAATTGCTGAATAATGAATCATCCCCAGATGTTTTCACCAAGGGGCGAAGCGCGTAAGCGATAGTAGTTGCAAACTTGAGTTTATCTTCTTCAAAGATAGACCGTTTGAAACAATTTTCAAGTGGTCCGGAGCTCGCATCGATTCCAAAAAGAACTTCAGTTGCAATTGAAGTAGAATCAAAAGGATGAACGAATCGAGTTACCTCTTGAATCAGTTAGTAGACACCTTGGTCTGCTTCGAATTTATCGCCAGAACATCTCTGCCTCGAGTGTATCCGTTCCAGTCCGGACCATTGAGCAGGCTGCAATACCGGTCACGAGCAAATTTTCGTGCGCCTTGAATTGCTATTAGAGGATCATCATTGACGCCGCGATAAAAGGAGAAAACACGATGTTGACCATCAATAATTCCAACGGAATTAATATCATTTGCAATTTCAATCGTCACACCTTCGACAGCGCCAAGTTTCAGATGAGTTTGCTTCCTTGCCCTCCTTAATCAAGTTAGCCGAAGATGGCAGTGTTACAACGATATTTGGCAGAAATACTTTTCTTTGATCCTTGATATATCGCCTAATAGCATTAATCTTCTTGGGTGAAACAAGCCGCTGATATCCGCCTGTCACGTCCCGCCAGCCATCACGCCGAAAACAAATGCACGATCAAGTAAATCTTCTGCTGGCGCATAGAATGACACATCTTTACACCCTTGCTAATGCCCGAATAAATTTCCGGCAGCACAAGACGTTTTCAAATTTCGTTGACCCTTTTCCAGATGAAATTTTGCATCCACGCCAATTTCGTGACTGTTAATTTCAGAAAAATTCAGCAACTCGCTTCTAGCCGAACATTCAATACATGTAGTGATACTCTGAAAATATCGAGCAAATGGCCAATCCAGAAGGTCGCGCCTTTCAGCAAGTCTTTATACTTTGCCTCGAAATCGTATCTCGAACACGTAAAGCATCTTCATCGAAACCTGATCGGTTAGAAGTTCCCGATCTGGTTTGATGCTTGGTCGAGATGCTGAAGATATTCGACCCAATCAACTTCGCACTCGACATTGCTGGCGCATTGGCGCTGAAATGCGATAAAGATCAAGAACGTCTGAAGGGTTTTTTTGATCGTAAAAAGTTTACGTTCGCATCCTTGACAGGATAGAAAGATTGAGCAAGAATTCTGTCGATCTCTGGATAGCGCAGAACCTGTGCTCGGTAGTCCCCTCCGTAATGACAATAGTCTTTCATTCGATCTATCGCGCGTCTTTATCATTCGATAGCTCGCCGCCCATGCTTGACTGCGGCAAGAACGCTTGTGCCGACTACAAACGCTCAATACTATATCTTTTGGCCGCTGAAACCGAGAACGCAACGTTACAAGCTCTAAGGGAAATTGGCATTGATGCGGTTCTTCTCGGTGATTGGCTTTTACGTTGGGAAGCTGCCAGATCGCTTCATCACGGAAATACCTGATCGGTGGAAATCTCCCAGTAATCAGATGGATCTTCTGAGTGGATTCCGCTCAACTTGCCGGATCTTTGCCCTTATTGGCCGAATGCCGCTTGCCCGGATAGAGTTGTGGAACCCGAATTGAGTTTAGATTGAAGAATAGTCGTCATTTTTGAAACCAGATCATGGTTCATATCGTCCAGAAAGTCGACGATTTGCGTGGAGTCCAAAGTTGAATGTCAAATATTCATTGCGAAGCTGAGGCCGCACGTTTTGGAATCCTCAAAGGGCGAGCGACAAGGTTCCGACGTGGTTGCCAATGCTCAAATGTTTCACTCTTGATTTTTTCGTAAGCAGCTGCGAAGAACTAACGAGAAAGGCAAGAAACTTAGGACTATGGTGTCGTAAGCTGTTGGTGACGAATTATGCGCCCCTCACTCACCCCCAAACCCCCTCGAACTCCCGCCACTCCCCCTTGCTCATCCCGACGTCTCCTGCGTCACCACCTCCCCCGCCAGCCGCCGCCGCACCACCTCCACCGCCTTCCCGCTCAGCGTCACCCCGCCCAGCCGGTAATCCTCGAACGCCCCGTAGGCCAGCGGCACCCAGTCCCGCACGATCCCGCACATCGCCTCGGCATAGACCCGGATTTCGTACTGCGCATGGGCATCCGCCCGCAGGCGCAGGAAGTGGAACAGGTTGTGCAGGTCCACCTTCCAGTACCATTGCGTGTAGACATTCGCGGGCAGGTTCATCCGGGCGAGTTCGCGCGCCAGGCCCTGCTGGCCGTCCTGGCTCAGCATCGCCTCGTAATGGTCATAGGCCCGCCCGGCATCCTCGCGCAGCCAGTCGAGCACGCGCTGCGCCTCGGCCCCCTCCAGCATCGCGCCCCGGCCCTGGTTGTTGACGGCGGACTGCGCGTTCAGGTTCTCGGGCGCGGGGATGTAGAATTCGCGGTCGAGGATCGAATAGCGGGCGGAGTATTCGTTGACGTTGGCGGTGCGGTGGCGGATCCACTGGCGGGCGACGAAGACCGGCAGCTTGACGTGGAACTTGACCTCGCACATCTCGAACGGGGTCGAGTGCCAGTGCCGCATGAGGTAGCGGATCAGGCCTTCGTCGTTCTGGACGGCCTTGGTGCCGCGCCCGTAGCTGACCGCGGGCGGCCTGGGTGATGGCGGCGTCGTCGCCCATGTAGTCGATGACGCGGATCAGGCCGTGGTCGAGGACGGGGTGGGCGAGGTAGAGGTGATCCTCCATGCCGGGCGAGACGGCGCGGAGCGTGGGGCGGGGGTCGGACCGGGCCTCGGCGATCTCGGCCTGCTGTTCGGGGGTGAGGGGCATGGGGGCGGTCCTTGATGGGGCGAATCGAGCCATACTCTATCTTGCGGCATGGCTTTGCGCCAACGCAGGATATGGGTTGCCCACAGGAAATCCGCGCCCAGTGCGGTCTTTCGGGTGTCGCAGGGCGGTGCTAGCCTGACGCGAACCAGAACAGGAGCTGCCGCATGAAGGTGAAATATCTGCACACGATGGTGCGCGTGAAGGACCTCGACGCATCGCTGGCGTTCTGGAAGCTGCTGGGGCTGGAGGAGACGCGGCGGATCGACAACGAAGGCGGCCGGTTCAGCCTGATCTTCCTCGCCCCGCCCGGCCAGCCGGAATGCCCCATCGAGCTGACCCATAACTGGGACGGCGACGACGGCCTGCCGTCCGACAGCCGGCATTTCGGGCATCTGGCCTATGCGGTCGGGAATATCTACGACATGTGCGCACATCTGCAGGCGAACGGCGTCACCATCAACCGCCCGCCGCGCGACGGGCACATGGCCTTCGTGCGGTCGCCGGACAACGTGTCGGTGGAACTGCTGCAGATGGGCGACGCGCTGCCAAAGGCGGAACCGTGGGCAAGCATGGGCAATACGGGGCACTGGTAGCGGTTCTTGCCGCCGCGCTGTCCGCCGGGCCTGCCGGGGCAGGGTGCCGCCTTGCGCTGGCGCTGGGGTTCGACGTGTCGCGGTCGATATCCACGCGCGATTACCGCATCCAGCAGGGCGGGATCGTCGCGGCGCTGACGGACCCCGCGATCCGGGCGGCGTTCCTGGCGGGGCCGGACCCTGTGGCGCTGGCGATCTTCGAATGGAGCGGGTCGGCCGAACAGGCGGTGGTGCTGGACTGGACGGTGCTGGCGGGTGAGGCCGAGATCGACCATGCGGCGGGCGTCATGGCGGCGCATGTCCGGCGGGCCTCGGGCCTGACGGCGCTGGGCGTGTCGCTGACCTATGCGGGCGACCTGATGGCGCGCGCGCCGGTCTGTGACGCGCAGACGCTCGATCTGTCGGGCGACGGGCAGAGCAACGCGGGGATGAAGCCGCACCGGGTCTATGCCGCGCGCGATTTCGGCGCGCTGACGGTGAATGCGCTGGCCATCACCGGCGATGACCGCGATCTGGCGCGCTATTTCGCGTCACAGGTGATCCGGGGGCCGGGGGCGTTCGTCGAGGTGGCGGACGGGCACGAGGATTTCCCGCGCGCGTTCCGACGCAAGCTGGAACGCGAGCTGTCCGGTCCGGTCCTCGGGGCGACGCCGAGCCGCCCCGGACGCCGTGCCGCCGGACCTGAGATGAGGCCGGGCGTCTGGGCCGCGCTGGCGCTGATCGCGGCAATACAGCCCGCGCGGGCCGATTGCCGTCTGGCGCTGGCCATCGGGCTGGATGTGTCGGGGTCGGTCGACCGCGCGGAAAAGCAGCTGATGATGGAGGGGATGGCGGCGGCGCTGACGGCCCCGTCGGTTCAGGCGGCCCTGCTGGACCTGCCCGAAAGCCCGGTGCGCATCGCCGTCTATGAATGGAGCGGGGCACGGTCGCAGCGGGTGCTTGTGCCCTGGGCCGACGTGACAGGGCCGGATGTCATCGAAAGCATGGCGGCGGCGCTGCGCGCGCGCACGGAATTCCTGATGCCGAACGAAACCGCGCTCGGCATCGCGGCGGGCTTCGGCCTGCAACTGCTGACCGCGCAGGGCGACTGCGCGCGCCTGACGCTGGACATCGCGGGCGACGGGCCGAACAATCTGGGGCCGGAGCCTGCGGCGGTGCTTCCGCCGGACCTGCCGGGCATCACCATCAATGCGCTGGCCATCGGCGGGGGCGAGCCGCAGAAGGGCGTCTCTGCCGCCGCCGAACTGGCCGACTACTACGCGCGCAGCCTGATCCGCGGGCCGGATGCCTTTGTCGAGATCGCGCTCGATTTTCCGGATTTCCGCCGCGCAATGGAAAAGAAGCTGCTGCGGGAGATTGTGGTGAACACCGCCAGCCTGCCGCACATCCCCGCCCTAGTAGATGTAGCGGATCTGATCGGTCCAGAAGCGTTCCATCCGGCGCAGTAGCCCGTTCATCTGGTCCAGCGTGTCGATCCCCACCAGCGCCTTGCCCTGCATGCCGTCCGAATGCCTGCGGAACAGCGCCGCCACCGCCTCGCGCACCTGCAGCCCGCGTGCGGTCAGCCGCACCCGCACCGAACGGCGGTCCATCTCGGACCGCTGGTGGTGCATGTATCCCGCCTCGACCAGCTTCTTCAGATTGTAGCTGACATTCGACCCCTGATAGTAGCCGCGCGATTTCAGCTCGCCCGCCGTCACCTCGTGTTCGCCGATGTTGAACAGCAGCAGCGCCTGCACCGCGTTGACTTCCAGCATTCCCAGACGCTCGAATTCGTCCTTGATGACGTCCAGCAGCAGGCGGTGCATGCGTTCGATCAGCCCGAGCGTGTCGAGGTATTCGGGCAGCAGCGCCTTGGGCGGCACCGGTTCGATGGCGATCATCTGCATGGCGGCTTCGGTCCCTTTCCGGCGGTCAGGCATGCGACCCTGCGGGGAAAACGCCAAATATCCGTTAAGCTGCGGCAAAGTTCAGGAAAATTCGCCGCATTCAGCCACCGGTCGGCCTCGCGCCGATATGCGCAGATACCCGGTTCAGCGCCGCCCGATGCCGCTCGGGAGCCGCCGCAGCCCCCGTCACCCAGGCCAGCAGGTCCTGGTCGTTCTCGGCCAGCAGCGCCTCAAAGGCATCCAGCGCCTGCGGCCCCAGCGCGGCGAGGCATGCATCGGCGAACGGCCCCAGGATCAGGTCCATCTCCTTCATGCCGCGCCGCCACGACCGGATACGCAGCCGTTTGATCCGGGTCTCGGTCGTCTCGGTCATCGCGGCGGCTCCGATGCGCATGCGCGGACTTGCGGGGCGCGCGCACCCCGGTCATATGACGCAGCGCCTGCAAGATCAAACCCGGAGCAGCCCATGGCCTTCCTGTCCGACACAATCGCCCGCGTGAAGCCTTCGGCGACCATCGCGGTCACCAACCGCGCGCGCGAACTGGCTGCCGCAGGCAAGGATGTCATCGGCCTCGGCGCGGGCGAGCCGGATTTCGACACGCCCGACCATATCAAGGACGCCGCCAAGCGCGCGATCGACGCTGGCAAGACCAAATACACCGCCGTGGACGGCATTCCGGAACTGAAGGCCGCGATCTGCGCGAAATTCCTGCGCGAAAACGGCCTGACCTATACGCCCGCGCAGGTCACGGTCGGGACCGGCGGCAAGCAGACGCTCTACAACGCATTCATGGCGACGCTGAACGCGGGCGACGAAGTCATCATCCCCGCGCCCTACTGGGTCAGCTATCCCGACATGGTGCTGCTGGCGGGCGGCACGCCGGTTCCGGTGCCCTGCGGCATCGACAGCGACTTCAAGCTGACCCCGGCGCAGCTTGAGGCCGCGATCACGCCGAAAACCAAGTGGTTCATCTTCAACAGCCCGTCGAACCCGACGGGTGCCGCCTATACGCGGGCCGAGGTCAAGGCGCTGACCGATGTCCTGATGCGCCATCCCCATGTCTGGGTCATGTCCGACGACATGTACGAACACCTTGTCTTCGACGATTTCGAATTCACCACCCCGGCGCAGGTCGAACCCGGCCTCTATGACCGCACGCTCACCTGCAACGGCGTGTCCAAGGCCTATGCGATGACCGGCTGGCGCATCGGCTATGCCGCAGGCCCCGCGCATCTGATCAAGGCGATGGGCACGGTCCAGTCGCAGTCCACGTCGAACCCCTCCTCCGTCGCGCAATATGCGGCACTGGAGGCGCTGAACGGCAGCCAGGACTTCCTGCCCGCCTTCCGCGCCGCCGTTCCAGCGCCGCCGCGATCTGGCGGTGTCGATGCTGAACCAGGCCAAGGGCCTCCGCTGCCCGCGTCCCGAGGGGGCGTTCTATGTCTATCCCGACATTTCGGGCTGCATCGGCAAGACGACCCCGGCAGGCACCGTCATCGCGGACGACGAGGTCTTTGCGACGGCGCTGCTGGAAGAGGCGGGCGTCGCCGTCGTCTTCGGGTCGGCCTTCGGGGTTTCGCCGAACTTCCGCGTCAGCTACGCTACGTCCGACACGGTGCTGGAAGAGGCCTGCCGCCGCATCCAGACCTTCTGCGCAGCGCTGCGCTGAAGGCCCCGATGATGACGGACCGGCCCGACGGGGGGAACATGCCGGGCGATCTGCCGGAGTACTATTTCCGCATCCGCGAAAACGGCGCGGCGGTGTTCCGCGTCGATACCGAGAACCGCCAGCGCCGGATCGAGATGGACCAGATCGCGCTGGTCAACGTGAAGAACGGCGAGATCAGGCCGCATGGCGACCGGGTGCTGTCGGACGGCCGACACGGGCGTGATCCGGGACTGGCTGGCGCGGCGGCAGGACGTGCTGGCCGCGCGCGACATCGACGACATCCACCGGGCGGTCGATCACCTGAACCTGACCGCCGCCTGGGCGCAGTCGAAGGCGACGGATGCGCAGCTGGACGCGGTGACGGACGCGCTGCTGCTGGCGATGCACGACCTGCGCAGCGTGCTGGTGCGGCGCAAGGCGGACAGGCTGGACAAGGATCAGGCCAGAACGCCGGACTGAGCCTTTCCCGGCGCCCCCCACTCCCGCCGCCAGAACCGGGCCATGAGCAGGCCCGACGCAGCGGCAAGGCCGATGACCAGACCGGCCCATATCCCCAGCGCCCCGAAGCCCAGCGGAAAGCCCAGCGCGTAGCTGACCGGCACCCCGATCACCCAGTAGCTGACGCCTGCCAGGATCATCGGCATGCGCGCGTCCTGCACGCCCCGCAGCAGCCCCAGCGCGATGACCTGCATCGCGTCGAACAGCTGGAACAGCGCCGCCATCGCCAGCAGGGTCCCGCCGAAGCCCAGGATCGCTGCCCGGTCCGGGCTGGCACGGTCGACGAAGACGCCGATCAGGACATGCGGCATGCTCAGGAAGGCGGTCGCCACAATTGCGCAGATCACGCAGGTCAGCGCGATCGCCGCGATCCCGACGGCCCGCATGCCCGCCGGATCGCCTTCGCCCTGCGCCCGGCCCACCTTGACCGTCGTTGCGTTCGACAGGCCGAGATAGACCATGAAGGCCAGCGACGCGCATTGCAGCGCGATGCCGTGGGCGGCCAGTTCGACCGTGCCGACCCAGCCCATCATCAGCGCCGCCGCGATGAAAAGGCCGCTTTCGGCCAGCAGCGTCACACCCGCGGGCAGGCCCATGCGGAACACCTGGCCGAAGGCGTGCCAGTCCGGTCGCCAGATGCGCTGGAACAGACGGAAATGCCGGGCCGAGGGCAGCCAGGCGGCATAGCCCGCCAGCATCAGCATCTGCAGGCACTGGACCGAGGCCGTCGCGATGGCCGACCCGCGCAGGCCCAGTTCCGGCGCGCCCCAGTTGCCGAAGATCAGCATCCAGTTCAGGACCGCGTTCAGAAGCACGCTCGCCAGCGTCACCCACAGCAGCACAGCTGCCTTTTCCAGCGCCGCGAAATAGCTGCGGAAGACCATGATGACCAAGGCCGGGATCATGCCCGCCGCTGCGATGCGCAGGTAATCCTGCGCCATCTCGGCCAGAACCGGCTTCTGCCCCAGCGCGATCAGGATCGGTCCCGACCAGATGAACACCGGCATCACGGCCAGCCCGTAGAGCACCGACAGCCACAGCCCCATGCGCGTCTGCCGCCGGACGCCGGTATCATCGCCCTGGCCGAGCGCCGCCGAGATCATCCCCATCAGGCCGATGCCGAAGCCCGGACCCGAGGATATAGATGAAGAAGAAGAACGAGGTCGCCAGAACCACCGACGCCAGCGCCTCGGTTCCGTACCAGCCCAGCATGACCGTGTCGGTCACATGCATCAGCATATGCGCCAGATGCCCGCCGATGATCGGCAGGCCAAGCAGCAACAGGCCCTTTGCATGGGCTGCATAAGACGCGCGTTCGGACATGGCCCGGCATTACCGTCGGAGCGTCGCGACAGTCCAGCGCCGTCAGCGCCAAAATGCCGGACGGGTCGCCCGGATCAGGCCCCCGCGCGCCAGTTGTGCCGCGGCGCGAAGCCCAGCATACGCTTCGCCTTGGCGTTGGTGTAGAAGGTCTCGTCCGGCCCGACGGGGGTCTTCACCGGCACCCCCTGGTAGAACCGTGTCGATGATCTCCGGCCCCGTCAGCGCGACCGAGTGATTGTCGTTCGTCACGTTGAACACCTGATAGCCCAACCCCTTGGCCTTCAGGCACAGGTCCACCATCTGCCCCAGATCGCGCGCGTCGATATAGGCGAAGACGTTGCGCCGCCGCAGCGCTGGGTCCGCGACATATCGCGGGAAATCGCGTTCGTATTCATGCGGTTCGATCACGTTGTTGATGCGCAGCGCGTAGATGTCCGCGCCCGTCCGCGCCTGGAACGACCGCGCCGTCACCTCGTTCACCACCTTCGACATCGCATAGCTGTCCTGCGGCAGGGTCGGGTGATCCTCATCCACCGGCAGATAGGCGGGCTTCACCTCGCCTTGCGTGAAGCAGATGCCATAGGTCGTCTCGGACGACGCGACGATCACCTTGCGGATCCCCAGCCGCGTCGCGGCTTCCAGCACGTTGTAGGTGCTGACGGTGTTGATGCGGAAGCATTCGCTGTCCGGCATCATCAGCATCCGGGGCACGGCGGCGAAATGCACGACCGCGTCGAAGGGCGGCGGGTTGCCGTCGGCGCTGTGCGGCGCATCCAGTTCGTCATAGCCCGCCCATCCCGCCATCGCCGAATAAACCTGGCCCGCATCCGTCAGATCGCAGATCAGATCATGCACGCCAGCTGCGTTCAGCGGCACCTTGTCCGCGTTCAGCACCCTGTGCCCCTGCGCCGCCAGATAAGGCACGACATGCCGCCCCGCCTTGCCCGACCCGCCCGTGAAGAAAACGCGCATCGCGCTTGTCCTTTCGCTTTGGCCCGGACGCCGCCGGGCGCAGTTGACTATCGCCCCGCCGCGGCCCGAAGACAAGGGCCGGAGGTGACGGACCATGCTGACCATCTACGGCGTTTCCCGCAGCCGCGCATCGCGCTGCATCTGGCTTCTGAACGAGATCGGCAAGGAGTTTGCACAGGTCCCGGTGATGCAGGCCTACCGCCTGCCCGACCCCCACGCGCCGGATGCACCGCTGAATACGCTGTCACCCGCGTTCCTGGCGATGAACCCGGCGGGCGGCGTGCCGTTCATGACCGACGGCGATGTGGCGCTGCCGGAATCGCTCGCCATCAATCTCTACATCGCGCGGACCTATGGCGGGGACGTCGGCCCGAGTGGATGCCGCCGAGGACGCGCTGATGCAGGCCTGGACGCTCTATGCGGTCTCGGCCATCGAGCCCCACAGCGTCGCCGTCATGTATGCGCTCCGCGACCACGGGCGCGGCAGCCCCGCCGCGACGAAGGCCATCGACGCTGCCTGCGATGCGATGAAGCGCCCGCTTGCGGTGCTGGACAAGGCGCTGGCGGGCGGGTCTCTGGTCGGCGGACGGTTCACCGTCGCCGACATCAACCTGGCCGAGGTGCTGCGCTATGCGCAGAGCGAGACCGCCTTCTTCGCGGCCCATCCCGCAGTCGATGCCTGGCTGAAGGCCTGTCAGGCGCGCCCGGCCTTCAAGGCGATGTGGGCGCGGCGCATGGCGGAGCCGGAATAGGGCGGGCGGGCGGGTGGGGAACGCCCTTGATTTTGCACATCAGAATGTGTATTATGACGTGCATCAGGACGGGGACCGCGCCATGACCAGCCTCTTCACCAAGCAGATCGCCACCATCACCGAACTGCGCGAACCGCAGAAGGTGCTGGACCGCGCGAACGGCAAACCCATCGCGATCCTGAAGAACTCGCAGCCCGTGGCCTATCTGGTGCCGGTCGAGGCGGCGAAGGGGATGGACGGGCACCGTGCGCTGACGATGGACGAGGTGATGGCGTATCTCGAGAGCACGCGCGAACGGGTTCAGCCGGTGCTTGACTACCTCAAGGACAAGTAGGGCGCACCATGGACTTCGCCCTTGTCACGGCCGATCTGGTCGACGCTATCCATGACTGCTGTTCTCAATCCCGGCGAACTGCAGGGCCGCGCGCGCGACAAGTCGCTGGAAGGCGCCTTGGCGCGCGTCGAGAACCGGCTGGCCTATGGCATGATCGAGGATGTTTTCGACCTCGCCGCCGCCTATTGCGTCGCGGTGGCGCAGGGGCATTGCTTCAACGATGGCAACAAGCGGACGGCGTTCCGCGTGATGGACGCAGCGTTGGCCTCAACGGGTTGCCAGAGGGCCGGAACACCGAAGCGGTGCGGCCAGATCATCATCCGCGTCGCGCAGGGGCTGATGGACGAGGTGCAGCTGGCGGAGTGGCTGAGGGAGAGGTGAGGATATTCAACTTATGCTAGACTGTCACTGCTTTCTACGCTCGCGAC
Organism: uncultured Alphaproteobacteria bacterium; assembly: GCA_963738635.1. Classification (GTDB taxonomy): domain Bacteria; phylum Pseudomonadota; class Alphaproteobacteria; order Rhodobacterales; family Rhodobacteraceae; genus JAOADN01. The sequence goes on along the minus strand of CAVTXE010000004.1, from coordinate 655,790 downwards.
AGTTCCAATTCATCGCATCGCCGATGCTTGCCTAGGCCAATGACATCTATAATCGACTGCTCGTGAATTCGCATAACAGGTGCGCGTTCCTCAAACGAATGGACATAAAATGGCCGAAAATGCCCAAGGGAGCTCCAGTATTTTGTGCGGCTACTCGTGCGCCCATGTGGTCGCCTAGCCTAACGCATCCCCAGTATTCATCTTGAGCGTCGCGATATTTATTTTCATTAGATGGATCAACACAATATGGAGGCAATATAAAGCGGTATCCTGTGGGCTAGCGCGTGCCTAGATGTCTCGAGATGAGCGAACCACACCGAACTGGCGAAGCAAATCTATCGTTGAATCTGACAAGTGCGCGCGAAACATGCTACATTTCTTGCCAAATCCCACTTGTGAAAGGGGCAATGCCTTTCCGTCCGGCCTCCTGATGTTTCGCTCAAAGACATAAACCCAAGCAAGGTTATCTATGCTCCCATATATATGGAGAAAGAGGCAGTGAAGGGCCAGTTCGGCCTTTTTTCGGCGAAAGCGCGATGGTATTCCAGAATCAGTGACTGGAAGTGCTCTAAACAGATCATGGATAGACTGAAAAACTGATCAAGGCGCCGCGAGACGCCTTCCCGCGAAAACTCGTTAGCGCGCCTTTGCTGGAGGAGGGAAACGCAAGTACTTCTGATGGACACGAATTTGTTTAATTGCACCTGTTAGGCTTGTGCGAAGCTCTGCCTGGGCGGACGTGCTGTACATTCTCCCGACGATAAACGATTCGTTGTGGGCTCGGCAAGAAGTCGAACCTTGTCACCATCCCTTCCCCCGCCCCCTTTCCCATGCTCTACTCGCTGCCAACAACAAGCCCGAGCAGCACGAGGCACCCCATGTCCGACCTCCTTTCCCGCCCTTCCGACACCTATGACGCCCATTCCATCGAGGTGCTCGAAGGCCTGGAACCCGTCCGCAAGCGCCCCGGCATGTATATCGGCGGCACGGACGAACGCGCGCTGCACCACCTTGTCGCCGAAATCCTCGACAACTCGATGGACGAGGCCGTGGCGGGCCATGCCAACCGGATCGAGGTCGAGCTGCACGCCGATTACTCCGTCACCGTCCGCGACAACGGGCGCGGCATTCCGGTCGATCCGCATCCGAAATTCCCCGGCAAATCCGCGCTGGAGGTGATCCTCTGCACCCTTCACGCGGGCGGCAAGTTCGGCGGCAAGGCCTATCAGACCTCCGGCGGCCTGCACGGCGTCGGCGCGTCGGTGGTGAACGCGCTGTCGCGACTCGATGGTGGTCGAGGTCGCGCGGAACAAGGAGCTGTACGAGCAGCGCTTCTCGCGCGGCATCCCGCTCGGCCCGATGCAGAACGCCTGGGCCCGACCCAGAACCGCCGCGGCACCACCGTCACCTTCCACGCCGACGAAGACATCTTCGGCCATCACCGCTTCAAGCCCGCCCGGATGATGAAGATGGTCCGGTCCAAGGCCTATCTCTTCTCCGGCGTCGAAATCCGCTGGAAAACCGCCGTGCGACGACGGCGAGACCCCGCGCGAGGCCGTCTTCCACTTCCCCGGCGGCCTGGCCGACTATCTCGGCGAACAGCTGGCAAGGATCGCACCACCTATGCCGACCGCCCCTTTGCCGGGCCGCGTCGGGTTCCAGGAGAAATTCGGCGTCCCCGGTCAGGTCGAATGGGCGATCAACTGGACGCCCGCGCGCGACGGCTTCCTGCAGAGCTACTGCAACACCGTCCCCACGCCCGAAGGCGGCACGCATGAGGCGGGGTTCTGGGCCGCGATCCTGAAGGGCATCCGCGCCTATGGCGAGCTCGTCAAGAACCGCAAGGCCGACCAGATCACCCGCGACGACCTGGCCGACGGGGCCTGCGCGATGGTCTCGCTGCTTCATCCGCGAGCCGGAATTCGTCGGCCAGACCAAGGACCGGCTGGCCACCGCCGAAGCCGCGCGGCTGGTCGAAGGCGCGGTGCGCGACCATTTCGACACCTGGCTGGCGGCCGACCCGAAATCGGCGGGCGCGATCCTCGATTTCCTCGTGCTGCGCGCCGAAGAACGCCAGCGCCGCCGGCAGGAAAAGGAAACCGCGCGCAAGACCGCGACCAAGAAGCTGCGCCTGCCCGGCAAGCTGGTCGATTGCACGTCGAAGACCCGCGAGGGGACGGAGCTGTTCATCGTCGAGGGCGACTAGCGCCGGCGGGTCCGCCAAGGGCGCGCGAACCGCGAGACCCAGGCCCTGCTGCCGCTGAAGGGGCAAAATCCTGAACGTGCTGGGGGCGGCGTCGGCCAAGCTGAACGAGAACGCCGAAATCCGCGACATCTGCGAGGCGCTGGGCGTGTCGATGGGCACGCGGTTCAACATCGACGACCTGCGCTATGACAAGATCATCATCATGACCGACGCCGACGTGGACGGCGCGCATATCGCGTCGCTGCTGATGACGTTCTTCTTCACCCAGATGCGCCCGATGATCGACAAGGGCCACCTGTATCTGGCCTGCCCGCCCTTGTACCGGCTGACGCAGGGGGCGGAGCGGTCTGTACGTGGCGGACGACGCGGAGAAGGAGGTGTGGCTGGCGAAGGGGCTGGGCGGCAAGAGGCAAGATCGACGTGCCAGCGGTTCAAGGGCCTGGGCGAGATGGACGCCAAGGACCTGAAGGACACCACGATGAACCCCGCGACGCGCAAGCTGATCCGGGTGTCGATTGATGAGGACGAGCCGGGCGAGACGGGCGACCTGGTGGAGCGGCTGATGGGCAAGAAGCCGGAACTGCGGTTCCAGTATATCAGGAGAACGCGCGGTTTGTGGAGGAGCTGGATGTTTGATGCGTCTCTACAAATTCATCCGTGACGAATACGTGATTGAGAGCCTGAGCGACAAATGCATCAAGGTGAGCCGCCATCAAGAACTGAACGACCCCTTCGAGTTCAAGCACTTTCAGTTGCGGGAGAAAGAGCAACGTCTTGCTTGGGAGAGGACTCTGCGGGAGGTTTGGCTTGACAAAGGCCTGATCTGCTTTTGCTCCAATTGGAACAACCCTCTTATGTGGGCGCACTATTGCAACAATCATGCTGGAGTATGTTTTGGCTTTGAAGTTGAAAGTGCAATTGCATTCCCAGTGAAATATATATCACGCCGGCCAAAGGTCGATTTTCGTGCATTGAGCACCGATGAGCGCCTGAAGGCGATTGAAGGGTTTTCGTTCATGAAGTTTGCGCACTGGTCATATGAGAGCGAATATCGAGTTTTTCTTTCGACAGACGAATGTCGCGAAAAGGATGGTATGCACTTCTACCCATTTGGTAACCAGTTGATGCTCAACGAGCTAATAATTGGTATTCGGTCAAAGCACACATCGCCAGCGCTGAGAGAGCAAGTAGACAAAGAGGTCCGGATCATTACTGCCCGCCCCGCGATGCGTTCTTTTAAAATCGTGACGCAAGAAGACGCGAGCTTGCAGAAATAGCAACCCGTAGGGTGCGCATTCATTGCGCACCATCCCCCTCCTACCCGCACCCCCGGTGCGCAATGAATGCGCACCCTACCCGCGCCGCGCCGTAGGGCGGGGTTCACCCCGCCATGCCCGGCCCCGGCGTTGCGCGCCCGTGAACGCTTTGTCTCCTGCCATCCCTCTTGATTGTTAACGTTGCGTTAACCATCCTTAATCCATGGCTGGGATTCGGTTGGGAGAGGTTCTGATCGCGGGCTGGGGCGCTGGCGGCGCTCTGGACGGTTCTGCCTGCTCCGGCGGCATCCACTTCCAGATGGATTCCCGTCGCGGGCGCTGCGGACAGCTGCGGGACTGGATCGATGCCGCAGGTCTGCGCCCCCCGGGTGCGCGAGGTGCCGCCCACTCGAGTGTCGGCGCAGGCGGGGCGACCGAGGTTGGGCGGCGATCTGGACTGCGTCAATTTCGGCAGCCAATCGGCCGCGCAGGCATTCTACGAGGCGTCCGGACCGGGCGATCCGCACCGTCTGGATGGCGATCACGACGGGATTGCCTGCGAACGGCGCTAGCAACTGGAAGGGTGCGCATTCATTGCGCACCATCCCCCACCCACCCGCACCCCCGGTGCGCCAATGCATGCGCACCCAACCCGCGCCGCGCCGTAGGGCGGGGTTCCACCCCGCCATGCCCGGCCCCGGCGGGGTGAACCCCGCCCTACGGGTTGCGCCCGCTTCCCTGTCACCCCCGCGAAAGCGGGGGCCCAGTTCGGCGGGACGGTAAGATGGTTCCCCGCTTTCGCGGAGATGACAGATCGGTGGGGTGGGTGGTTCCGCCCACCATCCCCGTCCCGGTGGGCGCAATCGCCCACCCTACACCTTCCGTTAACCATCCCCCCGCATCCTGCCCCGCACCTTGACTCCCCGACATAACATATGCATATAAATGTTCGACTGGGACGAAGCCAAACGCCAAGCCAACCTCGCCAAGCACGGCGTGGACTTCGCGGATGTGGCGCGGTTCGACTGGGAAGCCGCCGTGACCCGCACGGACGGGCGCGGCGAATATGGCGAGCCTCGTTTCATCTCGACGGGTTACATTGGCGACCGGCTGCATGTCTGCATCTGGACGCCGCGCGGCGTGACACAACGGATCATCGGCCTGAGGAAGGCCAATCCACGGGAACAGCGGCAACATGTCCAAGCGAAGAAGCTACATTGACGAAGACGGCGAGGCGATGGAACTTGACGCGCAGTGGTTCCGCGAGGCGAAACCCACCGCCGAAATCCCCGAACTCGTCGCGATCCTCAAGGCCCATGGGCGCTGGGGCCGTCCGCCTTTGCCGCCCGAGGCGCGCAAGCAGCGGGTGACGATGCACCTTGACCCCGACGTGCTGGCGCGGCTGAAAGCCGACGGCAAGGGCTGGCAGACCCGCGCGAATGCCGCGCTGAGGAAGGCGCTGGGCCTGTAAGGCGGGGTTCACCCCGCCATCGTCGCCATCGGCGGGGTGAACCCCGCCCTACGGGTCGATCCCGTTCAATGCCGTCCCAACCCCCATCACACGTCCTGCCGGCTCAGCCAGTCCATCACCGCCGGGCGCAGAGTCACGGCGCCCCGGTCCAGTTCCGCGTCCATCACGCCCCGCAGCTCCGTCAGGCTGACCCGCCGGATCAGGTGCTTGACCGGCCCGATGGAGGCAGGCCGCATCGACAGGGTCCTGAGCCCCATCGCCGCGAGGCACAGCGCCTCGACCGGGCGTCCCGCATCCTCGCCGCAGAAGGAGAGCGCCGTGCCCGTCTCGGCGCAGCGCGCGGCGATATGGCCGATGAAGGACAGGAACGACGCGTTCAGCGTGTCGTAGCGGCGGCGGACCTGTTCGTTCTCGCGGTCGGCGGCAAAGAAGAACTGCTTCAGGTCGTTGCCGCCGATCGACACGAAATCCGTCATCTCGAAGAACCCGCGCGGCGCATAGGCGAGTGACGGCGTCTCCAGCATCGCGCCGATCTCCAGCGTGGCAGGCATCTGATGCCCGCGCGACTTCTCGCGCTCCCATTCCTCCAGCACATGGGCGCGCGCCTGCCGGAACTCGTCGAATTCCGCGACGAACGGGAACATCACCGTCAGGGGCCGACCCCGGGCCGCCCGCATCAGCGCCTGCACCTGCATCTTCAGCACGCCCGGCTTGTCGAGACCGACGCGGATCGCCCGCCAGCCCATCGCCGGGTTCGGCTCGTCGGGCCGCTTCATGTAGGGCAGCACCTTGTCCGACCCGATGTCGAGCGTGCGGAATGCGACGCGCCGCCCCTGGGCCGCGTCCATCACGCGGGCGTAAAGGGTCGCGAGTTCGCCGCGCTTCGGCACGTGGCTGCGGATCAGGAACTGCAGCTCGGTCCGGAACAGGCCGACGCCCTCGGCCCCCGATCCGACGAGGCTCGGCAGGTCGGCCATCAGCCCCGCATTCATGTGCAGCGCGATGGTTGTCCCGCAGAGCGCGGTCGCGGGCAGGTCGCGCAGGCCCGTGTAGCGCTGCATCGCCTGGGTCTGCATGGCGATCTTTTCGCGGAAGGCCTTGGCGACATTCGCCTCGGGCCGCAGATGCGCGATGCCCTGATCGCCGTCGACCAGGATCCGGTCGCCGTTCAGCGCCTCGGTCGTGATGCGTTCAGCGTGGATCACCAGCGGGATCGCCAGCGCGCGCGCCACAATCGCGGCATGACTGCCGACCGACCCTTCCTCGAGCACCACGCCGCGCAGCTTGCGGCCGTATTCCAGCAACTCGCCCGGCCCGATATTGCGCGCGACCAGAACCGGGTCGTCGGGCATCGCCGCCCCGGTATCGGCCCCCTGTCCGGTCAGGATGCGCAGAAGCCGGTTCGACAGGTCGTCGAGGTCATGCAGACGGTCGCGCAGATAGGGGTCGGGCACCTGTTCCAGCCGCGCGCGGGTGGTCGACTGTTCCTTCTCGACCGCCGCCTCGGCGGACAGCCCGCGCTGGATGTCCTCCTCGATCCGCGGCGATCCAGCCGCGCGAATTGGCGAACATCCGGTAGGCTTCCATGACCTGCAGCTGGTCCTTGTCCTCGCCCTCGGCGGTCGAGACCAGATCATCGACGGACTTGCGCAGCTCGATCACTGCCGCCTTCAGCCGCTTGATTTCGGCCTTCGGATCGTCCGCCACCGGGTTGGTGATCACCACGCGCGGCTCGTGCAGAAAGACCCGGCCCTCGGCCGATCCTTCCTGACCGGTGCTGCCCCGGAACATGACCGGCCCGGTGTGCCGCGCCGACAGCGCCTCGCCTTCGCCAACGAAGGCCCCGAGTTCGGTCATCTCGGCCAGCACCATCGCCACGACCTCGATGGCGTAAAGCTCGTCGTCCGAGAACAGGCGTTTTTTCTTCGACTGGACGACCAGCACGCCCAGCTTGCCCCCCAGCCTCTGGATCGGCACGCCGAGGAAGGACGAGAAAATTTCCTCGCCCGTTTCGGGCATGTAGCGGAAGCCCTTTTCCGCCGGGGCATTTGCTGTGTTGATCGGCGTCAGGGTCTTGGCGACGCGGCCGACCAGACCCTCGCCCAGCCGCATCCGGGTCTTGTGCACGGATTCCTTTTTCAGACCCTCGGTCGCGCATAGTTCCAGCGTGTCGTCATCGCGGAAAAGGTAGATCGAGCAGACCTCGCAGCGCATCGAATCCGCGATCAGATGCGTGATCCGGTCAAGCCGTTCCTGCCCCGCGCCGGGTTCGCGCAGGGTGTCGCGCAGGCGGCGGAGCAGCTTGCGGCTGTCGGTTTCGGCGCGGTCTGACATGGGGCCCCTGACGTCGGAGGACTTCAGGGCGGTTTAAGCATGGCGGCGCCGACGGAGGAAAGCGAATAGTGGCTTCGGTGCTGCCGCCGCGCCGCCCGGTCAGACCCGTTCGATGATCGTCGCCGCGCCCATTCCGCTGGCGATGCACAAAGTCGCAAGACCGACGCCCTTGCCCGACCGCTCCAGCTCGTCCAGCAGCGTCCCGATGATGATCGCACCCGTGGCCCCCAGGGGATGGCCCATCGCGATCGACCCGCCGTTGACGTTGACGCGGTCGGCGTCCACGTCGAAGGCCTGCATGAAGCGCAGCACAACCGACGCGAAGGCCTCGTTCACCTCGAACAGGTCGATGTCGGAAATCGCCATGCCGGAATCGCGCAGGATTTTCTCGGTCGCTGGCACCGGCCCGGTCAGCATGATCGTCGGATCGGTGCCGATCTTCGCCGTGGCGCGGATGCGCGCGCGCGGCTTCAGCCCGTGTTTCTCGCCAAAGGCCTTCGATCCCACCAGCACCGCTGCCGCGCCGTCCACGATCCCGGATGAGTTGCCCGCATGGTGGATATGGTTGATCCGCTCCAGATGCGGGTATTTCATGATCGCGATCTTGTCGAAGCCGGGCATGACCTCGCCCATGTCCTTGAAGGCGGGTTTCAGCGCGCCCAGCGCCTGCATGTCGGTGCCGGGGCGCATGTATTCGTCATGGGACAGGATCGGCAGACCGTTCTGGTCGCGGATCGTGATGACCGACCGGTCGAAACGCTTGTCCGCCCAGGCTTTTGCGGCGCGTTTCTGCAGATTCCACCGCCAGAAGGTCAGCGTCGTCGCGGCTGAACCCGTATTCCGTGGCGATGATGTCCGCCGATATTCCCTGCGGCACGAAATAGGTCTTCATCGCAAGGCTCGGGTCCACGGCAATCGCCGCCCCGTCCGACCCCATCGCCACGCGGCCCATCATCTCGACCCCGCCCGCGATATAGGCGTCGCCCGCGCCGCCCTTCACCTGATTGGCCGCCAGGTTCACCGCCTCCATGCCGGAGCGCAGAACCGGTTGATCGCAAGGCCGGGGATGCGTTCGTCCAGATCGCTCGCCAGCACCGCCGACCGCGCAAGGCAGCCGCCCTGTTCGCCCACCTGGGTGACATTGCCCCAGATCACATCCTCGACCGCGTGGCCGGTCCAGATGGTTCCGTTCCTTGACCGCGTTCAGGATGCTGCGCCGACAGCGCGACCGACGTGACCTCGTGCAGCGACCCGTCGGGCCGGCCCTTGCCGCGCGGTGAACGGACGGCGTCATAGATGTAGGCGTCAGACATCACGGGGTCCTTTCAGGCGCGATCCGACGGGTTGCCCGGCATCAGATCGTAGGGATGTTTCCAGCCCGGCAGGGCCGCGATGCGGTCCAGCCAGCGGTCGATATGGGGCCAGTCGGCGCGCGCAAACCCGAACGGCTCCGGGTAATAGAGATACCCGCAGCAGGACATGTCGGCGACCGTTACCTCACGTCCCGCGACCCATTGCCGGTCCGCCAGATGCGTGTTCAGCACCCGGTAGGCCGATTTCAGCCGCGCCTGCAGGAAGGCGATCACCTCCAGGGGGCGCTTTTCCGGCGGCAGGAAATGCATCTGGAACCGCGTCGTGCCGATGGGGCCGGACAGCTTGTGGTTGTCCCAGAACATCCAGCGCAGAATCTCGCGCCGGTCGGCCGCGTTTTTTGCCGTCAGGCGGCTGGTCTTCGACGCGACATAGTCGAGGATCACCCCCGACTGCGTCAGCGTCAGCGGCCCGTCCACCAGCACCGGCACCTCGCCCATTTCGTTCAGGGCCAGGAACTCCGGCGTACGCGCGCCGCCGTGGAAGAAATCGACATAGACCGGCTCCCACTCCATTTCGGCCAGCGTCATCGCCAGCGCGCATTTGTAGGCGTTGCCGCTTTCGCCGAAGCAGTGGAGTTGCGCGGTCATTTCTGGTCCCTCTCAGGGGCGGGCGGTCAGGCGGGGGTTTTGCACCCCCGCCACCCCCGCAGAGTATTTGCGCGAAGATGAAGGGCGCGCGGTAACGAATTGTAAAGGACGTTCGGGTGAAGCTTGCCGCGCGGTACAGGCCGGAGGGCCGATGACCGCCGAAGGTGAAGCCCTGTCCTGTCCGGTTGCATGGCTGCGGTCCGGGCGGGGCAGGGTGCGATCACGCCTTGCGCGCCTCGATCTCGGCCTTGAACAGGCGCAGGCGGTGGCCAAGGTTTTCCGCATCCGTCACCGACGCGAAATGCTCGAACAGGAAGGTCAGCGCCTCGTCCGTCGACAGCCCCGCCTCCTCGGCGAATTTCAGCAGCCTGCGGTAGGCGTCGTTCGACAGCGCGACGGGAAAGCGGCGGGTCAGGCGCAGGCGCTTCGGCATCACTGTTCCGGTGACTGGAAGGACCGGACGACGTAGCCCGGCGGTGTGCGGATTTCCGGCAGACCCGGCAGGTCCGCCAGCCAGTCACGCCGCGATTCCACCGAGATGGATTCGAACGGGTGGAACGCGAAGCGGGGCGCGATGGTGCCCGCCATGATCTCGGTCGTGTCGTCGCTGCGGTAGTACAGCGGCGTCCCGCAGGTCGCGCAGAAGCCGCGCATGGCCACGTCCGAAGACGCCCATTCGGCGGGCGTTCCCGGTCCAGACGATGCGGACGGCCGGCACCTCCAGCAGCGGCGCAAAGGCATTGCCGGTTGCCCGCTGGCACATGCGGCAATGGCAGATGACCGACTTTCCGGGTCCGGGTGCGACCGTGTAGCGGACCGCACCGCACTGGCAGCCGCCTGAAAAACCGGGTTCCTCGCGCCAGCCGCGCTGCATGGGCGTGCTTCCTTGACGTTAAATCCGAAGGCCAGACTACCGGGTCCGATCAGGCGACGCCATGCGCTGATCCCCGAAAACAGAAAGGCCCCGCGCATCCCCGCGCGGGGCCTTTCAACCCGTGAGTGGTGTCCCGCGGATAACTCGTGCCGGTCAGAACGCCTCTGCCGCCAGCGCCATCACCGGCTCGGCCCCGGTCTGGATGCGCGCCAGATGCAGCGCGGTCGCGGGCAGCTGGCGCGCCATGTAATAACGACCCGTCGCCAGCTTGGTTTCATGGAAGGCAGGGTCGTCCGTCCCCGACGCCAGCGCCGCCGCCGACGCGCGCGCCATCCGCGCCCACATCAGGCCAAGGCAGACATGGCCGAACAGATGCAGGAAATCCGTCGATCCGGCCAGCGCCGCGTTCGGCGTCTTCATGCCGTTCGCCATGAAGTACATCGCCGCCGTCTGCAGGTCCTTCGATGCCGCCTTAAGCGGGTCGAGGAAGCCCGTCTTCAGCGCCTCGTCGCCCTCGTTCTCCCTGATGAACGCCTTCACCATCTCGAAGAACGCCATCATCGGCTTGCCGCCGTCCGCCGCCAGCTTGCGCCCCACAAGGTCCAGCGCCTGCACGCCGTTGGCACCCTCGTAGATCATCGCGATCCGCGCATCCCGCGCGAACTGCGACATGCCCCATTCCTCGATATAGCCGTGCCCGCCATAGACCTGCTGCGCCGCGACGGCGGTGTCGAAGCCCTTGTCGGTCAGGAACCCCTTGATGACCGGGGTCAGCAGCGAAATCATCCCCTCCGCCGCCGCATCGTTGCTGCGGTGCGACGCATCGATCAGCGACGCGCCCCACATGGTGAAGGCGCGGGCGCCCTCGACGAACGACTTCTGGTCCATCAGGCTGCGGCGGATGTCCGGGTGCACGATCAGCGGATCGGCGGGGCCGGACGCATTTGCCGCCCCGGTCACGGCGCGGCCCTGCAGCCGGTCCTTCGCATAGGCGACCGCGTTCTGATAGGCGGCCTCGGCCACCGCATAGCCCTGCAGGCCGACGCCCAGCCGCGCCTCGTTCATCATGGTGAACATCGCACGCATGCCCTTGTGCAGCTCGCCGATCAGATAGCCGGTGGCCCCGTCATAGTTCATCACGCAGGTCGCGTTGCCGTGGATGCCCATCTTGTGCTCGATCTTGCCGACCGACACCGGATTGCGCGCGCCGAGGCTGCCGTCCTCGTTCACGAGGAATTTCGGGACGATGAACAGGCTGATGCCCTTTGTCCCCTCGCCGCCGCCCGGAGCCTTGGCCAGCACCAGATGCACGATGTTCTCGGCCATGTCGTGGTCGCCGGCCGAGATGAATATCTTCTGCCCGGTAATCGCATGGCTGCCGTCCGCCTGAGGTTCGGCCCTGGTCCGGATCAGCCCCAGATCGGTGCCGCAATGCGGCTCGGTCAGGTTCATCGTGCCGGTCCAGTCAAGGCTGACCATCTTCGGCAGATATGTCTGTTTCTGGGCGTCGCTGCCATGCGTCAGGATCGCCGCGATGGCCCCGTGGGTCAGGCCCTGATACATGTTGAACGCCATGTTCGCGCTGACGAAGATCTCGCCCACCGCAGAGTTCACCAGATAGGGCAGGCCCTGTCCGCCGTATTGTTCCGGCAGGTCCAGCCCGTTCCAGCCGCCCTCGCGCATCGCCGCGAAGGCATCCTTGAAGCCCTTCGGCGTGTAGACCACGCCGTTCTCCAACCGGCACCCCTCTGCGTCGCCGCTGGCGTTCAGGGGCGCCAGGACGTCGCGGGCGATCTTGCCCGCTTCGTCCAGGATCGCGCCGGTGAAATCGCGCTCAAGGTCGGCATAGCCCGGGATGTCGCTTTCGCCCACGCGCAGCACCTCGTGCAGGACGAATTGCAGGTCCTTGACGGGGGCAGTGTAGACGGGCATCCGGGCTCTCCTTCGGAACGGTTTGTCGGTCAGGCGACCTGCGCGCGGGTCTTCTGCTCAAGAAGGCCGGTCATCGAACCGATCTGCTCGGCAAGCTCGCCGATCGTCCGGGTCAGGCCGTCGCGCTGGTCGGTCAGTTCCGACAGCTTGACGCGCGCCACGTCGATCGTGCGGCTGATCTGGCTGACCTGCTGGTCGCCTGCATCGTAGAGGTCGAGCAGCTGGCGCAGGTCTTCCAGGCTGAAGCCGTATTTCTTGCCGCGCAGGATCAGGGTCAGGCGGGCGCGGTCGCGCCGGGTGAACAGGCGTTTCTGTCCTTCGCGGATCGGAAACAGCAGTTCCTTCGCCTCGTAGAAGCGGAGTGTGCGGGCGGTCACGTCGAATGCCTCGCACATTTCGCGGATGGTCATCTGGGTCTCGCTCATCTCTCTGGCCCTTTCACGACGCGACAACCGCGTCCTCGGCGGGGCAGATGGGGTATCGGAATGCCACCCTACAAGCAAAGTTGACGTGCACGTAAATGTAACGTGGCGTCACAGATGGGGTGGTGAAATTCCGTAACGTAAACCGACCCGTCACGCGCAACATTAGCAATGCTCAAAGCGCTTTTATTTGGGAAAAAAAGCCGGTTTTCCCCCCTAGGACGGCATCGATTCGAGCGCCTTGGCGGTGTTGTCGCGCAAGCTGCGCAGGTCGGCTATCGTAGCGTCAAGCTCGGCCCGCTGCCGCCCCAGCTCGGTCAGCTGCCGGTCGGCCAGATCGAGCCAGACGAGGTTCTGCTCGCGCGTGCCCTTCTGGTCGTAGATCAGCAGGAATTTCCGGATCTCTTCCAGGCTGAAGCCGAACCGGCGTCCGCGCAGGATCAGCGTCATGCGCGCGATCTCGCGCGGACCATAGTAGCGCGCGCGCCCGTCCTTGCGGGGTGCCAGCAGCTCGATGTACTCGTAATAGCGCAGGGTCCGCGGGGTTGCGTCGAAACGCGCGCACATTTCCTTGAAGGTGAGCTCTGGTTCCGGCATGGCCCGCCCTGTCCCGGCCGACGACGTCCGGCCAACCTGTCTGCCGGGCCAGACTAGCGCCGGTCGGGCCTTCGGGCAACGCGCTTTGATGCGCGGGCACTGCGCTTCACCGGACGACCCGGGCCCGCCGCATCCCGGCCACGCCGAGTTAGGGCTTGCGGCTGGCCCGTCGAGCGCCAATAACCGCCAAGCGTTCAAAGCGGTCGTTCCGATGTCCGAAGACAAAATCCTGCGCGCTGCCCGGCAGTTCCTGACTGCCCTGCCGCATTCGCGCGCGCTGGGCATGACAGTGGACAGCATCGGCGCGGGGCACGCCACGATGTCGATGCCCTATGACACACGCTTTGTCGGCGATCCTGCGACCGGCGTCATCCACGGCGGCGCGGTGTCGGCCCTGATGGACAGCTGCTCGGGTGCCGCCGTGATGAGCCATCCCGATGCGCCCATCTCGACCGCAACCATCGACCTGCGCATCGACTACATGCGGGCCGCGACGCCGGGCGACCGGATCACCGCGCGGGCCGAATGCTACCACGTCACGCGCAGCTGTCGCCTTCATCCGCGCCGTCGCGTTCGACGCGGATCAGCATCGCCCGGTGGCCACCGCCGCCGGGGCCTTCACCTTCGAACGCGCGGCGGCCCGGACGGGCTACACATGACGGGCGCGGGCGGACGCGGCAGGCCGGAGCCGGTTCAGGTCATCAAAGGCCGCCGCGACGGCGCGCTGAAGGCGCTGGTCGACGGCGTTCCCTATATCGGCTTCCTCGGCATCCGCTTTGACCGGCGGGGGGATGAGCTGACGGCGGTCCTGCCGTTCGACGACAGGCTGATCGGCAACCCCGCGCTGCCCGCACTGCATGGCGGGGCCATCGCGGCCTTTCTTGAGATTGCAGCAATCATCGAGCTCAGCTGGTCGATGCTGTGGGAGGGGATGGAGGCAGGCGGCGATGCGGGGGCGCTGCCGTCGCCCTTTGTCCTGCCGCGTCTGCCGAAGACCATCGACATCACGGTCGATTACCTGCGCTCCGGCCTGCCGCGCGATGCCTATGCGCGGGGGCGGGTCAACCGGTCCGGGCGGCGCTTTGCATCGGTGCATGTCGAGGCCTGGCAGGACAACCGCGCGCGTCCCTTCGCGCAGGCGACAGGGCATTTCCTGATGCCCGATCCGCTGCCGCCCCCCGCATGACGGCTTCTGCGGCCGAACCGGGCAGGACCGCCGACCCGGTCACCCATGCCCGCATCCTGCGCATCGCCGGGCCCATCGTTCTGTCGAACGCGACAGTGCCGCTGCTGGGCGCGGTCGATGTCGCGGTCGTCGGGCAGATGGGCCTGGCCGCGCCCATCGGCGCGGTCGGCGTCGGTGCGGTGATCCTGGCCACGCTCTACTGGGTCTTCGGGTTCCTGCGCATGGGCACCAGCGGGCTGACCGCGCAGGCGCATGGCGCGGGCGATCACGCGGAAAGCGGCGCGGTCCTGATCCGCGCCCTGCTGATCGGGCTGGCGGCGGGGCTGGTCTTCATCGCCTTCCAGCGCCCGCTGTTCGCCGGGGCTTTCGCCATCGCACCGGCCTCGGACGCCGTCGAAACCCTCGCCCTGTCCTATCTCGCGATCCGCATCTGGGGCGCGCCCGCGACGATCATGACCTATGCCGTCGAGGGCTGGCTGATCGCCACCGAGCGCACGCGCGGGGTCTTCGCCGTGCAGGTCTGGAAGAACGGCCTGAACGTCGTCCTCAGCATCTGGTTCGTCCTCGGCCTCGGCTGGGGCGTGCCCGGCGTCGCCGTCGCCACGCTGATCGCCGAATGGACCGGCCTTGCCCTTGGCCTCTGGCTCTGCCGCGACGCCTTCGCGGGCGGCGTCTGGCGCGACCGCGCGCGCATCTTCGACCGCGCGCGGCTGGTCCGCATGGCGCTGGTGAACCGCGACATCATGATCCGGTCCGTCATCCTGCAGCTGCAGCTTCACCACCTTCATCTTTCTTGGCGCACGCATGGGCGATGTCACGCTGGCCGCCAATCAGGTGCTGATGCAGTTCCTGGAAATCACCGCCTATGCGCTCGACGGCTTCGCCTTTTCCGCCGAGGCGCTGGTCGGTCAGGCCGTCGGCGCGAAGGCCCGGGGCGGAGTGCGGCGCGCGTCGGTGATGACCAGCCAGTGGGGCCTCGGCGGCGCGCTGATCCTCGGCCTTGCCTTCTGGTTCGCGGGCCCCGCGATCATCGACCTGATGGCCAAGGACCCTGCCGTGCAGGCCACGGCGCGCGACTATCTGCCCTGGGTCGCCGCCGCCCCGGTCATCGGCATCGCCGCCTGGATGTTCGACGGCATCTTCATCGGCGCGACCCTGACGCGCGAGATGCGGAACGCGATGCTGGTCTCGGTCGCGGTCTATGCGGGCGCGATCTGGCTGCTGCTGCCCGCCTTCGGCAACCACGGCCTCTGGGCCGCGCTGATGGTTCTGAACGCGACGCGCGGCGCGACGATGGCGGCGTTCTATCCAAGGGCGGAGCGGGCGGCGGCGTGAACCCCGCCCGCGCCGGACCGGTGCGGCTGTCAGGCGCGGCGGCGGCGTGCCCGGACCCCGAACACCCCGAGTGCGGATGCCAGCATGACGAACCCTGCCGGAAGCGGAACCGGCGCTGGCGCGGTCGGCGCCAGCCCCGACAGCAGGGGCAGCGGCGAGACGAGCGGCAGCGACGGGACCGGCGGCAGGGTGGATACCGGATTGATCGGCAGCAGCGGCAGACCCGGCAGGTCGGGCGGCAGGAACAGGTCCGCGATCACCGGGACGTCAGTCACGACCAGCTCCAGCGAGGGAAGTTCGACAACCAGCGGGATCGGGATGGCGGGCGGGCTGATGGTCATGTCCGCGACAGGTTCATCCGGGACCACTGTCGCGACCGGGGGAACGATGGCGTCGGGCACCGTCACCGAAACGATGACCGGCTCCGGCTCGGACACGACGGGGGACGTGACCGTAACGGTCGGGAGTGCGGCGGTGTCGTCGATGACCGGCACGACCGGCACGACCGGAACCAAAGGTGCGATGGGCACGGGCGAGATCGCCACAACGGCCGCTATGACGGGTTCGGCGGGTGCCAGAGGCACGACCAGATTCAGCGTCGCAGCCCCTGCGGACCCGACGGACGACAAGGTCAGGGCGATCGCTGCGCCGGACCGAAGAACACTCAACATACTGGTAACCTTTCACTCGGATTGATGCGCCGCAGCGCGTTTGGGATGACCTCGTCTCGCTGCCGATTCGGGCGGAACAGCGGCGGACCGTGCCCAGATTCCGGGGTAACAAAAAATATATAACCTTTTGAAATCAAATCAGAAAAATATCTTCGTGATAGGCAGGCGACGATGCAACTTCGGCCCCGGTCGCCACGTATATGACCCTTCCGGATTTGCGTCGCGGCCTGTTCCTTTGGCCTCCGGGCACGCACGGACCGATCACCGCAGAGGCCGGGGTGCCGCAGCCATATCCGAATCAGCTATGCCGTGAGGCTACCGTCGAGCCAGCGGTCGCGGTCGGTCCCGACGGCTTCCGCGACGGTCGCAAAACCGTCGCGGGCCAGCAGCGCGTCGAGGCCTTTGGCGATGCGCGGCACCAGGCTCAGCCCCTGATAGACCAGCGCGGTATAGAGCTGCACCGCCGACGCCCCGGCCCGGATCTTCGCATAGGCATCCTCCGCCGACGAAATCCCGCCGACCCCGATCAGCGGGATGCGCCCATCTGTCAGCTGTGACAGCTGCGCCAGCACGCGGGTCGAGCGGTCGAACAGCGGCACACCCGACAGGCCGCCGGTTTCCACCGCATGGCGCGACGTCAGACCGCTCCGGTCCAGCGTCGTGTTCGTGGCGATGATCCCGTCGATGCCCGTCTCCAGCGCGACCCCAGCCACGTCTTCAAGTTCCGCCGCCGTCAGATCCGGCGCGATCTTCAGGAACAGCGGGACGCGCCGCGCCAGCCCGCCACGGGCCGCCAGCGTCTGCACCAGCAGCGCCCGCAGCGCCTCGCGCCCCTGCATGTCGCGCAGTCTCTCGGTATTCGGCGAAGACACGTTCACGGTGGCGAAGGCGACATGCGGGCCGCAAGTCCGCAGCACGGCCGAGAAGTCCGCCGCCCGGTCCGCACTCGTCTTGTTCGCCCCCAGGTTCACGCCCACCGGCACCGCCGCCCGCACCGCCGCCAGCCGCGTGGCGATGACCTCCGCGCCATCATTGTTGAACCCGAATCTGTTGATCGCCGCGCCGTCTTCGGTAAGCCGGAACAGGCGCGGGCGCGGGTTGCCCGGCTGGGGCAGGGGGGTCGCCGCGCCGACCTCGACAAAGCCGAAGCCCGCCCGCGCCAGCGGCCCCGCAACCTCGGCGTTCTTGTCATATCCCGCCGCCAGCCCCACCGGGTTCGGGAGATCGAGTCCGGCCACCGCCGTCCGCAGCCGGTCCGACGTGACCGGCCCCGGCAGCGCCACCAGCCCCAGTTTCAGCGCACGGATCGACAGGCCATGCGCGCGTTCGGGGTCGATCCGGTGCAGCAGGGCCAGGCCGATCCGCTCGGCCGCCGTCACAGCATCCCCACCGGGAAGATATGCCCCGTCGCGCCCAGCGGCAGCGACTTGTCCCAGACCACTTCGGAGATCAGCAGGTTGCGGTACAGATGCGGGAACAGCACGCCGCCCCGCGCCGGTTCCCATTTCAGTGCGGGGCCCAGCGCGTCCGCCTCGAAGGCCACCAGAACCAGGTCGCTTTCTGTCGCGAAGTACTTCGCCGCAGTCCCGGCCACCTGTGTCGGGGTCGAGAAATGGATGTAGCCATCCGCCAGATCGACCGGCGCGCCCGCCGTCTCGCCCGCCGCGCGGAAGGCGTCCCATTCGGTGCGGCGGAATATCTTCAGGATCAGCATGGCGCGCTTCCTGCCCGCTGGAGGTGCCGCGGTCAATGGGCTTGGGCCGTCATGCGGCGGTCATGCAGGCGGGCGGGGATGCGCGGAAGGCCTTTGACTCCCGCGCCGAACGATCCGACACTTGATCATATTTCACGCATAAGGAGATTCCGCCATGGCACGCCCGCGCGTCACACTTGCCTCTGCATCCCTCATCGCCCTGATCGCAGCACTTCCTGCGTCGGGCGAAACCGTCAAGATCACCCTTCTGGGCATCGGCGACATCTACAACTTTCAGGAAGAGGACGGGCGCGGCGGATTCGCCCGCCTGAACGCCGTCGCCCGCGCCGAACGCGCGGCCAACCCCAACACGCTCTATCTCTTCGACGGCGACATGCTGTCGCCCTCGATCCTGTCGGGCTTCGACAAGGGCCAGAACACCATCGACCTGACCAACCTCGTGCCCTTCGACCTTGCCGTGCCCGGCAACCATGAATTCGACTTCGGGCCCGAGAACTTCTTCGAGAAACTGAAAGGCTCGAAATATCCCTGGGCTGCCATCAACATCACCAATGCCGACGGCACCGCGCCCGACGGTCTGGGCGGCGTCATGGTCAAGGACGTCGGCGGCGTGAAGGTCGCGCTGATCCCGGTGGCGCAGGACACCTCGCCCACCGTCTCCTCGACAGGCGATCTGAAATTCCTGCCGACCGTCGATACCGGCGTCGCGGCGGCCGAACAGGCCCGTACGGACGGCGCGGACATCGTGGTCGGCGTCGTCCAGACCGACATGGCCAACGACCGTGCGCTGATCGCCAGCGGGGCCTTCGATGTCATCCTGTCGGGCGACGACCATTCCTACGGCACCTCCTATGACGGGCGCACCGCCTATGTCGAAACCTCGATCGACGGACGCTTCCTGTCGCCGCTTGACCTGACGGTCGAGATCGGCGCGACCGACGACGGCACCCGCACCATCGACTGGGTGCCGATGTTCCGCTTCATCGACACGGCTGCGGTCACGCCCGACCCCGAAAGCCAGGCCCTGGTCGATCAGTTCCAGGCCAAGCTCGACGCCGAGCTGAATGTCGAGATCGGCACGACCGAGGTGGCGATGGACAGCCGCCGCAACGTCATCCGGGGCGAGGAATTGGCCATGGGCAACCTGATCGCCGACGCGATCCGCGCCGCGACCGGGGCCGACATCGGATTCGCGAACGGCGGCGGCATCAGGGCCGACCGGACCTATGATCCGGGCACGGTCCTGACCCGCAAGGACATCCTGACCGAGCTGCCCTTCGGCAACAAGACGGTGCTGACCGAACTGCCGGGAAGCCAGATCCTCGCGGCGCTGGAAAACGGCGTCAGCCAGCATGAAAAAGGCGCGGGCCGGTTCCTGCAGGTGTCGGGGGTGAGCTATGCCTTCGATCCGACCGCACCCGCGGGGTCCCGCGTGTCCGAGGTGATGGTCGGCGGCGCGCCGCTGGATGCGGGCAAGGTCTACCGGCTGGCGACCAACGACTTCATCCTCGGCGGCGGCGACGGCTTTGCGGCACTTGGCGGCGGCAAGGTCATCATCGACGGCGGCAACGGAAACCTGATGGCCAACGACGTGATCGACTATGTCGCCCAGTCCGGCAAGGTGACGGTCGGCGTCGAGGGGCGGATCAGGAAACTGGGGCAGTAGCAGGCGGCGCGCCGGGGCGGGTGTCCGCCCCGGCACCGAGGTCTCAGCTGAACGGCTTCGCCGACAGATAGGCCGCGTGGCTGAGCAGCAGCGCGAAGGCCATACCCGCGCCGAGCACCGGCAGAGTCGGGAAGGCCCGTTCGCCCCGCGCCATCGCGGTCAGGACCGTTTCGGCCGGAAGCCCCGCGATCAGCGAATACATCCCCGTGCCATAGACGATCAGGATGCCGATGGTGATGAAGACCAGCTGGATGCGCGCCACGTCGGGCTTGTCCTTGGTCGCTTCCGTGTCGCCAGTCACGAAATCGGAAATGCGGGCCTCGCCCGGCACGTTGCGGACCTCGTTCGGATTGCGGAAGACGTTCCCGTCCGCGTCCAAGGTCGCCTCACGCGCCTTGTCCGTGTCGAGACCCGTGTTGGCCATGCCCGGCGGTCGCATCGCGTTCAGAAGGGGCGACAGACCCGCCGAGGCGAGCGCGATCCCCATCGCCGCCCAGAGCGCGGTTTCGACATAAGGCAGGCTGCCCTCGGTATACATCGACGGCGCGTCGCCTGCGAAATCGCGGAGATAGGCCGTGACCTCGCCGCCGAGCGCGGAATTGAACGCGCCGAGGACCAGGAAGGGCGGCAGGATCATCAGGGTCCAGGCAAGCGCCTGGGCGCGCGACAGCGAATAGCGGTTCTCGCCGTTGACGATCAGGACCTTCGCGGTGCCGGTGATGCCGAGGGCAGCGCCGAGGAAGAGGAGGATGAGGCCGACGGCGGCCAGAAGCGCCTGCCAGAGCAGCGTGATGCCTGCCGGACCGGGTTTGCCATCCCTCTGCGGGTCCGCCGCGCGCAGCAGTTTCCCGCAGTCGCCGGTCGTGACGGTGAATTCGTTGCCCGCGTCAAGTGTCAGCTTCGCTTCGTCTTTCGGGTCCGCCGCATTCGGAAGCGTCAGGCAGACCGCCGTTACCTTTCGCAGATCGGCGGCGCGCGCGGCCAGCGCGGTCATGTCCTTCGAGGCCGCGTCCGCGTTCTGCGCCGTGACCGTACCGGTCGTCATTGCCTGCGGTTCGCAGAGGCCCTCGACGCCTGCGTCGCAGGCCGGGTCGAGCGTGGCGCGGGCGGTGAAACTGGCCGCCGATGCCGCATAGATCCGGGTCGCGGCGGCCAGTGCGCCGGGTGTCGCCGCGTCAGTCACGGCCTGCCTGAACTCGGACAATGGCACGGGCGCGTCCGTGAAGGTCTCGAACCCCGACCACAGCCGCGACCCGGTCGAATTCGCCCAGAACAGCGACCCGGCGAAGGCGGCGACCCCGGCGAAGAACAGCGCGCGGCCGAGGTTGGGCTTAGGGGTGGGGGCGGGAACCGGAGGCGGTCCTTCCTGCTGCGGCAGCGCGCCGTTTGGCCCAGCCATGACGGCGGCTGCGACAACCGGGGCCGGGGCGGACGGCCCGCCGAGTTCCGTTCCGGTGATCTCCGAGGCGAAAACCGGCCCGTCCGCTGGGCCATCGGTCCCGAAAAGTCCCCAGCTGCCGTCGTCTTTCGTCAGGACATGGGCCGTCGCGGTCCCCTTCATAACCCAGAGAAAGCCTTCGGCGGCCGTCCATTGACCGGAGTTCGCCGCATCCTCGACCGCCCTGCAGATCGCAACCCGCGCGGGCAGCCCCGTCGGGTCGAGCGGGGCAGCCAGCGCTGCCTCAATCTCAGCCCTGCCGTCGAACGCAGGTGGCACAGCGTCACCGCCGGCCAGGGCGAGCGGCGGCGTCGCTTCGGTTGCGCGCCTCGCGAGCCGCGCGATCAGGGTCCGTGCATGAACAACGCTACCGCCCGTCGCGTCGGTGAGGTCCCGCGTTTCGTTCCAGACGAAGGAAATGACATCGGCCATATGAACTGCTCCCCAAATAGGCGTTTCAAATGATTTGATGCTAACACCGCGTCGGGTTTTAGCAACAAATTCCACAACCCAGCCGGTCGGACGGCGCGCGCAGGGGGCCGAGGTCCGCCGTCCCGGCGCGCGCTCAGGTCAGGCAGCCGCCCGCCTGCGCCGGAGCCAGCCGAGCACCCCCAGCGCCCCCGCCAGCAAGGGCAATGCCGCAGGCACCGGCACCGCCGCCACGCTGACCAGCGACGAGATCAGCGCCGGGTTGCGGTAATCCGCGTCGACGCCTTCATCCGCGCGGATCAGCCCGACCCCCGGCGCGTAATACTTCACCTCGCGCAGGCTTGCGTCGATGCTGCTCAATTCGAAGATCATCAGCACATCGCTGAAGGTCCCGCCCGGCACCGTCAGCATGTCGAGAAACCCCAGGATCATCGCCTGGTCCAGCGCCCCGTCGGCTTCGGCGAATTCCTGATAGTAGGAATAGCCCGGCACCAGGCTGGCCAGCATCTGATAGCCCGGCTGCGCCCCGTTCACGCCCGCCCGCCAGGAACTGTCGCTGTTGGTTCCGGTCAGGTTGCCGTCGTCGTCATAGACATAGTTGATGACGTCCTCGCCCATGTACCAGACGTTGCCCGCGACATCCTGCGCGAAGTAATCCAGCGTCTGTTCCACCAGCACCCCGTCCTCATAGGCCAGATCGGTCAGCGTGCTGGTGGCGACACCCGCGATGGTCGGGCCCGCCCCGGTTCCGGTGATGACGCCCTGCTCGACAAAGCTCTCGCCCGCCTCGTCGACCCCCTCGGCCAGAAGGGTCGACCGCGCCCCCGCCGTCACCGGGAAATACGGGTTGGTGATTGCGGCGCCGGGCGTGAACTGCGCCGGGTCGAAGACCGGCAGGACCGGCACGGTTGCCGCAAGGGCCGGGCCCGCCGCAAGGGCCGCGATGGCGACGAGCCAGGGAATCAGCGCCGGGGCGGGCATCCGCGCGGCGTTTGGGTTCGGATGTTGCCGTGTCATGGCAGTGCTCCCTGCAAAACCCCGGTGATCCGGGGCAGCGCCATTGCCGCAGCAAATCCCGGCTCCGGCCATCCGACAAAACCTGTATCGGCGCGATCGGGCCCGCAGGCGGCCCTGTCCGCCAGAAAGCGGATGGCCCGCGGGGCAGTTTCCTGACATTCTGCCGCCCGTCCGGCCCCTCAACAGCAAGGTCCGCGCATGCGCAACCGGCACCTCATCCTGCTGACGCTCGGCGCGGTGATCGCCCTGTCCGCCGCCCTGACCGCCCTCGATGCGGCGGTCGAGGCCGGAACCTCGGTCCTGCCCGGCGTCGTCACCGATTTCATCGACCGGCTTGCGATGATCGGCACCATGGTCGTCGCGGCCGTCATCGCCGTCCGCATCGCGCGGCTGAACGACCGCACGGGCGATCTGGAAAACGCCGTTGCCCACGCCTCGGACGAAGGCCGCGCCTGGCGCGCGCAGAGCCGCCGGTTCCTCGACGGGCTGTCGCGCGCGGTCGAGGCGCAGTTCGAGGTCTGGAGCCTGACCCCGGCAGAGGCGGACGTCGCGGGGCTGCTTCTGAAAGGCGCATCCTTGCGCGAAATCGCCGTGCTGCGCCGCACGGCGGAAGCCACGATCCGCCAGCAGGCGCAGACCGTCTACCGGAAGTCGGGGCTGGCGAACCGGTCCGAGCTTGCGGCCTATTTCCTCGAAGACCTGTTCAGCTACAGCGAGGTCGCGACCGCGCCCGATGCGGCGGACACGGACAGGCGGACGCAATTCGACGCGTGATACCGGGGCGATCTTTTCAAGGAACCAAAGGTGGGTGGCACCCGTCTGGGGGGAAAGCCGGTATGGATCGGCAAACTCTGACGCCGCTGGCGCAGAATCGGGTGCGGGCGTAAGCTGCGCCGCATTGATCATGGGTGGGGAGGGTGCCATGCAACTTAATGCCAATCAGGTGACGGTGATGCTGCCGGTCCGCGATCTTGCGCGGGCGCGCGGCTTTTACGAAAAGGCGCTTGCGCTGGCGGCGGGCGAGGAGAAGCCCGACGGCAAGGTCGTCTACCGCTGCGGCGGGACCGAGATCGCGCTGTTCCCGAAGCCCGAAGGGACCAAGGCCGAGCATACCGCGCTCAGCTTCCGGGTCGATGACATCCGCGCCTCGATCGCCGACCTTGAGGGCCGCGGCGTCGTGTTCGCCGACTACGACCTGCCTGGTTTCAAGACGGTCGGGCATGTCTGCGTCCTCGGCTCGGAAAAGGCTGCGTGGTTCAACGACCCCGAGGGCAACATCCTCTGCCTGCACGAGGACATCCCCGCGCCTGCGGCCTGATCCCGGGCTGCGGGTGCTGCCGGAAGACGTCCCGGCGCGGTCCCGGCCGTGAAGGCGACCCGGTGTCTCATCCCTTGCTGTGCCAGGTGCACCCGTCAAGGGCGCTGCCCCTTTGGCCCGGAATCAAGGGCGAAGCCCGCCGGGGTTGCCATTGGTTGCGCCATTGGTTCAAGCGACCAATGGCGCGCCCTCCCTCCCCCCGGGAGGGCGCACTGCACCGGTTCAACCCGCTCCGGCGTCGGGAGATCGCGGCGCCATAAAGCGCCTACTTCAACCGTGGGACGCCCGCCCGAGGGAGGGCGCGGCCCTGTGTTGCGCATGTGACAACGGCGATGTTCCGGGCAAAAGGGAATAGTCGGATGCCGCAATCCCCCCACCTTGCACCCCTCCGCCCCAGACGCTATCTCTCCCACCAGCGCGGGCGTTGTGTAATGGTAAGACCTTAGCCTTCCAAGCTAAAGACGCGGGTTCGATTCCCGCCGCCCGCTCCATCCCCTTCCCGTCGGCTGCTTCCGACCGGCCCCCGTCATTCCGGGTGTCAAACCCTGCGGCCTGTCCTAGACTGCCCCCGCGACCCAATCCGGCGGAGAGCCTCCGATGACCGATCCCCGACATGACCCGCATCCGCATGCCGACCCCCACGACCGCGGCCTCGCCTATGACCTGGCACACCTCACCGCCCGCCGCCGCGTCCTCGCGGGCCTTGGCGCGGGCATGATCCTGTCGGCGGGCAGCTTCGGCGGCCCCACCGGCGAGGGCGAGGCGAACACCATCGCCACCGGTGCCGACGGGGCCGTCTGCATCAAGGACCCGGGCGAGACCGCAGGCCCCTATCCCGGTGACGGGACCAACGACGTCAACGGCCAGACCGCGAATGTCCTGACCGAAAGCGGCGTCGTGCGCACCGACATCCGCACCAGCTTTGCCGGGCTGACCCCGGTCGCCGACGGCGTCCAGCTCGACATCGTGCTGGCGCTGGTGAATGCGGGTACCGCCTGCGACCCCCTTGCCGGGCACGCCGTCTATCTGTGGCACTGCGACGCGGCGGGGCAGTATTCGGTCTATGACCGGCCCGACTGCAACTATCTGCGCGGCGTCGGCGTCAGCGACGCGGGCGGCAAGCTGCGCTTCACGACCGTCTTTCCGGGCTGCTATCCCGGGCGCTGGCCGCACATGCATTTCGAGGTGTTCGCATCACCCGAGGCTGCCGTCACCGGCACCGCCGCGATCCTGACGTCGCAGCTTCTGATGCCGGAACAGGTCTGTCTGGCGGTCTACGGGTCAAACCCGTTCTATCCGGCCAGCTTCGCCGCGATGGGCGGCGTGAGCGTTCTGACCGACAATGTGTTCGGGGACAATACGGCCGAGCAGCTTCAGGGTCAGACGCCGATGTTTTCCGGCGACGTCGCCTCGGGGCTGCTGGCCTTCGCGCAGATCGGGCTGTCTGCCTGACCCGACGCGACCGGCTGCACGACCGCCGGGCGGGAGTGGCCCGGCGGTCGGCACTGATCGCGCATCCGGATCAGTTCAGGCCAAGGATGACCTTGATCGCGCCCGCTTTTTCCGACTCGTCATACTGGCTCGACGACAGGACGGTTTCGATCCGGCCGACCTGGGCGGTCGTCAGGTTCGACGTGTCGGCACCGGGAACCAGCGTGCTGACTTCGTAGACGTAGGTCTGCGCCAGCTCGTTCGGGGCATAGGCGAAAGCCGACCCGACGGCGACGGTGGAAAGCGCTGCAGCGAGGATGAGTTTCTTCATAACGTGTTCCTTTCAGAGGTTTGTTTGACCCGGCGAATTCGTCCGGTGATCACGATCTGAGGCTTCGGACGGGAATTGTGAAATCACCAATGGCTCACATCCGTTCACGCGGAAGTTGTGTTACAGACCCTTGACCTGACGCTGCGTCATCGCGTTTTTGCACCGCCCTTCGGGAAACACCGGTCCGGGCGCTGCAACGTTTTTCACGACGGGCGTGAGGCGGGGTCCCGACATCCGGAAAACGTGAAGTGCACGCGACGGTGTGCGCTGGTGCACATATTTCGCCGCTCAATCGGGCATCGTCCGGCGCTGCCCGTCCCGCGCCCTGTGCGATCCCATCCCTTGTCCGATCCCGCCGTTGCGCCTAAAGCGTCCGCACCACCCGCACCCGGCAGGACACCCGACAGATGGCACGCGCCCCCCGGATGATGACCGAAGACCGCCCGACATCGCGGCGCGTCGGTGCGCTGATGTCGCTCTGGCCGTTCCTCGCACCTTATGGCGGGATGATGGCCCTTGCCGCCGCTGCCCTTGTCATGACCGCCGGGGTCAGCCTGATCCTGCCCATCGCCGTGCGCCGCGTGGTCGACGGATTCAATGACGGGGCGGCGCTGCTCGACAGCTATTTCGCCGCCGCCATCGGCATCGCGGCCCTGCTCGCCGTCGGCACCGGCCTGCGATATTATCTTGTCACGCGCCTCGGCGAACGTGTCGTCGCCGACATCCGCCGCGCCGTCTTCGACCGCGTCATCGGCCTGTCCCCCGCCTTCTATGAACGGATCATGACCGGCGAGGTGCTCAGCCGCATCACAACCGACACGACATTGATCCTGTCGGTCATCGGATCGTCCGTCTCGGTCGCCCTGCGCAATCTGCTCATCCTTGTCGGCGGACTTGCCCTGCTGCTGCTCACCTCCGCTAAGCTGACCGGCCTTGTCCTGCTGATCGTGCCGCTCATCATCGTGCCCATCGTCGTTCTCGGCCGCCGCCTGCGCGGCCTCAGCCGCGAAAACCAGGACCTGATCGCCGCTTCCTCGGCCAATGCCAACGAAGCGTTGGGCGCTGTCCAGACCGTCCAGGCGTTCACGCATGAGGCGCTCAGCCGTCAGGTCTTCGGCGACGTGACCGAGAAGTCCTATCTTTCGGCAAGGACGCGCATCGGCACCCGGTCGCTGATGACCGTGATCGTCATCTTCCTCGTCTTCGCGGGCATCATCGGCGTGCTCTGGATCGGCGCGCGCGATGTCCGCGACGGGGCGATGAGCCCCGGCGAACTGGTGCAGTTCGTCATCTACGCGGTCATGGTCGCCGGGGCCGTCGGCGCGCTCAGCGAGGTCTGGGGCGAGGTGCAGAGGGCCGCCGGGGCCACCGAACGGCTGGCCGACCTGCTGGCCGCCGAAGACACGGTCCGCGACCCCGGCATCCCGCTGCCGCTGCCGCGTCCCGCAAAGGGTGCGATCCGGTTTGAAGGCGTGACCTTCCGCTATCCCGCGCGCCCCGGCGTCTCGGCGCTGGACGGCGTGACCCTGACGATCCGTCCGGGCGAGACGGTCGCGCTGGTCGGGCCGTCCGGCGCAGGCAAGACGACGATCATCCAGCTGATCCAGCGGTTCTACGACCCCGATCTGGGACGCGTGACACTGGACGGCGTCGACCTGCGGGCGATGGCGCGCCCAGATTTCCGGCAGGCCATCGCCCTTGTCCCGCAGGACCCGGTGATCTTCGCCACGACCGCGCGCGAGAACATCCGCTTCGGACGGCCCGGGGCCAGCGATGCCGAGGTCGAGGAGGCGGCGCAAGGCGGCGGCCGCCCACGACTTCCTGTCGGCGCTGCCCGAAGGCTATGACAGCTATGTCGGCGAGCGCGGCGTGATGCTGTCGGGCGGCCAGAAGCAGCGCATCGCCATCGCCCGCGCGATCCTGCGCGACGCGCCGGTCCTGCTCTTGGACGAGGCGACGTCGGCGCTGGACGCCGAAAGCGAACGCGCGGTCAGCCAGGCGGTCGAACGCCTGTCGCAGGGCCGCACAACCGTGGTCGTCGCGCACCGGCTGGCGACGGTGAAACGCGCCGACCGGATCGTGGTGCTGGATGCGGGCCGGATCGTGGCGGAGGGCACGCATGACGCGCTGGTGGCGCAGGGCGGGCTCTACGCGCGGCTGGCCCGGTTGCAGTTCACCGAAGGGATCGCGGCAGAGTAGGGGCGCGCATCCAGATTCCCCCATCGGCGCGGGAAGCGTTTTCCCGAAAACGCTTTCGCCGGAAGATCGTTCGTGAACGATCTTCATCGGTTGGGTCGTCGCCTGTGCGGTCCATCGACCGGATGCGTCCCTGCGCCGATCCCGGCCGGCCCGAACCTGCCGAATCACACCCTAGCGCCCCGAATCATTCCGGGTTACACTTGCTCCAGACCCGGAAAACCGGGCGGACGACGAGGCAGCGAAAGCAGTATCCGATGACTGAGATGGTCTTTGGCACCGTTCCGATTCGCTCGGGCGATCCCATCCTTCCGCGCTGGTGGCGGACCATCGACAAGCTGTCGCTGGCCTGCGTCTTCGCGCTCTTCGGCACCGGCCTGCTGCTCGGTCTCGCCGCCTCGGTGCCGCTGGCCGAAAAGAACGGCCTTGACCCCTTCTACTATGTCACCCGCCAGGCGTTTTTCGGCGCGGCGGCCCTGATCGTCATGCTGCTGGTCTCGATGATGTCGCCCGCCCTTGTCCGCCGCATCGGCGTCCTCGGCTTCTTCGCGGCCTTTGTGGCCCTCGCCTTCCTGCCGTTCCTCGGCACCGATTTCGGCAAGGGGGCGGTGCGCTGGTACTCGCTCGGTTTCGCGTCCCTTCAGCCGTCCGAGTTCCTCAAGCCTGCCTTTGTCATCCTCTGCGCCTGGATGATGGCCGCGGGGGGCGAGATCAACGGCCCGCCCGGCCGCCTCTATTCCTTCGGACTTTCCATCGTCATCGCGCTCCTCCTCGCGCTCCAGCCCGATTTCGGACAGGCCTGCCTGATCCTGTTCGCCTGGGGGGTCATGTATTTCATCTCGGGCGCGCCCTTCCTCCTCATCTCCGCCGCCATCACCGCTGCCGCCGTCGGCGGCTTCACCGCCTACAACGCCTCGGAACATTTCGCCCGCCGCATCGACGGCTACCTTGCCGCCGACATCGATCCCCGCACCCAGATCGGCTACGCGACGAACGCCATCCAGGAGGGCGGCTTCTTCGGCGTCGGCATCGGCGAGGGGCAGGTCAAATGGTCGCTGCCCGACGCCCATACCGATTTCATCATCGCCGTCGCCGCCGAGGAATACGGCGCTGATCCTCGTCGCCCTCATCATCGCGCTCTACACTGCCGTCGTCGATGCGCTCGCTCCTGCGGCTGATGCGCGAACGCGATCCCTTCACGCGCCTTGCGGGCACCGGCCTCGCCTGCGCGTTCGGCGTGCAGGCCTTCATCAACATGGGCGTCGCCGTGCGCCTGCTGCCCGCCAAGGGCATGACGCTGCCCTTCGTCAGCTATGGCGGGTCGTCCGTCATCGCCAGCGGGATCGTCGTCGGCATGCTGCTGGCGCTGACGCGGACGCGGCCGCAGGGCCAGATCGGCGACATCCTTCTGAAGCGGCGGGGCTGATGGCCGCACCGTTATCTCCTCATCGCCGCAGGCGGCACCGGCGGGCACATGTTCCCCGCGCAGGCGCTGGCCGAGGCGATGCTGGAACGCGGCTGGCGTGTGCAGCTGTCGACCGATGACAGGGGTGCGCGTTATGCCGGCGGCTTCCCGAAGGATGTCCCCGTCACTGCCGTCGCCGCCGCCACCTTCGCGCGCGGCGGCATCGCGGCCAAGCTGACCGCGCCCTTCCGCATCGCCGCCGGAATCCTCTCCGCGACGATAGCCCTCTGGCGCGACCGCCCCGCCGTTGTCGTCGGCTTCGGCGGCTATCCCACCATCCCCGCCCTCGCCGCCGCCTGGATCACCCGCACACCTGCCATGATCCACGAACAGAACGGCGTGCTCGGCCGCGTCAACCGTCTCTTCGCGCCCCGCGTCCAGGGCGTCGCGTGCGGCACGTGGCCCACGGCCCTGCCGCAGGGGGTCGCTGCCACCCATACCGGGAACCCGGTCCGCCAGGCCGTGCTTGACCGCGCCGCCGCCCCCTACATCCCGCCCGGCGACTATCCGATGTCGATCCTCGTCATCGGCGGCAGCCAGGGTGCCCGCATCCTCTCCGACACTGTCCCCGCCGCGCTCGCAGCACTTCCTGATGCGCTCCGCCGCAACCTCCGCGTGGCCCATCAGGCCCGGGACGAGGATGCCGCCCGCGCCGCATTCACCTATGAACAGGCCGGCATCGCCGCCGAAATCGCCCCCTTCTTCGCCGACATCCCCCGCCGCCTGTCCGAGGCGCAGCTGGTCATCTCCCGCGCCGGGGCCTCGTCCGTCGCCGACATCGCCGTCATCGGCCGTCCCGCCATCCTGATCCCCTTCGCCGCCGCCACCGCCGACCACCAGACCGCCAATGCGCGCGGCCTCGTTGCCGCAGGGGCAGCCATCCTGATCCCGGAATCCCTGCTTGACAACACAACCCTGGCGGGTGAAGTCGCGCGCGTCCTGACCAACCCCGCGGCGGCGCTGAAAATGGCCAACGCTGCCCTGACCCATGCACGCCCCGAAGCCACCGACGCCCTGGCCGCAATGGTCATGGCGCTTGCCGGACCGAAGACATGAACGCCGCCGCGACCAAACTTCCCCTTGAACTCGGGCCGATCCACTTCGTCGGCATCGGCGGCATCGGCATGTCGGGCATCGCCGAGGTGCTGATGACGCTGGGCTACACCGTGCAGGGGTCCGACGCGAAGGCATCGAAGATCACCGACCGCCTCGTCTCGCTGGGGGCAACCGTGCACGAAGGCCAGCGCGCCGCGAATATCGGCGACGCCGCTGTCGTCGTCATCTCCAGCGCCATCAAGAAGGGCAATCCGGAACTGGAAGAGGCGCGCCGCCGCGGCCTGCCCGTTGTCCGCCGGGCCGAGATGCTGGCCGAGCTGATGCGCCTGCGCTCGAACATCGCCGTCGCCGGAACCCATGGCAAGACCACGACCACGACCATGGTGGCGACCCTGCTGGACAAGGGCGGCTTCGATCCGACCGTCATCAACGGCGGCGTCATCCATGCCTATGGCTCGAACGCCCGGGCCGGGGCAGGGGAATGGATGGTGGTCGAGGCGGACGAGAGCGACGGCAGCTTCAACAAGCTGCCCGCGACCATCGCCATCGTGACCAACATCGACCCCGAGCATATGGAGCACTGGGGGTCGTTCGACGCGCTCCGCAAAGGCTTTTACGACTTCGTCACCAACGTCCCCTTCTACGGTCTGGCCGTCTGCTGCACCGACCATCCCGAGGTGCAGGCCCTGGTCGGCCGCGTCACCGACCGGCGCATCGTCACCTTCGGCTTCAATGCACAGGCCGATGTGCGCGCGGTGAACCTGAGGTTCGAAAACGGCAAGGCACGCTTCGATATCCTGCTCCAGAACGAAGGCGAAGGTTCGAAAATCGAAGGCTGCGTCCTGCCCATGCCCGGCGATCACAACGTCTCGAACGCCCTCGCCGCCGTCGCCGTCGCCCGTCATCTCGGCATGAAGCGCGACGAAATCCGCGCGGCGCTCGGCGGGCTTCGCGGGCGTCAACCGCCGCTTCACGAAGGTGGGCGAGGTGCTGGGCGGCGTCACCATCATCGACGATTACGGCCACCACCCGGTCGAAATCGCCGCCGTCCTGCGCGCCGCGCGGCAGTCAACGACCGGACGCGTCATCGCCGTGCACCAGCCGCACCGCTACAGCCGCCTGTCCCACCTGTTCGAGGATTTCTGCACCTGCTTCAACGAGGCGGACGTGGTCGCCATCGCCGATGTCTATGCGGCGGGCGAAGACCCGATCCCGGGTGCCAGCCGCGATGACCTTGTCGGCGGGGCTGATCGCGCACGGCCATCGCCACGCGCTGGCCCTGTCGGGCGAGGATGACCTCGCGCGGCTTGTCCGCGATCACGCCCGCCCCGGCGACATGGTCGTCTGCCTCGGCGCGGGCACGATCTCGGCGTGGGCCAACGCGCTCCCGTCGCGGCTGGGGGCCTGAGATGGATTTCTCCGGGTTCCCGCTCACCGACATCATCAGCCCGCCCGCCATCGCCGCCTGCCTCTGGGTGCTGGCCGCCACCGTCACCGCCTTCCTGCCGATGCGCCGCCAGTATCCGCCGGGCATCACCCTGCTGATCGCGGCACCCCTTATCCTCATCTGGCTCGGGGTTCAGCATGGGTTCTGGGTGGCGGCGATCTCGACCGCAGGGTTCCTCAGCATGTTCCGCAACCCGCTGATCTATTTCGCCCGCCGCGCGCTGGGCCTGCCGACACGCCTGCCGGACGACCCCGCCCCTTCCACACCGGCGCCCTCTGGACCGGACGCGGGGCCGAAGCCATGATGCACAGCCTCCTCCCCGCCGCCGTCGCCTGCCTCTGGGCCGTCGTCGCGACCCTCATCGCGCTCCTGCCCTCCCGCGACCACCACTGGCGCGCGGCCTATGTGCTCATCGCCATCGGCATCCCGATCCTCGGCTGGCTGACCTACGCGAACGGCCCCTGGGTCGGCCTTGTGGCGTTGGCCGCCGGGGCAAGCATCCTGCGCTGGCCGGTGATCTATCTGTGGCGCTGGGCAAGGCGAGGCGGGAAGCGGGTGGGTCCGGCGGAGTAGGCCGGGGTTCACCCCGGTAGCCAAGCCGCACAGTGCTTTGCACTGCGCATGGGCGGATTGCCATACGGATGCGCACAGTGACTTTGCAATCCCCCGCGTATGGCGCATTGCCATACGGATCGTGCTGGCACCCGCTTGCCGCCCCCCTGCACTCTCCTTTATCCCACCCCCATGACCACCTACCCCCCCGTCCGCGGCACCCTCACGCCCCACCGCCCCCTCGCCGACCTGACCTGGCTCCGCGTCGGCGGGCCGGCCGATGCCCTGTTCCAGCCCGCCGATCCGGATGACCTGTCGGCCTTCCTGCAAGCCCTTGATCCGGCAGTCAGAATCTTCCCCATCGGCGTCGGCTCCAACCTGATCGTCCGCGATGGCGGGATCCGCGCCGTCGTCATCCGCCTCGGGCGCGGGTTCAACGCGATCACGGTCGATGGCAACAACGTCACCGCCGGGGCCGCCGCCCTTGACGCCCATGTCGCCCGAACCGCCGCCGAACATGGTCTCGACCTCACCTACCTCCGCACCATCCCCGGCACCATCGGCGGCGCAGTCCGCATGAACGCCGGGTGCTACGGCCATTACACCGCTGATTTCCTTGAGGAAATCACCGCCGTCACCCGAGGCGGCGAACAGGTCACAATCCCCGCCGCCGACCTGCAATCTCCGCTACCGCCAGTCCGACCTGCCAGACGGCTGGGTCATCACCGGGGCCACCTTCACCGCGCCCCGGGGCGATCCCGACACCCTTGCCGCCCGCATGGTGGACCAGCTCGCCAGACGCGATGCCTCCCAGCCGACGAAGGACCGCTCCGCCGGTTCAACGTTCCGTAACCCCGCCGGGTTCTCCTCGACCGGGCGGGCCGACGACATCCATGACCTCAAGGCATGGAAGCTGATCGACGACGCCGGAATGCGCGGCGCGGAGCGCGGCGCCGCCCAGATGTCGCCGATGCATGCCAATTTTCTGGTCAACCGGGGGGGGCATCCGCCGATGACCTTGAATCCCTCGGGGAAGAGGTCAGAAAAAGGGTTTTCCAACAGTCCGGCATTCAGCTACAGTGGGAAATCATGCGGGTCGGCGAACCGGCCCCGGCAAAGACCGACAAAGACAAATAATACCAAGGGCCTGACCCGAGACAGGGAACAGGCCCGGAACAGGCGGACGTGGCGGGCAGGTCGAGCAGGACAGCCCCCGAAGTGGCAGTGTTGATGGGCGGCCCCTCGGCTGAACGCGAGGTGTCGCTTGTCTCGGGGCGCGAATGCGCCGCTGCCCTGCGGGAGGCGGGTTTCAAGGTGGTCGAGGTCGATGCAGGCCCCGACCTTGCCGCGCGTCTGCAGTCGCTTGCCCCTGATGTCTGCTTCAACGCGCTGCACGGCCGGTGGGGCGAGGATGGCTGCGTGCAGGGTATGCTCGAATGGCTGCGGATGCCCTATACGCATTCCGGCGTGCTCTCCTCGGCCCTTGCGATGGACAAGACCCGCGCCAAGGATGCCTTCCGCGCTGCGGGTCTCCCCGTCGCCGCAAGCCTGATCGCGCCGACTGACGAGGTGCGCCAGCGCCACGTCATGGCCCCGCCCTATGTCGTCAAACCGAACGCCGAAGGATCGTCCGTCGGCATCTACATCGTGCCCGCAGGTGCCAACGGCCCGCCGCAGCTGGCCCCAGACCTGCCCGCCACGATGATGGTCGAAGCCTATGTCGCGGGGCGCGAGCTGACCGTTTCGGTGCTGGGCGACCGCGCTCTGGGCGTGACCGAGATCCTCACCGACGGCTGGTACGACTATCACGCGAAATACGCCCCCGGCGGGTCGCGCCACGTCATCCCCGCCGGGATTCCCGCCGACATCACCGATGCCTGCCGCGATTACGCCCTGCGTGCACACAAGGCACTCGGCTGCCGCGGCCTCAGCCGCACAGATTTCCGCTGGGACGACGCCAAGGGCCTTGCGGGGCTGTTCCTGCTGGAGACGAACACCCAGCCCGGCATGACGCCCACCTCGCTGTCCCCGGAACAGGCCCGCGCCGAGGGCATGTCCTTCCCCGACCTCTGCCGCTGGATCGTGGAGGATGCCTCATGCGACCGCTGACCGCATCCCGCGCCACGGCACAGCGCCGCGATCCCTCGCCCTCGCGCCTTGCCTACAGGCTCGAGCGCCTTTGGCTGACGCCGGTCTTCCGGCAGGTGCTGCGCGTCGGCCTTCCCGCCTTCGCCGTTGCAGCGACCCTCGGCATCTATTTCGGCGATACGGACCGGCGTGCCGCGCTGGCGACACGTTTCGCCGACCTCCGCACAAGCATCGAGCATCGCCCCGAATTCATGGTCACGATCATGGCCATCGACGGCGCGACCCCCGCCGTCGCCGAAGCAGTGCGCAAGATGATCCCGGTCACGCTGCCCGCGTCGTCGTTCCAGCTCGACCTGACGGCGCTGCGCGCGACCGTCGCCCAGATCGACGCCGTCGCCGCCGTCGACATGCGGGTACGCGCAGGCGGCATCCTGCAGGTCGACATCCGCGAACGGGTGCCGGTCGCCCTGTGGCGGACGGGATCGCCCGGTGCTACGCGGATCGAGATGCTGGATGCGACCGGCCACCGGGTCGCCACGCTGCTGGACCGTGCCGCGCGGCCCGACCTGCCGGTGATCGCGGGGCAGGGTGCCGACCGCGGCGTGGCCGAGGCGCTGGCTGTCATCGCGGCGGCCGGGCCCGTCCGGCCGCGCATCCGGGGTGTGGTCAGGATCGGCGAACGCCGCTGGGATGTCGTGCTCGACCGCGACCAGCGCATCCTGCTGCCCGCAAGCGATCCGATCGGTGCGATCGAGCGCGTCGTGGCGCTGGATCAGGCACAGGACCTGCTGAACCGCGATGTGATCTCGGTGGACATGCGCGCGAAAGACCGCCCGACCGTGCGGATGGCGGTTGCGGCAGTCGAAGACATGCGTCGGATCAAGGCGTTGGAGACAGGGGTGACGACAGAATGACCGATCTTTACCAGTCGCAGCGGGCGATGCGGAACATGCGGCGGGCAGCGATGCAGCGCGGCGTCATCGCCATTCTGGACGTCGGAACGTCCAAGATCGCCTGCCTGGTCCTGCGCTTCGACGGTCCGGACGAGGCGCGCGAGGACGGCCTCGGCGCGCTTGCGGGCCAGAGCCAGATCCGCGTGATCGGGGCCGCCACCACGCGGTCGCGCGGCGTGCGCTTCGGCGAGGTCGATGCGATGCAGGAAACCGAACGCGCTGTCCGGACGGCGGTGCAGGCGGCGCAGAAGATGGCGCAGACGCGGGTCGACCATGTGATAGCCTGCTTTTCGGGTGCAGGACCGCGCAGCTACGGCCTGGCCGGGGAAATCCACCTGTCGGACGAACAGGTCAGCGAGTCCGACGTGGCGCGCGTTCTGGCGGCCTGCGATGTGCCTGATTATGGGGCCGGGCGCGAGGTGCTCCATGCGCACCCGGTCAATTTCGCGCTGGACCACCGGTCAGGCCTCGGCGACCCGCGCGGTCATGTCGGCAACCGGCTTGCCGCAGACATGCATCTGCTGACGGTTGATACGGGCGCGGTGCAGAACCTGCTCTACTGCATCAAGCGCTGCGACCTTGAACTCGCGGGCCTCGCCTCATCCGCCTATGTCTCGGGCCTTTCCAGCCTGGTCGAGGATGAACAGGAACTGGGGGCCGCCTGCATCGACATGGGCGGCGGGTCGACCGGCGTCTCGATCTTCATGAAAAAGCACATGATCTTTGCCGATGCCGTGCGGATGGGCGGCGACCATGTGACGGGCGACATCGCCAAGGGGCTGCAGGTGCCGCTGGCGGTCGCCGAAAAGATCAAGACACTGCATGGCGGGGTGATCGCCACCGGCATGGACGACCGCGAGATGATCTCGACCGGCGGCGACAGCGGCGACTGGGAAAAAGACCGCCGCACGGTCAGCCGGACCGAACTGATCGGCATCATGCGCCCGCGCGTCGAGGAAATCCTGGAAGAGGTCCGCGCGCTCTTGGACGCGGCGGGGTTCGACCATCTGCCCAGCCAGCAGGTCGTGCTGACGGGCGGGGCCAGCCAGATACCGGGTCTGGACGGGCTGGCCGCGCGAATCCTCGGCCAGAATGTGCGACTCGGACGGCCGCTGCGCGTGCAGGGCCTGCCGCAGGCCGCGACCGGGGCGGCATTCGCCTCGTCCGTCGGGTTGTGCCTGTTCGCGGCGCACCCGCAGGACGAGTGGTGGGATTTCGAGATTCCGGCAGAACGCTACCCCGCGCGGTCGCTGCGCCGGGCCATGAAATGGTTTAAGGACAACTGGTAACGGCAATATGTTGAGGTATCGGCGAAATGCCGCTGAACGCGCAGGCAACTTACCCCATATTTTGTGGGGCTTGGGCGTTTTTCTCGTGACCTTCGCGGCGTCAACCGGTAAATTCGCACGAGGATGTGGGGACATTCGGCCGTAGCGGGCCGACAAAAACGACAGGCGGAGACCGATGGCATTGAATTTGATGATGGCGGACCACGAGGACCTGAAGCCCAGGATCACCGTGTTCGGGGTAGGTGGTGCCGGTGGCAACGCCGTGAACAACATGATCGACAAGCGGCTCGAAGGGGTCGAGTTCGTTGTGGCGAACACCGACGCGCAGGCCCTGCAGCAAAGCCGGTCCATGGCGCGTGTGCAGATGGGCGTCCGGGTCACCGAAGGGCTGGGCGCAGGCGCGCGCCCTGCAGTGGGCGCGGCAGCGGCCGAGGAGACGATCGAAGAGATCGTGAATCATCTGGCGGGCGCGCACATGTGCTTCATCACCGCAGGCATGGGCGGCGGCACCGGCACCGGTGCGGCGCCGATCATTGCGCAGGCCGCGCGCGAACTGGGTGTGCTGACGGTCGGCGTGGTGACGAAACCGTTCCAGTTCGAAGGCGCGAAACGCATGCGCCAGGCGGATGAGGGGATCGAGGCGCTGCAGAAGGTCGTTGATACCCTCATCATCATCCCGAACCAGAACCTGTTCCGGCTGGCCAACGAAAAGACCACTTTCACCGAGGCCTTCGCCTTGGCCGATGACGTGCTCTACCAGGGCGTCAAGGGCGTGACCGACCTGATGGTGCGCCCCGGCCTCATCAACCTCGACTTCGCCGATGTCCGCGCCGTGATGGACGAGATGGGCAAGGCGATGATGGGCACCGGCGAGGCATCGGGAGAGGATCGCGCGATCCAGGCGGCCGAAAAGGCCATCGCCAACCCGCTGCTGGACGAGATCAGCCTGCGCGGAGCCAAGGGCGTCCTGATCAACATCACAGGCGGCACCGATCTCACGCTGTTCGAACTGGACGAGGCCGCGAACCGCATCCGCGAGGAAGTGGACCCGGACGCGAACATCATCGTCGGCTCGACGCTGGACGACAGCATGGAAGGCATGATGCGCGTGTCGGTCGTGGCGACGGGCATCGACGCGGCGGTCGCCGTGGTCGAAGCGCCGGTGACACGCCGCCGCATGGCCGAACCGCTGCATGCGGCCCAGCCCGCGCCGCAGCCGACCTACGCCGAACCCGAGCCGCTGGCAGCCCAGCAGCCGGTCTTCGTGCGCTCCGGCCATCTGGCCCCGGCGCGCCTGACCGACCCGGTCGTAGCCGAGCCGTCGGCGCGCGCCGAACCGTCGCTGTTCGACGGTGGCCGCGCGCAGGCCGATGACGACCTGCCGCAGCCTGTCTACCGCCCGCAGCCCGCTGCGCAGGCGACCCAGGCCGCGCATGTCGAAGACGATGCGGGCACCTTCGTCGCACCGCGTCCGCGTGCGCCGGGCACGCCGTCGCCCGAAGCGATGGCGCGGCTTCAGGCCGCCGTCAACCGCGCTCCGGTTGACCGCCGCAACCTCGCCGCGCCCCAGCCGATGCCTTCGATGCGTCCTGCAGCCGACCCGCTGCGCAGCGCCATGACCGACAAGCCGCGCTTCGGGATCAACTCGCTGATCAACCGGATGACCGGTCAGGCTGCCGAGCCGCAGCCCGCCCGCGCGGTGCCGCCGATGCGCCCGCAGCCGCAGGTGACGCAGGCCTTCGAGGACGAACCCGAGATCGACGCCGATCAGGAACGCATCGAAATACCGGCATTCCTGCGTCGCCAGGCCAACTGACGCGACGTCCGCTTCACAGGAATAAAGCCGGGCATCGCCCGGCTTTATTCTTTTCTGTCAGGGACTTGCCGCCGATTGCTGCACCCGCGCCCTGGCGATGCTGCAATTGCAACAATTATGTTTCAACCCGTTGCAAAGAGTGAGTTGAGCGGCACCTCCCGCATAGTTACTTCATTGCTGCGGCAAGCCGGTCCGATCCGAAGACGGCAGCCAGGCGCATAAGGACGATGTTCGTGCAGACGACAATCAAGGGCCCGGTCACATTCAGCGGCGTCGGATTGCATTCCGGCGCCCGCGTCAGCATGACCGTGCGGCCCGCCTCTGCCAATCACGGCATCTGGTTCCACCGCTCGGATGTCGCGGCGCGCGACGCGATGGTGCCTGCGCATTACCTGTCCGTGTCGGTCTCGAAACTCTGCACCGTGGTGCAGAACGCAGCCGGGGTTCAGGTCTCGACCATCGAGCATATCATGGCGGCTCTTGCGGGCTGCGGCATCCACAATGCGCTGATCGACATCGACGGGCCCGAGGTTCCGATCCTGGACGGGTCGGCGCTGGCCTTCGTCTCGGCGATCCTGTCCAAGGGCGTGCGCCAGCTGGACGAGCCGCTGCGCTGCTTCGAAGTCCTTCGCGCTGTCGAAATCCGCGACGGCGCGGCCTTTGCGCGGCTCGAGCCGGCCGAGACGCTGGAAATCGACTTCCGCATCGACTTCACCGCATCCGCGATCGGCCGACAGGCGAAGTCACTGGCGCTCGCCAACGGTGCCTTCGTGCGCGAACTGTCCGACAGCCGCACCTTCTGCCTGCAGTCCGATGTGGATGCGATGCGCTCGAACGGCCTGGCACTCGGCGGCAGCTATGACAACGCCGTCGTCGTCGAAGGCGACCGCGTCCTGACTCCGGGGGGCTTCCGCCACGCGGACGAAGCCGTGCGCCACAAGATGCTCGACGCGATGGGCGATCTGGCACTGGCCGGTGCGCCGATCATGGGCCGCTACACCGGCAACCGTGCGGGCCACGCGATGACGAACCGCCTGCTGCGCGCACTTTTCGCGCGCCCCGACGCCTTCCGCCTGATCGAGGTCGATCATGCGGACCATTTGCGGCTTCCCGGCGTCGGCGTGCTGCGCGCGGACATTCCGGCACTGGCCTGACGGCACCTTCACTCCCTTGGCGACGGATCGGTGAAAGGCGTTTTGCGCCCCGGAAATTCTTGTGCTAGGGAAGTTCCATAAGCCCGACACGGGCAGATTTGTCCAAGACAGTTCAGGCAGCGACAGGGGCAGACGGGGCATGGTGCGGGGCAGAAGAACGGTCCGGGTTGCGGCCAGCCTTGCGCTTGTGCTGGCACTTTCTGCCTGCGGCGGGCTGAACCGCAAGGAAGAAAGACCCATCGACAGTTTCACGGCGGAAGAGATCTTCCGCCGCGGCGAGTTCGAGCTGGAGAACAGCAAGAAATCCACGGAGGCCGCGCGCCTGTTCGGTGAGGTGGAGCGGCTCTATCCCTATTCCGAATGGGCCAAGCGCGCGCTGATCATGCAGGCCTTCGCCTTCCACAAGGACCGCAAGTTCGACGAAAGCCGCGCCGCCGCGCAGCGCTACATCGACACCTATCCGGCGGAAGAGGACGCGGCCTATGCCAAGTATCTTCTGGCGCTGTCCTATTACGACCAGATCGACGATGTCGGCCGCGACCAGGGCCTGACCTTCCAGGCGCTGCAGGGCCTGCGCGCGGTGATCGAGGAATATCCCGACAGCGAATACGCGCGCTCTGCCATCCTGAAATTCGACCTGGCCTTCGACCATCTGGCGGCCAAGGAAATGGAGATCGGGCGCTATTACCTGCGCGGGCAGCACTATACCGCCGCGATAAACCGCTTCCGCGTGGTGGTCGAACAGTTCCAGACCACGACCCACACGCCCGAAGCGCTGTATCGTCTGATCGAAGCCTATCTGGCGCTGGGCCTGACGGACGAGGCGCAGACGGCGGGTGCCATCCTCGGCTACAACTTCCAGTCGACGCCATGGTATCAGGACGGTTTCGACCAGCTGACCGGCAAGGGCCTGAAACCCGAACCGCGCGGCAACAACTGGCTCGCCAAGGTCTACCGTCAGGTCATCAAGGGCGCGTGGCTGTAAAGGTGCGTGAACTCACGCACCCTACATCCCGTAGGGTGCGTGCTGGCACGCACCACCCCTAGCCATCCCATTCCATGCTCCGCAGCCTCGACATCCGCGACATGCTTCTGATCGACCGGCTGGAGCTTGCCTTCCAGCCCGGTCTGAACGTGCTGACCGGTGAAACCGGTGCCGGCAAATCCATCCTGCTTGACTGTCTGGGTTTCGTGCTCGGCTGGAAAGGCCGGTCCGATCTGGTCCGGCAGGGTGCGGCGCAGGGCGAGGTCGCGGCGGTCTTTGACCTGACCGCCCGATCATCCCGCCCGCGCCGCCCTTGCCGATGCGGGCATCACCGCCGAAGACGACCTGATCCTGCGCCGCGTCACCACCGCCGACGGGCGCAGGACCGCCTTTGTCAACGACCGCCGCGCCGGGGCCGACGTGCTGCGCGCCCTGTCCGACACGCTGGTCGAACTGCACGGCCAGCACGATGACAGCGGCCTGCTGAACCCCCGCGCCCATCGCCGCCTTCTGGATGATTTCGCCGGGGCTGCCGCGGCGCTCGCCGATACCCGTGCGGCGTGGTCGGCCCTCGCCCGGTCGCGCAAGGCGCTGGCCGATGCCGAGGCGCGGCTGGCGACCCTTCGGGCCGAGGAAGAGTATCTGCGCTTCGCCGTCAACGAACTGACCAAGCTGTCGCCGGAACCCGGCGAGGAAGCAACACTCGACACCCGCCGCCGTCTGATGCAAGGGGCCGCCCGCATCCGCGACGACATCGCGCGGGCGGCGCAGGCACTGGGGGGCGAAGGGGCCGAAGGCGCCATGATCGACGCGCGCCGCTGGCTCGACGGGGCGGCGGACAAGGCCGAAGGCACGCTGGACGACCCTCTGACGGCACTCGACCGCGCGCTGACGGAACTCGGCGAGGCTACGCAGGGCGTCGAACGGGCGCTCGATGCGCTGACCTTCGATCCATCCGAGCTTGAGGCGACCGAGGAGCGGCTGTTCGCGATCCGCGCGCTTGCCCGCAAGCATGCCGTCGCACCCGATGATCTCGCCGCGCACGCCGCCACGCTGTCGGACCGGCTGGGGGCCATCGACGGCGGGGCGGGGCAGATCAAGGGGCTGCAACAGGCCGTCACGCAGGCCGAGGCAGGTTACGACCGTGCCGCCGCCGCCCTGACCGCCCTGCGAAGCGCCGCCGCCAAACGCCTCGACAAGGCGATGAAATCCGAACTCCCGCCCCTGAAACTCGACCGCGCTGTCTTCCGCACCGACCTTAGCCCCGGCGAGCCCGGCCCCGAAGGCCGCGACGCCGTATCCTTCGTCGCCGCCACCAACCCCGGCGCACCGGAGGGCCCGATCGACCGCATCGCCTCGGGTGGCGAGCTCTCGCGCTTCCTGCTGGCGCTGAAGGTCTGCCTGACGGCGGGCCAGGACCGGCCTGACGCTGATCTTCGACGAGATCGACCGCGGTGTCGGCGGGGCCACTGCGGACGCGGTCGGCCGCCGGCTGGCGCGGCTGGCGGAAGGCGGGCAGGTCCTGGTCGTGACGCATTCGCCGCAGGTGGCCGCGCGGGGCGGACATCACTGGCGGGTGGAAAAGCGGGTGGCGAAGGGAATGACAACCTCGACCGTGGTCCCGCTCGGCGACGCCGACCGCGTGGACGAGGTCGCGCGGATGCTGGCGGGCGATCTGGTGACGGACGCAGCACGCGGAGCGGCACGGGTGCTGCTGGCGGGCTAGGGGGATGGTCCGAGTCTCACGCAATTCTCCGAAAATGGCAGCCCCCGGACCCTGAAGATCGTTCACGAACGATCTTCAGACAGAAGCGTTTTCGGGAAAACGCTTCTCTGGCGCTGCCCCTTCCTTGCGCTATCATCGCAGCCGACCTTTTCAGGAGGATACCGATGCCCGGATTGCTGCCCTATGTGGACCCCGACGGCCTTCAGGAGTTCTCGGTCGTGTTCACCGACCGGTCGCTGAACCACATGAGCCAGTCCTTCCAGGGCGTCATGCGCGACATCTCGGCCATGCTGCGCGAGGTCTATCATGCCGACGCGGTGGCGCTGGTCCCCGGCGGCGGCACCTATGCGATGGAGGCGGTCGCGCGGCAGTTCGGCGCGGGCGGACATGCGCTGATCGTCCGGAACGGCTGGTTCAGTTACCGCTGGAGCCAGATATTCGACGCAAGCGGGTTTGCCGCCGAAACAACGGTGGCGATGGCCCGCCAGACCGGCAACGGCCCGCAGTCGCCCTTCGCCCCCGCGCCCATCGCCGAAGTCACCGCCCTCATCCGTGACAAGCGCCCCGATGCGGTCTTCGCCCCGCATGTCGAGACCTCGGCGGGCATGATCCTGCCCGACGACTACCTCAAGGCGCTGGCCGATGCGGCGCATGAGGTCGGCGCGGTCTTCGTGCTCGACTGCATCGCGTCGGGCTGCATCTGGGTCGACATGAAGGCCTTGGGCGTCGATGTGCTGATCTCGGCACCGCAGAAGGGCTGGTCGGCCTCGCCCTCCGCCGGGCTGGTCATGCTCTCAGCTCGGGCGCAGGAACGGCTTGCCACGACAACATCGGACAGCTTCGCCATCGACCTGAAGAAATGGCGCGCGATCATGGAGGCGTACGAAAACGGCGGCCACGCCTATCACGCGACGATGCCGACAGACGCGCTGCGCGGGTTCCGCGACACGATGGCCGAGACGAAGGAGTACGGGTTCCAGCGCCTGAAGGAGGCGCAGTGGCGTCTGGGAACGGCTGTGCGC
Organism: uncultured Alphaproteobacteria bacterium; assembly: GCA_963738635.1. Lineage (GTDB taxonomy): Bacteria > Pseudomonadota > Alphaproteobacteria > Rhodobacterales > Rhodobacteraceae > JAOADN01. Next base: position 612,452 of record CAVTXE010000004.1, on the reverse strand, counting down.
GACTGGCTGGCCGCTCGCGGCGTACAGTCCGTCGCGGCGGACGGGTTTCAGGCACCCGGCGTGGTGGTCAGCTACACCACCGACCCCGACATCCAGAACGGCAAGAAATTTCTGATGAAAGGCCTGCAGATCGCGGCGGGCGTGCCCCTGCAAGTCGGCGAGCCGGAAGGCTTCCGCACCTTCCGCCTGGGCCTCTTCGGCCTCGACAAGCTCTACGATGTGAACGGGACGGTTGCCCGGCTGACCTCGGTTCTCGACGAGGTTCTGTAGCCCTCAGGGGTTGACCACCGGTGCCCCCAGCTTCGGCGCTCCCAGCGTCGGTGCGCCCAGAACGGGCGCGCCGCCGATGCCACCCGCCGCACCCGGCTGCTGCAATGTCGGCAGGGTCGGCAGCTTGATCTCGACCGACGACGCATCGACCGGCGCGCCCTTGTAGTGCATCACCATCTGCGGGAAACGCGATGACCAGTCCGACCATCACCACCTGGATGATGACGAAGGGCACCGCCCCCCAGTAGATCTGCGCCGGTTGTCACACCCGCCGTCCGCTGGCCCGTGACCTTGTCGATGTAGCTCGCCTTCGGTGCGACCGAGCGCAGGTAGAACAGCGCGAAGCCGAAGGGCGGGTGCATGAAGCTGGTCTGCATGTTCACCCCCAGGATGATGCCGAACCAGATCAGGTCGATGCCGAGGGCTTCGGCGGCGGGCGCAAGCAGAGGCACGACGATGAACGCGAGCTCGAAGAAATCGAGGAAGAAGGCCAGAAGGAACACCAGGATCGACACGCCGATCAGGAATCCGGTCTGTCCGCCGGGCAGGCCGGCCAGCAGGTGTTCGACCCAGACATGGCCGTTCACGCCGTAGAAGGTCAGCGAGAACACCCGCGCGCCGATCAGGATGAACATGACGAAGGCCGACAGCCGCGTGGTCGAGGCCAGCGCCTGCCGGATCACGTCCATCGACAGGCGGCGCTTGGCGGCGGCCAGCACCAGGGCGCCGACCGCGCCCATCGCGCCGCCCTCGGTGGGCGTGGCGATGCCGAGGAAGATGGTGCCGAGCACCAGGAAGATCAGCGCCAGGGGCGGGATCAGGACGATGATGAACTGCTGCGCAAGGCGCGACATGAGGTTGATGCTGGAGCGCTTTGTCGAGCAACGCCAGCACATAGATCACGATGACGCCGACAGTCGCGCCGAGGATGTCGGCGTTCGCGCCCTGAGTCTCGTACAGCCAGAGATGCGCGCCGTAGGCGATGCGCGATGGCCAGCAGCGATCGCCACGAACAGCGAGGTGACGCCAGACCCGAGCGTCCGCGCCTCGACCGGCAGGGCCGGCACCTAGGACGGCCGGATGATCGACACGAGAAAGATATAGAGGACGTAGAGACCGGTCAGCACCAGCCCCGGAATGATCGCGCCCGCGTACATGTCGCCGACCGACCGGCCGAGCTGGTCGGCCAGAACGATCAGCACCAGCGACGGCGGGATGATCTGCGCCAGCGTGCCCGATGCCGCGATGACGCCCGCTGGCGACCCGGCGGTCATAGCCGTAGCGCAGCATGATCGGCAGCGAAATCAGGCCCATGGCGATGACCGATGCCGCAACGACGCCGGTGGTCGCGGCCAGCAGCGCGCCGACGAAGATCACCGCATAGGCAAGCCCGCCGCGGATCGGACCGAACAGCTGGCCCACGGTGTCCAGCAGATCCTCGGCCATGCCGGATCGTTCAAGCACGATTCCCATGAAGGTGAAGAACGGGATGGCCAGCAGTGTCTCGTTCGACATGACCCCGGCAAGGCGCGACGGCATGGTGCCGAGCAGGCTCCAGTCCAGCGTGATGGTGTTGTTCGAATAGGGGCGCAAGTTCGACCCCGATGATGAAGAAGAACAACCCGTTCGCGGCCAGCGAAAACGCGACGGGATAGCCCAGCAGCAGGAAGACGACCAGCGAGGCGAACATGATCGGGGCCATGTTCGTGGCGATGAGCTCCATCATTTGCGCAGCTCCTGCGACCAGCGTCTCGCCTTCCAGCGCCGCCGCCTCATGCGCCGAGATGAAGGGCGTCGGGTCCGCGATGATGCCCGCGCATCACGGCGATCTTCTTGATGATCTCGGACAGGCCCTGGGCGATCAGCAGGAGGAACCCGGCCAGCAGGATTGCGCGGGCGGGCCAGACGACAAGGCCGCCGGCATTGGTGGAAATCGTGCCGCGCCGGACGGCGTCCATCAGATAGGGCCAGATCAGCCATGACATCAGAGGACAAAGGGCATCAGGAAGAAGACATGCCCGAACAGGTCGATCCAGTGCTGGGTACGGCGGCTGCGGCTGCCGTAGAAGATGTCGATGCGGATATGTTCGTTCTGCTTCAGCGTATAGGCGGCGGCCAGCATGAAGGCCGCGCCGAAGAGATACCATTGCAGTTCCAGCCAGGCATTCGACGACAGGTTGAATGCCTTGCGCATGATCGCGTTGCCGGCGCTGACCAGGATCGCCACAAGGATCAGCCAGCCGACGGATTTGCCGATGACCTCGCTGATGCGGTCAATCAGACCGGACAGTCCGAGCAAGCCGCGCATGGACGGAAACCTCCCCTGCTGCCGACGAATCCCGTCTTGCTGCGGGGCCTGCCGGTCGTGCAAGGGTTGTCGGCGTTGATCGGCGTTCCGTCAAGGGATGTGCGCCGGATAGGCGGGAACGAGCAGCACCAATGGTCAGATTGCCCGGGCGTCAGCCCGTCCGCCCGATCAGGTCCCAGCGGTTGCCGAACGGATCGCGCCAGACGGCGACCGTGCCGTAGGGTTCGTGTCGCGGCAGTTCCTCGAATGCCACCCCCGCCGCCAGCATCGCCGCGTGGTCGCGGGCAAAGTCATCAGTCTCCAGGAACAGAAATACCCGCCCGCCGGTCTGGTTGCCGATGGCGGCGGTCTGCTCCAGGCCGTCTGCCCTGGCCAGCAGAAGTGCCGCGCCCGCCGATCCGGGCGGGGCCACCGTGACCCAGCGCCTGGTCGCCGACTGTGCGATGTCGGACAGCAGCGCGAAACCCAGACGGCCGACATAGAAGTCGATGGCCGCGTCATAGTCCGGCACGACCAGGGCGACGGCTGAAACCGACCGGGCCATTGCGCGGCAATCAGGCCTTGACCGGTCGGGTTTCGGGCAGGGCGATGCGCGCAACCTGCTCGGCGATGGGATCGACCGACAGGGGGTGGGTTTCGGACGTGTGCTGGTCCGGCTCGCCGATATCCTGCCAGCGGCCGTTCTTGTAGATTTCCAGCGCGTTGAAATTGGCCTTGTAGCCCATCTTGCGGCTGCCGGGCACCCAGTAGCCCAGATAGACGTAGGGCAGGCCGGACCGCCGCGCGATGGCGACATGGTCGAGGATGATGTAGGTTCCCAGGCTGTCGGGCGTGCGGTCGGGGTCGTAGAAGCTGTAGACCATGCTCAGCCCGTCATCCAGCACGTCGGTCAGGCAGACGGCGGTCAGCTTGCGGCGTCCGCCCGGCGCATCCGGCGGTGCGGAGTATTCGACAACGCGGCTTTTGACCGGCGTCTCCTCGATCATCGCGGCGAATTCGAAGATGTCCATGTCTGCCATGCCGCCGTCGGAATGGCGGCTGTCGAGATAGCGGCGGAACAGGCCGTACTGATCCTCGGTCGCCCAGGGGCTGGTCGCCTCGCGCCGCAGGTCGGAATTGCGTTTCAACGTGCGGCGCTGGGATTTCGACGGCTGGAAATCGGCAACCCGGATACGGGCGGACAGGCAGGCCATGCATTCGGCGCAGGACGGGCGGTAGAGCACGTTCTGACTGCGGCGGAAGCCCTGCTTGGACAAGGCGTCATTCAGCTTTTCGGCATTCTCGCCCTGCAGGGCCGTGAACAGCTTCCGTTCCGACCTGCCCTCCAGATAGGGGCAAGGCTGCGGAGCCGTCACATAGAATTGCGGCGCTATGGGAAGCGAGTGGCGCATGTGCAGGGGCTGGGGCGATGACCAATAGGGGCTTCGGGGGCCGGGTAACGGAACGGTGACAGGACAAGCCTAGCAACACCGGACATTTCCGCCAAGCACAGAGTTTGTGCAAAGTTGTGCTTTCTCTGCCGCCGATCTGTGCCCCTGTGCGGGGGCGCAGAAATGCAAAGCGACCCGCCGGGTGAGGGCGGGTCGCTGCGCGGATACGGTCATCTGCTTCAATATCCGCCGCCCGGCGGGGGAGAGCCGGGCGGCGGCTGCGGTCACCGGCGCGCCTAGTAGCGGCCGCGACCGGTATCCCCGTCGTCATCGTCGCCGTTGGCTTCGGGGGATTCGTCGGCCGCCCGGGCGGCTTTGGCGCGGTCGTCCAGATACTGGTCGAACTCGGCCTTGTCCTTGCTGTCGCGCAGGCGCTTCAGGAAGGCTTCGAATTCGCCCTGTTCGCGTTCCAGCCGGTCAAGCGTATCGGCCTTGTAGGCGTCGAAGGCGGAATTGCCCGAGGTGCGGAAACCGTGCTGCCGGGCCATCCAGGCCTTGCGCATGGCGTGATGGTCGTGATGGCGCCCGACGGCACCGCAGGAACGGCTGAACATGCGTTTGCTCCAGATCATATAGGCGAGGAGGGCAAGGCCCACCGGCCAGAAGGCGATGAAACCGACGACCATGGTCGCGATCCAGGCGGGCTTGCCGCGGTCGTCGAGCCAGTCTTCGGCCCTGCCGAGCCAGCTGCGGCCGGGATGGGCATAGACGGTGGACATGTAGCTACCTCCGGTTAAGTTGATGTGAATGCGTTTCACATCGGGGAAGATCGGGATCGGGCCGTGCTGCGTCAAGATGTATGTGAAGGTATTTTACATAGGTCGTCCGCAAGGGACCCTGATGCGCTGGTTTCCGCCGACGTCAAATGCGGTCGCCACAGGCCGGAACCGCCTTATCTTGTGAAGCCGTTGTGCGTATCCGCACGGGCAGGAGGCAGGTGGAAGATGCAGATGGTTGTTTTGTTTGTGGTCCAGGGTCTGTGCTTTGCGGTTCTGGATGCGGCGATGCTGACGCGGGTGATGCAACCGCTGTTCCGTCAGCATATCGGGTCGCTGATGCTGGACGGACTGCGGATCGGTCCGGCGGTTGGATTCTATATCCTGTACATCGCGGGCCTGACGCTGCTTGTCAGTCTGCCTGCGCTGCGTGCGGGGTCGCTGCTGCAGGCGGCGATGGGCGGGGCGATCCTGGGGGCGGTTGCCTATGGCACCTATGAACTGACAAGCCATGCCATCATGAAAGACTGGCATATCCGGATGGTGTTGACCGACATGGCCTGGGGCACGCTTCTGTCGGCGTTGACTGCCACGGTCGGCGTCGCCGCGGCGCGCGCAGTCAGTCCGGGCTGAACGAGGCCGGTACCGATCTGCGGCGGCGGAGCCTTATGCCGCGATCAGGGTCTCGCGCACCCGCAGACGCAGCGACTTCCGGCGCATGGAGACGGATACGACGAAGGCACCCTTGCCGACGCGATCCACCAGATCGCCAAGTGTCGGCGGGCGCGGGAAGACCTCTTCCCAGGTGGTGTGACCGTCCTCGGTCACCGTCACGCAGCATTCCGTGATCGCTTCGAGCGCCCTGCGCCGCCGCAGCCGTGCGCGCCATGTGAGCCGCTGTCCGGCATCCGTCGATGCAGGCTGGTCCTGTGCTGTCAGCAGCCGGGATCCGGTTTCGGTCGCCAGCCGGTCGATCAGGTCTTCCGATATGGTCATCTCACCCCCCCACGGGTTGATCGCTGCTTGTGATGAGTGGAGTCGCAGCGTGACCTCTGTGCTATTTTCGTATGCTCGGACGGTCAACTCGCCACAATCATGCCCCAATTGCACAGTTGGGGAATCCGCCGACGCATGCCTCGCGAAGGCGGGAATTCCGCCTAGAGGGTAAGTCGCGGCGCTTGCCGTAGCGTCAATCCGCCCAGAACGGCATTGCATCGGCAGAACCTTGCCTGCGGCTGGGGTCGGCGCGATTCCCGCGACGATGCATGATGTCTTGCAGGTGCCCTAAAAACATGCGGCAGACTTGGCTGCGGGTCCCCCGGGTCTATGCGCCGCTTGGCCCGGCGGTACGGGACTTTGTCGCAATCCGTAAGAATTCGTTTACCAGACATGGCGGAAGCTGCGTGGTGGAATCACCTGCCGGACTTTCGCCGTGACCGCTGCCGCAGTGACGAAAAACGACCCGGGCCCGGACGGTCTGACACCGGCTGAGCTTGCCGATCTGATACGGCTGGCGCGGCGGGCGATCTGGGCACCGCAGGCGACCCGGGCGGCACTGCAGGCGGCGCGGGTGAACATCACACCTGCGAATTTCTACGCGACCATCCCTTCAGTGGCCGAGGTCGAGGCCTCGTTTGAATATGCCGCGCCGTTTCAGGAACACTACAACGGCGGGCTGTTCGAGCAGACGCGGATGCAGCGCAGAGATCGGCGAGCTGATCGATTTCGCGTCAGAGTTCGCCCCGCCGGCACAGGGCGACAGGGACGCCCCCGCCGGGTTCTTCTGGGACAATCCAGCATTTTCGTACAGCGATGCGATGGTCTATTACGCGATGATCCGTCGTCTGAAGCCCGCCGGGATCGTGGAAATCGGATCGGGCTTTTCGACTCTGATCGCGGACGCGGCCCTTCGGGCGAACGGACACGGGACGCTGACGCTGATCGAGCCCTATCCGAAGCCCTTTCTGCGCGGGCTGCCCACCCTGACAGACCTGATCGAGGCACCGGTGCAAAGCATCCCGGTGGATCGGCTGACCCGGATGATCGACGCAGCAGGGCTGTGGTTCATCGATTCGACCCATACGGTCAAGACGGGCAGCGACTGCCTCTGGATCTACCTGAAAGTCTTGCCGCAGCTGACGCGCGACGTCGTCGTGCATGCGCATGACATCTTCCTGCCCTACGGTTTTCCCCGGCGGCAGATCCTGGACAAGCACATCTACTGGACCGAGCAGTATCTGCTCTACGCCTACCTTCTGGACAATCCGCGCGCGGAAGTGCTGTTTTCGTCCGCTTATGCGGCCAGGGCGCTGCCCGAGGCGACGCGGCAGCTGATGCACGGGCGCTGGGCAGGCGGCGGAGGGTCGCTGTGGTTCCGCATCAAACCACCACAACCATGCAGCTGTCCCAAGCCGCACATCCTGTCTCACAGCGCCGTTTCAGACGGCGGCGCAGAACAACAGGGGCGGTCCGCGCAAAGCGGGGTCAGAGAAGCTTCAGTTCCGAAGCCGACGAACGCCCGTCGCGCCCGGACTGCAGGTCGAAGCTGATCTTCTGGTTGTCGTTCAATGACTTGAGGCCGGCCCGTTCGACAGCCGAAATATGCACAAAGATGTCATTGCCGCCATCATCGGGTGCGATGAAGCCATAGCCTTTGGTGGTGTTGAACCATTTCACTGTGCCGGTTGCCATCCCGCGTTCTCCATCCTCAGTGATCAGCCGGCGCGATTGCCGGAGCCGTGCAGCCAGGTCTTTCCGTTCAGTCCGGCTGACACTGAAGTGAGCAGGAGGGTAGAAAGTCTGCGGTCACGCACGGGAAAGATGATGGATTTGGGCAGGAAATCAAGAATTTTGCAGTGGGTCCGCACGGCTCAGGCCGTCGCTGCCCGCTTGAAAAGCAGACGGTCGACCGACAGCGGGCCCGCCCCTTTGAGGATCAGGATCGCCAGCAGAAGAAGCCAAAGCGACCTCTGGTCGGCGATCAGCGCGCCCGACGCGGGGTCGAACCAGCGGCCCAGGTCATCGCCGCCGATACCGTGGCCAAGGACGTCGGTCAGGCTCTGGACAACGACAAAGCCCGCCATGCCAGCGGCGGCAAAACGTGTGCACAGGCCCAGGATGATCAGCAGCGGCAAAAGGTACTCAGCCCAGAGCCCGGCTGTGACGACGGCCCAGTGGAACACCCCGAGCTGGCTGGAATCGAACTGCACAGCATCGAAGGCGCGCGGGAATATCTGGCCGTATGCGCCGTCGGACGGGATCAGAAAGCCGAGCACGCCGTCGCCGAGCTTGGTGCGCGCGGAATTCCAGAAATACAGAAGCAGGACGCCCGCGAAGACGAGGCGGGCAAGGGATGGCAGAAGGGGTGCTGACAGACGGTCCAGCGCGGCGGCAAGCCGTGCGGCGGCGGGGGGAAGGGTCAAAGGTGCTACTCCGGGTCAAGGCCGGTGATCGCGCCACCGGACAGAAGGATGGCGATTGTCGCGCCGAGGTCGAAGCCGTCCGACGTGTCGCTGAAGGGCCTCGGCAAAGGATCGACCGACAAGCAGGGCCGCTATGAAATCGGCGGCCCCGGTCGGCAGAAGGACGACGGTCGGATCGAATTCGGGTCGCAGCACAAGCGCATCCTCGGCCTGTCTGCTGTTCGGCGGCGGCGTGCCTTCGGTATTGGCGCGCCAGATTGACACAACGGGCCAGCCGGAGCGGACCAGCCGCAGCGCGGGCGACAGGCGCGGCCGAAGGGCAAGCAGCGCCTCAGGCGACAGGCCGCCAAGTGCCTCCGATCCGACGGCGGGTGCGTCTGCGGCGTGATAGGAGTGGCGGATGGCCAGTTCCAGACGAGCGACATCAGGCAGATAGCCCAGATGCGCGACCGGGGGAAACACGGCAAGGAAATCCGGCATCGCCTCGCCGTAGAACATCATCAGGGGCGATGACGGCGGGTGGTCGCGGAAAAACACCCCGGACATGGCCCCGAAGAAGTCGTCGCCGAGCAGCTTGCGGACAACTGGAAACGACGCGGCCAGCGCCTCCTTCAGACCGACCGCGACATTGTTCCGGTAGACGGAAAACCTGCGCCCGGCGGGCGCGCCCTGCGGATCGGTCAGGCCGGCCGGGGCGGGCTGGTCCGGGTCTAGAAGGGCGGCGGCGAAGGCGGGGCCGGTCATGCCGTGGCCCGTTCCAGGATGGTCGCCGCCAGCGCGGCCTCGGCCGCAAGAACGGACCAGACGGGCACGTCATTGTCCCATTCGATCAGCGTAGGTTTCGGCCCGCCGCGCGTGATCGTGTGGGCATAAAGCTCCCAGACCGGATCGACGACCGCCTTGCCGTGGCTGTCGATCAGCAGCGGCGCTCCGGTATCGTCGCTGTCGGTATCGTGGCCGCCGAGATGGATTTCGCCGACCAGATGCAGCGGAAAGCGGTCGATATAAGCGTACGGATCGGTCTGCTGATTTGTCGCCGAGACGAACACGTTGTTGACGTCAAGCAGCAGCCCGCAGCCGGTGCGGCCGGCGAGTTCGGACAGGAACGCGACCTCGTCCATCTCGGTTTCCGAGAATGCGAGGTAAGTCGAGGGGTTCTCCAGCAGCATCCGGCGGCCGAGCGTGTCCTGCACCTGATCGATGTGGTCGGCGACGCGGGCGAGGGTGGCGGCGGTATAAGGCAGGGGCAGCAGGTCGTTCAGGAACGCGCCGTCATGCGTGGACCAGGCGAGGTGTTCAGAAAAGCTGGCGGGGTTCAGCCAGCCGACGAGGCGCTTCAGCCGCGCAAGATGATCGCGGTCCAACGGGTCTTCCCCGCCTATGGACAGGCCGACACCGTGGGCCGAGATCGGAAAGCGTTCGGCCAGATGGCGCAGCTGCGCGATGGGGCGGCCGCCGTCGCCCATATAGTTCTCGGCGTGGATTTCCAGCCAGCCGACGGGGGCGGGGTTGTCGAGGATGTCGGCGAAATGCTGGGGCTTGTAGCCAACGCCCGGCAAGGCGGGCAGCCGGGGCAGCGGATTCGCGTCGAGCATTTCAGGCCTCGGGCTGTTGGTCCGGAAAAAGCAGTCCCCGGACCGTCAAGGCCCGGGGACAGGATGTCAGGTCAGGATCACGACTTCGGCAGGTCGCGGTCCAGCTCTTCCAGCGAGCCCATGCGGCCGTCCGGCAGTTCCATCGTGGCGCAGGTGCCAGCGGGGACATATTTCCAGGAATTGCCCTGGTAGTCGACCTTCGAGGTGCCCGCACAGGTCGTGCCCGCACCGGCGGCGCAGTCGTTCGCACCGGCCAGCGAGACGCCGAAGCACTTTTCCTTGGCTTCCTGAGCCAGCGAGGGTGCGGCGAAGTGGGCGGTCAGCGCGGCGGCGAGCGTTCCGGCGGCGGCGAGAGTTTTCATGGTGGACATCGGAATTTCCCTTTGTTTTGCGGTGAATGGTCGTCGCAGTTCGTCGACAGGGATCAGGTTAGGGCATTCTGGCGGTACCCCGCCAGTCACGAGGATGTGGGCCACATGGGCGTTACCGGGTGAAACAAAGGCGACCATTCAGGGACCGCCGCCGCATCGCTTTCAACGGCTGGAGTCGGGCAGGGCGGCGGGCGCTGGGATGGCAAGGAAAATGCAGAGAGTCCAAAGCGTTAGCGCAGATCAGGTGGGGTCGCCTCGGCCACCAGACCTGCAACAGCCAGATCCAGCCCGAGGGTCGTCGTCTGCGTGTCACCGAGACGCCGCATTGAAACACTGCGCGCCGCGACCTCCTGCATGCCGATGGCCAGTATTACAGGGACCTTGCCGACTGAATGCTCGCGCACCTTGTAGTTGATCTTTTCGTTGCGCGTGTCGGCCTCGGCGCGGATGCCCGCTGAGAGGAGTCTGGCCACCACTTCGTTCACGTAGTCGTCCGCATCCGAGACGATTGAAGCGACAACAACCTGCCGCGGGGCCAGCCAGAAGGGAAGCTTGCCCGCATAGTTCTCGATCAGGATGCCTAGGAAACGCTCGAACGACCCAAGCACGGCGCGGTGCAGCATGTAGGGCATGTGCCGCGCGCCGTCCTCGCCGACATATTCCGCGCCGAGGCGGTCGGGCAGCTGGGCGTCCACCTGGAACGTGCCGCATTGCCATTTGCGCCCGATGGCGTCGGTCAGTTTGAAGTCGAGTTTCGGCCCGTAGAACGCGCCTTCGCCCGGATCGATCTCATAGTCGTTGCGCGTCTTGCGGATTGCGTTCTCAAGCGCGCCTTCGACGATGTCCCATGTCTCGTCCCTGCCGATGCGGACCGCCGGGCGGGTGGACAGCTTGATCTCGAAGCTGTCGAAGCCGAGATCCCTGTAAACGCTGTCGAGCAGGGTGATAAACCCCGCGCATTCGCTTTCGATCTGGTCTTCCGTGCAGAAGATATGCGCGTCGTCCTGCGTGAAGCCGCGCACGCGCATCAGGCCGTGCATGCTCCCTGACGACTCATACCGGTGACAGGACCCGAATTCGGCAAGCCGCAGCGGCAGGTCGCGGTAGGACTTAAGGCCCTGGTTATAGACCTGCACATGGCAGGGGCAGTTCATCGGCTTCAGCGCGTTGATGCGCTTTTCCTTCGCGCCTTCCTCGTCCACCTCGACGATGAACATGTTCTCTCGGTAGGCCTCCCAGTGGCCGGACCGTTCCCAGAGCACGCGGTCGACGACCTGCGGGGTCTTGATTTCCTTGTAGCCCGCCATGCGCAGGCGGCGGCGCATGTAGTCCTCAAGTGCACGATAGATCGTCCAGCCGTTCGGGTGCCAGAAGACCATGCCGGGGGCTTCTTCCTGAAGGTGGAACAGCTCCATCTCGCGCCCGAGCTTGCGGTGGTCGCGCTTCGCGGCCTCCTCCAGCATCGTCAGATGCGCCTTCAGGTCGTCGCGGGTCTTGAAGGCGATGCCGTAGATGCGCTGCAGCTGCTTCTTGGAGTGATCGCCGCGCCAGTAGGCCCCGGCGATGGAGATCAGCTTGAAGGCGTCGGCGGGCAGCTGGCCCGTATGCTGAAGGTGCGGGCCGCGGCAGAGGTCCTGCCAGTGGCCGTGCCAGTACATCCGCAGCGGCTCGTCGCCCGGGATGCCCTCGATCAGCTCGACCTTGAAGGGTTCGTTCTTGGCGACGTAATGCGCGATGGCGCGCGACCGGTCCCAGACCTCGGTTTTCACCGGATCGCGGGCGTTGATGATCGCCTTCATCTCTTTCTCGATGGCACCGAGGTCGTCGGGCGTGAAAGGGTCGTCCCGGTCAAAGTCGTAATACCAGCCGTTCTCGATGACCGGGCCGATGGTGACTTTCACGTCCGGCCACAGCTTCTGCACCGCGCGGGCCATGACATGGGCAAGGTCGTGGCGGATCAGTTCCAGCGCCTGCGCGTCGTCCTTCATCGTATGGATCGCGATCTTCGCGTCCGCGTCGATGGGCCATTGCAGGTCATGGTGGCGGCCATCGACGGAGGCAGAGATCGCCGCCTTGCCGAGGCTGGGCGCGATGGCCGAGGCGACGTCGGCGGGCGTCACGCCGCGCGGAAAGTCGCGCGTGTTGCCGTCGGGAAATGTCAGGGAAATCTGGGCCATCGCGGCAGATCCTCGTCGGTTCGGCGCCTACGGGTGCGCCCGGTTGCGGGTTATGTGGAGGCTTTCTGCGGCGGGGCTGCGCTGTTGTCAACGGTGCGCCCATCGCGCCTTGCGGCGTTCTTCGCTTGCACCAGGCGACGAGAGCCGCAAGGCTCGACAAGCGGTCGAACGGAAGGCAGGGCATGGCGGACGATCTGATCACACCAGAAGGACGGCGGATCGCATTTGTCCGCACGCCGGGTGGGGGGCCGGGCATCGTCTTCCTGGGTGGCTTCCGGTCGGACATGACGGGCACCAAGGCGCTGGCGCTGGAGGCATGGGCCAAGGCGCGAGGGCCGGGCGTTTCTGCGGTTCGACTATTCGGGGCACGGCGCGTCGTCGGGGCGGTTCGAGGATGGCTGCATCTCCGACTGGCTTGCGGATGCGCGGGCCGTCATGGCTGCGGCGGACGGGCCGCAGGTCCTGGTCGGGTCGTCGATGGGGGGCTGGATTGCGCTGCTGATCGCGCGGGACATACCGGAAAAGGTGGTGGGCCTTGTGACGGTCGCGGCGGCCCCGGACTTTACGGACGCAATAGATGCCGAACTGACCGGGGCAGAGCGCGCAGAAATGGCGCGGACCGGGCGGTTCGCCCAGCCATCGGAGTATGGCGAGCCTTACGTCATCACGCGGGGGTTGATCGAGGACGGGCGTCGGCAGCGGATTTTCGACCGTCCGCTGCAATTGCCCATGCCGGTGCGGTTCCTGCAAGGAACGGCGGATGCCGATGTGCCGGTGGCAACCGCGCTGCGGCTGCTGGACCATGCGACAGGCCCGGACATCCGCCTGACGCTGGTCAAGGGCGCGGATCACCGGTTCTCGACGCCCGACTGCCTGCGGCTGATCGAGACGTCCGTCGCAAAGGTGGTCGCGCGGGCCGGTTAGTCGTCAGACAGCCCGGATCGCCGCCTTGGTCCGCCCGTCACCGGCATTGCGGTCGATGAAACCCAGAACCAGCGGCCGGATGTTGTGCCGCCAGGACTTGCCCGCGAAGATGCCGTAATGCCCGGCTTCCGGTTCCAGGTGGCTGGCTTTGCGGTCTTCGGGCAGGCCGGTCAGCATGTTGAGCGCCGCGACGCACTGGCCCGGCGCGCTGATATCGTCCTTCGACCCCTCGACGGTCATCACGCCGACGCTGGTGATCTTGGCCAGATCTACCTGCTTGTCGCCCACCGTGAAGACATTCCGCGCGATGACACGGCGCTTGAAGATGCGCTCGACCGTCGACAGATAGAATTCCGCCGTCATGTCCATCACGCAGAGATACTCGTCATAGAAGCGGTTATGCGCATCATGGTCGCCCGCCTCGCCCTTGGCGGCTTTCACCACCTGCTCGAAGAACGCCTTGCCATGACGTTCGGCGTTCATCGACATGAAGGACGCAAGCTGCAGCAGACCGGGATAGACCATGCGCCCGGCGCCCGCGTATTTGAATCCCACGCGCTGGATCAGGCTTTCCTCCAGCTGGCCCATGCTGACGCGCCGGCCGAAATCGGTCACATCCGTCGCGGCGGCGTCCGGGTCGACCGGTCCGCCGATCAGGATCAGCGAACGCGGCTGCGCCGCAGGTTCTTCGGCGGCCAGATAGGCCGTTGCGGCAAGGGCGAGAGGTGCTGGCTGGCAGACGGCGATCACATGGGTGTCGGGGCCGAGGTGCCGCATGAAATCGACAAGATAGAGCGTGTAGTCTTCGATATCGAACTTGCCGGCGCTGACGGGAATGTCCCGCGCATTGTGCCAGTCGGTGACATAGACCTCGCAGTCGGGCAGAAGGCTGGCGACGGTCGAGCGGAGCAGGGTGGCGTAGTGTCCGGACATCGGCGCGACCAGAAGAACCCTGCGGTCCTTCGGGCGGCCCGAGACCTTGAAATGAATCAGGTCGCCGAAGGGCTTGGTCATTACGGTTTCCACCCGGACGGTGTGGTCGCGCCCGTCAGCCCCGACAATGGACTGGATGCCCCAGTCGGGCCTGGCCACCATGCGCGAGAAGCTGCGTTCGGTGACTTCGCCCCATGCAGCCATGATCTTGAAGGCCGGATGCGGGACCAGCCCGAAGACGGGATAGGACGCAAAGGCGCGGGCAGTCGCGCCGAGCCATTCATTGGTGTTCCGCGCGGTTTCCATCCAGTCATACGTGACCATACGCTTCATCGACCTGCTCCTTCGGTCCCGCTGTGGACGGGTCTATTCGCTGCTTTCCCGAAGGACGCGACGAGGCTATGCTGCCTGCCAATGCTGCACATGCAAAGATTAGGCACGAAACGTTAAAATGACAACTGACCAGAAGGACGCCGTTCCGCAAGGTCACGAACTGGCGGCAAATCTAGAGAAAATCGAGGCTTTGTCGCAACGGCTGATCCAGGCCATGGGCCACAAGCGCAGGCCGAACCCGGCGCTGGAGGGGCCCGGGGCCGAGTTGTACGCAAAAGCGATGGCCGCCTACTGGGCCGAAATGGCCGCGAACCCGGCGAAAATCCTGGAACAGCAGATCAGTTTCTGGGGCAAGTCGGTCAAGCATTATGTCGAAGCCGGTCAGGTCCTGGCCAGGGGCAAGCTGGAGGCCCCGCCCGACCCGACCCCGAAGGATCGCCGTTTCGCCAACCCCCTGTGGGAAAGCCATCCCTATTTCAACTTCATCAAGCAGCAGTATCTGATGAATGTGGAGGCGACCGAGCAGGCGATCCGCGGCATGGACCAACTGGCCGAAGGTGAAAGGAAGCGGCTGGAATACTTCTCGCGCCAGATCCTCGACATGATGGCACCCACGAATTTCCTCGGGACAAACCCGGACGCCTTGGAGAAAGCCGTCGAGACAAATGGCGAAAGCCTGGTCAAGGGTCTGGAAAACCTCGTCCGGGACATCGAGGCGAACAAGGGCGATCTGCTGGTCACGCTGGCCGACAAGGATGCGTTCAAGGTCGGTCAGAACATCGGCACGACTGCGGGGACGGTGGTCTTCCGCAACCGCCTGATCGAACTGATCCAGTACGCGCCGACGACCGACAAGGTGCACGCGACGCCGCTGATCATCTTCCCGCCCTGGATCAACAAGTTCTACATCCTCGACATGAAGCCCGCGAACAGCCTGATCCGCTGGGTCGTGGAGCAGGGGTTCACCCTGTTCGTGGTCAGCTGGAAGAACCCCGACGCGACTTACCGCGATGTCGGGATGGACGACTATGTGCAGGACGGCTTCCTGACGGTCGTCGAACAGGTCAAGGCGATCACGGGCGAGGACAAGGTGAACGTGGTCGGCTACTGCATCGCCGGTACGACGCTGGCGCTGACGCTGGGCCTGATGCGGCACCGGGGCGACAAGTCGGTGAATGCGGCGACGTTCTTCACCACGATGACCGACTTTTCGGACCCGGGCGAGGTCGGCGTGTATCTCGACGACGATTTCGTCGACGGGATCGAGGAACAGGTCAACCGCGACGGGGTGCTGGACAAGTATTTCATGTCGCGGACGTTCAGCTATCTGCGGTCGAACGACCTGATCTATCAGCCTGCGATCCGCAGCTACATGCTGGGCGAGGCGCCGCCTGCCTTCGATCTTCTGTTCTGGAACGGCGACGGGACGAACCTGCCCGCGCGCATGGCCGTCGAATACCTGCGCTGCCTCTGCCAGCGGGATGAGCTTGCGAAGGGCACCTTCGTGATCTGCGGGCAGCAGGTGGGTCTGAAGGATGTGAAGGTGCCGCTCTGCGCGATCGCCTGCGAGACAGACCATATCGCGGCCTGGGCATCGTCGCTGAACGGCGTCCGGCAGATGGGGTCGAAGGACAAGACCTTCATCCTGTCGGAATCGGGCCACATCGCGGGCATCGTCAATCCGCCGACGAAGGACAAATACGGCCATTACACGAATGACGTGACGGACCTTCCGCCCGCCGACTGGAAGGCCGGGGCTGCGTTCCACAAGGGCAGCTGGTGGCCGCGCTGGGGGGCATGGCTTGCCGCGCGGTCGGGCAAGATGATCGCGGCGCGCACCCCGGGACAGGACGGCACAGCCATCGTCCCGGCCCCCGGAACATACGTCACGGAAACCCCCGCGATCTGATACGCGATTTTTTGCTGCATCGCAGCGATGGGTACTTGAAATGCTGCACTGCAGCATGTATATGCTTCGACATGAAACAGCGGGCTGGCGCGAATGCCATCCCATCTTGATGGAGAGAAGCAAATGGCGAAGACCCAGGATTTCACGAAAGTCATGCAGGACATGATGGCGTCGTTCCCGGTTGACACGAACGCTGTCAAGGATGCGTTCAAGACCCAGGCCGCTCTGGGCGAGAAAATGACCAAGGTGGCTCTGGAAGCTGCTGAAAAGTCGAACGAAATTTCGTCCAAGTGGACGCGCGAGACGATCGCCAAGGTCGGCGTTCTGGCGAAGTTCAAGGACGAGCCGACCGACTACACGAAGGCCTTCTCGGACTTCGCTTCGGCCGCTGCCGAAATGGCTGCCGAGAACATGGCTGCTTTCGCGGAAGTCGCCAAGAAAGTGCAGATGGAAACAGTCGAGCTGATGCTGGCTGCCGGGAAAGACTTCTCGGAAGACGCCACCGCCGCCGTGAAGAAAGCGACCAACGAAGTGACCACCGCCGCCAAGAAAGCGGCTGCGGCTGCGAAGTGATCGCTGACGTCTGACGTTCTGTTCACGAGTTTACCGCCAACCACACCTCCCTGTCGGCTTGGCGTTGACTGGGGCGGATACCGCAAGGTGTCCGCCCTTTCTTTTTGTTGTGTTCTTCCCGCGCTGCGGCGTAATCTTTCTGCACTGCGGGAATTCCCGCTGCGGAGGGCAGCATGGCCGACGATCCTAAGTCGCTGTTGATCAAGCGCTATGCCAGCAGGCGTCTCTACAACACCGAGACAAGCGATTACGTCACGCTGGAAGACATCGCCGCCTTCATCCGTGCCGGGCGAGAGGTGCAGATCGTCGATCTGAAATCGGGCGACGACCTGACGCGGCAGTATCTGCTTCAGATCATCGCGGAACATGAAAGCCGGGGCGAGAATGTGCTGCCGGTCGACGTGCTGACAGACCTTGTGCGCAGCTATACGACACAGGCGCAGAGCGTCGTGCCGCAGTTCCTTGCGGCAAGCTTCGAAATGCTGCGTGATGGCCAGTCGAAGCTGATGGAGAACCTGACAGCAATCCCCAATCCGCTGTCGTCCATGCCGGGGTTCGAGGCGCTGCAGCGTCAGCAGCAGGCGTTTCTGAAGGCGATCCTCGGGGGCTGGACCGCCACGGGCAGCGGGCCTGCGCCGGAACCCGAGGCACCCCACGGCGACGACAAGGCTGACGAGATTGCCAAGATGAAAAAGCAGCTGGCCGAGCTGAACACCAAGCTGTCGAAGATGTAGGCTGCGGGCGCCGTCAGCCGCGCCCGAAGGCCTCGTCTGCCGCCGCTATCAGCGTGTCGGCGATGTAGTCCAGTTCGGCATGCGTCAGGCGCGCTGGCAGGCGCAGGTCGCCCGCGCGCATCAGCATGGCGCGGGTCTTGGGCATGTCGGGGATGTCGCCCAGAAACTGCCAGTTCCAGAAGGCGCGCGCATTGTCCCTGGACAGGCCGAAGACATTCGCACCGACGCCGCGCGCCTTGCAGATGTCCTGAAAGTTCAAGGCCGCCGCGTCGGTCTCGACGCCGATCAGGTTGAATTGCAGACTGTCCGGCGCGCGGTCCTCCTTGGGCAGGGACAAGGGCACGCGGAACCAGGGCGAGGCGTTCAGCCGGTCGGCGACGCGGCCATGATTCGCGCGTCCGTCGCGGACCCGGCGGTCAATCTCGGGCAGCTGCGGGCGGATGACGGCAGCCGACAGGTTCTGCATCCGCAGGTTATAAAGCGGCAGCCTGTTCTGCCAGTGATGGAAGCTGTTCTGAAGGCCGGGGTGCTTCTTCCAGTTATGCTCGTACGCCCCCGACATGATGATCGCGCGCGCGGCGATTTCGGGGTCGTCGGTGACCAGCATCCCGCCTTCGCCGGCGTTCACCAGCTTGTAGGACTGAAAGCTGAAGCAGCCGACCTTGCCGATGGTGCCGATGCGGCGTCCGTCCCAAAGGGTGCCCAGAGAATGCGCGGCATCCTCGATCACCGGCACGCCAGCGGCATCGCAGGCGGCCATGATCTGGTCCATGTCGGAGGTGTGCCCGCGCATGTGCGAAATCATCACGGCACCCGCGCCTTCGGCGAGTTTCATGCGGAAATCCGTCATGTCGATGCGGAAGTCGTGCCCGACCTCGACAAGAACCGGCACGCAGTCGCCGTGCAGGACGGCCGAGGGGACGGCGGCGAAAGTGAACGCCGGGATCAGGACGCGCGACCCGCGCGGCAGGTCGAGCGCCTTCAGCGCCAGGAACATCGCAGCGGAGCAGGACGAGACGGCAAGCGCATAGCGCGTGCCCATCAGGGCTGCGAATTCGCCCTCCAGCAGCGCGACGGGTGCCTTGTCGGACGTGTAGCGGAACAGGTCGCCGGATTGCAGCAGCCGGTCGATTTCCGCGCGGGCGGCATCGGGGATCGGTTCGGCATCGTAGACGTTCGGGGCGGGGGCCGTGATCCGGCCGGTTCCGTCATGCGACATGCGTCACCTGTTCTGCTTTAATTGCCTCATCCCGCGCCCACATCTAGCCGGGAATTGTAACAAGCGCCACAGCAGCGCGGGTGCCCGGCAGTTAGATGCCGAGCCGGTCACGCATCGAATACCAGGTCATGGCGAGCACGAGGAGCGGCCAGCGCGCGGCGACGCCGCCGGGGAAACGGGGCTGGGGGAGAGATGCCATAAGGTCGAAGCGTTCGGACTGACCGGAGACGGCCTCGGCCAGGATTTTCCCCGCCAAGGTCGCCATCGCGACACCGTGGCCGGAATAGCCCGAGGCGGACAGGACATTCGGCGCGGGGCGGATGAAACAGGGCATCCGGTTCACGGTGATCGCGACGGTGCCGCCCCAGGAATGGGTGACTTTCACGTCGGCCAGATGCGGATAGATTTTCAGCATATGCGGACGCACGGCGCGGGTAATGTCGGGGAAGCGGTAGCCATAACTTTCCGCGCCGCCGAACAGCAGGCGGCGGTCGCGCGATAATCGCCAGTAGTTGACGACGAACTTGGTGTCGGCGACGGCCACGTCCTGCCGCAGCACTGAGTCGGCGCGGTCGCCCAGGGGTTCGGTCGCGATGATGAAGTTGTTGATGGGCATGACGCGCGCCGCGACCTTGCGGTCGAGGTGGCCGAGATAGGCGTTGCAGGCGAGGATCACATGGTCGCATTCGACGCGGCCCGCATTGGTCTGCACGACAGACTTCGCGCCATGCCTGATATGATGGACCTCGGCGTTCTCATGGATGCGCACACCCGCGTTGACGGCGGCCGCCGCCAGTCCCTTGGCATAGGCCAGCGGGTGCAGGTGCCCCGCCCCCCGGTCGATGTCGCCGCCGCGATAGACCGGCGCAGGCAGGATCGCCTGCAGCCCGTCGCGGTCGAGAGGTGCCACCTGATCGTAGCCGTAATCACGCGCCAGCTTTTCAGCATAGGCATGGGCATGCCGCACTTCGGCATCGCGCCAGCAGGCATGGACGATGCCGGGGCGGTAGTCGGCGGCAATGCCGTGCCGCGCGATCAGGTCCAGCGCCAGTGCCTTGGCTTCCTGTGAAAGGTCCCACAGTTTCCGCGCGGCCTCGCGCCCCGCCATTTTCTCCAGCGCGTCCTGATCGAGGCTCTGGCCCGACCCGAGCTGCCCGCCGTTGCGCCCTGATGCGCCGAAGCCCACGCGATGCGCCTCTAAAAGCACCACGTCATAGCCGCGTTCGCGCAGATGCAGCGCGGCGGATAGGCCGGTATAGCCGCCGCCGACGATGCAGACATTGGCGCGGGTTGCGCCCTTCAGCAGGGGAAAGGGCGCGAGATCCGGCGCGGTTTCGGCATACCAGCTGGGCGGATACTGCCCCTGCCGGTCGTTCGCGTGCAGCAAGTTCATCAGACTTGCATCAAGAGATGTTCACGCTCCCAGGGTGAAATCACCTGCAGGAATTCCTTGAACTCGTTCCGCTTGACGCTTTCGTAAACCGAACAGAATTCCGGCCCCAGAACCTGCTGCATCGCGGCGCTTTCGTTCAGCAGGTCCAGCGCATCACCAAGGTTCAGCGGCAGCTCGTCATTGCCGATATAGGCGTCGCCCACGCATTCCGCGCGCGGCGTCCGGCCTTCCTTCAGGCCCAGATATCCACAGGCAAGCGACGCGGCGAGACCGAGGTAGGGGTTGCAGTCCATCCCCGCCAGACGGTTCTCGACACGGCGCGCGGCCGGGTCGCTGATCGGCACGCGCAGGCCGGTGGTGCGGTTGTCGCGGCCCCATTCCAGGTTGATCGGGGCCGAGAAGTCGGGGACATAGCGGCGGTAGCTGTTCACATACGGGGCCAGCAGCGCGATGGCGGCGGGCAGGTGGTTCTGCATGCCCGCGATGAAATGCATGAAGGCGTCGCTGGTGCCGCCCTTCTTGTCCGAGAAGATGTTCTTGCCGGTCTTGGTCTCCAGCACCGAATGGTGGATGTGCATCGCCGACCCCGGCTCGCCCTCGATGGGCTTCGCCATGAAGGTCGCGAAACAGTCGTGGCGCAACGCCGCCTCGCGGATCAGGCGCTTGAAATAGAACACCTCGTCGGCCAGCCGGATCGGGTCGCCATGCGCGAGGTTGATCTCGATCTGGCCCGCCCCGCCTTCCTGCAGGATGCCGTCGATCTCCAGCCCCTGCGCTTCGGCGAAATCGTAGATATCGTCGATCACCTTGCCGTATTCGTCGATGGCCGACAGCGAATAGGCCTGCTTGGCCACCGCGCGTCGTCCCGACCTTCCCATCGGCGGGATCACTGGCATGTTCGGGTCGGTGTTGCGGGCGGTCAGGAAGAATTCCATCTCGGGTGCGACAATCGGCGTCCAGCCTTCGGCGTTGTAGAGTTCGACCACGCGGCGCAGCACGTTGCGCGGCGCGACCGGCACCGGGTTGCCCTGCTGGTCCTGCGCGTCATGGATGACTTGGATCGTCACATCTGCCGTCCAGGGTGCGGCGGCGGCAGTCGTGAAATCGGGGACCAGGATCATGTCGGGTTCGGTGAAGGCACCTGACGGATTGTCGGCCCATTCCCCGGTGATCGTCTGCAGGAAGATCGAGTTCGGCAGGA
Organism: uncultured Alphaproteobacteria bacterium; assembly: GCA_963738635.1. Lineage (GTDB taxonomy): Bacteria > Pseudomonadota > Alphaproteobacteria > Rhodobacterales > Rhodobacteraceae > JAOADN01. The sequence goes on along the minus strand of CAVTXE010000004.1, from coordinate 590,944 downwards.
AAAAGCTCTGCTGGTTGCGGAATTTCGAGGCCGGCATGGCCTTGCCCCGCGCGACGCCCGCAATGTCGGGGACGATGCACTCCACCTCGTCGAGACGGCGCGCGGCGATGTAGTCCCGCGCTGCTTCGGGAAGATTCTGGGTCCAGTCGGACATAGGGCACACGTTGTTTGGCCCCGGGGCGCTGCGCCCTTGGGCTGGGTTTTCCGGGCGCTCAGACCCGGCGGGAAATACCTTCGCGTTCGCGTGGCTGAAGGAAAAAGGCCGCGATCCGGTCAGCCATCGCGGACGAGGAATTCGGCGGACCCATCCGCGCGCGGGCTGCGTCCATCAGTGCGTCAGGGACACGCCCTTTTCCGCGCGTGTCCATAAGGCCGGAGAGAAAGTCGTCGCGGAATTCCGGATGCGCCTGCACGGTCAGCGCGCGGTCGTCATAGACCAGCGCGGGGAAGGCGCAGAATTCATTGGACGCGATCACTGCGGCTTCGGCGGGCTTTTCCACGACCTGATCCTGGTGCCAGGCGTTCAGCGTCAGGTGCTCGCCGCCGAAATCATAGTCCTGCGGGCCGACGGCCCAGCCGCCCTTGTACTTTTCAACCTTCCCGCCGAGCGCTTGCGCGATGATCTGGTGGCCAAAGCAGATGCCGACCATTGGGACGCGCCCGGCATAGGCATCGCGGATGAAGTCCTCCAGGGGCTTGATGAAGGGATGATCCTCGTACGCCCCGTGGCGCGATCCGGTGATCAACCAGCCCTCGGCATCGTGGACGCTGCCGGGGAACTGCATAGCCTCGACATGCCAGGTGCGGAATGTCAGCCCGCGCCCCTGAAGCAGCCTCGTGAAGAGGTCGGGATAATCGCCCATCTCGTTGCGGAGGGCATCGGGCGACTGCCCGGTCTGGAGGATACCGATCTGCATCTTGTTCACTGAATGATGCCGCAGGGTAGCCGTGCACCCCCATGGCTGGCAAGGGGGGCCGCTGAACCGGCCCCTCGTCAGACGGTGTCGAGGTAAAGTTCCGTCTGCTCGCCGGGGCTCAGTTCTTTCATGTAATGGATTTCCTGGCGCTTGGTCATGACCAGATTCCGGATCAGGTCCTTCGGGAAAATGTGGGGCATGATCGTGCTGGATTCAAAGGCCGCGACCGCGCCCTCCCATGTGTCGGGGATCAGGGGCAGGTCCAGCGCATAGGCATTGCCGGTGATCGGCGGGGGCGGGGTCATGGCCTGTTCCATGCCGATCAGCGCGGACCCAAGGATACCGGTCAGCATCAGGTAGGGGTTCACATCGCCCCCCGCGACGCGGTGCTCGATCCGGCGCGCCGAGGGATTGCCCGACGGCACGCGGATGGCGCTGGTGCGATTCTCATAGGCCCAGCAGACGGCGTTCGGCGCGTGCGCATCCGGGACCAGACGTTCGAAACTGTTGTAATGCGGTGCGAACAGCAGCGTGGAATCGAACATCGCGTGAAGGCAGCCGCCGATGGCCTGTTTCATCACGCCCGATCCTTCCGGCCCGCCATCCGAAAAGACGTTGTTGCCGTTCTTGTCGATGACGCTGAAATGCGTGTGCAGACCGTTGCCGGAGTATTCGGGATACGGCTTGGCCATGAAACTGGCGGCAAAGCCGTGGCGGCGCGCCAGGCCCTTGACCAGCATCTTGAACAGCCAGGCATCGTCCGCCGCCCGCAGCGCGTCGTCCTGGTGCATCAGGTTGATCTCGAACTGCCCCAGACCGGCTTCCGAAATCGCGGTGTCCGCCGGGATATCCATCGCCTCGCAGGCGTCGTAGAGGTCGGTGAAGAAGGTGTCGAAGGCGTCCAGTGCGCGGATCGACAGGATTTCGGCGGCCTTGCGGCGTTTGCCGGACCGGGGCGAGGGCGGAACCTGAAGCGTCTTCCCGCTGTCGTCGATCAGAAAGAATTCCAGCTCCATCGCCACGACCGGCGTCAGCCCCCGGTCCTTGTAGCGCTTCACGACTGCTGCCAGCGCCTGACGCGGGTCGCCTTCGTACGGCCGCCCGTCCTCGTGGAACATCCAGATCGGCAGCAAGGCCGTCGGTGCCTCGAGCCAGGGCATCGGCATGAAGCCCCGTTCGGTGGGCCGCAGGATGCCGTCCGCGTCGCCGGTCTCGAACAGCAGAGGGCTGTCTTCGATATCTTCGCCCCAGATGTCGAGGTTCAGGACCGAAAACGGAAACCGCGTGCCTTCTGTCGCCATTTTCTCGGCAAAGCGCGACGGGATCCGTTTGCCGCGCGGCTGGCCGTTCAGGTCAGCCGCCGCCACGCGGATCGTGCGCACCTGCGGGTGCTTGCGCAGCCAGTCCTTCATGTCGGATCACCGTACGAGTTGCGGTCGGAACCTGAGTTTCGACCGGAGGTTTTGCGGCAGATGTCGGTTCAGCCGCCGGTTCACCCATCCGAACACGGCCGTCACGGTCAGCGTCAGAAGGATGAAGTAGATGGCGAGTATCGGGTAGGCGACGAACGGATTGAACGTCTTGCCCGCAAAATAGCTTGCGTAATAGAGCGCATCGCCCTGCTGGCGGATGGCGGGAAAGCCGGAAAAGAACACCAGCGTCGTCGCGTGGAACAGGAAGATCGCTTCGTTGGTGTAGGCGGGCCAGCCAAGGCGCAGCATGGTCGGCCAGATCACACGGCGGAACCGGCTCCAGCCGGACATGCCATAGGCGTCGGCCGCTTCGATGTCGCCCTTGGGAACAGACCGCAGCGCGCCGTAGAAGATTTCGCCCGAATAGGCGGCTGTGTTCAGGATCAGCACCAGCAGCGCACCGAGCCAGGCCTTGGACAGCCATGACGTCTCGGCCGTGATGGTTGTGAAACCAAGCGGGATGTCGATGCCGACACGCGGCAGCAGGACGAAGGATTCGTAGGCGAGGAAGAACTGGATGAACAGCGGTGAGCCGCGGAAGACGAAGATGAACCATTCTGCGGGCTTGCGCAGCCAAGGGTTCTGGCTTGCCTTGGCAAGGGCCAGCGCATTGGCCAGAAAGAACCCGAAGAACAGTGCCAGCACGCCGAAATAGAGGTTCCAGAACAGCCCCGATCCGATCAGGCTGAAATGCTCGCACAGCGTCATTTCGCCCTTTGGCAGAAGCTTTTCGCCGAACCCGAGCGACCGCAGCCAATAGCCCGATATGGTCTCGCCGCAGGTCATGCCGCAGCCTTCCGCTGGCGTTCGCCCGCCATCGTGGCCTGCCCCTTGCTGAGGCGATCCGACAGCCGCATCAGAACCAGTTCCGACAGCTTGGTCATCAGCAGGTAGAAGACCAGGAGGACGAGGAAGTAGTAAAGCCGCCAGTCGGGATGCGGATAGTCGTATTGCTGCGTCTTGGCACCACCCAGTTCCTTGGCCCAGTAGACGATGTCGCGCACGCCGAGCAGGAACAGAAGCGGCGTCGCCTTGATCAGGATCATCCAGAGGTTCGACAGGCCGGGCAGGGCATAGACCCACATCTGCGGCATCAGGATGCGCCGGAAAATCTGACCCTGTGACATGCCGTAGGCTTCGCCCGTCTCAAGCTGCGCGCGGGGCACCGCCTGCATTGCGCCGTAGATGACGTTCGCGGCAAAGGCCCCGAAAACGATGGCGAAGGTCACGACGGCAAGAGTGAAGTTGTAGAATTCGTGGATCGGCTGCGGCGCGGAGGACAGGGGCAGCTTTGCGGCCGGACAGACGATGAAGTCGTTGCCCTGAAAGACGGCCTCGGTCCATTCCGGGCATTTGACGCGATGCCGGAGGTATTCCAGCATCTGATCGAGGGCGATGACGAAGAACAGGAAGAAGACGATGTCGGGAATGCCGCGCACCATCGAGATATAAGCCTTGCCGATCCAGCGGACCGGCAGGAAAGCCGAGCGGGCTGCCGTCGCGCCGCCGAATCCGAATGCGAGCGCGACAGGCGCCGTGATGGCCAGAAGCGTCAGCACGACGAGGAACGACCAATAGAACAGCAGATGCTTGCCCGATGTCAGGTAGCAGAACAGCCATTGCAGGCCTTCGATCGACTTCGGGTCAGCGCAGTAGTTCAGCATGATGGTCCTGTCGGCACGCCATAGCCGCACGGATCGCCGGATACAGCAACCCCCTCTGCGCAGTGCAGGCGCAGAGGGGGCGCTGTCAGGACAGGATCAGAACAGTTTGGCTTCCGCGCCGAACCACTTGGTGATCAGCGCATTCAGCGTCCCGTCATCCTTCATCGACTGGATCCCCGCGTTCAGCTTGTCGCGCAGTTCGGCATCGCTTTCGCGCAGGCCAAGGCCGACGCCGCCGCCCAGCTGCACTTCTTCGCCGACGAACATCAGCTCGCCGCCCGATTCCGCCACCACGGGTGCCAGGAAGTCCTTGTCGGCGAAGACCGCGACGGCCTCGCCGTTGCGCACGGCCGCGATGGTCTCATCCGGGGTGGCGAATTCGGCCAGCGTGGCCCCCGATTCCGGCGATGTAGCCCGCCTGGATGGTCGAGACCTGCGCCGAGACCACACCGCCCTTGAGATCGGCATCGGCCGACAGCGCGACATAGGCCGACGCTGCGGGCGGGAAGTAGTTCTGGGTGAAGTCGATCACCTTGTCGCGTTCCTCGGTGATGCTCATCCCGGCGATGATGACGTCATAGTTGCCGGACACGAGGTTCGGGATGATCGAATCCCATTCGTTCGTCACCCATTCGCAGGTCAGCGCCGCGCGCTTGCACAGCTCGTCGCCCACCTCGCGCTCGAAACCCGCGACCTCGCCGCTGTCGTCGATCATGTTGAAGGGCGGGTAGGCACCTTCCGTGCCGAGGCGCACGGTCTGCGCCATGCTCAGACCTGCCGTCATGGCCAGGGCTGCAACAGTCAGGGCAAGTGTCTTCATCGGTAAACTCCCATATCGGTAACGAGCAGCTTGTTGTTCAGGCCGCGACAGTCGCGCTCAGAAACTGCCGCAGGCGGTCGGTCTTCGGATGTCCGAAGACCTGGTCGGGGTGGCCCTGTTCTTCGATCAGGCCCTTGTGCAGAAAGACGACATGGTCGGACAGATCGGCAGCCAGCCGCATGTCATGGGTCACCAGAAGCATCGTGCGGCCTTCCTCGGCCAGCGCCTTGATGACGCGCACGACCTCCTGTTCCAGTTCGGGGTCCAGCGCCGAGGTCGGCTCGTCGAACAGCAGCGCCTTGCGGTTCCATGCACAGCGCGCGCGCGATGGCGGCGCGCTGCTGCTGGCCGCCGGACAGCTGGGCGGGAAAGACGTCGCATTTCTCGCCGATGCCGACCTTGTCGAGGTATTCCGCGCGCCGATGCCTCGACCTCGGCACGGTCGCGCTTCAGCACCGTCAGGGGCGCTTCCATGACGTTCTGCAGGATCGTCATGTGCGACCACAGGTTGAACTGCTGGAACACCATCGACAGATTGGTGCGGATGCGGATCACCTGCGCCTTGTCGGCCGGGTGGCGGTGATGCCCGGTGCCGCGCCAGGTGACGGGTTCGCCGCAGAACAGAACCTCGCCCTGCTGGCTTTCCTCAAGCAGGTTGCAGCAGCGCAGAAGCGTCGATTTGCCGGAGCCTGACGACCCGATCAGCGACACGACCTTGCCTTTGCGGGCCGTGATCGACACGCCTTTCAGAACCTCCAGCTGGCCATAGGCCTTGTGCAGGTCGCGGATCTCGATGACTGGCGCTTCGTCTGACACGGGTTGTCCCGGTTCTTTCCCCGGTGGAAATAGGTGGGATAAACCGACCTATTGCAACGCACTTTCTGCCCGGACGTGGCGTAAATCCGCCAATCCGGTCAGTGTTCGCGCACAAATTGATCGGCGAACGGCGGTGTGGGCACCGCCAGATAGGCCGATTCCGGAATATCGGCGATGCCATTCAGCATCAGCGCGCCCCGGTCCGTGGCATCCAGCGCGCGCACAGCATCGGCCAGCGCGGCCCGGATCGGCGCGGGATCGCGGCCGAGCGCGGTGATATAGGGCAGACCCGGCGTCGGTTCGGTGACTGCGACGGTGCGCAGGCGCGTGACGGCAGTCGGGCGATGACATTCCAGCAGCGCGAAGGTCACGGCATCGCAGAAGGCATAGTCGGCGCGCCCTTCGGCTACGGCCCTGAGAGATGCGGCATGGCCGCCGGTCTCGGCCAGATCACGGGGCGACAGTCCGGCAGCGGCCAGATGGAACACCGCTGCGCTCCATCCGGACTGGCTGTCGGAATTGTTGTAGGCCATTGTGCCTTCGACCAGTTCAGCCAGTCCGCGCGGATCGTCGGCCCGCGCGATGAGGCGCGAGACATAGTGACCCTGCGGCACATCCGTCAGGCCGAAATCCGGCGTCGCAACCAGAGTGACGCGGCCCGTCAGCCTGGTGCGGAACGGCATCCCGCAGGTCTGCGACAGGATCAGGCCCGGGTCCGTCCAGGGCGCGTGAACGGGGCCGCTGCGGTCAAGCGCGTCGGGGGCCGCGATGCCGTGGTCGCGCAGGGCGTCGCGGATCAGTGCCCAGTAGCGGTCGGTTGCCGGCACAATCTCCGGCAGGTCGTACATGGGCAGGGTGGCGATCATGTCCCGCGTTCCACCCGTTGCCGGGCGAGGGCCGAGTCGCGGTCGTTGACCCCCAGAAGCGAGGCCGCCAGCCGGATCAGCGCGTCTTCGTCGGCATCGCGTGTGCCATCGGACAACGCGACGGACCAGAGCGCCTCCATCAGTCCTGCGCGTTCTTCGTGAGGCACGGCGTCCTTCAAGGCACGGGTGAAGCGCACGGTATCCGACGCCTCGGCCTCCAGCGCCTCGCCGCCGCGGCGTGCCGCCGTCGCTTCGGGCAGGGACATCTCGTAGCGCGCGGCGATCAGCCCATCGATCCCGGCGGCCTCGGTCGCCGTGTAATCTCCGTCGGCCCGTGCAAGCCGCACAAGCAGCGCCGACAGCGCCAGCGGGGCATCGGGGGCAGGCGCGGGTGCGGGGGCCGAGAAGGCGGACAGCAGTTTTCCGAACATTCGCGGCATATAACGGCGTGTACCCGGAACGAAAAGGGCGGCGGCAGCTTTTCCCCTTATCCTGACTTTGCAGGAATGTGCCGTTCAGGCGTTGAATCCGGCTGGCCGTCAGACTAGTCAGGCAAGAACCAGGTGACAGAAAAGGGATGAGCCGGACGTGATGGACATGTTCACATCGGAAGCAATGTCGGCCTTCTTGCAGGTCATCGCCATCGACCTTGTGCTTGCGGGTGACAATGCCATCGTCATCGGACTTGCCGCCGCTGGTCTGCCAAAGGAACAGCGTGGACGCGCGATTCTGGTCGGCATCATTGCCGCCACGCTGCTGCGCATCTTCTTTGCGCTGATCACGACAACGCTTCTGGCGATCACCGGGCTGCTGCTTGCAGGCGGCATTCTGCTTCTGTGGGTCTGCTGGAAGATGTGGCGGGAACTGCGTGACGGTCATGCCCATGACGCTGCGGCCGAAGAGGCGCTGGCAGGGTTGGACCTGAACGCGGACGGCACAGTTGCGGGCGGTGCCCCGCGCAAGACCTTCCGGCAGGCTGCGACGCAGATCGTCATCGCCGACGTTTCGATGAGTCTCGACAATGTGCTCGCGGTCGCCGGGGCCGCACGCGACCATCCGACCGTTCTGGTCTTCGGACTTGCCCTGTCGATTGCCCTGATGGGATTGGCCGCCTCGTTCATCGCGCGGCTTCTGGGGAAATACCACTGGATCGCCTATCTCGGTCTGGCCATCATCCTCTATGTGGCGCTGAAGATGATGTGGGAAGGCTGGCACGAGGTTGCGCCGGTCGTCGAAGCAGGCATGTTCGGCTGATCGGGGCGCGGCCGTGAAGGCCGCGCTACCGGCTGTCGCGTTCGAGGTTGAGCCAGGCCGTTTCACTGTCGGTGAGCGTCAGGGACAGGGCAGGCAACGACGATGCGATTTCGCCCGGGCTGCGCGGGCCGATCAGCGCCAGCGACGGGAAGGATTGCGCCAGAACCCAGGCTGCGGCAACCGCATGCGCGGTCGCGCCGCGCTCACCCGCCAGAACCTCGGCACGGCGGCGGCGTTCGGCATTGGCGGGGCTGCCGAAGCAGGTCTCGGGCGCGGTGTCGGCGGGCAGGCGGCTGCGCAGCGCCTCGGGCAGGAAATAGCCGCGCGCCTGGGACGACCATGACAGATGGACGGTATTTGTCCGGCGCAGAAAGTCCAGCGTTCCCGCCGTGTTCGAGGTGATGCAACCCGGCCAGACCGGCCGCTCCATCACCGCCAGCGACAGGTTGTTGTTAAGGATGCGCATCGGTTCCAGACCATTCGCACCCGCATAGGCATTCGCCTCGGCGAACCGTTCGACCGACCAGTTGGATCCGCCGAATATCCCGATCCTGCCCGCCGCCTTCAGCCGGTTCAGTGCATCGACGAATTCGCCGACGGGCACGTCCGGGTTATCGCGGTGCATGATGTAGATCGGCACCGACGGCAGCTGCAGGCGTTCCAGGCTGATGTCCAGCTGCGCCTCGATCGCGCGCGGGGTGCAATAGGGGCTGTGTGCGCCTTTGCCGATCACAACGACATCCCCGGCAACGCCGCGCGCCGCGATCCAGTCGCCCAGCACCTTTTCGTGCAGCCCGCCGCCATAAACAAACCCGGTGTCGAAGGCATTGCCCCCGGCCTCGATCCAGGTATCCCAGACCAGCGCGCCTTCGGCGACCGTGTTCCGGTTGTCGCAGCCGATGATCAGCTGCGAGACTTCGCGGTCCAGGCCCTGAAGGTGCCGGCGCGGCACCCGTGGCAGCCCGGCCCGAAGCAGCCCGTTGAGGCGGCGGCTCGTTGCCGGGACTTCGGCGAAGGTCACGTAGCCGACCTCCGCGCGCCAGCGGTCCTGCAGGTGACTGGTGCCGATGCTGTCGGCCCAGGATGACCCCGGGTGCGGCATCTCCTTCAGGCCCGCCGCAATCGCGCGGCTTGCCGCCTCGGCCTCGAAGGCGAACAGCATTTCGGGGTGGCGCAGGGTTTCCGTCCGGGTCTCGCCGCCCACGGTCACATGGATCGTCGCGTCGGACGGGCCCTTGTTGCGCCCCGGCACCCAGGGGTCGTCGATGACGATGCGCCCCGTGGTCCCCTCGATGACGGCCCGGTTGTCCATCTGACGCGCCACGGCGCAGGCAATCTCGGCTGTCAGCCCACCTGCGAAGGTCATCACGGCCTGCGCCACCGCATCGACGCCGGTTTCTGCAAGTGTTCCAGTCCCACGGAAGCTGAGCGGCTCGGCAAAGGGCAGGCCCTGCGCGGCCCCGGCGATCAGCCGGACAAGCGAGACGGGATAGCCGCCGACATCCAGAATCCCGCCGCCGCCGAGGGCCGCGTCATACAGACGGGACGTGGCATCGAACCCGGCGTGAAAGCCGAAGCGCGACTGGATGTGCACGACCTGCCCGATGTCGCCCGCGCCGATGATCTCCAGCACGCGCGCGATCTGCGGATGGCAGCGGTACATGAAGCCTTCGGCAAAGAACCGCCCCGTCTGTGCGGCGACCTCGGTCACCGCGATGACCTCGGCCGCATTCATCCCGGCGGGCTTTTCGCACAGGACCGCCTTGCCCGCGCGCAGCGCCATGACCGATAGTTCCGCATGCGCCGGATGCGGGGTGGCGATGTAGATCGCATCCACCGCATCGCTGGCGGCAAGCGCCGCCGCGTCTGCAAAGCGCAAGGCCGCATCAATCGCATACCGGTCGCCGAACGTGTCGCGCCGCGCGGCATCGCGGCCCGCCACGGCGACAAGGCGGCCCGATGCGGATTCGGCCAGACCGTCCGCGAAATTGTGCGCGATGGCCCCCGGCCCGACGATGCCCCAGCGAATGACCGACATCTGCGCCCCCGTCCTGCTCTCCGGCCATTCCTAGGTCGCGCGCCCTTCAGGCACAAGGCGCGGCACGGGATCATGCTGCCCTCTGCGAGTTGGCACGGTAGCCCTGCTGGTGCTGTGACATTTCAGGGGGAGAGGCAATCATGTTTCCGAACCGGTTGAGGCTGCTCTGGCAGGACGGACAACCCGCGCTGAATGCGTGGTGTTCGATCGGCAATCCCTTCTCCGCCGAAATCATGGCCGCGCAGGGGTTCGATTCCGTCACCGTCGACCTGCAGCACGGGGCGCTCGATTATTCCGCCGTGCTGCCGATGTTCCAGGCGATGCGGGCGTCCGGTGCGGTGCTGATGGCGCGCGTGCCCTGGCTGGAGCCGGGCATCGTGATGAAAGCCCTCGATGCGGGCGCGCAGGGCATCATCTGCCCGATGGTCAACACGCCCGAGGACGCCGCAAGGTTCGTGAGCTACATGCGCTATCCGCCGGACGGTCAGCGCAGCTTCGGCCCGACGCGCGCGGCGTATGCCGCAGGGTCGGACTATGCCGCGCAGGCAAACGGCGGGATACTTGCCTTTGCGATGGTCGAGACGGCGGAAGCGTTCGGCAACCTTGAGGCCATAGCCGCAACGCCGGGTCTGGATGGCATCTATGTCGGCCCCGCCGACCTGACGTTCTCGATGTCGGCGGGACGACTGCCGATCGGCATGGACCGTCAGGAACCCGAGATGATCGCGGCGATCCGGCGCATCGCGGACGTCTGCCGGGACAGCGGCATCCGGGCGGGTCTGCATTGCGGCACGCCGGAATACGCCGCCAGGGCGGTCGGCTGGGGCTTCGGCCTCGTCGCCGTCGGCGGCGATGTCCGCTTTCTGGCGGGCGGGGCTGCCGAGGCGGTCGATGGGTTCCGGAAGCTCACGGGGCGCGCCGGACCGGACAGCGCGAAGGGCGGCTACTGACCGGAGGCGTTCCTCCGTCACGCCGTGTCATCTGCGTCAGACGCCGATATCCGGCCCCATGCAGGCCATCGGCTCCGGGCTTTCCTCGACCGCGATCAGCGGCTCGCCCGCCGGATCGTCCCGGAACTGCGCCGTCAGGCCACCCGCGCCCCGAAAGAACGTCCAGCATTGCGGGTCCGCCGCGTCCTCATAGACAAAGCAGATGTACTGCTCCTCGGGGTACCAGCGGCCTTTCCGGCAGTCGTCGCCGGTGAAGGCCCAGATGACACGGCGTCCGGGCAGATACTGTTCCGCCCCATAGGCCGTGCCCCCGGAATTGTAGAAGAACGTCCGCCCGACAGACAGCGCGTCGAACTGTTCCGCCGACAGGGGCTGCTCGGCAGCCGTTGCAGCCAGGGCTGCGGTTAGGGTGAGGGCCGCAAAGGCGAAGGCACGTCCGCGCATCGGCGAATCCTTGTGCGAAGGCTTTCGGCAAGCCTGCCAGATGCGGGACTGAACGGACAGGCGCTAACCGGACCGGAGGCGGGACGTCGCCTGCACAAGGCCGTGAGGCAGTCCCGCCGATGCCGATGGCAGACCTGCCGCGGCGATCCTGCGTCGCGTCTGGGCAGTCACGCGCGGATCCATCATCCGTCGCCAGACCGCGGGGACAAGTGCTGCCGTCGCCATCACGGGCAGGGAATGCGGCAGCATCGGCACGCCGGGATCGAGGCCAAGCTGCGGGTAAGGGCGGCCGGGTCGCTGGTGATGGTCGGAATGGCGCGGGGCGTTCAGCATCGCCAGTCCGGAAAAGACATGCGGCGCGTTCCAGGCATGGCCGGGTCCGACCGGCTCGGTGCGTCCACCGGGCAGCTTGCCGCGAACCAACCCGTAATGCTGGACATAGTCGGACAGAAGCAGCTGCAGCTGGGCATGGGCACAGAGCAGCAGCCAGACGAAGATGCCCGGGACGCCCAGGAAGAGGCCGATCAGGACAAGGAACAGTGCCGATGTGCCGATCTGCGCCGCGTAGGGATGCAGCCGCCGGGCCTTGCGCCCGAAGCGCGGGCGCATCAGGGCGCGCTCCATCTCGTAGCCCGCGACGAACGATCCGATCCAGGCGCGCGGCAGAAAGGCCCAGAAGCTTTCGCCCGCATCGGCACTGTTCGGATCGTCGGGCGTGGCGACAAACCGGTGGTGGACCAACCGGTGGGCCGAGATGTGATGCCCGAACAGCAGCGAGCAGAAGATCGCGCCGCCCGCCCTGCGCAGGCGGGCATCGGCGGAATGGATCAACTCGTGCGCGTTGGAGTTCGAGACCTGGCCGAGCCAGAGGCCCAGCGACAGGAACGCGAGGCACCATGGGGCAAAGCCCAGTGCGATTCCGCCCGACAGCGCGAACAGACCAAGCGCAAGCAGCAGCCCGTGCGTCGCGGCAAGTATGACGGACAGCTGCTGCGTCACGGGAAACTCCTGGCCCTTTGCAGGCGTGCCGGTCCGGGTCCTGTCGCCAAGTTCATCGAGCGCGAAGGTCAGCACCGTGATCACGGCGAAGGCCAGCAGCGCGAACCATCCGCCGAAGATTAGGGCGGCGGCGATCAGGGGAACGGGTGCCAGCGTCGCGGCCAGAAAGGGGTCGGGCCGGGACAGTCGGCGGCGCAGATGCCGGACGGAACGCGCGATCTGGCCAAGGCGCAAACGAAGCGGCGCGCCCGAACGCGGCCCGGGTTGGGCCACGTCCGGCGAAGCATCGGACAGGGTGGCTGCAATCGCATCGGTGATCGGGTCGTCGCCGGACGGACCGGGTGCGGCAGCGTCGATCCCCGGATCGTCTGCCGGATTGGCGGGTTCCGGCGCTGATACCGGCGATGCGGCCTCGGAAACGAACGCCTCCGCGACAGCGCGGGCCGGTGCTTCCGGAACTTGGATTGCAGCCGCTTCCGGCGTGGTCTCTGCCCTGGCAAGCACAGATTCGGGGTTGGCGGAAACCGCATTCATGGCCGCGAATACGGCAGACAGGGTTTCGGCGTCCTCGGTTGACTGATCGGAGTCAGCGGGTGACTTCTGCAATCATTTCTGCCGCAATGGACGTCGTCTCCGTCACCGGAGGTGCCAGAACGGGTGCCGACCTGCGGCGCGGGATAAACGACGCGAAGCTCATCGCGCGCGACCCTGGAGCATAATTCGGGCGGAAAATAGGCATTGTGGAATACTGACCGGCCCTGCGACGGAAGCCGGAAGGTCCCGCGTTCATCGAACGGGGTCAGGAGAGGCATGATGAGGATTTCAGCGGTGTTGCGCGGCGGGCTGGCGGCGATGGCCTGCGTGCTGGCGATCGTGACGCAGTTGCAGGGGCAAGCGCCGGGCTACGAATTCTTCGACGGCACCGGCGGCAATGCCGCCGATGCGCCGATTGTCATGGTGCTGCACGGGGCGATGGGATCGGGGCCGCAGGTGCGCCGGTCCTCCGGGTTCGATGACTGGGCAAAGGCGGCGGGCGTGGTGGCGGTCTATCCATCGGGCGCGGGGCGGCTGTGGAACGATGGGCGGTTCGCGGCGAACGCGCGCAGGCAGGACCTTGCGGCGCGCGACGACGTCGGCGGGCTGATCGCGCTGGTGCGGGCGCTGGAAGCACAGGGGCTGGGCGATGCGGACCGCCTGTACGTGATCGGCCATTCCAACGGCGGCGGGATGGCGATGCGGCTGGCCTGTGACCGCCCGGATGCGATCCGGGGGATCGCGGTGGTGGCGACCAAGGTTCTCAAGGATGTGCCCTGCGCGCATGGTGATGTGCCCGTCCCGGCGGTGTTCTTCTACGGCACGGCAGATGAGCTGAACCCGCATGCGGGCCGGTCGGATGCCACCAGCCGGCGAGACCGCGATCTTGGCTACAGCTATTCGGCGGAAGAAAGCCTTGCGATCTGGGCCCGGCGGAATGAATGTTCGGCGCGCGCGGCGGGGCGGATGATCGACGGGACAGCGGATGGGGTCAGCGTCACGCGCTGGGACTGGACCGGATGCGCGGCGCAACTGCGGTACTTCGAGACGGCGGGGGGCGGACATGCCTGGCCGGGGGTGCCGCTGCGGCGGGTCATGCTGCTGGATCGCGGGGCCCCGGAAGTGGCGGTGACGGACATCAATGCGGGGCAGGAGGCGCTGCGGTTCTTCTTTGGCATGGACTGATGCGGCGTGGCCAGGCGCGCCCCTTTCCCTGAAGCGCCGAATTGACTAGGTGAAGGATGCATCGGGTCAGAGGTCTGGCATGTCGTTCTTCAAGAAACTCAAGGACCGGCTGTTCAAATCCTCATCAAAGCTGGACGAGGGTCTGGAAGCCATCGTCGCGGACGGCGGCGAGGCGGAGGTGGATGCCGCGCCGGAACCGGGACCGCGCGTACCGCCGGAGCCGGTGGAAGCTCCCGAACCCGAGCCGTACCTGCCGGAACCTGAGCCGGAAGGCATTCCGGCAGACCCTGATCCGTGGTCCGAACCGGAGCCGGACGGATTTCCCGATGAAAGCCCTGTTGAGTTGCCGGAGATGGTTGCAGCTGTCGCCGAGCCGGTGGCGATGGATCCCGCGCCGATTGCACAAGTTATTGCGCCCGTGGAGATACCACGGCCCGTACCCGCGCCGCCCCCGCCTGTCGCATCACCGCCGGTCGTGCGCGCGCCCGTGGCGCAGGCCCGTCCGCAACCGGTCGAAGCTTCAGGCCCCGAGCCGGACCCCGCGCCCGTGCAGAAGCCCGGCATTCTCGGCCGTCTTTTCGGGCGCACAGACGCACCCGTTGCGCGCCGCATCCTTGACGACGCGATGCTGGAAAGCCTGGAGGAGTTGCTGATCCAGGCCGACATGGGCGTCGATACGGCGCTCCGGGTGACCGCGAACATCGCCGAGGGGCGGATGGGGCGGAAGCTGAGCGTGCCCGAGATCAAGGGCCTCTTGGCCGACGAAATCACGCGCATCATGGACCCGGTGGCGAAAGCCATGCCGATCTACCCCAAACGCCCGCAGGTGGTGCTGGTCGTGGGTGTCAACGGGTCGGGCAAGACGACAACCATCGGCAAGCTTGCCAGCCAGTTCCGCGCTGCCGGAAAGACGGTGGTGATCGCGGCGGGCGATACGTTCCGTGCCGCTGCGGTGGAGCAGCTTCAGATCTGGGGCCAGCGCGCAGGCGTGCCGGTGCTGACCGCGCCCGAGGGGTCGGACCCGGCGAGTCTGGCGTTCGACGCGATGACGCAGGCCGAGGCGGACGGGGCGGACCTGCTGCTGATCGACACGGCGGGGCGGCTGCAGAACCGGCAGGACCTGATGGAGGAACTGTCCAAGATCGTCCGCGTGATCCGCAAGAAGGACCCGACGGCACCGCACAACACGCTGCTGGTGCTGGACGCGACGACAGGTCAGAACGCGATCAGCCAGGTCGATATCTTCCGCAAGCTGGCGGATGTGTCCGGTCTGGTGATGACCAAGCTCGACGGCACGGCCAAGGGCGGGGTTCTGGTGGCTTTGGCGGATAAATTCGGCCTGCCGATCCATGCCATCGGGGTGGGCGAACAGATCGACGACCTGTCGCCCTTCGATCCCGAGGATTTTGCGCGGGCGCTGGTCGGTCTGGAGGCGGCCTGATGCGATGCGACAGCGCTCGGGCAATCCGGCGGTCGTCCGGACGCACCCCGCGAGCATCACTCCTGATGCGGTTTTGCCGCCTTTCCGGCGGTCGCTGACTTGGCGTCCGTTTCATTCGCGATGCGGGCCGAGAGCCATCCGATGAGCGACAGAACGATCAGCGCCACGACCGTGGACATCGCAGCCAGCGGCAGATGCCCGATGCCGCAGGCCAGACCGATGGCCCCCGCAAGCCACATGCCCGCACCCGTGGTCAGACCGTTCACCTGTCCGCCGGAAATCACAATCGTGCCCGCCGCCAGAAAAGCGACCCCTGCCGTAACCGCCTCGATCAGCCGCAGCGGGTCGCTCTTGCTGTCCGCCGATTCAAAACCGGGCAGGGCGAGCATCTCGAACGTGATGATCGTGAACAGGCAGGCCGCCAGCGCGATCAGCATATGCGTGCGGAGCCCCGCCGGGCGCGATGCCAGTTCGCGTTCAAGACCGATGATGCCGCCGAGCAGGACAGCCACAATCAGCCGCAGCGCGGCCACTTCTGCCGGCATCGACCGGAATGGCGTGGTCAGTTCCGCGGTCAAGGTCTCGAACATGGGGTGGAATCCGAAATTCAGGGGCGGACGTGGCTGCTGGCTCAATTCCCCGCCCGGCATTCGGTTCCTGAACATATGCGGCCATCGCCCGGCAGCCGCAGAACGGCGCGCTGCAGAGATGCCCTCCGCCGCGATCGCAGCTGATGGCCGTGGCACCCGGTGAGCGGCTGGCTGCGATCACTGGAGGGAACGTCTGACGGGCACAGCCTCGCGCTGGTCCTCGCCCTTTTTGCGGCGGTTCTGCACGCGCTGTTCGGGGCGTTGCAGAAGGGTCGCCATGACCCGTGGCTCAGCCGCGCGGCGATTGACGGGTCCTACGCGGCCATCGCCGCCCCCGTCGCGCTGTTCGTCGTACCCTGGCCGGAGCCGCATATGTGGCTGATCTTTGCGGGGGCCTTCGGCATCCACGTGATCTACAAGCTGTTTCAGGCGATGACCTATGATCGGGGGGCCTATACCGTCGTCTATCCGGTGGTGCGGGGCACCGCACCCATGTTCGCTGTGCTGGGGGCGGGGATCGTCTTCGGCGAGCGCTTCACGGGCGGGCAGTGGGCGGGCCTTGCCGTGCTGCTGTCAGGCATCTTTGGCCTCGCAGCCTATAACCTGCGCAACGTGACGGCCGACCGCGACACGCTTGTGCCCGCGCTCCTGCTTGCCGTGGCGACAGGCGCGACGGTTGCGGCCTATACGACCTACGACGCTTACGGCATCCGGGCGACGGCGGACCCCTTCACCTTTCTGGCGTGGTTCTTCTTCATCGACGGGCTGTTCATGCCGGTCTATATGGTCTCGCGGCTGCGGCGGCTGACCATGGCGCAGGCGCTGCCGCTGCTGCGGCGCGGGGTCACGGGTGCTGTGGTCGCGTTCCTCAGCTTCGGGTCGATCATGCTGGCCACGCGGCTGGACAAGGTGGGCGAGGCGGCGGTGCTGCGCGAGACCTCGACCGCCTTCGCCGGATTGATCGGCGGGCTGGTCCTGGGTGAACGGGTCGGGCGGGTGCAGATCGCCCTGATGATGCTGATCGCGGCGGGTGCCGTGATCGTGGAAATGGCAGGATAGACGAATGACGGGACGCAGGATCAACCCTTGGATCAAGCTGGCGCTGGAACTCGGCCCCGTGATCGCGTTCTTCGCGGCCTTCACGCGGCTGAAGGATGCGGCATTCACCGTGGCGGGCACGGAATATCAGGGTTTCATCCTTGCCACGGCCCTGTTCGTGCCGCTGCTCCTGCTCTGCACGCTGGTGCTCTGGCGGCTGACCGGGCGGCTGTCGCCGATGCAGGTCGTGACGCTGGTGCTGGTGATCCTGTTCGGCGGCCTGTCGGTCTGGTTCAACGACGAGCGGTTCTTCAAGATGAAGCCGACGATCATCTATCTGCTGTTCGCGGGAATTCTGGGCCTCGGCCTTTTGCGGGGCAGGTCCTATCTGGCGCTGGCGATGGAAGAGGTGATGCCGATGCGGCCTGAGGGCTGGATGATCCTGACACGGCGCGTGACGGCGTTTTTCCTTGGCCTGGCGATCCTGAACGAGATTGTCTGGCGGACGATGTCGGATCAGGCCTGGGTGAATTTCAAGACCTTCGGACTGACGCTGGCGGTGTTCGCGTTCTTCATCATGCAAGGCAAGCTGATCGAACGCTTTGGCACCGACAAGGACCCGGATGCGCCGGACGCCTGATCAGCGTGCGACCTCGCGCGCTGTCAGCCACGCGATTAACGAGACGGGCAGCAGCAGCAGAAGTGCGGCGCGCTGGCCCCAGCCTTCGGCAGCTGCGCCGTAAAGGACGGGCATGACAAAGGCGATGGCGTTCTGCAACACGATGAAGCCTGAAATCGCTGCCGTCTCGGTCCCGGCCCTGCGCCGCGCGATGGCGGCGATGGCCAGCGGATAGCTGGCCGAGACGCCCAGGCCGACAATGGCGCAGGCCACGATGCCGACCAGTGGCGACGTGCTGAAGGCCAGAAGGGCGACCCCCGCGCCGGTCATCACCGCCATGCCCCTTGCAAAAGCAAACGGCCCTACGCGCTGTTCGATGCCGTCTGCCACAAAGCGCCCGACAGCCACCGCTGCGATGAAGGCGGGCAGGGACAGGGCCGCGATCCAGTCGGCAGCGCCGAGCATGTCGCGCAGCACGATGATCGACCAGGACCGCACCTGAATCTCGGTGATGACCGAGATTAGCGCAAAGCCCATCACCCGTGTCTCGACCCCGCCCGGCAGAACCAGTCGGCGCGCGGGCATTGGCCCGGGCGCGCCGCGTCGGTGGCGTCCCCCATCCCCCTGATCAGCGCAAGCCCGGCAACAAGCGACAGCACCCCGAGTGCCCCAGAACTGCTGCGCGGGCGTCACGCCGAGGCGGATCAGCCCTGCGGCCAGCGCCGAAACGGCCAGAAACCCCGAAGCCCATGCCCCGTGGCTGACGGCCAGCAGCGGCCGTTCGGTGACGCGCGCCTGCCGGTCGGCCTCGACATTCAGCGCGACACCGGCCAGCCCGCCCGCATAGCCCGCCAGCAGCATCGCGGCCGACAGGGTCCAGAACCCCGGCGCGACCGACAAGAGCGGCGGCACGGCGGCACCCAGAACCGTGCCCTGCCAGAGAACGCCGCGCGCGCCGCCTGTCGCCATCAGCCGTGGCGAGACCTGCATCGCCGCAAGGATGCCGAGCGACACAAAGGCCAGAACCCAGCCGAAATCGCCGTCGGTGAGACCGCGCGCAAGCTGCACCTCGGGCAGGCGCGAAAACGTGCCGGCCATCAGCGCGGCATTCATCGCGAACAATGCGATGACGCTCTGGCGGGCGGTCAGCGTCACACCGTTGTCTGCTTCCCGAACAGGATCGCCTGCGCCGTCCGGTCCTGCGACAGATCGCGCCGCCGATCCGCCCCGACCGCACGGCCGCGCTGCACCGCCGGTCGCGCCGCCATCGCGTTGAGCCACCGCGCCAGATGCGGTTTGTCCTCCAGCGTCTGCTCCTGACCCTTCCAGTTCTGCGCCCAGGGCCAGATCGCGAAATCGGCGATGCTGAGGAAGTCACCCGCGACCCATTCGCCTTTGGCAAGCTGCCGGTCGAGCACGCCGTAGAGCCGCGCAACCTCGTTCCGGTAGCGGTTCTGCGCATAGGGCAGGACCTGCGGCGGATCGAGGCTGGGGGCGTATTTCAGGAAATGATGCGCCTGTCCCGCCATCGGGCCGACACCGCCCATCTGCCACATCAGCCACTGATCGACCGCGATGCGGTCGCGTTCCGTGGTGCCGTAGAACAGCCCGGTCTTGCGCGCGAGGTACTGCAGGATCGCCCCGGATTCGAAGATCGAGACCGGTGCGCCGTCGGGCCCCTCCGGATCAGTGATCGCGGGCATCCGGTTGTTGGGGCTGATCGCCAGAAAGTCCGGCGCGAACTGGTCCCCCGCGCCGATATTCACATAGTGGACGGTGTAGGGCAGGCCCATCTCCTCCAGCGCGATGGCGATCTTCCATCCGTTCGGTGTGGGCCAGAAATAGAGGTCGATGGGTGCGGACATAGAGGGCCTCCTGCCGGGGGGTCAAGATGACGCGCCGCGCCGGAAGGGCAAGGGTGGAAACGCCGGAGCAATGCTGAACAGCCGCGACCAGCGCGGGTCCTGCCGGTCGGGCAAGGCCCGGACAAGACGGTCGAAGGCAAGCGGCGCGGGATCGGTCAGCAGCGCGCGATAAAGCGCGAAGATACCGGGGCGGCTGTAGGTGGACCAATGGCAGATGCGGGTCAGGGGCGGGGCAATCGGAAAGCCAAGCGCGGCAAGACCGCGCAAGGCTCCGTTGTGGTCGATCTGGACATCGGCCCAGTTCGGCAGACGGAAGCCGATACCTTGCGACAGGCCGGGGGACATCCCGCCCGCCAGGGCAAGCTCTATCCCGAAGTCGAAAAGATCATTCTCGCGGCTGGTCACGTTCACGATTTCGGCCGTGCTGCCTGCTGGTGTCGCCATGAACCGGCGCGCGTGGTGCCGAAGGATGGCGGCCGACATCAGGACGGCCCGGTCAAGCTCGCCCGCCTGCAGGTCAGGAAGCGCGGCCAGCACAACCGCCGCACCCATGCTGTGGGCCAGCGCGGTGACCCGTCTGGTCGGGTCGATCCGCCGGATCAGCCCGATCAGGCAGGCAAGTTCACACGCAGCTTGCTCAACCCGGCGGGCTGCCTGCCAGATCGTGCCGCGCGCATTCCACGCAAACCCTATGACAAGGGCGGGCGTCCGGTCTGCGCCCGTCTCGTCCGACCCGAAACCCAGATGCCAGGGCCAGGATTGGTGCTGCCCGCCAGAGCGCTGGCGCGCATATATGAAGTCAGCGGGATTGCGGCCGGGATGGGCTGGCGCGTACCCATAGCCGTGAACGAGTATGACGACCGGTGCCAGCGGCGGGAGACGGGCAAGCTGCCGCGCGATTGTTGACCGATCACGCGCTGCGCCGGGATCGGGGTCTGACGAATAGAGAATTAGGTTCATCGCGCGCCCACAAGATATTGTGTCCGCCCGATACCAAGCCTCTACGACGCGCCCATAATGCGCCGGTAACCGCAATGCGACACCCTTGATCCTGCATCCTGATCAGGGTATCGGGTTTCTCCGTGGCGATTTGTAAACCGGATTGCGGGCCACGTTAAACAAGCCGCTAAAGAGGTCAGAGGGTCGCCGCGACCCCCTGCCTTCTGGCCGGGGGTTTTTCTTTGCCCGGATGCCGGGCGGGGGGCAGGCGATGGACGACTGGAAGACGGCGACGAAACTGGTGCATGCAGGCGCGCGGCGCAGCCAGTATGGCGAGATGTCGGAAGCGATCTTTCTGACGCAGGGTTTCGTCTACGACAGTGCCGAACAGGCCGAGGCGCGGTTCCAGAAGGCGGGCGACGACGAGTTCATCTATGCCCGCTACGGCAACCCGACCGTGCGGATGTTCGAGGAACGCATCGCCGCGATCGAGGGCACCGAGGACGCGTTTGCGACAGCCTCCGGCATGGCAGCCGTCAACGGCGCACTGACGGCTCTGCTGAAGGCGGGCGACCATGTGGTCTCCGCCCGCGCGCTGTTCGGATCGTGCCTCTATGTGCTGGAAATCCTCGCGCGCTTCGGTGTCGAGGTGACCCTCGTCGACGGCACGGACCTTGATGCCTGGCGCAAGGCCGTGCGCCCCGACACCAGGGCGTTGTTCCTGGAGACGGTCAGCAACCCCACGCTCGAGGTGATCGACCTGCGCGGGGTTGCCGAAATCGGCCATGCCGTCGGCGCGACGGTGATCGTGGACAATGTCTTTGCGACGCCGACCTTTTCGCAGGCCGTGGCATTGGGTGCCGACGTGGTCGTCTATTCGGCGACCAAGCATATCGACGGATCGGGAAGGTGCCTCGGCGGCGTCGTCTGCGGGACGAAGGACTATATCCGCAAGGTGCTGGAGCCCTACCTCAAGCACACCGGGGCTGCGATGTCGCCGTTCAACGCCTGGGTGATGCTGAAGGGGATGGAGACGCTGAACCTGCGCGTGCGCCAGCAGGCCGCCAGCGCGCAGGCGGTGGCCGAAGCGCTGGACACGCATCCGAAGCTCGACCGCGTGCTGTTTCCCGGTCTGACGGGGCATCCGCAGCATGGTCTTGCGATGGACCAGATCGGGTCGGGCGGCACGGTTGTGTCCTTCGAGGTCAGGGGTGGGCAGGCGGCGGCCTTCCGTTTTCTGAACGCTCTGCGGCTGATCAAGATTTCCAATAACCTCGGCGATGCGAAGTCGATCGTCACGCATCCCGCGACAACGACGCATCAGCGGCTGCCTGATGCGCAGAAGGTGCTGCTGGGAATCACGCCGGGACTGGTGCGCCTGTCGCTGGGGATCGAGGACCCGGAGGACATTCTGGGCGATCTGGTGCAGGCGCTGGCGCAGACTTAGCGGACGCGCATTCTGTTCCGACGCGGCTACGCATCGTGCCGTGGGATCACGTGCCGGGCCGCATGTCGCATACGGTCGGCCTGACGGCGACCGGGGCGAAGGCTTTCTTCGGCAGCCTGTCATCCGTCGATCCGGAAACGGCGCGCACTAAGGCGGGGTTCAACGGCTAGGTTCCGCCGCTGGTCCTTCCCATCGCTGATGCTGCCTTGAATTCGGTCGGAAACGAACGACCTAGCGTATGCCCGGGCCGTCCAGCATGGATTGTCCGGGCATTGGTTTTGCCGGCCGTGTCGTGCCGGACGTCGGCGACCGGGTAGGGGTGTTCCATGACTGTTCAGACAATGATTGCCACCGCGCAGGATCGCGACGCGGCCGCAGATGCACTGGAGTTGCTTCGCCGATGGGCTGCGGGCGTCACACCCACCGAAGTCGCTCAGCTTGATCCGGCCATCGCTCGCCTGCTGCCCGGTCGTGCCGTGTCGAACTATCCCGACCTCAGCCGCGCCTTTGACACTGGGTTCAGGCCCGACGCGGCCTACCGTGCGACCTTGCCGGACCTGCAGAACGGCCCGTCCAGCCTGATCGTGGGCGCGCGCACGGCGATCCAGCATGTGGGCATATCGAACTTCCGCCTGCCGATCCGCTATCAGACGCGGGCAGGGGGTGAGGTGACGCTCGAAACCAGCGTCACCGGCACGGTCAGCCTCGATGCAGGCAAGAAGGGCATCAACATGAGCCGCATCATGCGGTCGTTCTACGCCCATGCGGACCGCACCTTCAGCTTCGAGGTGATCGAGGCGGCGCTGGACGGCTACAAGGCCGACCTCGGCAGTTTCGACGCACGTATCCAGATGCGGTTTTCCTTTCCGATGCGCGTGCAGTCGCTGCGGTCGGGCCTTGCAGGCTGGCAGTATTATGACATCGCACTGGAGCTGATCGATCGGGCGGGCGCGCGGACCAAGATCATCCATCTGGACTACGTCTACTCCTCGACCTGCCCCTGTTCGCTTGAACTGTCCGAACACGCGCGCCAGTTCCGGGGGCAGCTGGCGACCCCGCACTCGCAGCGCTCGGTCGCGCGTATTTCGGTAGTGCTGAAGGGCGATGACTGCCTCTGGTTCGAGGATCTGATCGATCTGGCGCGCGCGGGCGTTCCGACCGAGACGCAGGTCATGGTCAAGCGCGAGGACGAACAGGCCTTCGCCGAACTGAATGCCGCGAACCCGATCTTCGTCGAGGATGCGGTGCGCAGCTTCGCCGGGCAGCTGATCGCGGACGCGCGGATCGGCGACTTCCGGGTGCTGGCGAGCCATCAGGAAAGCCTGCACAGCCATGACGCGGTCAGCGTCCTGACCGAAGGCCCGACCTTTGCGCAGGTGGGCCTCGACCCGCATCTCTTTGCGACGCTGCGCCACGCCGGGTGAGGACGCCCGTCGGTTGACGCGTCCCCTTGACGCCGCGCGGGCAGCAAGCGAGCGTCACCGGGGCAGGAGGCCCCGATGACCAGCAGACCGCTCGGCGCGCAGATTTCGCACATGCTGAAGGCGCGCGGGGTCGATGTGATCTTCGGCATCCCGGGGGTGCATAATGTCGAGATGTACCGCGGCATCGAAGAGGCCGGCATCCGCCACATCCTGGCCCGACATGAACAGGGCGCGGGCTTCATGGCCGACGGCTATGCCCGCGCCACGGGGCGACCCGGCGTCGCCTATGTGATCACCGGTCCGGGGTTGACTAACATCCTGACGCCGCTCGGGCAGGCATATTCCGATTCCGTCCCGGTGCTGGCCATATCCTCCTGCCTCGATCCGCAGGATACCGGTGTGGCGAAGGGAAAGCTGCACGAAATGCGCGATCAGGCTGGTGCCGCGGCGACCGTCTGCGACTGGTCGGCGCTGGCTGGCGATGCGAAGGCGGCGTTTCAGCTGATCGACCGCGCGCTGACGGAATTCGCCACGATGCGCCCAAGGCCGAAGCACATTCAGGTGCCGATTTCCGTGCTGGCGCGGGCGACGGACACGCAATGGTCGCCCTCCGTTCCGGCATCTGTCCTGCACGCCGTATCCGATGACGGGATCACGCGCCTTGCCGGTCTGGTTGCCGCATCGCGACGACCCCTGTTCGTCTTCGGCGGCGGCGCGGTTCGCGCAAGCGATGCCGCACGGCAGGTCCTCGCATTGACGCGCGCCGCCAGTTTCGTGACCTCCGCCGGGCGGGGTATCCCTTCCCCGGATGATCCGCTTGCCTTCGGCGGCTACCTCGCCCGGCCCGGCAGCGACGCGGAGATCGCCAAGGCCGATCTCGTGATCGCGGTCGGCACCGAACTGTCCGAGACGGATCTCTGGCGCGACAGCCTTGGTCATCGGGACGATCTGGTCCGCGTGGATATCGACCCTGCTTCGCTGTCCGACCGGCAGAACGCGACGATGCGGTTGCAGGCGGATGCGGGCCATGTGCTGACGGCGCTGTCTGAACGTCTGTCCGGCCACATCGCGCAGACCGAATGGACCCCTGCCGAGGTCGCCGCCGCGCGCGCGCGCTGGCGGGCCGAGGTCGATGCCGAACGACCCGGCCTGCTGCCCGTGCTCGAGGCCCTGCGGGCCGCGCTGCCCAAGCACACGACGGTCTATTCGGACATGACGCAGTTCGCCTACACGGCGCTCGAGACATGGGACATGGCGGTGCCGGGCCTCTGGCATCACCCGTTCGGATTCGGAACGCTGGGCTATGCGCTGCCTGCAGCCATCGGCGGCAAGGTCGGATTGCCGGACAGCCCGGTCGTCGCCATCGCCGGGGACTACGGCCTGCAGTATACGCTGCCGGAACTCGGGACGGCCGTCGAACTGGGCCTGCCCCTGCCGATCATTCTGTGGGACAACGGCAAGCTGAAGGAAATCGAGGATGCGATGCGGCGGTCGCAGATCGCCCCCAATGCCGTTATCGCGCGCAACCCCGATTTCCTTGCGCTGGCGCGGGCCTACGGGGCAGGGGCGGCGGAACCTGCAACGCTCGATCAGGTCGGCGATGTCCTGCGTCTGGCGCTGGCTGCCAAACGACCGACGCTGATCCGCCTGACCCCCGATCTTACGCGCTGACGCGCGCCCGCTATTCCCAGCAGGACACCAGCACCGTTATTCCCGAGGCGAGGCGCGACAGGTCTTCCGCAGGCAACGCGCCGGTCTGCGCCACCGATTCCGCCGTGATGCCCTGGGCCGCAAGCGCCGCCGAAATCGCGGTTGCATCAAGCGCGTACTGCACATCGTCCGGCAGCACACGGTTGCCGTCCGGGCGCGGCAGCAGCATTCCGATCAGCGCACCCGATGAATCCAGAACCGGCCCGCCTTCGTCGCCCGGAAGGGTGGTCAGGGCGAGCCGCGTCAGATCGGCCTCGCCGTCCAGACCCGTCATGGCTTCCAGTGTGCCGAAGGTCGTCACCGGTGCGTCGAGAGCGTCTTCGTAGGGATAACCGCCGATGGCAACTTCGGCATTGAGGCGCGGCACCGCAGTCTGGAACGCAACGGTTGCGCGGGGCGCAAGCGGTTGTCGGGGACTGAGAATCGCAAGCCCGCGTGCTGCGTCGGTCGTCACGACGTCGGCGTCGTAACGCCCGTTGATCGTCACACGGCCGCAGCCCGCAACGGTTCCAGCCGTTGTGGCGATCAGCCCGGTTCCGTCAAGGAAAAATCCCGACCGCGACAGGGTCGGCCTGCGCACCTGCAGACCTGCAAGCAGCGTTGCCTTGTCCTCGGCCAGGGGCGCGCCGAGGCTGTCATCCAGCGCGCGGTCGCCGACAGGTTTGAACGACGATTTCATCGCCTCCAGCACGCGCACGGCGCGGTTGCCGTCTTCCGGCGGCCAGACCAGCGTAAATCCCTTGATCAGCCCGCCGCGCAGCTGGACCTGCGTGTAGGACTGCAGTTTCGCGTTCTTGCCGGTCAGCACGAACGCCCCTGCCTTGCGCTCGCGCTCGCCCTCCAGCGGCACGATTTCCAGCGTCTGCATGATGTCATAGAGGCCGAACAGCGTCGCCTCGTCGCCCTGCTGGGAAATCAGCAGGACCTGATAGCCCGAGCCGTCTTTCGCCTCGTACTGCACGAAGGGCGGTTGAAAGCGGGCGAACTCGACCAGCGCCGTCGGCAGGGTGATCTCGATCCCCGCGTCGCCGCTCGCCAGGGTCTCAAGACCGATGGACGCGACTTCATCGCGATAGTCCCCGGTCAATTCTGCCCGCTGTGCGGTTGTCAGAATCCCGGTTTCCTCGTAGCCCTTCGCCGCCTGCCACGCCCCCATCGATTTGCGCGTGCCCGCGCCGAAGGCACCGTCGATCTTGCCCGTGTAGAACCCCATCCATTGCAGCGCCTGCTGGATCGTCTGCCGCTCTTCCGGCAGCAGCGCCGCCTCGGACGCCCGCGCCTCGCGCGGGGTCTCATCCGGCAGGACCGGGGCAGGGGACAGCGGCGCAGGTTCGGTGCCGGCGATCCCCTCCTGCAGTTCCGCGTCCTCTCCCGCGGGTGCCGCCGCGATGGCCCCTGCTCCCACCGGCCAGAACCGTTGGCGCAGGCGGCTATTCTCGGGGATGTAGCTGTCGCGCGGGATCAGCCGCTCGCCTTTCAGCAGGTCGATCTGCTGCGCGGCCTCGCCCGGCGCGAAGGGGCCGATCATGATCCCGTACCAGCCCGAAGACAGTTCGAACCCCGCGACATTCGGGAACACCCCGGCATAGGCGCGCGCGCGGCTCTCGGCCTCGGCCAGCGACGGCAGCGCCTCGATCTGCACCCATGTGTCCTGCGCGAAAGCGGCGGCGGCGGACAGGACCGTCCAGAACACGGCCAGAGGCCAAAGCACCCGTCTCATCCGAATAACCCTTCCCAGGCACGCGACACGACGGGCCCGGGAAGCGACCGCCCGAATCCGACCGGCACGCCAGCCGACGCACCGACCGCCTCCATCTCACATTTGCCGGGTCCGGGCAATTGACCCTGCCCCCCCGTTGCCTAGAGAGAACGCGCCTTCAACCGGGACCGGAACAAAAGGACCGACAGGGATGCAGCCGCGCTCGTTCCAGGAGATCATCCTGCGCCTTCAGGCCTACTGGGCCGCGCAGGGCTGCGCGATCCTGCAACCCTATGACATGGAGGTCGGGGCGGGCACCTTCCACCCGGCGACGACGCTGCGCGCACTGGGGCCGCGGCCCTGGTCTGCCGCCTATGTCCAGCCATCACGCCGCCCGACCGACGGGCGCTACGGCGACAGCCCGAACCGCTGGCAGCACTATTACCAGTATCAGGTCATCATCAAACCCTCGCCTGCCGACCTGCAGGACATCTACCTCGGCTCGCTCGCCGCCATCGGCATCGACACGTCCCTGCATGACATCCGCTTTGTCGAGGATGACTGGGAAAGCCCGACGCTGGGCGCATGGGGTCTGGGATGGGAAGTCTGGTGCGACGGGATGGAGGTCAGCCAGTTCACCTATTTCCAGCAGGTCGGCGGGCATGACTGCCACCCGGTCTCGGGCGAGCTGACCTACGGGCTGGAGCGTCTGGCGATGTATGTGCTCGGTCATGATGACGGCAACCTGATGCCCTTCAACGACCCCGATGCGCCGATCCCGCTGACCTATGGCGACGTGTTCCGCGAAGCCGAGGCGCAGTATGCGCGCTGGAACTTCGATGTGGCCGACACGGCGATGCTGATGCGCCATTTCGAGGATGCCGAGGCAGAATGCGCCCGCGTCCTCGATCAGCCCGCCACCGACCCGAAGACCGGGCGCACAATCGTCATGGCGCTGCCCGCCTACGACCAGTGCATCAAGGCATCGCACCTGTTCAACCTGCTCGACGCGCGCGGCGTCATATCGGTCACCGAACGCCAGGCCTATATCGGCCGGGTGCGGACGCTGGCCAGGGCCTGCGCGGATGCCTTCGTTGCGACCGAGGCGGGCGGGGTGCCTGCGTGAATGGCAAGATCGTTGCGGGGTTTCTGGTGATAAGCGGACTTGTCGCGGGCGGGGCCATCTACTGGTTGCAGCTCCACGCCTTCTACAAACCCATTGCAGTGTCCTCGCCGCAGGCCGCGATCAGCCTGACGACGGTCACCGGCGTGACCGAACCGCTGCTGATGGCGGGCTTCACAGGTATCGACGCGGACAGCTCGCCCCTGCGCTTCCGGGGCTGTTTCACCACGCCGACCTCGCTCGCCACGCTGACCGAAACCTATGTCACCTACGCTGACGCCACACCGCTGATCGCGCCGCCTTGGTTTGACTGCTTCGATGCCGCCACCCTGACCGACGATCTGGCCACCGGCGCGGCCGTCGCCTTTCTGGGTCAGGTGAACATCCATCCGGGCGTCGACCGTGTCGTCGTGGTCTATCCCGACGGGCGGGCATTTGCATGGAACCAGCTGAGCAAAGCGCAGGACAACTGACATGCCCGACCTGCTGATCGAGCTGTTCTCCGAAGAAATCCCGGCGCGGATGCAGTCCGCCGCGCGCGACGCGCTGCGGAAGATGGTGACGGACGGTCTCGTCGCGGCGGGTCTGACCTATCAGGGGGCGGCGGCGTTCTCGACGCCGCGCAGGCTGGCGCTGACGGTGCAGGGGCTGGATGCGGCGTCAAAGCCGGTGCGCGAGGAACGGAAAGGCCCCCGTGCCGACGCGCCGGACGCGGCTTTGGAGGGGTTCCTGCGCTCCACCGGTCTGACCCGCCAGCAATTGGAGCGCCGCGACACCGGCAAGGGCGAGGTGTTCTTCGCGGTGATCGAGAAGCCGGGGCGCACGGCGGCGGAGATTGTGGCCGAGGTGCTGGAGGCGACGGTCCGGGCCTTCCCCTGGCCCAAATCCATGCGCTGGGGGGCGGGGTCGCTGCGCTGGGTGCCGCCCGCTGCACTCGATCCTGTGCATCCTGACGGATGAGGCGGGGGCGGAGGTTGTGCCGCTGACCGTCGAAGGCATCGCGGCCGGTAACACCACCGCCGGGCACCGCTTCATGGCTCCGGCGCGGTTTTCCGTAACGTCTTTCGATGATTATCAGGCGAAGCTCAAGCGGGCCTTCGTTGTGCTGGACCCCGAGGAACGCGCGAACCACATCTGGGCCGACGCGACCAACGCCGCCTTCGCCAGCGGGCTGGAAGTGGTTCCGGATCAGGGGTTGCTGACCGAGGTGGCGGGGCTGGTCGAATGGCCCGTCGTCCTGATGGGCCGGATCGGCGAGGGCTTTCTGGGGCTTCCGGCGGAGGTTCTCCAGACGTCGATGAAGGAACACCAGAAGTTCTTCTCGGTCCGCAACCCGAAGACGGGCCGGATCGAACGCTTCATCACGGTGGCGAACCGGGACGACGGCGGATCACGGGGCGACGATCCTCGCGGGGAACCAGAAGGTGCTGGCCGCGCGGCTGTCGGACGCGACGTTCTTCTGGGAGAATGACCTGCGGCTGGTGAAGGCCCACGGGATGGAGGCGATGGCGGCGGGCCTCGCCTCCGTCACCTTCCACAACAAGCTCGGCAGCCAGTTGGAGCGCGTGCAGCGCATCGCGGCGCTTGGCGCGGGAAATCGCGCCGTTGGTGGGCGCGGACCCCGACATGGCCGAACAGGCCGCGAAGGTGGCCAAGGCCGACCTGCAATCGGCGATGGTCGGCGAATTCCCGGAACTGCAGGGCGTGATGGGCCGCTACTACGCGCTGGCCGCCGGTCTGCCGCAGGCGGTCGCCGACGCCGCGCGCGACCACTATTCGCCGCTGGGGCCGTCGGACGACGTGCCGACGGAGCCGGTGAGCGTGGCGGTGGCGCTGGCCGACAAGATCGACACGCTGACCGGGTTCTGGGCGATTGACGAGAAGCCGACGGGAGCAAGGACCCGTTCGCGCTGCGACGGGCGGCGCTGGGGGTGATACGGCTGGTGCTGGGGAATGGGGTAGATCGGTCGCGCTCATCTATGCTCGAATCGCATCTTACGTCGCTGGAAGTGCAAGATACTGGCGCGCACGATGCGAGCACAAGGTGCCGCCGTCGCAGACAATGCTCGACGTTCGACGATCAAAGGCGGCTTGCAGCTCGAGTCAAGAGTTCGAGCACAGACTGGCGAGCAGATGCCGATCTTGCGGCATGCAGGCTAGTCGGCGACGCGCGATGATGTTGCACGAAGGCCGACAGCTTGAGTCTACCGCGCGACCGACCTCCTCGCCTTCCTCCACGACCGCCTCAAGGTCTTCCTCCGCGATCAGGGCATCCCGCATGACGTCATCGACGCCTGCCTCGCCATGCCGGGGAACGACGACCTGACCCTGCTCGTCAACCGCGCCACAGCCCTTGCCGCCTTCCTCAAAACCCCCGACGGCCCGAACCTGATCCAGGGCTTCAAGCGCGCGAATTCGATCCTGACGCAGGCCGAGGAGAAGGACGGCGTCGAATACTCCTACGGGGCCGACATCAAATTCGCCGAAGCGCCCGAGGAACACGCCCTTTTCGCCGCCCTCGACACCGCCGAAGCCGCCATCGCCCCCGCGATGGCCAAGGAAGACTTCGCCGCCGCCATGTCCGCGATGGCCGCCCTCCGCGCGCCCATCGACGCCTTCTTCACCGCCGTGCAGGTCAACGCCGACAGCCCGATGATCCGCCGCAACCGCCTGAACCTGCTGTCGCGCATCCGCACGATCTGCCTGTCCGTCGCGGATCTTGACCAAGATCGAAGGGTAGGGCGGGGTTCACCCCGCCATTTCCCGACCTTTTGGCGGGGTGAACCCCGCCCTACTTTTTCTTGCCTAAACCTTGTGCAAAGCTATGCTGCACTGCGAAAGGATTGCCGCAGTGCAGAAACACGCCGATTTCGCCGAATTCACGCTGATCGACGCGACCGCCCGCATCGACACGCCGCGTCACGGCTGGCGCGCGAAATGCCTGCAACGGCTGATCCGCCTCGACCTGCCCGTCCCCGCCACCGTGGCGCTGTCCTGCGACACCGTCCGCGCCATCGCCGCAGGCACGATGCCCGATGTCGCGCGGCTGACCGCGCTTTTCGGCTCGGCACCCCTCGTATCGGTCCGGTCCAGCCCCGAAAACCCCGCCTGGGGCGGCCCCGGCACGGTCCTGAACGTCGGCATGAACGCTGCGCGCCACGCTGAACTGACCGCGACCCACGGCGCGGATGCTGCGGATGCGCTCTACCTGAAATTCGTGCAGTCCTACGCCACCCATGTCGCGCGGCTCGATCCCGACATGTTCATGGCGGCCCCCTCGACCCACGCGCTGGCGGCGGCGCTTGCCGCTTATGAGGCGGAAACCGACGACGAATTCCCGCAATCCGTGACCAGCCAGCTGACCGAAGTCCTGCGCTCGATGGCCCGCGCCTGGGAGGGCACCACCGCGCGGCTTCTGCGCGAAGCCAAGGGCGCGCCGTCCGAAGCCCCGCTGGGCCTGATCGTGCAGCGCATGGCGCAGGCCATCGGTCCGGGCCTGTCGGGGTCGGGCACGATCCAGTTCATCGAACCCGTGACCGGCGCGCCGCAGGTGACGGGGCGCTTCCGGGGTCAGACGCAGAAGGCGAAGGGCGGAAACGGGCAGGACCGCGCCCAGGAAACCCTGTTCCTGACCCGCGACGCGCGCGGCACGTCGCTGGAAGAGGCGGCACCGGGCGTCTTCGCGGACCTGACGCGTCACGGCGCTGTCTGCCGCGTGAAGCTGCGCGAGGAAATG
This sequence comes from uncultured Alphaproteobacteria bacterium, assembly GCA_963738635.1. Taxonomy (GTDB): domain Bacteria; phylum Pseudomonadota; class Alphaproteobacteria; order Rhodobacterales; family Rhodobacteraceae; genus JAOADN01. Next base: position 559,354 of record CAVTXE010000004.1, on the reverse strand, counting down.
CAGATCGAATTCACGCTGGAAGACGGGCAGCTTGCGATCATCGACGCGGTCAAGGTCACGCGGTCGGGCCGCGCATCCGTGCGCACGGCCGTGACGCTGGCGCAGGACGGCGTCATCAGCCGCGACGACGCGCTGCTGCGGATCGAGCCGCGGACGCTGTCGGAACTTCTGCACCACCAGGTCGATCCGCGCGCGCCGCGCGATCTTGTCGGGCGCGGCATCGCGGCCAGTCCGGGGGCGGCGTCGGGGCGGATCGTGTTCACCGCGACCGACGCGCAGGCCAGCGCCGCGCGGGGCGAGCCCTGCATCCTTATCCGCCGCGAAACCTCGCCCGAGGATATCCGCGGCATGCATGCGGCCGTGGCTGTCCTGACCGAACGCGGCGGCATGACCAGCCACGCGGCGGTGATCGCGCGGGGGCTTGGCCTGCCCTGCATCGTCGGCGCGTCCGACCTGCGGATTTCCGCAAAGGACCGGACGATCACGGCACCCGATGGCCGGGTCTTCGCCGAAGGCGACGTGCTGACACTGGACGGGACCAGCGGCGAGGTGCTGGCCGGTGCCGCCGAAATGCTGGAACCGGCGCTGGACGAATGGTTCACCACGCTGCTGCACTGGGCGGACAACGTCCGCGACATCGGCATCAGGGCGAACGCGGACACACCCGACGACGCGCGCACGGCCCGGATGTTCGAGGCCGAAGGCATCGGCCTTTGCCGGACGGAACACATGTTCTTCGACGAAGACCGCCTGACGGTGATGCGGGAGATGATCTTCGCCGATACCGGGCGCGACCGGAAGGTGGCGCTGGACCGGCTGCTGCCGATGCAGCGGGCGGACTTCATCGCGCTGTTCGACATCATGGCGGGCCTGCCGGTCTGCATCCGCCTGTTCGACCCGCCCTTGCACGAATTCCTGCCGCATGACCGCGACGGCATCCGCGAACTGGCGGGCGCGCTCGACAAGCCCTTGTCCGACGTGACGCGGCGGGTCGAGGCGCTGCGCGAATTCAACCCGATGCTGGGCATGCGGGGGGTGCGTCTCGGCATCACGGTGCCGGAAATCTACGACATGCAGGCGCGCGCGATTTTCGAGGCGACGGTCGAGGCGTCGAAGCGCGGCGCGGCCCCGGTGGTGCCGGAAATCATGATCCCCCTGGTCAGCGCGCGGCGCGAGGTGGAACTGGTCAAGACCCGTGTCGATGCGGTGGCCGCCGCGGTCCGGACCGAGACGGGGTCGGACTTCACCTATCGTTACGGCGTGATGGTCGAAACGCCGCGCGCAGCGCTGCGCGCCGGGGAAATCGCGCAGTCGGCTTCGTTCCTGTCCTTCGGGACGAATGACCTGACGCAGATGACATACGGCCTGTCGCGCGACGATGCGGGGCGCTTCATGGGGTCCTATGTGGCGCAGGGCGTCTTCCCGGAAGACCCGTTTCACACGCTGGATGTGGACGGCGTCGGCGAACTTTTGCTGATCGGCAGCGCGCGCGGGCGTCAAACGCGACAGAATCTGACGCTTTCGATCTGCGGTGAGCATGGCGGCAACCCTGAATCCATCGCATTTTGTCGCAGGTCGGGCTTTGACTACGTCTCCTGCTCGCCCTACCGGGTGCCGATCGCGCGGCTCGCCGCCGCGCATTTTGCCTTGCTCGACCCGCTCAAGACAGATTTATCCGATACGGATCAATAGGATATAGGTCTCCACAGGCCGTGCGCCGGGGCCGATGATTGCTTGCGCATCTGCGCGGATTTCGGGCTTTCACAGCCTGTGCGCGCTTTGTTCCGCCTGCCGTAGACGCAAGGCTGCTTTTCGGCTAGATCACCCGACGGTCGCCGCCTGGGGGCAGTGGCCCGGCCAACCAACCGGGGGATATCCATGTCCGTTCTGACGCGTCTGGCCGCTGGCCTGTTTTTGTCCGTGTGCCTTGCCGTTCCGGCCGTGGCTGACATGACGGCCAGCCAATCAAACGATCCGGCGGCGGACCTCGGCCAGAGCCTGACCGCCCTGTTCGGTCAGGAACGGACAGGTCTCAGCGCCGCAGGTGACGCGCGGTTGACGGCGATCACGGCGAAACCCGCCGCACCCGTCAAGGTGGCGAAGAAGGCCAGGGGCAAGGTCGTTGCGCCGGCCTATGACACGGCCTGGCTTCAGGCCCAGGCAATCCCGGAGCGTAACGCCGACTTCACGTGCCTTGCGACCGCGATCTACCACGAGGCGCGGGGCGAGGGGATCAGGGGCCAGGCGGCGGTGGCCGAGGTCATCCTGAACCGGTCCGAAAGCGGTCTGTATCCCGCATCGGTCTGCGGCGTCGTGAACCAGAAGGGGCACGGCGGCTGCCAGTTCTCCTACGTCTGCGACGGACGCTCCGACGCGATCGCCGACCGGTCGGCCTATGACGTATCCGAACGGATCGCGGCAGCGATGCTGGGAGGCGCGCCGCGCCTCCTGACGGAGGGGGCCACGCATTTCCACACCGTCGCTGTCAGTCCCGACTGGTCGCGGCGCTTCGCACGCACCGCGGCCATCGGCTACCACCTCTTCTATCGCCAGCCGATCCGCACCGCGATGAACTGAGGTCGCCCGAGCCGCCTCTCGCGGCGCTTTTGGCGCCGGACCCCCGCCTGCGCCGGACTAGGGTGCAGACGCACATCACAGGACCGGGCACCCGATGACCAGCGATATCCGCCTCGCCTTCGCGCATCCCGAAGAACGCGCCGAAGCCTCGGCCGGCGCAGACCCGCGTGACCGGATCAGCCTGCGCGATCATGTCGTCGCTGCCGATATAGGGGCGTTCCAGCAGGAGCGGGGCCGCACGCAGCGCCTGCGCTTCAACGTCGTCGTCGAAATCCGTCCGCACCCAGCGCCCCTGGACGACGACGTCGACCGGATCCTGTCCTATGACCGGATCACCGAGGCGATTGCCGCCGAACTCTCGGCCGAGCGGCTGAACCTGCTTGAAACCCTTGCCGAACGTCTCGCTGAACGGATCCTGGCGGAACCGCAGGCGATGCGGGTCTTCGTGCGCATCGAAAAGCTCGATCTGGGTCCGGGCTCGCTGGGCGTGGAAATCGTGCGCAGCCGGGCCGAGGTGCCGCTCAGGCCGGTCGGCCGGGCCGGGCCTGAAACCGCCCCGCACCCTGTCGTCGCTTTCATCGACAATGCTTCCCTTGCCGGGCCGTTGCTGGGCGGATTTCTCGATGCCCTCGCCGCGCGTGGCCGACCGGTGATCCTGACCGTCGGGATGCCGGACCTGCCGCGACCCGAAACGCATCATCGCCCCACGCAGCGGCGCATCGACCTTCTGGCGATCGAACAGAACGCATGGACGCTCGCCGCGCGCGATCCGCGCTGCGTGGTTGTGGCGACGCGGACCGAGATCGACTGGGCAATGAAGCAGGGCCGGATGATCGTCTGGGCACCGTCGAAACTCGTCCTCGACGCCGTGGACGGCCCGAAGGCGTCCGCTGATGACGGCGTGGCTCTGGCGCTCTGGCTGGCCGAGGATCTTGCCGCCGACTGCCTGGTTGTTGACGCAGAGGTTTCGGTTCCGGCAGGAAGCCACGTGCGGATCGAACGGTCTGGAATCTGAGACTTGCCCGGCGCGCCGCAGGCTGAGACAGAAGACCCATGATTTATTTCCGGCCCATCGTGATGACGGACGCCGCGCGCCCGAAGGGTGCGCTGCAGCTAGCGGGCGGCTGGACCTGGTTCGCCGAATGCGAGGTGCTGACGCGCGGCGGCAGCATCGGGCGGATCGCGGCAGGCGATGTCCCGCCAGAGGCGCGGGCGCGTCTGACCGCCCCGCGAACCGCTCTCGCGGGTCTGGCGCTGGACCGACCCCGCCTGATGGGCATCCTGAACGTGACGCCGGACAGCTTTTCCGATGGCGGCCGGTTCCTTGACGCGGACGCGGCGGTGGCACAGGGCATGGCGCTGGCGGAAAACGGGGCCGAGATCGTCGACATCGGCGGCGAGAGCACAAGGCCGGGCGCGGCGGAGGTGCCGGAGGCCGAGGAAATCCGCAGGACGGCCCCCGTGATCGCTGCCTTGCGCAAGGCCGGGTTGCGCACGCCGATTTCGGTCGATACGCGCAAGGCGTCCGTCGCGCAGGCGGCCCTGGCGGCAGGGGCGGACACCGTCAACGACGTATCGGCCCTGACTTTTGATTCAGCGATGGCAGGGGTTGTCGCATCGGCGAAAGCCCCGCTGATCCTGATGCACGCGCAGGGTGCGCCCGCTACGATGCAGGCCGATCCGCGCTACGGCAATGTCCTGCTCGATGTCTGGGATTTTCTCGCCGCCCGGATCGCCGTCGCCGAGGCCGCCGGCATCCCCCGCGCCCGCATCATGGTCGATCCGGGGATAGGCTTCGGCAAGTCGGTCGCGCATAATCTGGCGCTCCTGCGCGGGATCAGCCTGTTTCACAGTCTCGGCTGTGCCGTCCTGCTTGGCGCGTCGCGCAAACGCTTCATCGGAACCGTCGCACACGTGCCTGACACCGATGACCGGGGACCCGGCACCATCGCTGTCACACTTGCCGCCGTGGCGCAGGGGGTGCAGGTGCACCGCGTCCATGATACAAGCGCGGTCAGACAGGCGATGCGGCTCTGGCAGGCATCGACGGGCATTCTGACCGGACAGGCTGCCGGGGAAACGGACTGAGGCATGACACGCAGGTTTTTCGGTACCGACGGCGTGCGCGGCACGGCCAACACCCACCCGATGACCGCAGAAATCGCCTTGCGCCTGGGGGCGGCAGCCGGGCGCTATTTCCGCAGCGACGGGCGCAACGGCCACCGTGTCGTGATCGGCAAGGATACCCGCCTGTCCGGCTACATGCTGGAAAACGCGCTGACCGCCGGACTGACCAGCACAGGGATGAACGTCCTGCTGCTTGGCCCCGTGCCCACCCCCGGTGTCGGGTTCCTGACGCGGTCGATGCGCGCCGATCTTGGGATCATGATCTCGGCCAGTCACAACCCCGCGCATGACAACGGGATCAAGTTCTTCGGCCCCGACGGATTTAAGCTGGACGATGCGGCAGAGCTTGCGATCGAGGCGATGCTGGACGGAGATATCCCGCTGGTGGCTCCGGACCAGATCGGGCGTGCAAAGCGCATTGACGACGGGCTTGGCCGCTACGTCGAATATGCCAAGACGACCTTCCCCGGTCGCGGGCAGCTGGCCGGGCTGAAGGTCGTGATCGACTGCGCGAACGGCGCTGCCTACAAGGCAGCGCCACAGGTGCTGTGGGAACTGGGCGCCGATGTCGTACCCGTCGGAACATCGCCCAACGGCCTGAACATAAACGAGAAATGCGGGTCGACATTTACCCAGACGGCCGCGGAGGCCGTTGTGGCGCACGGGGCCGACCTGGGTATCTGTCTGGACGGTGATGCCGACCGTGTGATGCTGATCGACGAAGCGGGCCGTGTGGCTGACGGCGACCAGATCATGGCGCTGTTCGCAGCGCGCTGGGCGTCCGAGGGACGTCTGCGCGGCAACACGCTGGTGGCATCCGTGATGTCGAACCTTGGTCTCGAACGTTTTCTGACGGCGCGCGGGCTGCATCTGGAACGCGCACCCGTGGGCGACCGCTATGTCGTCGAGAAGATGCGCGCGGGCGGCTTCAACCTCGGCGGCGAGCAGTCGGGCCATATCGTGATGACCGATTATGCAACGACCGGCGACGGGCTGATCGCGGGATTGCAGTTCCTGGCGGCGATGGCGGACACGGGCGAGGCGGCGAGCCGTCTGGTGCACCAGTTCGACCCGATCCCGCAGATGCTGAAGAACGTGCGCTATGCTGCCGGACAAGAACCTTTGAAATCAACGTCGGTGCAGGACACCATTGCGCGCGCCGAGGCGCGGCTGAACGGGTCAGGTCGCCTGCTGATCCGCAAGTCCGGCACCGAACCGCTGATCCGCGTGATGGCGGAATGCGAGGATGAGGCGCTGCTGGCCGAAGTCGTGGACGGGATCGTCGGCGCTGTGCAGGCGGCGGTCTGACGGCCGCCGGTTCAGGTTTTCCGCAGGAACAGGCTGCCACCGCTTGCATTCCGCCACAGCGGAAAATCGAGGCAGACCGCCCGCAGCTCCGCGTCCATGTCGCGCAGCACAAAATGCGACGCGAATTCCGGTGCCAGCGCGCCGCAGATGATCCAGGGCATCAGCGCGCATTGCTCGTTGAAGCGCAGGTCACGCCAGTGGGGCGGATAGCCGTAGGGCAGGAAGATATCGTGGAAATGGATGAACACGCCGGGCTTCAATGTCGGAAGCACGCGGTTCAGGATGATGTCGACATCGAACCCCTGCTGCAGGATGTGGCTGCTGTCCACAAACACCAGATCGCCCGGGGCAAGGTCCGCAAAGACAGCCACGTCGTCCGCCGACAGCACGCGCTGTTCGAACCGGACCGGCAGTCCGTTGATCGGAACGCGCGGAGACGGATCGATGCAGGTGATCCGTGTGTCCAGCGCATGGTCCTTCACCGCCCGCGCCATGAACAGGGTCGAGTTGCCGCAGCCGACCTCGATCACGCGGGGCGGGCGGAAGGCCGTGATGAAGGTGTAGATCGCCGCTGCGTCGAGCCGCGACAGAAAGCGTGACGTCCAGGACGGCGCAGACGGATCGTCGTCCCTTATGGCGCGGAAATACGGCTCGTTCGCGTCGATCCGTGTCAGGAAATCCTGAAAGCGGCCTTCCGCATCGGTGAAACTGGGGCGCACGCCGGAATAGTCGGCCGCGTCCCATTCAACGGCGTCGAGATAGTCATAGGGGGTATAGAAACCCTTTTCCCGCACGCCCACGGCGCTGAGAAGCTGGTTGGTACGCATACGCAAGTTGGACATATCGGGGTGGTTCCTAGGCAGTTGCGGAAGATGTCGGCGCAGCCACCCCGGCCCAACGCACAACATGGACTTAGCGGGACAAACCCCGTGCCGGCAATCCGCATCGCTGCCTGCGCAGCCCTTCCGGGCAAATTCATGCCAACAGCGCTGCAGCGCAGGCGCGATGCCGCCGGGCGACCCGGTCATCAATCTCCCACGCGACCCGTTGCCGCCCCCGCCGCAGCCGTTGGTGCCGCCTGTCACGACGCGGGCGCATCGGGAGGCGGTCTGACACGATACCGAACCGGCGCGGCAGCGCCGGTTCGACCAGATGCGGTCAGTTCCTTGCGCGGTCCACCATCTTGCCCTTGGAAATCCACGGCATCATCGCGCGCAGCTTCTCGCCGACCTGCTCGATCTGGTGTTCGTCGTTGATCCGCCGCGTCGCCTTGAACATGGGCTGGCCGACCGCGTTCTCCTGCATGAAGTCGCGCACGAACTTGCCGGTCTGGATGTCGCGCAGCACCGCCTTCATCCGCGCCTTGGTCTCGTCATAGGGCAGGATGCGCGGGCCGGAGACGTATTCGCCGTATTCGGCCGTGTTGCTGATCGAATAGTTCATGTTGGCGATACCGCCCTCGTAGATCAGGTCCACGATCAGCTTCACCTCGTGCAGGCATTCGAAATAGGCCATCTCGGGCTCATACCCCGCCTCCACCAGCGTCTCGAAGCCCATGCGGATCAGCTCGACCAGACCGCCGCACAGCACCGCCTGCTCGCCGAACAGGTCGGTTTCGCATTCCTGGCGGAAGTTCGTCTCGATGATGCCCGACCGGCCGCCGCCGATGGCCGAGCAGTAGGACAGGCCGATCTCCATCGCCTTGCCGCTGGCGTCATTGTGCACCGCCACAAGGCAGGGCACGCCGCCGCCCTTGACGTATTCGCCGCGCACCGTGTGGCCCGGGCCCTTGGGCGCCATCATGATGACATCGACGCCCTTCTTCGGCTCGATCAGCCCGAAATGGATGTTCAGGCCGTGCGCGAAGGCAATGGCCGACCCTTCGCGCAGGTTGTCATGGACGTATCTGCGGTAGGTGTCGGCCTGCAATTCGTCGGGCATCGTGAACATGATCAGATCGGCCCATTTCGCGGCTTCCGCGATGTCCATCACCTTCAGGCCCTCGCCTTCGGCCTTCTTTGCCGACGGCGAACCGGGGCGCAGCGCCACGACGAGGTTCTTGGCCCCGCTGTCGCGCAGGTTCAGCGCATGAGCATGACCTTGGCTGCCGTAGCCGAGGATCGCGACCTTACGGTCTTTGATCAGATTCACATCACAGTCGCGGTCATAGTAAACGCGCATCGGGCGGTCCTTTCAGATTGGGAATCATCGTCCGGACCTTACCGATTTTCGACGCATTCTGTTTTCAGAATTTGCAGATTTCGATATCAGAGTGTAGATATCATACAGAATGTCGCACTAATATGAAGGTTTCATGCAGATCGAAGATACCGACCGGCGCATCCTCCGCCAGCTACTGGCGGACCCTGACGCGCCCCTTGCGGAACTCGCCGACCGTGCGGGCGTGACCGCCGTCACGGCGGGGCGACGCATCGCGCGGATGACGGATGCGGGCGTGATCCGGGGGCAGGGCGCGCGGATCGGCTGGCGCGCGCTCGGCTGGTCCGTCGACGTTTCACTCCGCTTCACGCTCGACAAGACCAACCCGCGCGCCTTCGATGAATTCCTCGCCGCCGCACGCACCGTGCCCGAAGTGACCGAAATCCAGACCTTTCTCGGTCGCGTGGACGTGCGCCTGAACGTCATCGCCCGCGACATGGCGCATTATCAGCAGGTCTACCGCGACCGCATCCTGACCCTGCCGCACATCGCCGACATCCAGGCCCTGATGCTGGTCGCCACGATCAAGGACGCCGGGGCCCTGCCGCTGTGAGTGATCCCGATGACATTGATCGCGCGATCCTCCGCGCCCTGGCCGCTGATGCGACGCTCGGGGCGGGGGCGCTGGGGCGTCGGCTGGGGATGAGCCAGCCCACTGTCTGGCGCAGGGTGAAACGCATGACCGAAGCAGGCGTTATTGCCGGACGGCATGTGGACCTCGACCTCGCCGCGCTGGGCTTTGGCGTCACTGTCTTCCTCGGCGTCAAGCTGGCCGCCAAGGGCCGCGTCAGCCTTGAGGAATTCGAACGTGCGGTGGCGGCGATCCCCGAGGTGCAGGTGGTGCAGCATGTGCTCGGCCTCTACGACTACCGCCTGCGCGTGACCGCCCGCGACCTGTCGGATTTCGACCGCGTCCTGCGCCGCCGCATCATGACCCTGCCCGGGGTGGGCGAGGTCGAGGCGAATGTGCTGCTGAGCGAGGAACGACGGCCGGGGCCGATCTGACGGGCGGACAGGACCTTGCCGCTAGACCCGCTCCACCGTCACCTTGTCCGGATAGAACGCCAGATGCCCGGCAATCCCCGCTGCCGCCGGGATCGGGGCTTCATAGCTCCAGATCGCGTTGTCCAGCTGTCCCTCAGGTGACCGGACTGAGTAATAGCTGGCCTCGCCCTTCCAGGGGCAGGTCGTCACCCGGTCCGTCTTTTCCAGCAGCGCCATCGCCATGTCCTCGCGCGGCACATAGATGCGCGGCGGATAGCTGCCTTCGCGCAGTTCCAGCGCGCGCGTCGTCTCGCCCAGAACCGCGCCGCCAGCGCGGATCACGTAAGTGCCCGCCGCAGGTGTGATCGCAATGTGATCGGCCATTGTCGCCCCCTCTTATCACGCAACAGGGTGGTATGCCTGACGCAGAAGTCAAACCGCCTGCGTCACGCCCTCCAGCCAGCGTGCCGCGCCGTCCGACAGTCGCGGCGTCAGCAAGGCGCGTGTTTGGGCATGGTAGGCGTTCAGCCAGTTCTTTTCCGCAGGCGTCAGCATCCCCGCATCGATCAGACGCCGGTCGATCGGCACAAAGGTCAGCGTCCGGAACCGCAGCATCCTGCGGTGATCGTCGCCGCCCGGAACGGGCGGCGCATCTTCGACCACGATCAGGTTCTCGATCCGGATGCCGAACGCCCCTTCCCGGTAATATCCCGGTTCGTTCGACAGAATCATGCCGGGTTCCAACGGCACGTCCGACACGCGGGACAACCGCTGCGGTCCCTCATGCACCGACAGATAGACGCCGACGCCATGCCCGGTGCCGTGATCGTAATCCTGCCCCGCCAGCCAGAGGTTGTAGCGCGCGATGGTGTCCAGATGCGACCCGGCGACGCCGACCGGCCAGCGCAGGCGCGACATCGCGATCATTCCCTGCAACACGCGGGTGAAACACGTCCGCGCCTCGTCCGACGGTGGGCCGATGGCCACCGTCCGGGTGATGTCGGTGGTGCCGTCGATGTACTGGCCGCCGGAATCGATGACCACGATCTCGCCCCCGGCGATCTCGCGGTTGGTTTCCTCGGTGACCCGGTAATGCATGATCGCGCCGTTCGGGCCCGACCCCGCGATGGTCTCGAAGCTGATTTCCTTCAGCGCATTCGTCGCCCGCCGGAACCCCTCCAGCCGCTGCACCAGTTCGATCTCGGTCAGCCCGCCCTCGGGCGCGCGGGCATCGAGCCAGGCGAGGTATTCCACCATCGCCGCCCCGTCGCGCAGGTGAGCCTCGGCCGTTCCGGCGATTTCGGCGGCATTCTTGCGCGCCTTGGGCAGCAGGCAGGGATCCTGCCCCCAGGCGATGACAACGCCCGCGTCGGTCAGGATGTCCGATACGGCGACAGGGGCGGTGCCTCTATCCACCCTGACGGGCCCGGCCAGCCCGCGCAGCGCCGCTTCGAACGCGTCGGACGAATGCAGCCGGACCTGCGGTCCGAGATGCGCGCGGACCTCGTCAGACAGCTTGGCGGGTGCGATGAACAGATCGAGCGTCGCATCGTCGTGCAGGATCGCAAGGCCGTGCACGACGGGGTTCCGCGCGACATCCGACCCGCGGATGTTCAGCAGCCAGGCGAGCGAATCCGGCAGGGTCAGGGCGGCGGCCTTTTGTCGGGACTCTGCAAGCCCCTTCGCCAGCCGTGCCCGTTTCTCCGCCGAGGTTTCGCCTGCGACGTCGTTGGGCTGGACGATCACCGGCCCGACCGGCGACGGAGGCTGGTCGTGCCAGATCGAATCGACGAAGTTTGAAGCAGGGGAGAGGGTTACACCGGTTCCTTCCAGCGCCGCCGTGATCTCGTCGATCTCCTTGCTTGTATGCAGCCAGGGGTCGAACGCCACCTGACCGCCATTCGGCAACTGCTCCCGCAGCCACGCACCCGGTTTCGTCTCGGGCCACGGCACCGGTGTGAAATGTGCAAGATCGACCTGCGCCTTGACCTGTGTCCGGTAGCGTCCGTCGATGAACACGCCCGCGATGTGCGGCAACACGATACAGAACCCGGCTGACCCGGTGAACCCGGTCAGCCATTGCAGCCGTTCGTCATGCGGGGCGACGTACTCGCCCTGATGGATGTCGGCGCGGGGAACGATGAAGCCGGTCACGCCAGCCTTCGACAGCCCTTCGCGCAGCGCGGCCAGTCGCGGCGGACCCTGATCGGGGTGTGCGGTTGACGTGAAGCTCTGGAACATCAGGCGACCCGCTTCGTCCCCGCCGCCTTCGCCCGCTTCCGCGGGTCGCTTTCGAACAGTCCCGCCAGCTGCTCTGTCATCGCGCCCGCCAGCTGCTCCACATCCGTGATCGTCACCGCCCGGCTGTAATACCGCGTCACATCGTGGCCGATGCCGATGGCGATCAGTTCGACCGCCCGGCGCTTTTCCACCATCGCGATCACGTCGCGCAGGTGCTTTTCCAGATAGTTCGCGGGGTTGACCGACAGCGTGCTGTCATCCACCGGCGCGCCGTCCGAGATCACCATCAGGATCTTGCGCACCTCGGGCCGCCGCGTGATCCGCCGATGCGCCCATTCCAGCGCCTCGCCGTCGATGTTTTCTTTCAGCAGGCCTTCCTTCATCATCAGGCCGAGGTTCGCCCGCGCCCGCCGCCAGGGCGAATCCGCGCCCTTGTAGATGATGTGGCGCAGGTCGTTCAGGCGGCCCGGCTGCTGCGGACGGCCTTCGGACAGCCAGCGTTCGCGGTTCTGCCCGCCTTTCCAGGCGCGGGTGGTGAAGCCCAGAATCTCGACCTTGACCTGACACCGCTCCAGCGTGCGCGCCAGCACATCCGCGCAGATCGCCGCGATGGAAATCGGGCGGCCGCGCATCGACCCGGAGTTGTCCAGCAGAAGCGTCACCACCGTGTCGCGGAATTCGGTGTCCTTCTCGACCTTGAATGACAGGGGCGTCGTCGGATTCGCCACCACCCGCGCCAGACGTCCGGCATCCAGCGTGCCCTCCTCGAGGTCGAACTCCCAGCTGCGGTTCTGCTGTGCCTGCAGCCGCCGCTGCAGCTTGTTCGCCAGCCGCGACACCGCCCCTTTCAGGGGTTCCAGCTGCTGGTCCAGATAGGCGCGCAGGCGTTCCAGCTCGGCCGGTTCGGCCAAGTCCTCGGCCTTGATTTCCTCATCGAAATCAGTGGAGTAAACGACGTAGTTCGGGTCGGCGTCGGAATGCGGTGCAGGGGGCGGCGGTTCCAGAGGGGCCTCGCCCTCGGGCATGTCCGCCTCGTCGCCCATCTCGACATCGGACATGTCGTCCATTGTCACCTTGGCTTGGCGCTCATCATCCTGCTCGTCCTGCGACTGTTCGGGCGAGGCTTCGGATTCCACTTCATCGTCGTCGGACTGGTCGCCCGCAGAATCCTGGTCCTCCTCGCTCTGCTCGCTGTCGCCGCCGTCATCGTCGTCCTGGCCGTCCGGGTCCTCGCCCAGCTGGTCGGCATAGCCGAGGTCCTTGATGATCTGCCGGGCCAGACGTGCGAACGCCACCGGATCGGCCAGAACTTCGTCAATCTTTTCAAGCGCTTCGCCCGCTTGTTCTTCGATGAAGGGCCGCCACAGCTCCATCACGTTCGCGGCCCCGCCGGGCATCGGACGCCCTGTTGCAAGATGGCGCACCATGTAGCCGGTCGCCTGCGCCAAAGGGGCGTCCTGCGTCGAGCGGATCTGCGAGTACCCCTTACGGTCGGCCTCGTTGGATATTTTTGCGTCGATATTGCCCAGCGTGCCGGGCATGTCGCGCGCGCCCACCGCCTCGCAGCGCGCGTTTTCCATCGCCTCGTACAGGTCCCGTGCCATCTGGCCAGAGGGTGAATATTTGTTATATATTTCAACGTTGTGGTGCTTGCGGCGCAGCGCAAAGGCATCCGCCGTGCCGCGCGCGATCAGCACCTCGTCCCGCGTCAGGCGGCGCGAAATCTGTGGCAGGCGCATCGTGTCCGCGGTCATGCCCGGCGGGTCGACGGAATAGCTGACAGTCAGGTCGGGATCGTCCGCCATGACCTTCGTCGCCTCGGCCAGGGCCTTCTTGAAGGGGTCGGCGGGGTTGTCGGGCTTGTTCATGGGTTGCCGGAAGAGATGTCAGTTTTCATACCGCAAGCGTACTGCAAACGTACTGCAAGCCTGCATCTGTTGTGGCCCCCGCGACGCGAGAGTTCAACGCGAATCTCGGTCAGATTTCGGAGAGGCGGGCGGTCATTCCGCCGCAAGACGGTGATCGAACGCCGCCCGTGCGGCGTCGATCCGCTGTGCATTTTCCCACGTCCACTGTGCAAGGGCGGCGACAGGGGCTCCCAGGTCACGCCCAAGGGCTGTCAGCGCATATTCGACCTGCGGCGGCGTGGAGGGCGTCACCTTGCGCGTGACAAAGCCGTCGCGTTCCAGGTTGCGCAGTGTAAGTGTCAGCATTTTCTGGGAAATTCCGCTGACCTGTCGGCGGATGGCATTGAAGCGCAGCGGTCCGCTGGACAGCGTCCGGACCACCAGAAGGGTCCATTTGTCACCGATCCTGGCCAGCAGTTCACTGATCTTCTGGCAGGTTCCGGTATCCGTCGTGTCACAAGGTTTCATCAAGGTGCCTACTTGCGGTTGTGCGATCAGTCTCTGATATAGCGCAGGTATCCAATAGAAACCAGATACCAAACGGAGACTTCGTCATGGCCAAACCGAAAATCGCCCTCATCATCGGGTCCACCCGTCCGACCCGCTTTGCAGATGCGCCTGCGCAATGGATGCTGAAGCAGGCCCAGGCCCGCGACGACATGGATGTTGAACTGGTCGACCTGCGCGACTATCCGCTGCCCCTGTTCGACGAAATGGCATCGAACCTCTGGATGCCGTCGAAAGGCGAGGTTGCGCAGAAGTGGCAGGCCAAGCTTGCCGAATTCGACGGCTTCATCTTTGTCGTCGCCGAATACAACCGCTCGGTCACCGGGGCGCTGAAGAACGCGCTGGATCAGGCCGCCAAGGAATGGGCACGCAAACCGATGGGCGCAATCGCCTACGGTTCGATGGGTGGGACTTCGGCGCTGCAGCATCTGCGCGCGATTGCGGTCGAACTGCAGATGGTGCCGGTGAAAAGCGCGGTGCACATCGGTGGCGCGGACATGTTCAAGGTCCACCCGATGGGCGGCGGCGACGGCGACATCTCGAAGATCGAGGCGAACCTGCTTCCGGCTGCCAAGGCGATGCTGGATGATGTCGTCTGGTGGGCAAATGCCACGTTGGCGGCGAATGCCGCCGGGATCTCCAGGGCTGCGGCCTGATCTGGCACGCAACTGTGCCGCACGGGCGCGTAGTTGCCCCGTGCGGCGGATCGCCGGACCTAGGTCGGTTTTTTTGGCCGGGCCTTTGCGGTAGTCTGACCTTGGCAGTCTGGCCGAGGCAGGGGGCGTGCGATCGGGACCGAGGATAAGTCAGCAGGCAACTGGTCGCTGGCGCGGCAGTTCGCGGTGGTCGGCGGCATCGTCCTGACGCTGGCAGCGCTGGCGTTTGCGTACTGGATCGCGCACCGGATCGAGCAGGGCGTCGTCCGGAATACGGCACTTTCCACCGCGCTCTACATCGAAAGCTTTCTTTCGGTCGAGTTGCAGGAGCTGGGGCAGCGGCCTGATCTGTCGGACACGGCGCGCCAGCGGCTGGCAGCCCGCTTCACCAACACGTCGCTGGGAGAGAGAGTCCGGTCCTACAAGATATGGTCCGACGGCGGACGGATAGTCGCTGCCAGCGATCCGCAGCTTGTCGGCAGGGTGTTTGACCCGACAGAAAGCCTGGATGGCGCATGGAACGGCGAGGTCCGCGCCGAATACCAGGACCTGCGCGATCTCGAGGATGCAGCGGAAAGCGCGCTCGGTGTGCCGCTGCTGGAAATCTACAGCCCGGTCCGTGACGTGGCGACCGGGCGGATCATCGCCGTGGCCGAATTCTATGAAGGCGTGCCTCAGCTTGAGGAAGAACTGATCGCAGCCTGGCGCAGCAGCTATCTAGTGGTTTTCGCGGGCACTCTTGCACTCGGGTCCATTCTGTACGGCATCGTCCTGCGCGGCAGCCGAACCATTGACCGCCAGAAACTCGTGCTCCAGCGGCAGTTATCGGATCTGACCGATCTCGCCCTGCACAACACCAGCCTGCGCAAACGCATCCAGCAGGCCGCGGCGCGGTCATCCGCACTGCACGAACAGATTCTGCGGCGCATCGGCGCGGACCTGCATGACGGACCGACACAGTTGCTGGCCTTTGCCGCGCTGCGTCTTGAAACCCTTCGTGGCAAGGGGGCCGGGCCGGCGTCCGATACCGAGTTCGACGCGGTCGACAAGGCGGTCAAGGGGGCCGTTGACGAAATCCGCAGCCTGTCGCGCGGGCTGACGCTGCCGGATATCGAAAACCGCCTTCCGGCTGACGTGGTGCGGACGGCAACCGAATCCCATCGCGCGCGCACCGGGATGGATGTCGCGCTCGACTCTCGGGGCGACCTGCTGACCGACCTGCCCGACCCGGTGAAAATCTGCCTCTACCGCTTCGTTCAGGAAGGGCTCACAAATGTCTGGAAACATGGCGGCAGCAGAGATGCCGAGGTGCATCTCGATGTCCGGCCTGGGCTGATCCGCCTCGCCGTGTCGGACAGCGGGCCCGGCTATGACGCGCAGAAGGTGGACGCCGCACTGAAGGATCGCCGCCGCATCGGTCTGGCCGCCATGCGTGACCGGGTCGAGAGCCTGGGGGGACAGTTCACCTTCGGCAACCGCACCGGTGGCGGTGCCGAGGTGAGCATGGAGATCGAGTACTGAACATGACGGAAACACCGGCCATCCGGATCTGCATCGCCGACGATCACCCCTTGTTCCGGGAAGGCGTCGTTCGCACCCTGTCGGAATCCGATGCACTCGTTGTCGTGGGCGAGGCGGGCGACGCGGACGGTGCCGTGCGCATCGCGGCGGCCGAGCGGCCGGACCTTGTCCTGCTGGATGTGTCCATGCCGGGCGGCGGCCTGGCTGCCCTGACACAGATCATGAAGATGGATGCGCCGCCTAAGGTGGTGATGTTGACGGTCGCCGAGGATGACGACGTGGTTCTGGGCGCGCTGAAGGCCGGCGCGGTCGGATACATCCTGAAAGGTGTGGGGTCGCGCGAACTGGTGGCGATCATCCGGGACATCGCGGACGGGCAGAGCTATCTGTCGCCCTCGCTGGCGATGAAGCTGCTGAACCAGATGCAGTCCACCGGCGGTGCCAGGCGAAATGCGGACCCGATCAGCGATCTGAGCAAGCGCGAGGAAGATATCCTGCGTCTGGTCGCAAAGGGGTTGAGCAACCGCGAAGTCGGCGAGGCGCTGGACCTGCAGGAGAAGACGGTGAAGCACTACATGACGTCGATCCTGCAGAAACTGCATGTGCGCAACCGGACCGAGGCCGCGCTGGTCGCCCGGCAGAAGTGGACGGAATAGGCGACCTGACGGTCTGAGGGGCGTTTCCCACGGGCTGCGGATCTTACCCCGGGACTGATTGCGCTTGTTCCCCGCCGGCGGTGCCTCATCAGTGTACCAGGTCGGTTCGGACCTTGGTCGGACACGGTGTTCGGACCTCGTGCCCGACACTTCGCCGGACCTGTGTCGGTTCCGGATGGGCGATGCATGGGGTCATATGGATCCACGAGCCACACACAGAGGAAACCCCGATGAAAACGCTGCTTTTCACCATGATCGCCGCCCTGCTTCTGACCGCGGTCTCGGTCCCTGTCATGGCCGCGACACCGCCGGGCGGCTTCTATGGTGCGTCGAAGATCATGGCCGACACCACCGTCGACCGCCGCAAGCCCCGCATTCCCGGCGGGTCCGGCTGCGACGACCCGCGCGACCTGATCGAGCACCCGGAGTGCCGCCGCTGACGTTCCGCGCGGCACTCTGACGCGCCGCACCACCCCGCAGCGCGCAAATCCCGCCGACCGAAGGGTCGGCGGGATTTGCGTCAGGGTCCCGCGATCAACCGGTCGCAGGCCGCCAGATAGCCCGAGGCGAGCCTGCCCGCCCGCTGTTGCCTGCTGCGGTCCGCGACAAAGGCAGCGGTGTCGAGAAGCTCTCGTTGCGCGGCCCGCGCCGCCACGCGCCATTCCAGTATTTCGGCGGTGACCTGCGGTTCTCGGTCCGGTGAAACGGCACTCGGCAGGTCCGCGAACTGGTCCCGCCTGCGCGCGCTGTCTTCGGATGCAGGTCCGTCGAACATCCATTGATGTTCGGTCATCCCGGCATAGCGCCCGGCGCGGTCGGAGAAGACCCGGGCCTGTTCAAGCAGTGTCATGGGCGCGGCAGCGGCGGGCAGGGCCAGCAACAGGACCGCCCGGAGGGCCAGACAGAAGGGTCCAGCGCCGCGCAGGATGCACAGTGTGGCGCGCGGATGTTGCCGAGATGTGGACGGGACTGTGGAGGAACGGTGGGCAAACGGGTCAGCCGTAGAAAATTCTATTTTCCATCTCGGACGAAGAACCGAAATGAGCTCACTTTCGAGTTCCTCGGCAATGTTCGCGGTTTCAGTTTCAAACCACGCCATAGCGACGTTAGCGCAGATAAAAGCCGACCGCTCTATCTTGTTTGGGAATGCAGAAAGGAACTCCCGGTGTGTGGTGTGACCGTCATCACCACCAACATAGTTCCTCTTGCGGTTGCGCAAACCCTTTCGACCTCGCGCAACGCCAACATAGACCCGTTCGCTCTGAAAGAAGAGTGCGTAGACTCCCGGGGTGAACGGGGGCTTCGCCATCCCCAGCATCTTTGCATTTGAGAGGACCAGCCGCTCATCTACAATTCTCAGGAGCAGCTTCAGTTCCATTTGGTTTCTGCTACTTCATCGCCGTGCTCGCAGCACTCTCCGGCAGTTCCTCGTCAAAGCAGCGCTGATAGAACTCGGCCACCGTCTGCCGCTCCAGCTCGTCGCACTTGTTCAGGAAGGTCAGCCGGAACGCATAGCCGATGCTGCGGAAAATCTCGGCGTTCTGAGCCCAGTTCAGCACCGTGCGCGGCGACATCACCGTCGAGAGGTCGCCGTTCATGAAGGCCGTCCGCGTCAGGTCTGCGACCGTCACCATCTGGCTGATCTGCTTGCGGCCCTTGTCGGTGTTGTAGTGCGGGGACTTCGCCAGCACGATCGCCGTCTCGGCATCGTGCGACAGATAATTCAGCGTCGCGACAAGGCTCCAGCGGTCCATCTGCGCCTGGTTGATCTGCTGGACGCCGTGATACAGCCCGGTCGTGTCGCCCAGACCGACCGTGTTCGACGTGGCGAACAGCCGGAAGGACGGGTGCGGCGTGATGATCTCGTTCTGGTCGAGAAGCGTCAGCTTGCCGTCATGCTCCAGCACGCGCTGGATCACGAACATCACGTCGGCCCGGCCCGCGTCGTATTCGTCGAACACGATGGCGACGGGGTTGCGCAGCGCCCAGGGCAGGATGCCCTCGTGGAACTCCGTCACCTGCTTGCCGTCGCGCAGCTTGATCGCGTCCTTGCCGATCAGGTCGATCCTCGAAATATGCGAATCGAGGTTCACCCGCACGCAGGGCCAGTTCAGGTGCGCGGCGACCTGTTCGATATGGGTCGATTTGCCCGTCCCGTGATAGCCCTGGATCATCACCCGGCGGTTGTAGGCAAAGCCCGCGAGGATGGCCAAGGTCGTGTCTGGATCGAATTTGTAGGTCGGGTCGATCTCGGGCACGCGGTCGCCGCGTTCGGCAAAGCCTTTCACCTTCATCTCGGTATCGATCCCGAAGACGTCGTGGACCGAGATTTCGTCGGTGGGTTTGGCCTGCTGATCCAACATTCCGTGCGCCTTGTGCGGTGAGACGATGGGTCCGATACGGACCCTGAAAGCCTTGCTGGCCTTTTGGATCATAACGCGCGGGGTCGCAAGGGGAAGGCAGGGCCGCGACATCCCATCCGCCGGACCCGTCGCGTTACATCGGATGCCGCAACTTTTACCGCGTCGGCGGCGCAGTTCGGGGCATGATCCACAGACGATTTCGCAAGGGGAGTTCCGGGATGACGACGCGCAGGCAGATACTGATTTTGGGCACGGGCGCCGCCGCCCTGCTTGCAGCGGGGCTGCGACCCGGCGCGATGCAGGCGGCGGAAGGGACGTTCGAGGTGACCAGGACCCCCGAGGAATGGCGGGCCATCCTGTCGCCGGCCGCCTACAGGGTGCTGCGCGAGGAGGATACCGAACCCGCCGGATCATCGCCGCTGGACCGGGAAGATCGGGCGGGCACGTTCCACTGCGCAGGCTGCGATCTGGCGCTGTATTCGTCGAAGGCGAAGTATGACAGCGGCACCGGCTGGCCAAGCTTCTTCCAGCCGCTGGCGAATGCCGTCGGGACGAAGCCCGACTGGGGCATCCTCGGCAAGCGGACCGAAGTGCACTGCCGCCGCTGCGGCGGGCATCTGGGGCATGTCTTCAACGACGGGCCGGAGCCGACGGGCAAGCGCTACTGCATGAACGGCGTGGCGATGGTGTTCCGGGCGGCGTGAGAGGCGCACCGTTTTTTCCGATCCGTGGGGGGATCGCCGGATGGCGCGGGGTCCGTCGGCTGGCAGTTTGGGTCCACCTCATAACCAAGGGAGACCCGATATGACCATCGAAGCCAACAAGAAGACCGTGCTCCGGATGTTCGAAAGCATGGACAAGCGTGACGGGGCCGCCTGGCACGCGCTGCTCGCGCCCGGCTTCGCCGCGCAGATGGTCGGCAACGACCACACGATGAGCGCGGAAGAGTTCAAGGGCATGGAGCAGGCGTTCGCAACCAGTTTCGCCAACGGTCGCCACATCATCGAAAGCCAGGTGGCCGAAGGCGACTGCGTCGAGACCCGGCTCGTCTGGACGGCACTGCATGTCGGCGATTTCAACGGAATTCCGGCCAGCCGGAGGCCCGTCAGGATCGGTGCCGTATCGTTCGACCGCCTCGCCAACGGGAAAATCCTGGAACACAGGGCACTCGTGGATGTGATGTCGCTGATGGTCCAGATCGGTGCGATCCCGGTCGCTGCCTGAGGCGGGGCCGGGCGACATCGCCGAAGCGGCAGAAAGGGGGGGCGACTCTGCTTTCTGCCGCAACTCCCGGGGCCGACTGACTTGACCCGGTCCCACACCCGACGCTTTACTTGGAAAGCTCAGCGGGGAAGGGGCGGGTATGGGCACGAAGAACCTGCGCCTTGCGGAAGTGCTGACATCGCTCGCGCTCGCTGTCGATCTCGGCCTCGGTTTGCCGATGCAGACTGTCATGCGGACAGCACTGATTTCCGTGCGGCTCGCGCGGGCCGCCGGACTGGACGACGAGACTGTCGCGGCGGCCTACTACCTGGCGATCCTGCGCTATGTCGGCTGCTCCACCACGTCTCATGAAACGTCTTTCGTGGTGGGCGACGAACTGGCGCTGGCCGAACTTCTTGTCATGTCGGACGCAGAGTTCGTGCCCGAATTCAGCCGGATACTCGGGGCCGGGAAACCGCCTGCCGAGGCGCAGGCGGCCGTCCAGACGGCCTTCGCGGCCATGGGCGCAGGCCTCTTCCGGGACAATCACCGCATGCACTGCGAGGCCGCGCGGCTGATCGCGGCGCGGCTGGGATTGGGACCGCTCGTCGTGGGTGGGCTGTCGCATGTCTATGAACGGTGGGACGGCCAAAGCACGCAGCGGCTGGCGGAAGGCGAGGCGATCAGCCTGCCGATGCGCGTGGTGCAGGTGGCGCAACTTGCGGCGCAGGACAGCGTGACGCGCGGCGCAGCCGACATCGCGGAACGTGCCCGGGTCCGGTCGGGCAACCAGCTCGACCCGAATATCGCGGCGATCCTGGCCGAAGATACGGCACATTTCCTTGCCGGTCTCGACGGTGCGGACCTGACCGCGGCGGTGATCGACGCCGAACCCGGCGGCCCCGTCTGGCTGTCCGGCGACGGGATCGACAAAGCCTTGAGTGCCATCGCGGATTTCGGGGACTTCAAGTCGCCGCATATGCTGGGCCATTCGCGCCGCGTGGCCGCCGTCGTGCAGGCGGCGGCGCGGGCCGCGGGCCTGCCCGCCGCCGACATCGACGACATCGGCCGCGCGGCGCTGATCCATGACGTGGGCCGGATCGGCGTTCAGGCGCAGCTTCTCAGCAAACCCGGGCAGCTGACCCGCGCCGAACATGAGCGCATACGGATGCACAGCTACCTGACCGGACGCATCTTTGCCGATTGCCCGGTGCTGGCCCCGCTCGGCGCGCTTGGCTCGGCGCACCACGAACGGCTCGACGGCTCCGGCTATCACCGGGGACTTGCCGCGCCCGCCCTGTCGGCCTCCGCCCGCCTTCTGGCCGCTGCGAATGCCTGGTGCGCGCTGACCGAGACGCGCCCGCACCGGCCGCAGATGACCGAAACCGAAGCGGCGGCAGCACTGTCCGCCGAGGCAAAGGCCGGTCATTTTGACAGAAAAGCAGTGGATGCTGTTCTGACCGCAGCGGGGCAGAAGGGCGCGCACACGCGCCGCTCGGCCTCCATCGCCCTGTCCGAGCGCGAGATCGAGGTTCTGCGCATGGTCTCACGCGAACAGACCAACCCCGCCATCGCGCTGGCGCTCGGGCTCTCGCCCAAGACGGTCGAGCGGCACGTGACGCACATCTACGACAAGCTCGGCGTCATGACGCGGGCCGGAGCGGCGATCTATGCGCTGGAGAACGGGCTTCTGTAGCCGGTCTGCCGGACTATCCGAGCCCGGCGGTCAGTCCTGAACAGCACAGCGGCCCTCAATCCCGGAAGTTGCGCGAATCCTTGATCTGATCCCAGGCCCAGACCACCTCCTGCAGCCGGTCCTCGTCCGCCCGGTCGCCGCCGTTCATGTCGGGATGCAGGTCCTTGACCAGGCTCTTGTACTGCTTGCGGATTTCCGGCCGCGTCCAGGTGTCGCGCGCGTCGAGGATTTCCAGCGCCTTGCGTTCGGTCGGCGGCAGCTTGCGGCCCGGCTGGCCGCCCGTGTTGCCCCTGTTCTGGGTGGCGTTCGCCCCCAGAACCTCCATCGGGTCGTCGATGCCGAGGCGCGCCCAGGCCCGGTCCTCCGTACCCTGCTTGCCGAAGGGTTTCGTCTCGCGCCCCCAGACCCGGTCGGCATCCGTCAGCTTGCGGAATTCCTCTTCCGTGGCGCCGTTGAAGAAGTTCCATTTCAGATTGTATTCGCGCACATGGTCTTTGCAGAACCAGAGATATTCGTCCAGGTGGTCGGGCGACCGCGGCGCCCGGTACTGCGCCGGACAGGCTGCAACCCGCATGATCGCACTGCCGCGACGACGTCTCGAACGCGCCGGACATGCCGCGCTTGCCCTTCGTGGTCTTCTTTTTGGCCGAGGCTGCGGAAATGTCGAAGCCGAAAGGATCGTTTCTGGTCATAAGGGGCATAGGTCCGGACAGTTGCTTTTCAACTCAGGGTCCCGGAGTGTAGGGAATTCCCCGGGGCTTTGAAGAGGGATTGAGGCGAAAAATGTCGATGACGGAAATCCTGCATGCACGCCTGACCGAAGCGTTTGCCCCTGACCAGCTTGAAATCGTGGACGAAAGCGAAGGCCACAGGGGCCATGCGGGATATCAGGAGGGCGGCGAAAGCCACTTCCGTGTGACCATCCGCGCGGCGGCTTTCGCGTCAATGGGCCGGGTCGAACGGCATCGCGCCGTACATGCCGCACTGGGACCGGCGGTCATCGCGCGCATCCATGCCCTGGCGCTGGATGTCGCGGCCTGAAAGGGACCGGTCGCAGCGCTACTCAGCCATCAGGGCAGAGATCATGTCCGCCGAACCATCGCGGTCCCCTGTGCCCTGGGCCGGTTGCGGGCGGATTCTGCGCTTGCCTGCGCGGATGTCAGCCACCAGGTCGGACCGGCGTGCGATGCGCGCATCGGTCCGGACGATTTCGACAGTCTCGCGTGCAGCCCTTGCGTGTTCCGCGGGAACCGCGACCCGCGCGCTTGCCGCGCGGCGGTAGACGAGAAACTGACGCGATTTCGGACCAAGCAGAGCCCCCAGCCACCGCCGCTTTTCCGTTACCATTTCAGAACCCACATATTCCCAGCCGAGCATGGCCCGCAGGTTCATTTCGCGTGCCATCTCGTCAGCGACACCTGCGTTCCGTCGCGCCTCGCGCTGCGGAATCATCCGATACTCGTACGACACCATCACGGCTTCCCCCCGGACCCAGACGGGGATGCTAGCCCGATGACCCGACGCGGCGGCAAGAAGAATTTGTCGGAAATGTGTCGGCCCTACGGCGCAAATGCGGCAGCTGAGGCGCAGTTGATGGTATAAGATATTGATTTTATTGATGTGTGTGTGATGGTCCTGCTTTCAGTCCGGCGCGTTCGGACCCAAGGCGAACGTAGGGACAATCCCTGTGACGTCCGACGACTGTCAACCTGCCTGAAAGGATGCCGAACGCGGGGGCATCGCCTCGGTGCCAGATTCGGGCACCGGCGCCGCGGGGATCGCAGGGCCCAGCCTGGGTGCTGTGCCCGCCTCGGTGACCGCGATCCGAAGCGGCGCGTCGGCGCTCAGGGGCGGATAGGTGGGTGATGCGTCGACCGCGTCGGGCAGGGACCGGCGGAAGACCAGCATGTTGTGGTAGACCGTCGTCCGCCCGGTGAAACCTGTGCGTTCTTCCGACGGCAGCGTGTCGGCGCGGACATAGTCCCAGCCGTCCCGTCCGAGCGCGTTCATGATCTGGGACAGCGCATGGGCGAAACGGTCTGCGCCCGTCTTGGCAGTGCGGACCTTTTCGCCGCGCGTCGGTGCCGGAACAACCTTGTACTCGAAACGCTGCATCACCCTGACCTACCCCTGAACCCTGTCCTATCAGACCGGTTGCCAACCTAGCGCATCCCGTGCCGGGAAGTCACGGGGGGCGGCACAGATTTTCGGCGGACAATGGCCTGACGGCACGCCCGCAGAGCGGGATTCGGGACCGCGACCAAGCGCCACCGCGCGGCTGGCCAGGTCCCCGGGAAACAGCGTCCGGCCGGCTCGCCGACCCGGAAATTGCCGTCTGAATACGAATCACATTTTTCACGCTTTTTCAGCGTCTTGGGGGATTCGGGCAGCTTTGTGCCCTAAATGTGTTCGATTGTTCGGAATTCGATTGCCGAACCTCCCGCATCGCCCTTCTGGCGCCGCAATCGAAACAATAAAATTGATTGGGTCTCTATGCCTCCGGTTGTGGCCTGTGATAGATAACCTGCGGGGGCGAAAGGCGGTTGATACGATGTCAGTCTGGACGAACAGCATTGCTGCTGCATCTCTGGCTGCTGCGAGCTTGATGGGCGCAGCGGCATCTGCATCACCGGTCGTGGTCAATGGCAGCTTCGAGACAGGCGTGCCAGGGAACACAGTCGGCCTGCTTAACGGCGCAACCTTCGGAAATATGCCAACCTCGGGACCGAATTCGGACGTCTGGGGTGCATTGAACGGATGGACGCAAGCGAAGCCGGGCGGCATCGAGGTGCAGACCAACCCGACGCTGCCGTCGATCGACGCGCAGAGCGGGAACTACTATGCGGAACTGGACACCACGGGTAACTCCGCGATGTACCAGGACGTGGCGCTCCATATCGGACGCTACGTGATGAGCTTCTGGTACAGCCCGAGCACCGGGGACGTCCGTTCGAACGGTATCAACTATCGTCTGAGCGGCCTTTTCTCGGGCAAAGCTGACAACTTGACGCCGGGTGCCGTTGTCGGCGACTGGACGCAGATTTCGGTCGCGTTCTTCGTCTCGACGGCCAGGAGCTACCGGCTGACGTTTGCCGCCTCCGGGCGCAGTGACGGTCTCGGCGGCCTGCTCGACAATGTCGAGATTCAGGGTGTTCCGGTGCCGGCCTCGGGGCTTGCGCTGATCGGCGCGCTGGGCGGCCTTGCCGCGCTGCGTCGTCGCAAGGCAGCCTGAACCAGAACTCCACGACCCAAGCGGAAGACAAAGAAGGCGGCGCGATTGCGCCGCCTTTTTCACGTCGCGCCGCGATGTCCGGCTTTCGCGCGCCGATGCACCTGCCGATTTCCCCGCGGGGAAATCAGACGCGCGGAATACGGGACAGCGGCGTGCCTTTCCCGCCCGCCGGAGTTGCGGGCCTACAGCCCCAGTTTCTGCGCCACAAGCGCGTTGACCGCCGCTGGGTTCGCCTTGCCGCCGGTGGCCTTCAGCACCTGGCCCGTGAACCAGCCCGCAAGCTTGGCGTTCACCTTGGCCTTTTCGACCTGATCCGGGTTTGCCGCGATCAGCGCATCAAGCGCGACTTCGATGGCAACGGTATCCGTGACCTGCTGCATTCCTTCACGCGCGGCGACTGTGGCAGGATCCGCACCCTGGTCCCGCGTCCAGAGCAGCTCGAACAGGTCCTTGGCCATCTTGCCGGAAATCTGGCCCGACCCGATCATGTCGAGCACGCCGCCTAGCTGGCCCGCCGAAACCGGGCTGTCGGCGACCGTCAGGCCCTGCTTGTTCAGACGGCCGAACAACTCGTTGATCACCCAGTTCGCCGCCTGTTTGCCGTCGCGGCCCCGCGCTACCTCCTCGAAGAACGCGGCATCCGTCACCTCGGCGGTCAGCACGCCCGCGTCATAGTCGGTCATGCCGTAATCCGCTACGAAGCGCGCCTTCCGCGCATCCGGCAGTTCCGGCATTGATGCGGCGATGTCATCGACCCAGGCTTGCTCGATCTCCAGCGGCAGCAGGTCGGGGTCGGGGAAGTACCGGTAGTCATGCGCCTCCTCCTTGGACCGCATGCTGCGCGTCTCGCCCTTGTCGGGGTCGTAGAGACGCGTCTCCTGCGTGACCTTGCCGCCATCCTCGACAATTGCGATCTGACGCCGCGCCTCGTACTCGATGGCAGCCTGGATGAACCGCATCGAGTTCATGTTCTTGATCTCGCAGCGCGTGCCCAGATGCGCGAAGTCCTGCGTCGCCTGGTAGCGTTCATAATCGCCCGGGCGGCAGATCGACACGTTGACGTCTGCCCGCAGGTTCCCGTTCTGCATGTTGCCGTCGCAGGTGCCGAGATAGCGCAGGATCTGGCGCAGCTTGCCGACATAGGCTGCGGCTTCCTCCGGCCCCCTGATGTCGGGGCGGCTGACGATTTCCATCAGCGCGACACCGGTGCGGTTCAGATCGACAAAGCTCATCGTCGGATCAAGGTCGTGAATGCTTTTCCCCGCGTCCTGTTCCAGATGGATGCGCTCGATCCGGACGCGGCGGGCGATACCCGGCCCCATGTCCACGATGACCTCGCCCTCGCCGACGATGGGGTGGTAGAGCTGGCTGATCTGATAGCCCTGCGGCAGGTCGGGGTAGAAATAGTTCTTGCGGTCAAAGGCCGACCGAAGGTTGATCGCGGCCTTCAGCCCCAGCCCGGTGCGCACCGCCTGCGCCACGCAGAACTCGTTGATGACCGGCAGCATCCCCGGCATCGCCGCATCGACGAAGGCGACGTTGGAGTTGGGTTCCGCGCCAAATGTGGTGGACGCGCCGGAGAAGAGCTTGGCGTTCGAGGCGACCTGGGCGTGGACCTCAAGCCCGATCACCAGTTCCCAGTCGCCGTTGGCCCCGGCGATAACCTTGGGCTTGGGGGCCGTGAAGCTGAGATCGAGCATGGCGGAAATCCTGTCCTGATCGCCGCGTTCTAGGGCAGGGGGACAGGCCGGGCAAGAGGCGGGGGACCGCGCATGTCCTGCGGGCCGACGCGCGGGAATCCGCCGAAAAAGCAATGCTGCGGTGCAGCATGTTGTCAGAACGGCCCAAATCGGGATGATCGCGCGGGCCGGACATGGGGGTCCGGTGCCACCGTGTGAGATGAATGCGACTTTCCCGGACCCTTCGCCCGCTGCTTCTGGGCGCGCTTCTGCCGCTTGCCGGCTGCATGGACATGACCGCCGACGCCTCCGGCCAGCCCGCAGGGGCCTTGCCGGTGATGCGGTGGGATCATCGCCCCGAGGCCACGCAATGGACAGAAGCGACGCTTGAGGCGCTGAAGTCCGAAGGCGCCGTGCTCGCCTCGACCGTGCCGATGGATGTCGAACATTACTGTCCTGACTACGAAACGGCGTCAGTGGCGGAACGCGAGGCGTTCTGGGCCGGGCTGTTCTCGGCCATCGCGAAATACGAAAGCACGTGGAACCCCGCCGCAAAGGGTGCAGGCGGCAAGTATCTGGGATTGCTGCAGATTTCCCCTGCGACGGCGAACTATGTCGGCTGCGACCTGTCCGAGGCGGGACTGACCGACGGCGCGTCGAACCTCGCCTGCGCCGTCAGGATCGCGGCGAACCGCGTGCCGGACGTGGCGACCGAGGCCGATCAGGAGGCCATCGCGGCCATCGTGACTGACTGGGGTCCGATGCACGACAAATCGAAGCGCGCCGAAGTGGCGGCCTGGACGCGGACGCAGAGCTACTGCAGCTGAGGCTGCCTGCGGGACACCACCGCCCTGTCACGCGATGACCGCGACGCCCCGCGCGCGGAATTCCCGCACCAGATCGGCCGGACTGAATCTGTGTCCGTCCGGCAGGAGCACTGCCTCACCCGAGGTCAGCGTCAGATCGCAGCTGGTGCCCGACCGCCCAGCCGCGATCCGGACCAGGTCAATGCGCGGCAGCGCGATCACCCGGTGTTCGCCCGGTGCGTAGATTTCCAGCCGGTCCGCATCCATGCGGAAGCCCCGGCGCGGATTCAGCGCCAGCCGCAAGGCCATGGGGATCAGATAGGCGACGGCGATGACCCCGGTCAGGACAGGCACATTGCCGATCCAGGCGGCTGCGGCCGCTGCGGCGCCGCAGCCGAACACGGCACAGTTCATCAGGTTGCGCGCTTCGGCGCGGTATTCGAACGATCCACTCATCACTGCACCCAACACCGTTAATCTTGACGCTACGTTAAGATCTTATGACTTGAAATCCGGCGGCACCAAGGCGCGTTCGCGCCGTTGTTGTGGATGATCAATCTTGAGAGACGCACGAATGCAACGGTCCGGTCGGGCCATCCCGATTGCCGCGCCGCGAAAAGCTAACCCAGCATCCGCCGCACCATTTCGCCTGTGTTGCGCGACAGACCGGGCAGGTCGCGCAGACGCGCAAGTTCGGTTCTCATCAAAGTCTGCCGTGCGGCGTCATAGCGCGCCCAGCTTTCGAACGCCGCCGACATCCGCGCCGCGATCTGCGGGTTGAGGGGGTCGAGCCGCATCAACCAGTCGGCGACAAAGCGGTAGCCCGCGCCGGAAGCATCGTGGAACCCGGCGTGATTTGCCGAAATTCCGCCGACCAGCGACCGGAAGCGGTTCGGGTTGTTCCAGTCGAAATCGGGGCGCAGGGCCAGCCGCGCGGCGGCGGCGGGGGCATTCGCCGGGTCGCCATGCATCACCTGCAACGTGAACCATTTGTCGATGACCAGCCGGTTCGCCTTCCAGCGGTCGTGGAACGCGGCGGTCTCGGCCTGCCCGGCCCCGGCATCCAGCAGGCATCCGAGCGCCCCGATGCTTTCGGTCATGTTGTCCGCCGCGCCGAACAAGTGCCTCGCGCGCGCGCCCCCGTCCGTCAGCGACAGCAGCGACAGGCAGGCGAGGCGCAGCGCGCGGCGACCCGACCCTTCGGCATCGGGCCGATAGGGACCCGCAGGGGCCATCGCGTCATAGGTCAGTGCCAGATCGCGTCCAAGACGCTTGGCAATAGCAGCCATGGCCCCCTTCAGCGTCGCATGCAGCCTGTCCGGGTCGGGCACATGGCCCGCATCGGCGAGAGTTTGCGCCATGTCATCCTCGGACGGCAGCCGCAGGCAGAGCGCGCGGAAGGCCGGATCGGCCGCATCGTCGCGCAGGACCATGCCCAGCGCATCGATCCAGTCCGCGCCCGGGTCGGACCCGGTCAGGACCATGTCGGTCAGGACGTCCTTCGACAGCGCGCGACCCGCCTCCCACCGGCTGAACGGGTCAGTGTCATGGGCCAGCAGGAACGCGCGCTCCATGCGCGACTGCGCACGGCTCAGAACCACGGGTGCCGAAAATCCCCGCAGGATCGACGCGACGGGCCGGGTCGACAGATCCGGAAAGGCAAAGCTCTGACGCGCTTCGGTCATCTCAAGCATCGTGGTCGGCAGCACCTCGTCCCCGTTCGGGTTCAGCAGTCCCACCGCAACCGGGATCACGCGCGGCGGCTTGTCCGGCTGGCCGGGTGTCGGGGGCGTCATCTGGTCGAAGGTCAGGGTGAAGGTGCCGCCCGCCGCGCCCGGCTCCCATGCCTCGCTGACCGACAGGCGCGGCGTGCCCGCATCGGTGTACCAGCGCTTGAACTGCGAAAGGTCGCGGCCCGTCGCATCCTGAAAGACCTTCAGCCAATCCTCGATGGTGGCCGCGTCGCCGTCATGCCGGTCGAAGTAGAGGTCGAGCGATTTGCGGTAGCCGTCATCGCCGACAAGCCGTTTCAGCATCCCGATGATCTCGGCACCCTTTTCGTAGACCGTCGCGGTGTAGAAGTTGTTGATCTCGACAAAGCTGTCGGGCCGGACGGGGTGCGCAAGCGGCCCCTGATCCTCGCGGAATTGCCGCGCCCGCAGGGTCAGAACATCCTCGATCCGCTTGACCGGGGCTGACCGCATGTCGGCGGTGAATTCCTGATCGCGGAAAACCGTCAGCCCCTCTTTCAGGCAAAGCTGGAACCAGTCGCGGCAGGTGATGCGGTTGCCGGTCCAGTTGTGGAAGTATTCGTGGCCGATGACCGTCTCGATCCGCTCGAAATCATAGTCGGTGGCGGTTTCCGGGCTGGCGAGCACAAGCCGGGAATTGAAGATGTTCAGCCCCTTGTTCTCCATCGCGCCCATGTTGAAGTCATCGACCGCAACGAGGTTGAAGACGTCGAGATCGTATTCGCGGCCATAACGCTGTTCGTCCCACGTCATCGAGCGTTTCAGCGCCCCCATCGCATAGTCGCAGCGGTCGACGTCGGGCGCGCGCACCCAGATGTTCAGACCGACCCTGCGGTCTGACTTTGTGATGAAGCTGTCGGGCAGGTTGACCAGATCGCCCGCGACAAGGGCGAAGAGATAGGCGGGCTTGGGCCAGGGGTCGTCCCATTCGGCAAAGCCCGGACCGGTCGCACCCGGATTGCCGTTCGAGAGGAGGACAGGAAGGTCGGATTCGATCCTGACATGGAAGCGGGCCATCACATCGGGCCGGTCGGGATAGAAGGTGATGTGGCGGAACCCTTCCGCCTCGCATTGGGTGCAGTACATGCCGTTCGACATGTAGAGCCCTTCAAGGGTGGTGTTCGAGGCAGGGGCGATCTCGACTTCGGCTTCCCAGAGGAAAGACCCCGAAGGCAGATGCGCGGCGGGAATCGTGACGCCCTGATCGGTGAGGGCAGCCACGGGCAGAACGTCCTGTCCGTCGATCCTGAGGGCAAGCGTCTTCAGTCCTTCGCCATGCAGGAACAGGTCATGGCGTCCGGGACGGTCGGGGTTCGGTGCGAAGGTGATCCGCGAGGTGACGCGCGTCGCGTCGGGCGACAGGCGGAAGGTCAGGCGGACACCGGTCAGGGTGAAGGGATAGGCCGCGTAGTCGGCCAGCCGGATGGTCTGGGGCGTGTCGTCTTTCACGGTGGCTTCCCTTGCAAGGCAGGCCAAGGTTAGGGTCCCGTCCGGGCAGGCGCAACCGGGCGCTGGATTGCGGGACGTGGAGGACCGGAATGCCGAAGGGCGTCAGAAAAGCCGACCTTCCGTCAAAGACCTGCGCAGCGTGCGGGCGACCGTTTGTCTGGCGGAAGAAATGGGCGAAGGTCTGGGACGAGGTGCGGTATTGTTCGGACCGGTGCCGGGGCAATCGGAAGACGGGGGCGAAGGACTGAACGCCTCTTGCATCCCCCACCCGGATGCGCTGACGTCGCTGCGGACGCGAAGGGGTGCTTGCATGTCGGACCGGGTGATGCGCGCGGGGCTTCAGGTTGAGGCTGTGCTGGCGGATTTCATCGAAGGCTCGGCCCTGCCGGGGACCGGAATCGCGCCCGGTGCCTTCTGGCAGGGCTTCGCCGCGCTGATCGCCGATCTTGGTCCGGTGAACCGGCGGCTGCTGGCGGTGCGCGACGAGATGCAGGCGGCGATCGACGCCTGGCACATCGCGCGGCGGGGCAAGCCTTTTGATCCGGTGGGTTACGAGGCGTTCCTGCGCGAGATCGGCTATATCGTGCCCGAAGGCCCTGATTTCACGATCGAAACGACCGGAACAGACCCCGAGATCGCGACGGTCCCCGGGCCGCAGCTGGTCGTGCCGGTGATGAACGCGCGCTACGCGCTGAATGCGGCGAATGCGCGCTGGGGGTCGCTCTACGATGCGCTCTACGGGACCGATGCGCTGGGCGACGCGCCATGGGGCAAGGGGTTACGATCCGGCGCGCGCGGCGCGGGTGGTCGCCTGGGCGAAGGCGTTTCTGGACGAGGCGGTGCCGCTGGCCGGGGCAGGCTGGGCAGATGTCACGGGCTTCGCCGTGGCCGGGCGGAGCGCTGCACGCTCGGCGCGGCCGACGCTGGCCGATCCGACGCAGTTCGCCGGCTACCTGGGGCCGGACGGATGCGCCGACCTATCTGATCTTCCGCAACAACGGTCTGCTGATCGAGGTCGCGGTCGACCGGTCCACCCCGATCGGCGCGACCGACCCGGCGGGGATTTCCGACGTCTATCTGGAATCCGCCCTGACCGCGATCATGGACTGCGAGGATTCGGTCGCCGCCGTCGATGGCGAGGACAAGGTGGTGGCCTATCGCAACTGGCTCGGCCTGATGAAGGGCGATCTGACGCGAGACGTCGAGAAGGGCGGCAAGACCGTCACGCGCGCGCTGAACGCGCGACTACGAGGTACAAGGGCCCGACGGCGCGCCGCTGACGCTCAAGGGCCGGGCGCTGATGCTGGTGCGCAATGTCGGGCATCTGATGACCACGCCCGGCCGTTCTCGACGCCGACGGGCGCGAGGTCCGCGAGGGCTTGCTGGATGCGCTGTGACGGTGCTCTGTCGCGCTGCACGACCTGAAGAAGACCGGCGGGCGCGCGGAATTCGGCCACCGGCTCGGTCTATGTGGTCAAGCCGAAGATGCACGGGCCGGAGGAGGTGGCCTTTGCCGGTCGAGATCTTCGCGCGGGTCGAGGACGTGCTCGGCCTGCCGCGCGACACGCGTGAAGCTCGGCATCATGGACGAGGAGCGGCGGACCATCGGTCAACCTCAAGGAATGCATCCGCGCGGCGAAGGAGCGGGTGGCCTTCATCAACACCGGCTTCCTCGACCGCACCGGCGACGAGATCCACACCTCGATGGAAGCCGGGCCGATGGTGCGCAAGGGCGAGATGAAGCGCGCAGCCTGGATCGCGGCCTATGAGGACCGCAACGTCGATATCGGCCTGGCCTGCGGCCTGCCGGGCCGGGCGCAGATCGGCAAGGGCATGTGGGCGGCGCCCGACCTGATGGCGGCGATGCTGGCGAGCAAGATCGGCGCATCCGATGGCCGGCGCCAACACTGCGCCTGGGTGCCGTCGCCGACCGCGGCCACGCTGCACGCCACGCATTACCACCGGGTCGATGTGTCGGCGCGCGCAGGCGCGAGATCGCCGGCGATGAAGCGGCCGGCGCGGCTCGACGACCTGCTGACCATGCCGGTGGCCGGCGGGCCGAACTGGTCCGCGGCGGAGATGCGGCGCGGAGGTCGACAACAACGCCCAGGGCATCCTCGGCTATGTCGTGCGCTGGGTCGACCAGGGCATCGGCTGTTCCAAGGTGCCCGACATCCACGACGTCGCGCTGATGGAGGACCGCGCCACCTGCCGGATCTCCAGCCAGCACTGGCGAACTGGCTGCGTCACGGGGTGGTCACCCGAGGGCAGGTGCATGGAGGCGTTGCAGCAGATGGCGGCGGTGGTGGACGGGCAGAACGCCGGCGACCCGGCCTACCGGCCGATGGCGCCGGATTTCGACGGCGGTGGCCTTTCAGGCGGCGCTGCGATCTGGTGCTTCGAAGGGGCGCGGAGCAGCCGTCCGGCTATACCGAGCCGATCCTGCACGCGCGCGCGGCTGGAGCGGAAGCGGCTGGACGGGCTGGCGGGGTGAGGGTGGTCGGGCATGAATTCGACGGTCCCGGAGTTGGGACCGTTCTGGGATTGAATAAAATCAATGCCTTGCGAGGCAATTCTAGGGACTTGTTAAGTTTCGGGCCGTTGCGGCGGCACATTTGAGTGCCGATGTTGTGTTGCCAGCTGTCCTGCGCGAAAGTCACGGTAACGTCGATCCGGCGTCGTCTCGCTGTCTGGGAATCATCGTGATGCTGCAAATCATCCGGGTCCGCACGGAGACCGATGCCGCCGATGTCCGCGTGCTGGTGGGGCAATACATCGACTGGCTCCACCAGCGCTACCCGGATTACCGCGATGTGACCGACACCTATCTGCGTGTCCAGGACATTGACGGTCAGATGCGCGAGCTTCTGACCCGGTTCGCGCCGCCGGCGGCGGATTGCCTGCTGGCGCGGCTCGACGGGGCTCCGGTCGGCGTCGTGATGACCAAGCGGCATTCCGAGGGCATCTGCGAGATGAACCGGTTGTATGTGCGCGATGCGGCGCGCGGGCATGGCGTGGGTCGGGCGCTGGTGGCGGAACTTCTGGCGGCGGCGAAGGCGCTGGGCTATCGCCGGATGATGCTGGCCGCGTCGCCGCGCCATACCGAGGCGCTGCCGCTTTACCGCAGTTTCGGGTTCGCCGACGATATGAGCATTGCCGAAACGGGAGCGGGCGACACGGAGGTGCGGATGATCCGGGATCTGTGATCCCGGTCCTCTGGCGTGATGTCAGCCCGCAGTCAGCGCAGCCCTGCGAGCGCCGCCGTCAGCTCGCGCGCCAGTGCCACACGTTCATCCTCGGACAGAAACCGCCCGATCTCGACCTCGCGGTCGCCGCCGCGCAGGGTCAGATAATTCGGCACGGGACCGCCCGTGGCGTGCAGATGCACCGACACCCAGTAGGGGTTCGCCTCCCACCTCTGTTCGGTGCCGTCCGCCGCGCGGTGCAGCAGGACGGCACGCTCGGGCGCAAGGCTGAGGTCCTCGGCGATGTCGCCCGCCTGCCAGCTGCGGTTCAGCGCGATCCACACGCCGCCGACCGCAGCCGCCATGAAGGGCAGAAGACCCCACAGCGCCTTAGACCCAAGGAGGCCGACAAGCGGGATCGCCAGCATGCCGCAGGTGATGCCGATGAAGGTCACAAACCCGCGCGGGCTCAGCGACCGGTAGGGCCAGAGATGCAGGCGGTCTTCGCCGCCGGTCTTGGGAAGCCATTCGTAGGGCATGGGGGAGGATAGGGCCGCCGGGGCCTTCGAGGGAAGATGGCAGAGTGTCCCACGGTGGGGCGCGGGACCGGGGCGAGGCCGATCATCGGGCCCGTGCCGGTGCAGGCGTCGCCGCAAGACGTGCGGCATCAGGACGCAACGGACATCAGCGCCGCGTGCTTCGGCGCACCTCGGTCAGGTGCCGGTAGTCGCCCGAGTTCGTCATGGTCAGGTCCGGGCGCAGATAGAGCCTGTCGCGTTCGGCGAAGCCGTGCATGTAGTCGAAGAAGGAAATGTAGAACCCCTCGTCGTCGGTTCCCATGCCGACGGCCACGACGAAGTGGTTTGTCGGCTCGATATAGGGCGTCGAGCGGCGTTCGTTCGGCCGCTCTTCAAAAAGCCTAAGCCGCAGGCCGATCAGAACCGGCGTTCCCGCTTGCAGCCTGTCCTTCAGGTAGCTTACCGCCTCGACCATCGTCTCGGTCTGCACTTCGGTGCGCACGCCCGGACCATCAGGATATTCGAGCAGCACCAGAAGCGTGGTGGGCGAGGCGTGTCCGGGGCCGGAGATGGCATAGCCCGCCTCCCAGACCTGATAATGCGCATAGTCGAAACACTGCAGCGCACTCTTCTGGTTCTCGGCGGCGCGGGTGCTGTTCACCCAATCCAGGACCTCGGTGAAGTCAGCGTCCTGAATCTGGTCGGCAAGCGGGATCACGGGGGCCTTGTCCGGCCAGTCGGCGGTCAGGCTCTGC
This sequence comes from uncultured Alphaproteobacteria bacterium, assembly GCA_963738635.1. Classification (GTDB taxonomy): domain Bacteria; phylum Pseudomonadota; class Alphaproteobacteria; order Rhodobacterales; family Rhodobacteraceae; genus JAOADN01. The sequence goes on along the minus strand of CAVTXE010000004.1, from coordinate 524,013 downwards.
TGCCATTCCGCCGCGCTGATCGAGGGGAAGCCCGGCGTGATGCCGTCGTCGGTACCAGCCTGGCGGATGTCTTCCGGCCGGATCGGCGGCAGGACTGACGTCGCCTCGGTATCGGCCGCCGTCCGGCGGCCGACCTCGGTGGCCCAGGGGCTGCAGGCCCACTGGTTGAAGAGCCAGGGTTGCGGCATGACCTAGTCCTCGACGACGGTCTGGGGTGTCGGGCAGCAGGTGCCGAAGACATGGTTGTACTGCGTCGCCTTTTCCACCGGATCGGCGATGGCGTCGATCAGAGCTATCTGCTGTTCCAGCTTGCGGTTTGCCAGGGCCGCGCTGTCGACTGCCGCCTGCTGCAGGTGCTGGTGATAGCATTCAAGCCCTTCGCCCTGACCCAGCACGGCATCGACGATCAGCGCCGGGGTTCTGAGAACCCGGTGCGTCACGTTCAGGATGATGCCCTCGACGGACTTGTCCCTGTAGCTCTGCACCAGTCCCTTGCGCTTGCGGACATAGGTGATCGGCTTCCGGTCCTTTTCGGGCTCGATGCAGTTCGCGTGCTTTTCAGTGACCTGTTCGATGAAGCTGGTGCGTGTGCCGGTGTGGTCGGGGATGTTGCACAGATGCACGTAGATGTCGCTGCGGACCTGCTCGATCGCTGCCTTGTCGACAAGGACCGCGCGCAGCAGGTTGTCCATCGACGACAGGGTGCCGGTCTTGCGGCTGTTGTCATAGCCGTTGGAATACACAAGCGACACCTGATCGAGATAGGTCAGCGTGAAGTATTCCTGCAGAAGCTGACGGAAGACGAAGTTCAGGACGCGGCTGCGGTTGATGTTTTCCAGATTCCGCGTCGTGATCGTCTCGGTCTCGCTGATCGAGGTTTCGGTCAGATCGGTGCTGACCTCGACCTGACGCTGGGTGTCCGCCGTCTGCACGTGATGGCTGACCGCCGAATTCAGCGTGCTGACCTGCGCGCTGACGGCTTCGGTGGTGGTGTTCACGGTGGATGCTTCGCCGCTGGCTTCGCCGCCGATCTTGACGATGCCGAGGTTGATGCCGGCCTCGCCGCCGGTGCTGGCCGCAAGCGTATCGGTGTCGGTTTCGCTGGATTCCGACGACGTGGTGCTGGCGTTCTCGACGGTTGTCTGCAGATCCTCCATCGCGCTTTCGCTGTAGCTGTCAAGCACGCTCTGGCTGGTCGATTTGGTGGTTTCGTCGTGCCGGTAGTCGCGGATCTGGATCGTCGTCTTTTCACCCGGCAAAAGGCTGAAGGTCGACAGCGTCTGCCCGGCACCGTAGTCGCCGAGGTAGGATGCCATCCGCATCTTCATCACCAGATAGATCGCCGGCCTGGCCTTTGTCGGGCGCGGCTGGAAGATGAGGCCCTGCTTGCCCGACGCCCGCGTCTGCAGCACCGGCCTGAAGCCATCGGCGATCTTGTTCGCCATGTAGGGGATCGCCGTTTCGGTCGATTTGGTGGAAACGGGGATATTCGCCGCCTTGAACTTGACGCCTGACGACAGGGGCAGTTCGTTCGCTGTCACGTTCAGCCCGACATTCATGATCTCGCTGACCGACGTATAGCGCTTGCCGCTGATCACCGCGTTCAGGACTTCGGGGTTCAGGTCAAGCTTCTGGGCTTCCAGATCGAAGCGGTCCCAGTAGTTGCCGGGCGGCGGTTTCTTCTCGGCGTCCTTGAACAGCTTCTCGGGGATGTCGAGCTTGATGTAGCTGAACACCTCGTAGGTCGTGGACTGCGGCAGATTGTAGTTGAGGATCGCGGCGCTGCCGTTCTCGTCGAGTTTGGACAGCGGCTCATGCGGAATGCATGATGTCTTTTCCATATCTGAAATCCTTGCTGAAAAACGGGAAACACAAAAACGGGGACGTGAGGAATCGGCAATGAAGAAATATGATGTCAGGCTGCGCCTGCGTCCGATATCCGCCCAGTCCGGTATTCCAGACCATGTTCCGGACCGGGCCGGATGCCGCCGAGCGCCAGTGCCATGAAGGGCAGAAGACCCCACAGCGCCTTAGACCCGAGCGGGCCGACCAGCGGGACCGCCAGCATGGCGCGGGTGATGCCGATGAAGGCGACGAATCCGCGCGGGCTCAGCGACCGGTTGGGCCAGAGATGCAGGCGGGCGGGAAGGCCGTCGGATCCGGTCAGAACAAGGGCCGCTGGGGAACCAGCGGCCTTGGTCGGGTTCTCAACCCACTCGCAGGGCGTCGCCGCCTGAAGTCAGTGCGCGTGGCCTTTGTCCCAGTCCTCGCGCTTGGGCAGCTGCTCGAACGTGTGCTCCGGCGGCGGGTAGGGCAGGGTCCATTCCAGCGTGTCGGCGTATTCGTTCCAGTAGTTGTTCTGCGTGATGCGCTGGCCGTAGCGCAGGGTGTAGAACACGATGCCGATGAACAGGACAAAGGACGAAAACGCCAGGAACGCGCCCACCGACGACACCAGTTCCAGTAGGCGAATGCCTCGGGATAGTCGATGTAGCGGCGCGGCATGCCCTGACGGCCGAGGAAATGCTGCGGGAAGAAGGTCAGGTTCGCGCCGATGAACATCATCCAGAAATGCAGCTTGCCCGCCCATTCGGGATACTGCCGGCCCGACATCTTGCCGATCCAGTAGTAGATGCCGGCGAAGATGGAGAAGACCGCGCCGAGGGTCATCACGTAGTGGAAGTGCGCCACGACGTAGTAGGTGTCGTGATAGACCCGGTCGATGGCGGCCTGGGACAGCACGATGCCGGTGACGCCGCCGACGGTGAACAGGAACAGGAAGCCGAAGGCCCAGAGCATCGGCGTCTTGAACTCGATCGACCCGCCCCACATCGTGGCGATCCAGGAGAAGACCTTGATGCCGGTCGGCACCGCGATGACCATCGTCGCCAGCATGAAGTAGCTCTGCTGGGTCAGCGACATGCCGACCGTGTACATGTGGTGCGCCCAGACGACGAAGCCGAGCGCGCCGATGGCGATCATCGCATAGACCATCGGCAGATAGCCGAAGATCGGCTTCTTCGAGAAGGTCGAGATGACGTGGCTGATGATGCCGAAGCCCGGCACGATGATGATGTAGACCTCGGGATGGCCGAAGAACCACAGGATGTGCTGGTAGAGGATCGGGTCGCCGCCGCCCGCCGCATCGAAGAAGGTCGTGCCGAAGTTGCGGTCGGTCAGCAGCATGGTGATGGCGCCCGCCAGCACCGGCAGCGCCAGCAGGATCATGCCACGCCGTGACGAAGATCGACCAGGCGAACAGCGGCACCTTGTGCAGCGTCATGCCCGGCGCGCGCATGTTCAGGAACGTGGTGATCATGTTGATCGCGCCGAGGATCGACGAGGCGCCCGAGAGGTGCACGGCGAAGATCGCGAGGTCCATCGACATGCCGGATTCGAGCGTCGAGAGCGGCGGATAGAGCACCCAGCCGACGCCCGATCCCGTGCAGCCCGTCGCCGCCGGGCGCGAAGACGGAACAGACGGCCAGCGTGGTGCCCGCGACGTAGAGCCAGTAGCAGAGGTTGTTCATCCGCGGGAACGCCATGTCCGGCGCGCCGATCAGCAGCGGCATGAAATAGTTGCCGAAGCCGCCGAACAGCGCCGGGATCACCACGAAGAACATCATCAGGATGCCGTGGCCGGTGATCAGCACGTTCCACAGATGCCCGTTCGGCGTGCATTCGACCAGCGTGGCGGCGGCCGTCAGACGCGCGCCCTCCAGGCACATGTACTGCACGCCGGGGTTCATCAGCTCCAGCCGCATGTAGATGGTGAACAGGACCGAAACGAAGCCGACGGCGCCGGCGGTGAAGAGATAGAGGATGCCGATGTCCTTGTGGTTCGTCGACATGAACCAGCGGGTGAAGAACCCGCGCTCATCGTGATGGTCGTGACCGTGAGGGCGGCGTCGGCGGCCATGGTGTGCTCCCGTTCTTTTCGCCGACGGCCCCCGCGCGCGGGGGAACCGAAGGCTTTCGGACGGGAATACCGCCCCGGCGGGGCTTGGGCAATCGATTATGCTCGGGCCGGGTGGGAAAAAGTGACGCGGCCCCTTGCGCGGGCGCCAGGGGCGCGCGGAGGGAAAGGCGGGCCGTCAGAACCAGGCGGGCGGATAGGCGGCGGTGCGGCGTCCGCCTGCGGGCCAGGCGACATCGGTGCCGGGGAAGACGACACGGACGGCACCGGCGGCGATGCGGGCGCGCAGGACGGATTCGTCGACCAGCGTGGGGCGGCCGTCGATCACGACGGAATGACGCAGACCCCGGCGCGGAAACGACCAGGGGCCGCTCTGCGCGCCTGGCACGGAGATCAGGGTCAGCGGCCGGGCATCTGCCCCGGCAGGTGCCGGGGCGACGGTCGTGGCGAGCACGAAGGCTGTGGCGGCCGCTGCGACAGCGGCGGCGATGCCTGCGGACACGGTGTAAAGGACGGTGGTCACGGCGAATTCCTCCGGAACAATGATCGGGTTCAATGGCTGCAGGTTAGGTGCCGGTTGCGCGGAAGTGCCGTCAAACCTGCGTTAATGCGCGGCGGCCCGGCATCGGGCCCGGCTGTCGGCGGCACGGAAATCTTTCAGTGAAGCACGTCAGCGTGCGTTCACGCGGACGGGAAACGGATGTGATCGCGGCGCGGCTATGACGAAGTCGGGATCCGCAGGGACGCGGCTCCGTGAAACAAGGGATGGACCACGATGAAACTTGCATTTGCAGCGCTTGTGACGATTGCGGCACTGGGCGTGCCCGCCATGGCCCAGGAGATGGCCGATGCCTCGAAAATGACCTGCGGCGACTTCGCGGCGATGGACAAGGACGGCATGATGAAGGCGACGATGGCGATCAAGGAAGGCGCCATGAAGGACGAAATGGCCGACCAGATGAAGCTGAAGATGTCCGACGAGGAGGTCATGGGATCGATCATGAAGTCCTGCGACGGCAAGCCGGACATGATGGCCATGGACGCGATGCACGAAGGCATGTGACGCGGGCGGGTCGCAGGCCGGCCACGGCCTGCGACCCTATGCTCGCTATTGTGCCGGGCGGCGCGCGACCATCATGCCGATGGTCGAATGCGCCGGTCCGTCCGTCAGTCGTGCTTCAGTCAGACCGGCAGCGGCCATCAGATCCGCGACGGCCTCGGGGCCAATCAGGCTTCCGCCCCAGAAGGCGGTGCGGAAGCGGGCCAGCGCATTGGCGGCGCTGTCGCTGCCTGGCCGGACAACGGCATAGATGATCCAGCCGCCGGGTTTCAGGGCGCGCGCGGCGCGCGCGATGACCTCGGGGACCGCGGGTTCCGGGATGAACGCGCTGGGTATCCAGACAAGGTCATGCGCCGCGACATCCTCGAGCGCTTCGCCCCGCGTCGCATGCAGGACGACGCGGTCGTCAAGGTCTGCGGCAGCGACGTTGCTGCGGGCCAGCGCCAGGGCTGCGGGATGGGGTTCAAGGGCGGTGATCCGAAGGTCCGGCCAGTCACGCGCCATGGCGATGGTCAGGGCGGCTACACCTGTGCCGATGTCGAGGAAGCTCGCGCACTGCATCGCCAGACGTTCCGAAAGGCCGGACATCTGGGGAAGAAAGCGCGCGCGGAACAGACGCGGGAAACCGGCCGACACCTCGCCGAAGCTTTGCAGAAGGTCGTCTTCGGTATGTGTCCAGCCGGGGGCGGGGGCCGATGAGCCTGCGGCGAATTTCGGCCCGATCAGCAGATCGCTGCGGATCGCGGCCAGAACGGGCGGTATCTCGCCGGGTGCAATCGCATCAAGTGCTGCGCGCCAGCCCTGGCTGTCGATCACGCCGTCGATGGCGGATCGCAGGCGGGGATCCGGCGGCCCTGACATGTCGCGGGACTGAAGCGCCAGGCCGAGGGCCGCAAGCGCATGGAAGGACTGGCTGAGACGGGACGCAATGTCCCGGACGGCATCTGCGGTCATCAAAATCACCCAAGCGAAAATCGTGTCGGTCAAAACGGCGGAAAGGGCCGCAGCAGTGAGTGAACGGCACCACAGCGGCACGCGCAACCGTCCTGGGCCAGACCGCACGGCAAGGTGAACGACGCGTGATCGCCGCCGTCAGTCACGGCGCGGGGTGACGGGCCCCAATTCGTCGTGCCATAGTAGTGCGGCAAAGCGGGCGGGGCAGGTTGCAGATGCGGGTATACCGGAATTGTTTGTGAAAATGTGGATGGCCGTTACGGCGGTCATTCGGGTGCTTTGGGCAGAGGCCAGGTCGCTCGGGCGCGAGGTTTTCAGGCGCCATCCCGGAAAAGTCGGAAGTATCGCGACTGTCCTGGGCTTGGCGTCCGATATCGGTTCGCCTTGGCAGGACTTCCTGTCCTGGCTTATCACTTTGGCAGCGGCTGTCGCGGTCGTGGCGCTCATCCTGCGCTGGCTTTTCTGGTCGGCAGATGGCCAGACTGGCTGGGCCGGTCGGCTTAGGCGGTTTGCAACAAGCGCGGCAGCGTCCTCCTCGATCTGCTTTGTTGTCTTCGCGCTCCTCTTTCAAGCGCAGCTTGCCTTTAGCGGCCCCGGCGGTCTTGTCGCCGAACAGATGCCGGCCGTAGCCGAACTTCAGAACCGCATCGCCGCACGGCTCGACCGGCTCGACGATGCGCTGGCTGTATTGCGCGGTGACATGTCCGCAACTCGCGAGGGCATTGGAAAGCTGAACGTGACGGCAGAGGAAACGCGGCAGGGGGTCGAGAGCCTGAACCAGACGGCCGAGGCGACCCGCGAAGGCGTGGAGCGCTTGGCGGAAAAGACCGGGAAGACACAGTCGGGTGTCGAGTCGCTCAACGAGCAGATGGAGTTTTCGGTCGCGCTGGCGATCATTGACCGGGTAAGGGAGGCACAGGATGGGTCCCTGCAGGGGCAGGGGCGCGCGTTCGCTGCCCTGCTCGCCGAGGGCTATGATTTCGTCGGCGCAGATTTCAGTGGCGTCGCCTTCCGCGGCACCGATCTCAGTGGCGCAGATTTCTCGGAATCGGAACTTAACTTTGCAGATTTCCGCAGTGCGATCCTCCGCGATGCCACACTTGCCGGAAGCTACATGAAGCTGGCCCAAGCGGATGGCGCGAGCGATTTTGCGGGTGCTGACCTCTCAGGCGTTTACGCACCACTTCTAGACGCGCCCGGGGCCAATTTTGATTCAGCTCGGCTGAGAGGGTCAAGCTTTTATGCGGGCAACTTTCGCGGCGCTCAGTTTGCCGGAGCGGATCTGAGCGGCAGCGCGTTCGCTTATGCTGATCTGCGCGACAGCGACCTGCGCGGCGCGAACCTCAGCGGCGCGCACCTTGTGGGGGCTCTGCTAACCGGCGCGCAGCTGGACGGAGCGATCTTTGACCAGACCAACATGCTTGCCGCCGTGCTCGACCCAGTTGCACTCTCAGCGCCACAACGTGCCGCGGCGTGCCGTCATCGGGGCAGTCTGCAATATGGCTATGGACGCTTTGCGATGGTCGAACGCTGGGAGAGCAACAAATACGACTCTGGCTATGAGTTTGACGACATCAACGAATACGAAGCCGATTTTCCGACCCCGGGATACGACGATGTAAGCCTTCCGGTCTGCACGTCGGACCCGGCCAGCGCGGAGGGCTTCAGCGCCGTCTATCCCTTCGACGAGGAATTTCGGCTCGAACGGACATATCTTGAGAAAGCAGGACGCAGAAATAAGGCCGAGGTTAGGTTTCGGGACTTTCGCGAAAGGTTGATCGAGGGGCAGGCTTCGGGCGTGATGTTCCGGGGCGACGGCGGCTACCGCGACCAATGGCTCGCGACCCTTACCGCAGCCGCCGCCGTGACAACGCCTGTTGGGCCGGCTTATCCCGACGGGGACTTCCTGCTTCCCTTCCTTCTCGCCATGAACATTGTCCGCGAAGAGGAAATTGACTGGCGGCGCGCCTTCGAGACGCGATTTCAGCTGGAGCGCACGATGCGAGGTGAACATGGCGGCAATTTCGCGGCCAATACGCACTGGTCTGCCTTCCTGCCCGAGGAAGCGGATCTTTCTGACATGCCTTCTGAGGCAGAGGCGCTGTTCCGCAAATGGACGACCGCACGAGCGAAGGGCGACTTCGCCGAGATCGTACTGCAGCCTCCAGCGGAGGTCGAACACAAGGCCGATGGCATTGCGATCGCGCGTTTGTCGCAGAATTACTACCGTAAGACGTCGTACGGTCTGAATTTCGAGGTTCAGTCGGCGACGAGCCAATCGGCGGAGGTGCTTGAAGCTTTCCTAGGCAGTCGCGAAAGGTTCGTCGAATCGCCTGCTCTTCGCAATGCCTTCGGATTGCAGAAGCTGCTTTTCGTCTTTCCGCAGGCATTTGCCGACTACGGCCTGACCCTGCCCGGAGGTGCGTCCAATAGTGCTGCGCCCGGGACCTTGCCCGTCGACCTGGTCGTGTCGGTGGACCGGGCCGTCAGGGTTCCCGATTATCCGGCCTTCGTCGCGGTCTTCGTCACGCCAATACGGGCGGAACTGAAAGAACCCGACCGCGCCTCTGTGTCGCTGGTTCTATCGACCAGGCCCTAAGGCCGACCCCGGGCGGGCAAGTGTGGAAAGCTGCGAAGTTCTGGCAAAGACGGTGGGAAAGATCCTGCGCAGGGCCGCGTCGAGATCGGCCATCGTGACCGGCAGGCCGAGATCGACAAGCGAGGTGACGCCGTGGTCGCGGATGCCGCAAGGGACGATGCCGGAGAAGTGGCCGAGGTCGGGTTCGACATTGATCGAGAGCCCGTGCAGCGACACCCAGCGGCGCAGACGGATGCCGATGGCGGCGATCTTATCTTCGGCGGGGCTGCCGTCGGCGGATGGCGCGCGGTCGGGGCGGACGACCCAGACGCCGACTCGGCCGGGGCGGATTTCGCCGCTGACTCCGAATTCGGCAAGGGTGGCGATGGTCCAGTTCTCCAGGTCGCGCACGAAGCAGCGCACGTCGCGGCCGCGCTGACCGACATTCAGCATGACATAGACAACCCGCTGGCCGGGGCCGTGATAGGTGTACTGCCCGCCGCGCCCGGCCTTATGCACCGGAAACCGGTCCGGATCAGTCAGATCAGCGGCGCTGGCCGAGGTTCCTGCGGTGTAAAGCGGCGGATGTTCCAGCAGCCAGACAGCCTCGTCCGCGCGCCCATCGGCGATGTCGCCGGCCCGGGCGTCCATGAAGTCAAGCGCCTCGGTATAGGGGACGAGGCCGGGGCTGTGGATCCATTCAACCATCGGTCCCCTTGTAGCTGGGGTGCTGCGCGGATGCGAGGGGCGGGTGCGGGCAGGAAATCCGGCATTGCCAGAACTCAGGCAGCCGGTCCAGACTTCGCGCGTCTTTTGGGTGGGGTTTCCAGGCTGCGGCGGCAACGTGCAGCCTATTTGAGGGAGAGTGACATGATTTCAAGGCATTTGGCGGCGTCGGTCGTCGCGGCATCGGTGGCGCTGGGCCATGCGCAGCCGGTTTTCGCGGACGGAGACGCCCTGGTCGGCGGCATTATCGGCGGCATCATCGGCGGCGCGATCGTCAACGAGGTGAACAAGGGCCAGAAGAAGCGTACCACCTCGACCAAGGCACGTTCAGCTTCGTCCGGGCAGACATCGGCGCAGCGCGAGGCTAACCGCGAGGTGCAGACGGCGCTCAACTATTTCGGATATCCGGTGGGCACGCCCGACGGGTCGATCGGGCCCAAGAGCCGCGCGGCGATCAGCGAGTATCAGGCGACGCTGGGCTATGCGCCGACAGGACAGCTGACTGAATACGAACGCACGCTGCTGGTCGGGTCGTACCAGCGGGGCATGGCGGGCGGTGCTCTGACGCTGCAGCAGGCGGCAGCCAGCCCGATGGGAATGCGCGGGCTTCTGGTGGCGTGGCGCGACGAGGCGGCAGGCATCGTTCAGCCGCCGGTCGCGGCAGTGGCACCGCCGGTGCCCGTGAACAAGGCCAATCCCTTCACGACCGAGACCGTCGTGACGCCGGGAGAGACGATGGCCGTTGCGGAACCGGTGCCAGCAGCGGACCCGTTGGTTACCGCCCCGGCTGCGACCGAAACGGTCGCGGCGCTGCCGAGCTTCCTCGGGACAGGCGGCACCAGCGCGTCACTGGCCTCGCACTGCAACAAGGTCAGCCTGATGACCTCGACCAACGGCGGCTACACGACGGTGGCGACGATGTCGGACCCGATGCAGGCGCTGGGCGAGCAATTCTGCCTGGCGCGCGGTTACGCGATTTCGCTGGGCGAGGACCTGGCCGGGCAGGTGGCGGGGTTCACCGCGGAACAGATCGCGGCGCAGTGCGAAGGCTTCGGCCCGGCGATGCAGGCGCAGATCGCGTCGCTGTCGCTCAAGCCGATGGCGGACGTGGTGTCCGAAGTGCAGGCCTTTGCGCTGGGCACGGGCATGGCACCGACGCAGTTGTCGGGAACGGCCAAGATATGCCTGTCGGTCGGCTACCGGACGGACAATATGGATGTGGCCGTTGCCTCGGCGCTGCTGCTGGCGGGTCTGGGCGAGGGCGCCTATGGCGAGTTGCTGGGGCATCACCTGAGCCAGGGCTTCGGCGCGACGCAGCGGCCCGATCTGGCGCTGGCCTGGTACGAGGCAGGTGTCGATGCGGCCGGTACGGGGAACATGGCGGTCTTTGCGCCGGGTCAGCCGGAACGGCTGGACCTGATCCGCAAGGCGGCGCTGATCGTCGGCGGCAAGCCCGAGCAGGCGGCGCTGCCCGAAGCGGTGCCTGCGGCGCTGCCGACCTTCGAGGTTCCGGCGGCCCCGGAGGCGACGGAGGAGGTTGCGGCGGCGCCCGTGCCGGTCGCGCCCTCATCCGTGGCAGAGCCGGAGGCCCCGGTGGTCGCCGTGGCGGAAACGGGTGCCGGGGCGATGACCGCAGACAAGATCGACGCGCTGCCCTTCGTCGCGCAGCTGCCGTTCCTCTTGTTCCGCAACTGACGGGACCGGGTGGCGAAAGGGGGCGCATCTTGCCCCTTTTCATCGCCGCCGGGCTTGGCTATACGCGCGGCCATCCAAGGCCCAAGCGTGCGGATGTGGCGGAATTGGTAGACGCGCAGCGTTGAGGTCGCTGTTCCTTAACCGGAGTGAAAGTTCGAGTCTTTTCATCCGCACCAGCCTTGGACCGGACGCAGCGGTGTCTTGGTCCTTGTACCCTTGGCTGCTGCTGGATCGAGCGCAGCCGCCGCAAGATGCTGAACAAATGCTCATGTGCCTGCGAAATATCCAGGTCTGAGCCAACAAGCCTGTTGAAACCGGTCCGTCCATCCGCTTTAGTCGTGCGAAAGTTCACGGACGGGTAACGTCCGGGGCGACATGGGGAGAACGATTTGGCTGCCACGGCCTCGACCGATGCATTTGTCGCCTTTGAACGCGTGCAGAAAAGCTATGACGGCGTCACGCTGGTCGTGAAGGATCTGAACCTTTCACTGCCCAAGGGCGAATTCCTGACGATGCTGGGGCCGTCTGGGTCGGGCAAGACGACCTGCCTGATGATGCTGGCCGGCTTCGAGACGGCGACCCATGGCGAAATCCGGCTGGCCGGGCGTCCGATCAACCAGGTGCCGCCGCACAAGCGCGGCATCGGCATGGTGTTCCAGAACTACGCGCTGTTCCCGCATATGTCGGTGGGCGAGAACCTGTCGTTCCCGCTGGAAGTGCGCGGGATGTCCAAGAGCGATCGCGAGGCCAAGGTCAAACGCGCGCTGGACATGGTGCAGATGGGATCGTTCATCAACCGGCGTCCGGCGCAGCTTTCGGGCGGGCAGCAGCAGCGCATCGCACTGGCGCGGGCGCTGGTCTTCGATCCCGAACTGGTGCTGATGGACGAGCCGCTCGGCGCGCTGGACAAGCAGTTGCGCGAGCACATGCAGTTCGAGATCAAGGCCCTGCATGAACGCCTTGGAATCACTGTGGTCTATGTCACCCACGACCAGGGCGAGGCGCTGACGATGTGCGACCGCGTGGCGGTGTTCAACGACGGCGTGATCCAGCAGCTGGACGCGCCGGATGAGTTGTATGAACGCCCGCGCAACAGCTTTGTTGCGCAGTTCATCGGCGAGAACAACAAGCTGCCGGGCACGATCGAGGAACTGGACGGGCAGAAGGCGCTGGTGCGGCTGGCCACGGGCGAGCTGATCGATGCGACACCGGTGAACGTGCGGGAAAAGGGCCAGCAGACGCTGGTGTCGATCCGGCCCGAACGGGTGGAGTTCAAGCCCGAGATGATGCCGAAGGACGCCCACACGATCGGGGCCGATGTGATGGAGGTCATCTACATGGGCGACATCCTGCGCGCGCGGCTGCGGGTGGCAGGGTCCGAGGATTTCGTGATGAAGATGCGCAACACGCTGGGGCAGACGAAGCTTACGGCGGGAGAGCGGATCAAGGTGGGCTGGCATCCGCAGGATGCGCGCGCGCTGGACCCGATGTAGGAAATTCTTGCGGTCAGGCCTTCGGTCGGGGCGCAAGAGGACGGAAAGGCCGCAGGTCAAGCGGCCGGGACAACGAAGACCAAGTTCAACACTGGGAGCTAACTGATGAAAAAGACGCTGATTCTGACGACTGCGCTGACCGGGATGGCCTTTGCCGCCCAGGCGCAGGACCTGACGGTGATGTCGTGGGGCGGTGCTTACGAGACGAGCCAGGTCGAAGCCTATAACAAGCCGTTCACTGCGGCGACCGGAATCAACGTGGCAATGGTTGCGGCGGACAACCCGAACGCGCCGATCAAGGCGATGGTCGAGGCCGGCAACGTGACGGTCGACGTGGCCGACGTCGAATATGCCGACGCCGTGCGGATGTGCGACGAGGGCCTGCTGGAGACCATCGACCATTCGGCACTTCCGGCCGGTGCCGACGGCACGGCGGCAGAGGACGATTTCCTGCCCGGCGCGCTGACCGATTGCGGTGTGGCGAACATCGTGTTCTCGACCATCTACGCCTATGACACGACCAAGTTCCCCGACGGCGGACCGGCGACGATGGCCGACTTCTTCGACATGACGAAGTTCCCGGGCAAGCGCGGTATGCGCAAGGGCGCGAAGGCGAACCTTGAAATGGCGCTGATGGCCGACGGAGTTCCGGCGGCAGAGGTCTATGGGCTGCTCGAAACGCCGGAAGGCGTGGACCGCGCATTCGCCAAGCTTGATACGATCAAGGCCGACACTGTGTGGTGGGAAGCCGGCGCTCAGCCGCCGCAGCTTCTGGCCGACGGCGAAGTTGCGATGTCGACGGCCTACAACGGCCGTATTTTTGCAGCAGCGGTGGACGAGGGCAAACCCTTTGTCACCGTCTGGGACGGGCAGGTCTATGAATACGACCTGTTCGTGATCCCGAAGGGCGCGCCGAACCTCGAAAAGGCCAAGGAATACGTGGCTTTTGCGACGTCTTCGGCCTCGCTGGCCGAGCAGGCGAAGTGGATCAGCTACGGCCCGGCACGGAAATCCGCAGGCGCTATGGTCGGCCTGTCGAACGACGGCAAGACCGAGATGGGCCCCTACATGCCGACGTCGGCTGCGAACCTGACCAACGCGCTGGCTTCGTCCTACGAGTTCTGGGCGGACCGCGACGCGGAACTGAACGAGCGGTTCAACGCATGGCTTGCGGCGAACTGATCCTGTGACCTTGGCGGCCCCCGGTCACAGACCGGGGGCCGCTTTCCTGAACGGAAGACAAAGGGCGCATGATGGCAGAGATGACGGCATCCCGGGTTCCGCCGACGGCGCTGCTGACGACGTCTGACGGGCGCCCGCTGAAGGCGGCGCTGGCGCGCGCGCAGCGGCGGTCGAAGCAGCGGGCGTTCCTGCTGGTCCTGCCCCTCCTGCTGTTCATCATTCTGACCTTCGTGATGCCGATCTTCCAGATGCTGGGACGGTCGGTGCACAACGATACCTTTTCGCGTGCGGTGCCGAACCTTGTGACCTGGTTCGCAGCGAACCCTGCGGGAAGCGAGATAGACGAGGGTGCCTATGCGGCGCTGGTGGCAGACCTGAAGGTGATGAAGGTCGAGAAGTCGGGCGGCAATGCGGGCACGCGGATCAACTATGACGTGCCGGGCACGCTGTCGCTGTTCAAGGGCGCGGTGCGTGGCGCGGACGAGCTTTCGCCGCCCTACAAGGAGGCGCTGCTGGCCGAGGACGCGAAGTGGGGCGACCCGACGCTCTGGGCCGTGATGCGGTCGGCATCGAGCGCCTACACGACGGATTTCTATGTGGCGGCGGTGGACCGCCGGCGCGACGAGACGGGATCGGTCGTGCGGGTGCCCGAGGACCGGCAGATCTATGTGAAGCTGTTCGTGCGGACCTTCATGCTGTCCGCGGCGATCACGGTGATCTGCCTGCTGCTGGCGTTTCCGGTCGCGCATCTGCTGGCGACGCTGCCCCTGTCGAAGTCGAACCTGCTGATGATCCTGGTGCTGCTGCCGTTCTGGACGTCGCTGCTGGTGCGCACGACAAGCTGGATCGTCCTGCTGCAGAGCCAGGGGGTGATGAACGACGTTCTGGTCGGTCTGGGCATCATCGGCGACGACGGGCGGCTGGCGATGATCAACAACCGCACAGGCACGATCATCGCGATGACGCATATCCTGCTGCCCTTCATGATCCTGCCGCTCTATTCGGTCATGCGGACGATCCCGCCAACCTATGTGCGCGCCGCGCGCAGTCTCGGCGCATCGAGCTGGACGGCCTTCCGGCGCATCTATCTGCCGCAGACGCTGCCGGGGATCGGCGCCGGCGCGCTGCTCGTCTTCATCCTGGCGGTCGGCTACTACATCACGCCGGCGCTGGTCGGCGGCGCGGACGGGCAGCTGATCTCGAACCTGATCGCCTTCCACATGAACAAATCGCTGAACTGGTCGATGGCAGCGGCGCTGGCCGCGCTGCTGCTGGCGGCGGTCCTGATCCTCTACTGGCTCTACGACCGGCTGGTCGGCATCGACAACCTGAAGCTCGGGTGACGCAAGATGGCCCTGCCGACCTACGCCTCGCCTCTCGAACGCCTCTGGCACCGCACCTATCAGGTGATCTGCGTTCTGATCTTCGTCTTCCTGATCGCGCCGATCCTGATCGTCATTCCGCTGTCTTTCAACGCCGAGCCGTATTTCACCTTCACCGAAAAGATGCTGACCTTCGATCCCGACCGGCTATTCGCATGCGCTGGTATGACAGCCTTCTGACCTTCGGCATGAAAGCCCCCGAGGTGGCGCGCGACGGGACCTGGTGGTCCGACTTCTGGAACAACGCCACCTGGCTCCACGCCGCGAAGAACTCCGTCGTCATCGGGTTCTGGTCGACGCTGCTGGCGACGGTTCTGGGCACGCTGGCGGCGCTGGGCCTGTCGCGGCCCGAAATGCCGTTCCGCAAGGCGATCATGGCGATGCTGATCTCGCCGATGATCGTGCCGATCATCATCATGGCGACGGGCATGTTCTTTTTCTATTCCTCGGCCTGCCTGTCGCCGGACACAACACTGGGCAGCCTGCTGGCCCCGGTTCTGTCCAAGCGCGGCTGTCTGGCCAATACCTATCTGGGTGTCATCATGGCGCATGCGACGCTGGGCATCCCCTTTGTCATCATCACCGTGACCGCGACGCTGGTCGGGTTTGACCAGTCGCTGTCGCGCGCGTCCGCGTCGCTGGGTGCGAACCCGCGCGTGACCTTCTTCAAGGTCATCATGCCGCTGATCCTGCCGGGGGTGATCTCGGGCGCGCTGTTCGCCTTCGTGACCTCGTTCGACGAGGTGGTGGCGGTGCTGTTCATCGCGGGGCCGGACCAGCAGACGATCCCGCGCCAGATGTGGAACGGCATCCGCGAACAGATCAGCCCGGCGATCCTGGCGGTGGCGACGCTGCTGGTGATCATCTCGATCCTGCTTCTGGCGACGGTCGAGCTGCTGCGGCGGCGGTCGGAACGCCTGCGGGGCGTGACGCCGCGATAGGTCAGGGCAGGACGCCCAGCCACATCCATGCGGTGAAGATCGAGACCAGCGTCCCGACCAGGACGGCCGAGGCGGCGACACGTTTGGCGGTGCCGTACATATTGGCGAAGACATAGGCATTGACGCCGGGGGCCATGGCGGCGGTGACGGTGACGGACCGCAGCGCATCGGTGTTCAGGCCGAAGCCGAACCGGGCCAGGCCGTAGGCGATGGCCGGGTGCAGGACCAGTGAACAGGCGACGACCATGCCGATGGTCACCCGGTCGCCCTCGGGGCGGTATCGGACAAGGACACCGCCCAGCGCGAACAGCGCGGTCGGAAGGGCGGTGGCGGCCAGCATGCCGGTCATGTCCCAGACCGGGCCGGGCAGGGGATTGCCCGCGAAGTTCACGACAAAGCCGCAGAGAATGCCGATGACCAGCGGCTGGGTCAGGATGCCGGTGGCGACCTGACGCGCGACCCGGGCGACGGGCAGACCCTGTCCGCGCGAGCGCACGACCTCCATCAGCGTGATGCCGAAGGCGTAGAAGACGGGGGCGTGGATCGAGATGATGGCGAAGTTGCCCGCAAGCGCCGCCGTGCCGTAGGCGCGTTCAGTGATGGGAATTCCGAGAAGCAGCGAATTGGAGAAGAGACAGCAGAAGCCGATGGCGACGGCATCCTCGGCTGTGCGCCCGAAGAGGTGGCGGGCGCCGAAGAACCCTGCGGCGAAGCTGGCGAAGGCGCCGATGTAGAAGCTGGCCATCAGGCCGAAGGAATAGTCCTGCGCAAGGTCGAGCGAGGCGATCGACCGGAACAGCAGGCACGGCGCGGCGAAGCTCTGGGCGAAGGTCATCACGCCTTCGACGGCGCTTTCGCGGAAGATGCCTGCACGGGCGGCACCGTAGCCGAAGGCGATCAGCAGGAAGACCGGCAGGATGACGTCGATCAGGACCTGCATGTGTGCGTCAGTCTGCCAGCTCGATCACCATGCCGTCGTAGGCGGCGTCGATGTGATCGGGCGTCTCGGCCTCGATCGTCGCGTGATCGAGGTCGATATGCATGTTGGTCAGGACGGCGCGGGCGGGCCGGGCGCGGGCGATCCAGTCGAGCGTCAGGGCCAGATGCGCATGGGTCGGATGCGGCGTGCGGCGCAGGGCATCGACGATCCAGACATCAAGGTTGTCGAGGGCGGGCCAGATGTCGTCCGGGATAGACAGCACGTCGGGCAGGTAGGCGAGCGCGCCGATGCGGAAGCCGAGGGCCTCGATGTCGCCGTGATCGACCTTGAAGGGGGTCAGCGTGACGGGGCCGCCTGCGCCGGTGACGGTGAAGGGCCCGTTGATGCGGTGCAGGTCGCAGATCGGGGGATAGGACGATCCTTCGGGCTGCACGAAGGCATAGGCGAAGCGTCCGAGCAGGGCGGTTTCAGTGTCGCTGTCGGCCCAGACGGGCAAGCGGGCGCGGGCGTTGAAGACGATCTGGCGCAGGTCGTCGATCCCGTGGACATGGTCGGCATGGGAATGGGTGTAGGCGACGGCGTCGAGACGGTCGACATCGGCAGCGAGAAGCTGGGCGCGCATGTCTGGCGAGGTGTCGATCAGAACGCGGGTGACGCCGGTGCCGTCGATACGCTCGACCAGCAGCGAGCAGCGGCTGGCGGCGGTTCTTCGGGTTCGCGGGGTCGCAGGCGCCCCAGTTGCCGCCGATCCGGGGCACGCCGCCGGATGAGCCGCAGCCGAGGATGGTGAAGCGCAGGTTGGCCATCAGGCGGCGGCTTTCGCGCGGGCGGCCTTGGTGAAGAGGCGGTCGAAATTGGCCTGGGTCGCGGCGGCGAACTCGGCGTAGGCCAGGCCGAACAGCGCGGCCCCGGCGCGCGCGGTGTGGGCGGCATAGGCGGGTTCGTTGCGGCGTCCGCGATGCGGCGGCGGGGCGAGGTAGGGGCGTCGGTTTCGACGCAGCATGCGGTCGAGCGGGGCGGCGGCGAAGATGTCGCGCAGGTCGTCGGATTTCGGGAAGGCGGCGATGCCCGACATCGACAGGTAGAAGCCGAGGTCGAGGGCGGCTCTCGCCAGGTCCGACCCGGAGGAAAAGCAGTGCATGACGCAGCTATAGGGGCCGTTCCTGAACTCTTCGGTCAGGATGCGGGCCATGTCGTCGTCGGCGGCGCGGGCGTGAATGATCAGCGGCAGGCCGGTCTGTCGCGCGCGGCGTCGATATGGATGCGCAGGAGCTGCTGCTGCATATCCGCGCGTGTCGGCGGTGTAGTGGTAGTCGAGGCCGGTTTCGCCGATGCCGACGAATCTTCGGTGCCGCGCGAGCGCTACCAGCTGGTCGACGGTGGCCAGCGGCTCTTCGGCGGCGCTCATCGGGTGGGTGCCTGCGGCATAGAAGACGCCGGGATGGGCCTCGGCGATGGCGCGGACGCGGGGTTCCTGGCGGAGCCGTGTGCAGATGGTGACCATGCGGGTGACGCCGGCGGCCCGGGCGCGGGTCAGGATATCGGGCAGTTCGCCGGCGAAATCGGGGAAGTCGAGATGGCAATGGCTGTCGGTGATCTCGGGCGGTCTCAGACATCGGGACTCACCCCCGGGCAATGCGGCCCGCCACTTGCCTCGGCTTTCAGGACCATATCGAGGAGAAGCGCCGCAGGGTCAAGGTTGACCGCCCGGCCGTGCCGGATGCGGGGGGCCAGGGTTCTGCAGGTCGGCCCAGGCGCGGCCCGCGTCGCGGGCGGGGGGCGAGGCGGGCCAGCAGCGCCGCTTCGCCGGGTGCGGCCTCGGGCAGGACCGTGCCGGTCGCGCCGGTGCGGCGCGAGGCGGGCGAGCAAGGTCAGGACAAGGGTGAAGATCAAGGTCGGCCTGGGCGTCCGCGCCCGCGCTGCGCCGGCGCGGTCGGCCAGGGCGAGCGCCCGCGGGCGGTCGAGCGGGGCAGGGTGGCGAACAGGTCGGCGATGCGGGCGTAGAGTGCAAGGCCGTCGGCGGATGAAGGCGGAGGCTGTCGCCGACCGACCCGGCGGCGAGGCTCGCCAGCGCGGGCCCGCAGGGTCGGCGACCCGGCACCGGCGAGGGCCGCGTCGAGGTCCGGCGGCAGCCAGGGGCGACCAGGCGCAGGTCGCGGCAGCGCGACCGGATCGTGGGCAGCAGGCCGGACGGGCGATGGGTGACGAGCAGGAAGGTCGTCTCGGGCGGGCGGCTCCTCCAGCAGTTTCAGCAGCGCGTTGGCGGCGCTTGCATTCATCTCGTCGGCGGCGTCGATCATGGCGACGCGGCGAGCCGCCGTCGGCGGCGGTCAGCTGGAAGAAGCCCTTCATCCGGCGGACCTCGTCGACCGGGATGTCCTGCGCAGCCTTTCGGTCCTGTCGTCCCAGGGGCGGCGCAGCAGGAACAGGCGCGGCTCGGACAGGGCGGCGACGCGGCGGGCGACGGGGTGGTCGGGATCGGTGTCGAGGCTGATCGCGGGGGCGGGTGCGCCGAACAGGCCGCCTCGCGGTCGGGCGCGGTCAGAGGAAGCGCGCGATGCGCCAGGCGAGCGTCGCCTTGCCGACGCCCTCGCGGGCCGGAGATCAGCCAGGCGTGGTGCAGCCGGCCGGCATTGAAGGCGTCGAGGAACCGCGGCTTCGGCAGCGTCCTGGCCGAAGACGCGCGAGGTGGCGCGGGGATGCGGCGCGCCGGGGATGCGGTCGGGTTCCGGGACGTCGTCGGTCATGCTGCGGCGAGGGCCGCGCGGGTGAACGCCGCGATGTCGGCGGCGATCGCGTCGGGTGATCCGGACCCGTCGATGACGCGGCAGCGGGCGGGCGCGGCCTGGCCAGCGCCAGGAATCCGGCGCGGGCGCGGGCCTGAAGGGCCTCGCCGAAATCCTCGAACCGTTCCTCGTGGCCCTTGCGGCCCCTGGCGCGGGCAAGGCCTGCCGCCGGGTCGATGTCGATCAGGAACGTCAGGTCGGGGTCGCGCCCGATCATCAGGGCGTGCAGGCTGTCCACCTTCGTGCCGAGGTCGCCGCGTGTCAGGCCCTGATAGACGCGGGTGGAGTCGGCGAAGCGGTCGGTGATGACGATCCGGTCAGCGGCGAGAGCGGGCGCGATCGTGCGCTCCAGATGGTCGCGCCGGGCTGCGGTGAACAGCAGAATCTCGGTCTCGGGCGACCAGCGGTCGGGGTCGCCCTCCAGCACCAGCCTGCGGATGTCCTCGGCCCCCGGACTGCCGCCGGGCTCGCGGGTCAGAACGACCTCATGGCCCAGCGCGCGCAGCGTATCGGCCAGCAAGCGCGCCTGCGTGGATTTGCCCGACCCGTCGATGCCTTCGAAACTGATGAACATCGCGCGGCGGGTCAGCTGCCCGCGAGGGCCATCGCCCTTTGGCTGAGACGGCCGAATGCCGTTGTCATCCGCGTCGCAGAATCCGCCTTTTGCCACCGCCGTCTCGGCCACCAGCGGAAGCGTCACCGGCGCGCCGCCGGGGACTGTCACGACCAGATCGGCCAGCTTCTGGCCCTCTTCGATGGGCGCAGCAAGCGGCCCGGAATAGACCACTTCCGCAGTCAGCGTGTCCTGCACGACGGACGGCAGCAGCAGCTTCGCATCCTCGGCCACGACCAGTCCGACCGTATCCGCGCCGCCCATCCAGACCGGGGCCTCGGCGATCCGCGTGCCCTTCTTCGCAATCGTCTTCATGGCGAATTCGCGGAACGCCCAGGTCGCGATCTTTTCCGCCTCTTCCGCGCGCTGCTGCGCATCGGCGGTGCCGCCCAAGGAAAAGACGATCCGCCGACCGTTCTGGACCGCCGAACCGACAAGGCCGAAGCCCGCCTCGGACGTGTGGCCGGTCTTCAGCCCATCGGCCCCGATCCCGAGGCCCAGCAACGGGTTGCGGTTGAAGCGGTTGTCGGGCGAGCGGCCGTCGAATTCGAACTCGGTCATGGCGAAGTAGCCGTAGTATTCGGGAAACTCCGTCATCAGGCGGATCGCCACGCGGCCAAGGTCATGCATGCTCATCGCATGTCCCTCGGCGGGCCAGCCGGTCGAGTTGACGAAATGCGACTGCGTCAGGCCGAGCGACTTGGCGCGTTCGTTCATCTTCTGCGCAAACGCCTCTTCCGACCCGGCCAGCCCCTCGGCAACCACGACGCAGGCGTCGTTGCCCGACAGCACGATGATGCCCTTGATCAGTTCCTCCGCAGTCGGGCGGTCGGTTTCGTTCAGGAACATGGTCGAGCCGCCCATGGACCGCGCGCGTTCGGACACGGCAAAGCGTTCGTCCAGCTGCACGCGCCCGTCCTTCAGCGCCTCGAACAGCATGTTCAGCGTCATCAGCTTGGACATCGAGGCAGGGGGAACCGGTGTTTCGGCGTTCTTTTCGAACAGCACGACATCCGAGGTCACGTCATAGACCCACGCCTCGCGCGCGACGGTTTCAAAGGCCGAAGCCGGCTGGGTCATAGGGGCCAGCAAGGCGGCAATCGCCGCAAGAAGTCTCAGCATGGGCACGGCCCTTTCCGGTCTGCCGCATGGGTCGCGGCTGTTACTTGGACACGGGATAGGCATCAGGATAGCCGATCCCCTTGACACGCGACGCCAGCGCGTCGCGTTCGGCGACGCTGGCCGCCGGTCCGACAATGACGCGCCAGAAGGTCTTGCCCTGCGACTGGTCGGATTTCACCGTCGCGGTCATGCCTGCCGCCTTCATCTGGTCGGCGGCGCGCTGGGCGTTCTCCTCGACGCTGAAGATGCCGATCTGGACATAGGCGCGGGTCAGCGTGCCCGCCGCGATCGGTGTCGCGGCGATCACGTCTGATTGCGCCTCCGCCGCAGGTCCGACGGCGGCGACGGCGATGCCGTCTTCGGTCGGCGCCGGTTCACCGATGGCGAATTCATCCGTCACCGTGCCCCCCAGTGCGGCGGCGCGTTCTGCTTCGCATTTCTTCTTGCGCCAGAACGGGCATTTCCTTTCGGCGACCGCCCCGGCCACGGCGACGTCGGTGGCGCTGGCGTCCGCAGGCATGTCCGTGGCAGTCGCGGCATCGGCTGCGGGCGCGATGCCTTCGGCTTCATCTATAGCCGCCGCTGCTGTCGCGGCGACCGTATCCACCGTGGCCGCCGCCTCACTGCCATCCGCCGCCGCGTCCGCGATCACGGGTTCGGTCGGGGCGGCCGGGAACTCCGTCTCGTCCGCCGGCGTCGCCTCGGGCAGGCCCTGACGGCGCAGCGCCACGACCTCCAGCGACGCAGGCGCACCCGCCAGCATGCCGAGCGCATCGGCCGCGTCGGACGAGACCTGCAGCGACGGGCCGGGATTGGCAGCCTCGCGCCGGAACAGCGCGCCGACGACGGAATTGCCGTTGGCGGGGTTGCGGATGATGACCCGTTCGGGGTCCTTGACGCTGGAATGCGCCACCCAGACCCCGCCGAGCGAGGGACGCCCGTCCCAGAGGCCCTCGTCGCTCAGGTCGAAGACATTCGGGGCCTCGACATCCTTTTCGACAACCGTCAAGGCGGATTCCGGTGCTGCCGGGGCCGCGCCTTCAGCGGAGGAATCGGCAGCGGGTCCGAACAGCGCGGCGGGTCCCTTGCCGTCCTCGCAGCCCGCCAGGACAAGCCCCAAGGACAAGATCAGACCCAGACGCCCGATTGCCGATACCACCATTCCTGCCCCCTTGCGCCCGCACGGCCCGCCGCCGCACAGAACCTTGCCCTGCCACGGGGTCCGGGCCGGAAAATCCGGCGGCCCCGTCTGTTGATCTGCCTCACCCCGCGCATTCCAGCGCGTTCAGCGGTCAACCTACCTGCTTCGGCGGGCGCTGAAAAGGCCGCGCATCCCTTCGGCGCGGTTTTCAGCCCGCAAGGTTCTTTCAGAATCGCGTGAGGCAGGCTAAGCGCGCGCGGACGGAGGAGTGGCAGAGCGGTTTAATGCACCGGTCTTGAAAACCGACGTGGGTGAAAGTCCACCGTGGGTTCGAATCCCACCTCCTCCGCCATTTGCCCCCAGTATTGGTCTCTGTCAGCGGCAATGGTCGGTAACCACCCGTAACAGGGGAAATTTCCTGTGAGCAACCGGTTGAAGCCTCAGGGAGGTGTTGTCAGAAGAACTTCGCTTGAGGCAGCATATGCGCCGGTTAGCCTGCCGGGATGACAAAACCTTCCCCCTTCCGCTACTTCAAGACGAACCCCGGGATCATCCGCCTGGCGGTGATGCTGCACATCCGGTTTCCGCTGTCGCTGCGAAACGTCGAGGACCTGCTGCACGAGCGGGGGATCGAGACCAGCCACGAGACGGTGCGATACTGGTGGAACCGCTTCGGTCCGATGTTCGCCGCCGAGATCCGCAGCAAGCGCGTCGAGGCGATGCGCGCGCATCGCCACTGGCGTTGGCATCTGGACGAAGTCTACGTGAAGATCAACGGCGGGACCCACTACCTCTGGCGGGCTGTCGATCACGAGGGCGAGGTGCTGGAAAGCATCGTGACCAGGACGCGCGATCGCAAGGCAGCCCTGAAATTCTTGAAGAAATCCATGAAACGGCATGGCCGACCCGAGACCATCGGGACGGATCGTTTTCGATCGTATGGTGCTGCCCTGAAGCAGCTCGGCCGCGGCGACGATCGCGAGATGGGGCGCTGGCTCAACAACCGGGCGGAGAATTCGCACCTGCCATTCCGACGGCGAGAGCGGGCGATGTTGCGGTTCCGGCGCATGCGAACGTTGCAGAGGTTCGCCTCAGTCCATGCGTCGGTCCACAACCACTTTCCGACGGAGCGCCATCTCCAGAGCCGCGACACCTACAAGACGACCCGCGCCGCCGCTCTCGCCGAGTGGCGCGGCCTTCTCGCTGCCTGACATCCAAGAGGGGTAGGGGCGACGGAGACTGGTTCGCATTCGTCTGACAGCTCCGCCGCCAACCCCCACCTCGGTCTCGGCTTGGCCGTCGGCCCTGCAAACTGCCGAAACAGCCAGCTTATCAGCGCGCAAAGCCTTTCATCGCGGCCAGGTCGCTTGCGTTTCAGGCCCATTTTCGCCCGGCTTCCAAGGCCGGTCTCCTGCTGGCTTCGTGGCAGATCCGCACCAGCCTGGCCAGCATCAGAACACTTGTCACTGTTGTCCCGGCGGTCAGTCCGACCCAGACGCCAGTGATGCCGAGGTTCCACGCTTCGCTCAGCCACATCCCAAGCGGCGCGCCGACCAGCCAATAGCCGGCGAGCGTGCAGAGCATCGGAACACGGGTATCCTTCCGCCCGCGCAAGAGGCCCGCAGCACCTATTCCAGGATTGGCGATGAACTCCATCACTCCCAGAAGTACCAGCAGGCCGACCGAAAGGCTCGCGGCAGCAATGCCCGCAGCGCTTCGGTCGAAGAAAGTTTCGGACAGAGGCGCTGCGCTTGCAGTCAGTCCAAGGCACAGCACGGTGCCCGAGGCGGCCGCAAGCCAGATCGCGCTGCGGGTCACCCGGCGGCAGAGATCAGGATCCGCAAGTGCGTTGGCCCGTGCCATCCGCACCATCGCAGCCTGCAGGAGAGCGGCCGGGACGGCATAGGCAACGCCCGCCATGCGCAGCGTCAGGGTGTGTGCGGCCACGTCCGCGGGACCAAGGGTGGCGGCATAGAGCGTGGCCCCCAGAAAGATGCCCAGTTCGGCGACGGTCGCGATGCCGATGGGCAGGCCGACTCGCAGTACCGGGGCCAGATCGTTCCAACCGATGGAGTTTCCCCGGGTTCGCGTCCGAGGTGCCGACCTGCGGGCAACTGTGACCAATGTGACAAGGCTGGTGATGGCCACGATCAGTGTGGAAAGACCCGCGCCGGTGGGCCCGAATGCCGGGATCGGGCCGGAGCCGTGCATCAGCACCTGATTGCCGATGGCGTTCAACGGCAGCATCGCCGCCGTGACGATGAGAAACACCTTCGGTCGCTCGGCAGCCGTCAGGATCGTGCGGTAAAGCATGACGCCCAGCATCGGGATAAGCGTCAGCGCCATCGTGCGCGTGTATCCGCGCCCGGTCTCAAGCAAACCCTGATCGAGGCCGAGCAAGGCCAGCCAGTCGGATGCCGTCCAGATTATCGGCACCAGTACGACCGCCAGCAGAAGGACGATGACCTGGCCAATCCGCTCCAGCCGCTCCCGTTCGGATTGATCGGCCCGGGTAACTGCGGCGGTATAGAAGGGGACAAGGCCGCCGAGCGTGCCTGCGCCCAGATAGAACAGGATCGAGTAGAAATCACTGCCGACCGCAACTGCGGCCAAGGCATCGGCCCCGAAGCTGGCGGAAACCATGATCGTGTCCGTTATGCTCATGCCCATGTTTACGAGGGCGATCAGCATGATCGGGACGGCCAGCCGCAGCATGGCAATGGGTTCGTCGAAAGCGCTGTGCAAGCGAGCACGCCGCAACGGGTTGGTCTGAAGCGAGGCGGTGAGAGTTGAGGCGGTCATGGCAAATGTCCGAAGCATGCGAATCCAGGCCGCCTGGCATTGGGCAGTCTGGATCAAGGTGAGGGAAACCTGGCCGGCGCGGGCTTCCGCTCGCGCCAGCGGTGAAGCATCAGCCCCAGTTGCGGTCGTGGTCAGCGTGCGTCCGCAGATAGGCACCCGGTTCGAAATGGGTGTCGTAGAACCCGGTATCGAGCCGGTGCGCCTGCAGGTAGGTGTTGATGAACACTGCAGGCGCTGTCGCCGGAAACCGCCCGAAGGTCGAGAACACGTAGTCGGCCATGATCGTGGCAATCTCGACCGCCTCGGCGTCGATCTCGGCGCCGGAACCGCGAACCGCCGCATTTTCGCGGTAAGGGCCAGCCTGTCCGGGATCAAACGGCCCGCTTCTGCCGAACTTCCGGGCGACCACCGCCTCGACCGCCGCGCGCATGTCGGCGTGATGCGGCGGGACATGCGCCTCGAAGACCCCCGGCAGGCCGGTAATGTAGGGCAGAGGGTTGCCCTCCAGCATCTGGAACTGGAAGCCAAGGCCCGGCACGGCGGGGTCGCCGCTTGCACCCAGGACGACGAAAGGGTTGATCCCGGTATACATCCAGCCGCCCAGGCCCAAGGCCTGCAGCATCAAGGCCCCGGCATAGCAAGCCGTTCCCGTCTCGGTCGCCACATCCGTCATCGCGACCTGTTCGAGGAAGGTCATCGGATAGGCCACCGACATGTTCAGCCGGTGCGAGAACTTCTCCAGCCCCGGAATCTGGCGGCCGTTCACATCGTCATAAATGCCCGTGCCGTTCTGCACGAGGTAGAGCAGCAGCAGGATCACATGCTGGGCCACGTCCGCCACCGGCCAGATCAGTGTCGATCCCGGCACGTTGGCGCACCACGTGTTATGGCCTTCCATGTAGGGCATCGCTGCGGGAAGGTTCAGCCGCCCGTCGGCCAGCTTGACGATCCGCGCCCGGTGCGCCTCGGTCCAGGCCTTCAGATCGACGCTGCCATCGGTCGGCATCGGCGTCATGTCGCGGGTCGGCAGGAAGTAGACCCCGCTGTCATCGGTGAAGAAGAACTCGGTCGTGTTGAACCCGGCCGAAGACGGGAAACTGCGCCCGCCCGCCGCCGCGGTGTAGTTCGGCAGCTTACCGGCATAGTTCGGGTGATGCGCAAAGAGGTTTACCCAGCCGGTGTTGCCCGCGACGGTCGAGATGAGCAGCATCTGTTCGGTCGGGTCCAGCGCTTCGGCTGCTGCCGTCGAGGTATAGGCCAGCGGGCCGTTCGGAATGCTGGCCCCCTTGGCAAAGCGGCGGGACCGTCGTCCGTGAATCGCTTCGATCAAGGGGAAGGTCGCGGCCTCGACAAGGCCACGGGAGAGGGGTGAATAGGAATCAAGCATGATTTTACCTTTTGTGCTAAGGGTTTGACCTTGGGCAAAGCCAAGGCCGGTTAGGATCGCGCCCGTCGCGGCGAGTGTGCTGCCGAGCAATCGGCGTCGTGCGAAGCGGAAAGTCATGGGGGTGCATCCTGCCCGCGCGCTCAGCTTCGGAGCCACATTGCCGCGCGAAGGGCATTGCGCTGCATGCGGTCGATCTCGTCGCGCTGGACACCAATGTCGCGCAGCATGTGATCGGACAGGGTATCGAGGTTCGAAGCTGCCGTGCGGTGATGAGGCAGCGACGAAAGCCAAAGCCGAAGCCGGTGCGAGAATTTGCGCTCGGCACGAAGTGTCAGAGTGATGTCAGTCATGGATACAGCCTTTCGAAAGTAGCGGCCAATGCGGCCGTCGGCGACCTGATCGCATGATGCAGTGACACGCCGTGAGGCGCAGACTCGACAGAAACGGTCCAAATGTGCCATGGTTTGGCATGCCCACGCCGTTTGCGCCAAAGAAGATTTCCGTCTGCCTTGTCGCAGTTCCCGAAACCGCGACCGGGGTGCTGCATGGCCTGTACGAGGTGTTCACCTATGTCGGCTCGGGGTGGGAACTGCTGACCGGCTGGCCGCCGGGACCGCGCCGGTTCCTGCCCCGCATCGTCGCCAGCGGACGCGAGCCCTTTCGCAACAGCGTGGGACTGCCCATCGCACCCGACCTGTCGCTGGACGAGGCCAAGCGGGCTGACATCGTCATCGTCGCTGACCTGGGCATCGGACGCGATGAGGAGACGCGGGGACGCTGGCCGGACGTCGCGGACTGGCTGAGACGGCAGCACGCGCAGGGCGCGCTCATCTGTTCGGTCTGCACCGGATCATTGCTGCTGGCAGAGGCGGGCCTGCTCGACGGTGAAGAGGCGACCTGCCACTGGGCCGCGAGTGACCAGATACGCAGCCGCTATCCGGCGGTGCGGCTTCGGCCGGAGCGGGTTCTGGTGTCCTCGGGCGCCGAGCATCGCCTTGTCACCTCCGGCGGAAACGCCTCCTGGACCGATCTTGCGCTCTACATCGTCGCCAGGTTCTGCGGGGAAGATGAGGCGCGGCGCACCGCCAAGCTGTTCCTGTTCGGCGACCGCAGCAGCGGGCAGGCCCCCTTTGCCGCGCGCGTCCGCCCCCCGCAGCATGACGACGCCGCTATTGCCGCGGCCCAGGTCTGGATTGCCGACAACTATGCCTCGCCCAACCCGGTGGCAGGAATGACTGCGGCGTCGGGGTTGACCGCCCGGACATTCAAGCGCCGGTTCGAGGCGTCAACGGGATATTCGCCGCTCGACTATGTGTTGTCGCTGCGCATGGAAGAGGCGAAGCAGCTGCTGGAAGCGTCCGACACCGCAATTGACGCCATCGCCGAAGAAGTGGGCTATGCCGAACCTGCGGCATTCAGACGGCTGTTCAAGCGGTCGACGGGAATCCCGCCAATGCACTATCGGCAGCGGTTTCGGCAGGTGGCGGCTTTGGACAGATAAAAGCCAGCATAATCAGCGCGCTGCATGGCACTGTCGTTCGCGCCGTTGACACTGGCTAGCCTGCCTCGCTGCGGGATGGGCGAATGGCCGGTTCGGGGAAGCCGCCCGGCGGCGCTTCATCTGGTGGTGTCAGGGGAAAACGGCTTGCGGCAAAGTTGGGCGGTCCCCCAGCCTTCACGAATGCCCAGACCCTCCCCCTTCCGTCACTTCAAAACGAGCCCTGAGATCATCCGCCCGGCAGTGATGCTCTACATCCGCTGCCCTTGGTGGCCGGTCAAAACTCTTCTGGACAGGCGTCGTTTCGGGCGAGCAGGTGACCTGCCAAGGGAAACGGTCGGCAGGCGGCCAGCTTCCGATTTTGCTCTGGCAATCCAGTCTGATAGCTCCGACCAAGGAGGAAGGAGTTGTTTTTGAACGAGCCTATGCGGAACTGCGCCTGCAGGTGATATTGCGCGAAATATGCTGCAATGTGATGATTACCGAAGAGGAGCCCTGGGAACGTGACGAACTTGCTCATTGCATGGAAGTCGCCCGAGAAAAGGCACGCCCAGCACAGCTGATGCCGATCGTCATCGGGAGCAGGGGCCATGTGGATGCATTCGAATGCTTTCGTGTCGGCAAGATGTACTCCACCATCGTGCAGTCACCAATCAAGGACGGCATCCTTGCCATCAACACGATCACGGGCATCATGGATGGCAAGGAGGTTGCGGAGCGTTTGCCAATCCCGCCGACAGTGGTGACCCAGGAAGACGTCGAAACTGTCAAGCCGGACTTCTGAACCAAGCGTACGTAGGCGCGTAACAAGACGAGAAGGACCCTTGCCATGCCGATGAGGCAGGCGCCCCCAAGGGCCTGAGGTTGCAGTCCCTGGAAGGGGCGACCCTATCAGCCCCGGGCGCAGGTGAAGACAACATCAATGGTGACCAGCCGACAAGGGCTGCACGAGATATGGAAATGGCAAGGAGACAGGGCATGGCCAAAGAAACGCGATACGATTTTACGGATCGGGTGGCCGTGGTCACCGGTGGCGCGCAAGGAATCGGGCTGGCCGTCGCTCAGCGACTGATGGCCGGAGGTGCCCGGTTGGCCATCTGGGACGTTGACGCGCCAGAAATGGCGCGCGCAGCAACAGCGCTCGGGGCAGGGGACCGTTTGCTGACCTGCCTGTGCGATCAGTCGAAGTGGGAGGACGTTCAGGCTGCCGCAGCTGCCACGGAAGCGGCCTTTGGCAAGATCGACATCCTCGTGAACAACGCCGGGATTGCCGGTCCCGCGGCCTCCGTTGCAAACTATGACCTTGCCGCCTGGCGTCAGGTCATCGACATCGACCTGACCGGTGTGTTTCATTGCTGCCGCGCCGTTGTTCCCGGCATGATCGCGCGCAACTTCGGCCGCATCGCCAACGTCAGTTCGGTTGCCGGCAAAGAAGGCAACCCCAACGCCGCCGCCTATTCGGCAGCCAAAGCGGGCGTCCTCGCGTTGACCAAGTCCTTGGGCAAGGAACTGGCCGGGCACGACATCTCGGTCAACGCCCTGACGCCCTCGCCTGCCAAGACCCGGATCCTCGAACAGCTGACACCGGAACAGGTGGCCTACATGCTGGGAAAGGTCCCGCGTGGCCGCTTCGTGGCGGTTGAAGAGGCAGCCTCGATGGTCGCCTTCATGGTCAGCGACGACAACAGCTTCACCACAGGTGCAACCTTTGATCTTTCCGGTGGGCGCGCAACATACTGAGGGAGCCAATCAAGGGCGATCTTAAGCGATTCCGAAATTCGTTGATGCCTGAGCTACTCCCCAATCTTTGGACAGATTTCCGGCTGATTTAAGCTACTGCCTGCACCTGCTGATCGGTTTGGGTTGTGTTGAAGTAGACCACGGCGGGCGGTTGACCGCCATGGGCGGCGTGGGGCCGCTGGTGGTTCTAGAATGTGATCCAGCGCCCGACGCCAGCTCGTGCCTGTGACCCTGTTTCCCAAGCGTGCAGGTAGACGCATTCATACTTCAGGGATCGCCAAAGCCGCTCGATGAAGATGTTGTCCAGATAGCGGGCTTTGCTGTCCATCGAGATCTTGGTTTTTGCCCGCCTCAATCGGTCGGTCCAGTCGAAGGATGTGAACTGTGACCCTTGATATGTATTCATGATCTCGGGCGGGCCGAACTTGTGGATGGCCTCGTTCAGCGCCTCAAGGCAGAACTCGGCTTCCAGCGTGTCCGAGATGCACCAGGCCAACAGCTTGCGGGTGAACCAGTCCACAATGGCTACCAGATAGAGAAAGCCTTTGCGCATGGGCAGGTAAGTGATGTCGGCGCACGAGACCTGGTTGGGCCTGTCGATCCGCAGCCCGCCCAGCAGATAGGGGTAGATCTTGTGGCCCTTGGCGGGCTTGCTGGTGTTGGGTTTTTGGTAGATCGGCATTAATCGCATATGGCGCATCAGCCGCCGGATGCGCTTTTCATTCACGGCATGGCCTTCGTTCTGAAGGTGCCAAGTCATCTGCCGGACACCGCAAAAACGGCGTGTCCAGAAACTGCTTGTCGACCTTCAGCATCAGGTCGAGGTTCAGCGCCGTCTCGCCCTGCGGCGCGTAATAAAACGACGACCGCGAGATCGAGAGAAGGCGGCACTGCGCCCCAACCGACAGCTTGGGATGGGTCCGTTCGATCATGCCGCGCCTCACTTCCCGGTCCACGGCTTGAGATTTCTGGGAAAGAAATCGTTGGCGACGGCCAGCTCCCCGATCTTGGCATGCAGATCACGGACCGTGTCCTCGGCAATCTCGGCTGCTGCAGCCGCCTTGCCACCACGCTAGAAAGTACCGGCAGCCCCTTCCAGCAGCGACTTCTTCCACTGATGGATCATCGTCGGGTGCACCTCATAGGCACTCGCCAGTTCCGACACCGTGCGCTCGCCCTTAAGTGCTTCTAACGCAACGCGGGCCTTGAACGCCGCGTCATGGTTCCTGCGTTTCGACATCTCTGTTCTCCTCGTGCTTGGAGACCAGCAGACCTCAGATCGTAGCTTCCGTCACTGTCCGATTTTCGGGGGGTAGCTCACAGAGACTGGTTCGCCTTCGTCTGACAGCTCCGCTCGGACTGGCAAAGCCGTTGATCTTTCCCAGACGGTCTCTGATGCATCTGGCACTCTTGCAGAGCCGGGAACCGCGCCATCAACCCGACATCAACGGTTCTCCGTTCCAGGATCAAGTTGCCGTTTGATCCCTTGCCCGTTTAGCGGCGACGGCCGTCGCTGCCAAAAATCAGCGCCTGATCAAGATCGAACGCCAGACCGACCGTGTCACCAACTATCGTAACCAACCTGCCTGACCCCTGTATGCAGATCATGCCGACTGCGGTTGCCACATGTACGAGAGTTTGGTTGCCGAGTCGCTCCACCAGCCTGACGGAACCCGAAAGCGGTGCGCCGATCACGGGAACCAGTCGAAAGTGTTCCGGTCGCAGACCGACCTCTGTCGCAGAAAGGCCAACTGCCGCGCCGGGAAGAAAATTGATTGTCGGATTCCCTATGAACCCGGCCACAAACCGATTTGCCGGATTATCGTATAGGTCCATCGGTCCGCCGATCTGTTGGACCTCGCCACCGTTCATGACCACGATCTTGTCAGCCATTGTCATTGCTTCGACCTGATCATGGGTTACATAGACCATCGTGGCCCCCAGGTCGCGGTGCAGGTTTGACAGTTCAAGACGCATCTGCACACGCAGGAGCGCGTCGAGGTTCGACAAGGGTTCGTCGAAGAGGAAAACCTGAGGGTTGCGCACGAGCGAGCGTCCGATGGCCACCCGCTGGCGCTGTCCGCCGGACAGCTCGGCCGGCCGACGGGTCATCAGGCTGTCAAGCTGCAGAAGCTTCGCCACCTCGGCAGCGCGAGCCATCCGGGTGGCACGGGGAACTCCGGCGGCTTCCAGCGAGAAGGCGATATTTTCGGCAACACTCATGTGCGGATAGAGCGCATAGGACTGGAAGACCATGGCGATCTGGCGGGCCGAGGGTTCCTCCATCGTCACGTCACGGCCCGCGATTTCGATCCGGCCGCTGGTTGGCTCTTCCAGCCCGGCGATCAGCCGCAGAAGCGTGGACTTGCCGCAGCCCGAGGGGCCGAGAAGGGCGCAAAACTCGCCCTTTTGCACTGTCAGGTCCACGCCCTTGATCGCTTCGAAGGACCCGAAGCTTTTCCGAAGCCCGGTCAGGCGCAGTTGGGCGACCGCATCGGTCATCGGCTAGTCCCGGATCCAGACATGCATCGGGTTCGGTCCTCGGTTGCACCAGATGTAATAGGGCACGGCCATGAGCGGCGAGGGCGATTCCGCGGGGGGATGCGTGCGGTAGAGCGCCGCGTCCGGGTCGGTGATCGCCAAACCCTCGGCGCAGAGAACGCTGATGCCGCCGAGGAGGTCCGGGCGGAACTCGTCCAACAGCGCGGAAGGGCCAGGAAGGCGCAGGCGGTGGAGGGGGGCGGACTGGTCTTGGCCTTCGAAGCAGTAAACCAGGGGGCCACGCCGGACGGCCACGCGCCCCACATCGGCCTTGACTTCGGGATTGGCCCAGAGCCGATCGGCGGGCATTGGCAGGTCAAGCTCGACCACATCCCCGGGGGACCATGTCCGGGCGATGCGGAGGTAGCCGCGTTCTGGGGTGACCGGAACCTCGGCCCCCGCGACGCGGAGCTTGGCGTTGCGGCACCAGGCGGGAATGCGGAGCGAGAGCGTGAAGCTGCGGGCGGTGTCAGGCGTGACCTCGACCCGGATCGCGCCGTCCCAAGGATAGGCAGAACTTTCGGCAATGCGGACGCGGCCCCCGGCCAGGGAGAGTTCGGTCTCGGCCCCGCCGTAAAGATGGATCGCCACCTCCTTGTCGCCGAGGCCGAAAACGTAGCCACCGACTGAGGCCACCAGGCGGGCGACGTTCATCGTGCAGCAAGGGCAGGGGTGCCAGTCCCAACGGCGATGGCTGCCGTCGCTTTCCAGCTTGTTGTCGTAGAAATAGGTGTCCCCCTCGCGCGACAGTCCGGCGAGGGCGTTGTTGTAAAGCGCCAGCTCCAAAAGGTCGGCATACTGGCCGTCGAGGTCGAGGTTCAGCATCCGGGCGCCCAGAAGATCATCGCCGCCGAAGCGCAGGTTTCGGCATAGGCGGTGTCGTTCGGCAGGTCGTAATCCTGGGTGAAGCCCTCGTTGCTGGCCGAAGGACCGAAGCCTCCCGTCACATACATCCGGGTCGAGGTGACATCCTTCCAGAGCGTCTCGCAAGTGGTTTTCAGGGTGCCGTCGCCATGCTCGGCGGCAAGGTCGGCCATCGCAGTGTAAAGATACATCGCCCGCACGGCGTGGCCCACGACCTTGGTCTGCTGGCGCACCGGCAGGTGGGACTGGCTGTATTCATAGGTGCCTTGCCCGTAATTTCCCCGGCGGCTCGCCCCGCGCGTCGCGTTCGATGTCGAAGTAATGGGGCTGCTGGCCGCGTTCGTCGACGAAGTAGCTGGCAAGGTCGAGATACTTGCGCTGACCTGTGGCGTGCCACGCCTTGATGAGCGCAAGCTCGACCTCGGGGTGGCCCGCAATAGCCCCGTTTCTGGCCGGGTCCGGGGCCAAAGACTGTGGCGACGTGATCGAAGTCGCGTTCCATCACCTGCATCAGCCGGTCACTGCCAGTCGCACGCAGGTAGGCGACTGCGCCTTCCAGAAGGTGGCCGAGGTTGTACAGTTCGTGGTTGTCGCGCAGGTTCGTCCAGCGGTTCTGCGGCTCGCGCTCCAGATACCAGCAATTGAGATAACCATCCGGTTCCTGGGCCTTTTCCAGATCGTCGATGATCGCCTCGATCTTTGCCTCGATCATCGGGTCGCGGCGGTGGGAAAGGGCGTAGGAGGCGGCCTCGATCCATTTGCCGATGTCGCTGTCCCAGAAGATCTGGGTGCGTGAAGCCATCCGCATGCGGCTTGAAGGTCAGGGGCGGGACGGGCTTGGGCAGCTTGAGGCTGTCCAGAACGTTGTACTTGGCCAGCTGGGCGTGCTGGCTGGGGATCGTCTTGCGCAGCACGGTGTCGAGGCGTTCGGACCAGAAGCTGCCGGTGATTTTCACTTCGGCGAAAGGGACGGATGAATAACGGCGCATGGCTTTCCTCAGCTGCTTTCACGCACGACCAGCGTGCAAGGCAGGCGCAGCGTGCCGGAGCCGGCTGCGCCCTTGATCATTTCGGTCATCCGGTGCCCGGCTTCTGCGCCAAGCTGGACCAGGTTCATGTCGACCGAAGTCAGCGCCGGACGGCAGGCCTCGGCGACGACGGTCCAGTTGTCGAACCCGGTCAGTGCAACCCGGGCTGGGGAAGGAATGCCCGCCTCCCGCAGGGCGTCGGCACAGCCGCGGGCGATAAGGTCGTTGCCGCAGACCACGGCATCGGGCAGCTCGTCCGTGATCAGCTGCGACATTGCCTCCCGACCCCAGGCTTCAGACCAGGGGCCATGCAGGACGGGCCCCGGCTCCAGACCGGCCATTGCCAGGGCGTCCCGCCAGCCGGCCTCGCGCAATCGCACGGCCTCGAAGTCCCGGGGACCGGTGACATGGGCGATGTGACGGCGGCCGCGCTGGGCAAGATGCTCCGTGGCTAGCCGCGCGCCTCCGCTGTCGTCGGGCAGAAGCGTCAGGGCCTCCGCGTCCTCTCCCTGGCTGAAGACGTAAATCACCGGGATGCCAATGCCACGCAAGTTGACGGACGGACGGCGGTCCGCCCGCCGGGCAGTCACGATCAACCCGTCGATCTGCTTGGCCAGCAACTGGTCCAGATGGGCGCGCTCCCGTTCCGCGTCATCGGTCGCATTCACCATGAAGACGCCGATGCCGGATTGCGACAGCACACCCTCCAGCCCCTCCATGATCGGCATGGTGAAGCGGCCGAAGCTGTCGTTCGAGATCAGCCCGACCGTAGCCCGACAAACCGGTATGCAGGCTGCGGGCCAGGACGTTGGGCCGGAAATTCAGTGTCCGCACGGCCTCAATGACGCGTTTGCGCGTCTCTTCCGACAGCGACCCGGTGCCGTTCAGCGACTTGGACACGGTGCCGATCGACACGCCTGCCGCGCGGGCGACGTCATGGATCGTTGGCGGTGCCGCGCAGCGGTCGGCGCTTGTCAGTCCCGGTCATTTGACGGCTCCCGCTAGCAATCCGGAGACATAGTATTTCTGCAGCACGAGGTAGACGCAGAGGCAAGGCAGCATCGAGATGACTACGGAAGCCTGCAAAGCGCCCCAATCGACAGACACCGAAATCGCCCGAAACGACGCCGGTCAGCATGATCGGAACGGTGAAGGCACTTTCGGTGTTCATCAGGATCAGCGCCCCGATAAATTCGTTCCACGAGGTGATGAAGGCGAACAGCGCCACGGTCACCATGCCGGGCACGGCCAGCGGCATGAACACACGGCGCAGCTGGAACACGGTCGAAGCGCCGTCGACCCGTGCCGCCTCTTCCAATTCTCGCGGCACGGCCTCAAAGCTGTTGCGCATCAGGTATACTGAGAAAGGCAGTTGCAAGATGGTGTGCAGGATCGCAAGGCCAAGGTGGCTGGCTGTCAGGCCAAGCTTCGAGAACATCAGATACAGCGGCACGATAATCGCCTGGTAGGGCACCATCATCGACGCGAGGATCAGCAGGAACCACACTTCCTTGCCCGGCACCGGGAAGCGCGCCAGTGCAAAGCCTGCGGGCACGGAGAACGCAAGGCAGAGCACGATGGTCATGCCTGCGACAAGGGCAGAGTTGCGGACATAGACCCAGATGCCCTGCTGATAGTTTGCAACCTTCTTGTAGTTTTCCAGACTTAGCGCCGAAGGCAGATAGGTCGGTGGCACCGCCGAGGTTTCCGCCAGCGGGCGGAACGAGGCCAGAAAGGACATGACCAGCGGCAGCAGCATGGCCATGATCACGAAAAGGCACAGTGCGGCGACAAGCCAGCCTCTGGCCCGTCGCGCCAGGGGCCGCGGCGGCAGGTCGAGGATCGCCATGCTCATGACGGCCGCCTCCGGGTCTGAAGGCGCAGCTGCAGGGCCGTCATGGCCATGATGACCAGCATCAGGATCACCGACAAAGCGGCCGAATAGCCCAGATCGAAGCGCACAAAGCCGGACTGGTAGATCCAGTAGACGGAGGTGAAGCTCTTGCCGCGCGGGCCGCCGCCCGTCATCAGGTAGAACTGGTCGAAGGCCAGCATCGAGCCGATGACCGAGATCACCGTTGCCATCAGGATCGATCGCGCGGCAAGCGGCAGCACGATGCGCCTGACGCGCAGCGCAGCCGAGGCGCCGTCGATCCGCGCGGCCTCGAAGAGATCCCCGCTGATCGACTGGATCCCGGCCATCATCAGGATCATGCCGAAGCCGACAACCTTCCAGGTGACCGAAATGATGACCGCAGCAAGCCCGGTCTCGGCCTTGCGAAACCAGACCATCGGTTCAGCAAGCAGGCCCAGGTCCACCAGCAACCGGTTGAAAAGCCCGACCTGCTGGTCGAAAAGCCAGAACCAGAGAAGCTGAAGATGACGCGAGGCCGATCACGACCGGCAGGAATACGACCGTTCTGGTGACGCGGCGCAGGGGAGAGTTGGGCGACACAAGAAGCGCCAGCGCAAATCCGAGGCCCATAAGGATTGGCGTGATGATCGCGGTATACATCAAGGTGAAGCGAAAGGCCGCCCAGAACTTGGGGTCGGAAAAGGCCGTCCGATAGTTGTCCAGCCCCACCCACTCACCTCCGCCAAGCAGCGAGGTCGAGGTAAAGGACAGCCAGATCAGATGTGCCATCGGCCACAGCACGAAAAGGCCGACAAAGGCCAGGGTCGGTGCCAGCCAAGCCAGACCCACATAGGCATTCCTGCGCGCGGACATCGCCAGCACCTCCGATGGGCGGGGGCCAGCCTCTGCCGGCCCCCGGGGGACGTCACTTGGAGGCTATTGCCAGCATCTCGGCCCGCGCGGTTTCAATCGCACCGTCGATGTCGCCGTCAAAGATCGCGGTCTGAACCATGATGATCCATGGCGACGAAGTCCGAATTGACCATGTCCGCGAAGTGGAAGACCCAAGGAACATAGCCCGCCGCAAGCGCACTGGCAGTGGTCAGCACCTTGTCGTTGCCCTTGGTGAACTCATTGTCGGCAAGGTCTGTCCGCGTCGTCAGGATCGAGTTCTTCGCCAGCCCCTGCAGTTGCGCTTCGTCCGTAAGGACCCAGGTCACGAACTCCCGGGCTGCGGCCTCGTTCTTGCCGCCTGCAGGCACAGCGACGACATCCCCGCCCACAAAGGCCGAGACCTGTCCGGCTTCGGCACCGGGAAGCAAGGTGAGACCGTAGTTGAAGTCGGGATGCTCACGCTTCATCAGGCTGATGAGGAAGCCTCCGGTTCCCGCGATGCCGATCTTGCCGCTGGCAAAGGCCGAAACGAAGTTGGCCCCCGTGTCGACCTCGGCGTTCTCGGGAATGATGCCTTCGTCCCACATCGTCTTGTAGGCTTCGAGCACCAGCTTCACACCGTCACCGGTCAGCGCTTCGTCCTCGCCATTGCGGGGCAGCATCTTTGATCCGGCCGCAACCATCATCGGCGAGGTCACAAAGATGTTGCAACCCGGACATGCGCCAGAGAACCAGAAGCCGTAAGTGTCGCCGCCAAGCGCCCGGATCTTGCGGGCATGATCGACGACTTCAGCAATCGTGGTCGGCCCCTTCTCGGGGTCAAGACCCGCGGCCTTGTAGAGATCCTTGTTCCAAGCCAGCACCGACACGTCGGGAGTGAAGCCGACGCCGTAGATCTTGCCTTCGTAGGTCGCGATGTCCTTGTAGGCCTGCACATGCGTTGCATAAAGCGGGTCGGCGCTCAGTTGATCGGTCAGGTCAGTCAGAAGCCCGGCCTTCATGAAATCGGGCATGTAGATCAGATCGAAGGACACCAAGTCGGGTGAGTCTGCCCGATTGAGCCGACGTTGCGAGCTTCGTCACCACCTGATTGTCCGGGATGGCGGTCAGCGTAATCTTGTCCTCGTGGCTGGTGTTCCACAGGTCCACCATCAGTTTGCCGGGGTCGGCGGCACTTTCTCGGACCCACATTGTAAGGTCTTCCGCATGAACAGCCGTCGCCGCGGATGCCGCGATGAGGCAAGCAATCAGAGACCCCTGAATCCAGGGTTTAGTTCTGGTCATCCTTTATCCTCCCTCGTTTGCCCGACCATGCCGGAGCAATCTCGGCGGGGTCTCCCCGCCAGGCTGAGAAAAGCTTTCGTGTTCGTCACCCAAAGCGCGCTGCGCCTGTGTGCAGAAGCATGGAGTGCGACGTTCACAGAGTAGGAAAAGCTTTTCCTAAACCATCGATACACAGGGATTGATCTGCGTCAATCCAAATTGCATGGGTTGGTCGTGGTTACAGCGGCGGCCTCTACATTCGATTGCGCCCTGAAGCCGGGCGCTCAAGCGGCACTTCCGGATGCGGTTGGTAGCCACTTTGCTGACCTGCCACGGGATCTTCCTCCCGTTGCAACGAGATTCCGGCCCGTCAAGGGGATGGACAGCGACACGAAAGGCTCGAAAGGAAGTGCGCACTATCGATATTCTGAAGAAGCGGGAAGCAGAATCGAAATGTGCCGACCTTTGCCGCAGGCATCAAGCACCAGCACGAGCCGCCGCGCATCGTGGGCGATCTGCTGCAATCCGAGATCGCCGAGAAGCAGGCGCGGTCCATCCGCTACCAGATGCCCATCGCCAAGCTGCCGCTGGCCAAGGACATCGACGCGTTCGACTTCACCGGCACGCCCATCAACGAGGTCCTGGTGCGGGATCTGGCCACCGGCGGCTTCGTTGCCGATCAGCGCAACCTCGTCCTCATCGGCGGCACCGGAACCGGCAAGACCCATCTCGCCATCGCCATCGCGCGGTCGTTCATCCGCAACGGCACCCGCGGCCGCTTCTTCAACGTCGTCGATCTGGTCAACCGCCTGGAGACCGAGACCCGCGGCGGCAAGCAGGGCCGCATGGCCGACTACCTGACCCGCCTCGACTTCGTCATCCTCGACGAACTCGGCTACCTGCCCTTCGCGCAATCCGGTGGGCAGTTGCTGTTCCACCTGATCAGCCGCCTCTACGAGCGCACCTCGGTCATCGTCACCACCAACCTCGCCTTCGGCGAATGGCCAACCGTCTTCGGCGACGCCAAGATGACCACCGCGCTGCTCGACCGGCTCACCCACCATTGCGAGATCATCGAGACCGGCAACGAGTCCTGGCGCTTCAAGAACCGCGCCTGACCCCGATCAGGGACTGAGCCAACTCCACACCCTGACCGTTCCGTCGGCTCAGGCCCCGATCTCGTGGGACCGGTGGGGTCAAAATTGGACGCCGATACGGGGTCAGTTTTGCGCGCCGATTGACAGCGGCCCAAGCCTCGATCGCGGTGACGACCTATCAGGTCGGAAAACTTCTCCAGATCGGATTGGGCGCGGACGGTCGGCTTTCGGTGGTCGTGCGCGATTTCCAGAGACGCATGGGTCTCGCCGGACGCCTGCAGTCTCATAATTGCCTCCGAGGTGTTGTCAGAAGAACTTCGCTTGAGGCAGCATATGCGCCGGTTAGCCTGCCGGGATGACAAAACCTTCCCCCTTCCGCTACTTCAAGAGAGCCCCGAGATCATCCGCCTGGCGGTGATGCTGCTACATCCGGTTTCCGCTGTCGCTGCGAAACGTCGAGGACCTGCTGCATGAGCGCGGCATCGAGATCAGCCATGAGACGGTGCGGTACTGGTGGAACCGCTTCGGCCCGATGTTCGCCGCCGAGATCCGCAGCAAGCGTGTCGAGGCGATGCGCGCGCATCGCCACTGGCGTTGGCATCTGGACGAAGTCTACGTGAAGATCAACGGCGGGACCCACTACCTCTGGCGGGCTGTCGATCACGAGGGCGAGGTGCTGGAAAGCATCGTGACCAGGACGCGCGATCGCAAGGCAGCCCTGAAATTCTTGAAGAAATCCATGAAACGGCATGGCCGACCCGAGACCATCGGGACGGATCGTTTTCGATCGTATGGTGCTGCCCTGAAGCAGCTCGGCCGCGGCGACGATCGGGAGATGGGGCGCTGGCTCAACAACCGGGCAGAGAATTCGCACCTGCCATTCCGACGGCGAGAGCGGGCGATGTTGCGGTTCCGGCGCATGCGAACGTTGCAGAGGTTCGCCTCAGTCCATGCCTCGGTCCACAACCACTTTCCGACGGAGCGCCACCTTCAGAGCCGCGACACCTACAAGACGACCCGCGCCGCCGCTCTCGCCGAGTGGCGCGGCCTTCTCGCTGCCTGATCGGTAACTGGGGCAGGGGAAACGGAGACTGGTTCGCATTCGTCTGACAGCTCCGTCCGTCGTGGTTTTCGAGCAGGAGATCGCCACCGGCCGCCCCGCGAGCACGCAATTCCTGCCGCCCCGCCTCTACCTCAACACCGGCACCACAGCCGCTTTCGCCTACGACTGCGCCAGGGTCTATCTGGAGACGGATTATTGAGTTCAGAGAACTCTCCCAGTGCGATCCATTTGCCTCTCGATCGCACGCCCGTCCTCGCGCCATTCCGGCAGGCCGCCGTCAAGGCGCCGCGCGTTGAAGCCGTGGCTACGCAAGGCGGCGACCGCCTGGTGGGCATAGACGCAATAAGGGCCGCGGCAGTAGGCGACTATCTCGGCATCGGGCACCAACGACGGGAGGATTTGCTCCAGCTCCGCCAGTGTCGTGTTCAGCGCGCCCGGAATATGCCCCGCAGCGTATTCGTCGGCAGGCCGGACGTCGAGCACGGTGACCGAGCCATCCTCGATGCGTGCCGCCAACTCACCGCGGCTGACAGGTTCGGGCGCCTCCTCGCCACCCGCGAGGCCGCGAAGGATGCGCTCGACCTGCGCAAGGTTGCGCTCCGCGACGACCCGGAGCAGGTCCATCAGCGCGAGCGTCTTTGCGTCGGTCAGCCGGTAGATCACTGCCTTGCCGTCGCGGCGGCTGGTGACCAGTGCCGCGCGACGGAGCTGCTGCAGATGCTGCGAGCAGTTGGCGTTCGTGAGGCCGGTCTTTTCCGCAAGCGCCTCCACCCCGCGCTCTCCCTGCGCCAGTTGCTCGAGAAGCGAGAGCCGTGCGGGAGCGGACAAAGCGCGCGCGACGAGTGCATATTCCTCGAGAAGCGCTGTCTTCGGGCTGATTGACATGAACGTCTCCAGACGGTAAATCATTCAAGCGATAATTTGAATGATACCGATTCCGTCGCTTCTCACAACCCCGAAGTTCAGAACCCATGTCCGTCGTCACCCCTGACATGCACCCCGTGCACCGTTCCATCGAGCCGCGCGAGACCAACTCGAACTACGGCTTCAACCTGCTGTGGCGGGACCGGCCGCTCGGCACCCATGCCGCCCAGCCCGCCAAGGGCCATGAGGGGATGGAGATCGGGATCGAGCAGTTCCGGACACGCCGCGACCGCTGGCTCGACCGGATGCTGATCCAGCCCCTGCGCGGCCCCGCCAGCGGCGGCGCGCTCGACCCGCGCGTCACGACGAATGAGCCCGCCGAATGACCGCGAGCAGTCTTCAGCGCGGCATCCGCGAAAATCTCGTACAGGTCTCGCATCAGCTGATCCAGGTGATGCTGGTCGGCTTCGCCATCGGGATGACGCGCACGGTGGTCCCGGCGCTGGCCGAGAGCGAGTTCGGGCTGGAGCGCGGCTCTTTCCTCCTGCTTGCCTCTTTCGTGGTGGCCTTCGGCGCGGTGAAGGCGGTGATGAACTTTGTCGCCGGGCGATGGTCGGAGCGGATCGGGCGCAAACGGGTGCTGTTCTGGGGTTGGGTCGTCGCACTGCCGATTCCAGTGATGATCTGGTATGCGCCGGACTGGAACTGGATCGTCGCGGCGACCGTGCTTCTGGGCGTCAATCAGGGCCTCTGCTGGTCCATGACGCAGACCGCGAAGCTCGACATCACGAGGGCTGACGAACGCGGGCTCACCATGGGGCTCAATGAGTTCTCGGGCTACGTCGGCGTCGCGATCGCGGGCGTCCTGACCGCCTATGCCGCCGAGTGGCTGGGGGCGCGGAACGGGCTCCTGCTTTTCGGCATGGCCGTAGTCCTGCTGGCGCTGGTCCTCACCGTGGCCTGGGTCAAGGAAACACTGCCCTGGGCCAAGGCCGAGACTGCCGCGCACAAGGCCGCGCCACCGAAATCCCTGCCGCGCTACCCTGAGGGCGTCTCTGAGCATCCCAGCACGGGCGAGGTGTTCGCGCTGATGAGCTGGCGCGACCGCCGCCTCTTCGCGATCAGCCAGGCGGGGCTCGTCGAGAAGTTCGTCGATGCGCTGGTCTGGGCGCTCTTCCCCGTCTTCCTCGTGGGGCAGGGCGCCAGCCTGACTGAGGTCGGCTGGATCGTCGGCACCTACGGCTTCGTGTGGGGTGGCTCGCAGCTCTTCACCGGGCGGCTGTCGGACCATGTCGGCCGCTTCTGGCCCAACGTGCTCGGCATGTGGATCTGCGGCGCGGGCGTGGCGATGGTGGTGCTGGGCACGGGCGCGCTCTGGTGGTCGGTCTCGGCGGGCGTGGCGGGCTTCGGCATGGCGCTGTTTTATCCGAACCTCTCGGCGGCGGTCGCGGACATCACTCCGCCCGCCTGGCGCGGCTCGGCCATTGGGATCTACCGCTTCTGGCGCGACCTCGGCTACGCGATCGGCGCCCTCGGCCTCGGCCTTGCGGCAAATCTTTCCGGTACGGCAGAAGCGGGCTTCTGGTTCGTCGCGATCTCGATGTTCGTTTCAGGCGGCTTGCTCTTCTGGTTCGGCGAGGAAACCCACCCGCGGCTCAATTCAGCACGAAGTGATCACACGCGCAATTTTGCGGTGGAGAAAGGGACGCGAAAATGAGCAGAGAGATCAGGGACGGCTGGTTTGCCCCGGCCGCTACGGCACTTGCACTGCTGGCGTGTTACGGGACGCTTGTCACGATTGCGTTGCTTGGCTTGCTGGGCGTATCGATCGCGCTCAACGAAACCGTCTGGGGGCTGGTGATCGTGGGACTTTCCGGTCTGACATTGCTTGCGCTGTTGAACCGCCTGCGCAGACATGGCCGCCGCGCGCCTGTCGTCATGGCGGTGCCGGGGTTTCTCCTGATCGGCTTCGCCATGCTGATTTCCTACGACCGGCTCACAGAACTCGCCGGTTTCGGGTTCCTCTGCGCGGGCGCGATCCTTGACTGGCGCATTGTGCGCACCGAAGGGCGACAGGAGCGTCGGTAAGCTGAGTGCCGCATGGAAGCCTTGGCAGGTGCCGCGCAATCGGCGGCGCAAGTGCCGTTGCGCTCCCGGAAGCATCTGCGCGGCATGTGCGGAGGCGTGTCGGGTTGAAATGGGGGGCTGACACCAGTCACGGTCCGAGAGGCCACGCAGGTTTCGACGAGAGGCGAGAAACTCGCCCCCCGCTTGCCCGTCGGTCTGGCTGCGAGATCAGGACCGCGGATCGTCCTCTGCACGAATGTATTCGATCCCCCAGGGGCCCGTGCCGTGCAGCTGGATCACAGTATCCTCGGAAGCGTGGCCGAACATCGGCTGCCCTGGTGCCATGATCGCGACGCTGCCTGCCGGAAGCTCCGTCATCGCGTCGCGGTCAAACTCTTCGCCGTGTGCGAAGTGGAAGGTTCCCGATATCACGGTGACCCGTTCGTACGCGGGATGGATATGGGGAAGGACATCGTAGCCCGCCGGCAGTTTGAGGCGGAAGGTAAAAGGTGCGGCCTGGCTGAGATCGCCCTCGATGATGAATATCTCCGCCGGTGCCGCCATCGAGGCGACGGGTCCCCACGCCATCTCGGCCGGTGTGAGCATGACATGGCCTTCGCCATGGTAGGGCATGTCGGCCACGGAGGACGTGGCGGTCAGAAGAATTGCGCTGGTGGCAAGGAACGCCCCACACGCCGCGATTGCACTGCGACTTCTCATTTCGGAACCTTTCGGATGTTGGTGTCGGGCCGCTTCTGGGCGGCTGCGGTCGGTCTGACCCCCGGTCGTGACGCCAGCAGTCCGATTCCGCGCTGGGAGGCGTGAAATCGGCGTCAAATCTGTCGCAGTCGCGGGGGATGGCGCGCAAACGAGGCGACCGGCGATGCCTGCGGAAACACCGTCACGAGGCTGCGCCCATGCGGCGCCTCGTCACTCGAGCCCGGCGCGTCTGAGGCCCTCGACATAGGTAGTCAGCTGATCCGGATCCCGGATGTAGAACAGACGGCGCCTCACGAAGTCGGCAGTGATCCCGGGGCGCCGTGCCCTGAGATTGTGGACCGCAAGGGCCGCTTCCTCCGAGCGCCCGAGATGGCCGAGGGCCGAGGCCTTGATCGCGGTGGCCCAGTAATGCGCGTTCGGCATGCTTTCGGCATCGGCAGCCCATGACGCCGCCTTTTCGAAATCACCGCGGAACAGCA
This sequence comes from uncultured Alphaproteobacteria bacterium, assembly GCA_963738635.1. Classification (GTDB taxonomy): domain Bacteria; phylum Pseudomonadota; class Alphaproteobacteria; order Rhodobacterales; family Rhodobacteraceae; genus JAOADN01. The sequence continues at coordinate 479,322 of CAVTXE010000004.1, read as the reverse complement.
GGGCAGTCGCGCCGTAGCTGAGGAATGCCCAGCGGTACGGGTCGGATGGGCTGATCCGCACCGCCTCCTCGAAGCACGGCATTGCGTTGTCGATCTGTCCCGAATAGGCCATCGTGTCGCCAAGGGCGCAATGCGCCTGCGCCAGGCTCGGGTTCAGCTGCAGGGCCATCCTCAGGTCCGAAAGCGAGCGCTCGTACTCGCCCCGTGCGAGGTGTACGCGACCGAGAGCGAAGCGCGCCACCGCGTCCTGCGGGGCGAGTTGCGCCGCCTTCTGTGCAAGCTCCAGCGACTCGTCCAGCAACTCGTCCAGATTGTCGGCCTCAAAGTAGATGGCCGAGATGACCAGGGCATAGGCGAGCCGGGCGTGGGCCAGGGCGAAGTTCCCGTCAAGCTCGATCGCGCGCCGGAACTGCTTCTGCGCCTCGCGATTGGTGTCAGCGTTGAAATCGTACTGGATGGCGAGGCCGCGGTGATAGCATTCCCATGCGCTCAGCTCCTTGGCCTGTAGCTCGCGCGCGGCCCGGCCTTCCAAGGCGGCCAGCTCTGCCTCGATCGAGGCCGCAATGGTCAGCGACAACTCGTCCTGAAGCGCGAACACGTCATCCATCCGGCGGTCGTAGCGCGCGACCCACAGATAGCGGTTGGTCGTCGGGTCGGTTACCTTGACGGTCAGCCTGACCCTGTCGTGGATGCGGCGGAGCGACCCGTGAACGATGTAGTCGAGCACATGCGCATCGGCCAGCGTAGACAGATCGGACGCCATCAGGGGGCGTTCCCGAACGTCGGGGCATTGCTTCAGTTGCAGCCAGCTGAAATGGGACAAATGCGTCATCACGTCGTCGACGAGGCCGGACGCCAGGGCGGAGTCATCGCCTGCCTCGCTCAGCGTGGTGAAAGGCAGAAGCGCCACCGTCGCGCGCCGGGCCCGGTACGGGGCGGCGGCGGGAGGGTCCTCGACCTCGGGTTGCCGTCCCTCCGGTTCGTCGGGGACGAACTTTTCGCCGCGCACCGTGTGGACCAGCCTTTGCAGCTCGTGGCCGGCACCGACCCCGAGCTCCTTCATGATGGTCGCCTCGTAATTGCGGAAGTGCTGAAGGGCGGCGGCCCTCTCGCCCCTCTGGCTGAGCAGGCGGATCAGAACGCTGTGCGAGGCGTCGCGCATCGGGTCCATCTCGATCATCCTGCGCGCCAGCGCGAGGGCGGCGTCGCCCTGTCCCTGCCTGACCCGCAGGTTCACCGCCCGCTCCATCACGGCGAGCGCCACGGTCGAGAGCCGCTGGCGCTCCGAAGCGGCCCAGTCGTCGAATTCCGCGTGCTGGCCGTAGAGCCCCTCGAGCAGCGGACCCCGCAGCAGTGCGACCGCACGCTCGGTCGCCTCGGGCGTTGGATCCTCCGACAGTGTGCAGAGCTCGTCCGCGTCCACTGACACATGCGCGCCGTTCAGGCCGACGTGGTCCTGGTCTGCGATCACATAGTCTCCGTCACCAAGCGCCCGCTTGATCCGCGCCACACCCTGCCTGAGGCTCTGCCGCGCCTGCTCGGTGAAGCGGTCGCCCCAGAAAATGGCAAGGAGACGATCGCGGCTTGGGGCCATCTCCACGTTCAGCGCGAGGTAGGCCAGCAGGCCCTGGGTCTTGCCCCCGGTGATTGCAATCGGCTCGCCGCCGGGCGAGGTGACCGTCAGTCGTCCGAAAGTCTGAATGGTCAGCATTTACGGCCTTCCAAGGTTTTCCCCGAAGCGTCGGGTGGCGTCGGGCGAGGCGTATTCGTCCGCTGGGCAGGCGGCGCGGCAAAAAAAGCCGCGGCACATGAATTCACGCCGAAGTTTGCGGCCTGTCACGCTGAGGCGCGCCAGCGGCGGCACAACCCGATACACAGAGAATAGCCGTTTGTGTTGCACAGCGCCATGAAGTTCGGCGCAGCAGCACTGGCCGTCGGCCGAAGGGCCATGGGATTTCCGGTGACGGTGGAGACGCATCTTGGAAGGAGCACGACATGGAACAGCACACGAGCGCACGGCCGGCACGAAAGATGCCGGCCGTCCCCGCCCATAGATCTCTCGGGCGCGAGGGTCGGGCGTCTGCCCCGGGAGTGCATGCCTCGGTCCTGGAGACGGTCGGCAGAACGCCCGTCGTGCGGGTCAACAACATCGGACCGAAGGGGGTGGAGCTTTTCGCGAAGCTCGAAGCCTTCAATCCGACAGGGTCGGTCAAGGACCGGCTGGCGTCAGGTGTGATCGAGGACGCCGAGAGGTCCGGCGCGCTGAGTCCCGGTCAGACCGTCGTCGAAGGCACCTCCGGCAACACCGGGATCGGGCTGGCGATGGTCTGCGCGCAGAAGGGCTATCCGCTCGTCATCACGATGGCCGAGAACTTCTCGGTGGAGCGTCGAAAGCTTCTGCGCTTTCTGGGCGCGCGCGTGGTTCTCACGCCCGCCTCCGAAAAGGGATCGGGCATGGTCGCGAAGGCTGAGGAACTCGCGAAGGAGCATGGATGGTTCCTGCCGCGACAGTTCGAGAACGAGGCCAATGCCGCCATTCACATGCGCACCACCGCCGAAGAAATCCTCGCGGATTTCGGAGAGGACGGGCTCGACTACTTCGTGACCGGCTTCGGCACGGGGGGCACGCTGAAGGGTGTGGCGCACGTTCTGAGAAAGCGTAGCCCACAAACGAAGATCGTGGCGGTCGAGCCCGACAACGTAACCGCTGCTCTCCAGCGGCGTAGCACAGCCCCGTGACGAGGCGGGGCGGGTGTCGGCAAGCCACCCGGCCTTCCGGCCGCATCCGATGCAAGGCTGGTCGCCCGACTTCATCCCAAAGCTCGCCGAGGACGCGTTGACCGAGGGGCTGATCGACATCTTCCTGCCCGTTTCCGGCGCCGCGGCGATGGACTGCGCGCGCGAACTGGCGCGGCGGGAAGGGATCTTCTGTGGCATCACCTCCGGGGCCACCTTCGCGGCCGCCGTGAGGCTTGCGGCTGAGGTGCCGGAAGGATCCCGCATCCTGGCGATGCTGCCCGATACCGGGGAGCGCTACCTGTCCACCCCGCTCTTCGAGGGTATCGGGGAAGCCATGTCGGAAGAAGAGCTCTCGATCTCGAACTCGACTTCCGGCTACCGTTTCGGCTCACCCTCGACCGCGCCGGCCACGGCCGCCGCAAACGCATCGGCACCCGAGCCGCGTGCGTTGGACTACGTCCAGAACGCCATCGGCGACCCAGGTCAACCGGTCGTGATGTTCGCGCTGGAATGGTGCGAGTTCTGCTGGTCGGTGCGCAAGCTCTTCAAGGCGGCCGGAATAGCGTTCCGCTCGATTGATCTCGACTCGGCGGCATTCCAGGAGGACAATCTGGGCGGCAGGATCCGCGTGGCGCTTCGCGAGATCACGCATGCGCAGACCATCCCGCAGATCTATGTCGCCGGCCGGCACATCGGCGGCGCGACCGACCTGTTCGACGCATTCAACGACGGGTCGCTGCAGGAGATGCTGACCTCGTCCGGGATCGCCTTCGATGCGACCGGGGTTCGGGACGCTTACGGCTTCCTGCCCAACTGGCTGCACCCGAGATGATGGACCCGCTCGACGCGATCCCGGACGGCGACGTCTTCGCGCACGCCGCAGCCTATGCGATGCGGCGCCGCGCCGGCGGGCCTCCCGCAATACCCCGAGGAACCCGCGACGAGCTCCGGCGCGCCTTCTGCGTCCCGATGTCGGATGAGGGCCGCGCGCCCTGCGCGGTCATCGACGAACTCATCGCCGCCGCCGAGCCCGGCCTCGTCGGAAACACCCGGGGCAACTTCTTCGCCTGGGTCATGGGCGGGTCGGCGCCGACGGGCGTCGCCGCGGATTGGCTGACCTCGGTCTGGGGCCAGAACGCGGCGATCTTCCAGACTGCGCCGGCCGCGGCGGTGGCGGAAGAGGCAGTCGCAGCCTGGCTGCTCGATCTGCTCGACCTGCCGCGCGACTCCTCGGTCGGATTCGTGACGGGCGCGACGATGGCGGGTTTCGTCTGCCTCGCTGCGGCCCGAACCGAGGTCCTGCGCCGCGCCGGACACGATTTCGAGGCCGAGGGTCTGCACGGGTCACCGAAGATCCACATCTTTCTGAGCGACGATGCCCACGTCTCCAACACCGCGGCGCTGCGCTACCTGGGCTTCGGCGAAAGCGCGATCATCCGCGTGCCCTCGGACCCGCAGGGGCTGATGCAGGTCGAGCGGCTCGGTGAACTTGTCGATCTGGTCTCCGGACCGAAGATCATCATCTCGCAGGCCGGTCACATCAATTCCGGCGGGATGGAGCCCTTCTCGCGCATCGCCGAGATTGCCCGCGCGCAGGGAGCCTGGCACCACGTCGACGGCGCCTTCGGACTTTGGGCGCGCGCACTGCCGGAGATGCGCGATCTCGTGCACGGCTCGGAGGCCGCCGACAGCTGGTCGGTCGATGGCCACAAGTGGCTGCAGGTCCCCTACGATTCCGGCTTCGCAATCGTGCGCGACAGCGAAGCGCACCGCCGCGCGATGGCGATGTCCGCAGCCTATCTGAACCGCGACGAGGGAGACGGCCGCAACCCTTCGGAGTTCAATCCCGAGCTGTCGCGGCGTGCCCGCGGATTTGCCGCCTGGGCGGTCCTGCGCGAACTGGGGCGCAGTGGCGTGCGCGAGATGATCCGCGGCCATTGCCGCCTTGCCGCGATGCTTGCCGCCCGCCTCGACCGACTGCCGGGCGTGAGGGTGCTGAATGACGTGCGCCTCAACCAGGTGGCGATCACGCTTTGCGACATTCCGGCCGAGGCGCGCGAAGCCGCCACCGTCAGGCTTTCGTCGGTCCTGAACGAAGAGTTCGGCCAGTTCGTGCGGCCGACCATTTGGATGGGGCAGCCGGTGCTGCGGCTGTCGATCATCTCGCCTGCAACCACCCAATCGGAGATCGAGGACCTGGCCCAGGCCATCGGGCTTGCGCTTCGGCCGCAGGAAACGATGGCCGCGAATTCCCGCGACTGACGGGGAAGTCACGCCGATCCGCGCGGCGACGTCACGCCCGGCTGCGACGCGGTGTCCATCCTTGGTCCGATGTTCACAGGACCGAGGCTTCAGACCGATGACACAGCATCCCGCGTTCGACGTGACCGGACCCGCAACCGACGGCGGGCCCGGAAAGCCCGGCGCATTCCCGCGCCAAGCAATCTACATGGACTACAACGGAAGCGCGCCGATGTCGGCCGAGGTCGTCGCAGCCATGGCTCCACTTCTCGCCTCGGGCCAGGGCAACCCCTCGTCGGGACACTGGGCAGCGGCGCAGGCGGTCGACGCATTGCACGAGGCGCGCGCACGGGTGGCGGCCCTCATCGGCGCGTCGCCCGGCGAGATCGTCTTCACCAGCGGCGGCACCGAGGCCAACAACATGGCCATCAAGGGGGTCGTGCCGCTGCGTCGGATCGCCGGCGCGCATTTCATCTCGGGCGCGGTCGAGCATGACGCGGTCCTCCAGCCGCTCAGGTTCCTGAAGTCACTCGGCGCACGGATCACCCTGGTGCCGGTGGACCGGTTCGGCATCGTCGCGCCGGACACGGTCGCGAAGGCGATCCGCCCCGAGACGCGGCTCATCTCGATCATGCACGCCAACAACGAGATCGGAACGATCCAGCCGATCCGCGAGATCGCGGCCATCGGGCGGGCGCACGGCGTTCCCGTCCACTCCGACGCGGCGCAGAGCGCGGGCAAGGTCGCAATCGACGTGCGGGCGCTTGGCGTTGACATGCTGTCGCTCGCCGCCCACAAGATCGGCGGCCCGAAGGCCATCGGCGCCCTCTTCATCCGCAAGGGCCTGCGCCTCACCCCGCATCTCCACGGCGGCGGCCACGAAGACGGACGGCGAGCCGGGACCGAGAACGCCATGTTGGCGGCCGGCTTCGGTGCCGCAGCGCGGGCGGCGACCGGCAAGGATCAGGACCGGGTCCGTGGCCTGCGCGACCGGCTCTGGTCGGGGCTGAAGGATCACTTCGGCCCGAGGATCGTCCTCAACGGACACCCAGAGCACCGCACGCCGAACACCCTGAGCATGAGCTTTCCCGGATATGTTGGCGCTGAAATCCTGCGGAAGCTTCCGCATCTGGCCGCCACCACCGGCTCGGCCTGCCATGCCGGCTGCGTCACCATGTCAAGGGTGCTGGTCGCGATCGGGTGCCCGCTGAGCGTCGGGATGGGAACCGTACGCCTGTCTCTCGGCCCCGCGAACACTTCCGAAGACATCGAGTGTGTCATAGCCGATTTCATCCGTGTGCTTGGGTGAACCGGCCTGACCCAGCGCCGATTCCGACGGCAAGTCAGGCTTCGTTTTGCCCTCCGACGCCGACGTTCACATGAAGTCACGTCCAACTCGGAGCGGTCACGCGCATTTCCTTCGCGACTGCGCCGGAATTCACACAGGGCACCTGTGGCGCGGTCATCATGAACGCATCGGACAACGATGATGCATAGGAGAACAAGACATGTCGTACCTGATCAACAATGCCTGGGGAGAGAACAACGTGGAGAAGGCCACGGTCGCGTTCGTGGTCGGCAACGGGGCGGCCAGCCGTGGCGACGCCCGGATCTTCCTCACCAATGATGCCGTCAATCTCGCCGTGAAGGGCAAGGCCGACGGTCTCCACGCCGAAGGCTATGCTCCGGTCAAGGACCTGATCATCGGTTTCGTCGAGAAGGGCGGGATCATCTGGGTTTGCAAGGCCTGCGCCGACGCGAAGGGGCTGACGCAGGCGGACCTGATCCAGGGTGCGGAACTGGGCGGGGCCGGCCACACAATGGCGTTCCTCGACGCCGGAGGGCAGGTCCTGCTCTGAAACCGCTCGGCGTTTGCTCCTGTGGGTCGGGCGCGTGTCGCCTCGACCTGCAGCGACTCTGGTTCCACAATGCAATAACGCGGGACGGGTTGGCGCTCGTCCCAGGCGCGGCACAGGAGAATTGCCTTAGACGGCGCTGTCAGAAGAACTTGGCTTGAGCCGGGCAGGTCGCGCGCCTAGCTTCCTGGAATGTCCGGATCCAACCCCTTCCGCTATTTCAACGAGAGCCCCGAGATCATCCGCCTGGCGGTGATGCTCTACATCCGGTTTCCGCTGACGCTGCGGAATGACGCGGACCTGCTGCACGAGCGCGGGATCGGGATCAGCCATAAGACCGTGCGGTACTGGTGGAACCGGTTCGGCCGCTGTTCGCCGCCGAGATCCGCGGCAGGCGCGTGGACAGAATGCGGGCGCGCCGACACTGGCGCTGGCACCCGGACGAGGTCTAGGTTAGGATCAACGGCGTGACGCACTGCCTCCGGCGTGCCGTCGATCACGCGGGCGAGCTGCTGGAAAGCGTCGTCACGAAGACCCGGGACAGCAAGTCGGCATTGGGTCTTCTGAAGAAAGCCATGAAGCGGCACGGTCGGCCGGAGGTCATCGTCACCGACAGGCTACGGTCCTATGGGGCTGCGCTGAAAGACCCCGGCCGTGGCGACGACCGAGAGATGGGACGGTGGCTCAATGACAGGGCGGAGAGCTCCCACCTGCCGTTCCGACGACGCGAGCGGGCAATGCTGCGGTTCCGGCGCATGCGAACGTTGCAGAAGTTCGCGAGCGTCCATGCCACAGTCCACAACCACTTTCCGACAGAGCGCCATCTCCGGAATCGCGAGGACTGCAAGACGACCCGCGCCGCCGCGCACGCGGAGCGGCGCGGTCTTCTCGCAGCCTGATACGCAAGGGGGGTAGGGTGACGGAGACGGGTTCGCATTCGTCTGACAGCTCCGCCACCCAAGACCGGGCGCGACTGCCGTCCAACCATCTCTGGCATTAAACGTTCGGTTGCCGAAGCCTGAGTCAAACCGATGTAGGGTTCCCGAAGTTTGAAGGGGAATCCATGCGAGTATTCGTCAGCTTCAATCGGTTCATCCTTGACGGTTGCCCCGCGAGAATTGTTCTGGGTCTGCGTGGGGCGGAACCGGTGCTAGAGCTTAAACAGACGCTGCTGGACAGCACTGCTGCCAATGACTTCGAGAAGCGCCTGCGTGATCTTGCACGTCCTGCATGAAGGCCGCGTTCACGCGTGCAGACCTTGAAACCGCCCTGATCGCCAGGGACATCGAGACCGAGTTTGCCCGGCAGATATTTTGACAACCGGTTCGGCAGGTTCTCCTATGGTGACGGCTTTGCATCGGGTGCGTCGGTGGCCGAGCATTCTCCTGCGGCGATACAGGCGGTCAGCGCCTGCCGGGTCGCGGCACCGTACCTGCCGTCTGCGGCTCCGGGCTTGAAGCCGCGATCGGTGAGCAGGATCTGGAGAGCGCGGACGGCATCGCGATCCGCGGTCTTCAAGGCGGCCTCGAACTGCGGCAGGACATCGGTGATCCGCTGTTCGGACGCCAGCTGGGCGGCGATCTCGGCATTGGCCGCCTTGATCTCGTCAAACATATAGCCAAGGCCCTTCTCGCGGCTGACCGTGAAGTCGTCTGATGCGTAGCTGATCGAGCTGCTGACCCCCCAGAAAGCCGCGAGCGGTACGCGGTTGTCGACGATTGCCTTCAGCTTGACCTCGAAGTCCTTGCGCACGGCATCCGGAGTGTTCAGGCCGCCGTATCCAAGGAATGAACCGAACTCAATCGCAAGCAACGGCTTCTTCTCGGTCGCACTAACTTTCATCGCTTCGGCCAGAACATCGCCATATGTGGCGTAAGACAGCCCGAAGCGATCGACCATATCATCCCGGTAGAGGTGAATGGACAGCGTATCGATCGGATCGGGGTTGACCAGGGCCAGGTTGGCACGGAACTGGGCCCGGGTGTCCGGTCTGCCCCACTGCAGCGTCCGTCGCTGCAAGTCGGCCATGCTGCGAGGGAGCGAATTCCCGCTGGAGATGGCGCGCTTGGGATCAATTTCGCGCACGGTTTTGCCGAATTCGGTGAAGGCGACAAGGATCATACTCGTCGTCAGGTCATCAGCCTTGGTCCGCTTTGCGGGCCAGCCGAAATACGTGTTGATATGCGGGCGCCAGTCGGCCGCGTTCGGAAGGTCGACTTGCAGGCTGAATTCATTGCCAAACTCCCATGCCCAGACGGCAGGTGAATCGTTGTAGCGAGAGACGATCGTGCGCGTGTAGTCGCGCATGAACGCAATGGTCTTGCTGTTTGGGTCACCCCATGCGCTGCGTGGCTCATGAACAACATCAGGCACGGCGGCGTCCCAGCAGAAGAGGTCCATTATCAGGCCGACATGATGCTTTTCTGCCGAGGCGACGATGCCGTCGAGTTTGGAGAGATAGTCCTCGCGATGATTGACGTATTCCATCATCGCGTCGGGCTCAAAGTAGGTAGCGGCGATACGGGCGAACGGTATGCCCTCGGCTTCCAGCGTTGCGAAATCCCGATCATAGGTCAGGTCGCCGGGATGCTCCCAAAGCCTGAAGAAAGCGTCGTAGAGATTTGCTCCGATCGCGCGATAAGGCTTGCCGTCCTTCAGCAGCACGCCGTCGGGACTGACGGTGAGCATGTCGGCACTTGCGGCGTTTGAAAACAGAAGGACGAAAGCCGCAAGCAGCATCACGCTCAATCCGCAGTCAGCGACGCGACGCCTCGATCGGCGAAGAGTGGACATGTGGGCTTCTCCTTTTTCGCCGCGAGGATAACGGACTTGCGCCAAGGCGCCTTTGATGTGCGTCATGAGGAAGCCCTCATGCACGTCGAAGGGTTCAACATCCCGCGGCGGCGCTTCCTCTTGACTTGGTAGATGAAGGGATTGCCGGTTCAAAGTGCGCTTTCGCCGAGGCAGAGAAGGTTGGACAGCAGTCCCGTTCCCACCGCCACCTGCCCTCGCGAAAGCGTTCTCCCGATCCGGCCTGCGGCCGGATTTTTCCGTTGTTTTCGGGGGTTATGCGGGAGGGGCCGTCCACCATCCTGGATGCCAGGAAGCCGTGAAGCGCTCTCTCCTGGCCAACTCTCTCCGAAGCCGATGACTGCCGCGATTTGGTGTTCGGCTTCTAACATGTTGCCAAAGCAGAGTTTTTCTGGCGAACGGAAATGCTGCGTCGGAGGAATCTTCTGGATGCCGAGCACGACGGGCATCGGAAAGTCTGCACTGTCAGAACTCGGATCGGCGCGCTCTGCGCCGGTTGTTCTTTCGAAATTCGAGATCGGTCCGGCACCGACGCGAAGGGGGAAGCGGACGGATGCGGGTGCAGCATCAGTTCTGTGGAATCTCGCCGTAGCGGTCAATCGAAGCGGCACCTGAACCTGGCCGGGACTGATGGCTGAGCCGCGCGAATTGCAGCCGTTCGTCGTACCCGAACCAGAAATTGAAGGATGGCAAAAGCGGCATTGTCACAATGCCCGATGGGCGATCATTCTGGCGGGCTTCGCATCACCTGTCGCTGCACGTTTGAGATGCACGCGGAGCCAGATCATGCTTCGAAAGCACCATTCTCCTCTGGCGCGCATTGCGCCTTCAGCCAATCCCAGAGAGCCGTGACGGGGGGGCGCGAGAAGTTGCGGGTCCAGCAGGACATGCAGAGCGGTTCTGATCTTCCCAGGCGTGTTGAACAGGCAGTGACGAGGCGGCCCTCGCGCAGCGCCTGATCGGCCTGCCGGGTCGTGGCAAGGCAGACCCCGTGGCCGAGGATTGCCGCTTGCAGCATCTGGCCAGTGTCTGAGAAGTTGAAGCCCCGTGCGAACTCGGTTCGGGCAGAGCCAACCCTGGAGAACCAGGATTGCCAGTCGTTCAGCGTCTCGTCATGCAGCAGCGGGGCCCGGTCCAACCTTTCGCGGTCCGACAGGTATGGCAGGCGCGCGGCAAGCGCCGGCGCGCAAAGGGGTACCAGCGCGTCCTGTGCTAGAAAAAGCGATTGCGCGCCTGCGTCGGGCCAGGGTTCAGGGCCAAGCACGATGTCGATCTCGGCCTCTTCGGGCACATGGGCGGCGTCGCTGGTGTGGATCCATGGGTCGATCCAAGGGTGCAAGGCGCGCAAATCGGCAAGTCGCGGAAGAAACCAGCCCGTGGCGAGTGCCGCGGGCATCATGACGATGACAGAACCGGGCTTGGAATAGGCGTTCAGACGGCGCAGGCCGTGGCGCACCTCCTCCAGTGCGGTCTGAGCGGTGATCAGGAAATCGCGCCCCGCATCGACCAGTTCGATCCGCCGCCCGATCCGGCGGAACAGCGGCTGGCCAAGGTTGTCTTCCAGCACCCGCACCTGATGGCTGATGGCCGACTGGGTGATGTGCAACTCCTCGGCCGCGCGGGAAAAGCTGCCCAGGCGCGCGGCGGCTTCAAACCCGATCAGGGTGCTAAGTGGAGGAAGGCCGCGATAGGTGCTCATGAGTGTTTTCGATTGAATGGATCAGAATTCAGCGTTTTGACGATGGTATGCCTCATCATATCATGTCGTCCAGCCCCAGGAGCGCGAGGATCCATGACCCGCCACGACCCCGCCCGTTTTGCCGCCAGCCCAAAGTCGCTGGGCTACCGAATGCCCGCCGAATACGCCCCCCACAAGCGGACCTGGATGATGTGGCCAGCCCGCGCCGAGGTCTGGCCGGACATGGAAGCCACCAAGCGCGACTATGCTTTGGTGGCGCAGGCGATTGCCGAGTTCGAGCCGATGTGCATGGCCGTGCGTCCCGAGGATGCCGCCGAGGCACGGGCGATGCTGGGCGCAGGGGTCGACCTGTTTGAAGTGCCGCTGGATGACAGCTGGGCGCGCGACGCGGGTCCGAATTTCGTGGTCGATGGCAAAGGGGGCAAGGCTGCCAGCCTGTTTACCTTCTCGGCCTGGGGGCACAAATACGCGCCCTTCGAAAACGACGCCGCTTTTGGCGCGGCAGTGGCCGCCCGCGAAAGGATGCCGGTGTTCAAATCCGCCCTTCTGGCCGAGGGTGGTGGCGTGACGGTGGACGGCGAAGGCACGATCATCACCACCGACACTTGTTTTCTGAACCCGAACCGAAACCCGACCTGGAGCCGCGAAGAGGTGACGCGGGAGCTTTTGGAGACCCTTGGCGGTGAAAAGGTGATCTGGCTGCCCGGCAACGCGGATGAGACGGAAACCGACGGCCATGTCGATGGGATTGCGGTGTTCGTGGCCCCTGGCGTGGTGCTGATCGAAGGCGCGGACGATCCGACCGACCCGTGGCGCCACATCAAGCAAGCCAACATCGACGCCCTGCGCGGCCAGACCGATGCCAAGGGGCGACCGATCCGCATGGTGATGATCCCCGAGGGCGAAGAAAGCTGCGTCATCGGTGACAAATTCTGCCGGTCCTACGTCAATTGCTATTTCGTGAACGGCGGCGTGATCATGCCGGAATACGGCACACCGAATGACGCCGTGGCCCGCGCCGTCTTTCAAAGCCTTTTCCCGACCCACCGCATTCGCGGTGTTCATATCCCGAATATCTGTCTGGGCGGCGGCGGCATCCACTGCATCACCCAGCAGGAACCGCTATGACCGCGCTGCCGCCCCATGCCTTCGCAACGCATGGCGCCATGAGCCTGCATGTCATGGCCGCCATGGCGCATTTCGGCACCTCGCGCCTGTCCGACCGAGAGGCCGAAGTGGCCCGGTTGATCCTGCAGGGCCATTCTTCAAAGACGATCGCGCGGATGCTGGGGAACAGTCCGGAAACCGTGAAGGTGTTCCGCAAACGCATCCACACCAAGCTGGGGCTTGCCACCTCTGCCGAACTGTTTTCCCTGTTCCTTTCGGCCTTGTGCGCCGCTCCGCACGGCTCTGCCGATGATCCGCTGATCTATCTGACCTGAGGTTCCCGACGTGATGTCCCGCCGTTCCCTGTTCCGCACCGCCGCTGCTGCCGGTGGTCTTTCCTTGTTGCCGCGTGGCGCATTCGCTGGCGGGTCTGCGCGAGCGTCCAGCTTCTGGTATCCCGAGGAAACCGACCCGCATGAGCGGACATTCATGCAATGGCCGGTGAACCGCACGGTCCATGAAGACGCGGATTTTCTTTTCGACCTGCAAGCCGCCATAGCCGAAATAGCCAGCACGATCGCTGAATTCGAACCTGTCGTGCTGATGGCCGCCGCCGAACATCACAAGGCGATCCGGAAGCTGGTCTCGGGGCGGGTCGATCTGTGGGATATTCCCACCGACGACCTGTGGTGCCGCGACAGCGGGCCTTCTTTCGTGGTCGATGGCAAGGGCGGGCTGGCGGTATCGCAGTTCAACTTCAACGGCTGGGGCAACAAGCAGGTTCATGGCAATGACGGCCAGATTGCCGCCCGCGTGGCGCAGCGACTGGAACTGCCTGTGTTCGATGCCGGGTTGGTGGGCGAGGCGGGCGGCGTGGAAACCGACGGCCACGGCACGCTGCTTGCCCATGAAAGCACCTTCATCAACCCCAACCGCAACACAGGCTCGAAAGCCGAGGTCGAGGCGATGCTGCTCGATACGATGGGGGCGGACAAGATGATCTGGGCCCCCGGCATCAAGGGCGCCGATATCACTGACTACCACATCGACGCGCTGGCCCGGTTCGTGAAGCCGGGTCAGGTTCTGATTCAGATGGGCGACGAGATCGACCCGCAGGATCCATGGTCAGTCGCCGCTTTTGAGACCCATGGCATTCTGGCAGAGGCCGCCGATGCCGAGGGTCGCGCCCTTGATCTGGTCATCCTGCCCGAACCCTATGACATCCGGGTGGACAGCGCGGATTTCGTATCCTCTTATGTCAACTACTACGTCTGCAACGGCGCGGTGATCGCAGCCGAGTTTGGCGACAAGGCAGCGGATGCCGAAGCGGCAGAGACCCTTGCCGACCTTTACCCCGGCCGCGAAATCGTCATGTTGAACATCGACGCGGTGGGCGAAGTGGGGGGTGGCATCCACTGCGCCACGCATGAGCAGCCCAAAGTCTGACCCGTCCCGAACCCACACGATCTGGGGCGGTTTGCATCCCCCCTTTTTGCTCAGGCAGCCGTGTCGTGGCGGCTGATTAGTTCATAAGTCTCGGGCCGCCGGTCGCGCCAGGTGCCCCAGCTTTGGCGGTAGGCACGTGTGGCTTCCAGGTCGATCCTTGCCGTCAGGTAGGTTTCATCGACCTTGTTTGCCTCGGCCAGCAAGGCACCCGTGTGGTCGGCGATGAAGGATGATCCGTAGAAAGTCATCTCCAGCGTCGGACCTTTCTCCAGCCCAACCCGGTTTGATGCCACCACCGGCACCATGTTCGCCGCCGCGTGGCCCTGCATCACGCGCCGCCAATGGCCTGAGGAATCCAGATCGGGCTGGCCCGGCTCAGAGCCGATGGCGGTGGGAAACAGCAGCACTTCAGCCCCCAGGATCGCCAGAGACCGCGCGGTCTCGGGGAACCACTGGTCCCAGCAGATGCCGCAGCCCACCTTGGCAAAGCGGGTGTCGAACACCTTGAACCCCGTGTCGCCGGGGGTGAAGTAGTACTTCTCCTCATAGCCGGTGGCGTGCGGGATATGGGTCTTGCGATAGTTGCCAAGCACCGCGCCATCGGCATCGATCATCGCCAGCGAGTTGAAGAAGGTATTTCCCGCCGCTTCGTAGTAGCTGACGGGCAGCACCACACCGAGCCGCCTTGCCAGCGCGGAAAAGTGCCGCACGGCGCGGTCGGACTCCATCGGTCTGGCATGGCGCTGAAAGCCATAGTCCTTTTCGATGCAGAAGTAGGGCGTCTGGAAAAGCTCCTGCAGCAGGATGATCTCCGCCCCGTCCTCGGCCGCCGCTGTCACCTGTTCCTCAGCCTTCTGGATGTTGTCGTCCAGATCCCAGGAACAGGCCATCTGTGTCGCGGCCAATGTCACGATTGCCATGGCTTTGCCCTCAGTTCATCAGTTTGGTCCAGACCTTGTCGATCAGGGCGGTGGCCTCGGGCGAACAGGTCGGGATGAATTCCGGCGCGGGCGCATCGGCGGGCGGGCTGATTTCGGGGGCGCTTGCGAGGGAGGGTTCGATGAAGGCCTCTGCCCCCTTGATGCCGTTGGAATAGCGCGCGTAATTGGTGATCATCGCGGCGTTTTCCGGGGCCATGACGAAGTTGACCCAGGCTTTCGCGGTTTCCAGGTTCGGCGCGCCTTTGGCGACGGCGACGTTGTCCATCCAGCCGGTATAGCCCTCTTTCGGGTAGACATAGGTGATCGAGGGCTTTTCGTCGCGCGCCCGCATGGCATAGCCGTTCCAGCTCATCGACACCACGGCTTCGCCGGAAACAAGAAGCTCCTTGGTCTCGCTGTCGTAGGATTTGACCCATTCCTTCTGGGTTTCGAGCAACTCCAGCACGCGCTTCATCTCGTCGGGGTTTTCCGAACAGCGCGGCACGCCCAGATAGCGCTCGGCCATGTTGATCACGTCATTCATGTCGCGCAGCATGTTGATGCGGCCCTTGACCTCTTCGGCGGGGTCGAACAGCACGGCAAGCGAGGAGGTGTCGCCCGTCACCACGGCGGTATCGACGGCAAAGGCGGTCGAGCCCCAGGCCCAGGGCGCGGAATATTCGCGCTTGGGGTCCCAGTAGACCTCGCGCCATCTGTCATCGACATGGGTGAAGTTCGGCATGGCGAAGACGTCGATCTTTTCCACCATACCCTCGGCGATCAGCACCTGCATCGTCGCATCGCCCGGCACGATGACGTCGTAGCCGGCACCACCTGCGCGCAGCTTGGCGATCATCGTCTCCATGCTGTCATAGCTGTCGATATGGACCTTGACGCCGAACTCGGCCTCGAATTTGGCGACCAGATCGGGAGGCGTGTATTCGCCCCAAGTGTAGATGAACAGATCCCCCTGGGCCAGGGCGGGGGCGGCGGTCATGAGCAGGACGGCGAGGGCACGCATGGGACTTCCTTTCAGCTTTGGTTGCGGGCGATGAGGCCCGAGGCGATGACGACAAGGGCAGAGGCAAGAACCATCAGCGACGACACCGCGTTGACCTCGGGCGTGATCCCAAGGCGCAGCATCGAATAGATGTGGACGGGAAGCGTGGTCGATCCGGGTCCGGACAGCATCGACGAGATGATGAAATCGTCGAGCGACACGATGAAGGCCAGCAGCCAGCCCGAGATCAGGCCCGGCGCCAGAAGCGGCAGGGTGATCAGGCGGAACCGCCGCCATGGCCGCGCGTAAAGATCGGACGCAGCCATCTCCAGCCCCGGGTCCATCGAGGTGAGCCGGGCGGCAATCGGCAGGTAGGCGAAGGGGATGCAGAAGGTGGTGTGCGCAATCACAAGCGCCGGAAAGCCGAGACCGATGCCAAGACTGGAAAAGAAGATCAGCGTGGCAATGGCGGTAACAATTTCCGGCACCATCAGCGGAAAGTTCAGCACCGCATAGGCAGCCGCCTTGCGCCGCACCTTCATACGAACCATTGCCAGTGCCGCCGCCGTTGCCATGACCGTGGCCAGGCTGGCCGCGATCAAAGCCAGCACCAAAGAGTTCAGTGCCGCGCCGCCGATTTCCTCGTTGGCAAAGACCTGCGTGTACCAGCGCAGCGATACACCATCCAACCGGCTGATGGACCGCCCCGCATTGAAGGAATAGAGCACCAGAAACAGAATTGGCGCATACAGGAATGCCACTGCCAGCGCCGCCGTCAGGCCGAAGCCCGGCAGATTGCGGATGTCCTTGGCGCGGGTGTCAAAGCGGGCCATCACGCCTCCTTCCGTGCAGCACGGCGGGCAACGATGAAGAGGGCGATCAACGTCACGGCCATCAGCACGGTGGACAGCGCCGCCCCGAACGGCCAGTTGCGGCTGCCCTGGAACTGCATCCCGATCAGGTTGCCCAGCATCAGCGTCTTGCCGCCGCCAAGAATATCGGGGGCCAGATACGACCCGATACCGGGGATGAAGACCAACAAGCCTCCGGCGATCAGGCCGGGTCGCAGGATCGGCAAAACGACGGACCAGACCGCCCGCCAGCGGCTGGCATGCAGGTCATAGGCGGCCTCCAGCAGCGAGAAATCGAACCGCTCGATGGCCGCGTAAAGCGGCAGGATCATGAAGGGGAGGAAGGATGAGACCAGCCCCAGCCCGATGGCGAAGTTGTTGAAGGCCAGCGGCAGCGGACCGTCGATCAGGCCGACGGATTGCAGCGCGCCGTTGATCGGCCCTTCATCGCGCAGGATCAGCAGAAGGGCGATGGTGCGGACCAAGAGGTTGACCCAATAGGGGACCGTCACCAGCATCAGCCACAGCGATTTTTGCGAAGGCGGCCGCGTGGCGATGAACCAGGCTGTCGGCAGGCCGATCAGCAGGCACAGGACCGTGGCGATCCCCGCCTGCAAGACCGACCGGCCAAGAATTTGAAGGTAGTCGGTGTTGAAGGTCAGGCTGTCGTCGAAGATGTCGCGCTCGAACAGCAGTTGCACATAGGCCTCGGCCGAGGGCTGCCAGATCACTCCGCCATACTGCGCGGGCGTCAGCACCGAATAGAGTGTGGTCAGCGCGATGGGCAGCGCCATGAAGATCAGGATGGTGCCGAGTGAGGGGGCGAGCAGCAGGCGGTGAAGCGTCATGATGCCAGCACCCGTATGGCGCCGGGCTCGGGGCGGAGGGCAACGCGGTCACCGGGGGCGAAGTCCAGCGCGCCGCGCAGGCCGCCGCGCGGCAGGGTGACGTGCAGGGGCACCGCCGCGCCCTGCAGCCGGAACGAAAGCTCGTTGCCCATGTAGATGCGTTCGGCCACCGTCAACGGCCCCAGATCGCCTTGCGCCTGCTGCGTGGCGGGCAGGATAGCCAGGCGCTCGGGCCGGATCGCCAGCGTGACCTCGGCCCCCGCAGTGCCGGTCGCCGGAACCACGCCCAGCCCCTCGGCCGCAGCGCCCTGCGGGCCGATCCGCGCGGGGATCAGGTTCGCCCCGCCGATGAAGTCGGCGACAAAGCGGTTGGCGGGGGCCTCGTAAATCTCCTCGGGCCGCCCCAGTTGCTGCACCCGTCCGCCCTGCATCACCGCGATGCGGTCGGACATCGCCAGCGCCTCGTCCTGATCATGGGTCACGAAGACAAAGGTGATGCCGGTTTCCCGTTGCAGCGCCTTCAGTTCCGACCGCATCCGCTGCCGCAGCTTGGCATCCAGCGCCGACAGGGGCTCGTCCAGAAGCAGGATCTCCGGTCCGGGGGCCAAGGCCCGCGCCAACGCCACCCGCTGCCTTTGCCCGCCCGACAGCTGGTCCGGGCGGCGATGTTCCATCCCCTCAAGGCCCACGAGTTCCACCATCCGCGCCACGGTCGCGGCGATCTCGGCCCTGGGGCGCCCCAGCATCCGCAGGGCGAAGCCGACGTTGCCCGCCACCGTCAGATGCGGGAACAGCGCATAGTGTTGGAAGACTGTATTCACCGGCCGGTCCTCGGGCGGCAGGCCCGCGACGTCGCGGCCGAAGATGGCGATCTGCCCGGTGCTCGGCTGGTCAAAACCCGCGATCAGCCGCAGAAGCGTGGTCTTGCCGCAGCCCGACGGACCCAGCAAAGTGAAGAACTCGTTGGCCTTTATGGAAAGATCGACGCTGGCCAACGCATGATGCGCCAAAGCGCCCTTGCCATAAGTCCGGCCAAGCCCGATCAGCTGGCATGCGTCGAGATGATCCTTCAAATCCTGACTTCCCCATGCCAGCACATCCTTTTGACAATGACCGGAAAAGGCTGGACACGTCATGTCACCACGAAGGGGTATGGCCGCTGATCCGGCGCAGCAAACCCGACACGCAAAAGGGATCTTTTCCCATTCTGCCTAAGGGGCCTGACCGGCAGGTTCGGGTTGGGCCTGAAGCCGTGGCTCAATGACACCCGGGGCGCATACACCGACCGGAGAGGAACATGGCTGCTGCGGCGTCCACGAACGGCCGTTTCCGGAAATCCTCCTGGAACGTGAGAAGGGCGGCTACGGCCGACCGGCGCAGCCCGCGCCGGTTGGGGAAACGGTTACAGGCCGGTCCCTTCGGAGAGGGTCAGCGCATCCTCGATGTCGACGCCCAGGTCGCGAACCGTGCTGTCATCTTCGTATGCCCAGGCAGCAGCTGCACGGCCCGGAGGTCGCCCGTCTTCTTGTAGATCTGCGCCACCTTGGTCCGACGCATCGAACGCGTGCCATAGGCGCTCGGCTCCAGACCGACCGACGTAACCCAACCCCTGACGATCCGCGCATACTGCCGGGTGGACAGGTACGCGCTGCCATGAATACGGCTCGGCCACAGGAACTCGAGGCCGATCATCTCGGGGTCCCGGATCCAGCGCTCCAGGGATAGGCGGGTGGTCTCGGTGATCTCGAACCGGACCGGCTTGCCTGTTTTGCTCAGGATCATCGAGGCGCGTTCCTTGACCCGGCCCGCCGCGAAGACATCCCGGACCCGAAGGCAAACAAGGTCGCAGCCGCGCTGAGCGAGGGCCTGATTGACCTGGTACACCTCGGTGGTGAGCCGCACCTTCCGGACGGTCTCGAAGCCCAGGTCATGGAGCCGTTCTCCTGGGTGAACTTCGCGCGAAAGGATCATCCGGCCTGCGCGGACTGGGGGATTGACGCGTGGCACCGGTATCCGCACGTCATGGTGAACGTCACGCGGTCGATGCGGAACCCGTTTCCTTTCGCCTCCCGCGGCGATGCCGGGGCGCGGCGGGTGAGCGCCATGATCGGAGATTCGGCGGGTGTCGCTTCGCTGCTGGCAAAGTCGGATTTCCTCGCCACTTTCCCGGCCCTGCTGCTGGCATGGGACATGGACGCGTTCGGGCTTCGCGCGATGAGGCCGCCGGTCGATCTCGGCCCGGTTCTCGTCCGGTTCTTCTGGAGCTCGCGGCTCGCCAACGATGCCGGCGGCGTCTGGATCCGGTCCATCGTGATCGAAGCGTATAGGCGCCTGCAAGCCGAAGCGGAAACGAAGCTATGCGGCGATGCCCTTCTTTTGCCCAAGGCACCGGTCACACTCTGAGCTGCGGCCGGATCGAACGACCGGTTTCAGATGCGCCAGAACGGGTGCGATGAAAGTCGGCTTCGGGCCGGTGTCGAAGGTCAGGCCCAGCGGGCCGGTATGCGGACCAGCGCATAATCGGGCACGATTGCGCGCGCCACCATGTCAGGACGCGGCGGCTTCGCGCGCGCGTCGAGATGCTGACCACAGTAGCCAAGGGGCCGGCCGTAGACTCCGCCGGGCGTTGTCAACGGGACGCATCTGTTCGTGGACATCGGACTCACGGCGGGAGGAGCCAGCTGCCCTGGGCGAAGGCCGATATTCTCGCCGGAAACCGATCCCGATCAGCATCGCGGCGGTGCGGTCTGCCTTGGGCGCTTGGTCCCGAGGTTCAGCGGTGCGATCTTTGCAAGGCGATGGAAGGAGGGGCAGCCGCACATATTCGTTACCCGCGCCACAGCCATGCATGTCGCGCCGCGATCACGCGGCGTCGGATCGGGCGGCGCGTTGCGTCTTCGGTGTCCCAAGGATGACTGTGACCTCATGCGTTCCGTCCGTTATCGGGATTATCAGTCCGCCAGGCCCTGGAACCACGCCGACATCGTCAAGTTCGGCGGAGGCGATCCCCCTGCCGGTGGCTTCAGGGTTCAGGATGGTGATGGTGAAGTGCGCATTCCGGAGCCTGACCGTCGCGGTCAGCTTCTGCCAGGCTTTCGGAAAGCAGGGATCCAGATGCAGCGCGTCGGCGGCACGCGTCAGACCCAGTAGGCCCTCGACCCCGGCGCGGAACATCCAGCCCGCCGAGCCCGTGTACCATGTCCAGCCGCCGCGCCCGACATGGGGTGCCGTCGAATAGACGTCGGCAGCGATGACGTAGGGTTCGACCCTGTAGCGCTGGACACCCGATGGGGTCAGGGCATGGTTGATGGGGTTGAGCATCGCGAAAAGACTGCCGGCCGCGTCGCCGTCGCCGAGCTTGGCCTGCGCAAGGATCGCCCACATCGCCGCATGGCTGTACTGGCCGCCGTTTTCGCGCAGGCCCGGTGGGTAGCCCTTGATGTAGCCGGGGTCCATAGGCGTGTGGTCGAAGGGCGGGGTGAAGAGAAGGGCAAGGCCGGGGTCGGGGCGGACGAGATGTTCGGTCATCGAAGCCATCGCCTGCCGCGCGCGGTCGGGATCGGCGGCACCCGAAAGCACGGCCCAGGATTGCGCGATGCTGTCGATGCGGCATTCGTCGGACGTAGCGGAGCCGAGGAGGGTGCCATCGTCAAAGGTGCCGCGCCGGTACCACGCGCCGTCCCAGCCGTGGGTTTCGATCGCTTCAAGCACGGACTTCGCGTGGGCGCGCCAGCGCGCCGCGCGGACAGGGTCGCGGGTATCGGCGAGCGGGGCCATCATATTGACCGTGGCGATCAGCAGCCAGCCGAGCCAGACGCTGGTGCCCTGACCGCCTTCGCCGACGCGGTTCATGCCGTCATTCCAGTCGCCGGTCCCGATCAGGGGCATGCCGTTGTCGCCGGTCAGGTCAATGGCCTGATCGAGCCCCCGGGCGCAGTGCTCGAACAGGCTTTCGGTCGTGTCCGAAACCTGCGGCTGTAAGAAATCGTCATGCGCACCGGGCGGCACCGGCGGGCCGTGCAGGAACGGCACCTGTTCATCAAGGATCGCTGCATCGCCCGACACCTCGATGTAACGGGCGACACCATAGCCAAGCCAGACCCGGTCATCCGAGATCCGGGTGCGCACGCCTTGCCCCGAATGCGGCAGCCACCAGTGCTGCACGTCGCCTTCGGGAAACTGACGCGAGGCGGCGCGCAGCAGGTGGGCGCGCGTCATCTCGGGCCGGCTGAATGTCAGCGCCATGCCGTCCTGCAGCTGGTCCCGGAACCCGTAGGCCCCGCTGGCCTGATAGAACCCGGCCCGCGCCCAGATGCGGCAGGCGAGCGTCTGATACATGAGCCAGCCGTTCAGCATGATGTCCATCGCGCGGTCCGGCGACTTGACCTGAACCGTGGTCAGAAGGTCGGCCCAGTGCCGCTTGACGGCCGTCAGCATGGCACCGGTGTCGGCGGCGCGTATCCGCTGGATCAGGGCGCTTGCAGCGGCGTCGCTGTCGGCCTGACCCAGCAGGAAGGTCAGTTCGACCGTTTCGCCGGGGTGAAGGGTCAGGCGGCGTTGCAGGGCGGCGCAGGGGTCAAGCGCGGGGCCGGTCGTGCCCGACAGGGGCGCGCTGCGGATGGCTGCGGGAGCCTTGAGCGTGTCGCCGGGCCCGATGAATTCGGCGCGGTCTGCCGTCAGGCTGCTGGTGTCCGACCCGAAATCGGCGAAGGCCACGCGACTGGGAAAGGCGGTGCTGAAGGTGTTCTGGGCAAGGATCGCCCCGGTGGCGGGATCGGTCCGGGTGATGATGAACGGCGCGGATGCGCCGCGCGCTGTGCCGAGAACCCATTCGGCATAGGCTGTGACCGACAGGTTGCGGGCGGCGATGCCGGTATTCTGCAGGCGCAGCCGGGTGATCTTGACGGGGTCGTCCAGCGGCACGAACTGCACCATCTCGGCGGCGACGCCGTGGTTTTCATGGGCAAACGTGGAATAGCCGAAGCCGTGCCGCGCTATGTAGGTGCCGGGGGTGCGGATCGGCAGGGCCGTCGGCGTCCAGACATGGCCAGTATCGAGGTCATGCAGATAGATCGCCTCGCCCGCAGGGTCGGTCACGGGGTCGTTCGACCAGGGCGTGATCTGGTTTTCCTTGCTGTTTTCCGACCAGACGTGTCCGCAGCCTTCGGCCGAGACCTGAAAGCCGAAACCGGGATTGGCGATGACATTGATCCAGGGCGCAGGCGTGGTTTTGCCGTCCCGCAGGATGGTGACGTATTCGCGCCCGTTCTCGGCAAAACCGCCCGTTCCGTTGAAGAATTCGAGCTTGGGCAGATCGGGCACCGGCGCTGGCGGGGCGGGGAGCGGCGGCAGAGCAGCGGGAACGGGTGCGGGTGCTGCGGTCAGAATGGCCATCTGCTGGCCGATATCGCCCCGGCTTGCCACCAGAATGACCCGGGCCACCGACATCAGATGCGCGCGCGTCCCGGGGTTCAGCAGATCGGCGCGCAGGGCATGGATCGTGCCCTTGACCGGGGCATGGATGCCCATCGCGCGGGGACGTGACCGGGCGGCGCGCACAGCGCCGTCGATGGCGATCTGGAGGTCCTGAACATAGGATGACGACCGTTCGTTCAGTATCACGAGATCGATGGCCAGCTGGCGCATTTCCCAGTACTCATGCGCACTGAGGGCCTGATGCAGGGCAGCGATGTCTTCCGTATCTTCGATCTGCAGGAGCACGATGGGCAGATCGCCCGAGATGCCAAGCGCCCAGAGCGCAGATTGCGGCGCGGCCCCGGCGGCAATCTGCGCTGGTGTGGCGCGCAACCGGGGGTCGTTGCGCAGCACCATGCCGCCCAGGGTCTGGAAGTCGGCGGCATCTGCATGGGTGATGCCGAGATGGCGCAGCTGCACCTGCGCCTGTGTCCAGGCAAGGGTTGCAGCGCGCGCAAAGGCCGACGGGTCGCGGTGGCGGTCGACAAGGTCCAGCAGCGCGTCTGGCGTATCGGCCACCATGGTCCAGAACGTCACGCGCGTGACGCCGCCGGGCGGGATGCTGACCCGGCGGCGGATCGAGAAGATCGGGTCGAGAACCGTGCCGATGGTGCCGGAAAGGGGCATGTCGATCATGGCCGCAGTTGCGACGTCATTTCCCCGCCCGATGAATCTGGCGCGGTCGGTCTCGATCTGGATCGCGCCGGTTTCCGGCCCTTCGATCACGGCGATATGGGCGGCCCATACCTCGGGGTCGTCGGGGGAGCGGCGTCTGCGGGTGGCGATGATGACACCAAGCTCGGGCAGATAATCCGTCACCACGAACATCTTGGAAAACGCCGGATGCGCCTGATCCGACGACAGCGGGGCCAGCACCAGTTCGGCGTAGGAGGTGACGTCGATTTCACGGGCGCGGCGCCCGCTGTTGGTGAAAGTGACGCGGCGGGCTTCGGCGTCGTCTTCGGCTGAGACCACGACCTCGGTCGTTGTCGTCAGGCGTGGCGCGTGGTGGGTGAACGCGGCGTGATGTTCGCAGAATACGGCGCGGTGCCTTTGGGGTGCGGCGTGGGTGGGTTGCACGCCTGCCGACCAGACCTCGCCAGACGTCGTGTCGCGCATGAAGATGAACGAGCCGAGCGCTGCATGCGTCGGTTCCGACCGCCAGCGGGTGATCGCAAGATCGCGCCAGCGGCTGAACCCTTCGCCCGTGGGCGTCAGCATCACGCCGTAATTGGCGTTGGACAGAAGATGCGCCGTCGGCGTTTCAGCGGCGGGTGCTTCGAAGGTGCGGACGGCGGGCGCCTCGTGATGCTCGACCGCAGCGACCAGCACTTCGGTGGCGCGGGGCGGTGCGCTGGCGACATCGCGGGGGACGCGTTCCTGCAGCAGCAGCTCGACCCCCTGAATCATCGGTTCGGCGTGGAACCGGTCGCGCAGGCGGCCGTTGTGCAGGGTGTTGGCGATGGCGGTGATGGTCATGCCCTGATGATGCGCCATGAAGCTGTGCACAATGGCCCGGGTTTCATCGGCATGCAGGCGTGTCAGGGTGAAATCGACGGCCTCGTAGAACCCGTAGCGCCCTTCCGCCCCCAGCGCCGCCAGATCGGCGTAGTTCTGCGCTGCGGCCGCCGGATCGATCATCGCGGCGAGGCCCGTCGCATAGGGCGCGATCACGCGGTTTTCGCTTAGCCCTCGTTTTAGCCCCAGCCCCGGCACCCCGAAGTTGGAGTACTGATACGTCATCTCCAGATCGCGGGCGTTGTACGAGGATTCCGATATGCCCCACGGAATGCCCAGGCTTGCGGCGTAGGCCTTCTGGCGCGCGACGATCAGCCGCGTGGTCTGTTCGAGGACCGAGCCTGCAGGTGCGCGCATGACCAGCGAGGGCATCAGATATTCGAACATGCTGCCCGACCATGAAATCAGCGCCGACCCCGCACCGATCGGCGTGGCGGGGCGGCCGAGGCGGAACCAGTGGCGCGTCTCGACATCCCCTTTGGCGATGGCGAACAGGCTGGCCAGCCGCGCCTCGGACGCGAGCAGGTCATAGCAGTTGGTGTCCAGCCGGTTGGTGGCCACGGAAAAGCCGATGGAAAGCAGCTTCTTGTCAGGCTCCAGCAGGAAGCGGAAGTCCATCTCCATGGCGAGAGTGCGGGACAGTGCCTCGACCTCGGCCAGCAGGGCAAGGTCGGGGGGCTGAGCCCGATCGGCGAGGTGATCCGCGAAGGTGGTCTGGATCGCTGCGGTCCAGAAGACGAGTTCGGATGCCGTGTCACCTGCGCCTTGCGCGAGCGTCAGTGCGTTTGTGACCGCATCGGCCAGCGCGGGGAGGGGTGTCGCGGCGTCCGCAGCCCGGTTTGCAATCTCGTCCAATGCGCGCCGCAGGTCGGGGTGTTCGGTGCCATCCCGCACGGCAGACCGCGCAAGTTCGGCGGTGTCGGCAACGGCCTGCCGCACAACCGCATCGTCGCGGGCAGGTTCCGCAGCCCAGGCGCGGCAGGCCTGCGCGACGGCGATCAGGTGCCCGGCCAGATTGCCGCTGTCCACGGAGGAGACATAGGCGGGGTCGAGCACGCGCAGGTCCCGTGTGTCGTGCCAGTTATAGAGGTGCCCGCGATAGCGCGGCATGCGCTGGATCGTCAGCAGCGTGTCCTTCATCCGCTGCAGGGCGGTGCGCTGGCCGATCCATCCCATGTCATAAGCGGCGACGGTGGACAGCAGATAAAGCCCGATATTGGTCGGCGAGGTACGGGTGGCGATGGCGGGCTTGGGGACTTCCTGGAAATTGTCGGGCGGCAGGAAGTTCTCCGTCGCCGTCACGAAGGTTTCGAAATAACGCCAGGTGCGGCGGGCGATCAGGCGCAGCTGCTGGGCCTGCGCCGCGGTCAGGGCGGCGGTCGGTCTTTTCAGCCGCGGCAGGCTGACCCCGCGGGCGATCGCGGGGGCCGCGAGCCAGGCAAGCGCGAAGAGCAGGGGCAAAGGCCGGGCCGAAGGATTCAGGAGCCATGCCGCGGCAGTGGTGCCAAGCCCGAGAAGCACGCCCGGCATCATGTGCCAGGTACTGCCGGGCAAGCGTGGGGCGCGCGCCGCTGCCGGTCTGCGCAGCCGTCATCCATTCCAGCAGATGCCGGCGCGACACGGCCAGACGCCATGCCGTGCGCAGGATCGCATCGAGCATGGTCGCGGCGGCATCGGCCAGAAACACCAGGCTGAGGCCGATCTGGCCGAACGCGGTCAGCGCGTCGGCACCCAGTGCCGCGAAATGGCTGCGCAGCGTCACGCCCGGCGCGGGCAGGCAGCAGGCCGAAAGGCAGCGGCAGCAGGCGCGGCATGGCGAGCATCGCCGCGACCAGTACCGTCCACAGAAGGGCGAGCGGCAGCGGCAGCATCCAGCCTGCGAAAAGCGCCAGCATGGCCATCGGCGCCAGCAGCGACCGGCGCAGGTTGTCCATCATCTTCCAGCGGCCGACGGGCGGAATGCCGCCAAGATCTGAGCGCCTTTGCCCGAAAATCCACGGCAGAAGCTGCCAATCGCCGCGCGCCCAGCGGTGCTGTCGGCGGATGTCGACGTCATAGCGGGCGGGAAAATCCTCGACCACCTCGATGTCCGAAGCGAGCGCGGCACGGGCGAACATGCCTTCGAACAGATCATGGCTCAGCAGCGTGTTTTCAGGCACGCGCCCCGCCATGGCCGCCTCGAACGCATCGACGTCGTAGATGCCCTTGCCGGTGAAGGAGCCTTCGTCGAACAGGTCCTGATAGACGTCCGAGGTGGCGGCCGCATAGGGTTCGATCCCGCCGGGGCTGGAGAACAGCTGCTGGTAGATCGACCCGTCCTGCTCCGCTGGGCAGGGTCGGGCTGACGCGGGGCTGCAGGATGCCGTAGCCGCCGGTGACGCGCTGGGTGGCCGGGTCGAACCGGGCCCGGTTCAGGGGATGGGCCATCTTGCCGACCATCTGCGCGACCGTGCCGCGCAGAAGCCGGGTGTCGGCGTCCAGCGTGATGACATAGCGGATATCGGGCGGCAGCGGGCTGCTGATGACATCGAAGCTGGTGTCGGTTGCCCCGCGCAGCAGCCGGTTCAGTTCGGCCAGCTTGCCGCGCTTGCGCTCCCACCCCATCCAGACGCCTTCGGCGAGGTTCCACAGACGGCGGCGGTGCAAGAAGCAGAAGCGGTCACCGTCATCGGAGGGATAAAGCGCGTTCAGGCGGGCGATGGCTGCGGTCGCCGTGGCGATCAGGTCTGCGTCCCGGGCATCAGCCTCGGTCGCCGAATCCGCAGTGTCGGACAGAAGCGCATAGTGGACCGCCCCGCCGGTGCTGGACAGATGATGCACCTCCAGCCGTTCGATCTGCGCCGCGATGTCATCGGCGTCGTGCAACAGGACGGGAACGGCGACCAATGTGCGCAGATGCGGCGGAATGCCCCTGGTCAGATCAAGACCCGGCAGGGGCTTCGGCGGCACCGTCCGGGTCACGATGGTGTTGACGATGGCGGCGGCAAGATCGGCCGCTGTCGCAAGGCCGACGATGCCGAGGATCGCCATGGCAACGGGCCCCGCGCCAGCCGTGCCCATCAGCGACAGGGCCAGCGCGATGATCGCCAGCGCGACACCCGCGATCGCGGCCAGATACCCGGTCAGGCCGACGCGCCCGACCCGCCGGATCAGCGCCATGCGCGCGGGCGGCGGCAAAGCCGATCGTGGTCTCGAGCGTGGCGCGGCCCTCGCCGATCAGCCAGTGGCCGGGGTCGCGTGCGTGATCGTTGTCGCCGTTTGCCGCAAGCGTCAGAGCAGGCATCCGTCACAGCGCTTTCGGTCAGGTCCGATCCGCGGGCAAGGATTTCGATCTCGGTCCGGTAGCGGTTCCGGGTGGCGAAATCCATCGCGGCATATGTCGGATCGTCCGCGCAGGCGCGCATCGACCAGGCTGACGTCTTCGAAGAAGTCAGCCCAGTCCATTTCGGACACCAGACGCATCGACGTGACGATGTTGCGCATGGTGACGTTGGATGCGCCGAGGCGGGTCTGCGCATTCGCAACCACCTCTTCGATGGTCGTGCCCTGACGGTTGCAGGCGGTCTTCCAGCCAGCCGAAAAGCGGCGTCTGCAGGGGGTCAAAGCCGCGCAGGCGCTTGGCGATCTGCGCTGCGACGATCTGCGGCAGCGGGGCCGCCTCGAACGGGGCCACGGCTTGCCTGCATCACCGCCAGCTGCGACTGTCCGGGTGACTGGCGCGCCGCCAGAACCGCATCGACCATGGCATCCGCCTGCAGGCGCAGTGCGTGGCCGTCGACGATCTGCACCGCCAGACGGCGCATGTTCTCGATCAGCACGATCCGCAGGGTGATCGCGACGGCCCAGATCTCGCCGATCATCAGCGGCTGGACCTGCTGGTAGGCGCGGACAAAGCGCGCCAGAACGGGGCCGGACATCAGGCTGTCGGTATGCGCGACATAGGCCCAGGCCAGGCCAAAGACGCGCGGATATCCGGCAAACGGGCCATCGGCCAGTTTCGGCAGCTGGCGGTAGTAACCGGGCGGCAGATCATCGTGAATCTGCCGCAGCTGCTGTTCGACAAGGTGGAAATTGTCCAGCAGCCATTCGGCGGCGGGTGTGATCGTCTGGCCCGCCTGCAACGCCTGCGCGCAGGTCCGGTAGGCGCGCAGAAGAGATATCTGCGTTTTCCTTGACCCGGCTGCCGAGCGTTCGGACCCGCATCGGCCCGCCGCTGGCAATCGGTCTGCGCCTGCGGCCAGCGTCTGCGCGTGATGTTCCAGCCTTTCGGTGCCGAAAAGGTCGGCCCGGATGGGCGCGGTGTCCTGCCAGACGTCAGAGAGTTCTGTGCCGCTTGCCCAAGGCCATTTCGGCAGTCGGTGGGCCAGACTTTCCTGAAATGTCACTCGACCGACATTTTCGGACGTGCATCAGGCACCGTGGCCGTCTGCCGCTCCGCCGCGGGGGCCAGCTCGGGTCTGGCGATGCGCCGCGTCAGCGGCGTCTTGATGTCGGCCCGGTCGGTCGTCCAGTCGGCGCGCACACGGCGGGTCATCGCGGCCCATTTGGTTTCAATCTGGTCCCAGTCCATGGTGAAAATCCTTTCGGGTCATGGCAGTGCCCGGATCAGTCACTTGCCCACGAACGGTGAACGAAGGCGCGGCGCGCCTGGTTCCCTTGCGATCTGCCGACTAAAAGCATCCGTCGGCAGCTACCGCCGCCCGGAAACTGTGCCCGACTGTTCGCGGTTCGCGCGAATCCGGGGTAAAACGATGCAACTGACGATTTAGCGACCGAAGGGCGCGATTTCAACGGGTCCGGCGGTCGTCCAAGGCATTAACCATAGCACGGGTCGCGCCCGAAGCAGTAGCGGAAAGCGCCACGACCGATGCGCGCTTGGAACTTTCCCGCCGAACCTCGGCGTGACGGGCATTCGTCTGACAGCGCCGCCATCCCCGTTTGGTCCATATGGAACTCGCCTGACGCCAGGGGCCTTCGCCAGGCCGGTCAGCCGAGGCGCAGGCGGATCATGTGATAGGAATGGGCGGGCAGTGCCAGATCGATGACATTGCCTTGGATGCTTGCCCCCGTTCCCGGAACCGGGGCGACATTCGACGGCATCTCGGCGCTGTTCACGGCGCGGAGCAGGTCGTGCGTCATCACCTGATGATCGACCAGGGTCGCGGCGCCGAAGCCCTGCAGATCGACCGAAGCAGTCAGCCTGTCGGTGCCATGCCTGTTGACGGCGAAGAACGTCACGGTGGATGCGTCTTCGTCATGCACGCCCGCTATGTCGAGGTACGGCACGTTGTCGGCCACATCCGCATCGTAGCCCGGGCAGCGGACCGAAAGGTTCAACGCCGTCCCGCGCCCGAAGCGCGACGCGAAATAGTACGGCCAGTAGATCGACTGCCGCCACGCCGCGCCCCCCGGTTCCGTCATGATCGGGGCGATGACATTCACCAGCTGCGCGATGCAGGCGATGCGGACGACATCGGACCGCCGGATGAACGTGTTCAGGATCAGCGCGACCTGCAGCGCGTCTTCGAAGTTGTAGATATCCTCGAGCAGGCGCGGCGCATGCGGCCAGCCCTCGGCCCCGGCGAGGATCGCCCGGTCCTGTTCGTTGGAGTGATACCAGACGTTCCATTCGTCGAAGCTGATGGTCACATCATGCTTCGACCGCTTGTTCGATTTGACCAGATTGATCGTCGCTGCGACGGTGCCGATGTAGCTGTCCAGCTTGTGGTTCAGCGCGAGATAGTTCGCGGTGTTGCCGGTGCGGTTGGCGAAATACATGTGAAGACTGATGTGATCGACCGCCTCGTAGGTATGTTCCAGGACAATGCGTTCCCATTCCGGATAGGTCTTCATGTCCGAATTCGACGATCCGCAGACGATCAGTTCCAGCGACTTGTCGAAGGCGCGCAGGGTCTTGGCGACTTCGTTCGCAAGGCGCCCGTATTCGTCGGCGGTCTTGTGGCCGACCTGCCAGGGGCCGTCCATTTCGTTCCCAAGGCACCAGAGACGGCAGTCGAAGGGCTCGGCGCGGCCATGGCTGCGGCGCAGGTCGCCCCAGTAGCTGCCCGTGGGGCCGTTGACGTATTCGACGAAATTCCGCGCCTCGTCCAGGCCGCGCGACCCGAGGTTGATCGCAAGCATCATCTCGGTCCCGACAGTGCGGCACCAGTCGTGGAATTCGTGCAGGCCGACCTGATTGCTTTCGGACGTGTGCCAGGCAAGATCAAGCCGCGTGGGGCGGTTTTCCCGTGGACCGACGCCGTCTTCCCAGTTGTAGGCCGAAACGAAATTGCCGCCTGGGTAGCGCACGAAGGGCACGTTCAGCGCGCGGACCAGGTCGGCGACGTCGCCGCGCATCCCGTCGGCATCGGCGGTCGGGTGGCCGGGCTCAAAGATGCCGGAATAGATCGCACGGCCGAGATGTTCGAGGAAAGCCGAATACAGGCGGTCGTCGATCCGCGCGATGGTGAAATCCCGGTGCGCCGTGACCTGCGCTTTCATGCTGGCCTCCCCCTTGGCGGGCGTTCCGCCAATCAGTCAATATCTGAACTTCAGATATAGATCGGAAAATCTGGATTGATCGTCAAGCGCAAAAAGCTGATCTGTCCGGACCGCTTTCGGGCGCGCGGCCTATCTGCCGGTCGACAGCCGCATGACGATGTCCTGATCGTAGTTCCCGAAGCCGCGCCCGAAGATGTTCACGCCGCCCGGATGACGCGCGTCGTCGCGGACGCCTATGCGCAGCCTGATCGATTTGTGATTGCCGAGATCGAGGTCCTTGAGGGACACCGGCGAGATCTTCACGCCGTCGACATAGGTGCCGTCCGACGTCACGCGCCAGCTTTTCAGCATGCCGTACTGACTGCCCTTCAGTTTCCACCAGGCAGGGGTGTAGACCCCCCGCTTGTCTCCGAAATCGCCCGGACTGGTCCATGTTCCGATGTCGATGTGGTTCACCGACACCGTTATGTCCGACGGCCAGTTCGCTGCCGTGCCGGGGACTTCCGACGACAGCTCCATCGAGAACTCCATGGCCGAAATCCCGGCGCCGACCAGCCTGGTGTTGTTGGGGAACTGATATTCGATATAGCCCCGCGTGAACCAGATCAGCCCAGCGCGCATCCGTCCGGGGTCGAGGAATGTGTCCGGCACGTCAAGAAGACCGATGATTCCGTCGGTCGCGCAGATGCCGCAGGGTGCCGAGACCTCGCAGCTTGTATAGAGCCCGAGCGGCATCGAAACCTCGATATCGGTCTTGTTCGCGGCGGTGGCGTCCTTTTTGAACATCACGAGGATTTCGTCGTATTCGGGAAAGCAGACCTTCTGATTGCCCTTCTTCGCGCTGATCCGTTCGGTCCGGATCAGGCCTGCATCCTCAAGCTGCTGGATATTCGCCGAGACCGACGATTGCGGCAGCCCGAGCGCCCGCGAGATGTCGTTGACGTTCATCGGCCCATGGTCATGCAGAAGCTTCATCACGCTGACACGGGCGGGCGAGGCCAGAGCACGGAGGATATCGATGCCCTCTTCGGGGTCGACGATCAGGAAGTTTTGGCGCATGGCGGGACGACGCGGGAAAACCAAGGATAGTCCCGGTCTATATCAGCAATCGCGATGCGGTCAAACGGCGGGTGCGCCGACTGACGCGCGCGCGACAAGCCCGCAGTCGATCCTGATCCGCCTTGTGCGCTGCGGTGCCCGGTCGGCCGCCATCGCGCCCAGAACGGCGACGGCCGTGCGGGCCATCTCATCATGCGGCAGGACGACGGTGGTCAGCGGCGGCAGCAGGTTGGCGACAAGGTCTTCATCATCGAAGCCGACGATGGACAGGTCGGCGGGAATGCGCAGACCCCGCAGCGCCGCCGCCTCATAGGCCCCGATGGCGGCGCGGTCGTTGAAGCAGAAGATGCCGGTGGGCGGTGCGGGCAGGTCAAGCAGACGCAGGGTCATCTCGCGCCCGGAATCCACAGTCCAGGCCGGGCCGACAAGAAGCGCCGGATCGAACGGAATGCCGTGGCTGGTCAGGGCCCGACGATAGCCCCTGGCGCGGTCGCGGCTGGCTTCGCCCCATTCCTCGCCTGCGATATGCGCGACGCGACGGTGACCGGACGCGATCAGCGCGGCCGTTGCGGCAGAACCGCCGGTCACATCGCCGGGCACGACCGATGGAAACCGCCCCTGCGCCTCGTGGCAGTTCAGAAGGACCACGGGAACATCGCCAAGGCTGGCTGGCGGCGTCACGGCCCGGGTGACAAGCGTGGTGTAGAGGAGGCCCACCAGCGCGGTCGCGGCCAGAACTTCCAGCGCGGCGGTCTCGGCCGCAGGGTCGCCGTGTGTGCAGAAGACGGCGACGATGCATCCCTCTGCGGCGGCCGCGTCGCGCGCGCCTTCGATCAGCGGGCTGGCAAAGGGCGTCGTCGTGACCTCGTCGATCAGCATCCCGATGACCCGCACAGATGAAGCCCGCGCACCTGGAGATTTGCGCGAATACCCAAGATCGGCGGCGATGGATTTGACCCGCTGCCGGGTTGCCGGCGAAATGCGCGCATTGGCAACATCGTTCAGGACAAGGGACACCGTCGCCTGCGAAACCCCTGCCTTCAGGGCGATGTCGACCATCGTTGCACGTTTCACATCAGGCCAGCCAGGTTCGTGGGTGCGCTCCCGTCTAGACGGGGCGAAGTCGGTTGCCAAGCGCGTCTGTCTGTGCCAGTGATAATAATATTAGCTGAGCATAGTGGCATAGCGCGGCAGGGCGGCAATGGGGACCGGCACACCCGAGGGCATTCGCACTTCAATCGACATGGGCGACGGCTGGTCGTTCCGCCACGAAACGGATGAGGGATGGCGCAAGGCGATTGTCCCGATGCCCTGGCAGGCCCAGTTCGCTGACCTGCGGCACGTATCCGGCCGCGCCACCTATCGGCGGTCCTTTCCGCGGCCCCAAGGGTTGGCCGGACGCGGGGCTGTGCTGCATTTCGGGGCTGTCAGCTACCTTGCCATCGTCCGGGTGAACGGGACGGTGATCGGGACGCATGAGGGCGGATACCTTCCTTTCGACTGCGCGATTCCCGACGGACTTCTAGCGGAAATGAACGTTCTCGAGGTCGAATGCGTGCTTCCGGACGGCAATCCGGCAACGGCGCCGGACAGCCCGTTCGCTGAAATTCCGCATGGCAAGCAAAGCTGGTACGGGCCGATCGGCGGCATCTGGCAGCCCGTCACGCTGGAGCTGCGGGCACCCGCGCATCTGCGGCATGCCGCAATCACGGCGGACAGGATCACAGGGGCTGTCGAGGTCAAACTGGCGCTCAGCCCCGCAGGTGCGGGCGCGTCGCTTCGTCTATGGGTCGCGGACCCGGACGGCAACGTCGTGGTGACGGCCAGTCAGGCCGCTGACGGGTCCGAGGTACGTGTCAGCCTAGTCGTTCCCGACGCCCGGGAATGGTCGCCCGACAGCCCGCAGCTTTACACGCTGACTATCGAGGTGGGGCAGGGAGCATCTGTCGACCGGACATCGCACAGGTTCGGGTTCCGCAGCATCAAGACGCAAGCCGGACGTATTCTGCTGAACGGCAGGCCGCTTTATATCCGCGCAGCGCTGGACCAGGATTACTACCCCGAAGGCATCTGCACGCCCCCCTCGGTCGCGTTTCTGGAAGACCAGTTCCGCAAGGCCAAGGAACTGGGCCTGAACATGCTTCGGTGTCACATCAAGGTGCCCGACCCGCGCTACTATGAAGTCGCGGACCGCATGGGCATGCTGATCTGGACCGAAATTCCGAATGTCGGTCACTTCACCGATGCCTCGGCGCGCCGGATGCGAGACGACTATGGAGGGCATCCTCGCACGGGACGGCAACCACCCGTCCATCTTGATCTGGACGATCATCAACGAAGACTGGGGCACCAGGCTGGCCGAAGATGCGGCGCACCGGTCCTGGCTGAAGGAAACCTACGACTGGCTGAAGGCGCGCGACCCGACGCGCCTGGTCGTCGATAATTCGCCTTGTCACGGAAACTTCCACGTCAAGACCGACATCAATGACTTCCACTATTACCGGTCGGTCCCCGAGCGGCGGGCGGAGTGGGATGCTTTGACGGTCGAATTCGCAGGCGGCGCGGACTGGGCCTGGACGCCCCACGGTGATGGAGAGCGGCGCGGGGATGAACCGCTGGTGGTGTCGGAATTCGGCGTCTGGGGTCTGCCCGACCCGAAACAGGTGACGATAGCTGGCGCGGAACCCTGGTGGATGGAGACCGGCCAGACCTGGGGCGACGGAGCCGCCTATCCGCACGGGATCGAGAACCGGTTCGGCGCGCTGCGGCTGGAGACGGTCTTCGGCGGCTTCGATGCCTTTATCGAGCAGGCTCAGTGGTATCAGTTCGCAAACCTGAAATACCAGATCGAGACCATGCGTGCGCAAGCCCCGATCACGGGCTATGTCATCACCGAACTGACGGACGTTCACTGGGAGTCGAACGGGCTTCTGGACATGAACCGCAATCCGCGGGTGTTCCATGACCGTTTCGGGCAGGTCAACGCCGATATCGTGATCGTGCCCACGGTGCAGTCCTATTCCGGTTATGCGGGTGCCAGCTTCCGGTTCGGACTGGCCGTCGCTTCGGGCGGCATGTCGTTGCCCGAGGGCGAGATGCGGTGGAGCGCGGGCGCGGCCGGTGGCAGACTGCGGGTTCCGGCGCTGGGGCCGGTCTTGGTCGCTGACCTGGGTCAGATTGCGTTTTCGCTTCCTGCGACCGATGCGGGCGCGATGCTGCGGGTTGCGCTTTCCTATGTTGCCGGTGGCGCGGTTGTCGCAGAAAACAGCTTCGAGATCGCCGTGTATGCCCCGCGCGAGACGCAGGGTCTGCCGACTGTCGCTTCGGATGATCCCGGCCTTGCCGCCTATGCAGCGGCGTTGGGCTATCCTGTGGTGACCAGAGCGGCGGCGAAGGTGACGCTGGCGCATGCGCTTGATGCCGGGGACATCGCGCGGATGCAGGCCGGGGCGGTCTATGTCGTTCTGGCCGACGGGACCGAACGCACCGGGGGAAACCTGCGTCGCGATCAGGGCCGCCGCGAGCAGCCGTTCATCCCGGTTGTCGACGACATACCGGGCCTGCCAGCCAACCCCGAGGGATTGCTGCCCAATATCGGCCTCGTCCCACGCCAGGGAACGATCTGGCGGGGCGACTGGATTGCCGGGTTCACCTGGATACGGCGGGACGGCGCGTTTGCGGGAATACCGGGCGGGCCGCTGGTCGATCTGTCCTTCGACCGGGTCATCCCGCATCATGTGATGACGGGGTTCCGGACCTGGGAATACGGCGGAGCGGTCCGTTCGGGTGTCGTGGTCGGATGGGTCCACAAGCCAGCGGCCATGATTGCAGAACGCGCCGTCGGTCGCGGCGGCCTCGTTGCGGCGACGTTCCGCCTTCTGACGGACCCGCCCGGCAGTGACCCGGTGGCGGGTGCCCTTTTCGATGCACTGATCGCCACCGCCGCAGCGCGGCGATCCGGTGCGCAGTGATAGTATATCCGATATTCCGATGTGTATCGAGGAATCTGTTGACATGCAAAACGGCGGGGGGTTTTCTGGACTGGCGGAGGGGCCGGGCATCGACGTTCTTCGCGGGTGATGTCGCCGACAGAAATAGAACCTCGGATCCGCAGGGTCGCCGGACCTGATCGTATGCGCCTGCGATCCGGACGACGTCGATGGCGCAAGGTCAATGACCGGTTAGGGAGGAACTTATGCTTCGCAGAACACTGAAGGCCGCGCTTGTCGCATCGGTGATGATGGCGACAGGCGGGTACGCAAAGGAAACGGTCGTCTGGTGGGACTTTCTCGGCGGCGGCGACGGCGTGCGGATGAAGTCCCTGCTGGACGATTTCAACAAGGAACATGCCGACACCATCGAGATTCAGGCGACCACCCTGCCTTGGGGCACCGAATATTACAGCAAGGTCCAGACCTCGGCAGCGGTCGGGGAAGGGCCGGACGTGATGACCTATCACACCAGCCGGATCCCGCTCGCCGTCAGCCAGGGCACCCTGTCGGAGATCACTGCCGAAGATATGGCGACGATGGGGCTGTCGGCCGACAGTTTTGCCGCCGCAACCTGGGATGCCGTGCAGGTCGATGGCAAGCAACATGCCGTGCCCTTCGATACGCATCCGATCGTGCTTTACTACAACAAGGACAAGCTGGAAGCCTCCGGCCTGATCGGTGCCGACGGACTGCCCGCCGGGCTGGACGGCATGGACAACTTCAATGCGGCCCTGCAGAAGCTGAAGGACGACGGCAACACCTGGTCGATTGCCCAGGTGACTGCGGATGGCAACTTTGCGTTCCGCACGATATATTCCTACCTGTGCCAGCAGGATGGCGCGATCGGCATTGACGGCGCCTGGTTCCCCGACGACAGCCCTGCCAAGCTGGCCAATGCCGTGGGACTGATCGCCGACTGGGTCGCCAAGGGCTACAACCCGTCCTACACCGACTATCCGTCGACCGTGGCGCTGTTCACCTCGGGTAAATCGGCCATGATGATCAACGGAGTGTGGGAGGTGCCGACGATGGTCGACCTCGAAAAGCAGGGCAAGCTGTTCAACTGGGGTGCCATCGAACTGCCAGTGCTGTTCAACCATGCCTGCACCTATTCCGACAGCCACGCGTTTGCGATCCCCAACAACGCCGGCAAGCCTGCCACGCCGGAAAAGCATGCGGCGGTGCTGGAGGTGATCAAGTGGATGGCGGAGCATTCGTTGTTCTGGGCGACGGCGGGCCACATCCCGGCCAACGTGGCGGTCACCGAGACAGCGGAGTACAAGGCGATGCAGCCACAGGCGACCTATGCCAAAGTGACGGCAAACGGCATCTTCGACCCGAAATCCAAGTTCGCGGGCGTCGCCTCGCCGCTGTTCGATGCGGCCGGCAATGCCTTTACCGCCGCGATCAACGGCGAAACTGCTCCGGCCGACGCAGTGGCCGAAATGAAAGCCACTCTCGATTCCCTTCAGTGACATGATGCCTTTCCCGGCCGGTGTTCCCGGCCGGGAAAGCTTGCAGAGTCGGGGACCCAATGCTCAGGAATCGAAGAACGGAAATCCTGGTGGCCTACATTCTTGTGGCCCCCTTCCTGCTGATCTACGGCTGGATGTTCGTCTATCCGATCGGCCGGATGATCCAGCTGAGCTTCACCGACGGCCCGCTGATCGGATCCGGCAACTGGATCGGGTTCAAGAACTACACGCGGATGTTCGCCGACCCGGTGTTCAGGAAGGCGGTGTGGAATACCACCTATTTCGTGCTGCTGACCGTCGTTCCCGGCACCATCGTCGCCCTTCTGATCGCGCTGATGGTCAGCCGGCTGAAGGGCGTGCTGCAGAGCATCATCCTGTCCGCATTCTTCCTGCCTTACATCCTTCCTGTCACCGTCGTCTACGTGATCTGGGACTGGCTGACCAACGTGCAGTTCGGCATGCTGCAGGCCGTGATCGAACCGGTCGTCGGGCGGCCCGTAAACATCTGGCGCACCATCCCCTGGTTCATGCCGGGCGTGGCGGTCATCACGATCTGGTGGACCAACGGCTTCTCGATCCTGCTGTTCCTTGCCGGCCTGCGCAACATTCCGCAGGAACTGTACGAAGCGGCGGCGCTGGACGGCGCGACACGCTGGCAGATGTTGTGGCGCATCACCCTGCCGCTGCTGTGGCCGATCACCGTGCTGTGCCTGACGATCCAGCTTATCCTGCAGATGAAGATTTTCGACCAGGTTTACCTGTTCGCTGTCGGCGGACGGACACAGGCCACCATGGTCATGGTCCAGTATGTGTTTGAACAGGCCTTCCAGAAGAATGCGGGCGGCTATTCGGCCACGATCGCGGTTGCGCTGTTTGCCGTGGTCGTGGTGTTCTCGGCCCTGCAGTTTCAGCTGCTGCGTATCCGGGGGGCGAGATGAGCGACACTTCCGTCCCCCTGCCGCGCAGGAGGATCGACCTCGGCGGCGTGCTTCTGACGCTGCTGTCGGTCATCGCCGCCGCCCTCTGGTTCTTCCCCGTCTACTGGGGTGTCATGACCAGCCTGCGGACGGACAGCGACACGATCAAGGAGTTCACCCTCGTCCCGCTGAACCCCACGCTGTCGGGCTACATCTTCGACATCCAGAACTCGATCATCCCCACCTGGTATCTGAATTCCACCATCACCTCGGTGGCGATCACCGTGATCGTGGTGTTCACGGCCGCCTGCACCGGTTTCGCGATCTCGCAGCTCACTTTTCCGGGCCGCAAGCTCCTGTGGTGGACCATCCTCGCCAGCTTCATGATCCCGGTTTCCGCGCTGATCGTGACCCACTTCATCATCATCGCAAAGTCGGGCCTGTTGAACACCTACACGGGCATGATCCTGCCGATGCTGCTGCATCCGGTGACGGTGATCGTCTACAAGCAGTTCTTCGACGACCTGCCCCGAGAGTTCCGCGAGGCAGCAGTGATGGACGGGGCCAGCCAGCTCCAGCTGCTGTTCCGGGTGTTCCTGCCGATGAACTGGGGCATCACCACGGCGCTGGCCATCATCACCTTCATCGGCGCATGGAATTCGTTCCTCTGGCCTTTCCTGGCGGCCCAGGATGAAACGATGATGACCGTGACGGTCGGCATCGGCGCGGTGCAGGATGCGTTCGGCGTGTCCTATGGCCGGGTGCTGGCGGGGGCGGTGCTGGCCAGCCTGCCGGTCGCGCTCGCCTATCTGCTGTTCCAGCGGCGGGTAACACAGGCCATCACGCTCTCGGCCGGTATCAAGGGGTAAGCGATGGCATCGGTGGAATTGACGGGCATCGCCAAGCGCTTCGGCGCGGTCGAGGTGATCCGCGGGTTGGATCTGCAAGTCGAGGACGGCTCGTTCTGTGCCCTCCTTGGGCCTTCGGGCTGTGGCAAGTCCACATTGCTGCGGATGATCGCGGGGCTCGAAACTGTCAGCGAAGGGCGCATCCGCATCGGCAAAACCGAGGTTACCCAGACCGAGCCCGCCAAACGCGGCGTGGCGATGGTCTTCCAGAACTATGCCCTTTACCCGCATCTGACGGTGGCGCAGAACATCTGTTTTTCGCTGTCGCTGGCCGGCGCGTCAAAGGCCGTGCAGAAGGAAAAGGGCGACCGGGTGGCGAAACTGCTGCAGCTCGAACCGCTGCTCGACCGCCGCCCGGCGCAGTTGTCGGGCGGCCAGCGCCAGCGCGTCGCCATCGGGCGCGCCCTGGTCCGCGACCCGGAGGTGTTTCTGTTCGACGAGCCGCTGTCGAACCTCGATGCGCTGCTGCGCGTGCAGATGCGGCTGGAACTGGCGAAGCTGCACATAGACCTGAAAACGACGATGATCTATGTGACCCATGATCAGGTCGAGGCGATGACGCTGGCCGACAAGATCGTCGTGCTGGAAAAAGGCCGGATCAGTCAGGCAGGCAGCCCGCTGGACCTTTACAACGCACCCGCCAACCGCTTCGTTGCGGGTTTCATCGGATCGCCGGCCATGAATTTCCTGCCTGCCCGCGCCGCCCGCGCAACTGACGGCCTTACACTGACGGTGGGTGAGACTGCACTGGCACTGCCGCCCCGCGCAGCCCCGGTATTTGACGGTGAACGCGCCGTCGAACTCGGCATCCGGCCCGAACATGTTCAACTTGCCGATCCGGGTCATGCGCATCTTCAAGGACGGACCTCGGTCATCGAGCAGCTTGGCAACACGACCTACGTCTATGTTGACACCAGCCTTGGCCAGATCATCGCGGAGGCCGCCGGAACCACCCTTCTGCGTCCCGGCGAAGCGGTCGGCCTGGCATTCGATCTTCCCCGGGTTCACGTCTTCGACGAGACTGGTTCGGCGTGGCCCTCTGGCCCGGCCTGATATGGCTGCGCTGTCGCCAGTACCCTTCGCCGCCGTCCGCCTGACGGGAGATTTCTGGTCCGAAAGGGTCGAGACCGTTCTGAACCGCACGATCCCCAGTCAGCATGCCAAGCTGACCGAGATGACGATCCTTGACAGCCTGCGGCTTCCGAACCCGCCGCCCCCCTGGTTATCCCGCGCCATGCCGACGGTTTTTCGGTGCAGGTCTTCTGGGACAGCGATGTGGGCAAATGGATCGAGGCGGCCAGCTATGCGCTTGCCCATCGCCGCGACGCCGAAATCGAAGCGCAGATCGAGGCGATCGTCGACGATCTTGGGTCTGCCCAGGCGGCGGATGGCTATCTGAACTGCTGGTATCTCTGCCGCGAACCGCAGAACCGCTGGACCAACCTGCGGGACAACCACGAACTCTACAACGTGGGGCACCTGCTTGAAGGAGCTGTCGCCTACTTCCAGACAACCGGGCGGCGGCGGTTCCTGGACATCATGGAACGCTGTCTCGACCATATCCGCGCGACGTTCGGAACCGGTCCCGGGCAGAAGCGCGGCTATTGCGGCCACCCCGAGATCGAACTCGCGCTGGTCAAGCATTTCCGCGTGACGGGCGACCGCCGGTCGCTGAACCTTGCCCGCTACTTTGTCGATGAACGCGGGGCGGCGCCGCATTACTTCGATCAGGAGGCGCGGGCACGGGGCGAGGACCCTGGCAGCCTTCACCCAGAAGACCCACGAGTATTCGCAGTCCCACCTGCCCGTCCGCCAGCAGACCAAGGTGGTGGGCCACGCGGTCCGCGCGATGTATCTCTATTCCGCGATGGCCGATCTTGCCGTCCTGACCGGCGACGCCAGCCTTGCGCGCGCTTGCGAGACGCTGTGGGACGATCTGCTTCTGACCAAGATGTATGTCACGGGCGGGATCGGTCCTTCGGCCAGCAACGAAGGCTTCACCCGCGACTATGACCTTCCGAATGCCACTGCCTACGCCGAAACCTGCGCCGCCGTCGCGCTGATCTTCTGGGCGCAGAGGATGCTGCATCTCGGCCTGGACGGGCGTTATGCCGACATTCTGGAAACCGCCCTCTACAACGGGGCGCTGGTCGGTCTGTCGCGCGATGGAACGCGCTATTTCTATGCCAATCCTCTGGAAAGCGACGGGACGGCGACCCGCTGGCACTGGCATGACTGCCCCTGCTGCACGATGAACGTGTCGCGCCTGATCGCATCCGTCGCCGGATACTTTCTGTCCACCGGACCCGACGGGATCGCCGTGCATCTGTATGGCGGGTTCTCATCCGACGTGACCGTCGGTCAGACACATATCCGGATCGACGAGGACGGCCGCTATCCCTGGGACGACGCGGTCCGGCTGACCATCGCGCCTGAACGACCCGCGCGCTTCGCGCTGCGTCTGCGGATACCCGGATGGGCCAGCAGCGCATCCGCGACCGTGAACGGCGCGCCTCTCGATGTGTCTGCCCTGACGGACCGGGGCTATCTGATCATCGACCGCCTCTGGCAGTCCGGCGACGCAGTGACGCTCGATCTTCCGATGCCGCCGGAACGGCTGTTCGCCCATCCCGAAGTGACCGCGGATACCGGACGCACCGCGCTTCGGCGGGGTCCGCTTGTCTATTGCGTCGAAGACGCGGACAACACCGTCCCCGTCAGAACCCATCGCCTTCCGCCCGATGCGCCGCTCCATGCGGTGCAGTCGGACCTGTTCGGTGGGATCGTGGCGCTGACCGCGACCGGGCGTGTTCCGGGGCCAGGCCCTGTCCCGCTCTACGCCGTCACCCGCCCCCGGCTGTCCAAGGCGACTGTTACCGCGATCCCGTACTATCTGTGGAACAATCGCGGTCAGGGCGGCATGTCTGTCTGGATCGCCGAACGCTGACCCACCACACGTGCCAGGCGACGGCCGCAGCGACTTCGGCATCCGTCCGATGGGTTGATGTGGCGTCCGGCGGATGGTCAGACGAATGGCGGGCAATTCTGCCACTGGCCGGCGATCCATTCCGCGATCTCTGCAGTGTCGGCAGGCGCCGTCGTGTCGACGGTCAGCACCGGGCCGCGCCCGTTCGGGACGGCGCGTCCGGCAAGCGCGATCAGCTCCGGCACGT
Source organism: uncultured Alphaproteobacteria bacterium (assembly GCA_963738635.1). Lineage (GTDB taxonomy): Bacteria > Pseudomonadota > Alphaproteobacteria > Rhodobacterales > Rhodobacteraceae > JAOADN01. The sequence goes on along the minus strand of CAVTXE010000004.1, from coordinate 436,786 downwards.
ATTCCGGGCCGGGATGTCCGGATGGCCGGGTTCCGGCACGGGCGGCATAGCGCGCGCCGACGGTTTCGGGCGGCGCGGCGCACCAGATCTCCAGCGTGTCCGAAACGCCTGAGCGCGCAAGGTGAGTTTCAAGCAGATCGGGCGGCTGGAATCCGAACCAGGCGTCGATGATGACGGTGCTGCCGGGCGGCATGTCGGCGATCAGACCGAACAGTGCCGCATAGCTGGCGCGGCCCAGCGTCCGGTTCTGCAGCCGGTCCACCGGTGCCAGTTCTGCCAAAAAGGGCGTCTTGACCGTGTCGAGCGCAAGAACATGCCAGCCGGTCGCCGCCGACAGCGCCCGCGCAACCTGGGATTTGCCGGAGGCTGGAACCCCGTTGACCAGAACGGCGCGCTTACGGCGGGGCAGGGCCGCCATCGCCGCGCCGATGATCCCGGCATCGGACCCGAGACCCGCCGCGACGACCGGCGCGTCGAACCACGACGCTGGCGCCGGAACGCGCCGCAGGGCCGCCGCCGCAGCAGAACCCGCGCCGCCGCCCAGCACGACCAGATCGGGCGCGCATGTGGCGATCAGCGTGTCGATGGCGGCCCGCAATGGCGTGGCCCAGGCCGTCAGCACAGCATCCGCCAAAGGGTCGCCGCTGCGCGCGAGCAGTTCCTCGGCCCGGGTGCCGGGCGGCAGTCCCGCCTCGGCCAGATGCACGCCGAAGGCGGTGCCCGAGCTTTCGGTTTCCACGCAGCCCCGCCGTCCGCAGACGCATTGCCGCCCGCCTTGCACGACTGTCAGGTGTCCCAGCTGCCCGGCTGTCCCGCGCCCCCGCAGCAGCCGGCCGCGCTCCAGCACCGCGCCGCCGATGCCGGTTCCGATGGTCAGCATCACGACGTTGCCAAGCCCCCGTGCCGCGCCGTGCGCCGCTTCGCCGAGCAGCGCCATGGCGGCGTCATTCTCGATGGTCACCGGCAGGCCTGTCCGCTGTTCCATGAGGTCGGCGAAATCGATCCCCGACAGATCGACATAGCCGCCCGACAGAACTCTGCGCGTGTCTGCCAGGACCTGCCCCGGCACGCCGATGCCGATGCCCAACACGTCCGGCCCGCGCACCTGTTCGACCAGGCCGACGCAGCGCGCCATCACCGCGTCCGCTTCGCCCGCGCTGTCAGCCGTGGCCGAGGCCAGAACTTCGCCCGCTTCGGAAACCCGGGCCGCGCGCAGATGCGTGCCGCCGATGTCGATGCCGATGGCAGTGCGTGTCATCGCCGGGATCCGTCAGGCGCGCGGCATGTGCCGCGCGATCACCGCCTGCAGTTCGCGCAGCCGCGGCACCGCGATATCGGTCAGCCGCTGTCGTGTGACCGCGCGGTCGAGCGAGATGCAGTCCTTCCAGAGCGACCGCCCCGCGATGACGCCCGACGCGCCGTTGGCCATCGCGGTTTCGACCTGGCCGAGGAAGGTCGCGTGATCGACGCCTGCAGAGAGGACGGCCCAGGGCACGTCGCCCGCCATCGCCGTGACATTGGCGCAAGCCTGCTGGCGCGCCGGGATAGGGGATTTTCAGGACCTTCGACCCGAGGTCGAGGCAGATGCGGCTGCCGCCCTCGATCAGCCCCGGAATTTTTGCGGCATAGGCTGCCTTGTCCTCGCCCGGCAGCGCATAGGTCAGGAATTCGACGACCAGCAGCAGGTTCTCCTGCGCGAAGTCGGCGATGACCCGGCGCAGCGTGTCAATGTTCGCGGAGTTGGCGGCGGCTGTGTCGGACCGCAGATAGACCATGATCTTGGCACCGGTGCCGCCAAGGTCGCGGACCTTGCGGGCGGTGATGCCCGGCACCAGCGTCGAGACGCGGTAGCCTTCGGGCGAGGTGTCCCAGCCCGAGGCGTCGAGCCCGATCAGCAGCGCCGTCGAGCGGTGCAGGACGCCCTGATCGACGATGCCGGGGACGGCGCAGATCGGGTCGACGAGGACGGCAGTCGCGTGGCGGGCCAGATAGGCGGCGATGTCCATCTTGGTCAGGCCGAGGATGTCGTTGGTGATCTTCGCCTGATCCTCGGGCGTCGTCGGCCAGAAGGCTGCGCATGCCGCCGCGCTGGTCGCAGGCGATGACCATCATCGCGCCGTCATCCCCGCATATCTGCTGGTAGCCGCGCAGTTCTGCAGTCGTCATGGCTGACATGTCGCCCCCAGATGCCGCGCCGGAACATGGCGATTGCCAGAGTGCCGCGATTGCGCAATAAGTTGTGCTGGCCACTGTAACACGTTGCTGAAAGGAATTGCAATCTGCCCGCGATGCTGAACACGCCGTCGTCGATGGAAACAAGCGAAACGCGCGCCTTGCTGCACACGGTCGCGAAGCTGCATTATGAAGGCAACCTTGCGCAAGTGCAGATCGCGCGCCAGCTTGGCCTGTCCACGGCGACGATTTCGCGGCTGCTTCAGCGCGCGCGTTCGGAGGGCATCGTGCGCATCGAGGTGCGCGATCCGGTGGCACCGGATATTCTGGGGTCGCGGTTGGAGATGGCGCTGGGCCTGCGCCGGGTCTCGGTGGTGGAGGCGCCTGCGGGCAGCACGCCGGTGACGCTGGCGGCACCCCTTGCGTCGATCCTGAGGTCGGTGAGCCTTGGCCCCGGCACGGTTCTGGCACTGGGCTGGGGCCGCGCGATCCGCGCGGTCGTCGAAGCCGGACTGCCGCCCCTGCCGGGGGTCGAGGTGGTGCCCGCGACCGGCGGGATGCAGCAGGAAGCGCCGCATTTCCAGATCAACGAATTCGTCCGGCTGGCCGCTGCGCAGACCGGTGGCACGCCGAACTTCATCCACGCGCCCTATCTTCCATCATCCGATGCGCGTCCCATCTTTCTGTCCGACCCCGCGATCCGGCATTCGGTTGAGCTTTGGGACCGCATCGATGTTGCGGTGGTCGGTGTCGGCCTGCCGCATGCGCTGAACCCGCCCGAGGCCAGCGTCGCCACGCCCCCGGAACAGCGGCTGGTGAACGCTGCGGGCGACGTGATCCGGCATTATTTCGACGCTTCGGGCGATCCTGTCCGCTGGGAGGGCGAGGATCGCCTGATCGCGGCATCGCCCGACCAGTTGCGCCGCGCGCGACTGACCATCGCGGTGGCGGCGGGCGAGGCCAAGGCGGTGTCGATCATCGGCGCGGCACGGGCGCGGCTGATCTCGGCGCTCGTGACCGACGCGCGGACTGCCGCAGCCATCGCCGACCGTCTCGGTGCCGTCTGACGGGTCCGTCCCGTTCTCAAAGCGCATTGAAATCTGTTGCTGCAAAGAATTTCCTTGACGCAACGGCAAGCCCGGCGTGTATTTGCAGCACCGAAATCGAGACCGCCGCGTCGTCGTGGGACGCCGTGAGACGGTCCCAAAGGGAGGAAGCTGCATGAATCGCCGTTCACTGTTCGGGGCTGCTGCCGCGGTCACGCTCGCTGCGACCCTCGGGTTTTCACCCGCGTTCGCACAGGACAAGAAGTTCACCATCGCACTGGTGCCGGGTCTCACCACCGACGGCTTCTACATCACGATGAACCGCGGCGCGCAGGCTGCGGCGGATGCGCTCGGCGTGGAGCTGGTGTTCCAGGGCGCGCCCGACTTCAACCCGGTGACGCAGGTGCCGGTGCTGGACGCGGTGATCGCCCGCGGACCCGACGCGATCCTGATCGCACCGACCGACACGACCCAGCTGATCGAGCCGCTGCGCAAGGCACATGATGCCGGTATCCCGGTCATCACCGTCGATACGTTCATCGGTACCGGCAAATACCAGACCGGCGCAGGCGATGGTGATTTCCCGCTGGCCTACATCGCGTCTGACAACGTTCTGGGCGGCAAGATTGCCGCACGGGCGCTGGCAGCGGCGATCGGCGGCGAAGGCAAGGTATTCGTGTCCAACGTGAAGCCGGGCATTTCCACCACCGATCAGCGCGAAGAGGGCTTCAAGACCGCGATGGCCGAGGAATTCCCCGGCATCACCGTTCTGGAAACCCAGTTCAACGACAACGACGCCAACAAGGCCGCGTCGCAGTTGCAGGGCGTGTTTGCCCGCGAGGCCGACCTGAAGGGCGTGTTCGGCGCCAACCTGTTCTCGGCGCTTGGCGCTGCCAACGGCGTGCAGCAGGCCGGACAGTCCGGCGTCATCAAGGTCGTGGCGTTTGACGCACCCGGTCAGCATCGTCGACAACATCAAGACTGGTCTGGTCGACGTGGCGATTGCCCAGCATCCGGCGGAAATCGGCTATTACGGCGTGATGTCGGCCTATGCCCACCTGACCGGCAATTCGATCCCGGTCAGCATCGGCACCGGCTTTACCATCATGGATAAGAGCAACATCGACGATCCGAACGTGTCGAAGTACCTCTATTCCGAATAGGTGCCGCACGGGCGGCGGAGGTTGCTCCCCCCGCTGCCCGATCGCCCTTCAGTGACGGCCCCGTTGCGGGCCGTCGCTTTTGCGCTGAAAGTTGATGACTCGTTCAGGTCCGGGATCGGAAGCGGTCAAAGATGTCGCAAAGCTCTGCCCCCCACGTCGCGCCGCAGGCCGACCACGCCGACAAGGCCCGCACGCTCCTGCAGCGTGTGGCCGACCTGCGGGCATGGCTGTTCCTGGCTTTTCTGATCCTGGGATTCGAAGCCTGGTCACGGATCAGCTTCGGCGGCACCTTCCTGTTCAACCCCTTCAACATCCAGTCGATCGCCGTCTTCGCCGTGGCCCCGCTGCTGCTGGCGACGGGGCAGACCTTCGTCATCATCTCGGGCGGCATCGACCTGTCGATGGGCTTCATCATGGGGCTGGCAGCGGTTGTCGCGGCCCATGTCATCAACTGGGCGACGCCGGGGATGGGCCTTCCCCTCGCCGTCCTGTTCGGGTCGCTGGTGGCCGTCGGCGTGGCCATGCTGCCCGGCATGGTTAACGGCCTGCTGATCTCGCGCCTGCGCGTGCCGCCCTTCATCGGCACGCTCGGCATGTTCGGCGTCGCGCGCGGCGTCGCGTTCCTGCTGGCCGGCGGCACCACGGTGCCGGTTCAGAACAATGTCTTTGCGGCTTTGGGCAACGGTCGCTTGGGGCCGGTGCCCTATATCGTCATTGTCACGGCGGTGTTCGTGCTGCTCATGCACTACCTGCTGGGTCAGACGCGCTTCGGCCAGCACAATTATGCCATCGGGGCCAACGAACAGGCCGCCCGGCGCGCCGGGATCGACATAAGGTCGCATATCCTGCGGCTCTACATCCTGTCGGGCATCTGCGCGGGTCTCGCGGGCGTGCTCTACGCCGCGCGCTTCTCGGCTGGTGCAGCCCAGGCAGGCGAGCCCCTGCTGCTCGATTCCGTCGCCGCCGTCGTGATCGGCGGGCGCGAGCCTGTTCGGCGGGTCGGGCACGATCCTCGGCACCGTCGCGGGGGCCTTCGTGATCGCCGTCATCCAGTACGGCCTTGTCTTCATCAACGTCGCGCCGTTCTGGCAGTTCATCAGCGTCGGCGTCGTCATCATCATCTCGGTCCTGATCGATCAGGCGCAGCGGCGCTTCAGCGGAGGGCGGGTCAGTGAGTGATGCAGCCCCCCTTCTGGAAGTCCGCAACCTGTCGAAATCCTTCGGCCCGGTGCAGGCGCTGGCCGACCTGACGATGGCCGTTCATGCCGGCGAAGTTGTAGCGCTGGCGGGCGACAACGGCGCGGGCAAGACAACGCTGATCAAGGCGATCTCGGGCGTCTATCGCCCCTCGGCGGGGGAGATCCTGCTCGAGGGTCAGCCGGTCCACTTCGCCTCGCCGCAGGAGGCGCGGGAGAAGGGCATCGAGACGATCTATCAGGACCTGGCGCTGGCCGACAACCTGACCATCGGCGGAAACATCTTCCTTGGCCGCGAGCCGATGCGCCGGGCCTTCGGGTTCCTGCCCGGTGCTGGACCGCAAGCGCGATGGCAGAGGCTGCGAAGGCGACGATGGCGCTGCTCGGATTTCCATGTCAGCCGTCTGGACGCGCCGGTCTCGAACTTCTCGGGCGGGCAGCGGCAGGCGGTGGCGATCGGCCGGGCCGTCTACTGGAACGCCCGCATCCTGATCATGGACGAACCGACCGCCGCGCTGGGCGTGCCCGAACAGCGCAAGGTCATCTCGCTGATCAAACAGCTGAAGGCCCAGGGGCGCGGCGTGATCTTCATCAGCCACAACCTGCAGGACATTTTCGCTGTCGCTGATCGCATCGTCGTGCTGCGGCGCGGGGTTCAGGCGGGCGAGCGGCAGATATCCGAGACCAGCCATGACGAGGTTGTCCGGCTGATGGTCGGGGGCTGAGGGCATGGCGGCGGGACCGGTGATCGGTTCGCTGGGCGAGCTGCTGGTCGAATTCATCTGCACCGAACAGGGCGGTCGCAACCTGCGCGCGGCCCCCTATGTCGGTCCGTTTCCCAGCGGCGCGCCGGGCATCTTCATCGACCAGGCGGCGCGGGTCGGCGGGTGCCGCGGTCTTTGCGGGCGCGGTGGGGTCGACGACGCCTTCGGTACAGGTGCTGCGCGACCGGCTGGCGGCGTCCGGCGTGATGGCGCGACCTGATCCGCGTCGTGCCGGGTGTGCCGACCGGGACGGCACATGTCAGCTACAACAGCGACGGCAGCCGGGACTTCGTGTTCAACATGACGCATTCGGCGGCGGGGCGGCTGCCGGAAACGGACGAGGCGGTGGCGGGCTTTCTGCGCGCGGGAACGCGGGTTCTGCATATTTCGGGATCATCGCTGGGCGATCCGCCGATGCGCGCGCGGGCGATGGCGATCTGCGCAGGTGCCAAGGCAGGCGGCATCGCGCTGTCGATTGATCCGAATATCCGTCCCGAAGTCATGTCCGAGGATGGCTATCTGCGCGATGTCCGCACGCTGATGGGCGGCGCAGACTATGTCCTGCCCAGCGATGCGGACGCAGCGCTGCTGTTTCCCGGTCAGCCATTCCCCGACTGGTCGGGCTGGTTGATGGCCGCCGGGGCACAGGTCGTTGCACTCAAACGCGGTGACAGGGGTGCGCTGGTCCGCAATGCGAACAGGATCGTCGATCTGCCGGGGCATCGGGTGGATGTCGTCGATCCGACCGGGGCGGGCGACTGCTTCTGTGCAACCCTTGTCACGCTGCTGGCAGGCGGGATGGACCTGACCCCTGCTGCCGAACGGGCCAATGCGGCCGGGGCATTGGCGGTGCAACGGCTGGGGCCGATGGAGGGCAATTCGACCCTGCCCGAGATCGAGGCGTTCCTGCGGGCGCGGAACATCATCAGGGCGGGGGGCTGACCGTGTCGAAAAAGGAAGACCGGGTTCTGCGCGTCGGCGTTCTGGGCTGCGGCCCCATCGCACAGGCCGCGCACTTTGAGTCCTGCACCAAGGCGCGCAACGCGACGCTGCACGCGATCTGCGATGTGGCGGATGACCTGCGCACCCGCATGGCCGCGACCCATGCCCCGTCGCGCGACTTTGCCGACTACGACGCGATGCTGGCCGACCCCGACCTTGAGGCCGTCATCATCGCCACCTCGGACGCCTTTCACGTGCCCGCCGCGCGCCGCGCGCTTGAGGCGGGCAAGCATGTGCTCTGCGAAAAGCCGCTGGCTCTGTCGGTGGAAGACGCGGAGTCGCTGCGCGGCGTCGCGGCGGCGACGGGGACCATCCTTCAGGTCGGCCATATGAAGCGCTTCGATGCGGGCTTGCAGGCGGCAAAGGCGTTCATCGACGGGCCGATGGGCCAGATGGTCGCGCTCAAGGCCTGGTACTGCGACAGCACGCACCGCTATCCGATGACGGATGCCGTACAGCCCTTGATGGTGACATCGGCCAAGGCGCGGAAGCCCGCCGAAAACCCCAAGGCCGACCTTGCCCGCTACTACATGCTGGCGCACGGCAGCCATCTGGTGGACACCGCGCGCTATTTCGCGGGCGAGATCGCGGCGGTGGATGCGCGCCTGTCCATGCGCGCGGGCATGCATTGCTGGTTCGTCGATGTGGAATTCGCCAGCGGCACGCTGGGGCATCTCGACCTGACCGTGGCCGTGCGGATGGACTGGCACGAGGGCTTCCAGATCTACGGCGAGCACGGTTCGGTTCTGGGGAAGACCTATAACCCCTGGTACTACAGAAGCTCCGAAGTGGACATTTTCCATGAGGCAGAGGGCGGCAGCCGCAGGGTGCTGGGCGCGGACGGGCATTTCTACCGCCGCCAGCTGGAAGGTTTCGCCGATGTCGTCCTGCACGGCGCGCCGATGACCGGGGCGGATCTGGAGGACGGCATCGCGTCGGTGCGCGCGATGGTGGCCATCGCGCAGTCGGTCCGGTCGGGGCGACCGGTCCGGCTGGCCGATGTCTCCGGCCCGGTCTAGGCGCAAAGGCATGCGGCTCGGCATCTTCGCCAAGACCTTTCCGGGGCGCGATCCCCTGACGGTGATGCAAGCCGCGCGGGCGGCGGGCTATGCATCGGTCCAGTACAACATGGCCTGCTCGGGTCTCGACCCGATGCCCGACGCGATCACGCCAGAGGTTGCCGCCGCCATACGCGCAGGCTCGTCTGAGACCGGCATCGCGGTTGCGGCGGTGTCGGGCACCTACAACATGATCCATCCGGACCCGGCGGTGCGCGCCGACGGGCTGCGGCGGCTTGGCCTGCTGATCGGGGCGGCGCGGGCGCTGGGCACGGGCATGGTGACACTCTGCACCGGCACCCGCGATGCGGCGGACCAGTGGCGGCACCATCCGGACAACGCGACTCCCGGGGCCTGGGGCGACCTGCTGATCGAAATGGCAAAAGCGGCGGAGTTGGCCGAGGCGGCGGGAGTTACACTGGGGATCGAGCCGGAGCTCGCCAATGTCGTGAACAGCGCGCAGGCGGCGCGGCGGCTGATCGACACGCTGCAAAGCCCGGCGCTGGCCGTGGTGCTGGACCCGGCCAACCTGTTCGAAGTCGCGCCCGACCATGACCGGATCATCGCCGGAGCGGTCGATCTGCTGGCGGACCGTATCGTCATGGCCCATGCCAAGGACCGAAATGCAGGCGGCGGGTTCGTCGCGGCGGGGCAGGGTGTGGTGGACTTTCCCGCCTTCGTGACACGCCTGTCGCAGGCGGGCTTTGCAGGCGATCTGGTGACGCACGGGCTGAGCGTGCACGAAGCCCCGGCGGTGGCTGCCTATCTCACGCCGCTGATCCCCCGATGACCCCGACCGGCTTCATCCTGCGCGATGGCTTGCGCCTCGCCGTGTTTGACGCGGGCGGGCCGGGCGCGCCGGTCCTGTTCCAGCACGGGCTCTGCGGCGACGCCGACCAGACTGCCGAAGCTTTCCCGGCGCTGGCTGGCTTCCGCCGCGTGACGCTCGACTGCCGGGGGCACGGGGCGTCAGAGACGGGCGACGACCTCTCGATAGCCACCTTCGCAGGCGACGTTGCCGCGCTGGCGGACATGCTTGGCGCGCCCCTGGTCCTCGGCGGCATCTCGATGGGGGCGGCCATCGCCACCCGCATCGCCGTGACGCGCCCCGATCTGGTCCGCGCGCTGATCCTGGTCCGGCCCGCCTGGGTCGCGGACGTCGCCCCAGCCAACATGGCCCCGAACGCCGAGGTGGGCGCGCTGCTGTCCCGGCTGTCCCCCGACGCGGCGAGGGCGGCGTTTGCCGCCGGTCCAACCCATGCGCGGCTCGCACGCGAGGCCCCCGACAATCTCGCCTCGCTTCTGGGTTTTTTCGACCGCGCCCCTGCCGAGGTCATAGCGCGCCTGCTGACGCTGATTTCGGCGGACGGACCCGGCGTGACGGAACGCCAGCTTGCCGCACTGTCCGTTCCGGCACTGCTCTGCGGCACCGGCGAGGACGCGATCCATCCGTTCGCACATGCCGAGCGCCTCGCGGCCCTGATCCCCGGCGCGTCCTTGACGGAGCTTCCGCCCAAAGGCCGCGGCAAACCCGCCCATATCGCAGCGCTTCACACCGCGATCACCCGCTTCCTGAAGGAACTCTGACATGCCGAAACCTGCATCCGACTGGATCGCCCGTCTGCCCCGCGACCGCCTGATCGCCGAATATTCGATGTGGTCGGCAGATCTGGTCCGGCTTGCCGATGACCTTGCCCGTATCGCCCCACACGCCGACATCCTGCATGTCGACGTGGCGGACGGTCACTTCGCCCCCGCGCTGCTGTTTTTCCCCGACCTCGTGGCCCGGATGCGCGACATCACGGCGATCCCGATCCATGTTCATCTGATGGTCGCCGATACCGTCCTGCTGGCGCAGATCGACCAGTTCGCGGATGCGGGGGCCGACCTCATCAGCCTGCATGCCGAAAACGCGGTCGTCGCGGCTGCGGCGCTGGACCTGCTGGCGCAGCGCGGCGTCGCGGCGGGGATGGTGCTGCGGGTCGAAACGCCGGTGGTGCAGGCCGCGCGCTGGCTGCCGCGCCTTCACATGCTCACGCTGCTCGGCACGGCCATCGGCGTGAAAGGACAGGGGCTCGATCCGAAGGCGACCGCGCGCCTTCAGGAGGCCGCTGGTCTGATCGCCGCAACCGGACGGCGCATCATCCTGGCGGCGGACGGCGGCATCCGGGAGAATACCGTGCCGCTGCTGCGCAAGGCTGGTGCCGAAACGGTCGTGCTGGGCTCGCTCGCCTTCGGCGCGCCCGATCTCGCCGCACGGATGAACTGGCTGCACCGCCTGCCAGGCTGACGCAGCGACCGTTGATCCCTAGAACCGCTCCGACCGCAGGGCTGCCAGAAGGGCAGGCGTGCGATCCCTGACCAGCGCCTCCATCGCCGCCACCCTGTCGGGCGTGTAGTGCCCCCGCCGGTCCAGCAGGTTCACCGTGGCCACCACAACCCCGCCATCCTTCACCGGAATGTTCAGCGCCGCCTCGCAGCCCAGCGCGTTGATCAGCGCGTGATCCGGGAACCAGACCGCGAACTCCGCCGTGGTATTCGCCACGAAACTTCTGCCCTCGTCGATCACCTGCCTGCTCCAGCCGTCGTCCGTCATCGGCTTGGTCCCCGTCACCGGATAGGCATCGGCGTGCGACGTATAGGTCCGCCGCGCCAGACCGGCCTTCCGGTCCAGCGCTGTAACCGTGAACAGCCTCGCCGCACCCGCCGCCGCGACGGCCTTATGAAGGGCGCTGTAGACATCCGCTGCGTCCGCCGACCCCATTGCACGCTCCTTCCGAACCCACCGCATGGCCCGCCAGTGTCCTGCGGCAACGGCCACGCCTTGACTCAGGAAGGCAGAAGTTGCCCAGTGCTGCAAGGATGATCGCAGGCGACCGAATGTCACCCGCGACGCCAAAAAACACAGGGAGCTTCGAATGATGTTCGACCGGTCTTTCCGCAGTATTGGCACTGCTGGCATTGCAGCCCTGATGCTGGCCACCTCGCCCGCCGCCTTGTTCGCCGCAACGCCCGCTGACACCCTGGTCATCGCCGACGCCATCGATGACATCGTCTCGCTCGACCCGCACGAGGCCTACGAATTCTCGGGTCTCGATGTCGTCAACAACACCTATGACGGTCTGGTCGAGCTTGACCCCGCCGGGGCCGGAATGGTGCCCGGACTGGCGGAGAGCTGGTCGGTGTCGGACGATGGCCTGACCTTCAGCTTCAAGATGAAGTCGGGCGTGACCTTTGCATCGGGCAACCCGGTGCGCGCCGAGGACGCGGCCTATTCGCTGCAACGCGCGGTCAAGCTGAACAAGACGCCCGCCTTCATCCTGAACCAGTTCGGCTGGACCATCGAAAACGTCGACAGCATGATCACGGCGGACGGCGATACGGTCACCGTCAAGGTCGACAAGCCCTATGCGCCGACGTTCCTTTACAACTGCCTGACCGCAGGCGTCGCGTCGATCGTGGACAAGGAGCTGATCGCTGCGAATGAGGTCAACGGCGACATGGGTTATGAATGGCTGAAGAACAACTCGGCCGGGTCGGGGGCCTATGTCCTGAAATCCTTCAAGCCGAACGAAGGCTATGTGCTGGCGGCGAACCCGACGCACTGGCGCGGCGCGCCGAAGCTGGCCAACATCTTCATGCAGCATGTGCCCGAGGCCGCGACGCAGCGCCTGCTGCTGGAGAAGGGCGACATCGACATCGCGCGCGAACTGACGCCCACCGACATCGAAGGCATGGCGGGCAATGCCGATATCCGCATCCAGTCCGACGTCGGCGGCCAGATCTTCTATCTGGCCTTCAACCAGAAGGACGAGCGCTTCAAGAACGCCAAGTTCCTCGACGCGATGCGCTGGGCGATCGACTACAAGGGCATGACCGACACGTTCCTGAAAGGCGCGATGGTCGTCCATCAGGCCTTCCTGCCCAAGGGCTATCTCGGCGCGCTGGAGGATACGCCCTATACCCTCGACGTCGAGAAGGCCAAGGCGCTGCTGGCCGAATCCGGCGTCACCGACACCAAGATCCTCCTGTCGGTCCGCAATGCGTCTGACCGCATGGATATGGCGCAGTCGATCCAGAACACCTTCGGCCAGGCCGGGATCACGGTCGAGCTGAAGGTCGGCGAGGGCGCGGAGCAGCTCGAGGAATACCGCGGCCGCCTGCACCAGGCGACGCTGCAGAGCTGGGGGCCGGACTATCCCGATCCCAATACCAACTCCTCCACCTTCGCCGAGAACCCGGACAATTCGGACGAGGCCAAGGCAACGGGCTACCTGGCCTGGCGGAATGCCTATGATCCGGGTCCGCTGACCGCGATGAGTCAGGCAGCGGTTCTGGAACGCGACCCCGACAAGCGCGTGGCGATGTATGCCGAGTTGCAGCAGAAGCACCGCGAAACCTCGCCCTTCGTCACGATGTTCCAGATCGGCTATCAGACCGGCCTGCGTGCCAATGTGACGGACTTCTACACCGGCGGGGCCACTGACTCGGCGGCCTACTGGCTGATCGGCAAGTGAAGGGCCGCGCGCGCGGGCATCGCTGCCCGCGCGCGCAACCCCGATGACGGACACCGCTTCACCGGCAGAGCCTTCCCGCATCTGGCAGGGGCTGCGTCAGGTCGCCGGGACGCTGGCGACCCTGCTTGTGACCTTCATCGGCCTTCTGGCCGTCACCTTCATCATCAGCCGCGTCGTTCCCATCGATCCCGTCACCTCGATCCTCGGCGAGCGGGCGACGCAGGCGCAGATCGAGGAAGCGCGCGAACGTCTCGGCCTCGATCAGCCGATGTGGAAGCAGTTCGGGATCTATGTCGGCAACACGTTGCAGGGCGATCTCGGCACCTCCGTGCGCACCCGCGACCCTGTGTCAGAGGATATCGCCCGCTATTTCCCTGCCACGCTGGAACTGGCCACACTGGCCACGATCCTCGGCGTCCTTTTCGGCGTCCCCGCAGGGGTCATTGCCGCCACCAAGCCGGGATCGTTCTTTGATCAGACCGTCCGGCTGGTCGGCCTGATGGGCTATTCGATGCCGATCTTCTGGCTTGGTCTGATCGGCCTTCTGGTCTTCTACGGCCAGCTTGGCTGGGTCGGCGGCCCCGGCACGGCTCGACCCCGTCTTCCAGATGACGATGGACTTCGAGCTGACCCAGTACACCGGCATGATCCTGCTCGACACCGCGCTGAACGGGCGCTGGGACATCTTCGCCAACGCCTTCTCGCACATCATCCTGCCCGCCGGACTGCTCGCCTATATCTCGATGGCCTATATCAGCCGGATGACCCGCAGCTTCATGATGAACGAGCTCGGGCAGGAATACATCACGACCGCCCGCGTCAAGGGCATGCCCGAACGCCGCGTGATCTGGGTCCATGCGCTGCGCAACGTCATGGTGCCGCTGATCACCGTCATCGCGCTCTCCTACGCCTATCTGCTCGAAGGCGCGGTGCTGACCGAGACGATCTTCGCCTGGCCCGGCCTCGGCAGCTACATCACCGACGCGCTGCTGGTCGCCGACATGCCCGCCGTGCTCGGCGGCACCGTCGTCGTCGGCGCGGTCTTTATCGGGCTGAACATGCTGTCCGACCTTCTTTACCGCCTTGTCGATCCGAGGGCGCGATGAGCGCGCTGACCGCCTGGCTGCGCGACCCCAACCCCGCCTCGCGCTGGCAGTCGCGGCTGGGGCAGGGGTATCTTTCCTGGCTGCGCCTGCGCCGGCAATCCGCTGGCGATGATCGGGCTGGCGATCTCCGCCATCCTGATCCTGATCGCGATCTTCGCGCCCCTGATCGCGCCGCACGACCCGATCGCGCAGGATCTGTCGCGCCGCCTGCTGCCGCCCGGCACACCCGGCAACCTTCTGGGAACGGACGATTTCGGGCGCGACATCCTCAGCCGCATCCTCTACGGCAGCCGCATCACGCTCTACATCGTCATGCTCGTCATCCTGACCGCCCCCCTTGCCGGTCTCATCATCGGCACCGCAGCGGGCTATTTCGGCGGCTGGACCGACCAGATCCTGATGCGGATCACCGACATCTTCCTCGCCTTCCCGCGCCTGATCCTTGCCCTCGCCCTTGTCGCCGTCCTCGGCCCCGGCATGGAAAACGCCGTGCTTGCCATCGCGCTGACCGCCTGGCCGCCCTATGCCCGCGTCGCGCGCGCCGAAACCCTGACCGTGCGCAATTCCGACTACATCGCCGCCGTCCGCCTTCAGGGGGCGGGCGCGACCCGCATCATCTGGGGGCACGTCATGCCGATGTGCCTGCCCTCGGTCATCATCCGCGTCACGCTGGACATGGCGGGGGTGATCCTGACCGCCGCAGGCCTCGGCTTTCTCGGCCTCGGCGTGCAACCGCCGCTGCCGGAATGGGGCCTGATGATCTCGGCGGGACGCAAGTTCCTGTTCGAACAGTGGTGGGTCGCCACCATGCCGGGCCTTGCCATCTTCATCGTCTCGCTGGGCTTCAACCTGCTCGGCGACGGGCTTGCGCGACGTGCTCGACCCCAAGGGGGCGGGGCGATGACCCTGCTCACCGTCCGCGACCTGCATGTCACCTTCGACACCGAGGCGGGCCTGGTCGAGGCGGTGCGCGGCGTGTCGTTCTCCCTTGGCCGCGAACGGCTCGGGCATCGTCGGCGAAAGCGGGTCGGGCAAGACGATGACCGGGCGGTCCGTCCTGCGCCTGATCCGGCCACCCGGCCGGATCGAGGCGGCCGAGATGACCTTCGACGGCATCGACCTGATGCGCGCCTCTGAGGCGCAGATGCGCGCCCTGCGCGGCCCCCGCATCGCGATGGTGATGCAGGACCCGAAATATTCGCTGAACCCGGTGATGCGCGTCGGCGCGCAGCTGACCGAAGGCCTGCGCCAGCGCGACCGCCTGTCCGCCGCCGATGCGCGCGACAAGGCCGTCGCCGCGCTGGAGGCGGTGCAGATCCGCGACCCCGGGCGCGTCATGGACGCCTATCCGCACGAGCTCTCCGGCGGCATGGGCCAGCGCGTGATGATCGCGATGATGCTGATCCCGAACCCCGACCTGCTGATCGCCGACGAGCCGACCTCCGCGCTCGACGTCACCGTGCAGGCCGAGGTGCTGTCGATCCTCGACGGCCTCGTGCGCGACCGGGGCATGGGCCTGATCTTCATCAGCCACGACCTGCGCCTTGTCGCGCGCTTCTGCGACCGGGTGATCGTCATGTTCAAGGGCCGGATCGTCGAGGAGCTGGCCGCGAAGGACCTGCTGAACGCGCGGCACCCCTATACCCAAGGCTTGCTGAACTGCCTGCCGCGCATCGGCGGCAGCCGCGCGGCCCGTTACCGGCGCTCGACCGGAACGCCGACTGGGCGCGGGATGCCGTGCTGATGGCCCTGATCGACATCGACGGCCTCTCCGTCACTTACCGCGTCAAGGGGCATGTCGTGCAGGCGGTCGAAGGGCGTCAGCCTGACCGTCGGCAGCAGGGCGAAAGCTATGGCCTGGTGGGCGAGAGCGGCTCGGGCAAGTCCACCATCCTGCGCGCGATCTGCGGCCTCGCTCCGGTCAGCGCGGGCGTTATCCGGCTGGCGGGTGACCCGGTGCCGACCCCGCGCGGGCGGGGCTTCAGCCGCCGCGTCCAGATGGTGTTCCAGGACCCCTATGCCAGCCTGCACCCCCGCCACACCATCGACCGCACCCTGTCGGAGCCCCTCGCCATCCACGGGATCGGGGGCACGGAGGCGAAGGTGCTGAAGGCGCTGGCCGATGTCGGCCTGCCGTCCGCCTTCCGCTTCCGCTATCCGCACCAGCTGTCCGGCGGCCAGCGCCAGCGCGTCGCCATCGCCCGCGCGCTGATGCTGGAACCGGCGGTCCTGCTGCTGGACGAGCCGACCTCGCGCGCTCGATGCGTCGCGTCCAGGCCGAGACGCTGAACCTGCTGACGCGGCTCCGCGAGCGAGCGGGGGCTGACCTTCCTGATGGTCAGCCACGACCTCGCCGTCATCGACCACATGTGCGACCGCGTGCTGGTCATGCAGCACGGCCGCGCGGTCGAGGAACTGGCGCGGGAGGACCTGGCGGCGGGGCGGCTGAAGACGGACTACGCGCGGAGCCTGTTTGCCGCGAGCGCGGACCGGATGCTGGGGTAAATCCCGGCAATTGGGCCGGTCCCGAGTCGGGACCGTTTCCTGACCCAATGATTTCAATGGGTTGCAGGGTAATTTTAACGGGTTGGAAAGGATTGGGGATCGGTAGGGTGGGTTTTTAACCCACCATGGCGCATGGGTTGAGCGGTGGGATGGTGGGTTGGAAACCCACCCTACGGCTTGCTGGGCTGGCGCGAATGCGCCTGCCACGGGCAGGCAGGCGCATCCCGATTTGTCACGGGACAAATCGGGAAGGGGTAGGGTGCGTGATGTCACGCACCGATGCCGCGGCGACGGACAGGGTGGTGCGTGCGAGCACGCACCCTACGCTTGCTGTTTGCTACCAAAGTCTGGTTGCTAGCTCTCTCACGATGTCCCGATTCTCATCCAGCTGATATTTGTTCACCTGAACCCTTTGCGTCGCAACGCTAAGCGTACTCTGACTTCATTGACACGAATGGTGTGCCCCGAGCGAAAGCTACCACACCAGCAGTTTGAAAGTCTTTGACGTCCATCACGCCATCTTAAATCACGGAGAACGTGAAGAACTCAGGAGAGACCTTAATCAACTCCTCAAGGTCTTCATCAATGCCTTTCAGTACCGCAATATAGCCCTTGGCTACCTTTATATATTGAGTGAGGCGATTTTTCGCAACGAGATGAACCTTTGGGAGTGACCTCTTTGCAGCAATCATTCGAGTGTGAAAGTTGTGCTGGGCGTAAATATCTGACGGCAGCTTGACGCCATAAATCAAGCTTAGGGCGTTCTGAATTCCCCGCCGTGATAGTCGTCTGCGGTCACTGGAAGCACCAACCGCTCACATGATGCGAGCGCGATCTGAGTATACATCGAGAAACTTGGGTTCATGTCGACAAAACAATAGTCAAAATCGCTCGTGCAGGCTTTGAGGAGGTCATCTAGCCACCCGACGACAGATGACCAACTATCCGTGCCAGGAATTTGAGTATTGGCAAGAGTTGAGACGGCGTTGGATTGCAGTTCGAGAAGCGGGTCACCGGCCATAAGCGACACATTTGACGGAACAGAAGCATTGGTTTTGTTAGGGGCGTAAATATAGTTAGTTGGTACAATTCCGGAAGCATCGAATGGTTTGGGTAGCCTAGACTGAAAGTAGCCTCCAATTGAGCGGCGAGGAATTTGGCCGTGCAGAGCCAAAAGGTTCTTGCCCCCGCCATTTTCTTGTCCGCCCAGCAGTAGCTCACTTAGGTTTGCCTGCGGGCAAACATCCACAACAAGTATCCTACTATCAGGATGTTGTGCGGCAAACGCGCAGATTGATTGAAAAGACAGGCTAGTCTTGCCTGTGCCGCCCTTGTTGTTCCAGAAATCCGAGTACTTTCATTGCGCGTCTCCATGTTGATTTTCGACATGTAACACGCTTTTTGTGACTATGCAACGTAGAAAGTCTACACCAGCCTCTCCCCCTCCACCGCCGCCCGGACAAAATCCGCGAACAGCGGATGCGGCGCGAACGGCTTCGACTTCAGCTCCGGGTGGAACTGCACGCCGATGAACCAGGGGTGGCCCTTGACCTCGACGATCTCCGGCAGCCTCCCGTCCGGCGACATGCCCGAGAACACCAGCCCGCAGCCCTCCAGCTTGTCGCGGTATTTCACATCCACCTCGTACCGGTGCCGGTGGCGTTCCTCGATGGTCGTCGTCCCATAGACGCCCGCCACCTTCGACCCCGGGGCGAGCAGCGCGGTATAGGCGCCCAGGCGCATCGTGCCGCCCTTGTCGTCGTCGACCTTGCGCGCGACGGTGTGGTTGCCCTGCACCCATTCCTTCAGGTGATAGACGACCGGGGTGAAGCGTTTGCGCACCGGCCTCGTGGTCGAACTCCTCCGACCCCGCATCGGTCACGCCCGCAAGGTTCCGCGCGGCCTCGATCACCGCCATCTGCATGCCGAGGCAGATGCCCAGATAGGGCACGCCCTTTTCGCGGGCGAACTGGGCGGCCTTGATCTTGCCCTCGGTGCCGCGTTCGCCGAAGCCGCCGGGGACGAGGATGGCGTGGAAGCCTTCCAGATAGGGCGCGGCATCCTCGCGTTCGAAAATCTCGGCGTCGATCCATTCGGCGCGGACCCGGACGCGGTTGGCCATGCCGCCATGGGTCAGCGCCTCGGCGATGGATTTGTAGGCGTCCTCCAGCTGGGTGTATTTGCCGACGATGGCGACCCGCACCTCGCCTTCGGCATGGGTCAGGCGGTCCATCACGTCGTTCCAGCGCGACAGGTTCGGGCGCGGGGCGGGCGAGATGCCGAAGGCGTCGAGCACCGCCTGATCCAGCCCCTCGCGGTGGTAGGCCAGCGGGGCCTCGTAGATCGTCTTCAGGTCATAGGCGGGGATGACGCTGTCCTTGCGGACGTTGCAGAACAGCGCGATCTTTTCGCGTTCCTTGTCGGGGATCGGGTGTTCGGAGCGGCAGACCAGCACGTCGGGGGCGAGGCCGATGGACTGCAGTTCCTTGACCGAATGCTGGGTCGGCTTGGTCTTCAGCTCGCCGCGAGGCCGCGAGGTAGGGCAGCAGCGTCAGGTGCATCAGGATCGACTGGCCGCGCGGGCGTTCGTGGATGAACTGGCGGATCGCCTCGAAGAACGGCAGGCCCTCGATGTCGCCGACGGTGCCGCCGATTTCGCAGAGCATGAAATCGACCTCGTCCTCGCCGATGCTGAGGAAGTCCTTGATCTCGTTGGTGACGTGCGGAATGACCTGGATGGTCTTGCCGAGATAGTCGCCGCGGCGTTCCTTTTCCAGCACGTTGGAATAGATGCGGCCCGAGGAGATGCAGTCGGTCTGCCGCGCGTGGACGCCGGTGAAGCGTTCGTAATGGCCGAGGTCGAGGTCGGTCTCGGCCCCGTCATCGGTGACGAAGACCTCGCCATGCTCGAAGGGCGACATCGTGCCGGGATCGACGTTCAGATAGGGGTCGAGCTTGCGCAGCCGGACCGTATAGCCGCGGGCCTGCAGCAGCGCGCCGAGGGCGGCCGAGGCCAGCCCCTTGCCAAGCGAGGAAACCACCCCGCCGGTGATGAAAACGTAGCGCGCCATGTCGGTCGGTCCCCCGCGAGTGCCTGCATTCTTACGGCTGCGCGCGTCATCCGACACGCAGCATCACGGGATTTGAGAGATAACAAATTCGGGATCGGGCCGCAACCGGACCCCCAGCGATTGTTGGCGCGCGTGACGCAGCGCCAACTTGTGGTGTCCTGTCAGGGGTTGGCCGGTGCGGCGGGCGGCGTCGCCGGGGCGGCGGGCGGCGTGGCCGGCGCGCCATCGGCGGGCGGCGGCAGCAGGTCGCCCTCGGGGATCGCGGGCGTGGTGCCGTCCGCTGCAGGTTCGGTCGCCGGGGCCTCGCTGCCGAGGCTGTCGATGACGGATGTTCCCGCCGATTTCGACGCGGCGACGATGGTCAGCGCGATGGAGGTGCAGAGGAAGGCCACGGCGAAAATCCAGGTCAGCTTGGTCAGCGCATTGGCGGCCTGACGGCCCGACATGACGCCGCCGCCGCCGCCGCCCATGCCGAGACCGCCGCCTTCGGAGCGCTGCAGAAGCACGACCCCGATCAGCAGAAGGGCGAGGATCAGGTGGACGGTGAGGATGACGTTTTCCATGGGGCCTTGATGCTTGCGGCTTGGCGACGCGCCTATCTAGTCGCGGGCCACCGGGCGCGCAAGGCGTTTTGGGGCGCGGCCATTTGGCTGTTCCCCCGGCCACACGCCCCGCTATACGGGCGCGGGTTTTCCGGCGGGGATCGCAGTCATGGCCAATGTCGTCGTCGTGGGGGCCCAGTGGGGCGATGAGGGCAAGGGCAAGATCGTCGACTGGCTGTCCGAACGCGCCGACGTGATCGCGCGGTTCCAGGGCGGACACAATGCGGGCCACACGCTGGTCATCGACGGCAAGGTCTACAAGCTGTCGTTGCTGCCCAGTGGCATCGTGCGCGGCGGCAAGCTGAGCGTCATCGGCAACGGCGTCGTGCTGGACCCCTGGCATCTGGTGGCCGAGATCGAAAAGCTGCGCGGGCAGGGGGTGGAGATTTCGCCCGCGAACCTGATGATCGCGGAAAACGCGCCGCTGATCCTGCCGGTGCACGGCGAGCTGGACCGGGCGCGCGAAAGCCAGAACTCGGTGGCGAAGATCGGCACGACCGGGCGCGGCATCGGCCCGGCGTACGAGGACAAGGTGGGCAGGCGGGCGATACGGGTGGCGGATCTGGCCGATGCGGCGACGCTGGAGTTGCGGGTGGACCGGCTGCTGGTGCATCACGATGCGTTGCGGAGGGGGCTGGGGCTGCCCGAGGTGGACCGGGCGGGGCTGATGGCTGCGCTCCGGGCCATCGCGCCGCAGGTGCTGCCGTATGCGGCACCGGTCTGGAAGGTGCTGAACGATGCGCGCCGTGCGGGCAGGCGCATCCTGTTCGAGGGCGCGCAGGGGGCGCTTCTGGACATCGATTTCGGGACCTATCCGTTTGTGACAAGCTCGAACGTGATCGCGGGGCAGGCGGCGACGGGAACCGGCCTCGGGCCGGGGGCCATCGGCTTTGTGCTGGGGATCGTCAAGGCCTATACGACGCGCGTCGGCGAGGGGCCGTTCCCGGCAGAGCTGCACGATGCGGATGGTGAGAGGCTGGGCGAACGCGGGCACGAATTCGGCACTGTGACGGGTCGCAAGCGGCGCTGCGGCTGGTTTGACGCGGTGCTGGTGCGGCAGACCTGCATGACCAGCGGGGTGACGGGCATCGCGCTGACCAAGCTTGACGTGCTGGACGGGTTCCGGACGCTGAAAATCTGCGTGGGATACGACCTCGACGGGACAAGGCTGGACTATCTGCCGACCGCGGCGGATGCGCAGGCGCGCTGCACCCCGGTCTACGAGGAGATGGAAGGCTGGAGCGAGACGACGGCCGGCGCGCGGTCCTGGGCGGACCTGCCGGGGGCGGCCATCAAGTATGTGCGGCGGATCGAGGAGCTGATCCAGTGCCCGGTCGCGATGCTGTCCACCTCGCCCGAGCGTGACGACACGATCCTTGTCACCGACCCGTTTGTGGACTGAGCGGATGATGACCTATCGCACCCGTCGCCGCTGGTCGCTTGTTATCCTGCTGGTCGGGCTGCCCGCCTATATCGTGGTGGCGGTCACGGCGATGAACTGGCTGGACGTGCGGTTCGGGCGACAGCCGATCTGGGCGGAGGTGCTGATTTACGTGGCGCTGGGCATCGCGTTTTTCCTGCCGTTCCGGCGGGTCTTCAGGGGCATCGGGCAGGCGGACCCGGACGATACGCCGCCGCGCTGATGCGCCGGTCCGCGAACGGCAGGCGCCGTCGCGTAGGCCACGGTCAGGAAATCTGACTATCGTCAATGTGATGTCGGGCCTATCCTTCGGCCCATGACGCTGCGCCAGAACATCCGGTTCTGCACCTCGGCCGACGGGACCCGCATCGCCGTCGCCTCCTGCGGCTCGGGGCCGGTCCTGCTGCGCGCGGCGCACTGGCTGAGCCATGTGGATTATGACGTCGAAAGCCCGGTCTGGCGGCCCTGGCTTGAGGCGCTGTCGCGGCACCACCGGTTTGTGCGTTACGACCCGCGCGGATCCGGTCTGTCGGACCGGCACGTGGCCGATCTGACTCTGCCGCGCTGGGACGAGGATCTGGAGGCGGTAGCGGCCACGATCAGCGAGACGCCCTTTGTGCTGATCGGCGTGTCGCAGGGCGGTGCGCTGGCGATCCGCTATGCGCTGCGCCACCCCGAACGGGTGTCGCATCTGATCCTGCACGGGGCCTATGCGCAGGGCTGGCACAAGCGGTCGCAGACGGACCAGCAGCGGCTGGAGGCCGACACATTGGTGAATTTCGTCCGGATTGCCTGGGGGCGCGAGAACCCGGCATTCTGCCAGTTCTTCACCAATCTGTTCATTCCGGGGGGGACGCCCGAGCAGCACCGATGGTGGGGCGATCTGGAGCGGGTGACGGCGAGCCCCGAGGTCGCTGCGGAGACGCTGCTTCAGATGATGGGGATCGACGTCACGGACATGGCCAGGCAGCTGCGCGTGCCGACGCTGGTGACGCATAGCCGGGAGGATATGCGCGTGCCGTTCGATCAGGGGCGGCGTCTGGCTGCGCTGATCCCGGGCGCGCGGTTCGTTCCGTTGGAAAGCCGTAACCACGTGCTTCTGCCGGAAGAACCGGCATGGGGCGTGTTCCATGAAGAGATCGCACGGTTTCTGGGGACGGATGCGCAGGACCGGACGGCCGCGCGCGGCGGCGCAGGGCTGACGTCAGCCGAGGATGCGGTGCTGCGGCTGGTCGCCGAGGGTCTGGATAACCGGGCGATAGCAGGTCGGCTGGGCAAGAGCGAGAAGACGGTGCGGAACCAGATTTCGGTGATTTTCTCGAAGCTCGGTGTACAGAGCCGGGCGCAGGCCATCGTGCGCGTACTCGCGGATTAGCGCTGATCCGGGACAGCTGTCCCGGAGCGCGGCGGGTTTCCCAGGGCCAGGCGGGACAACTGCCTCATGCGCGGCGCCGCGCGCGGGCAGAGCTTGTCCGCGACGGCCATTCTGCCGTCGGTGAACGCAGGAGTATTTCGGATGGCGCAGGTTGATGAAGGGAAACTGATGGAGTTCGTGGGCCGGATGCTGGGCGATATCGGCGGGGCGGTCAGCACGCCGCTGGTCCGGATCGGCGATGCGCTGGGGCTGTACAAGGCGCTTGACGCGGGCGGCCCGTGCACGGCGGACGATCTGGCGGATGCGGCCGACTGCGACAGGCGTTATGTCCGGGAATGGCTGTCGGCGCAGGCGGCGTCTGGCTATGTGACCTATGACGCGGCGACCGGTCGCTTTTCGCTCTCGCCGGAACAGGCGCTGGTCTTTGCGACGCCCGACAGCCCGGTGAACCTGATCGGCGCGTTCGACACCGCCGCCGCTATGCTGGACAATCAGGCGAAGGTTCAGGCCGCGTTCAAGACCGGGAAGGGCGTGGCCTGGGGCGATCAGGCGGGCTGTCTGTTCTGCGCT
Source organism: uncultured Alphaproteobacteria bacterium (assembly GCA_963738635.1). GTDB lineage: Bacteria > Pseudomonadota > Alphaproteobacteria > Rhodobacterales > Rhodobacteraceae > JAOADN01. The sequence continues at coordinate 413,219 of CAVTXE010000004.1, read as the reverse complement.
GTCGCGCGGCTGTTCCGCCCCGGTTATGTCAACGCGCTGGTGCAGGATTGGCTGCCCGCGCTGAACGGCGTGGTGGACCGTCTGAAGGCCGGGGCGACGGTCGCGGATGTCGGCTGCGGGCACGGGCTGTCCACCGTGCTGATGGCGCAGGCGTTTCCGAAGTCGCAGTTCACCGGATACGACTTCCATCCGGGGTCCATAGCGGCGGCGACGGCCCATGCGCGGGCACATGGCGTCACGAACGTGCGGTTCGAGGTGGGGCGGGCGCAGGATTTCGCCGCGCGCGATCTGGACTTCGTCACCTGTTTCGACTGCCTGCACGACATGGGCGACCCGGCGGCGGCCGCGGCGCATATCCGTTCTGTGCTGAAGCCCGGCGGGACGTGGATGGTGGTCGAACCGCGCGCGGGCGACAGTCTGGCCGATAACCTGAACCCGGTCGGGCGCATCTACTATGCGGCGTCCACGATGATCTGCGTGCCGACATCCCTGGCACAGGAGACGAAGACGGCCCTGGGTGCGCAGGCGGGCGAGAAGCGGATCGCCGAAGTGATCCGGTCGGGCGGGTTCGCGCAGGTGCGCAGGGCGGCCGAGACGCCGCTGAACATGGTGCTCGAGGCGACCTGAGCCGTCCCGGAACGGAACGGGGCGGCCCCGCCGGGCCGCCCCCTGCTGTCCCTGTGTGACCGGTCGCGTCAGTGCGCGGCCCGGCGCGCCTCGGCCATGAAACGCGAGTTGTCGGCGATCGCGAACTGGCCACGGCGTACTTTCTGGATCTTGCCCTGGCGCAGCAGCATCCCGAACGACCGCAGGCCGTCTTCGCGGGTATAGTCGTCGTCCTCGGCGACATTGGCGACCTTGCTCAGAATCTGCGGGCGCGAGAAATGCGGGTGCCCTTCGACCGTTGCCGTATACGCGGCCGCCGCCTCGAGCAGTTCGTTCAGGTTGGCCGCGCCCAGCTTTTCGGCGAACTCCGCGAAATTGCGCGCGTCTTCGGGCGAAAGCTCGATCTCTTCGTCGATGTCGGCATCAGGGTCCTCGGCCGGAACCGCCAGCGCACCGGCGCTGACCCGGCGCGGCCGGATCGCGCCCGCGTCATGGGTCGATCCTGCGGACCGGTCGATCCGCTGTTCGGACACCAGAACCAGCGGGGCCGGGCGCATCGCCATCGACGGGCGCTGCGTCAGGGTCGCCGTTTCCGCGGCCGGACGGCGCGGCCGCACCGCCTTCGACAGATCCTCGCGGTAGGCATCGGTCGCATCGATGTTTTCGATGCGCGGTTCTGCCGGCGTGTCCTTCGACTTCATCTTGCGGTCGGCGACCGTCGCCGCGACGGCGGCTTTCAGATGCGCGATGGCCGAGAAGCGGCGACGGCTTTCAGCGCCTTCCAGCTTTTCGTTCGCTTCCTCCATCAGACGCGACACGGCGGCCTCGTCGTCATTGGCCGCACCTTCCAGGATCGCCCTGCCGGTTTCGCCATCATGCCCGTCTTCGGTTTCTGCGCGGGCCAGTTCGGCCATCAGGGCCGCCTCTTCGGCTTCGGTCAGGCCGGATGCCGTGACGGCGTCCGGCTGGGCGGCAGTTTCGTCCTGCGGGATGAAGTCGTTCGCGCGCACCTTGATCACGCGGGCGCGGGCACGCTGAAGAAAGCCCGGGCGCGGTGTGTCTTCGCGCGGCGACGGCTGCGCGTCGAGGTTGGCCGCTTCGCCGTCCAGCGCATCGGACCGGGCCGGGATTGTTCCGGTCAGCTCGGCGTCCGCGTCCGACGCTGCGTCGTTTACCGCGATCATCTCGTCTTCATCATCGTAGGTTTCGCTGGCGAATGCGTCTTCGGCGAAGGCCGCCCCAGACTCTTCCGCCTCGGCATCGTCGCTGATGCCACGGATCGCATCGGCAACCCGGTCAGCTTCCGTCGCGCCCATGTCCATCGCATCGGACGCAGGTTCCGCAGCCGCCGCGTCGTCGTCCGCACCTGCAATCATCGCGGCGACATCGGATTCGGGTTCCGTCTGGTCGTCAGCGAGGCCAGCGTCCATCATTTCGTCGTCGGCGAACACCGCAGCGAGGTCGCGCGCCATCTCGGCGTCGTCCTCGAAATCCGCCTCGGCCGTCGCTGTCCCGTCCTGTGATGCGCCGTCGAGTGCCGCAAGGTCTTCCAGTTCAGCGTCGTCGTCCGGACCGGCAAGGTCAGTCACCGACAGGGTCAGAATGTCGATGTCGGCGGTGTCCGCAGCGCTGTCCTGGGCGGCGATATGCTTGACGTCAGCAGCATCTGCCCCGGCCCCGTCCTCGGCATCCGCGCTGTCCGCAGCCGCCGCCATGATGGCAGAAAGGTCGGCATCGAAATCAGAGTCGGACGGGACTGTCCGATCCATGTCGTCCGCAACGGCGTCATCCATCGTGACGGCATCGGCACCGGCATCGTCGCCTCGGCCATATCCGACAGCAGCTCCAGGTCCACCGCGATCTCGTCTTCTTCGACCTCGGCAGCGTCGTCGCCTCCGACAAGCTCCGCCCCGGCGAGTTCTTCGGCCTCGTGGCCGTCCGTCACAGCGTCGATCATCGGGTCGGTCGCAGCCACGGCCTCGTCGGCCGCCGCCGTCATATCCTGCGCAGGTGCCACTTCCGGCGCGCCGACATCGACGTCGAAGGCAAAGCTCTGCGCCGGTGTTTCGGTTTCCGTGTCCGCAGCCGCAATGCCTTCATCCTCATAGGACATCGCCTCGGCCGGAACGGCCGTCAGATCGGACGCCGCGGCGGCGCTGCCCGAAATGCGCGCCGCAGCCACCGCCGCGCGGATGCGCGCCAGCTTGGCAGCGACGCTGTCGTCCTCGGCAACGGGCGCCGCCTGCGACGGCACATCCGTCCAGTCGTCCGCATCCGGTTCAATGGCCGCGTCGGCCGTCAGTGCCACCGCATCCGGCATGGCCGGAGCCTGCTGCGCTTCGGCCGGGACCGTGCGGTCCGCTGCCGCAATTGTTTCGGCAGGGTCAACCTGAAGTTGCCCGGTCTGCCGCAATGTGATTCCGTTCTCGCTGATCTTCGCCTCGACCCGGCGCTGGATCTCGCGCTCGGCGATGCGCTGCAGCATCTCGGCATCCGGGGTCGGGGGTTCGGCCCCGAAGTACCGGTCATCCGCCGCAAGGTCCCGGAAATACTCTGCAATTCCCTTCATCGTCGAGAAAGGATCGTCAAATCCCTCGAGCGTACAGGAAAAGGTTCCGTAAGAAACGGTTAGAATTTTACTCGCACCCAGCATGAGACGCTCGCTTTCTGACGTTGCCTCTTCGGTCACAATCACCCGCAACTGGTTCCTTAGCATGAACAGAAAGCGGCAAAATCATGGATTCATTCGGGCCGTGATTGTGTTTCTGTATCCGCTTCTGCATCAATCGCCCCATGTCGCGCGCCCTTGTCCGATCCCACCGTCCTGTGCTTCTGCTCGGCGCGGGCGAGGTTACGCGGCCGTTGGTTAAGGCCGCGTTGCGGATCGCCCCCGTGATCGTGGCAGCCGATGGCGGCGCGAATATGGCGGTGGCGATGGGTCTGAGCCCTGCCGCCGTGATCGGCGATTTCGATTCCATCACGCCCGACGCGCGCGCCGCTTTGGACCCCGCGACGCTGCATCCGGTGCCCGAGCAGGAGACGACGGATTTCGAGAAATGCCTGACCCGCATCGATGCGCCCCTGATCCTGGCCCTGGGTTTCACCGGCGCGCGGTCGGATCACGCGCTGGCGGTCTGGAACGCGCTTGTCCGCCATTCCGGCCGCCGCTGTCTGATCCTGTCGCGCGACGACCTGGCGTTTGTCGCCCCGACCCGCCTTTCGCTTGACGTCGCCTCCGGCACCCGCGTCTCGCTGTTCCCGATGGCGGCGATGCGCGGCACCTCGACTGGTCTGCGCTGGCCCATCGATGCTGTCGATTTCGCGCCCGACCGGCAGATCGGCACGTCCAATCAGGCCGTTGGCCCGGTTTCGCTGACCTTCAGCGCCGACCGCATGATCGTGATCCTGCCGCGCGCCTGTCTGGATGCCGCGATCCGCGCTGTCGCGGCTCCGTAAGCGCCGCGACCGGAACCATCAGCGCGCCCGGCACCGCGAACCGGCCCGGGCTGGCGATGCCGGCCCGCATCCCGTGCGCGGCGGACAGCCGGTTTGCGGCATCGTCAGCCGGGCAAGCCGCCGGGTACCTGCTGCTCGCGCTGCCAGGCTGTCCGCAGCGCGCCGCCACGCCCCCTGAACGATGGTCCGGCCAGCACGATCGCGCCGATCCGGTCCAGGCGGAAATGCCGGAATGCCTGCCGCAATTCGCACCAGCCGACCAGAACCACCGCCTCGATGTAGTAGATCAGCGCGATGGGCAGGACAGTCCTGTCGGTCGTTTCGCCCTGCGGGCCGGTATAGGAGAGCCGGAGGGCGCGTTCGCCCCGGATGGCCCTGCGGAGCGCCGCGGGGTCGGCACCCGATGCAGGGACGGCGGTCCAGCCGGACGCGGTCAGCGGGGCCGCCGGTCGCCCGGGCCGCGTCCCCGCGATCTTGGCAGCGACACTTTCGGCTGCCGACACCAGACCCTGGTCACCCGTGCGCGGCAGCAGCGCCAGGCCGAGCATGATCGCCTCGGACTCGTCTTCGGTGAAGTTCAGCGGCGGCAGGTCGAAACCGGGACGCAGGATGTAGCCGAGCCCCGCAGCACCGTCGATGGGCACACCGGCAAGCTGAAGGCTCGCGATGTCGCGGTAGACCGTGCGACGCGACACGCCCAGCCGCCCGGCGATGTCGTCCGCTGTCAGAACACGCCGCGCCGCCCGGAGTAGGGCGATCAGATCAAGCATGCGGATCGGCTTGTGCATCGGGGAAACACCCTTGCGGCTGCTGACAGCTAGATGGCAGCAGGGTCGGTGCAATCTGCCCGCGATGCAACAGGGAAAGCCGCCATGACCGACACATTGACACCCATCGAAACGCACTCCGCCCATCTGATCCCCGCGACGCTGATCGAGGTGCAGGCCCCGCCGGAGGATGTCGAACGGGTGATGGCCGCCGTCACGGCCATCGACCCGCTGGCGATGTCGCCGCGCTATGACCGGAATGCCTGGCAATCGGCCCCGGGGGTCGAGCGGTACCGCCCGCGCGCGGGCGCCGTGGCGGGCGCGGAGGAGGAGATGCGGCTGCGGCCCGGGGTCGTGCGCCTGATTTTCGAGACGACAGCGGATGTGCCGGTCCTGTCCGCCATTGTCGAGGCGGTGTTTCAGGTGCACAGCTATCAGGAGCCTGTGATCCGCCTCTCGCCCTGCCTGACATGCCGGTCGAAGGGATTGGACGACAGCGCGAATCCGCATCGCTGGTGGAACACGACCGGGGACTGGAAGACGAACGTGTGACCGATCAGCCCCTGTCCCATCGTGCCGGCGTCATCCTGCTCGTCGCCTCGACCGTGCCCTTCGCGCTGTCGGGCGTCTTCACGCGGTTCATCACCGCCGATCTCTGGTCCGTCCTTGCCCTGCGCGGGATCATCGGGTCGGCGCTGACGCTGGCCTATGTCCTCTGGGTACGCGGGGCGGGGCCGCGCGTGTCCTTCGGCTGGCGCGGCTGGGCACTGGCGTCGGTCGGCACGCTCGCCAGCATCGCCTTCCTCGGCGCGTTCCGGCTGACCTATGTCGCCAATGTCGCCCTGATCTACGCGATGACGCCGTTTGCCGCTGCCGGCCTCGGCTGGCTGATCCTGCGCGAAAGGGTGCGGCGCGAGGTGATGGTGACTGCCGCGATCTCACTTGCGGGCGTCGCGATCATTGTCGCGGGCGGCCTCGGCGCGCCGCGTCTGGCAGGGGATGCGACGGCAGTGGCGATGACGCTGCTGGCCGCGCTCTATCTGGTGCTGATCCGGCTGTTCCGCGACACGCCATCGGTGCTGGCGGGCGTGGCGTCATCGGTGCAGCTGTTCGTCATCGGCATGATCGTCGCCGACCCGCTGGCGATGTCCGCCCGCGATCTGGTCTGGACGGCCATCTTCGGCGCGGCCTATGCGCTGGGCTTCATCCTGTGGACCGAAGGCGCGCGGCGGGTGCCCGCAGCCGAGGCCGGGCTTCTGGGCGGGGCCGAGACGCCCTTTGCGGTCGCCTTCGCGTGGCTGTTCCTAGCGGAGGTGCCGCCAGCGACGACGCTGGCAGGCGGGGCGGTCGTGCTGGGCGCGGTGATCTGGCGCGCCGTCGCGGATGCGCGCGCCGACCCCGCACAGCGCTGACGGCGCGCCGGGATGTCTTGCCAGCCGCGCTGGCCTGGGGTCTGATCAGGCCGGAACAGGGAACGGAGCCGAAACTGGGCCGCATTGCCGACATCGAAGCCCGGGCGGCTGACCTTATCCCGCTGGCACCGGCAGGCTATTTCCTTGCGATCCGCCTCCGGGGGGCATCGCCGCTGCTGACGTTCTCGACCTTTCCGCAGGCCTGGATGGACGCCTATATGGAGCGCGGCTACATGATGCGCGATCCGGTCACGACCTGGGCGCTGACGCTGGGCGGATCGATCCGCTGGAGCTCGCCCTTTCTGCCCGACCCGTTCGGTATCTTCCGCGAGGCGGCCAAGCACGGCCTGACCTTCGGCGCCTCGGTCGCGACCGGTCCGGTATCGGCGCTGACGCTGTGCTCGCTGGCGCGCGGGGACCGTGACCTGACCGATGCCGAACTGGCTGCGGCGAAGGCGGCGGTCACGGACCTGCACGACCTGACGGCACCGCCGAAGGCGCTTGCACCCGATGACCGGGCGATCCTTGCAGCGCTGGCATCGGGGAAGGGCGGCGGCGCATCGGCGGCCCGTCTGGACGAACTCTGCGACCTCATGTCCGTGCGCAGCCCCGAGGACGCCGCGCGGCGGGCCAGGGACCTGAAGCTGATCTGAGGGTCGCACGGGACCGGTGCGGTCAGTGCGGTGGCCCTCAGCAGTTCGGCACGTTCACCGCCAGCCCGCCGAGTGACGTCTCCTTGTACTTCTCGTGCATGTCGCGCCCGGTCTGGCGCATGGTCTCGATCGCCGCGTCGAGCGGCACCAGATGTGTGCCGTCGCCCCGCATGGCGAGACTTGCCGCCGACACCGCCTTGATCGCCCCCAGACCGTTCCGTTCGATGCACGGCACCTGCACAAGGCCCTTCACCGGGTCGCAGGTCATGCCCAGATGATGTTCCAGCGCGATCTCGGCCGCGTTCTCGATCTGCTCGGGCGTTCCGCCCAGCAGGGCCGCGATCCCCGCTGCCGCCATTGCCGCCGCTGACCCGACCTCGGCCTGGCAGCCGCATTCCGCGCCCGAGATCGACGCGTTCGTCTTGACGATCCCGCCCACTGCCGACGCCGTCAGGAAAAAGTCAGGGATGCCCTTGGCCGACGCGCCCGGCACATGGTCGAGCCAGTAGCGCAGCACCGCAGGCACCACGCCCGCCGCGCCGTTCGTCGGTGCCGTCACCACGCGCCCGCCTGCCGCGTTTTCCTCGTTCACCGCCATCGCATAGACACCCATCCAGTCGTTGATGGTGTGCGGCGCGGTCAGGTTCATGCCCGCGTTCTGCCAGCAGCTTGTCGTGGATGTCCCTGGCGCGGCGGCGCACCTTCAGCCCGCCGGGCAGGATGCCGCCCGTCGCCATGCCGCGTTCCATGCAGTCGCGCATCACGTCCCAGATCCGCGCGATGCCTGCATCGATCTCGGCATCCGTGCGGAACACCCGTTCGTTCGCGCGCTTCATCTGGGCGATGGACTTGCCCGAGGCCGCCGCCATGTCCAGCATTTCGGCGGCTGTCCGGAAGGGGTAGGGGACCGGCCTCTCTGTCGGCTTCGGCGCGTCACCCGACTGCTCGGCCTCGGTCACCACGAACCCGCCGCCGATGGAATAATACGTCTCCTGCAGGATCACGTCGCCCTGCGCGTCCGTCGCCGACAGGACCATTCCGTTCGCGTGACCGGGCAGGGGGTGGCCGTAGTCGAAGACCAGATCGCTGGCCGGATCGAAGGTCAGCTCGGGCAGGCCGGGCGGCGTCACGCGCCCCGTGGCCCCCACCTCGGCCAGTGCCGCCTCGGCCTTGTCGTGGTCATAGGTGTCAGGCTGGAACCCCGCCAGCCCCAGGATCGTCGCGCGGTCGGTCGCGTGGCCCTTGCCGGTGAAGGCGAGCGATCCGTGCAGAGAGGCGCGCAACCCCTTCGGATGGAACGGCGAGGCGCGAAGAGATGCCAGAAACCGCGCGCCCGCGACCATCGGTCCCATCGTGTGGCTGGACGACGGCCCGACGCCGATCTTGAACATGTCGAAGACAGAGAGGAACATGGGGAAAGCCGCCTTTCATTCGGGCCGTACTTACCAGAAGCTGGTGCCGGGGCACACGCGAAAGCGACCTTGCGTCGCGCCGATGCGCTGGGTCGCCCGCAAGGCACGGCGAACCGGACGGACCAGAAGGGAGAACCGCCGATGCATGACCTCACACTCTATTCCCACCCGTTCGCATCCTTCTGCCAGAAGGTTCTGATCGCCCTTTACGAAACCGGGATACCGTTCGAGGACCGGGTCATCGATCTGTCCAGCGCCGACGACCGTGCGGATATCACCGCCGTCTGGCCGATGGGGCGGTTTCCCGTGCTGGTGGACCGCGCCAAAGGTGTGACGGTGCCTGAAATCTTCGATCATCATCGAACATCTGGCGACACATTATCCCTCCGCGCGCCGCCTGCTGCCCGCCGACGCGGATGCGGCGCGTGAGGTGCGGCTGTGGGACCGGCTGTTCGACATGAATGCAGAACTGCCGATGCAGCGGATCGTGTTCGATCATCTGCGCCCGGCAGAGAACCGCGATCCCCACGGCGTGGCGCAGGCGCGTGCCGATCTGCGGACGTTCTACGCCATCGCCGAAGCGCGGCTCGCCGGGCGCGACTGGGTCGCGGGTGATTTCAGCATGGCGGACTGCGCGGCGGCCCCGGCACTTTACTATGCCCATTGGGTCGAGCCTTTCGGTGGCGCCCTGCCGAACCTGACCGCCTATCTGAAGCGGCTCGCCGCCCGCCCGTCCCATGCGCGCGTTCTGACCGATGCGCAGCCATTTGCCGGGTTCTTTCCGGTCCCTATGCCGCAGCCGGTTCTGTGACCCGTGACCGCGAACGCCGTTCAGGACAAGGCGAAGTCGAACAGCAGCTTCACGTTCAGCGCGATGATGACGACAGCGATCAGCACCGCGATGGCGGCCAGCCAAAGGGGTGCCACCATCGCGCCCATCTTGGCGCGGTTCGTCGTGAACATCACCAGCGGCACGACGGCGAAGGACAGCTGCAGCGACAGCACCACCTGCGTCAGGATCAGCAGCTCGCCGGTGCCCGCATCGCCGTACCAGATCGTCACGAAGGCCGCCGGGATGATCGCGATGCCGCGCGTGATCAGACGGCGTGACCAGGGCGGGATGCGCAGGTTCAGGAATCCCTCCATCACCGCCTGACCGGCCAACGTCGCCGTCACGGTCGAATTCAGTCCGCAGCACAGCAGCGCGATGGCGAACAGCGACGGCGCGATCGCAAGGCCGAGGATCGGGGCCAGCAGCTGATGCGCGTCGCCGAGTTCGGCCACGTCCGTCCGCCCGGTCGCGTGAAAGCTGGCGGCGGCGAGGATCAGGATCGACGCATTGATGACCAGCGCGAACATCAGCGCCAGCGTGCTGTCGATGGTGGCGAATTTCAGCGCCTCGCGCTTTTCCGGCAGGGTCGTGCCATAGGCGCGGGTCTGCACGATGGCCGAATGCAGGTACAGGTTGTGCGGCATGACGGTGGCCCCGAGGATGCCCAGCGCAAGGTAGAGCATTTCGGGGTTCATCACGATCTGGGTCGTCGGCGCAAAGCCCTTGATGACATCGCCCCAGACCGGATCGGCCAGCGCGATCTGCACCCCGAAACAGACGGCGATGACGCCCAGCAGCGTGATGATGAACGCCTCCAGCCAGCGGAAGCCCTTTTTCTGCAGCCACAGGATCAGGAACACGTCCAGCGCCGTGATGATGACGCCGATCTCCAGCGGAATGCCGAACAGCAGGTTCAGGCCGATGGCGGTGCCGATCACTTCGGCAATGTCGGTGGCGATGATCGCCAATTCCGCAAGGAACCACAGCGGCAGGTTGACCCAGCGCGGAAAGGCGTCGCGGCAGGCCTGCGCAAGGTCGCGCCCGGATGCGATGGCCAGCCGCGCGCAGAGCGATTGCAGCACGATGGCCATAAGGTTCGACACCAGCGCCACGACCAGCAGCGCATAGCCGAACCGCGATCCGCCCGCGAGGCTGGTGGCCCAGTTGCCCGGGTCCATGTAGCCGACCGCGACCATGTAGCCCGGCCCCAGGAACGCGGCCATGCGCCGCCAGGATCCGCCGGTCACGGCGATGGACCGGTGCACGTCGATCAGGGCCGCATCGCCCCGGTCCCGCCGCCAGCCGAAGCTCTCATCCGAATTGGCCTGCATGCGCAGGGGAGAGGTCGGGTTCAGTGCGTCGGGGGGCATGAGCGATCCTAGTTGCGAATTATTCGCATTCCTGATTGCTCGCGCGGGCAATGTCAACGCTCCCCGTCACCGGCCGCCGCATCCGTCAATTGCCCCTCGCCCCCGACTTCCGCTTTGCCTATAACGCGGGCGCTGCCTGCCACGAGGTTTCCGATGCCCGCCGAATTGTCCGCGATCGACAAGGCCAAGTTCGCCGCCGCCCGCCGGGCCTGCGATTTTGTCGAGTCCGGAATGCGCGTCGGCCTTGGCACCGGATCGACCGCGGCCTGGATGGTGCGCTGCCTCGGCGAGCGTGTCCGCGACGAAGGGCTTGCGATCACCGGCGTGCCCACATCCGACCGCACCGCCGACCTTGCGCGCAGCGAAGGCATCCGCGTCGTCACGCTGGAAGAAGCCGGCTGGCTCGATCTGACCATCGACGGGACGGACGAATTCGACCCGGCCCTCAACCTCATCAAGGGCGGCGGCGGCGCGCTGCTGCGGGAAAAGATCGTGGCGACCGCCTCGGACCAGATGATCGTGATCGCCGACCCCGGCAAGGAGGTCGCGCGGCTGGGGGCGTTTCCGCTGCCGGTCGAGGTGATCCCCTTCGGCTGGAAGGCGACCAAATCGCTGATCGAGGAGATGCTTGTCTCACTCGACGTGCTCGGGCGCGAAGTCACCCAGCGGATGAACGGGCCCAAGCCCTATCTGACCGACCAGGGCAACCTGATCCTGGACCTTCACCTGAACCGCATCGGCAACGCCCGCCAGCTGGCCATGGTGCTGAACCAGGTGCCGGGCGTGGTCGAGAACGGGCTTTTCATCGACATCTGCGACATCGTCGTGATCGGCCAGGCCGACGGACATGTCGAAGTCCGCGACGTCAACAAGGGCACGGTCGAACGCGACCGGATCGACTTTGCCGAACCGGTCAACCTCTTTGCCGATCTGGGCGACTAGGGGGTGGCGATGACCTTCGACTACGATCTGTTCGTGATCGGCGGCGGGTCCGGCGGCGTGCGCGCAGCCCGGATCGCCAGCGGCGAGCACGGCGCAAAGGTCGGCCTGGCCGAGGAAAGCCGCATGGGCGGCACATGCGTCATCCGGGGCTGCGTGCCGAAAAAGCTGATGGTCTTCGCATCCGGATACCGCGCCGAAATCGAGGATGCCCGCGCCTATGGCTGGACCATCGATGCAGCGACCTTCGACTGGCCCGTGTTCCGCGACCATCTGGCCGTGGAACTCGACCGGCTGGAACAGGCCTACCGCACGACGCTGAAGACTGCGGGCGTCACCATCCACGACTGCCGGGCCTTCATCGATGACCCCCACACCGTCCGCCTTGCGACCGGCGAACGCTTCCGCACGAAACATATCCTGATCGCCACCGGCGGCTGGCCCTCGGTCCCCGACGCCGCCGCCGCCGCAGGCGTCCTGACCTCGAACGACATGTTCACCCTCGACCGCCTGCCCGAGACGATCCTGATCGTCGGCGGCGGCTTCATCGCCTGCGAATTCGCCTGCATCCTCACCGGCATGGGCGTCCGCGTCCGCCAGGTCTACCGCGGCGCGCAGGTGCTGCGCGGCTTTGACGATGAATCGCGCGGCCATGTCGCCGAACTGATGCGCGACCAGGGCGTCGATCTGCATTGCGGCACCGACGTGATGGATATCCGCCGCGAAGGCCACGGCATCTGGGTCAAGACCACCGACGGGCACGAGGAAATCCACGATCAGGTTCTCTACGCCACCGGACGCACACCCAACTCCGCCGCTCTGGGGCTGGAAAACACCGGCGTGCAGCTCGGTCGGCGGGGCGAGATCGTCGTCGATGCGTTCAGCCAGACCGCCGTCCCGTCGATCTATGCCGTGGGCGACGTGACGAACCGCCTGAACCTGACACCCGTCGCCATCCGCGAAGGTCACGCATTTGCCGACACTGTGTTCGGGTCGGTCCCGACAAAGGCCGACCATGCCGATGTCCCGTCCGCCATCTTCACCCAGCCGCCTTACGGCGCCGTCGGTCTGACTGAAGAGGCGGCGCGCGAGGCGGGTCCGATCGAGGTTTATGCCACGGCATTCCGCCCGATGAAGGGCGCCTTTGCGGGCCGGGCCGGGCGGGTGCTTATGAAGCTCATCGTCTGTGCCGACACGCGCCGCGTGCTCGGCTGTCATATCGTCGCACCCGAGGCGGCCGAAATGATCCAGCTTGCGGCTATCGCGATCCGCATGGGGGCCACGAAAGAGGATTTCGACCGCACGGTCGCGGTCCATCCGACGATGGCGGAAGAACTGGTCACGCTGCGCAAACCGGTGCGCAAGGCTTGATATTTGCAGGAAAATGCCCAGTTGGGCGGTAACGGTTCCGAAGAAGGGAAGCAATCGGATGACGGGCAGCGGTGGACCCTGGGGCGGCAGTGGCGGCCAAGGCGGGGACAAGGGCGACGGGCCGAAAAACGGCGAAGGCGGTGAAAACCAGCGTCCGGGGCGCGGCGGCCGCCGCGAAGGCCCGCAGATCCCCGAGATCGACGAGATCGTCAAGAAGGGGACCGAGCAGCTGCGCGTCCTGATGGGCGGCCGCGGCAACCGCGGCACCGGCGGCGGTCCCGCCGGGCCGACCGGACCGGTCATCAACCGCAACACCGTCGGTCTGGCCGTGCTTGCGGCGGTCGGCCTCTGGGCGTTTCAGTCGTTCTACACGGTGAAGCCGGAAGAAAAGTCGGTCGAACTGTTCCTCGGCGAATTTTCGGGCATCGGCGAGCCGGGCCTGAACTTCGCGCCCTGGCCCATTGTCACGGCCGAGGTGATCCCGGTCACGCCCGAACGGACCGAGGATATCGGCGTCGGACGCGGCGGAGACGGCGACGCGGGCCTGATGCTGACCGGCGACGAGAACATCGTCGATATCGACTTTCAGGTGGTCTGGAACATCTCGGACCCCGAGAAATACCTGTTCAACCTGCGCGACCCCGACCTCACCATCGCGGCGGTGTCGGAATCGGCGATGCGCGAGATCATCGCGCGGTCGCTGCTCGCGCCGATCCTGAACCGCGACCGCGGCGCTATCGCGGCAGAACTTCAGGAATTGATCCAGTCAACGCTGGACAACTACAATTCGGGGCTGAACGTCGTCCGCGTGAACTTCGACCGCGCCGATCCCCCGCGCGAGGTGATCGACGCCTTCAAGAACGTGCAATCCGCCGAACAGCAGCGCGACCGGTTGCAGAAAGAGGCCGACGCCTATGCCAATACGGTCGTCGCAGGTGCGCGCGGCGAGGCGGCACAGGTTCTGGAAGAGGCCGAGGGCTATCGCGCCCGCGTGGTGAACGAGGCCGAGGGTGAGGCGAGCCGGTTCTCGGCCGTGCTGACCGAATACCGCAAGGCCCCCGAAGTGACGCGCAAGCGCCTGTATCTGGAAACGCTGGAAGAAGTGATGGGTCGAATCGACAAGGTGATACTGGACGAGGCGGCGTCGGGCGGGCAGGGCGTCGTGCCCTTCCTGCCGCTGAACGAACTCGGGCGCGGGGCGACCGCGCCTGCCCAGGGGGCCGGATCGACGGCGGGGGGTAACAACTGATGAATCGCTCTGCCATCATTTTTCCGGCGCTGGCCATCCTTGTCGCCACCGCGCTGTCGTCGGTCTACATCGTCGATGAACGCGAACAGGCGCTGGTCCTGCAGTTCGGACAGATCGTCGATGTCAAGAAAGACCCCGGCCTCGGCTTCAAGATCCCGCTTGTCCAGCAGGTCGTGCGCTATGACGACCGCATCCTCGGGCGTGATGTCGATCCGCTGGAAATCACGCCGCTGGACGACCGCCGGCTTGTCGTGGACGCCTTCGCGCGCTACCGCATTTCGGATGTCGAGCCGTTCCGCCGGGCCGTGGGTTCGGGCGGCATCGCCTTTGCGGAAAGCCGGATCGACACCATCCTGCGCGCGCAGATGCGCGAAGTTCTGGGATCGGTCACATCGTCGGAAATTCTGTCGTCCGACCGCGCGGCGCTGATCGACCGAATCCGCGTCAGGGCGCGCGACGAGGCGCAAGCCCTTGGCGTCGACATCGTCGACGTCCGTCTGAAGCGCACCGACCTGCCCGAGCAGAACCTTGAAGCGACCTTCGCCCGGATGCGGGCGGAACGCGAACGCGAAGCGGCGGACGAGATCGCGCGCGGCAACGAGGCTGCCCAGGTGGTCCGGGCGCAGGCCGACCGGACACGGGTCGAACTGGTGTCGGATGCAAGCCGCCAGTCCGAGATCATCCGCGGTGAAGCCGATGCGCGCCGGAATTCGGTCTTTGCCACGGCCTATGGAGCGGATGCGGAGTTCTTCGATTTCTACCGCTCGCTCGAGGCCTACCGCAAAAGCCTGCTGGCAGGGAATTCGACCATGGTCATGGCCCCCGACAGCGAGTTCTTCAATTACCTGAAATCCGCCGACGGGCCCGTGACGGGCGCGACCGACGGCGACTGACACGACTGACGGGCGCGGGCCAACCCCCCGCGTCCATCACATCCATTTGAAAGGGCGCGACCTGCTTTGAGTTGAGCCAGCGCCATGTAAGGCAGATGACTTGCGGCGACAACCGCGTAACGTGCGCGCGCCATCGCCGTCCAACGAAGGGAGTTCGGAGTGACACCGCAGACCTTGACCCTTGCCGACCCGTCCCCGGCATCCCGCAGCATCAGGCACGCGCTTGGCGCGGCGATGCTGGCCACGATGCTCGCCGCGCTGCCGACGTCGCAGGCCGGCGCGTTCGCAGCGCCCGAAAGCTTCGCCGAGCTTGCCCAGCAGATCAGCCCGTCGGTCGTCAACATCACCACGACCACGGTGGTCGCCGCGAACACCGACGGCGGACCCATGGTGCCGCCCGGGTCGCCGTTCGAGGATTTCTTCCGCGAATTCCAGAACCCCGGTGACAACCCCGGCGAAGGCCCGCAGCAGCGCAGCCCGCAGCGCAGTCAGGCGCTCGGATCGGGCTTCGTCATCTCGGGCGACGGCTACATCGTGACGAACAACCACGTCATCGAGGGCGCCGACGAGATTCAGATCGAGTTCTTCACCGGCAAGACGCTTGACGCGAAGCTGGTCGGGACCGACCCCAAGACCGACATCGCGCTCCTGAAGGTCGAAAGCCCCGATCCGCTGCCCTTCGTCAGTTTCGGCGACAGCGACGTCATGCGCGTCGGTGACTGGGTCATGGCGATGGGCAACCCGCTGGGGCAGGGCTTTTCGGTCAGCGCCGGCATCGTCTCGGCCCGCAACCGCGAACTGTCCGGCACCTATGACGACTTCATCCAGACCGACGCCGCGATCAACCGCGGCAATTCGGGTGGCCCGCTGTTCAACATGGACGGCGCAGGTCATCGGCGTGAACACCGCGATCCTGTCGCCCAACGGCGGGTCGATCGGCATCGGGTTCTCGATGGCCTCGAATGTGGTGTCCAAGGTCGTCGGCCAGCTGAAGGAGTTCGGCGAAACCCGGCGCGGCTGGCTGGGCGTGCGCATCCAGGACGTGACCCCGGACGTGGCCGAGGCGATGGGACTGGCCGACGCCAAGGGCGCGCTGGTGACCGATGTGCCCGAAGGCCCGGCGATGGATGCGGGCATGAAGGCGGGCGATGTCATCACCTCGTTCAACGGCGTCGATGTCGCCGATACCCGCGAACTGGTCCGCCGCGTCGCCGACACCGATGTCGGCAAGGCGGTGCCGGTCGTCGTGCTGCGCGACGGCAAGCCCGAAAACCTGACCATCACGCTCGGCCGCCGCGAAACCGCCGAGGGCGAGCCGGTCCCTGCGGCTGTCCAGTCGACCGAACCGACCGAGTCCGAACTCCTGGGCATGACCCTGACGGTGCTGACACCCGAGGAAGTCACGGCGATGGGGCTGACGGAAGGCACCGAAGGGCTGGTCGTCAAGGCCATCGACGAGGCCAGCGACGCCTATGGCAAGGGCCTGCGCGCGGGCGACGTGATCACCGAAGCCGGCCAGCAGAAGGTCGCGTCGCTGAAGGACCTGGAGGATCGCGTGGCCGAGGCGAAGGATGCCGGACGCAAGTCGCTGCTGCTGCTGATCCGCCGCGAAGGCGAGCCGCGCTTCGTGGCGGTGTCGCTGGAGTAGGTCGCGGTCGAGGCAAACAGGAAGGGCGCCCCGACCGGGCGCCCTTTTGCGTTCAAACTTCGCATCCTCCAGCCCGCAGAACGCGTCCACCGGGCTGACCCGGCGCCAGTCCCCGCGCCCCAGCAGCAGGTCGCAGACCGCGCGCTGCATGGTCTCCATCGTGCAATAGGCGTTGACCACCGTCGGCATCCGCGGCGCGTCATACAGCAGATAGGGATAGCCGAACGACACCATCAGCGTCGGCACCTCGTGCCAGTGCCGTTGCATCGCCAGCCCGAAATGCCCCGTCAGCATCCGCCAGTCCAGGAAGATGCGCCCCCGCGTCAGCAGTGTCTCGTCGCCGAAGAGATACAGCACCAGGTCAAAGCGGTCCGCCGTCACCGGCCCTGTCGCAAAGGGCTGCGCCGGGTCGTGCAGCGTCACCTCGAAGCCTTCCGCACGCAGCATGTCGGGCAGCGCGAAGGGCAGGGGGTCATTCTGGAACGGGAACACGATGCCCGGCGTCAGGACCAGCACGCGGCGGTGCTTGCCCACCGACAGCGGCAGCAGGCCCTGCACATCCTTGACCAGCGTCGGTGCCGCCCGCGTCACCCGGTCCACCAGCGCGCGGTCCGCCGCCGTCGGCACATGCGCGGCCATCCGTCCCGGCAGGTGCAGCCCCAGCGCCGCCTTCAGCGCCAGCTGCCGCGTCACCGCCTCGTCAACGCGCGCAGCCGTCAGCCGACCGTCCGCCAGCGCCGCGTTCAGGTATCCCAGATCGCGGTCGGGATTGTCCGAGAACAGGATCACGTCGCAGCCCGCCGTCACCAGTTCCGGCAGGTGTTCGGACCGCCTCGACCAGGACCCGAGACCCGCCATGGACGTCGCGTCCGACACGATCAGGCCCTGAAAGCCCAGATCCCCGCGCAGCAGACCCTCATTCAGGTGGCGCGAGACCGAGGCGGGGCGGTACAGCTCCACCCCCTCCGCCACGCCCTTGCCCCGCACATAGGCGGGCAGCGCGATATGCGCCGACATGACCGACATCGCCCCCGCCTCGATGCCCGAGCGGTAAAGCCGCCCGAAACTCGCGTCCCAGTCCGCGCCCGCCAGCGGGTTGATTGTCGTCACCAGATGCTGGTCGCGGTCGTCGTAGCCCTCGCCCGGCCAGTGCTTCAGCGTGGCCGCGACGCCTTCGGCCTGAAACCCCGCGCAATGTCGCCAGCATGTGGCGTTCGATCAGCGCCACATCCGACCCGAAGCCCCGTGTCGCCACGATGGCCGACCGGAAGGCCGCGTTGATGTCCAGCACTGGCGTCAAGGTCCAGTTGATGCCCACCGATTTCGCCTCGCGCGCCATCAGCCGCGCGATTTCCTCCGTCGCCGCCACGTCGTCGGCGGCGGCCAGCGCCAGCGGGTTCGGCACCTCCAGCCCGAAGGGCAGGCTCATCCGGCTGCCTTCCAGGTCCGCCGAGACCAGCAGCGGCGTCAGCGCCGCCGCCTTCAGCGCCGCGATGTGCCCCCGCTCCGCCGCTGCGTCCCGCCCCGGATGCCAGGTGATGCCGCCCGGCCCGAAATCCCTGATCGCCGCAATCCCCTCCGGCTCCGGCCCCGCGATGCGCAGGTTGAACAGCTGGCGGAGTTTCTGGTCGGGCGTCAGGCGGGAAAGGGTCGCCGCGACCCAGTCGCGGGCGGCGGTGTCGAGACGGAAGGGGGCGGCGGAGAGGTCGGGGGGCATGGGAGCGTCCTTCGTTGGTCGGCCCGGGGGGCCTTCTGCCCCCCGCACCCCCCGAGAGTATTTGAGCCAAGGTGAAAGGGCGAGAGGAAGACGGAGAGCCTGTCGGAACGTGAATGCTGTCCTTGCAGCGGAATTCCCCTAGCCGCGTCCGCCAACGCTCGCCATTCTCCGCCCCATGCCGGAGCCGGAGATCAGGGATAAGGAGACACTGGAGCAGTGGCTGCGGGCAAAGCCAGCGGAAGTGTCGTCCTTAATTGCTTGGCGACAAGCACTCCGCGTCTTGCCAGCGTGGTGGGAAAATCCAATGCGCTACTTTCAGGTCGTCGAGGAGCTAGAACTGAACGTCCCGCGTGGCGTCCTAATCGCGAGCGTACTCCATTGCTTTCCTGAGAACGAGGGGGTGTCCAAAGTTGACAGCGCCATTGCCCGGTCTGGTGGTGCGAGCGACCAAATGTCCGACAAAAGCGGTGCTGCAAGTTTTGCCGCCGACGCCGCGACAATTTCGGTCATTGCTGCGAAGGCACGCTCTGAGCTTCGACCGCACCGGGCAACCCTACTATGGCGAAGCCGCCGAAATACGCGCCAATGAAAGTTTGGAAGCAACTACTCAGTCTCTGGCCAACGCGCTGAAGGTCGCGACTTGCCGAAGCGACTGATGCAATACTTCGCGCGGTCAACACCGACGCCGCCCTCATCGAACGTGACGAAGACCCCCTTTCCGCTCCCCTCTGGCACGACCAGCCCAACCCCCTCGCCGACCTCTGGGCCACCGTCCGCGCCCGGATGGACGCCGACCCGAACCAGCATTTCTGGCGTGACTGGTATCAGCGCGCGCTCGACGGGCGACCGCAGAACTGGCCGATGCTCCGCGACGTGGCGCTGATCCCGGATGGGGACTGGCGGCTGGGCGACGCGCATGTCGGGGCGCTTGATCCGGGACATCGTCGCTGCGCCACGCCATCGCTGCGACGCCGAATGCCGAGGTCTCTGACCGCTGAACCCCGAGACGGGCAAGTTCCGCGTCGATCCGGTCAGCACGCTGCCGTCCGACTACCGCGCCGATGTCCTCGACCGCCTGCGCGACGCGCAGGCCAACTTCGACGATCCGTCCGGCAACGACCTCTACGGCACCATCCGGGACGAGCGCGCCATCATCGACGTCGCGCTCGACGCGCTACGGCGACCGCCCGCGCATGATCTTCAACGCCTGCCGCCGCGCCGACCGCCGGGTGGCCGCGAAGATCGAGAGCGGGGACGCGCCCCGCGGCGACGCGCGGATCGAGGACTGGCGCGGGGAACTGAACGGCTGTCCGCGCGACCCTTCTGACGCAGGACGAGGAAGTTCGCGCCGAGTCTGCGTCGAGGCCGAGATGAAAGCGGGGCTGATTGCGGTGCCGGACGACAAGCTGGCCCTTGTGCGCAGAGGGTGGTCTGGCGGCTGGCGGAAGTATCTGACGGGCGGTACTGGCCGGAGAGGCGAAGGAAGATGCGCTGGTCGCGGCTGATCCGAACTGCTCCGGAGCCGCAGCGTGCGGAAGCACGCTTCCGGCTGTTCAGCCGGGTGCTGCGGGGCATGGGATGTGGGCAGGCAAGCAGCGAACAAGGCCGGTCGGCGCTGCGCGCGGCGGGCTGCGCAAGGCCGCCGAAGCGTCCGAGTGATCGTGGTGAAAGCTCGAGGGCGGCGATCTGCAGCTGCTTTCAGGGCATTTGGCGAGCATGACGTCATCGAGTCTGTTCTGAGCAGAGGCCCGGCTTGGATCGCGGTCGTAGGGTGCGCATTCATTGTGCACCACTCCCCCCACCCCGATTTGCCGATCATGGTTAACGCCGCATCCGCCGCAGAACGTATGCACGTGATATGCATGTAAGATGCACGTAAGGTGACATGCGGAAAACACGGTAGCCCCGCCAATTAATCCAGCGTCCGCAGGGGGTTAGGCGGCAGGACGTTCTGTATCGCGCAGAACGCGCCGAACCTTGCCATCCCGCCCCCTCTCCGGCTCCTCGGCTCCGGATTCCCCGGCCGATGCGGACCCCGCCACCCCAAGCCGAAGCACTGGCAAAACCCATCCGCTTCGCCTATGTCGTCTGCCGGAACAGATACGGGCAGGACCGGCGGAATGGCGAAGATCACCTATGTTGAGTTTGGCGGCAAAGAACATGTGATCGACGTGCCGAACGGCCTGACCGTGATGGAGGGCGCGCGCGACAACGGCGTGCCGGGGATCGAGGCCGACTGCGGCGGGGCCTGCGCCTGTTCGACCTGCCATGTCTATGTCGATGAAGGCTGGGTCGACCGCCTGCCCAAACGCGAGGCGATGGAGGCCGACATGCTCGACTTCGCCTATCAGCCCGATGCCGTCCGCTCGCGCCTGACCTGCCAGCTGAAGGTGTCGGACGCGCTGGAAGGCCTGCGCGTGCAGATGCCGGAAAAGCAGATCTGATGCGGTCAGTCCTGCTGTCGCTTGCCCTGCTGGCCCCGGTGCCCGCGGCAGGCGAATGGGCGGTTACGGCGGCGGAATTCACAGAACCTACAACGCGTTACGGTCACGGCGTTCTGGGCGATGCCGTGGAATTTGGCGCCATGCGGGTGTCGGTGACGGACGCGGCTGGCAAGCGCGGCAGGGCGCATACGGACATCGTCCTGCCCGTGACCCGCGTCTTTGAAGACCTTGCCCCGCGTATCGCCGATCTGGACGGTGACGCTATGCCCGAGATCATCGTGGTCGAAACGGACATCGCGCAGGGCGCGTCGCTCGCCGTCTACAATGCCTATGGCCTTGTCGCGCGGACGCCGTTTCTGGGGCAGACCCATCGCTGGCTGGCCCCGGTCGGCGCAGCGGACCTCGACGGCGACGGGCGGGTCGAGATCGCCTATGTCGAAACCCCGCATCTGGGCCGGACGCTGAAACTCGTCCGGCTTGAGGGCGACAGGCTGGTGCCCGTCGCGGAACTCGCGGGCCTGACGAACCACCGGATCGGCGATGCCTTCATTCAGGGCGGGATTGCGGATTGCAGCGACGGGCCGGTGATCGTGACCGCGGACGCGGACTGGACGAACATCATGGCGACGCGCTTCAACGGCGGACCGCTTACGACCGAGGCCGTTGCGCCCTATTCAGCGGGCCTGACAGCCTCACGCGCGCGCTCGGCCTGCCGCTGACCGTCTATAGCGCCCGCCAGCCGATGTCGCGGCGGCAGAACCCGTCCGGCCAGTCGATCCGGCTCCACCATCGCATAGGCCCGCGTCGCGCGCCTCGGCCAGAGTGGCCCCGCGCGCCGTGACGTTCAGCACGCGCCCGCCGTTGGCAAGGACCTGCGCCGTCCTGCGCCCGGCGTCCCCGCATGGAACACCATCTGCGACGAATCCTCCGGCAGCGCCTCCAGCCCGCCGATCGACCGAGCCTTTGGCATAGGCGCCGGGATAGCCCTGCGCGGCCATCACCACCGTCAGCGCGTGATCGTCGGCCCAGTTCACCTGGTGTCCGCCAGCCGCCCCTCGGCGCAGGCCAGCATCAGGTCCAGCGCCTGCGCGCCCATCCGCATCATCAGGACCTGGCATTCCGGATCGCCGAAGCGGGCGTTGTATTCGACCAGCCGCGCGCTGGCCGTCCTCGATCATCAGGCCGGCATAGAGCACGCCCTGATAGGGCGTCCCGCGCCGCGCCATTTCGGCGCACCGTGGGGAGGATGATCCGCTCCAGCGCCTGCGCGCTGGATCGGCGTCGGTCAGCACGGGGGCGGGGGAATAGGCCCCCATGCCGCCGGTGTTCGGGCCCGTCGTCGCCGTCGAAGGCGCGCTTGTGGTCCTGCGCCGTGCCGATCGGCCAGCACGTCCGCGCCGTCGGTCAGCACAAAGAACGACGCCTCCTCGCCCGCCATGAATTCCTCGATCACCACTTCGGCCCCGGCTGCACCCAGCGACCCGCCGAACATGTCGTCCACGGCCGCCAGCGCCTCTGCCAGCGTCATCGCCACGACGACGCCCTTGCCCGCCGCCAGACCGTCCGCCTTGACCACGATGGGTGCGCCCTGCGCCGTGACATAGGCGCTTGGCCGCGCCTCGCATCGGTCGAAACGCGCCCAGGCGGCGGTCGGTGCGCCGCAGGCATCGCAGATATCCTTGGTGAAGGCCTTCGACGCCTCCAGCTGCGCCGCCGCGGCCGAGGGGCCGAAGGTCAGGATGCCTGCCGCACGCAGCGCGTCGGCGACCCCGCGGCCAGCGGTGCCTCGGGACCGACGATCACAAAATCGACGGCGTTCTCCTCGCAGAAGACCGCGACCGTCGCCCCGTCGAGGATGTCGAGGTCCGCGCATTCGGCCAGCGCCGCGATCCCCGCATTGCCGGGGGCCACGATCAGCCGGTCGCATTTCGGGTTCTGCTTGACCGCCCAGGCCAGCGCATGTTCACGCCCGCCAGCGCCGAGAATGAGGATGTTCATGCGCCGCCGCCCGCCCTGTGATGCCGCGCCCTTCTAAGGCGCGGGCGATCCGGTCACAACCGCTCAGGCGCGGTGCCCAGATCGCAGATCGCGCGGTTGATCCGCGCGAAGCTACCCCGCGCCCGCGCCGACATGTGCCGTGCGCGCAGATAGCCGTGGACAAGGCCTGGCTCGACCACGGCGTGCGCCTCGCCGCCCGCCGCTGTGATCTGCGCGGCATAGGCCGGGCCGTCATCGCAATGCGGGTCGCATTCGGCGCTGAAACAGATCGTCGGCGGCAGGCCGGTGAAGTCTGTGTCATCCAGCGGCAGCGCCGTTGGGTCGGGTGCCTTCGGGCGCGCGCCGTCCGGATAGCGGATGCCCGCATAGAACAGGATGTCGTCGCGCGTCAGCATCGGCGCATGGGCGTGGGTCAGATAGCTGCCCCGGTTCAGGTCGCCGCCGAGGCCGGGGTAGATCAGGACCAGACCCGCGACGGGGACAGTGCCCCGGGTGGCATGGGCGACGGCAGCGGCCAGATTTGCCCCCGCGGAATTGCCCGCCAGCACGATCCGTTCACCTGTTGCCGCGACGGCGCGCGTCACCGCCATCGCGTCATCGAAGGCGGCGGGGTGGGGATGTTCCGGCGACAGGCGGTAATCGACCGACACGACGCGGAAGCCGGTCGCGGCACAGATCTCGGCGCAGATCGCGTCGTGGCTGTGCAGCCCGCCGACAACGACCCGCCACCGTGAAAATGGATGACGGTGACCGGCGATGGCGCAGCGGCATAGACCCGGCAGGGCACGCCGCCGATGAGGCGGTCTTCGGTCGCCACACCCGGAGGGTGCGGCGCGTCGAAGGCGGCGCACATGCCGTCATAGACGGCGCGCTGTTCGGCAATGGTCCGCCTGGCCGCGTCAGACGGGTAAAAGGTGCTGGTGCGGTCGATGAAGGCCCGCACCTCGGGGTCGAGGAGGGTGGCGTAATCGGGGGCGGGGGGGGTGGTGAATTCGGTCATTTCGGCGGGTCCGGACAGATGCGCCGGATGCTAGCCGGGCAGCGGGGGTTTTGCACCCCCGCACCCCCGCAGAGTATTTGCGCCAAGATGAAGGGGAAGGATCAGTTCCCCAGGATTACCGGAAGCCGCAGCCCCTGTTCCCGCGCGCAGGCGACCGCCTCGGCATAGCCCGCATCCGCGTGCCGCCAAACGCCCGATGCCGGGTCGTTCCAGAGGACGCGTTCGATCCTCGCCGCAGCCTCGGGCGTGCCGTCCGCCACGATCACCACGCCTGCGTGCTGCGAATAGCCCATCCCGACGCCGCCGCCGTGATGGATGCTGACCCAGGTCGCGCCCGACGCTGTGTTCACAAGGGCATTCAGGAGCGGCCAGTCGCTGACGGCGTCGCTGCCGTCCTTCATCGCCTCGGTCTCGCGGTTGGGCGACGCAACAGAACCCGAATCCAGATGATCGCGCCCGATCACAATCGGGGCCTTCAATTCGCCCGACGCGACCATATCGTTGAACATCAGGCCCGCGCGGTGGCGGTCGCCGAGGCCGATCCAGCAGATCCGGGCCGGCAGTCCCTGAAACGCGATGCGGTCACGGGCCATGTCGAGCCAGCGGTGCAGATGCGCGTTGTCGGGGAAGAGGCGCTTCATCGCGGCGTCGGTGCGGTAGATGTCCTCGGGATCGCCCGAGAGCGCGACCCAGCGGAACGGGCCGATGCCCTTGCAGAACAGCGGGCGGATATAGGCGGGCACGAAGCCGGGAAAGGCGAAGGCGTTTTCCAGCCCTTCGTCCTTGGCGACCTGCCGGATGTTGTTGCCGTAGTCGAGCGTCGGGACGCCCGCGTTCCAGAACCCGACCATCGCAGCGACATGCGCGCGCATCGACGCGCGGGCGGCTTTTTCGACCGCCTTCGGATCGCTTTCCTGCTTCGCGCGCCACTCGCCGACGGTCCAGCCGAGCGGCAGGTAACCGTGCAGGGGATCATGGGCCGAGGTCTGGTCCGTCACGATGTCCGGGCGGGGCCCGCCCGCCTGCATCCGGGCGAGCAGGTCCGGGAAGACCTCCGCCGCATTGCCCAGCAGGCCGACCGACTTGGCCTCGCCGCTCGAGGTCCAGTCCGGCGATCAGCGCCAGCGCCTCATCCAGAGTCTTCGCTTTAGCGTCCAAGTATCTGGTACGAATACGGAAATCTATCCGTGTCTCGTCGCATTCCACCGCCAGACAGCAGGCCCCGGCCATCACAGCCGCCAAGGGCTGCGCACCCCCCATGCCGCCCAGACCCGCAGTCAGAATCCAGCGCCCCTTCAGCGACCCCTGATAGTGCTGCCGCCCCGCCTCGGCAAAGGTCTCGTACGTGCCCTGCACGATCCCCTGCGTGCCGATATAGATCCACGACCCCGCAGTCATCTGGCCGTACATCGCCAGACCCTTCTTATCGAGCTCGTTGAAATGCTCCCACGTCGCCCATTTCGGCACGAGGTTGCAGTTCGCGATCAGCACGCTCGGCGCATCGGCATGTGTCCGCACCACGGCAACCGGGCGGCCCGACTGCACCACCAGCGTCTCGTCGTTGTCGAGGTCGCGCAAGGTCGCGACGATGGTGTCGAAATCGCTCCAAGTCCGCGCCGCCCGCCCGATGCCGCCGTAGACCACCAGTTCATGCGGGTTCTCGGCCACGTCCGGATGCAGGTTGTTCATGAGCATCCGCATCGCCGCCTCGGTCTGCCAGCTCTTGCAGGTCCGCTCTGCCCCCGTGGGC
Source organism: uncultured Alphaproteobacteria bacterium (assembly GCA_963738635.1). Lineage (GTDB taxonomy): Bacteria > Pseudomonadota > Alphaproteobacteria > Rhodobacterales > Rhodobacteraceae > JAOADN01. The sequence continues at coordinate 387,702 of CAVTXE010000004.1, read as the reverse complement.
GGATAGATGTCGCGGGCGTTCTTGCGGTCGAAGGTCATGGTGCAGCCTCCAGTTCTGGCAGGGAAATTCCGGATGCAGCGGCGATATCGCCGTCAGCGATCAGGCGCGTGGCGGCGGCGATATCTGGCGCGACAGCGCGGTCGGTGGTCAGAGTCGGCACGTCGCGCCGCAAGCGGGCGATGACGTGTTGCAGCGGCACGCTTGTGACAAGCGGCGCGCGGAATTCCACCCCCTGCGCGGCACAGAGCAGCTCGACCCCCAGGATCGCATTCAGGTTCGCCACCATCCGCTCCAGCCGCCGCGCGCCGTGGGCGGCCATGCTCACATGGTCCTCCTGATTGGCGCTGGTCGGCGTGCTGTCGGTCACGGTCGGATTCGCCAGATGCTTGTTCTCGCTCATCAGCGCTGCCGTCGTCACCTCGGCGATCATGAAACCGGAATTCAGGCCGGGGTCGGGCGTCAGGAAGGGCGGCAGGTCGAAGGACAGCGTCGGATCGACCATCAGCGCCACGCGGCGCTGCGCGACGGCACCGATCTCGGCCACAGCCAGTGCGATCATATCCGCCGCGAATCCAACGGGTTCCGCGTGGAAGTTGCCACCGGACACGATCTGTCCGTCCGACAGGATCAGCGGGTTGTCGGTGGCGGCGTTCGCCTCCGTCTCCAGCGTCCGCGCCGCCATGCGCAGCACATCCATCGCGGCCCCCGTCACCTGCGGCTGGCACCGGATGCAGTAGGGGTCCTGCACGCGGGTATCGCCCGTCCGGTGGCTTTCGCGGATTGCGGAGCCGTCGAGCAGGACGCGCATGGCGGCAGCGGCTTCGATCTGGCCCGCATGGCCGCGCAGGGCGTGGATATCCGGGTGCAGTGGCGCGGTCGAGCCCATGATCGCGTCGGTGGAGAGTGTGGACGTGACCAGCGCGGACCGCGCCGCGTTCCACGCGCCGAAGAGACCGCCGAGGGCGTAGGCGGTCGAAAACTGCGTGCCGTTGATAAGGGCCAGCCCCTCTTTCGGGCCGAGGACGACGGGTGAAAGCCCTGCATCACCAAGGGCCTGCGCGCCGGTCTTCACCACTCCCTCGTGCATCGCGGCACCTTCGCCGATCATCACGGCGGCCATATGGGCAAGAGGGGCCAGGTCGCCGGACGCGCCCACCGACCCCTGCGCCGGAATGACGGGCGTGACGCTGCGTTCCAGCATGCCTTCGATCAGGGCGATGATGTCCCAGCGGACACCCGACGCCCCGCGCCCGAGGCTGAGCAGTTTCAGCGCCATCATCAGCCGGACTGTGGAGCGCGGCATCGGGTCGCCGACCCCGGCGCAGTGCGACAGGATCAGGTTTTTCTGAAGTGTTTCAGTATCTTCCGGCGCGATCTTGACGGATGCAAGTTTACCGAAACCGGTGTTCACGCCATAGACGGCCTCGGTCCCGGCCGCCGCCCGCGCGACCCGGGCCGCCGCCGCTTCGACACCCGGACGCGCGCTGGGCGAGAGACGGACAGGCGGATCCTCCCGCCAGATGCGCCCGAGATCGGTCAGCGTGACGGCACCGGGGGTCAAGGTCAGCAACGGCGGCCTCCATGATAGCGGGCGTGAAGCGGTGTCGCCCCGATGCGGTAGGACAGTTCGGCGGGCGTGTCAGCGTCCCAGACCGCCAGATCGGCGCGCTGGCCGGGGACCAGGCTGCCCCTGTCGGTCAGGCCAAGCGCCCGGGCGGCGTGGACTGTGGTGCCCGCCAGCGCCTCTTCCGGCGTCATGCGGAACAGGGTGCAGGCCATGTTCATGGCCAGCGGCAGCGAGGTCATCGGCGACGATCCAGGGTTCATGTCGGTGGCGACGGCCATCGGAACGCCGGCCGCGCGCAGGGCAGCGATGGGGGGCGCTTGCGTTTCGCCGCAGGGTGTAGAACGCGCCGGGCAGGATGACAGCGACGGTGCCTGCGGCCTTCATCGCGGCGATCCCCGCCGCATCGAGGTATTCCAGATGGTCCGCCGACAGCGCGCCGTACCGCGCAGCAAGCGCCGCGCCGCCGAGGTTCGATAGCTGTTCGGCATGCAGTTTGACAGGCAGTCCGAGTGTCGCGCGCGCATCAAAAACGCGCTCTATCTGATTGGAGTTGAACGCTATTCCTTCGCAGAACCCGTCCACTGCATCGACCAGACCCTCTGCATGGGCGGCACGAAGCGCGGGGATGCAGACATCGGCGATATAGGCATCGGCGCGGCCCAGATATTCCGGCGGAATGGCATGCGCGCCCAGAAAGCTCGTCTTCACCGTCACCGGCCGCAGCCCGGCGATGGCCCGGCGCGGCGCGCAGCATCCGCAGTTCGGTTTCAACGTCCAGACCATAGCCGGACTTGATCTCGATGGTGCCCGCCCCGCCCGCCAGCATCGCGTCGATGCGCGGCAGGGCGCTCGCGACCAACTCCTCGACTCGATGCCGCCCGCGTTGCCCTGACGGTCGAGACGATGCCGCCCCCGGCCCGCGCGACCTCGTCGTAGTTGCACCCAGCAGACGCTGTTCGAATTCCGCCGCGCGGTGGCCGCCGTGAACGACATGGGTGTGGCAGTCGATCAGCGCGGGGGTGACCAGCCGCCCGCCAAGGTCGGTCTGAGGCCCCCTGGGTGCGTCCCGGCGCGGGCCGATCCAGACGATGCGGTCGCCCGACAGGGCAACGGCGGCATCGGGGATCAGGCCATAGCGCCCGCCGACCATCGTCGCGGCTGTCAGATTGACGAGCGTTTCGGCAGCGTCGGGCATGGGGGCGGATTCCGGTGTCAGATTCTTGTGGACGGCCCGATATGTATGCGCATATTGTGAATATGTCTATACATAACGAGGGCGACATGATCCATGCGCGCCGCGCGCTGCTGCCCGAAGGCTGGGTCCGCGATCTGCGGATGTCGGTCGCGGGCGGGCGGATCGCCGGACTGGCGTCAGGAGCTGCCGCCGAGCCGGGCGATATCCGGGTGGACATGCTTCTGCCCGCAATCCCGAACCTGCACTCGCACACGTTCCAGCGGGCGATGGCGGGCCTGACCGAACACCGTGTGCAGGGGCGCGAAAGTTTCTGGACGTGGCGCGAGGTGATGTACCGGTTTCTCGACCGGCTGACGCCCGAGGACATTCAGGTCATCGCAGCACAGGCGTTCGTCGAGATGCTGGAGGCAGGCTTCGCCTCGGTGGCGGAGTTTCACTATGTCCACCACCAGCCCGGCGGGGCCGCCTATGCCGATCCGGCGGAGCTGAGCGCACGGATCATCGCGGCGGCATCGGACGCGGGAATCGGGCTGACGCATCTGCCGGTGCTGTATTCCTACGGCGGGGCCGCGATGCTGCCGCTGGCGGGCGGTCAGCTGCGGTTCGGGAATGATGTGGACAGCTTTGCGCGGCTGCTGGACGCAGTGCGCGGACATGGCTCGGACATGCCCGCCGATACGGTGGTGGGCATCGCGCCGCATTCGCTTCGCGCGACCTCGCCCGACGATCTGGGTCGCGCCCTGCCGCTGGCGAACGGCGGTCCGGTGCACATTCACATCGCCGAGCAACCCGCAGAGGTGGAAGCGATTTCCGGCTGGCTGGGCGCGCGGCCGGTGGAGTGGCTGCTGGCGAATGCGCCGGTCGGGCCGCGACTGGTGCGCGATCCATGCGACGCACATGACCCCGTCCGAGGCGGCGGGGCTTGCGGCAACCGGCGCCGTCGCGGGCTTGTGCCCGATCACCGAGGCGAACCTGGGTGACGGGCCGTTCGACGGGCCGGCATGGTTGGCGGCGGGCGGCGCGTTCGGTGTGGGGTCGGATTCCAACGTGCGGATTTCGATGATCGAGGAACTGCGGACGCTGGAATATTCCCAGCGGCTGCGGGACCTCGCGCGGAATGTGATGGTGCCGGGCGAAGGCTCGGTCGGCGCGTTCCTTTACATGCGGGCCGCGCAGGGCGGCGCCCAGGCGCTGGGTCGCCCTGCAGGCTCGATTTCGGTCGGACGGCTGGCCGATCTGGTCGCGGTGGACGCCGATCACCCGGCACTGACCGGGTTGCCGGATGCACGGATGCTCGATGGGCTGGTCTTTGCGGCGTCGGACGGGGTTGTCACAGATGTCTGGTCCGCAGGGCGGCATTGCGTGACCGGCGGGCGGCATGTCGCGCGGGACATTGTGGCACGGGAATACCGGGCCGCGATGGCCCGGTTGCGGTCGGAGGTCTAGATGCGGGCCAGTGTGACCAGCAGGCCGGTTGCGCCCGTCGCCAGCGACAGCGTCGCGAAGTCCAGCGCGACCGATCCCGCAGGGACGGGGGCACCGTCGGCACTGATGCGTCCTGACATGGCCAGACAGGCCGCTGTTCCTTCCGACCAGTCCTCCGGTCCGGCCAGCCGCATGACGCGGGCGGCGATGCGCGTCCCGTCGAAGATCACGTTCAGGTCGGTCACATCGCCCGCGATCCGGGTGCAAGCGACCGGCAGGTCGCCGGAGAACCGCACCGGCTGCATCGGTTCGGCCGTCATCACGCCTTCGGGCGTGCGCAGCACCAGACCCGCGCCCCGGATCACCGTCAGGATGCGCGTCAGGCCGGAGAAGGTGGAGAACGGCCCGTCCGACGCGACCTCGGCCATCGAGAGCCGCCACAACAGGCGGTCGCCGTCGGTTTCCCTGGCAATCTCGCGCGTGATGCCGCCGCCGTTTTTCCACGGCATGGTGACGAACTCGTGCGGATGGATCACGCGCATGGGGCCAGCATGACGGATCCGGCAGGTGTCGAAAAGCCCGGCTTCCGGTCAATCAAGACCGACCTGCGTGCGCGGATCGAGGGCGGCGAATGGGGGCAGGGCGGGCTGATGCCGACCGAGGCCGAGCTGGCCGTCGTTTATGGGACTGCGCGGGCGACGGTGAACCGCGCTTTGCGCGAACTGTCGGAAGAAGGGCTGATCGACCGCCGTCGGCGGGCCGGCACCCGGGTGCTGACAGCACCGCGCAGACAGGCGCGGTTCACGATTCCGGTGGTGCGCGACGAGATCGAGGCGACCGGCGCCGCCTATCGCTACATGCTGATGTCGAAGGTGGAGCGCGGCGCGCCGGACTGGCTGCGCGCGCGGATGGGTCTGGCCGCAGGCGCGCGCGCGGTGCATCTCAGATGCCTGCATTCTGGCGGGCCGGTGCCGTTCCAGCTCGAGGACCGCTGGATCAGCCTGGACGCGCTGCCCGGGGCGCAGCGGGCGGATTTCACGGCGAAAGGGCCGACGGAGTGGCTGGTGGCGACGGTGCCTTATTCGGAGGTCGAAGTGAGCTTCATGGCGGTCGAGGCGGACGCGGCGACGGGCAGGGCGCTTGGATGCGGCGAGGGAGCTGCCCTGTTCGCGGCGCAGCGGACGACCTGGTGGCAGGGACAGGCGATCACGCATGTGCGGCTGACGTTCCGGCAGGGCTACCGGATGACGACGCGCTATTAGGCAGGTCATCGCTTTCATCTTGGCGAAAATACTCCCGCCGGAGACGTCCGGCATCTGCGACGGAAGCCTCCGGCGGGGATATTTGGGCCCATTGGAATTGCAGGCGGCTCAGGTTGACAGGGGCGGAGGGAGTTCGGGTAGGGTCGGGCGGGACGTGGAGGCGACTGATGGGCATCGAGCGTATCCAGGGGCTGCCGTGCTGGCTGGGCGCAGTGACGGCAGAGCCGATGTCGGGCGGGCTGTCGAACGAAATCTGGAAGGTTACAGACGGCGCAGGCGCGCATGTCGTCCGTTTCGGGGCGGATTACCCGTTTCACCACGTCTTCCGCGACCGCGAGGCGATGGTGGCGCGGGCGGCGGCGACGCTTGGGTTCGGACCGGCGGTCGAATGGTCGGGGCCGGGGGTGATGGTGACGGCATACCTCGGGGCGCGGACCTGGGGCGCGGCGGATGTGGCGGCGAACCCGGAGCGGGTGGGGGCGCTGCTGCGGGAGTTCCATCAGCGGATGAAGGGCGAGGTCGAGGGGGCTGCGTTCCTGTTCGACGTGTTCCACGTGATCCGGGACTACGGTCGGACGCTGGCGCGGGCGGGGTCGCCCTTCGCGGGGCGGGTGCCGGGGTTTCTGGAACTGGCGGAGGGGCTGGAGGGCGCGCAGGTGCCGCTGCCGATCATCTTCGGGCACCATGACCTGCTGCCCGCGAATTTCCTTGAGGATGATGTGCGGCTCTGGCTGATCGACTATGAATATGCGGGCTTCGGCACGGCGATGTTCGATCTGGCCGGCGCGGCGTCGAATGCGGGGATGGATCAGGGCGCTGCGGGGCGTTTGCTTGCCGCCTATCTGGGCCATGCACCGGACGCGGCGTTTCTGCGCGCCTTCGCGGCGATGCAGGTCGCGTCACTGCTGCGCGAGGCGATGTGGGCGATGGTGTCTGACATTTATCTGGCGGCACCGGGCGTGGACTACAAAGCCTATGCGGGCGACAACCTGGCGCGGATGGAGGGCGAACTGGCCCGCTTTCGCGCGGAATACGGGATGACCTGAATGACCCTTCCGACCCATGCGCAGATCGTCGTCATCGGCGGCGGCATCATCGGCTGTTCGACGGCCTATCACCTGGCCCGCGATCACAAGGCGGATGTGGTGCTGCTGGAGCAGGGGAAGCTCACCAGCGGGTCCACCTGGCACGCGGCGGGGCTGGTGGGTCAGCTGCGGTCAAGCGCCTCGATCACGCGGGTGCTGAAATACTCGGTCGATCTCTACAAGGGCCTCGCCGCCGAGACGGGGCTGGAGACGGGATGGAAGATGACCGGCTGCCTGCGGCTGGCGACCACGCCCGACCGCTGGACGGAATACCGGCGGCTGGCGACGACGGCGCGGTCCTTCGGGATGGAGATGGAACTGATCTCGCCCGCCGAGGTCAAGCGGATGTGGCCGCTGATGGAGACGGGCGACCTGATCGGGGCAAGCTGGCTGCCGACGGACGGGCAGGCCAGCCCGTCGGACATCACGCAGAGCCTTGCCAAGGGCGCGCGGATGCACGGGGCGAAGATCCACGAGGGCGTCCGGGTGACGGGCTTCCGGATGGAGGGCGCGCGGATCACGCATGTCGAGACAACGCAGGGCGTGATCGCCTGCGAGACGGTGGTGAACTGCGCGGGGCAATGGGCGCGGCAGGTGGGGGCGATGGCGGGGGTGATCGGTGCCGCTGCAGCCGGTCCGGCACCAGTACATCGTGACCGAACGGATCGAGGGGCTGGCCAGCGACGCGCCGACGATCCGCGACCCGGACCGGCGGACCTATTTCAAGGAAGAGGTCGGCGGGCTGGTGATGGGGGGCTATGAGCCGAACCCGCAGATCTGGACGCTGGGCGACGTGCCGGATGACTGGGAATTCCGGCTGTTCGACGATGACTACGACCATTTCGGCCAGCACCTGGAACAGGCCATCGCGCGGGTCCCGGCGCTGGAGACGGCGGGCGTCAAGCAGATGATCAACGGCCCGGAAAGCTTCACGCCGGACGGGAACTTCATCCTTGGCCGGGCGAATGAGTGCGCGAACATGTATGTCGGCGCGGGGTTCAACGCCTTCGGCATCGCATCAGGCGGCGGCGCGGGCTGGGTGCTGGCCGAATGGGCGGTCAAGGGCGAGGCACCGCTGGACCTGTGGGTGGTGGACATCAGGCGCTTCGCGGGGATGCACGGCGACCGGCAATGGGTCGCGGACCGGACGGCGGAGGCCTATGGCAAGCACTACACGGTGGCCTTTCCGCATGAGGAATATGACTTCGGGCGGCCCCGGATCGTGTCGCCGCTCTATGACCGGCTGAAGGCGGCGGGGGCGGTGTTCGGGTCGAAGCTGGGGTGGGAGAGGCCGAACTGGTTCGCGCCGTCCGGGACCGTGGCCGCGCGACGTCTATTCGATGGGGCGGCAGAACTGGTTCGACGCGGTGGGGGAGGAGCACCGGCATGTGCGCGACGCTGTGGGGGTGTTCGACCAGTCGTCCTTCGCCAAATACGAGGTGACGGGGCGGGACGCGATGGCGGCGCTGGACCGGATCGCGGCGGGGGATGTGACGAAGGAACCCGGGCGGCTGACCTATACGCAGATGCTGAACACGCGGGGCGGAATCGAGTGCGACCTGACGGTGGCGCGGCTGGATCAGGACCGCTTCTACATCGTCACCGGCACCGGGTTCCGCACGCATGACTATGGCTGGATCGCGGATCATCTGACGGGCGATGCGCGCGATCCGGCGACGTGACCGAGGACTGGGGCGTGCTGTCGCTGATGGGGCCGCGCGCGCGGGACGTGCTGGCGCGGGTGACGGAGGCGGATGTGTCGAATGCCGGATTCCCGTTCGGGCATGTGCGGGGGATTGGGATCGCGGGGGTCACGGTCAGGGCGTTGCGGGTGACCTATGTGGGCGAGCTTGGATGGGAACTGCATGTGCCGATTGCGGCGACCGGGGCGGTCTATGATGCGCTGATGGCGGCGGGGGCGGGCGAGGGGATCCGGCCGGTGGGCTACCGGGCTCTGGAAAGCCTGCGGCTGGAAAAGGGCTATCGCGCCTGGTCGTCGGACATCACGCCGAACGATACGCCGTATGAGGCGGGTCTTGGCTGGGCGGTGAAGATGAAGTCCGGACGGGATTTCATCGGACGCGCGGCTCTGGAGGCGTTGGCCGGGCAGGCGCTGACGAAACGCTTCGCCGGGTTCGTGCTGGAGGATGAGGCGGTCGTTCTGGTCGGGCGCGAGACTATTCTGCGGGACGGGGTGGCGGTTGGGTATCTGACCTCGGGCGGGTATGGCTACACGGTCGGGCGGCCCGTGGGATACGGGTATGTGCGGAATGCGGAAGGCGTGTCGGACGGGTGGCTGGCGGACGGGCGGTATGAACTGGTCGTGGCGGGCGAGGTCTGCTCGGCGCGGATCGAAATGGGCGCGCTCCATGATCCGGCGGGCGCGCGGGTGAAGGGGTAGGCAGCGTGTCCACATGTGGACATTTCTGTAAGGCATTGACAATAATCAACATTTATCTGTGCGTTAACCCTATGGAAAGGTATGAGTTACCATTCGGATTTGGATAGCCGACCCCCGAATTCAGCTATCGACCATCATCCCCACGACGATCAGCACCTGATAATCCTGCTTGCTGCACCCTTCGACGGCGGGCATCGATATGCCGGGGCTCATCGGGAAGGTTTCGGTCGGCGTCTTGTCGGGGGTGCAGGACTGCGCGTCCCCTGCGGCCGTGTACAGCGCAGCCCGGCAGCGCAGATGGGTGACATCATAGATCGTGGCCCCGTCGGCGAGGTTCCAGGCCTGCATACCCGACGCATCCGCAGGCTGCACGGTCAGCACCGACGTCACCTCGCGCCCGCCGGTCACGACATACTGGCCGGGTGGCAGGGGAAAGCTGGGCGCCTCCATGATCAGCCCGTGCTCTTCGAGCCACCAGGCGGCGGCGTCGAACTTCCAGCCATCGGGGGCGGTGCCGCCATTGGCGATCAGGTCGTCATAGTCGGTGGTCCAGACCCCGCGCGGACCGGGATCCACAGACCAGAAGCCCCACAATCGCCGCGTCGTCGCCGGATCTCGAATGCGGATCGCCAAGGGCGGCGATGTACTGAGTTGGGCCGGGTGCGAAGGCTGTTTCGGCGAAGGCGGGGACAGCCAGAAATGCAAGGGCGGCAGACCCGCATAGGCTCCGAAAAACGGCCCGCGAACCAGAGATGAGGGTCATGGCGGTCCTCCCTTGTCGGTGCGGAACTTACCCGGCAGCCTTACCGACGAGCTTAGGTCGATCCAGGCGGAAGGCAAAGCCAGGCGACGCGCGGTCAGGCCCCGCGCACGATCACATAGGCACCGACCGCGATCACGATAACGGCGAATCCGGATTGCAGCAGGTGTTTGCGCGCGGAGAGGGCCTTGCCCGCCGGCAATGCCGAGCGCGGCCCCGGCAATGCCGCCGGTCACGAGGAGGGCGGCCAGCCGCCAGTCGACAAGACCGGAGGCAGCGTAGGACAGGGCGGTTGTCATCCCGAGCGCGGTGACTGCGACGAGCGAGGTGCCGACGGCGTTGCGCATCGGCATTCCGGTCGCGGCGATCAGGCCGGGCACGATCAGGAACCCGCCGCCGATGCCGAAGAAACCGGCCAGCGCGCCGACACCAAGCCCGGTCGGCAGGAGCCGAGGCACCAGATGCCCGGCACTGGCGCGCGTGAGCCTGACATCGGGACGCTCGCCCGCACCGCGCCGCCGCAGCATGACAGCCCCGATGACGACCATCAGCGCGCCGAAAAGGGCCAGCAGGCGCTGGCCGTCCATCGCCTTGCCCGCCTCGGCCCCCAGTGCGGCGCCTGCGACGGCGGCCAGGCTGAAGACACCGGCACAGCGTGCCTTGACGGTGCCCGCGCGCCAGTGGCCGATCAGGCCAACCCCGGCGTTCAGCCCGACGGCGATGGCGGCGGTGCCGATGGCGACATGGGGCGAGGCGACGCCGACGACATAGACAAGAAGAGGCACGGCGAGGATTGACCCGCCGCCACCGACGAGGCCGAGGACGGACCCGATGATCCCGCCCGAGGCGAGCGCGAGAAGGATGAAGGGCATCGGTCCGGTTCCTTGTTCTCAGGCCTGTCTTCCCAGGCCCGTCTCATCAGGCCTGAGCACGGGCGTTCCACGGCAGACGGCGCAGGATCTTCGCCATGCCGCACCACCCGGTGACGCCCGCGAAGACAAGCCCGGCGCCGACGGCGGCCGAGAGCCAGGCGAAAGCCGGGGCGACAATCGCGCCGAGAAGCACCCCTGCGACCACGAGCGTGCCTGCGGCGATCTGGACCTGGCGCATGATCTCGATCGGCTGCCGGGTGTCACTGACGACGGGCAGTCCGGCGGCGCGCCAGGCGTTCAGGCCGCCTGCCAGCGTGTAGGCAGGCGCCCCGGCTGCCGCGGACAGCCGGGCGGCGTTCACCTGCGTCCGGTTGCCGGAGAGGCAGTGGAAGATCACCGGGTCCGGAGCGGTGACCGAGAGCCGGTCGAGAGACGACAGCGGAACGCTGACGGCGCCGTGGATGCGGGCGCGGGCATGTTCGTCAGTCTCGCGTATGTCGATCAGCCGCGCGCCGCGCAGGATCATGTCCCGCGCTGCGGCGGGGGAGAGGGAAGTCAGCGTCATGTCGGGAGTTATCCTTGTCTGGCTGGCGCGCCGGGCGCGCAATAAAGGTCGTAGAGGGCGCCGATGAGGGCGGTCACGCGGGGATCGCCGATGCGGTACCAGAGCGTCTGCGCGTCGCGGTCAAAGGTCACGAGACCCTCGTCGCGCATGACAGACAGATGCTGGGACAGCGCGGACTGCGACAGGCCGACGGCCTGGGCAAGATCACCGACAGTGGCGCGGCCAAGCGTGATAAGCTTGCACAGAACCATCAGGCGGCGCTGATTGGCGAGCGCTTTCAGCAGTCTGGCAGTTTCATCGGCCTTTGCCTCGAACTGGTCGGGGTCAATGATCATAACGATTCGGGCCCTTTGATTTAGTGATTGCTAAATTAGTAAAATCTAATATAATGTCAAGCATCGAATCTTCCGGAGACCTGAGCAATGCAGAACGCACCTGACATCAAAGCCTTTTTCGACCTGCCGACCAACACGGTCAGCTATCTGGTGGCGGACCTGGCAACAGGCATCGCGGCAGTGATCGACCCGGTTCTGGACTACGATCCGGCCAGCGGCGAGGTGGATACGGGATCGGCCGAGGCGATACTGGCGGACGCGGCCGCGCGGGGGCTGCGGATCAGCCATATCCTGGAGACGCACGCGCATGCCGACCATCTGTCAGCTGCCCCCTATCTCAAGGCGAAGACCGGAGGGCAGATCGGGATCGGACGGGAAATCCGTCAGGTTCAGAAGATCTTCCGCCCGATGTTCGCAGCGGACGATCTGAAGACGGACGGCAGCGATTTCGACCTGCTGTTCGATGACGGCGACCGGTTCATGGTGGGCGGGCTGGAGGTCTTGGCGATGCACACGCCGGGGCACACGCCTGCCGATATCAGCTACCGCATCGGCGACGCGGTGTTCGTGGGCGACACGCTGTTCATGCCGGATTACGGCACGGCGCGGGCGGATTTTCCGGGCGGCGACGCGCGCCAGCTGTACCGGTCGATACGGCGGTTGCTGGCGCTTCCGCGCGAAACGCGGCTGTTCATGTGCCACGATTACAAGGCGCCGGGGCGCGACGAGTACCGCTGGGAGACGACGGTCGGCGACCAGATCGACCGCAACGTACATCTGAAGGATGGCCAGACCGAGGACGGCTTCGTCGGCCTGCGCGAGGCGCGGGACGCGACACTTTCGACGCCGAAGCTGCTGCTCCCGTCGATCCAGGTGAACATCAGGGCGGGGCGCTTCCCGGAGGCCGAGGCGAACGGCGTGACCTATCTGCGCATACCGGTGCGGGCGAAGGCGGGGGTTCTGCCGGGGTAGGCGGGTCGCATCCGGGGCAGCGCGCGGCGCATTCGGTCTTGACCGCCCTGCCGATCCGGCCCATGCAGGAGGGGCTTTGGTTCCGTCCCCCAAGGGCCGGATTAATAGGGAACCCGGTGGACACATCTGTCCGATGCCGGGGCTGCCCCCGCAACTGTACGCGGCGAGCGACGGGCGACTATGCCACTGGGGAAGGTCCCCGGGAAGGCCGCCCCGAGCTGTGACCCGCAAGCCAGGAGACCTGCCAGGGCGATCACCCTTTCCCATGCGCGGGGCGCGCATAGGAGGCGGTCTTTCCGCAGAGGTGACGACAAGCACCGTCTGCGGAGGGGCATGGTCCCGTTCCGAAGACATTCTTTTGGCACGAAGGCTACGGGCGAAGACCCGCGCCGGAGAAGGGACATGGGACGATGAGAACGGCAATCATTCTGGCTTTGGCGGGGGCTGTCACGGCCGGGCAGGCGGCGGCGCAGGACGCCTTTGACCTGGACGCGATCACGATTTCGGCGAACCGGACGGCGACGGCGCTGGCGCGGGCAGGGGCGTCGGTGAGTTTGGTGACGGAAGAGGAGCTGGAGGCGGCGGGGGATGCGACCGTCGCATCCTATCTGGCGCGGCTGCCGGGGCTGAGCCTGGCGACCGAGGGGCCGTTCGGCAATTCGGCCTCGCTGCGCATCCGGGGCGCGGACGGGCGGTATGTGGCGGTCTATATCGACGGCATCCGGGTCAGCGACCCGTCCTCGACCGAGACGAAGTTCGATTTCGGGTCGCTGCTGACTGCGGATGTGGGGCGGATCGAGGTGCTGCGCGGGTCGCAGTCGGCGTTGTACGGCGGGTCGGCGGTGGGCGGTGTCATCAACATCTCGACCCGCGCCGCGACCGGGGAGGGGACGCGCCAGACGCTGGCGGGCGAGGTCGGCAGCTATGGCACGGCGGGCCTGAGTTACGGTCTGACGCAGAAGACCGGGCCGCTCGAACTGACGCTGGGGCTGGCGCACCGGCGGACGGACGGGTTCTCGGCGTTCGACGGGGGAACCGAGACGGACGGTGCCGAGGCGACGCGGCTGTCCTTCGGCGCGCGTTATGCGGTGTCGGACGCGCTGACGGTGGGGGGCAATATCTTCACCCAAAGGTCGCGGTTCGAGTATGACGGATATGACGCGTTCTTCACCTTCGGGGATGAGGACAACAGCCAGACACGGCAGGAGACAGGCGCGCGGGTCTTCGCGGAAGTGCAGGCGGGGGCGACGGCGCATGTCTTTGACGTGACGGCCTATGACGTGTCGCGCGACCTGAACGAGACGGGGACGTTCAGCTCGTTCAGCGGCAAGCGGCTGGGGGTCGGCTGGCAGGGGACGACAACCGTCTCGGACGCGCTGACGCTGGTCTATGGCGCGGATACTATGGAGGAGACGGGAACCTATGCGAACCTGCCGGGAGGGCAGGCGGAGACGCGGATTTCGGGGGCGTTCGCGCAGGGTATCTGGGCACCGACGGACAGTTTCGACGTCTCGGCCACTCTGCGGGTGGACGAGAATTCATCCTTCGGGACGTTCCCGACCGGGCGGCTGGCGGTGGCCTGGCGCCCGGCTGAGAATCTGACGGTCCGGGCGGCGGTGGCCACGGGGTTCCGCGCGCCGTCTCTGGACGAGAGGTTCGGCGATTACACGGCCTGCTGCTTCTTTCGTCGGCAACCCGAACCTGACGCCGGAGGAGAGCGAGAGCTATGAGCTGGGGGTCGAGAAGACTTTCGGGGGCGGCGGATCGGTGTCGGCGACGCTGTTCCAGCTGAACATCGATAACCTGATCGCGTCGAACGCGACGTTCACCTCGCTGGTCAACGTGCCGGGCAAATCGGCGCGGAAGGGTTTGGAACTGGCAGGGTCAGTGCCGTTAAGCGAACGGGCGACGCTGACCGGGGCATACACCTATACGGATGCGAAACGCCCGAACGGCGCGGACCTTGTGCGGGTGCCGATGCATGAACTGGCGCTGACGCTGGAGGGGCAGGTGAGTGAGCGGATCAACGCGTCGGTGACTGTGAAACATGCGGCGGGGCGGCTGGACAATGACGTGAACACCTTCGCGGTGGTGGACATGCCGGACTATACGGTCGTGAACGCGCAGATGACCTACGACATCGGGAACGAAGCCGAGGTGGTGCTGCGCGCCGAAAACCTCTTCGACGAGGACTATCAGCTAGTGAACGGCTACGGCACAGCGGGGCAGTCCTTCTATGTCGGCCTCCGCAAATCCTTCTGACGCCATCCGCCGCGCCGCGACCGCCGTTTGGCTGGTCGCGGCGCTGGCGGCCTTGCCCGCTTTGGCGGAACCGCCGCAGCGCGTCGTGTCGGTCAACCTCTGCACGGATCAGCTGGCGCTGATGATGGCGGCGCCGGGGCAGGTGGTGTCGGTCACCTATCTGGCGGCGGACCCGGATGTCTCGGCGATGCCGGGGGCGGCGGCGGGGATACCGCAGAACCGGGGGCGGGCGGAGGAGGTGTTCCTGATGCGCCCGGATGTGGTGCTGGCGGATGACTGGACCGATGCCGCGACCCTGTCGATGCTGGAGCGTCTGGGGGTGCGGGTGGAACGCTTCAGCCCGGGCTACGCGATGGAGGACATCCGCGAGAACGTCCTGAAGATGGGCACGGTGCTGGGGCGCGAGGCAGCGGCGGCTGCGATCGTCGCGGAGTTTGATACGCGGCTGGCGGCGTTGCAGGCGGCGGCAGGTGAGCCAAAGCGGGCGGCGAATTATGCGCCGAACGGCTTCACCTGGGGTTCGCGGACGCTGTCAGGGCAGGTCATGGCGGCGGCGGGATTCTCGAACGTCGCGGATGCGGCGGGGCTGCAGGACGGGGGGCTGCTGCCGCTGGAGACGCTGGTGATGGCCGCTCCGGACGTGGTGATCACGGGGGCGCGCGAGCCGGGTGCGTCGCAGGCGGAGGAACTGGTGCGGCACCCGGCCCTGCGGGGGCTGCGTCAGGCGGGGGCGGTGACGGGACCGGACTGGGCCTGCGCCACGCCCTTCGTTCTCGATGCGGTGGCGCGGCTGGCCGCGGTGCGGGGGGATTTGCAGTGAGGGGCTGGCTGATCCCCCTGCTGATCGTCGCGGTCGCGGTGCTCTTCGCCGCGTCGCTGGCGGTCGGGCCTGCGGGGATCGGGTTCGGCGCGGGGCTGCGGGCGCTGGTCATGGATACCGGCACGCCCGCGACGCTGGTGATGCGGGAAATCCGGCTGCCGCGCGCGATCCTGGGGATGCTGATCGGGGCCGGGCTGGGATTGGCGGGGGCGGCGATGCAGGGGCTGATCCGCAACCCGCTGGCGGAACCGGGGCTGATCGGGGTGTCAGGTGCCGCGGCCCTGGGTGCGGTGCTGGCGATCCATACCGGGGCAGCCGCGGCCTTCGCGCTTGCGCTGCCCTTCGCGGCGCTGGCGGGCGCGGCGCTGGCGGTTCTGCTGATCCTGATGCTGGCGGGGCCGAGGGGCGGGACGCTCACCCTGATCCTCGCTGGCGTGGCGATTTCGGCGCTGACGGGGGCGGCCACCTCGCTGGTCCTGAACCTGTCGCCGAACCCCTATGCGGCGGCGGAGATCGTGTTCTGGATGATGGGGTCGCTGGCGGACAGGTCGATGACCCATGTCTGGCTGGCGGCGCCGTTCATCCTGGCAGGCGGCGCGATGCTGCTGGTCTGCGGGCGGGGCCTTGATGCCCTGACGCTAGGCGAGGATGCGGCGGCGACGATGGGCGTATCTGTGACGCGGCTGCGGCTTGCCGTCGTGCTGGGCACGGCGGCGGTGGTGGGCGCGGCGACGGCGGTGGCGGGGGCGGTCGGGTTTGTTGGGCTGGTGGTGCCGCATCTGCTGCGGCGCGCGGTCGGCGGGTCGCCGTCGCTGCTGCTTCCGGCAAGCGCCCTGGGCGGGGCGGCGATGGTGCTGGCTGCGGATGTGGCGACAAGGGTGCTGGCCCCGGACCGCGACCTGAAGCTCGGGGTGCTGACGGCCTTGGTCGGCGCGCCGTTCTTTCTGCACCTGATCCGGCGGCTGGGGAGGGAGGCGGAATGAGCCTGCTGTCCCTTGATGCCCTGACGGTGCGGCGCGGCGACTGCCCGGTGGTGGATGGGGTGACGCTGGAGGTGCAGCCTGGTCAGTTCATCGGGCTGATCGGGCCGAACGGGGCGGGCAAGACGACGCTGCTGCGCGGTGCGCTGGGGCTGCTGCCCTCGACGGGGAAGTCGTCGCTCATTGCGATGCCGGGGGCGGCGCGGGCGAAAGCGGTGGCCTGGCTGCCGCAGGAGAGGGAGATCGCCTGGCCGGTGTCGGTGGCTTCAATCGTGGCCTTGGGCCGGGTGCCGCATGGCGGGGGCGGGCTGGCCCATGCAGCGGTGGACCGGGCGCTGGCGGCGATGGGTCTGACCGGGTTCCGTGATCGGCGCGCGACGGACCTGTCGGGGGGCGAGCAGGCGCGGGTGCTGATCGCGCGGGCGCTGGCGCAGGAAGCGCCGCTGATCCTGGCGGATGAACCCATCGCGGGGCTGGACCCTGCGGCGCAGATCGCGGCGATGCAGGTCTTCGCGGGCCATGCGGCGGCGGGTGGGGCGGTGGTGGCGGCGCTGCATGACCTCGGGCTGGCTGCGCGGCACTGCACGCATCTGGCGGTGATGAGGCGCGGGCACCTGGTGGCCTTCGGCGCGCCGGTGGCGGTGCTGACGGATGCCCTGATGGCGGATGTGTTCGGTATCAGGGCGCATCTGGACCAGACGGAACAGGGGCTGGTCTTCCAGGCTGTGGGTCTGACGGAAACGGAGGGCGCGGCATGAGCTTTCCCCCGGAGCGCATCGTCTGTCTGACGGAGGAGACGGTCGAGACGCTGTACCTGCTCGGGCAGGAATCGCGGATCGTCGGCGTCACGGGCTATGCCGTGCGCCCGCCGCGCGTGCGGCGGGAAAAGCCGCGCGTGGGGGCGTTCACTTCTGCGGATGTGCCGAAGATTCTGGCGCTGACCCCCGATCTTGTCCTGACATTCTCGGACCTGCAGGCGGATATCGCGGCGGACCTGATCCGGAAGGGTGTGCAGGTGCATGCCTTCAACCAGCGCGACATCGAAGGCATCTTCGGTATGATCCGCACGGTCGGCGCGCTGACCGGGTGTTCGGCGCGGGCGGCAAAACTGGTCGATGCCTATGCGATGCGAGTGGCGCGGGTGGCGGCCCATACGCGTCCGCACCGCCCGCGCGTGTGGTTCGAGGAATGGGACGAACCGCTGATTTCTGGCATCCGCTGGGTCAGCGAGCTGATCGAGGTCGCGGGCGGGCAGGACGTCTTCGCGGACCTGAGCCACGGACCGGGCGCGCGCGAGCGGATCGTGACGCCCGAGGCGGCTGCGGCGGCGATGCCGGAGGTGATTCTGGCATCGTGGTGCGGCAAAAAAGTGGTGCCCGAACGGATCGCGGGGCGGCCGGGATGGGACCGGGTTCCGGCGGTGCGGGACGGGCGCATCCACGAGATCAAGTCGCCCCTGATCCTGTCGCCGGGCCCTGCGGCGCTGACCGCCGGGCTGGATGCGCTGGTCGAAGCTTTGTGGGGCGGGCAGGCGGCACTTGGGGCTGTTGCATGAGCGTCCGGACCGCCATTCCTGCGGTGGCGGGCGTGCGCCTGCGGCCATTGATCGCCAGGCGTGCGACCGATTGCTGGCCGCGTGCGTCGCTTTCGGCACTGCAAAAGGCATCGGGTGCCGCGCCGGTTCGGCGGGGTCACGGAAACGCGGGCGCAACAGCGCCGGGCGCGTCGACCACTATGCTGTCGCGCTCGCTTGTGTCGGGGCTCGGGTTGTCCGGTCTCTGGCATGGCGGTGCGCTGGCTCTTGCGGTCGTTGCGGGGATATTCCAGCCGGGCAGGGGGGGCGATCCGGGTCCGGTGGCCGAGGTTTCGCTGATGTCTGCCGCCGCGTTCGACGCCATGATGTCGGTCGCGCCCGTGGTTGCGGCGTCGCCGCCACCCGCGCCGCCGCCTGTAGAGGGTGATGATGTGGCGGTTGCGGAGTTTGAAGACGCGGGGGCCGTGGCGCGGCTGAAACTGGGTGATCTGATGGACGCGGGTCCGGTCGACCCGGTTCTGCCACCGCCACCGGTCCCGCAGGGTCCGGGACCGGTGGCGGACGCGTCGATGGTGACGGGACCAGCGCTGGCCGGTCGGCAAATGATGGCGGAGACTGCTGCGCGGGCAGCCGAGGAGGACGGTCCCGGACGTGCGGCGGCACCATCGCGCCCGGAAGCGCCGGCGGCGGATGCGGCACCAGAGGCGGCTCGCGCGGCGGCGCCGGTTCAGCGGCCGCAGCCGGTCAAGCGCGCGGCGGTGCCCGACGCCCCGAGCGGAAGCGGGCGGGCGGCGCCCGTATCGGATGCCGGTGGCGCGACGAAGGCGTCGCCGGGAGCGGAAAAGAGCCTTCTTGCGGATTGGGGCGGCAGTCTGCGCCGGAAGGTGGAGCGGGCGCGGCGGTCGCCTGCCGGAGCGGCGGGCCAGACCGGCAAGGTAACTCTGCGGCTGTCGGTGGCGACCTCGGGCAGGGTTCTTGGGGTCGCGGTGCTTCGGTCGTCAGGGGTCGCGGCGCTTGACACCGCAGCGGTCGATGCGGTCCGGCGTGCCGGACGGCTGCCGAAAGCGCCGAAGGGCCTCGGCGCGGCCAGCTATGATTTCAACCTGCCGGTCGTGTTCACGCGGTAGGGTTTCTCAGGTCTGATCGCTCAGCCGCGCATAGACGGCGGTGACGGCGAGGATGACAAGGCCGAAGAAGATCCGCCTCGCGCCCTCGGGCATCTGCAGCAGCGTCAGCAGTGTGTTGAGCACGGTCAGGATCAGCGCGCCGACGATGGTGCCGGAATAGCTGCCGCGCCCGCCGAAGATCGAGGTGCCGCCGATGACGGCCGCCGCGACCGAGGGCAGCAGAAGCGGTTCGGCGAGCGACAGCGACGGGGCCTTGATGAGGCCGACATAGAGCAGGCCGGCGATGCCTGCGATCAGGGCGGAGAGGACGTAGAGCGCGAGGATCAGCTGCCAGCTGCGCACGCCCGACAGCCGTGTCGCCTTCTCGTTCGCGCCAAGCGCATAGAGCAGGCGGCCAAAGCCGCTGCGGCTCTGCGCCCAGATGATGAGCGCGGCGAAGGGCAGGAACAGGACCAGTGCGTTCGGGAAGCCCCAGGTCCGCCCGGTGCCGAGCCATTGCAGGCTGTCGGGCACAACCGACCCGCTGGCGATGACGCTGCGCTGGTAGACCAGCAGGAACCCGGTGCCGATGAGGCCCGAGCCAAGGGTCATTATCAGCGGATGCACGCGGCAGATGCCGATGCCGAAGCCGTTCAGAAGGCCGATTGCGACGGCGGGTAGCAGCGCGATCAGGATCGCGCCTGTCGGCCCGGCTGTCGGCACCTGCGTGGCCATGACGAAGGAGGCGATGGTGGCAACGACGGCAGCGGACAGGTCGATGCCGCCGGTATACATCGTCAGCGTCTGGCAGGCGGCGAGCATGGCGAGCGGGATGGCGAATTTGACGGTGTTGCCGAGCCAGCGTTCGTTGACGATGCCGGGGCTGATGAACTGCAAAAGACCCACCAGTGCCATCAGCAGCAGGATCAGGGTCAGGACGGGATAGGCGCGCAGGATGTGCAGCGCGCGCTTCACGGGCGGGGCCGACTGGTCGGATGCGGTCATCGGCGGCTTTCCTTGAGTGCCACAAGGCCGCCCGCCATGACGACAACGGCCATGATGGTGCCCTCGACGATGGTGGTGACGTTCGGATCGACGGACAGCAAGGTCAGGTCTAGCCGGACGAGGCGGAGGATGAAGACGGCGACGATGGGGCCGAACAGGCCGCCCTTGCCCCCGGTCAGGGCGACGCCGCCGAGGACCACGGCCGCGACGCTGAGCATCAGATAGGGACCGGGGATCGGCTCGCCCACGCCCGTGCTCATGGCGACAGACAGGCCACCGAGCGCGGCGAGGACGCCGGCGATGGCATAGGCGGCGACGCGGACCGGGCCGGTGGCGACACCTGATCGGAAGGCGGCGGTCTGGTCGCTGCCGATGGCATAGATCGAGAGGCCGAGGCGCGAGCGGCGGAGCGGAAGCCAGATAAGCGCGATCACCAGCAGCAGAACCACAAGGGCGTTGGGGATGAAGGCGGTCAGCGCGGGCGGCAGGAAGGGCAGGGTGAGCGAGCCAAGGATGATGTCGCGCAAGGCAGGATAGACGGTGCCGCCGGGGGCGTTCAGGATCAGCAGGGCGGTGCCTTCCCAGACAAACAGCATCGCAAGGGTGACGACGATGTCGGGCACCCGCGACAGCACGATGAGAAGGCCGTTGATCGCCCCCATGACGGCCCCGAGGAGGATGACGAAAAGCACAGCGGTGACGGGCGAGCCGCCGTCCCAGCCTGCCATCAGGCGGGCGGCGGAAACCGACGCGACGGCCATGACCGCAGCGACCGACAGGTCGATCCCGCCCGCGATGACGACGATGGACATGGCTGCGGTGGCAAGCGCGAAGGGCAGGGCGGCGCGGGCGAGTGATTCAAGGCCGCTGATGCCGAAATCGGGCTGTATTGCCTTGGTGAAGACCAGAAGCAGCAGAAACACGCCCACAAGGCCCAGCGTCCATCCGTTGCGGCGCAGGCTGCGCGTCATGCGGCATCCCCGGCGCGGTCGGCTGCGGTCAGGCCGTAGGCCGCGCGCATCAAGATGGGTTCGGTGGCGTCGGCGGCGTCGATGACATCGACGACGCGGCCGCCGAAGATCACGATGCAGCGGTCGCAGGCCGCCTGAATCTCGGGCAGTTCGGACGTGTAGAACAGGATCGCGGCGCCCTGCGCGGCAAGGTCGCGGACCAGCGCGTAGATCTGCCGCTTGGTCCGCACGTCGATGCCGCGCGTCGGGTCGAACAGCAGGAGCGTCTGCACGCCGGTCGCGATCCAGCGCCCGATGGTGACCTTCTGCTGGTTGCCGCCCGACAGCCTGCGCACCTCGCCCTGCGCGCGGGTGTCGATCTGAAGCCGTTCGATTGCCGCCGTCACACGCGCGGCTTCATCGCGCATCCGGATCGCACCCCAGTTGCGGGGGCGCGCAAGCAGCGGCAGGGCGATGTTCTCGCGGACCGAGCGCACCATCAGCAGCGCGTCGGCGCGGTTGCCGGGAACAAAGGTCAGCCCCGCCGCGATGGCGTCGGCAGGGTGGCGGAAGGATTGCGCCCGCCCGTCAACGGCGACCGTGCCCCTGTCGGGACGGCGGAACCCCGCGAGCGTCTCGAACAACTCGTCCTGGCCCTGACCCTCCAGCGCCACGACGCCCAGCACCTCGCCTGCGCGGAGGTCGAAGGACACATCGGCACAGCTTGGTGCCGCAGCGACAGGTTCGCGACGCGCAGCCGGGGCGGTGCCGCAGTGGCGGTCTCGGCGTTCGCGCGCCGCGCTGCGGCTGGCGGGCGTCAGCTTTGCGCCGAGCATCAGCTCGACGACCCGCTCCTCGACGCCGGGCTCAATCGGCAGGTCGCCGACGGTGACGCCGTCGCGCAGCACGGTGGCGCGGTCGCAGACCTCGGCAATCTCGGTGAAGCGGTGCGAGATGTAGATGATCGCGCGGCCCGCGTCGGCTTCCTCCCGGATCACTTTGAGGACCCGTGCGACCAGATCTGTCGGCAGGGCCGCCGTCATCTCATCCAGCATCAGGACATCGGGCTTTGCCGCCAGCGCGCGGGCGAGGTCGAGGATGCGGAGGGTGGCGAGCGGCAACTGTCCGATGCGGTCGTCCAGCCGCAGGCCGGTGATGCCGAGGGCGTCCACCCAGCGCAGGAAGTCGTCCTTCGGCGTCTGGCCGAGGAGCAGGTTGTCGCCGACGTCCAGATCGGGGATCAGCGAGGGTTCCTGGTAGACCGGCACCAGCCCGCCCCGGCGCGCCGCGGCGGGCGAGCCGAAGACGCCGTCGCGCCCGCCGATGCGGATGATGCCGCCATTCGGCCGCAGCGCCCCGGTGAGGATTTTGACCAGCGTCGATTTGCCTGCGCCATTGGCGCCCATCAGGGCAACAATTTCGCCCCGGCCAACGCGCAGTGACGCGTCGCGCAGGGCGGCGACGGGTCCGAACATCTTGGATACGCCCGATGCGTCGAGGATGGGCGTCGCCGTTTCAGGTCGCGTCATCTGTCAGGGTGCCGTCCGGTGCAGGTGGGTGGTGGCCCCCGGCGATCCGTCGGGGGCCGGAGTGGTCACTCGCCCGGGCCTTTGCAGGCGATGATCTGGTCCATCGTATAGGTCGTCCAGTCCGGGATCGACACAGAGACCGGCCATTCCGGATCAAGGTTCGGGTTGGCGGCAGCGGCCAGCTTGGCCTTGCCCGCGTCCGAGACGTTGTCCCAGAGGTCCGGCGTCACAAGCACGGTCTGCGCGGCGGGTTTCTCGCCGCCGAGGATTTTCAGCGCCAGCGCCACGCCCGCGCCGCCAACCGAACCGGGGTTCGTGACCGCAGCGCCGACCAGACCCTCGACAGACGACAGCTGCCCGACAAAGCCCGCGTTGTCGGCCCCGACGATGGGCACCAGCGGCACCTCGGATTCAACAAACGCATCGACGATCACGTTGTCGATCCCGCTGGTCCAGACGCCCTGGAACGGGATGCCCGACGCGATGATGTCGAGGATCTGCTGCTTGCCCTGATCCTGCTGCCAGCCGGTGAAGACCTCCTGCGCGACGGTCACGTCCGGGAATTCGGCCAGCGCCTTCTTGAAGCCCACGTCGCGGTCATTGTCGGCGCCCGCGCCCGCAGCGCCGCGCATATAGACGACAGCGCCCTTGCCGCCCATCTGTTCGAACAGCCACTTGGCGCCGAGATAGGCATAGTTGGTCTGGTTGTTCGACAGGACATAGGCGGAAGGCTCGGTCACGGCCTGATCGACGGCCACGACGACGATGCCCGCATCCGTCGCCTCCTTGATCGCGGCGTTGACCGCGTCGGCGCTGGACGGGTTGACGACGATGGCATCGACGCCGGCCTGGATCAGGTTGCGGATGTCCTCCAGCTGGCCCGCCGCGTCGGTGTTGCGGTGGGCGATGTTCAGGCTTTCCACCTTGCCTGCGGCCAGCGCCTGCGCCTTCATCGCGCAGACCATTTCCTCGCGCCAGCCGTTGCCCTGCACGGTGTTCGAGATGCCGATCGTGTAGGGGCCGTGCGATTTCAGCAGCCGCCATTCCGGCGGTCAGCGCAGCAAGTGCCACGCCTGCACAGAGTTTCTTCATCGTCTTTCCTCCCGGGTTGATGGTCGTCTTTGTCTGCGACCGATTACTTCACAAATGGACTAAGCACATCGCGGGCCAAAAGGAACCCGCGCTTGATCTTGTCGTCGGAGCCTTCAAAGGTCCGGTCCTCGTGTTCGATGATTATGGGGCCGTCGTAGCCCGCGCGGTAGAGGTCGGCGAAGAAACCCGGCCAGTTCACGTCGCCGAGGCCGGGCATGCGGGGTATCTGCCAGCCGATGCCCGCCGACAGGATGCCGCGTTCGTAAAGCCCGTCCCGGTCTATGGTCAGGTCCTTGGCATGGACATGCACCATCCGCCCGCCGAATTCGCGAATGAAGCGCGACTGGTCGATCATCTGCCAGACCAGATGGCTCGGGTCATAGTTCATTCCTGTGCCCGGCCATTCCTCGAATATCCGCCGCCAGATGCGCGGGCTGCAGGCGATGTTGTGACCGCCCGGCCATTCGTCCATCGAGAAGATCATCGGGCAGTTCTCGAACGCAAGCGTGACGCCGCTGTCGCGGGCATGGGCCACGATGTCGGGAAAGATGGCCTGCGCGCGGGTCCAGTTGTCGTCGGGGCCGAGCGCGCGGTCACCGCCGACGAAAGTGTTGACGACGCCCACACCCATCAGACCGGCTGCGGTGATGACCTTTTTCAGGTGGCCGATGACCTGCGCGCGGTGATCGGCGTCGGGATGCAGCGGGTTCGGGTAGTAGCCGAGGGCGGAGATGGTCAGGCCCTTGCCCGCGATATGGCCCGCGACCTCGGATGCTTTGGCCCGGGTCATCCCCTCGACATCGATATGCGAGGTTCCGGCGTAGCGGCGCTTTTCGCCCGCCGCGCGGGGCCAGCAAGCGATTTCGATTGCCTGGAACCCGGCCCCGGCGGTCCAGTCGGCAACCGTGGCAAGGTCGCTGTCGGCGAAGGGGGCGGTGAGGAGGCCAAGCTTCACTGTGTCGCTCCTGTGGCTGCGGGGATGTCGGTCCACGCGCCGCGCGCGGCGCTGTCGAGGACGGCGTCGCAGAACTGCATCTCAAAGTGCCCATCCTCGAACGTGGCCCAGGTCGAGGCGGCGCCGCGTCTCCCTGCGGCTATGTCGGCATAGACCTGCCGGAACAGGGCCGCGAAGCTGTCGGCGAAGCCTTCTACATGGCCGCCAGGCAGCGAGGCGGCAGCGGCGCCCGTCGCGTTCATCAGGCCGGGATCGCGCTGGAGGATCTGGTTCGGCGCGTCACGGTGGCCGATCCAGAGATGGTCGGGCGTTTCGGAGTCCCATGCGGCCGATGCATCGGCCCCGGCGATGTCCCAGCGGAGCGAATTCTTGCGGCCATGACTGACCTGGCTGGTGGTGAAGGACCCACGTGCGCCGTTCGGATAGCGCAGCAGGATGGTCGCCGCGTCGTCAGTGCGGACCGTCACGGAGGTGGTGGCAGCGCTGCCCGCTTTGGCGAACGTCTCTACCGGACCGGTGGGTTTGCGGCGGATGGGGATGAAGGTGGAGAGGTCGGCGAGAACTGCGGAAGGCTTCTGCCCCGCGATGAAGCTGGTCAGGTCCAGCCAATGCGTGCCGATATCTCCGACCGACCGCAGCGCGCCGCCCGCATCCGGTTCCAGCCGCCAGTTCCAGTCGGTGTCCTTCGCCAGCCAGTCCTGATGGTAGTGACCGGTGATCAGGCGGATGTCGCCCAGATCGCCCGCCGCCACCATGCCGCGCGCCTGCTGGTTCAGGGGATAGAAGCGGATGTTGTAGCAGACAGCGGCGATGCGCCCCGTTTCGCGGGCGAGGGCGACCATTTCGGCAGACTGCGCGGCGGTCATGGCGAGGGGCTTTTCGCAGATGACGTGCTTGCCCGCCTTCAGGATCGCCATGACCTGCGGATAGTGCAGGTGATTGGGCGAAGTTACGTGGACCACATCGACCGAAGCGTCGGCGAGCAAGTCGTCGAGCGAGGCGTAGGCGCGACCCACGCCCAAAGCCGCCGCGCGTTCGGCCCCGCGCGCGCCTGATGACCCGAGGACGCCCGCAACGGGCACCCCAAGACGGCGCAGCGCGCCCAGATGCACCGTGCCGATGAACCCTGTGCCGATGACGGCCGCGCCCGGCATCACACCCCCCTGCGAATAGCGGAAGCTTCACACAATCGAATAGCCTCCGTCCACCGGAATGCAGGCCCCGGTGATGAAGGCGGCATAGGGCGAGGCGAGGAACAGGACACATCCGGCGATGTCGTCGGGCTGCCCCCAACGCCCCAGCGGCGTGCGTTCCTTGACACGGGCTACGTGGGCTGGGTCTGTGCGGCTTTTGGCGGATTGCGGCGGTGACGATGAAGCCGGGCGACACTGCGTTGACGCGGATCCCGTCCGCTGCCCAGGCGATGGCCAGCGACTTGGTCAGCTGCGCGACGGCGGCCTTGCTCGCGCCGTAGGCCGGGTTCCGGGGGCTGCCGAAGGTCGCGTACATCGAGGCGATGTTGATGATCGAGCCATGGCTGGCTGACAGATGCGGCTGAAAGGCGGCTGCGGTGCGGAAGGTGCCGTGCAGGTTCACATCGACGACGCGCTGAAAGAAGGACGGCTCCATCTCTTCGCCGCGTGAGGTGATCGCTGCGGCGTTGACCAGCACGTCGAGCCGGGCGGTCGCCTCGGCGAGGCGCGACACGGCATCAACGTCGGTCACGTCCAGCTGCACATAGCGGAACCGGTCGCGGTCCTGTTCGTCAGGCTCTGCTTCGACACCTGTGATGGCGACGGACGCCCCTGCGGTCTGGAAGGCGCGGGCGATGGCGGCACCGATCCCCGCACGGCTGGCCCCGATGACCAGCACCTCTGCCCCCGAGAAATCGAACCCTGCGGTCACGCGCATCCCTCCCCGTGCCATCAGCTTTTCAAGCCGCGCGATTCGGGGCAAGGAATTTTTCGTTTCAGTCGTTCTGCAAATCTGTTTGCAGCGCGGGCGTGTCGAGCGCGGCAAGCCTGCGCCCCAGGCTGACGATGACCGACTGGCAGACGACAAGTGCCGGGACCTGCGACCGGAAATGACCAAGCCGCGCCTCGCGCACGTAGAGGCTGTGGCGGGCGAGGGCGACGACCGGGCTGAGTTCGTTGTCGGTGAGGGCGATGACGGTGCGGCCCGCCTCGGCGGCAATGCGGGCGATCTGCACCGTTTCGGGCGTGTAGTCGTCGAAGGTGATGGCGATCAGCGCGTCGCGCGGGCCTATGGAGGCCACCTGTTCGGCCCGCATCGCGCCCAGATTGTCGATCAGATGCGCACGTTTGCCGATGCTGGCCAGGCCGTAGAACGCATAGGCCCCGATGCCGAACGCCCCGCGCGCGGCGGCGATATGGATCACCTCCGCTTCCGCGAGGGTGGTGACGACCTGATCGAGCACGGTGCGGTCAAGGCTCTGCCCGATGCGCAGCAGCGAGTTGACCCCGGCCTGGACGAAGGTGTCGAAGACGTGGCCCGGTTCCTCCAGATCGTTGAAATCGATCTCGGTCGGATCGGGGCGCGCGCGGATGTCCGACATCTGGTCGGCATAGGACATGCGGGGGCCGAGCAGGCGTTCGCGGAAGACCCTTTGCAGATCGGGGAAGCCCGCGAAACCAAGTTCCTGCGCGAAGCGCGTCAGCGTCGCGGGGGGCACGCCCGCCAGCCGGGCAAGCCGGACGATGGTGTTGATCGCCACATCCTCGGGGTGGTTCAGGAAGAACTGCGCAACCTCGGCATGGCGGCGGCTGAGTGTTCCCTTGCGATGGACAAGGGCAGCAACCAGCCCGTCATAGTCGCGGATCGGGGAGGTGTCGGGGGCGGAGCTCACGGGGGCGCACCATAGACATGCTGTTCAAGATCGGTGGCCGATCCCGTCAGCGGGACCGAGGCGTCGCTGAGAAGGTAAAGCGCGACGCGCGCGGCCTCATCCGCTGTGACCAGACGGCCAAGGGGCAGGCGCGCGGCAGCCTCGGCCTGCCAGCCGGGGCCCTTGCCGAGTGTGACGGACTGCATGTGATCCTCGGCCTCGGTCGCGACCCAGCCAAGATTGATGCCGTTGACGCGGATGCGGTCGGAAAGATGGGCGTTGGCGGCGTTCTTGGTCAGGGTCTGCATTGCGCCCTTGGTCGCGGCGTAGACGGAGAGTTCCGGAAGGCCGACATGCGCGTTGACGGAGAGGATGTTGACGATGGACCCGGGCGCGCGGCGGGCGAGCATGTCCCGCACTGCGGCCTGCATGAGAAAGAAGGGCGCGCGGGCGTTCACAGCGAATAGGGTTTCCCAGAGGGCGGGTGTGGCATCGGTCAGGGCGGCGCGTGTCGTGAGGCCTGCGCAGTTGACCAGCGCGTCTATGCGCCCGAAGCGGGCGATTGCGGCGGCGATGATGCGGCCGGGCGCGGCGGGGCTGGCAAGATCGGCGAGGAAGGTCGCGACCGGCGCGCCAGTCGCGGCGAGGTCACTTGCAATACGGGCTAGTCCGTGGGCGTCCATGTCGGTCAGCATCAGACCGGCGGGACCGGACGCTGCGGCGAGGCGCGCGATGGCGGCACCGATTCCACTGGCGGCCCCGGTGACAAGCACGACCTTGCCTGTCAGCCCGACGATCATCGGGCGACCGCTTTCGGGAGCGGCAAGGTGCTGCCGGGGTCTGTCGCCATCGTCGCCTCCTGCCCTGGGGCAGGGTCGTCCGGCGGGGCGCGGTCTGTCAACGGGGCTTGTCCGGGGCATATGACGGCGGCTAGCCTTGCGGCAGGGATGCCCGGGGGAGATGCCGATGCCTGACCCGTTCCGCGTCGTCGGGATCAACTTCGACCACATGCATATGGGCGATCTGCTGCGGCAGGTGCATGAGCATCCGGAGGCCGAGATTACCGGCATCTGCGACAGCGATCCGGCGCGGATGCGGAACGCGACAGCGGCCTTCGGCATTCCGGCGGACCGTGTCTTCACCGATGTGGCGGCCTGCATGGCGACGGGGCCGGATCTGGTGATCCTGTGTCCCGCGACGGCGGCACATGCAGACTACGTCGAGCGGATCGCAGCCCATGGGGCGGCGATCCTGATCGAAAAGCCCTTCGCGGCAAGCCTTGCGGATGCCGACCGGATGATCGCGGCTTGTGCCTCGTCAGGCGCGCTGCTGGCGATCAACTGGCCGCTGGCCTGGTATCCGCCGCATCTGACCACGAAGCGCATGATCGCAGAGGGCGTGATCGGCGATCTGCGCGAGGTGCATTTCTACGATGGCAACCGGGGGCCGCTCTATCATCTGGCGGACAAGGTCGAGGTGACGGCAGCGGAGGTGGAACGGCAGAAGCCTTCGTCCTGGTGGTACAAGGCGGCCTCGGGCGGCGGCGCGCTGCTGGACTATCTGGGCTATGGCGCGACTTTGGGGACGTGGTTCATGGGCGGCGCGCTGCCGGTCGATGTGACGTGCACGACCTGGGCGGCACCGGGGCTGGAGGTGGACGAGCATTCGGTGACAATTCTGCGCTACGCTGCGGGCATGTCGGTGATGGAGACGCGCTGGGGGACGTTCAGCGACCCGTGGACGTCGCAGCCGCAGCCGAAATGCGGGTTTGTGGTGGTGGGCAGCGAAGGGACGATTGCGTCCTGGGACTACGATGACCATGTGACGGTCCAGACGCGGGCGCGCCCGCAGGCCACGGTGGTGGCGGTCGATCCGGTCGCGGCACCGAACCGGGCGCCGGTGGAACACATGCTGCACGTGATCGCGACCGGCGCGCCCCTGCACGGGCCGCTCGACCCCGCCATCGCGCGGATCGGGCAGCGCATCGTCGATACGGCTTTCGCATCGGCACGCGCGGGGCGGACCTTGCCCCTGATCGGCTAGGCGATGGCCGGGCGGGAAGACTATGCGCTGGCGGCGGGGGCGGTGGAGGCGGTGGCCGCGCCGGACCTCGCCTATCGCCCGCCGAAACCCAAAGGGCGGCATCGGATCGCTCTGGTCGGAGCAGGCGGGATTTCCTTTGCACATCTGGACGCCTACCGGACCCACGGGTTCGAGGTGGCGGTGATCCTGTCGCGGGACCGGGCGAAGGCTGTCGCGCGACGGGACGAGTTTTTCCCCGAGGCCGTGGTGATGACGGATTATGCCGCGCTGCTGCGCCGGGGTGACATTGATGTGCTGGATCTGACGCCGCATCCCGGCGAACGCGTCGCGCTGATCGAGGCGGCGCTGCGGGCTGGCAAGCATGTGCTGAGCCAGAAGCCCTTCGTGACCGATCTGGACACAGGCGAGCGGCTGGCGGACCTTGCGGATGCAAACAGCGTGCGGCTGGCGGTGAACCAGAACGGGCGCTGGGCGCCGCACATGGCCTGGATGCGCAAGGCGGTTCAGGCGGGCCTGATCGGCGAAGTGACGGGCATCCATGCCAGCCTGCACTGGGACCACCGCTGGATCAAAGGCACGCCGTTCGAGCGGCAGGACGACATCGTGCTCTTCGACTTCGGCGTGCACTGGTTCGACTTCGTGACCTCGCTGACCGGCAGGCTGGCGGAGCGGGTCCAGGCGCAGGCGGTGCGTGTTCCGTCGTCCGGCGTCGCGCCGCCGATGGGGGCGTCGGTGCTGATGGATTTCGGAACGGCCCAGGCGTCGCTGGCCTTCGACGCGGCCGTGCCTGCGGGGCCGCTGGACATGACCTATGTGGCGGGATCGGCTGGCAGCCTGATGTCCATCGGACCGGACCTGGGGCATCAGACGGTGACGCTGACGACAGCGGCGGGTCGCGCGGTGCCGGAGCTGACGGGGGCATGGTTCAACGACGGGTTCGCGGGCGCGATGGGGGCGCTGCTGGTGGCTATCGAGACGGGGGCCGAGCCGGAGCATTCGGGGCGACGGAACCTGATGACGCTGTCGAACACGTTTGCGGCGCTGGAGGCGGCGAGGTCGGGCAGGGCGGTTGTGCCGGGGGACGCGCGGTCAAGGGGTTAAGGCGGGACGCGCGGTTCACGCGGAACGCAGAGGATCGGCGCTGAACCCACTGAAGAGAATTGGTTTTCCTGTCAGCGCTGTGACTGCGCGGTCAGTGCTGCCTCGCGCAATCTGTGTCAGGGTCTTTCGCGGCGTCAATGCTTCGGGCGAGATGTTCAGGTCGAGAACAGCACCGGTCGGCGAGGCGAGCGCGCGGGCGAAGGCGGAAGGGAAATCGATCGTCGTCTCAACTCGTTCGGCGTGAAACCCGTAAGATCGCGCGAGCATGACAAAATCGGGATTCTGCATCGTCGTGCCTGACACCCGCCCCGGATACTCGCGTTCCTGATGTGCGCGGATCGTCCCGTAGATGCCGTTGTTCAGGATCAGGATCACCGGCTGCGCGCCCGCCTGCATGGCCGTCCCGAGCTCCTGGCAGGTCATCTGGAAATCACCGTCGCCCGCGAAGCAGATGACGGTGCGATCCGGATGCGCGATGCGCGCCGCGATGGCGGCCGGGACGCCGTAGCCCATGGCACCCGATTGGGGCGCGATCAAGCGGGCGTCCGGTCCGAAGCGGAAATACTTGTTCGGCCATACCGCGAAATTGCCGGCACCGTTGGTCAGGATGACATCCGGCGGCAACGTGGCGCGCAGATGCGCCATGACCTGCCCCATATCGACGGGCGAGGGCTGCGGCGGCACGTCGAGGCTGGTCTCGCAAGCGGCGCGGGCCTGCTTGCGCCAGTCGGTCCAGTTCCCCTTGACGGGTGAAAGCGCGGCAGCGAAGGCATTCGGACCGGACTGGATGCCGAGGGTCGGCTGGTAGATTTTGCCGATCTCGCGGTCCGACGCGTGGACATGGATCAGGGTCTGGTCGGGAATGGGGACGTTCAGAAGCGTATAGGCATCCGTCGTCATCTCGCCGAACCGGATGTTGACCGCCAAGATGACGTCGGCACGGGCGATCAGGTCTTTCACATGCGGCAGCATGCCAACGCCCGCCTCGCCCGCAAAGACGCGCGACATGTTGTCGAAGCGATCCTGAAAACGGAACGCGGTGACGACGGGGATGTCGGAGGCCTCGGCAAAATCCTGCAGCGCGCGGCGTCCCGGATCGGTCCAGCCGCCGCCGCCGGTCAGGATCACGGGCGTGCGGGCGCGGGACAGGATCGCGCGCACTTCTTCCATTGCGGCGGGCAGGGGTGCAGCCTCGGCGATGCGCGGCGGGACGGTCAGCGGGGCCGCGCCGGTCATCCGGGTCAGCATATCCTCGGGCAGGGCCACGACCACCGGACCGGGACGTCCGGTGACGGCGGTTGTCCATGCGCGGGACAGGATTTCCGGTATGCGGTCGGCGCTGTCGATCTCGACCGCCCATTTCGCCATC
Source organism: uncultured Alphaproteobacteria bacterium (assembly GCA_963738635.1). Taxonomy (GTDB): domain Bacteria; phylum Pseudomonadota; class Alphaproteobacteria; order Rhodobacterales; family Rhodobacteraceae; genus JAOADN01. Next base: position 355,672 of record CAVTXE010000004.1, on the reverse strand, counting down.
GTTCCGAAGACGGCACGGTAGTCGAGTTCCTGAAACGCCTCGCGCCCGCGCATGTCGGTGCCGACCTGCCCGACAAACAGGATCATCGGCGCGGAATCCTGCATCGCCGTATGGACGCCGATGGACGCATTTGTCGCTCCGGGCCCGCGCGTCACGAAGCAGAGGCCGGGCGCGCCGGTCAGCTTGCCCCAGGCGGCGGCCATGAAGGCAGCACCGCCTTCGTTGCGGCACAGGATGAAGTCGAAGCGGCCTTCGGTGTCGTGAAGGGCATCCAGAACTGCCAGATAGCTTTCGCCCGGCACCCCGAAGGCCTTGGTCGCACCCAGACCCACCAGGCTTTCTACAAGTAGCTGTCCGCCGCTGCGCATCGCCTCGTGCCCTCTCGTACCCTCTGCTTGTCAGGTTTCGCCCGGCGGCCGCGTCTTGTCACGTCGCATTCCGACAGGGGCGCAGATAACGCCTGCGCTGACCTGGACAGCGTCCGCCTGTTTCTTCGGCGACAATTCGACGAATCGCATGAAAAACAGGCAGCGCAGGCTGTGCGGTGCCCCTCCGGCCGGCGTGGTCTTTCCGCAGCGTTCGATAGGTGCGACCTGCTGGCATCGGAACTGTCCTGAAGAAAGCCGGAATGTCAGCCGTCCTGTCGATCATCGTCGTGGAGAGGGACAAGGACCGCGCGCTGAAAATCGTCGATGCGCTGCGCGAAACCGGCGCCCACCGGATCAGCGTTCTGGGCGACGAGTCCGGACTGGCGCGGCGGATCGCCGAAATCGGGCCGGATGTGGTGCTGATCGACGTCGCCTCGCCCTCACGCGATGTGCTGGAGGAACTGACGACGGCCTCGGGCGCGCTGGACCGCCCCGTGGCGATGTTCGTCGACCGGTCCGACACCGGCCTGACCCGCGCGGCGATCGAGGCGGGCGTGTCGGCCTATGTGGTGGACGGACTGCGCCCCGAACGGATCAAGCCGGTCCTCGACGCGGCCATCGCGCGGTTCCACATGTTCAACCGGATGCGGACGGAACTGGCGGCGACGAAGGCCGCGCTGGAAGAACGCAAGCTTCTTGACCGCGCCAAGGGCGTCATCATGCAGGCCAAGCAGCATCAGCGAGGAAGAGGCCTATGCGCTGATCCGCAAGGCGGCGATGGATCAGGGCAAGCGCGTCGCCGATGTCGCGCAGGCGCTGGTCACGGCGGCGGAGCTTGCTGAAATGAGCGCGTCGGTTTCCTTGGGCTTCGTGCCGCTGGTCGATGCGGCACCGCTGATCGTCGCGCGCGAGCTTGGCTTCGCGCGGGAAGAGGGGCTGTCCATCGACCTGCACCGCGCGGCCAGCTGGTCGATGCTGCGCGACATGCTGGATGTGGGCCAGGTCGATGCGGCGCAGATGCTGTCCGTCGTGCCGGTCGCGCGCGCGCTCGGTCTCGGCGGCGGGCATGTCCGGCTAGAGGCGCCGATGGTCCTGTCCCTGAACGGAGAGATATCTGGGCGTGTCGCAGGATCTCGCGCGACGTCTGCGCGCGACCGGCGGGGCCGTCCGTTTCGGCGATGCGGCGGGCCTCGGGGCAGCGCTTTCGGGCATAGAGGGACCGCTGCGCATCGGCGTGCCGTTCACGTTTTCGATGCACACGGAGCTTCTGCAGTACTGGATCGCCGCGGCCGCACCGTCGGCAAAAGCCGAAATCGTCACCGTGCCGCCGCCCCGCATGGCCGCAGCGCTTCAGGCGGGCGAGATCGACGGGTTCTGCGTCGGCGAGCCCTGGGGCAGCCACGCGGTCGAGGTCGCGGGCGCAGAGCTTCTGCTGGCGGGGTCGTCGATCTGGACCCAGGCCCCGGAAAAGGTTCTGGCGATGCGGTCGGGCTGGGCCGAGACGCATCCCGATCTGGCCGGGCGGCTGATCCGCGCGCTCTGGCGGGCCTGCCGCTGGGTCGGCGATCCGGCGAACCGGATGACGGCGTCGGAGATTCTGTCCTGGCGGGCGCATCTCGACCTTTCGCCAGACCTGATCGACCGCGCCCTGACCGGGCGGCTGCTGATGACGGCGGCGGGGCCGGAAACCCCGGTTCCGCAGTTCCTGACCTTTCACGACGGGGCCGCGAATTTTCCGTGGCGCAGTCAGGCGGCGTGGATCGGGGCGCGGCTGGCCCGCCGGTTCGGCCTCGACCCGCGACAGGGCGCAGGCGGATGCGCGCGCGACCTTCCGCAGCGACCTCTACCGCCGCTTCCTCGGCGATCTGGGGGGGCCGTTCTCCCCGGTCATCGGACAAGGCCGAGGGCGATTCTGCCCGTCGCCGAGGCGGTTCCGGCCGTGCACGGAACGGTCACTCTGATGCGGAACCGTTTCTTTGATGGTCAGATTTTCGACCCTGCGGTGCCGGTGCGATGAAACTTTCAGCACAGATGCTGCATCGCAGCAAATTGATCCGTCCGAGCCGCGTTCCGATGCCCGTTTACCCGTTGACCGGGCGGGATCGCGACCGCAGTAAGGAATTAAGCCGGAACAATGGCGTTCCGTCCTCCCCGACAGATCCGGGACCGCAGGCAAGGCCGCCTGACCCGCGTTCGCCCCATTCGGCGACGCGTGTCTGCGGCCTTTTTCGCATGTTCGCTCAGCAACCCGCTTCCAGAAGGAACGCCCAGACCATGACCAGACTTTTCCGGCTGCTGCTGACCACCACAGTCCTTGCCTCCCCCGCCTTCGCCGAAACGCCCGGCATCGAGAAGGATGAACTGACGCTTGGCTTCATCAAGCTGACCGACATGGCCCCGCTCGCCATCGCCAAGGAAAAGGGCTTCTTCGAGGACGAGGGCCTGTCCGTCACGCTGGAGGCGCAGTCGAACTGGAAGGTGCTGCTGGACCGCGTGATCGCGGGCGAGATTGACGGCGCGCATATGCTGGCGGGCCAGCCCATCGCCGCGACCATCGGCTACGGCACCAAGGGCGCGGTCGTGACGCCGTTCTCGATGGACCTGAACGGCAACGCGATCACCGTGTCGAACGCGGTGTGGGAGGCGATGAAGCCGGGGCTGGAGCTGGACGCGGACGGCAAGCCCGCGCATCCGATCCCCGCATCGGCGCTGAAACCGGCGATCGAGGCCTATGCGGCCGAGGGGCGACCCTTCAACCTCGGGATGGTCTTCCCGGTCTCGACCCACAATTACGAACTGCGCTACTGGCTGGCGGCGGGCGGCATCAACCCCGGCTACTACAGCGCCGACGACGTGTCCGGGCAGATCCTGGGCGACGTCCTGATCTCGGTCACGCCGCCGCCGCAGATGCCCGCGACGCTGGAGGCGGGCACCATCGACGGCTATGCGGTGGGCGAGCCCTGGAACCAGGCGGCGGTGGCCAAGGGGATCGGCGTTCCGGTCATCACCGACAATGACATCTGGAAGAACAACCCCGAGAAAGTCTTCGGCATCACGGCGGAATTCGCCGAAGCGAACCCGAACACGACGCTGGCCCTGACCAAGGCGCTGATCCGCGCCGCGATCTGGCTGGACGAAGGCGACAACGTGAACCGGGCCGAGGCGGTGGAGATTCTGTCGCGCCCGGAATATGTCGGCGCGGATGCGGCAGTGATCGCCAATTCGATGACGGGGACATTCGAATACGAGAAGGGCGACAAGCGCCCGGCACCCGATTTCAACGTCTTCTTCCGCTACAACGCGACCTTCCCCTATTACTCCGATGCGGTCTGGTACCTGACGCAGATGCGCCGCTGGGGGCAGATCCCCGAAGCCAAGGACGACGCCTGGTTCGATGCGACGGCGAAGTCGGTCTACAAGCCCGGCATCTATCAGCTGGCTGCCGAGGCGCTGATCGCCGACGGCAACGCGACGGCCGAGATGTTCGATTTCGACGCCGACGGCTACCGCGACCCGACCGCCGACTTCATCGACGGCGTGTCCTATGACGGGACCAAGCCCAACGCCTATATCGACAGCCTGACGCTGGGCCTGAAAGGCGCGCAGACCGTCGAGGGCGGCGAAATCATCAACTGAATGCAGCGCTCGGCCGCGCCGGGACGGATCCGGCGCGGCCACACCCTGACGCCGACCGAAGGATAGACCCATGACCGCGATTGACCCGACCCAGATGCAGGCCGCCGCCGCGGGCAGCCGCCAAGACCGCGGCGCTTCACGCGGATCACGCAGGCTGGACGGCTGGTTCCGCGTGCTCGGCCTGCCCTGGGTGACACCGATCCTGCGGCTGGCCGCGGGCGACAGCCCGAAGGCGCAGGTCGCGCGACCTGTGGCGTCTGCTGGGCGTTCCGCTGGCGGCGATCCTGATCTTCTGCCTCGCCTGGGCCGCGCTTGGCCCCGCGCGTGCAGACGACGCTGGGCGCGATCCCCGGCCCGGCGCAGGTCTGGGCGCAGGCGGTCGTGCTGCATCAGGCGGCGGGCGAGGAAAGGCTGAAAGAGGCCGCGTTCTATGAAAAGCAGGACGCGAAGAACGCGGAACTGGTCGCGGCGGGCAAGCCGGACGAAGTCAAGGACCGCGCCTATACCGGCAAGCCGACCTATTACCAGCAGATCGGCACCTCGATCCTGACGGTTTTTACCGGGTTCCTGCTGGCCACGCTGGTCGCGGTTCCGCTGGGCATCGTCTCGGGCCTGTCGCCGACCGCCAATGCCGCGATCAACCCGCTGGTGCAGATATTCAAGCCAGTCAGCCCGCTGGCCTGGCTGCCCATCGTCACGATGGTCGTGTCCGCTCTGGTCGCCGGCGGCGACGGCGGGCTGTCGAAGTCCTTCATCATCTCGGCCATCACCGTCACGCTCTGCTCGCTCTGGCCGACGCTGATCAACACCGCGCTGGGTGTCGCCTCGATCGACAAGGATCTGGTGAATGTCGGCCGGGTGCTGAAGCTGGCGACCTGGACGCGGATCACGCGGCTGGTCCTGCCCTCGGCGCTGCCGCTGATCTTCACCGGCCTGCGCCTGTCGCTGGGCGTGGGCTGGATGGTGCTGATCGCGGCCGAGATGCTGTCGCAGAACCCGGGCCTCGGCAAGTTCGTCTGGGACGAGTTCCAGAACGGGTCCGAGAACAGCCTGGCGCGGATCATGGTCGCGGTCCTGACCATCGGCATCATCGGCTTCCTGCTCGACCGCGTGATGTTCGCGCTGCAATCGCTGTTCACCTTCAGCGCGAACCGGTGAGCGCGATGCTGGAGTTGAAGAACGTCTCCAAGGGCTACGGCGGCGCAGCCGGTTCTGCGGAACCTGACCCTGTCGGTGCGGCCGGGCGAGTTTCTGGCGGTCCTCGGCTTTTCCGGCACCGGCAAGACGACGCTGATCAACCTGCTGGCGGGCCTGACCCTGCCGGACGCGGGCGAGGTCAGCTTCAACGGCGCGCCGGTGACGGGGCCGGGGCCGGAACGCGGGCTGGTCTTCCAGTCCTATGCGCTGATGCCCTGGCTGACGGTCGCGGGGAATATCGGGCTGGCCGTCGATGCGGTGCACGGGCGGCTGCCGAAGGCCGAACGCGCGGCGCTGGTCACGAAATACGTGGGCATGGTCGGGCTGTCCCACGCCGCGGACCGCCGTCCGGCGGAACTGTCCGGCGGCATGCGCCAGCGGGTCGCGGTGGCGCGCGCGCTGGCGATGGAGCCGGAGGTCCTGCTGATGGACGAACCCCTGTCGGCGCTGGACGCGCTGACGCGGGCCAATGTGGCGTCCGAGATCGAGGCGATCTGGGAGGCCGACAAGCGCACCGTGGTTCTGGTCACGAACGACGTGGACGAGGCGCTGGTGCTGGCCGACCGCATCGCCTGCCTGAACCCCGACGGGACGCTGGGCCAGGTCTTCGACGTCGATCTGCCGCGCCCGCGCGACCGGTCGGCGATGAACACGGATGCGCATGTCAAATCGCTGCGCGCCGATGTCACGGCCTATCTGATGGATGTCGGCATCGCGCGCGAAACTGCCCGAGACGAGGTTGCTGCCGTCCGTCACGCCGCGCCACGCGCTGCTGCCGCGCGCCTATGCGCAGGCGGCGAAGTCGGCGACGGACGAGCGCTATCTGCAATATTCGCAGCTGCACAAGATCTATCCGACGCCGAAAGGCCCGCTGACGGTGGTCGAGGATTTCAACCTGACGCTGAAGAAGGGCGAATTCGTCAGCCTGATCGGCCATTCCGGCTGCGGCAAGTCCACCGTCCTGACGATGACGGCGGGGCTGAACGACATTTCGAAAGGCGCGATCAAGCTCGACGGCTATCACGTCGAGGGTGCCGACCCGGAACGCGCGGTGGTGTTCCAGTCGCCGTCGCTGTTCCCCTGGCTGACGGCCAAGCAGAACGTCGCCATCGGCGTGGACCGGGTCTATCCGAAGGCGTCTCAGGCCGAGCGGCAGGAGGTGGTGGAATACTACCTGGAGCGTGTGGGCCTTGGCGATGCGATGGACCGGATGGCGGCGGACATGTCGAACGGCATGCGCCAGCGCGTCGGCATCGCGCGGGCCTTCGCGCTGTCGCCGAAGCTTCTGCTGCTGGATGAACCCTTTGGGATGCTGGACAGCCTGACGCGGTGGGAATTGCAGGAAGTGCTGATGGAGGTGTGGTCACGCACCAAGGTTACGGCGGTCTGCGTGACGCATGACGTGGACGAGGCGATCCTGCTGGCGGACCGCGTGGTGATGATGACCAACGGCCCGCAGGCGACGATCGGCCGGATCACAGAGGTCAAGCTGCCGCGCCCGCGTACGCGCAAGGCGCTGCTGGAACATCCGGACTACTACAGCTACCGCGCGGAAATACTTGGTTTCCTTGAGGAATACGAACACGGGGCGAGGCCGGTGAAACCGGCGCTTGCGATGGCGGCGGAGTGAGGGGGGTGGGTTATTCGGCGGCGTGGGCGCGCAGGCTTGCGAGTTTCTCGATGGCGGCCGTCGCACGTTCGATGAAGCCGGGCTTAGACGGTTCGTATGGCAGGAACGCCTCGCGTTCAAGGCCGACGGATCGGGCGTCATCGAAGAATGTTTTCCGCGCGCGCAGGAATTCGACCGCGCCGAATACGCCGCCGAAATCGGCGTTCTGGACCGCCCAAAGCTCACTCTTCATCCGTCCATTCCGGGTTTTCATCATCCGGAAGGCCGAACTCATCAGGTGGGGTCGGTTCGAGCCATGCCGTTTCGTCTCTCGTTTATTGGCCTTCCGCAGCGAGATTATCCGAATTCTACCGTCGCGCAAAGTGAACACGCAGACGTAACAGTCGCGTTCCAAATGGACTGACATAGGCGGTAGCGCTCTTCCCCGTAGTCGATGCGGTCGTCCCGCTCAGTCTTTCCGCCGATCCAGTCCATCCGAGCCGCCAGCTCCAGCCCCACGCCGTGCTTCGCGCGGTTTGCCGCGTCCTTTTCCTCGTCCCACTCGAACTCCATGCCCCGCAGCCTGTCGCGGTGCCGGTTAACGCATTCCAAAAGCGAGGCCTGAAATGAAACAGAAACTCGTCGTCATCGGGGCGGGCATGGCCTCGGGCCGGGTCCTCGAACATCTGACCGAGGCCGCGCCCGACGCCTTCGACATCACGCTTCTGAACGCCGAGCCGCGCGGCAACTACAACCGGATCATGCTGTCGCCGGTCCTGTCGGGCGAAAAGACCTATGCCGAAATCGTCACCCATGACGACGCCTGGTATGCGGAACGCGGCATCGCGACCCGCTTCGGCGCGCATGTGACCCGGATCGACCGCGACCGGCAAGGTCGTCGTCACGAAAGACGGCGAGACCCCCTACGACAAGCTCCTGATCGCCACCGGGTCGGCCCCCTTCATCATTCCGGTCGCGGGCAAGGACCTGCCGGGCGTCGTGACCTACCGCGATCTGGACGATACGAATGCGATGATCGCCGCCGCCCGACCGGGTGCCAAGGCGGTCGTCATCGGCGGCGGCCTTCTGGGCCTTGAAGCCGCGGCGGGGCTGGCGCTCCGGGGCATGGAGGTCACGGTGATCCATCTGATGGGTCACCTGATGGAGCGCCAGCTCGACCCCGCTGCAGGCTATCTGCTGCAGAAGGATCTCGAAAAGCGCGGCATCACGGTCCATTGCAAGGGGGCGACCAAGGCGATCCTCGGCACCGACCGGGTTGAAGCCGTGGCGCTGGAGGATGGCATGGTCTACGGGGCCGATCTGGTCTGCATGGCCGTCGGCATCCGGCCTGAGACGCGACTGGCGACCGATGCGCATCTGGAGGTCGGGCGCGGCATCGTCGTCTCCGACCAGATGGTGACGTCGGACCCCGACATCCTGGCGGTCGGCGAGTGCATCGAGCACAACAAGCAGCTCTTCGGGTTGGTGGCACCGCTTTACGACCAGGCCAAGGTCGTTGCGCAAACGCTTCTGGCCGAAGCTGCGGCCTTCCGCCCTGTCCAGACCGCGACCAAGCTGAAAGTCACCGGCTGCGATCTGTTTAGCGCGGGCGATTTCGCCGACGGGCCGGGACGCGAAGACATCGTGTTCCGCGATCCGGCGCGCGGCGTCTACAAGCGGCTGGTGATCGAGGGCGACCGGCTGATCGGCGCGGTGATGTACGGCGATACCGCCGACGGCAGCTGGTTCTTCGGCCTGATCAAGGACGGCACCGACATCAGCGACATGCGCGAGACGCTGATCTTCGGCCCGGCCTTTCAGGGGGGGCCGCGCCGGACCCTATGGCGGCCGTTGCAGCCTTGCCGCCTGAGGCGGAAATCTGTGGCTGCAACGGCGTCTGCAAAGGCAAGATCGTCACCGCCATCGAAGGCGGGGCAAACACGCTCGACCTGGTCCGGGCGCGGACCAAGGCATCGTCATCGTGCGGCACCTGCACCGGGCCTGGTCGAACAGGTCATGGCCGTGACGCTGGGCGACGGATTTGTCGCCAACGCGAACCCGGCGATGTGCAAATGCACCGACCACACGCATGAGGATGTGCGCCGCCTGATCAAGGCGATGGGTCTGAAGTCTATCCCCGCCGTGATGCAGGAACTGGGCTGGAAATCGGTCGGCGGCTGTCATTCCTGCCGTCCGGCGCTGAACTACTACCTGCTCGCCGACTGGCCGCTCGACTACCGTGACGACCGGCAGAGCCGCTTTGTCAACGAGCGGAACCACGCGAACATCCAGAAGGACGGCACCTATTCCGTTGTCCCCCGCATGTGGGGCGGCGTCACCACGCCGGATGAGCTTCGCGCAATCGCCGACGCGGCGGACAAATACAGCGTGCCGATGGTCAAGGTGACGGGCGGCCAGCGCATCGACCTGCTGGGCGTGCGCAAGCAGGACCTGCCCGCGATCTGGGCCGACCTGAACCATGCGGGCATGGTCAGCGGCCACGCCTATGCCAAGGGCCTGCGCACGGTGAAGACCTGCGTCGGCACCGAATTCTGCCGCTTCGGCACGCAGGATTCGACGGGTCTGGGTATCCGGCTCGAGAAATTCCTCTGGGGGTCTTGGTCGCCCGCGAAAATCAAGCTGGCGGTATCGGGATGCCCGAGGAACTGCGCCGAGGCGACCTGCAAGGACATCGGCGTCGTCTGCGTGGACTCTGGCTACGAGATCAGCGTCGCGGGTGCGGCTGGCATGGACGTGAAAGAGACCGAGCTTTTGTGCAAGGTCGGGACAGAGGACGAGGTGATCGAGATCATCGCGGCCTTTGTCCAGCTTTACCGCGAAAACGCGCGCTATCTGCACCGCATCTACAAATGGGTGGGGCGCGTCGGGCTGGACTGGTGCCGCGCGCAGGTCGTCGATGACCTTGCCAGCCGCCGCGCGCTGTACGACCGCTTCCTTCTCAGCCAGTCGGTCTATCAGGCCGACCCCTGGGCGGAACACGCCCGGCCCGCGACACGCACCAACTGGGCGGCGCTCGCCGATCTGTCGCTGGAGGCTGCGGAATGAACATGGCATCGGCGAACTGGATCGACATCGGCGCGCTCGAGGACATCCCGCGCGAAGGGGCGCGGGTGGTGCGGACGGCGGCAGGCTGCGTCGCGGTGTTCCGCACGGCGGATGACCGGGCCTTCGCGCTGGATGACCGCTGCCCGCACAAGGGCGGTCCCCTGTCCGAGGGCATCGTGCACGGCACCAGCGTCACCTGCCCCTTGCACAACTGGGTCTTCGATCTGGCGACGGGCCAGGCGCAGGGCGCGGACGAGGGCAGCGTCGCCAGCCATCAGGTCCGCATCGAAGGCGGGCGGATACTGATCGACGCAGGCCAACTGATCCGCCGGGCCGCCGCCTGATGGACGGCGGGGATGCGCCTGTCACGCGCACGACCTGCCCCTATTGCGGCGTCGGCTGCGGCATTCTGATCCGGCAGGGGCCGACAGGCCCCGAGGTCCGGGGCGACCCGGACCATCCGGCGAATTTCGGGCGGCTCTGTTCCAAGGGATCGGCGCTGGCCGAAACGCTGGGGCTGGACCGTCGCCTGCTGACCCCGCGCATCAACGGGGCCGAGGCAAGCTGGGACGCGGCGCTGTCGCTCGTCGCCGACCGCTTCCGCGACACGGTGCGCGACCACGGTCCGGACTCGGTCGCCTTCTATGTTTCGGGGCAGTTCCTGACCGAAGACTACTACGTCGCCAACAAGCTGATGAAGGGCTATATCGGCAGCGGAAATATCGACACGAATTCAAGGCTCTGCATGGCGTCCTCTGTCGCCGGGCACCGCCGCGCCTTCGGCACCGACACGGTGCCCGGCCTCTATGAAGACCTGGAACTGGCCGATCTGGTCGTATTGACCGGATCAAACCTCGCCTGGTGCCACCCGGTCCTCTACCAGCGCCTCGCCGCTGCCAAGACAGCGCGGCCTGCGATGAAGGTGGTCGTCATCGACCCGCGCCGGACCGCCACCTGCGACCTTGCCGACCTGCATCTGGCGATTTCGCCGGGGGCCGACGCGGTGCTGTTCAACCGGCTTCTGGCCGAGATCGACACCCGGGGCCGGACTGACCGCGACTGGCTGCACCATGTCGGGGGATATGGGGCCGCGCTTGCCGCCGCCCGCGCAACCGATCCGGCGGCGACTGGCCTGCCGCCCGCCGACCTGCGGGCCTTCTTCGATCTCTGGACCGCGACGGAAAAGGTCGTGACCGTCTATTCGCAGGGCATCAACCAGTCGGCGACCGGCACCGACAAGGTCAATGCCATCATCAACTGCCACCTCGCGACGGGACGCATCGGGCGGCCGGGCATGGGGCCGTTTCTCGGTGACCGGCCAGCCGAACGCGATGGGCGGGCGCGAGGTGGGGGGCATGGCGAACATGCTGGCTTGCCATCTGGAGCTGGACAACCCTTCGCACCGCAGGGCGGTGCAGACGTTCTGGGCGTCGCCGGTGATGGCGGACCGGCCGGGGTTCAAGGCCGTGGACATGTTCCGCGCGGTGGGCGACGGGCGGATCAAGGCGATCTGGATCATGTGCACGAACCCGGTCGCGTCGATGCCAGATGCGGATGCGGTGCGCGCCGCACTGGCGGGGTGCGATTTCGTCGTGGTCAGCGAGATGACGGCGGGGACCGAGACGGCGGCACTGGCGGATGTGCTGCTCCCGGCGACAGGATGGGGCGAGAAGGACGGGACGGTCACGAATTCCGAACGCCGGATCAGCCGCCAGCGGCGGTTTCTGGCGGCACCAGGGCAGGCGCGCGACGACTGGCGGATCATCGCGGATGTGGCGCGGCGCATGGGGTACCAGGGCTTTGGCTGGGCCGATGCGGCGGAGGTCTTCGCGGAATATGCGGCGCTGTCGGGCGTAGCGGGCGCGGTTGGCAGCGATTTCGATATTTCCGATCATGCTGGTATCACATCGACCGAATACGAAGCGCTCTCGCCCTTTCTCTGGCCGGCGAATTCCCGCCGCAGGGGCGGGCGGTTCTTCGGTGACGGGCGCTTTCACTCTGCCTCCGGGCGCGCGGCGATGGTCGCGGTCACGCCCGCGCCGCCGCAACCGACAAGCGCTGATCATCCGTTCCGCCTGAACACGGGCCGCGTGCGCGATCACTGGCACACCATGACGCGGACCGGGCTGTCGCCCCGACTTTCACAGCACATGGGCGAACCCTTCGTCGAACTCCACCCGGACGATGCCCGGACCATGGGCCTCGAACCCGCGACGCTGGCCAAGGTGACAAGCCCCTCGGGCAGCGCGATCTTGCGCGTTCTGATCACCGACAGGGTCATGCGCGGCCAGCCGTTCGCGCCGATCCACTGGACGCAGGCGACGGCCCCGACAGGGCGGATCGACGCGCTGGTCGCCCCGGTGACGGACCCGGTCTCGGGGCAGCCCGCGCTGAAATCGTCGCCCGTCTCGATCACGCCGTTCGACGCGAGCTGGTTTGCGTTCGCGGTGACGTCGGCACGGGACCGGACACCTGACTGCGAATACTGGGCGCGGGCCGCGACGCTGGGCGGGGATCGCTTTGAACTTGCTGGCCGGACGGTGCCTGCCGACTGGCAGACAACTGCGCGGGCGTTTCTCGGCGTTCCCGACGATGCCGAGGCTATCGCCTATGACGACAGCGCACGGGGTCAGTACCGGGGCGTGTTCAGCCGGGCAGGCGTTGTCTGCGCGGCGATCTATGTCGCGCGCGAGCCTGTCGCCGTCGCGCGTGGCTATGTCGCGGACCAGCTTGGCCAGCCGGCCGCCGCCGATCTGCTTGCGGGACGCCCGGGGGGCGACAAGCCCGACCCCGGTGCCACGATCTGCGCCTGCTTCGGTATCGGGCGCAACACGATCACCGCCGCCGCCGAAGGCGGGCTGACTTCGGTCGGTGCAATCGGGCACGCCCTTCGCGCGGGCACGAACTGCGGGTCCTGCCGCCCGGAAATCGCGGCGCTGATTGCCGCCTGCCGACCGCAATTGGCGGTGGCCGCGGAATGAGCTTTCAGGGCGGGGCAGGGCTGGTCTGCGGGACGATCTGTCTGGTCGGGGCGGGGCCGGGGGCCGCCGACCTGCTGACGCTGCGCGCCATGCGTCGGCTGATGGCGGCGGATGTCGTGTTCCATGACCGGCTGGTGTCGCCCGAGGTACTGGCACTGATCCCGGGCCGTGCGCGGGTTGTCGATGTCGGCAAATCGGTCGGCGCAAATGCCTGGCCGCAGGGGCGGATCAACGCGGAAATCGTGACGGCGGCGCTGATGGGCCTGGCGGTCGTGCGGCTGAAATCCGGCGACCCGTCGATCTTTGGCCGGGCAGCGGAGGAGATCGGGGCCGCCGCTGCGGCGGGCATCCCGGTTGAGGTTGTGCCGGGTATCACTGCTGCCAGCGCCGCTGCGGCGGCCACGCTCGACCCGCTGACCGTTCGCGGCCGGTTCGACCGGGTCGTCTTTGCAACCGGAACGACGCTGACATCGGCGGCGACGCGCGATCTGGCGGCAAGCCTGGTGCCGGGGACAAAGCTGGTGCTCTACATGGCGGTGGCACAACTGGCGCACATCGAGGCGGACCTGCTGGCGGCGGGTGTGCCGGGCGACACTCCCGCAACCATCACGTCAGGGGCCAGCACGTCCGGAGAACGGACGGGGCGCCATGCGCTGAAGGATCTGGCGCAGGCGGTCGCGCGCGATGGTTTCACCAACCCGGCCGTCATCATGCTGAACATTGCGAAGGACGTGTCAGGGCGGGGAACGGCGGTTGCGCCCGAAATGGCGCAGCTGCCGGGTCTGAAGCCCTTCAGCGCCGACCCCTGCTTCCACGCGGGCCGTCAAGCTGAACGGCCATCGCAACGATGGACCCCGGCCAGACCCGGCCCGCCGTCGCCAGACCGACACCACCCGCCGCAGGTCGTCCAGTGCCAGCGTGTCGTTCCGTCCGTGCCATCGCCACTGCCCCGCGCTGAAGCACGACAAAACCGTCGCTGCAGCCATAGGCAGAGTCGAAATACTGCTCGACCAGCACGATGGCGATGTCGCCGCGTGCCTTCAGATAGCCGATGACCGACCCGATCTGCTGGATGATGTTCGGCTGAATCCCCCCTGTCGGTTCGTCCAGCAGCAGGATGCGCGGCCGCATGATCATCACGCGCGCGATGGCCAGCTGCTGCTGCTGACCGCCCGACAGGTTGCCGCCCCTGCGGTGGCCCATATCCTTCAAGACCGGGAACAGGTCATAGATTTCGCCCGGAACGCGATGTTCCGACTTCGGCAGCAGCGCGAAGCCGGTCTGCAGGTTTTCGGTCACCGTCAGCAGCGGAAAGATTATCCGCCCCTGCGGCACGACGGCCAGCCCGCGGCGCGCCATGTCCTGCGGCGGCACACGCCCGACCTCGGCCTCATCAATCTGGACGCGTCCGCCCGACCGGGAAGGCCGCGACCGGCAGCGTGTCGGCGGTGACGCCCGCCACTGCCAGTTCCTTGTAGAAGCCAATATTGACACCGCCGTTGATCGTTGAGATCACGCCGACCTTCTTGCCGTCCGCACCGAGTGCGACCACGTCGGCCACGATCTTCGATCAGTCGGAATGCCCGAAGGGCGTGCAGTTGACGAAGATGTCGCCCGCCGCGACGCCCTTCTGCTGGAGATAGGCTTTCAGGATATTGTTCGTCGTGCGCGGATAGACATAGTCGGTGCCGAGCAGGGCGAATTTCTCGATGCCGAGCTCTTCCAGATAATGATCCACCGCCGGGATCGCCTGCTCGTTCGGCGCGGCGCCGGCGTAGAAGACGTTCTTGGACGATTCCTCGCCTTGGTACTGCACCGGATAAAACAGCAGGCCGTTCAGTTCATCGATCACCGGCAGCACCGACTTGCGGCTGACGCTCGTCCAGCAGCCGAACATCACGTCCACCTTCGACACCGTCAGCAGTTCGCGCGCCTTTTCCGCAAACAGCGGCCAGTCCGAGGCCGGATCGACCACCACTGCCTCAAGCTGCTTGCCCAGAAGACCGCCCTTGGCGTTCTGCGCTTCGATCAGCATCAGCATCGTGTCCTTCAGCGTGGTTTCCGAAATCGCCATCGTTCCCGACAGCGAATGCAGGACACCCACCTTGATCGTCTCAGCCTGCGCCCAGACCACTTTTGGCATCACGAGCGCCGCAGCGCTGCCCGCAAGCATCATCCGCCGTGTCAGATTCATCTCTGATCCCCTCTCCATTCGGTCCGGCGGGTCTTTCTTTTCCGATGAAAAGGCCCGCATTCGCAGCGGCAGCTTCGGTTGCAACCCGTGCGGTGGTTACCCCTGTGTGCAAGACTGATCGCCACCGCACACCCCGCGCGTCAGAACGCCGCCCGGTCAGCGGGATAAGACTGATGGCGGCAGGGGGCAGCAATGTCAGGGCAGGCGTGGCACCCCGGTCGGCGATCTCGTGACAGGGCATTCCTGTTCGCTGACCGCTTCTCCGGGCGGATGCCCGGTCAACCGGCACAACGGGATCGGTGCCGCCGTGCAAGCGGCGATGATCGGCGACAATCCCACGCCCCGCGTCGGGCAATCAGACGTCAGGCCGCCGCTGCGCCTTCACGATTTTCCGGTGCCGCCAACCCCAAGCAGCGCCAGCGCATCTTCCGCGATCCGGCGTTCCTCTTCCGCAGGCACGCGCCAGACCGTCACGCAGCCGCCGGAAGCGTGCAGGGCTGTCCGGTGGATTGCATTCGCATCCGCGTCAAGCACTGCGCCCGCCCAGCCCAGACCCGCCACGATCTCAGACCGTGTCCGCGCGTCATGTTCGCCGATGCCGCCAGTGAAGGCCAGGGCATCGAGCCCGCCCATGGCCGCGATCATCGATCCGGCGTGGCGCACGGCCCAGTAGCAGAAATGCGCGACGGCGAACGCCGCCTGCGGCCTGGTATCCGCGCGGAGCGCGCGCATGTCGGACGCGCCGCCCAAGGCCAGAAGGCCGCTTTCGCGGTTCAGAACCTGTGCCGCCGCCTCCGGCCCGATGCGGTCGGCAACAGCCAGCACGGCGTTGCCGTCAATCCCGCCCGCGCGCGTGCCCATGGTCAGCCCGTCCAGCGGCGAATAGCCCATTGTCGTGGCCACCGACCGCCCGTCGAGGATCGCGCAGAGCGAGGCCCCGTTGCCCAGATGCAGGGCCAGCAGGCGGCGGGGCAGGGGCTGACCGGTCAGAGCGGGCAGCCGCGCCGCCAGGCTCGCGTAGCTGATGCCGTGAAAGCCGTAGCGGCGGATGCCCGCGTCATGCAGCGCCTTTGGAATGGCATAGCGCAGCGCGACCCCGGGGTTCGTCGCGTGGAACGCCGTGTCGAAACTCGCGGTCTGCGGCAGGTCCGGGGCCAGCCGCGCCATCGCGCGGATCGCGGCCAGATTATGCGGGTTGTGAAGGGGCGCGAGCGGGATGCAGGCTGCGATGGCCGCTTCCGCGTCGGGCGTGATCCGGCAGGGTTGCGTCAGATTCGCGCCGCCATGCACCACCCTGTGGGCCGCAGCGGTCAGATCAGAGAGCGAGACGCCGAGATGGTTCAGCGCGGACAGGCACTGCGCAAGGGCTGCTTCGTGGTCAGGCGCATCGCAGTCATGGGAAACGCCGCCCGCCTCGACCCGGGCGGCACCGCCGATTTCGGTCACGCTGCCTCGGTGCAGTTCATTCAAGCCTGCGTCGAACAGCGCGAACTTCAGCGAGGACGACCCGGCATTGAGAACCAGAATCCCGGCATATCAGACCGCCGCCTTGATCAGGCCGATCACCGACAGCCCCGCCAGCAGAAGAATGGCAAGCCGCCGGAAGTCCTGCGGATCGGCACGCAGGAAATGCCGCCCGCCCAGCCAGACGCCCAGCGACAGGGCCGGAAGGGCCATTGCGGCGGCGACCATCGTTTCGCGGCTCGATCAGCCCGTTCCACGCCATGACCGGCACGGTCCAGAGGTCGAGCAGGCTGAAATAGACGATCAGCGTCGCGCGGAAGGCGGCTGCGGGAACCCCCTGCGCCGTGAAGAACGCCGCCACCGGCAGGCCGCCGACGGCGGCAGCGTTCGACAGGCCCGACACGACCCCGACCGCCGCATGGCCCGCATCGCCGACCGGCCCGCGAAAAGTCCAGCCGCGCCACAGGATGACGCACATCGCAAGGATGAAGACCCGCGATCATTGCGCGGGCCGCGTCGATGCCGATGCCTGACAAGGCGCTCACCCCCATCGGCACCCCGACCAGCGCCCCCGCCGACAGCGCCGCGACCCGACGCCAGTCGATATGGTTGCGGATCCCCTTGGCCTGCAGCACCGTCAGCGCGATGTCTGCAACAATCACCACAGGCACCACTTTCAGCGGGTCCGTCACCAGCCCGGCCGCCGAGACGCAGAGCGCGGTCAGCCCGAAGCCCGAATAGCCCCGCACCAGCGCCGCGACAAAGAACGCGACCGCCAGAAATGCCGCCTCTCCAACGCCAAGGCCGAAGGGCAGGGTCATTCCGCCATGGCTTGCGGCCGCATGTCCGCCGGATCGATCCCCGCCACGCTCGACCGGCTTCTTCATCGCGTCGCGCCGGAACGGCTCGCCCAGTTCCTGGTTCAGCAGCACCTCGATCAGCGTCGTCTTCCCCGCCGCCTGATCCGCCAGCGCCTTGCGCAGGGCGTCGGTCAGTTCGGTCATGCGTCCCACCTGCATCCCCTGAAGCCCGCAGGCCCGCGCGACGGCAGCATAGCTGACCTTGGTATCCAGTTCCGTCCCGACGAAGTTATCGTCGAACCACAGCGTCGTGTTCCGCTTTTCCGCCCCCCACTGGTAGTTGCGGAAGATCACCATCGTGATCGCGGGCCATTCGTCGCGCCCGATCGCCGACATCTCGGTCATCGAAATGCCGAACGCCCCGTCGCCCGCGAAACCCACCACCGGCACGTCCGGGCAGCCGATCTTGGCGCCGATAATCGACGGCAGGCCGTAGCCGCAGGGGCCGAACAGACCGGGGGCGAGGTATTTCCGGCCCTGTTCGAAGGTCGGATAGGCGTTGCCGATGGCGCAGTTGTTGCCGATGTCTGACGAGATGATCGCCTCGCGCGGCAGCGCCGACTGGATCGCCCGCCACGCCATGCGCGGGCTCATCTTCTCCGGCTTGCGTTTCCGGGCGCGGTCGTTCCAGGTCGGTGCCGGGGTCATCATCCTCGTGGTCCATCGACGACAGCTGCTGCGCCCAGGCCGATTTCGTCTGTGCGATCTTTGCCAGACGGTCCGCGCGGCCTGCGTCGCCCGCCGTGTCGGACAGACCGGCCAGAATGCCTTCCGCGACCCGTTTCGCATCACCGACGATCCCGACCGCCACCGGTTTCGTCAGCCCGATCCGGTCGGGGTTCAGATCGACCTGAATGATCGACGCGGTGTTCGGCCAGTAGTCGATGCCATAGCCCGGAAGGGTCGAGAACGGATTCAGCCGGGTGCCCAGCGCCAGCACGACATCGGCTCTGGCGATCAGCTCCATCGCCGCCTTCGACCCGTTGTAACCCAAGGGTCCGGCGAACAGCGGATGGCTGCCCGGGAAGGCGTCATTGTGCTGGTAGCCGACGCAGACCGGCGCGCCCAGGCGCTCGGCCAGCCGCGCCGAGGCCGGGATCGCGCCCGCCAGCACCACGCCCGCGCCGTTCAGGATCACCGGGAACCGCGCCCCCGACAGCAGCGCCGCCGCCTCGGCCACCGCCGCATCGCCGCCTGCCGGGCGCTCGAATTCCACCACCGCAGGAAGTGCTACGTCGATCACCTGCGTCCAGAAATCGCGCGGCACGTTGATCTGCGCGGGCGCGCTTGCGCGTTTCGCCTTCAGGATCACGCGGTTCAGCACCTCGGCGATGCGGGAGGGGTCGCGCACCTCCTCCTGATAGGCGACCATGTCCTGGAACAGCGCCATCTGTTCCACTTCCTGAAAGCCGCCCATCCCGATGGTCTTGTTCGCAGCCTGCGGCGTCACCAGCAGCAGCGGCGTATGGTTCCAGTAGGCTGTCTTGACCGGCGTGACGAAGTTGGTGATGCCGGGACCGTTCTGCGCCACCATCATGCACATCCTGCCGGTCGCGCGGGTATAGCCGTCCGCCATCATCCCCGCGTTGCATTCATGCGCGCAGTCCCAGAACCGGATGCCTGCCTTCGGGAACAGGTCGGATATCGGCATCATGGCCGACCCGATGATGCCGAAGGCATGCTCGATCCCGTGCCGCTGCAGCACTTTGACGAAGGCTTCCTCGGTGGTCATGCGCATCTCGACATCCTTCTTCTCCAGCCCGCAAATTAGATCGTCGAGTTCCGCTGCCTATAGGGCCAAAAAACGTTGCGGGTTAACTCCAGAAGCACCGCCGATCTGCTATTCACAAGAACGGAACAACGCGAATGTGAGTTGCGAAGATCATCGTGGCAAACTCAATGTCCGGCAACAGGAGCTTGCATTGGCAGTAAGGACCATCGGATTGTGGAGCGGCCATGTCGCCGGTGCAGTGGCGCTGGCGCTGCTTCTTTGGCTGTCATTTGCCGTCTCATCGGACGCTGCTGCGCCCTGCGCGGACCTGACATCGGATATGTCGTGCTGTGAGGATTGTCTGACTGCTGACTGTCTATGTGCTGCGCGTTCGCCCGTTCCAGAGGGACCTGAGAGTGCTTCTGGGCGGATGGCAGGCCCGACGTCACTGTCTGCGTCCCCCAAGGATATGCGAACCGGGCTTGATCCCTCGCCGCCCCGGCGACCGCCGAGGACTGTGGATTTCCGAAGTATCGTCTGAAATATCCATGAAACTCGGAGAAAAACATGAAATCGACACTTCTTGCGCTGGCCCTCGGTCTGCTGACCGTCGGTGGTGCGTCTGCGGCAGCGGTCTGCTGCATCGATCTGCCATGCTGCGAAGAACCGATGCCGTGCTGCGACGACTGATCGCGGGGCAATCAGCCTGATCGTCTGACGACAGGCGCGCAACAAGGGTGCCAGCCTTCTCGGCTGGCACCATCTTGGTCTGACGATCACCGCTCCGACCATGCGCCAGCGGCTCATAGACTTGCATTTGCCAGTGCGTTCGCGATCAGCCCGATCCCCTCGGCGATCCGCGAAGGGCCGACCGAGGAATAGGCCAGCCGATAATGGTTGCGCGGAGCGTTCGTAGGGTCAAAAAACAGCCGCCCCGGTTCGATCAGCACGCCGTCGCCGCGCAGCCGCCGCGCCAGGTCTTCGGTATCGACCCCCTCGGGCGCGCGCATCCAGAAGCTCGACCCGCCGAAGCCGCCTTGCCCGGCCACGGTCAGTCCGTGGTCGCGGATCGCGTCGTCCATCAGGATGCGGCGGCGCTTGTAGGCCGTCTTCATCCGGTTGATCAGCGCATCGTAATGCCCCAGCGACAGAAAATAGGCCGCCGTCCGCTGCACATGCCCCGGCGGGTGGCGCAGGACGAGGGCCCGCAGCGCCCGGGCTTCGCGGATGAAGGCCTCGGGTGCCACGATGTAGCCAAGGCGCAGACCCGGAAACAGCGATTTCGAGAACGACCCGACATAGATCACCCGCCCCTCGCGGTCGAGCGACTTGAGCGAGGGCGAGACCGAGCGCAGGAACGACATCTCGAATTCATAGTCATCCTCGACGACCACGAAATCGCGGTCCGAAGCCGCCTGCAGAAGGTCGATGCGCCGCGCCAGCGGCATGGTCGCGTTGGTCGGGCACTGGTGGCTGGCCGACGCGAACACGACATCGACATCGCCGGGCAGGCGTCTCCGGCGGCAGGCCGTCGGCATCGACATTGACCGGCAGGACCTCGGCAGTCGTCTGCGCGAGGATCGCGCGCAATCCCGGATAGGTCGGGTTCTCCACGGCCGCACGGCTGCCCGGCCCCAGCAGCACCTGCGCCGCGAGCCAGAGCGCGTTCTGCGCACCCATGGTCATCAGAACCTCGCCCGGTCGCGCGGCGATCCCGCGCCGGGGCAGGATGTTGCGCAGCACGTATTCGATCAGCAGCGGGTCGTCGCGGTCGTAGTAATCCGCCGTCAGCGCCTCGAAATCCCGCTTGCCGAGCGCGCGGACGGCGCAGAGCCGCCAGTTCTGGTGATCGAACAGCGAGGGATCGGCCTGGCCATAGATGAAGGAATAGGGATAGCGCGCCCAGTCCGACGGCTTGTCGAGCCGGTCGAGCCGAAGAATACCGCCGACCCGTGTAAGCCGCATAGTCGACCACCGCGCCCTCGGGCCGGGGGCTGCGGCGAAATCGGGCTGGCGCGGGGCGGTTTCGGACACGAAGTATCCCGACCGGCTGCGCGGGGTCAGATAGTCGGACGCGACCAGCTCGATATAGGCGAGCGTCACGGTGATCCGGCTGATGCCGAGGTGATCCGCGAGGCCCCGGCTGGACGGCATCTTGTCGCCGGGCCGGAAGCGCCCGGCGACGATGCCCTCGGCGACCATCTGGCGGATCGACTGCTGCAACGTCCCGCTGCGGTCGGCGGGCAGGAAGAAGGCTTCCGCCGGAATCGGCATTCTGGCCTCATACTGACCCATCAACTGGACATATGACGCCTAGGCGCAGCCGGTCCGCAGGTCAAGACCGGTCCGGCGCGCCGGACGCTTCAGCCGAACACCCGCCCCAGTGCCCCGTCGATCGCATCGGTGATCTGGTCGATGTCATCCGGCGTCGCGATCAGCGCGGGCGACAGGCAGAGCGTGTTGTTCAGGCCCGGCAGGCTGCGGTTGGTCATCCCGATGATGACGCCCTGCGCCATGCAGTCGGCCACCACCGCCGCCACCCGTCTTCTCATCCGCCGCCTCGCGCGTCGCGCGGTCCGCGACCAGTTCCGCCCCGCAGAACAGGCCCTTGCCGCGCACCTCGCCGATCACCGCGTGCTTGTCCTGCAATGCCGCGCAGGTTGCCCAGCAGCCGGTCGCTCATCGCCAGCGTGTTGTCCAGCAGCCCCTCATCCTCGATGATCCGCATGTTCTCCAGCGCCGCAGCCGGACCCGAGGTGCAGCCGCCGAAGGTGCTGATGTCGCGGAAATAGCTCATCGGGTCGTCGGGATCGTCCTTGAACATCTCGAACACCGCCTCGGTCGTGACCGCGCAGGAAATCGCCGCGTAACCCGATGCCACACCCTTGGCCATCGTCACGAAGTCGGGCTTGATGCCGTAGTTCTGATAGCCGAACCAGGTCCCGGTCCGGCCCGACGCCGCAGACCACCTCGTCGATATGCAGCAGCACGTTGTGTCGCCGGCAGATCTCCTGCACCCGGTCCCAGTAGCCGTCCGGCGGCACGATCACGCCGCCGCCCGCCGTGATCGGCTCCAGGCAGAGCGCGCCGACCGTGTCCGGGCCTTCGCGCAGGATCACCTCCTCGATCGCGTCCGCCGCCCGCTCGCCGTAGTTCGGGACGTCCCACTGCTTGCGGTATTCCAGACAGTGCGGCACCTCGACAAAGCCCGGCGTGAACGGCCCGTACTGCGCATTGCGCTGCGGCTGGCCGCCCGCCGACAGCGCCGTGATGGTCGTGCCGTGATAGTCGCGTTCACGGTAGAGGATTTTGTACTTACGCCCGCCGTGGTGCCGGTGCGCGATCTGGCGCACCATCTTGAACACCTTCTCGTTCGCCTCGGACCCCGAATTGGCGTAGTAGACGCGCGACAGGCCCGGCATCTTCTCGATCAGCCTTTGCGCGAACATCGCCCCCGGAATCGACCCTGCCGACCCCGCGAAATAGCACATCCTGACCAGTTGGTCGCGCACCGCGTCCGCGATGCTGACCCGGCCATAGCCCACATTCACCGTCCAGACCCCGCCCGACACCGCGTCCAGATGTTCCTTGCCGCGGATGTCCCAGACCCGCATGCCTTTGCCCTCGACGATCACGCGCGGGTCCACGGTCTCGAACGGCTTGTGCTGGATCAGATGGTGCCAGATATGCGCGCGGTCGGCGGCGATGACCCCTGACGGGTCGTTCGGTGGGATGATGACGTTCATGGCGCGGTATCCGGTTCTGCGGCGCGAAACTGGCCGGGTTTCCGGGCGCGCCGCAGGGAGAATTCCGCAGCGGCCCGTTCCCGCAGCATAATCGGGGATCGCGGCCCGGTGCCTTAGGGCCAGAGTGTGCGGGCCTGTAGGGCCAGAACAACTTAGCCTTTGGTGCGCAATGCCATGTGACAAATAGTTTCCGCTGACCGATAACGGGGCATTGCAGCCCAAGGCGACAACAAGCCGGACCTACCGGCGCATATCAGCAAGGAGAGAAAGATGAAGCGGACGACCCTACTCAAATCTGCGGCGGCGGCCCTGGCCCTGATCGGCGGCACGCAGGCCGCGCAGGCGCTTGACGAGATCACCGTGGCCTACTTCCTCGAATGGCCGATGCCCTTCGAGTACGCCAAGGTGATGGGCACCTACGAGGCGGAGATGGGCGTCAAGATCAACTGGCGGTCCTTCGACACCGGCACCGCAATGTCCGCTGCGATGGCCTCGGGCGATGTGCATCTGGCCGTCAGCCAGGGCGTGCCGCCCTTTGTCGTCGCCGCCAGCGCCGGTCAGGACCTTCAGGTGCTCGACGTCGCGGTCAGTTATGCCGACAACGACAACTGCGTCGTGCGCACCGATCTTGAGATCACCAAGGACAATGCCGCCGAACTGGCGGGCAAGAAGGTCGCCGTGCCGATCGGCACTGCCGCGCATTACGGCTTCCTGAAGCAGATGTCGCATTTCGGCGTCGATCCCGCGTCGATGGAAATCGTCGATATGGCCCCGCCGGACGGTGCCGCCGCCTTTGCGCAGGGCGGGCTCGACATGGTCTGCGGCTGGGGCGGCGCGCTGCGCCGGATGAAGGAAAACGGCAACGTCCTGCTGACCGGGGCCGAAAAGGAAGAGCTGGGCATTCTCGTCTTCGACGTGACTTCGGCTCCAGCCGGGTTCGTGGCTGAGAACGCTGATCTGGTCGCCAAGTTCCTGAAGGTGACGGCCGACGCCAACGACATGTGGAACGAAGGGTCCAAGCAGGCCGAGATGATCCCCGTGATCGCCAAGGATGCAGGCATGGACGAGGCCGCGACGGCCGAGACGATGGCGACCTTCGTGTTCCCGTCAGCCGAGGATCAGTTGTCTGCCAAATGGCTCGGCGGCGGCGCACAGGACTTCATGAAGGGCGTGGCCGAGGTCTTCGTCGGCGCGGGCAGCATCCCCGCCGCACTTCCCGACTATGCCGCACAGGTCAACACCGGGCCGCTGACTGCCGCATCGGCCATGTAGCCAGACATCCGGGCGGCCCCCGACCGGGCCGCCCTTCTTCTGTCTTCTGACATCGGGGGCATGTCGATGACCGGGCTTTCCATAGAAAACCTGTCGATGCGGTTCGACCTGCCGAACGGGTCGTCGGTCCAGGCGCTGCAGGACGTGTCCATCGACCTGAAGGCAGGTGAGCTGCTGTCCGTCCTCGGCCCCTCCGGCTGCGGCAAGACGACCCTTCTGAACATCCTTGCCGGGTTCCTTGCCCCCACGTCCGGCCGCGTCACCCTGAACGGCAAGCCCGTCAACGGACCATCCCCCGAACGCGGCATGGTGTTCCAGCAGGGGGCGCTGTTCGAATGGATGTCGGTGCGCCGCAACGTCGATTTCGGCCCCCGCATGAAGGGTATGGCCGAAACCGAACGCAACCGGATCACCGACCATCTGCTGGAAACGGTCGGCCTGGGCGGGTTCAAGGAAAAGGCGGTCTACGAACTGTCCGGCGGGATGCAGCAGCGCGTGGCACTTGCCCGCTGCCTGGCCAACGACCCTGATGTGATCCTGATGGACGAACCCCTTGGCGCGCTTGACGCGCTGACCCGCGAGAAGATGCAGGGTCTCGTGCTGAAACTCTGGAAGGAAACCGGCAAAACCGTGATCCTGATCACGCATTCGGTCGAAGAGGCGCTGCTTCTGGGCGAGCGCTTGCTGGTCATGGCCCCGCGTCCGGGGCGCATCTTCAAGGAATACCGGCTGCCCTTCGCCGAACAGGGCGTCGGGCAGGACCTTCGCCTGGTCAAGAAATCCGACGGCTTCGCGCGAGACGCGCGAGGAAATCCTGTCGATGATCTGGGGCATGGAAGAAGAGATCATGGGCCGGACCGAGGCGGTGCCCGCATGATCGTCCTTGCCATCTACGCCGTCCTGTTCATCGGGGCCTGGGCCGCCGTCCGCGCCATCCGCAAGCGCCGCGACGCCGGACGGCACGACTTCACCAGCCTCAAGACCGTGACCTTCGGCGACGAAAGCGCGGTCACGCCCGACCGCGCTGCGTCGGTTATCTCGCTGCTGGCGATCTTCCTGATCTGGGCGGCGTTCACCGGGTCCAAACTCGTCCCGCTGCACGTCCCCGGCCCGTTTGTCGGCGAGACATCCTTCACCTACACCGCGACCGACGGCACCACGACCGACGACGCGACCGTCACGATCAACGTCGTGCCCGCAGGTGCGGCTGTCCCCGCGCCCGATGCCGCGCCCAGCGAGGGGGTGGCGCAGGATGATGCCGCCGCCGTCCCCGCATGGCGATCCGTTCTTATCAAGCCCAGTGCCAACGACACGCCAGCCGATCCCGCCGCGTGGAAGATCACCGCCATCGACGGGAGACCCGTGATCCCCGACCAGTCCATCGCCGTCGCCAACGGCAAGGTTGTGCTGACCTCCAAGGGGTCGCTGAACTTCCAGCCCGCCAAAGGGTTGCAGATGGAGCCGATCTGGATGCCTTCGCCCGAAGCCGTCGCCGCGCGGTTCGCCGAGATCGCGCGGAACGGCTACCAGAACACGACGCTGTGGGAACATCTCGGATCGTCGCTCTGGCGTGTTCTGGCCGGGTTCTTCCTCGGGGCTATCGTCGGCATTCCGCTCGGCTATGCGATGGGCCTGTCGAACTGGTTCCGCGGCTGGTTCGACCCGATCGTCGAATTCATGCGGCCCGTGCCGCCGCTCGCCCTCATCCCCCTCGTCATCATCTGGTTCGGCATCTGGGAAACCGGCAAGATCATCCTGCTGTTCCTGGCCGCGCTCTGGATCATGGTCATCGCTGCGCGGTCGGGTGTATCGGGCGTCAAGCTGTCGAAGATCCACGCTGCCTATTCGCTCGGTGCCTCGAAATGGCAGATCATGCGGCATGTCATTGTCCCGAATTCACTGCCCGATCTTTTCACCGGCGCGCGTGTCGCCATGGGGGTCTGCTGGGGAACTGTGGTCGCCGCCGAACTCGTCGCCGCCGAAAAGGGCGCCGGCATGATGATCATCGCCGCATCCAAGTTCCAGCTGACCGACATCGTCGTCATGGGCATTATCCTGATCGGCGTGATCGGCTACGGCATCGACATCCTGATGCGCATGGCCGAACGCTGGCTGGTGCCGTGGAAAGGCAGAGGTTAGCCGTCAGCCCAGCAGCGCCGCCATCCTGCGCAGCGCAGCGACATAGCCGTCCGTCCCCAGACCCGCAATGACGCCGTCCGCCCGCAGCGAGACATATGACCGGTGCCGGAACGCCTCGCGCCGGTGGATGTTTGACAGGTGAACCTCGATCACCGGCCCGTCGAAGGCGTTGAGCGCGTCGAGGATCGCAACCGAGGTATGCGTGTAGGCGCCGGGATTGATGATGATCCCGGCCGAGGTTTTCCGTGCAGCCTGGATCAGATCGACCAGCGCGCCCTCGTGGTTCGACTGGTGACAGACGACCGCCAGCGCCAGCTCCCGCCCAAGCGCAGCGCAGGACGCCTCCACATCCGCCAGGGTCGCGCTGCCGTAGATTTCCGGCTGGCGTTCGCCCAGCAGGTTCAGGTTCGGGCCGTTCAACAGGGTGATCGTCTTCATCCGCCTCTCCGGCTGCCGTGCCACCGATTTGCCTGACAGCTAGCCTGTCGCACACTTTGCGGGAAGTAAAAGCCGGAACCTGTCCGAAGATTGCCCGCCCGCCGCGTCATCGCGGACACGCGCGGGCCGGGAGATAAACTTCAAGCTTGAAATAAATCCGGCCCGGTGCGATGCTGCCGGAGACGCGGGTCAGGAGGGCATCACGGATGAAAGTTCTGTGCCTCGGCGGCGGTCCGGCGGGTCTTTACTTCGCGATTTCGATGAAGCTGCGCGACCCGTCGCATCAGGTGACCGTCCTCGAACGCAACCGCGCGAACGACACCTTCGGCTGGGGTGTCGTCCTTTCCGATGACGCGCTGGCCCGGATGCAGACGAATGACCCGGTCAGCACGGAAGCCATCCGCGCCAACTTCGTCTACTGGGACGACATCGCCGTCGTACGTGGCACAGAGCGCACCGTGTCGGGCGGTCACGGCTTTGCCGGGATCGGGCGCAGGCAGATGCTGACCCTGCTGCAGGACCGCGCCCGCGCCCTCGGCGTCGATCTGCGCTTCGAGACGGAGTTCAAATCCGCCTCCGACTACGCGCCCGACTACGATCTGGTCGTCGCCTGTGACGGCATCAATTCCGCCGTCCGACGCGAATTCTCGCATGTCTTCCGCCCTGACATCGACATGCGGCTTTGCAAGTTCGTCTGGCTCGGCACGCACGCCAAATTCGACGATGCCTTCACCTTCATCTTCGAGAAGACGGAACACGGCTGGGTCTGGGCCCATGCCTACCAGTTCGACGCCGACACCGCGACCTTCATCGTCGAATGCAGCCAGGCGACATGGGATGCCTGGGGCTTTGACGCGATGACGAAAGAGGACACGGTCGCCACCTGCCAGCGCATCTTTGCGGGCCATCTGGGCGGCCACGACCTGATCTCGAACGCCGCCCACCTGCGTGGGTCCGCCGTCTGGATGAACTTCCCGCGTGTGATCTGCGACACCTGGTATCACGGCAACATCGTCCTGATGGGCGATGCCGCCGCCACGGGGCATTTCTCGATCGGGTCGGGCACACGCCTGGCGCTCGACAGCGCCATAGCGCTGGCCGACTACCTGCATTCCGAACCGACGCTGGAAGGGCGCCTTCCGCCGCTATCAGGACGAACGCCGGGTCGAGGTGCTGCGCCTACAATCCGCCGCGCGCAATTCGCTGGAATGGTTCGAAGAGGTTGAACGCTATCTCTACATGCCCGCCGAACAGTTCGCCTATTCGCTGCTGACCCGCAGCCAGCGCATCGCGCATGAAAACCTGCGCCTGCGCGACCCTGTCTGGCTGCGGAACGCCGAGGACTGGTTTCAGGACCGCGCGGGTGGCGTGCGCGGACGCCGCCCGATGTTCGCGCCCTTCACGCTGCGCGGCATGACCCTGAAGAACCGGGTCGTCGTCAGCCCGATGGCCCAGTACAAGGCCGTGGACGGGTGCCCGACCGACTGGCATTTCGCGCATTACGCCGAACGCGCGAAGGGTGGGGCGGGCCTCGTCTACACCGAGATGACCTGCGTCTCGCCCGAGGGCCGCATCACCCCCGGATGCACCGGTCTCTATGCGCCGGACGCATGAGGCGGCCTGGAAGCGCCTCGTCGATTTCGTCCATGCCGAAACCGACCGCCAAAATCTGCTGCCAGATCGGCCATTCGGGCCGCAAGGGTTCGACGCGCGTGGGCTGGGAGGAAGACAATGCGCCGCTGGCGTCCGGCAACTGGCCGGTCATCGGCCGCGTCCGCCGTTGCCGTGGTCGGACCGCAACCAGATGCCGCAGGCGATGACCCGCGCCGACATGGACCGGGTGCGGGATGAATTCGCTGGCCGCAACGCGCATGGCCGCGCGTGTCGGATTTGACATGATCGAACTTCACGCTGCGCACGGCTACCTGATTTCGGGCTTCCTTTCTCCGAAATCGAACATCCGGGGGGATCGCTACGGCGGCACCCTCGAAAACCGCCTGCGCTGGCCGCTCGAAGTCTTTGCAGCCATGCGCGCCGCATGGCCCGAAGACAAACCGATGTCGGTCCGCATCTCCGCGCATGACTGGGTGGGCAGCGACGGCATCACCCCGGCCGAGGCCGTGCTGATCGCCGAGGCCTTCAGCAACGCAGGAACCGACATCATCGACGTCTCCGCCGGGCAGACCAGCACCGATGCCAAGCCCGTCTATGGCCGCATGTTCCAGACCCCGTTCAGCGACCGCATCCGGAATGAGGCCGGTCTGGCGACGATGGCCGTCGGCAACATCACGGACGCCGATCAGGTGAACTCCATCCTGCTCGCGGGCCGCGCCGACCTCGTCTGCCTCGCCCGCCCGCATCTGGCCGATCCCTACTGGACCCTGCACGCCGCAATCGCTCAAGGGGACACGGAAACCGACTGGCCCTTGCCCTATCTCGCGGGCCGCGATCAGGCGCGGCGGCTGGCGGAACGCGCGGCAGAGGCGATACGGGCATGACGATGCAGGGAAAACGCGTCCTCATCACCGGCGGCGGCAGCGGAACGGGTGCCGACATGGCGCGGGGGTTCGCCGAAGCAGGGGCGACGGTCATCATCGCCGGGCGCCGCGCCGATGCGCTCCGCGCCATTGCCGACACAACCGGCGCGACCCCCGTCACCGCTGACGTCACCAACGAAGCCAGCGTCGCGGCGATGTTCGCCGCTGCGGGTCCCTGCGACATCGTCATCGCCAATGCGGGTGCGGGCGAAAGCGCGCCGGTGACCCGCACGTCGCTCGATCACTGGAACCGCATGATCGCCGTCAACCTGACCGGCACCTTCCTGACGCTGCGCGACGGGCTGCGGCAGATGGATGGTCGCGAACGCAATCCCGGCTGGGGCCGCCTGATCTCCATCGCCTCGGTCGCGGGCCTGAAAGGCGCGCCCTATATCGCTGCCTATTCCGCCGCCAAGCACGGCGTGGTCGGTCTGACCCGTTCGCTGGCGCTGGAGGTGGCACGGAAGGGCATCACCGCCAACGCGATCTGCCCCGGCTACATCGATACCGCCATGACCGACAGCACCATAGCCAACATCATGGAAAAGACAGGGAAATCCCACGCCGAAGCGCTGGCCACGCTGGCCGCCACCAGCCCGCAGAACCGCCTGATCGCGCCTGTCCGAGGTCACCGCCGCGGCGCTCTGGCTCTGCGGGCCGGGATCCGAAGGGATCAACGGCCAGGCCATCGCCATCACCGGGGGCGAGGCATGAACGCGCCGCAAAAGCCCGATGCGCTATCGAAACGCCGCCTGAAAATGTGGATCCGCCTGCTGGCCGTCGCCCGCACGGCCGAGGGCGAGCTGCGCGAATTCCTGCGGGTCTCCCATGACACAACCCTTCCGCGTTTCGATGTCATGTCCGCCCTCTACCGCCGCCGCGACGGTGTGACGATGTCCGAACTCAGTCGCATGTTATTGGTGTCGAACGGCAATTCCACTGCTGTGGTGGACCGTCTGGAACAGGACGGCCTTGTCCGCCGCACCCAATCCGACACTGACCGCCGGACCGTCTTCGTCGCCCTGACCGAGGCGGGCCTCGGTCGGTTCGAGGGGCTGGCCGATGACCACGAACGCGCGGTGTCCGCGCATTTCGCGCATCTGGGCGATGACGATCTGGACGCTCTGACCGGCATCCTGAAGCGGATGCAGAAACGAGAAACCGCATGACGACCCTCGCCAGCCTTGCGCCGAAGCACTTCCTTTGGTCGGTCGCGGACCGCGTTGCGATGATCCGCCTGAACCGTCCGGAACGGAAAAACCCGCTCACCTTCGACAGTTACGCGGAACTCCGCGACACCTTCCGCGCGCTGGCCACCGCTTCGGACGTAGATGTCGTCATCCTCGGATCCAACGGCGGCAATTTCTGTTCCGGCGGCGATGTGCATGACATCATCGGCCCGCTGATCGGCCGCCCGATGAAAGACCTCCTGGCCTTCACCCGTCTGACCGGGGACCTTGTCCGCGCGATGATGACCTGCGGCAAACCCGTCATCGCCGCCGTCGACGGGTCTTGCGTCGGCGCGGGCGCGATCCTTGCCATGGCCGCCGACCTGCGCCTTGCCACGCCGGATGCGAAGTGCGCCTTCCTGTTCACCCGCGTCGGTCTTGCGGGCTGCGATATGGGGGCCTGCGCGATCCTGCCAAGGATCATCGGGCAGGGCCGCGCTGCGGAACTGCTGTACACCGGGCGCACGATGACATCGGAGGAGGGCGAACGCTGGGGCTTCTGGAACGCGCTGCACCCCGCGGACCGTCTTGACGCCGAAGCGACGGTGCTGGCCCGGCGGCTCGCCGACGGCCCGACCTTCGCGCATTCCGTGACCAAGACGCAGCTCTGGCAGGAATGGGACATGTCCCTCGATCAGGCGATCGAGGCAGAGGCGCAGGCGCAGGCGATCTGCATGCAGACGGGCGATTTTGCGCGGGCTTACAAGGCCTTCGCGGCGAAAGAGAAACCGGTGTTCGAAGGGAACTGAGCGCCGGGGCGCTGCCCCGGAGCCCCGGGATATTTGCACTCATTGGAAACGGCATGAGCGACACGACCTTCCTGATCTGGCCCTTTTTCGAGGACCGACACCGCGATCTCGCGGCGCGGCTGGAGGGCTGGTGCGCGGCGCATCTGCCCGTGGATCACCACGACACCGATGCCGCCTGCCGGTCGCTGGTGGCGATGCTTGGGCGCAGGCGGCTGGTTACGCGCGACGGGCGCGGGCGCGGGCGAACGGCTCGACATCCGCACCCTCTGCCTGATCCGCGAGACGCTGGCGCGGCATGATCCTCTCGCGGATTTCGCCTTTGCGATGCAGGGGCTCGGCATCGGGGCGGTCAGTCTGTTCGGCACGGCGGCGCAGCGCGAGTGGCTGGACCGGACGCGCGCCGGGCAGGCCATCGCCGCCTTCGCGCTGACCGAACCCGGGTCAGGTTCGGATGTCGCCGCGACCGCGACGACTGCCACGCGCGTGCAGGGCGGCTGGGTGCTGAACGGCACCAAGACCTGGATTTCCAACGGCGGCATCGCCGATGTCTATACCGTCTTTGCCCGCACGGGCGAAGCACCGGGGGCCAGGGGTCTGTCGGCCTTCCTGATGCCGGCCGACACATCCGGACTGACGGTCACCGAACGCCAGCACACCATCGCGCCGCACCCCCTCGCCACCCTCACCCTGACCGATGCCGGACTGCCCGACGCCGCCCTGATCGGCGACGCGGGTGCGGGCTTCCGCATCGCCATGACCGTCCTCGACCATTTCCGCCCGACGGTCGGCGCCGCCGCTCTCGGCATGGCCCGCCGCGCGCTGGACGAGACGCTGGCGCGCGTCAAGGCGCGGCGCATTCAGGGCGCCGCGTTGGCCGGCATGCAGATGGTGCAGGGCCATATCGCCGACATGGCGACTGGGATCGACGCCGCCGCCCTGCTGGTCTATCGCGCGGCCTGGGCCAAGGACGCCGGGGCGGAACGCATCACGCGCGAGTCCGCTATGGCGAAGCTTCAAGCGACCGAGACTGCGCAGAAGGTCATCGACATGGCCGTCCAGCTGCATGGCGGCGACGGTGTCCGCTCGGGCGGCGTGGTCGAGCGGCTCTACCGCGACATCCGCGCGCTCCGCATCTACGAAGGAGCCAGCGACGTGCAGCGCATCGTGATCGCGAAGGCGGTGCTCGGATGAATGGTCAGAAGAAGGTGGGCGGGCACGATATCCTGCACCCCGCAGGCTGGGCCAAGGCGCGCGGCTATGCCAGCGGTATCGCCGCGACCGGCCGCATGGTCTTCACCGGCGGGCTTGTCGGCTGGAACGCCGATCAGGTCTTCGAGACCGACGATTTCGCCGCCCAGACCGCGCAGGCGCTGCGCAATATCGTGGCCGTGCTGGCCGAGGCGGGCGCGTCCCCTGAGCATCTCGTCCGCCTGACCTGGTATGTGACCTCCAAGTCCGACTATCTCGCAGCACTTCCCGTCTTGGGCGACGCCTACCGCCAGATCATCGGGCGGCACTACCCCGCGATGGCCCTGGTCCAGGTCGTGGCGCTGGTCGAGGACCGCGCCAAGGTCGAGATCGAGGCAACCGCCGTCATTCCGGAGGGCTGAGAGTGCTGGGACCATCCGGCCACACCGACACCTTCGCGCGTGACAACCTGCCGCCGCCCGACCTGTGGCCGGAATTCCTGCGCGATGGCTTCGACTACCCCGAATGGCTGAATGCTGCCGTCGAACTGACCGACCGCATGGTCGAGCGGGGCTTCGGCGACAACGTCGCCCTGATCGGTAACGGTCGCCAGCGGACCTACAAGGAACTGACCGACTGGTCGAACCGCATCGCTCATGTCTTGGTTGAGGATTGCGGTGTAAGACCCGGAAACCGCCTGCTGATCCGGTCTGCCAACAATCCCGCGATGGTCGCCTGCTGGCTCGCCGCGACCAAGGCAGGCGCGGTGGTCGTGAACACCATGCCGATGCTGCGCGCGGGCGAGCTGACCCAGATCATCGACAAGGC
The DNA here is from genome assembly GCA_963738635.1 of uncultured Alphaproteobacteria bacterium. Lineage (GTDB taxonomy): Bacteria > Pseudomonadota > Alphaproteobacteria > Rhodobacterales > Rhodobacteraceae > JAOADN01. Next base: position 322,460 of record CAVTXE010000004.1, on the reverse strand, counting down.
GCAGGTCACGGCCGCCCTCTGCGACACCCGCCTGATGGACGAGATCGTCGCGTGCGCCAAGACCTCCGTCTTTCTGAAAACCGTCATCGGCTTCGACGGCACCGCGAACCACGACGCCGAACTTGACCGCGCCGCGCTGTCCAAGCCCGTCCGCTTCGATGCCGTCCGCACCGGGCGCGACGATGTGGCGCTGCTCGGCTTCACCAGCGGCACGACCGGCGCGCCCAAGGCCACGATGCATTTCCACCGCGACATCCTGACCATCGCCGATGGCTACGCCGCCGAAGTCCTTGGTGTCACGCCCGACGACATTTTCGTCGGCTCGCCACCGCTTGCCTTCACCTTCGGCCTCGGGGGGCTGGCCGTCTTTCCCCTGCGCTTCGGTGCGGCGGCCGCGCTGCTGGAAACCGCTTCGCCGCAGAACATGGTCGGGATCATCGAAGACCATCGCGCCACCATCTGCGTCACCGCACCCACCGCCTACCGCGTCATGCTGAAGGCGATGGAGGACGGTGCCGACCTGTCGTCCCTGCGCATCGCCGTGTCGGCGGGCGAAACCCTGCCCGCGCCGGTCTATGAAGAGTGGATGGCGAAAACCGGCAAGCCGATGCTGGACGGGATCGGCGCGACCGAAATGCTGCACATCTTCATCACCAACCGACTGGACGATCACCGCCCCGGCTGCACCGGCAGGCCTGTCCGGGGATACGAGGCGCGGGTGATCGGCCCGGACGGCGCGCCGCTGCCGAGGGGAGAGGTCGGGCGCCTGGCCGTGCGGGGGCCGACGGGCTGCCGTTACCTCGCCGACGACCGGCAGCGGAACTATGTGGCCGACGGCTGGAACCTGACCGGGGACAGTTTCTGGCAGGACGCCGAGGGGTATTTCCACTTCGCCGCGCGGTCCGACGATATGATCGTCAGCGCCGGCTACAACATCGCGGGGCCGGAGGTGGAGGCGGCGCTGCTGTCGCACCCGGACGTGCTGGAATGCGCGGTGGTGGGCCAGCCCGACCAGGAACGCGGTGCGATCGTCGTGGCGCATGTGGTGCTGGCTCCGGGGCGCACGGGGAACGATGCGACGGCCAAGTCCCTGCAGGACCATGTGAAAGCGGTCATCGCGCCCTACAAATACCCCCGCCGGGTCGTCTTCGCCGACACGCTGCCGAAAACCCAGACCGGGAAGATCCAGCGGTTCCGGCTGCGCGAATAAGTTGATGTCCCAAGCCCGGCCCTAAGGCGCGGGCTGGGGTGTATCCGGCTCTTCAGGCTGGCTCGGCTCGGCGGTTTGCAGCGTGTGCCAGATCACGGCAGCCATTACGATTCCGCCTCCGATGAACGTGGCCTGTCCGGGGGTCTCGGCGAACAGAATCCAGACCCAGAGCGGGGCCATCGGGGTTTCCAGAGCACCGAGAAGGGCGGTTTCCACCGGGCGCAGCAGGCGCGAGCCCAACAAAAAGAACAGTGTGCCAAGTGCTGAATTCACCATACCGAAGGCGGCCAGAAACGGCAGGGCTGCGACAGGCACGCTGTAATCCTGCAACAGCACCAAGCTTGCCATGACTGCGATGGCAAAGGCTGTGACCGCGGCGGGCAGCGACGGAATCTCGGGGTATTGCCGCATCACCACCATCACGCCCGACATGCAGAACGCCAGCACCAGGGCCAGCAGATCGCCCCACGCTCCGCCCTCGGCGCTGAGACCGATCATGTAGACCGCCCCGGCCAGCGCCGCGATGCTGGCGATCACATCGACCCGGCGGGGGCGTTGGCCGAAGATCGCCCAGGAGATTCCGCCCGCCAGAAAGGGTGCGGTGGCATAGATCACCACGACATGTGCAACCGAGGTCATTTGCAGCGCAGGCACCGTAACGAAGGCCGAGACGCCCCCGAGGATCGATGAGATGATCCAGGGCCAGGTGATCCGCCGGAACGCGGCCAGCCCGCCCAGGCCCTGCATCAGCAACAGAACGACCAGAAGCCCCCCGAACGCGAACAGGTTGCGCCAGAACATCGTGGTGATCAGATCGGTCGTCGCATAGCGGGTGAAGAGGCCCGCGGTGCTCCAAGCCAGCGATGCGATGGTCATGTAGAGGATGCCCATCCGGCGCGACGCTTGAGTGTCTGTCACGGTCGCGCTCCCCAGTTGGCGGGAACCCTAGGACGGGGGTCGTGACCGGTCAATTGCAGCGATGGGGCGTGTTTTTCGCTAAATCTGGGCGCGCGTGGGTTCAGGCGGGCTCCGGTGGTGGCAGAAAGCCCAGCAGCTTGGCCTTCACATCCTCGGGCCAGAGCATCGAGGTATGTTTGTCCAGATGGCTCGCCGCCAGAACCTGATGCCCCGACCAGCGCGGCTCGTCCCCGCAATGCACCGTATGCTCGATGGTCACCGATGACCGCCCGACCTTGGTCACGGTCAGGCGGAAGGTCAGCAGGTCGCCGAAGAACGACGGCTTCGAGAAGTTGCAGGTCAGATGCACCGTCGGCGTGCCCCAGCGTTCCTTCCAGATGATCTCGTGCCACGGGTATCCCATGACCTTCCAGAACTCCTCGATCACGCCGTTCAGCATGTTGAGGTAAGACGGGTAATAGGCGGTGCCCGAGATGTCGCAGTCGCCGAAGTTGAGCATCCGGTCGGTGGTGAAGCTGGTCATGGGGGAACTCCAGACTAAGTTCCAAACTCAATACCAATAGATGACGGTTGCTACCGGCGCGCAAGCGGACGGGAATGGGGTCAGGCGCAGGTCGCAGTGCGCTGAGACGCGCCGCCAGTCCCTGATGAGGGCGAAGGTGTTTTCGCTCCGGTGGCGCTTCCTATAGATGTCCTTGTGGCGGTCGATGGCGGCCTTGCAGCCCGTCCGGGATCGGATGCGGCGCTCAGTCAATACGTTGCGGAACTACCCGGCATCGCGACCCCGATCCGCCAGCACGAGGTCGGTCTGCGGGATGGAGGATAATCCCTCGCGCACCGATTTGGTCCGACGTCTGGCCAGTGGACAGGAACATGCCGATCCGGCGGCCAAAAGATGTCGGCAACGGCTGCAGCTTCGAGTTCTTGGTCCCTTCGTGCGCCCGATCCGCAGTCCGCGCTCGGTTTGCGGTGCCAGACTGGATGCCGTCCGATGCGCCTTTACGTGGGTCTCGTCGATCACCACCACATTGGCCTGCCGGGCCTGAGCCGCTAGTTCGGTCATGGACCGGGCAAACACGCCCAGTGGGCTCCATTGCGCCCGGCGGTTGCCGAGGGGTCTTCGGCGGACCATAGTCGCGACGGGCCTGCTTTCATATCAACCCATTGCGCTGGATGTATATGTCCAGCCCAACGCGCCGCTTATCAACTTGCAACCTAGGGCGCGACTTCGGAAGGGGCGGTCGCAGCCGGTCAACCTGCACCCCGGATTACACGAAAAGCTCGCTCATTATGGCCTGACTTTCTGTCGGTTTCGTGGGCACCGAGATAGGAACTTCAACGGAATCGGAGTTTTCCGTGGATAAACGGACGTTCAACCGCGAGTTCAAGATTGAGGCAGGGACGTTGGCGCGGGATGGCGGCTGCGAAAATTACAGCCCTGACCTTAAAGCGGTAAAAGGGGCTTGATCTACCAGACGCACTGGCCGACCAGGGCATCATGTCCATGTACCGGCGCGGCGTCATCAACCGGACCCGCATCGGCGATGTGCTGAAGGCCTATGAGGAGCCGCCCCATGACTGGGACGACCGCACCCCCTGGCGTCTGTTCAACGCCGCCTCCTTTGCCCTCACCGGCCGGGTGGCGGAGAATCCGACGATCACCCGGCAGCTGCACGAGGTGATCGACGGGGTGTGCGAGCGTCTCGACTGACCATGCAGCAAACTACTCAAGAGCCCTTTCCGGGGCTCTTTCTTTGAGCGCGTAGCGGGATGATGAGACCGCTGGGTCTGTTGCGAGGCGGATCGGGGGGTGTTCGATCAGGCTTCCGTCGTTAGTGCGACCGCGCCAATGTGTTGCCGTCCGCGCGCAAACGGCTCCGTGAAAAAAGAGACTAAAACGCCAAAACGGCGTGCTATAGTTCAGCTATGTTATTGATTTTATTGGCTCCGGCGGTAGGGATCGAACCTACGACCAATTGATTAACAGTCAACTGCTCTACCGCTGAGCTACGCCGGAACACGCGCGGGTCTATAGCAAGGGGGGCGGGGGGCGTCCAGTGGTATCGCGCGGGGCGCGGAGGGGGCGGTCACGGGCGGCGGAAGCGGGTGCTCAGACTGATCGGCGCGTCGCAGGCCACCAGACTTCTGCCTTGAAGATCAATAAGATGCGCCAGGACATTGCGGGCGGCTGCGGGCATCAGGGCGGCGGGTGTGCCGATGTAGAGCGCGGTGGAAATCGACACTGCGTCGGCCGGTCCGGCGGCGAGTTGGGCCAGCACCCCGGCCTCGCGCATCCTGCGGTGGGCGGCAAGCGCGCGGATGCGCGCGGGCAGGTCGGCGATGACCGGTCCGTGTCCGGGATAGCCGGTCGCCGCACCCGCGCGGGACAGCCCGTCCAGCGATCGAAGATAGTCGGTCATGTCGCCGTCGGGCGGCGAGATCAGGCTCGTGGACCAGCCCATCACATGATCGCCGGTGAAGGCGAGACTGCCTGCTACAAAGCACAGATGGTTACCGAAATGGCCGGGACAGTGGAGGGCTGCCAGCGACCAGTTGCCGCCCGCCGTGACATCGCCCTCCGCCAGCGTCATGTCGGGGCGGAAGCTGTGGTCCGCGCCCTCGCCGGCATTGTCCAGGCCCTCAGCCGCCAGTGTGCGCATCCGCTCCGATTGCCCGGCACCCAACGGGCCGAAGGCCAGCACCGGGGCACCGGTCATCGCCGACAGCCGCGCCGCGCCGCCGGAGTGATCGAGATGCGAATGGGTCACGAAGATATGCGACACCGCCTCGCCCGGACGCAGCGCGGCTAGCAGGGCCGCCAGATGCGGGGCATGGTCCGGCCCCGGATCGATGACCGCCACCTGCCCGGCACCGACGATCCAGCAGTTGGTTCCCGTTGCCGTCATCGGGGACGGGTTCGGGGCCAGGACATGCCGGATTTCGGGGTCTCTGTCCGTGGTGCCGCCCGATCCCGCCATCCTGCCCTTCCGCTTTGCGTGTTCCGCGTCTAGCCTTGCCGCATCATGTTCGCCTGGCTCAAACGTCTTTCCCCCCGCGGTATCTACGGACGTGCCGCGCTAATCCTGATCGTTCCGATCGTCACGATCCAGCTGGTCGTGTCGCTGGCCTTCATTCAGCGGCATTTCGAGGATGTGACGCGCCAGATGACGCGGAACATCGTGCTTGAAATCTCGGCGGTGCTCAAGGCGGGCGAGGGCGAGGCGGATCCTGCCGGGGCCCTGCGCGCGATGTCGGATCCGGCAGGCGACCTGTCGCTGGAGGTGATGGCGGGAAGCCCGGCCGGACGCGAGATCGATCCGCGCGCCTTCTACGATCTGTCGGGCAAGGTGGTGATCGAAACCCTGCGCGAGGCGTTTCCGGACACGCTGTCGGTCGATCTGTCCGCTGACCGCAGGGTCGCGCTGACGGTGGCGGCGGGTCCGGGGCCGGTACGGATCGAATTCGACCGCAGGCGGGTGTCGGCGACGAATCCGCATCAGCTCTTGGTGCTGATGCTGGCGACGGGCCTTCTGATGACGCTGATCGCCTTCGGGTTCCTGCGCAACCAGATGCGCCCGATCCGGCAGCTGGCGCGGGCGGCGGAGGGGTTCGGCAAGGGGCGCAATGTGCATCTGAAACCAGCGGGCGCGACCGAGGTGCGCGCGGCGGGCAATGCGTTTCTGGACATGCGCAACCGGATCGAACGGCAGATCGAACAGCGCACGCTGCTGTTGTCGGGGGTGAGCCATGATCTGCGTACGCCGCTGACCCGTCTGAAGCTGGGGCTGAGCCTGCTGCCGGACGACCCCGAAGTGCGGGCGCTGACCGGCGACATCGCCGACATGGAACGCATGCTGGATGCCTTTCTCGATTTCGCCAAGGGTGACGCGCAGGACGGCGAGACGGAAGACGTTGATCCCGCCCAGCTGGCGGCAAAGGTCGTGGACGACGCGCGGCGGGCGGGGCAGGCGGTGACGCTGATGTCGGTGACGGGCAGCGGGCGGGCAAAGCTGCGGCGGGTGGCCGTCGAACGGGCGATCGCCAATCTGATCGGCAATGCGGTCCGCTACGGCGGCAGCGCCGAGGTGTCGGTGGCGGTGCTGGACCGGGCATGGCGGGTGACGGTCGAGGATGCGGGGCCGGGCATCCCGAAGGACCGCCGGGACGAGGCGATGCGGCCCTTCACGCGGCTCGACGCGGCGCGCAATCAGGACCGGGGGCCGGGCGTGGGACTGGGGCTGGCGATCACGGCGGACATCGCGCGGAGCCATGGCGGGACATTGCGGCTGAGCGACAGCGAGCGTCTGGGCGGGCTGAAGGCGGAGCTGATTCTGGCGCGGTGAGGCGTGCCTGCTTCCGTATGGCATCTACGCTTTACGTGCTTATTGCATGCATATCGCGTGCATACGTGGTTTCGGGCGCGGGGCCGGATCGTTGCGTTGAAGGCCGTGGCGCAGGGATGGGCGGGGGCGGACGATTTGAAGATCGTTCACGAGCGATCTTCGATTCAGACGCGTTTTCGCGAAAACGCTTCTTACCGGAGGGGTGGGTTGTGTACAGTCCGCGCTACACGAACAACGCCCAGCCGATCATGATCCAGGCGAGGACCGACGCCAGCAGCACGGGCGTGATCCACCAGCCGCCGGGCAGGGTCCGGTCTTCGGCGTCCGCCGCGGGAGGGAGATCGGGCAGGGGGGCGGCTTCCTGTGCGTACCAGTAGCGCAGCGCTTCGCTTGTTGCGGCCTGCGGGTCTGACTGCTCGCCGTGATGCCGTGCCATGGTTGCCTTCCCGGTTTCCGGGGCAGGCTAGGCCGCAAATCTTGCCAAGCGGTTAGCGGGTCAGAAGAACGCCTGCAGCCCGGTGATGGCGCGGCCGAGGATCAGGGCGTGGACGTCATGCGTGCCCTCATAGGTGTTGACCGTCTCGAGGTTCACCATGTGGCGCATGATCTGGTAGTCTTCCTGAATGCCGTTGCCGCCATGCATGTCGCGGGACATCCGCGCGATATCCAGCGCCTTGCCGCAGTTGTTGCGCTTGACGAGGCTGATCATTTCGGGGGCTGCCTGCGCGTCATCCATCAGGCGGCCGACGCGGAGCGATGCCTGAAGGCCGAGCGAGATCTCGGTCATCATATTGGCAAGCTTGAGCTGGAAAAGCTGCGTCTGGGCGAGCGGCTTGCCGAACTGCCTGCGGTCGAGTCCGTACTGCCGGGCGGCGTGCAGGCAGAATTCGGCGGCACCGAGGACGCCCCAGGAAATGCCGTAGCGGGCGCGGTTCAGACAGCCGAACGGGCCTTTCAGCCCTTCGACGCCGGGCAGCAGGGCATCCTCGCCCACCGCCACATCCTTCATCACGATTTCGCCGGTGGTGGAGGCGCGCAAGCTGAGCTTGCCGCCGATCTTCGGGGCTGAAAGGCCCGCCATGCCTTTGTCGAGCACGAAACCCCTGATCTTTCCGCCATGCGCGTCGGACTTCGCCCAGACGACAAAGACATCCGCAAACGGGGCATTGGAGATCCACATCTTGGAGCCGTTCAGCACATAGCCGTCCGCGGTCTTCTTCGCCGTCGTCTTCATGCCCGCCGGGTCCGACCCGGCATCGGGTTCGGTCAGGCCGAAACAGCCGATCAGGGTGCCCGCCGCCAGACCCGGCAGGTATTTCTGCCGCTGTTCCTCGGTCCCGTAGGCATAGATCGGATACATCACCAACGACGACTGCACCGACATCATGCTGCGGTAGCCGGAATCCACCCGCTCCACCTCGCGCGCGACGAGGCCGTAGGCGACGTAGGACGCCCCAAGCCCGCCGTAGGTTTCCGGGATGGTCAGGCCGAGCAGGCCCATCTCACCCATTTCGGCAAAGACTCCGGGGTCCGCCACCTCATCGCGGTAGGCTGCGATGACACGGGGCTGCAGGCGGTCCTGCGCGTAGGTGCGCGCCGCGTCGCGCAGCATGCGCTCGTCCTCGGTCAGCTGATCCTCAAGCCGGAAGGGGTCGTCCCAGTCGAACCGGCCCAGATCGGGCGCGTCCTTGGCCTTGAGCTTGGGCATCTGGTTCATCGGGCAGCTCCTTCGGATGTGGGCGCATCTTATGTCTTACGGTGGCGCGGTTAAATCGCCAATTTCGCGGTGCGGCGTTCGACGGATGCGCCCGGTGGGCCTGCCTACCTGACCGGCTAATCTGTCCGGAAATGCTTGCTGAGCTTCAGTCCCTGGCCCTGATAGTTCGACGCGATGCCCGTCCCGTACATCCGCGCGGGCAGCGATGCCATCCGCTCATAGATCAGCCGCCCCACGACCTGTCCGTGTTCCAGCACGAAGGGCGCTTCATGGCAGCGCACCTCGAGCACACCGCGCGACCCGGCCCCGCCTGCCGCAGCCCAGCCGAAACCGGGGTCGAAAAAGCCCGCGTAGTGCACGCGGAATTCGCCGACCATGGCGAGGTAGGGGGCCATTTCGGCGGCGTGGGTCGGCGGAATCGTCACCGCCTCGCGGCTGACAAGGATATAGAAGGCACCGGGGTCGAGGATGATGCGGCCCTCGGTGGTGCGCAGCTCCTCCCAGAAGTCCCGGGCCGCGTAGTGGCCGATGCGGTCGAGGTCGATCACGCCGGTATGGGGTTTCGCACGGTAGCCGACCAGATCGCCGTCCGAGGGGAGCAGGTCGACCGAAAATCCCAGACCGTCCGAGATCACCGGCGCACCCGAGACCAGCGGGCCGGCATGGTGCAGCGCCTGAAGATCGGCGTCGGTCAGCGTGGCCTGACCGCGCCGCACGCGCAGCTGGTTCAGCCGCTGGCCCGTGCGGGCGAGGACCGAGAAGGAGCGCGGGCAGATTTCGGCGTAGAGCGGGCCATGGTAGCCGTCGGGGATACGGTCGAATTCGACGCCGCCATCGGTGATGGTCCGGGTCAGAAGGTCGAGCCGCCCGGTCGAGCTCTTGGCGTTTGCAACCGCGGACAGGCCGGGCGGCAGGGCGAGGCTTTCCTGCAGGGGGACCAGATAGACGCAGCCCTTTTCCAGCACCGCGCCGTCGGTCAGGCTGATCCTGTGCATCTCGAACTCGGCGATGCGGTCGGCGACCTTGCGGCCGGGACCGGTGAGGAACGAGGCGCGGACGCGGTAGGCGACGGATCCGAGGCGCAGGTCGATGCTGGCGGGCTGGATCTGGGCGTCGGTGACGGGGCGGTCGGGCAGAACGGCCCCGGCGGCGATCAGCGCGCGCAAACCGGTGTCCGACAGCACGCCCTGCGAAGTCTCAGCGGTCATGCCCCGTCCCCCCGAGTGCCGAACGCCCGCCCCTGTCACGGGGCGGGCGGTTCAGTTTGGTCGGGCCGGAGAGATTCGAACTCTCGACCTCCCGCCCCCCAGACGGACGCGCTAACCAGGCTGCGCTACGGCCCGACGGGCGGACGTATAGGATGAATGCGCGGGCGGGGGCAAGCAGGTTTGCGCCGAAGTCCGGGGCCATGCGGGCGTCTTGCGGACGGTGCGCTGCGATCAGAACGGGCGCGGGTCGTCGCTGCCCGCCAGACGGTCGCGCAGCGACGACAACCGGCGGTAGACCAGCGTCAGCCCGGCCCTGTTATCATTGGCTCGCAGCGCGTCCATCGCGCGCAGAAGGTTGGCCGCAGGCTGTCTTGCCGGGGCGGTTCCGTCGTCGTCGGCCGGAGCCTTGGCGGGCGGAGCCGCCGAGGCAGCGGCGAATGGAATCGGCCCCTCGGCCCCCGCAAAGGGCAGGGTGGGGGTGTCGATGTCCATCGGGGCCTCGGGTGCCTGCCCACGCACGGCACGGTCGAACAGGTCGCCGCCGTCGCCCGTCGCGGCGCGCGACGGGGGCGGGTTGGGGACCGGTGCAGGGGCTGCGGCAGCGTCGTCGGCGAATGGCTCGGGGTGGATCGCCCCGTTGCCCGACAGGGCCGCGACATGCTTGGCACCCTTTTCGCGAAGGATCTTCTGCACGCCCCGGATCGTCAGCCCGTCATCATGCAGCAGACGCCGGATGCCGCCCAGAAGAGCAATGTCGGTGGGGCGGTAATACCGCCGCCCGCCGCCGCGCTTGACCGGCTTCACCTGGGTGAACTTACTTTCCCAGAACCGCAGCACATGCGCCGGGGTATGCAGAACCTCGGACACTTCGCTGATCGTGCGGAAGGCCTCGGCGGACTTGTCCATCGTGCGGCTCAGCCCTTGTTCCCGGCGGCCACGCGATCCTTCATCAGATGCGAGGGCCGGAAGGTCAGGACTCGGCGCGGGTGGATCGGAACCTCGTCACCGGTCTTGGGGTTGCGGCCGACGCGGGCCGACTTCTCGCGCACCGAAAACGTGCCGAAGGACGATATCTTGACCGTCTCGCCGCCGGCCAGCGCGTCCGAGACATGCTGGAGAACTTCCTCGACCAGATTGGACGATTCGTTCCGCGACAGCCCGACCTCGCGGAAGACGGCTTCGCTCAGGTCCATGCGCGTCAAAGTGTTTTCGCTCATCACGTCCCCCCGGACATTGTTGCAGGCACGATGGGGGGTTCGGAAACCCAAGTCAATATCAATGGCTTGGGGTGCGCTATTCAGGCATGAAATCACCAGCGCAGGACCACAGACCCCCAGGCGAGGCCGCCGCCGATGGCCTCGGTGACGATAAGATCACCGGTTTTTATCTGTCCGCGCGCCTTGCCGACCGACAAAGCAAGGGGAATCGAGGCGGCGGACGTGTTGCCGTGGTCCTGAACCGTCACCACGACACGCTCCATCGGCACGTCCATGCGCGACGCCGTGGCCGTGATGATTCGCAGGTTCGCCTGATGCGGCACGATCCAGTCGACCTCGGCGGGTGTCAGCATGGCCTTGGCAAGGGCTGCATGGGCGGTGTCGGCGAGTTTCTCGACCGCGTGGCGGAAGACGGCGTTTCCCTGCATCTTGAGGTGGCCGGAGGTGCCGGTGGTCGAGACGCCCCCATCGACATACAGAAGCTCGCGGTAGGACCCGTCGCTATGCAGATCAGTGGCAAGGATGCCGCGGTCGGCGGAGGTGCCGGTGGCGGGCGCGCCTTCGAGCACGACCGCGCCCGCGCCGTCACCGAACAGGACGCACGTGCCGCGGTCGGTGAAATCGAGGATGCGGCTGAAGGTCTCGGCCCCGATCACCATCACGCGCCGGGCTTGGCCGGACAGGATCAGGGCGTTCGCGTTGGCGAGCGCGAAGACAAACCCCGCGCAGACGGCCTGAACGTCAAAGGCGAACCCCGTCTTCAGGCCGAGTTTCGCCTGCACCATCGTCGCCGCCGACGGAAAGGTCAGGTCGGCGGTCGAGGTGGCCAGGATGATAGCGTCAAGGTCGGCGGCGGCGATTCCCGCGTCGGCCAGCGCGTTGCGGCCCGCTGCGGCCGCCATGTCGGATGTCGTCTGGCCGTCAGCGGCGAAGTGCCGCCGCTCGATCCCGGTGCGGGTCCTGATCCATTCGTCGGTGGTCTCGACCTTGTCCTCGAACCAGCTGTTCGGAACCACGCGGTCGGGCAGGTAGTGCCCGACGCCACGGACAACCGCACGCATCGTCATTCGATTGTCCCGCCTGCTGTCCCACCCTGCGGCGCTGCCGCATCGGGCGCGCCGGTCAGGGCATCCTGCATTGCGCCCGCCGCCGACGCAACCCGCGCTGCGAGCCGGTCCTGGAAGTTCGACCGCGCCAGCTGCGAGGCAAGGCGGATCGCGGCAGACACACCCGTCGCGTCGGCGGAGCCGTGCGATTTCACCACGGTGCCGTTCAGGCCGAGGAAGACACCGCCGTTCTGCCGCCGGGGATCGATCCTCAGCCGCAGCCGCCGCAGCGATCCCAGCGCCAGGATCGCCGCGAACTTCGACAGCCATCCCGCATTGAAGGCCTCGCGCAGGAAGTCGCCCACCAGCTTGGCCGTTCCCTCGCCGGTCTTCAGCGCGATGTTGCCGGTGAAGCCGTCCATGACGATGACATTCACATGGGCCGACGACAGATCACCGCCCTCGACAAAGCCCACATAGTCGAAGGCCCCTGCCTCGGCCGACTGCTGGATCATGTCATTGGCGAGCTTCAGCTCGGCCCGGCCCTTGTGCTCTTCCGTGCCCACATTCATCAGCCCGACCTTCGGGCGCTGAACGCCGAGGCCGTTGCGCGCATAGGACGCGCCCATCATGGCGAACTGCAGAAGGTCCGGCGCATCGGCGCGGATATCCGCGCCCACGTCCAGCATGACGTTGAACTTCTGCGGGCCGCGCGACGGCCAGAGACAGGCGATCGCCGGGCGGTTGACCCCGGGCAGCTTGCGGAGCCGGATCATCGACACTGCCATCAGCGCGCCGGTATTCCCGCAGGAAACGGCCGCCTTTGCGGATCCGTCACGTACGGCCTCGATCGTTGACCACATCGACGTACCCTGCCCGTGCCGCATCACGTGGCTCGGTTTGTCGGACATCTGCACGACGCCGGCCACATCGCGGATCGTCACGCGGCCCTCCAGCTGGCCCCGTCTGGCGATCAGCCCGCGCAGCATCGCTTCGGGCCCGTGGACCACAAAGCTCAGCTCGGCGTCTTCCGCAGCGCTGCTGGCCATTCCTGCGACGACCGCCGCCGCGCCGTGATCGCCGCCCATCGCATCGACAGAAATGACAACGGGGCCTTTCGGCCCCGGCGACCGGCCTTCACCCTCGGGATCGAGCACGGGAGCTTGCGTCATTTCTGCCTGCGTCAGTCGGGCGGGGCCGCAGCCTTACGCCGCGTCTTCGTCCAGATCGACCTCGACCGCCTTCGCCACCACTTCACGCGCGTCATAGTGACCGCAGGCGCCGCAGACATGGTGCGGGCGTTTCAGTTCGCCGCAGTTCGGGCATTCGTTCGGGTTCGCTGCGACGAGCGAGTCATGGGCGCGGCGCATGTTGCGCTTGGACTTCGTGGTCCTGTTCTGCGGGACAGCCATCTGTCAACCTCGGGGTCAATGGGGGCTATCAAGCCCCGGTTTTCCTTGAGGTTTCGACACCGAACGCCCGGCAGGCAGCCGCGTCAGAACCCAAAGATTCATGCGAGGCCGGGAACATACTGCGATTTCCCGGATGCGCAAGGGCTAATCGCTGCGGGTTTTCCGGCCCCGGAAGGCCGCGTCAGCCGCCGTCGTCGGACGGCCTTCCGCCGGGCTTTTTCATCAGTCCGGCCAGCCCCGCGAACGGCTTCACCTGGCCCGGTTCCAAGGGTTCCGCGCCGGGCGGCGCGACGGTCGTCGGCCCGAGTTCCGCACCGGCGGCGCGCGGCCAGGGCGGCAGGGCCAGCACCAGAGCTTCGGTCATCACCGCATAGGCATCGATCACACGCGGCAGGGCTTCGGCGGTGTCATCCTCGGGCATTTCGACGTCGTCGCCTTCGGGTTCGGCCATGTCCGCAAGATAGCGGCGCAGGACCGTTTCGTGCAGTCTGGTGCGGACCGGTGCCAGCGTCACGACGCAGGCCTGCACGACCGATGCCGTCATCGCGGCGGTCAGGTCCCAGTCCTCGCGTCCCTTCGGTGCGATCTCGCCCGCAAAGCGCAGGGCGTCGATGCCGAGGATGCCGAGATCACCGGCCAGCCGCGCGCGGGCGGCGGCATCGGGCACGATGGAGAACCGCGTGGGCTTGCGCCGGTTCAGCCCGGCCACCGGAAACAAGGCTGTGTCTGAGGTGTTGTCCGGCATCAGGGGAACCATGCGGCTGTGCCGACTGTCCTTGAACGATGGACCCGGCATGTTGTAAGCCCGGATAGAAGTCTTCGGGTGGCATGACAAGAGGGTGGCGGAATGCGGTTGGGACTTGTCATGCGGGCGGTCTGCCTGACCCTTCTTGTCGCCCTCGCCGCCGCCTGCAGCCCGATCACGCGCAACCACGGCTATGTCCCCACCGACGGCGACCTTGAAGACGTCATCGTCGGTGAGAGCACGCAGGAGGCCGTCGCGCAGGCGATCGGGCGGCCGTCGTCATCGGGTATCCTGACCGGGTCGGGGTGGTACTACGTCGGATCGAAGTTCGAACATCGTGGCGGACGCGCGCCGCGCGAGATTGAACGTCAGGTCGTCGCCGTCAGCTTCGACGAGGCGGGCGTGGTCGAGAATGTCGAACGCTTCGGGCTGGAAAAGGGGCAGACGGTGGTGCTGTCGCGCCGCGTGACGGACAGCAACATCAAGGGCATCGGGTTCCTGCGGCAGCTTCTGGGCAGCGTCGGCAACCTGAATGCAGGGTCGATCATCGGAAGCGACAGCTGAGAGAGCGGAGCCGAAATCCCCTGGACCCTTCTTGCCCGGAACAAGGCGCGGATGCGCCGCCGGGCAGCGCCCGCCTCCCGGCCCGGCCACGGGCCGGGCGTTCTTCGCGGAAAACGTCCACGGGACGTTTTCTGATCGCTCATCACCCCCCTCGGGCGGGCGCTTCTGCACCTTCACGGCGGTGAACGCCGGTGGAAGTGGCTGAACCATAAAGCGAGCAGAACGCGCGTTGCAGCGCCCACCCGGCGGTCATGCACTGCCCTCCGTTGCACTCACTTTGCCCGGTGCGTCAGCGCCACGCCGTTGATGCAGTAGCGCAGGCCCGTGGGTTTCGGGCCGTCCGGGAAGACATGGCCCAGATGTGCCGCGCAGCGCACGCAGTGCACCTCGGTCCGGCGCATGAACCAGCCGCGATCCTCGGCCTCGGCGACGGGTGCGCCGTCGATCGGCTTCCAGAAGCTGGGCCAGCCCGTGCCGCTGTCGAATTTTGCGTCCGCATCGAACAGGTCCGCCCCGCAGCAGACGCAGGAAAAGACGCCCGGACCCTTCGGGAAGGCGTCATTTGTGAAGGCGCGTTCGGTGCCGTGCCTGCGCGTGACCCTGTAGGCGAGATCGGACAGCTGCGCGCGCCATTCGACGTCTGACTTGCGGATTTGCTGTGTCGGCTGTGGTCATGGTGCCCTCGTCTGCATGAACGTGTCGTTGCGCTGCGCTTATCATGCTGCGCTAAACTGTGCCGGTGCAGGATCTAGGGCCGCAGCGCGGATGTGCCAAGGACTGCGACAGGGGGATCACCATGCTGTCATTGGCGAGGGGACGCTATGGCGCGCGCTTTGCGGCAGACGAGGCGGACATGGCCGCGTCGCTGGCGCTGCGGGGACGGGCGTTCCGGGCGGGAGGGCCGGGGACGGGCGACGCCGACCGGTTCGATTCCGTCTGCCGCCACATTCTGGTCGAGGACACGGCGACGGGGCGGCTGGTCTGTTCGTTCCGTCTGCTGGCGCTTGCCGACGGACGCGAGATCGGCCGTGCCTATGCCGCGCAGTTCTACGAGCTGTCGGCGCTGTCCGCCTATCCGCGCCGGATGGTGGAGCTGGGACGGTTCTGCATGGAGCCGACATGCCACGACCCGGACGTGCTGCGTGTCGCGTGGGCGGCGATGACACGGATCGTCGATGATGAGGGGATCGGCATGATGTTCGGCTGTTCGTCCTTCGGGGGCACCGACCCCGGCCGCTATCTCGATGCCTTCGCCTTGCTGCGCGCGGCGCATCTGGCCCCGCGCCGCTGGCTGCCGCGCATCAAGGCGCGCCATGTGTTCCGCTATGCGCGCGCGCTGCGGCTGCGGACGCCGGACATGCGGGTTGCGATGGCGGCGATGCCGCCGTTGCTGCGGACCTATCTGATGATGGGGGGCTGGGTCAGCGACCATGCGGTGGTGGATGCGGATCTGGGGACGCTGCATGTGTTCACCGGGCTGGAGATCGGGCGCATTCCGCCGGGACGGGCAAGTCTGCTCAGGGGCGTGGCGGCGTGACGCGCGGCTGATCTGACCGGCATCCGGTTGACGCCGGAATGCGGCCCGGATAGCTCGCCCGGCATGGCACGCGCACCCCTTCTTCAGCTTTCCCAAGTCTCGCTGACCTTCGGCGGCAATCCCCTTTTCGACAGCCTTGACCTGACCATCCAGCCCGGCGACCGCATCGCGCTGGTCGGGCGGAACGGGTCGGGCAAGTCCACGCTGCTGAAGCTGATGGCGGGCCTGAGCGAGGCGGATCGCGGTGATCGCGTCGTGCCGCCCGGAATGCGTGTCGGCTATATGGAACAGGACCCCGACCTGTCGGCCTTTGCCACGCTGGGTGATTATGCCGGGGCGGGGCTGCCGCCGGGTGAGGACTACAAGGTTATCGCGGCAGCCGAGGGGCTGGATTTCCGCCCGGACGCACCGGTTGCCACGGCGTCGGGCGGCGAAAAGCGGCGCGCAGCGCTGGCGCGGCTGCTGGCCGAAGCACCTGACCTGATGCTGCTCGATGAACCGACCAACCACCTGGATATCAACGCGATCCGCTGGCTGGAGGCTGAACTGACCGGCACCCGCGCTGCATTCGTGCTGATATCGCATGACCGCGCGTTTCCTGCGGGCGCTGGCGCGGTCCACGCTGTGGATCGACCGGGGGCAGGTTCGGCGCCTGGACAAGGGGTTCGAGGCCTTCGAGGACTGGCGCGACACGGTCTGGGAGGCGGAGGACGAGGCCCGCCACAAGCTGGAACGCAAGATCAAGGCCGAGGCGAAGTGGGCGGTCGAGGGGATTTCGGCGCGGCGCAAGCGCAATCAGGGGCGGGTGCGGGCGCTGGCGGCGCTGCGCGACGAACGCGGTGCGATGATCCGGCGGCAGGGTGTGGCTGACATGGCGCTGGAGGCGGGCAATACCTCTGGGCGGCTGGTCGCGGAAGTCAAAGGTATTTCAAAGTCCTACGGGACGAAGGTCATCCTGCGCCCGTTCGATTTCCGCCTTCTGCGCGGCGACCGCGTTGCGCTGGTCGGCCCGAACGGCGTCGGCAAGACGACGCTTCTGAAGATGCTGACGGGCGAGGTGGCACCTGACAGCGGGACGGTCAGGCTGGGCACGAATCTGGAGATCGCGGTCTTCGATCAGGCGCGGGCGACGCTCGACCTGTCGGTCAGCTTGTGGGACGGGCTGGTCAACGATCCCGACATGCGCGTCTCGGGGCGGTCGGATCAGGTGATGGTGCGGGGGCAGCCACGGCATGTTGTGGCATACCTCAAGGATTTCCTGTTCGACGAAAGCCAGGCGCGCGCGCCGGTCGGATCGCTGTCGGGCGGCGAGCGGGCGCGGCTGCTGCTGGCGCGCCTGATGGCCAGGCGGTCGAATTTCCTGGTGCTGGACGAACCGACCAACGATCTGGATGTCGAGACGCTGGACCTGCTGCAGGACCTGATCGCGGATTTCGACGGGACGGTGATTCTGGTTAGCCATGACCGTGATTTCATCGACCGGGTGGCGACGGTGACGGTTGCGATGGAGGGCGACGGACGGGCGGCGGTCTATCCGGGGGGCTGGAGCGATTATCAGGCGCAGCGGGGGGATGATGGTGAGTCGGAAAAGGAAACTGTAGCAAAGGGTTCTTCGACAAACCTGAAGCGGAACGCGAAGAGCGATGCCCGGTCTCTCTCTTTCACGGAAAGGCACCGGCTGGAGAGCCTGCCTGATCTGATCGAGCGTCTGGAGGCCGAGATCGGCAAGCTGGAAGACTTTCTGTCCGACCCGAACCTGTTCTCGACCGCCCCGGACAAGTTCCGCAAGGCGTCCGAGGCGCTGACGGAGCGGCAGGCGGCGCTGGCAGCGGCGGAAGAGGACTGGCTGGCGCTGGAGGAACGCGCGCAGTAGGTCGGGGCCGCCCCGGACAGGACGGCCCCGCGCGTGACCCCGCACCACCACCAGCGCACCACACCGCACCGGGATCACGCGGACAACCCTTCGGGAGACGGGAGTAGGGGACCGGCCCGAAGGAGGCTGACGCTTACATCTTCGGCAGCAGCACGGTGTCGATGACATGGATCACGCCGTTCGACTGGACGACATCGGCGATGGTGACGGTGGCGACATTGCCGTTCTCGTCGGTCAGCATCATCTTGTCGTCGGCGTATGTCGCGTTCAGCGTGCAGCCTCCGACGGTCGGCACCGGATGGTTGCCGTTGTCATCCTTGATCATGCCCTGCATCGCTTCGGCCATCACGGCCTTGCCGACGACATGGCAGGTCAGGATCTTGGTCAGCATTTCCTTGTTCTCGGGCTTGACCAGATTTTCGACGGTGCCCGCAGGCAGTTTCGCAAAGGCGTCATTGGTGGGCGCGAAGACGGTGAACGGGCCGGCGCCCGACAGCGTCTCGACCAGGCCCGCAGCCTGGACGGCGGCGACGAGCGTCGTGTGGTCCTTCGAGTTCACGGCATTCTCGACGATGTTCTTGTCGGCGAACATCGCGGCGCCGCCGACCATCGGGTTTTCGACGGCGTGGCTTTCGGCGAAGGCGGGTGCGGCAAAGCCGATGGCCAGGACGGCGGCGACGGCGCGGAATGAAAGGGACATGGTGATCTTCCTCTGTCTGGTGGGACGGGGCCTTTCCCCGTCCTCGTGGCGGAAGCTACGGAGCGGGTGCAGGGGAAGTTGCGGGGCGGGTCCGGGTTTTTCTGCTTTTGCGCAAGATGAAGAATTTTTACGAAAATTCTTCGGCGGCTGAACATCCTTCGTGAAGGATGTTCAGGCGGCGGCTCAGCCCGCGATCACGGCGGCGACCAGAACCGGACCGGTTGGCTGGCCGGTGGGCGAACCGCCGGTTGGTTCCAGGCTGACGGCAAGCGTCGTGCCGGGAGGGAGCGCTGTGACGGGCACTTCCAGCGCGGCGTCGCGGATCAGACCGAGCGGCACCGGGGCCTGACCGGCGGGGATCAGCCAGAGCTGATAGTCCCGGTCGGCGGCGGCTGCAGTTCCGCCGGTGCGGGTGACGGTCAGGGTGCCGTCGCCTGGGGCATAGCTTGCGGTGACGATCAGGTCCTGCCCCTCGCCGGTCAGGGTCGCGACCATCGCCGGGGCTGCGGGGCCGGGCAGGTTCGGCAGGAAGACGAAGGCGGCGAGCCCCGCCACGGCGAGGCCGCCGAGCAGGCCGAGCCAGAACGGACGCCACGACCGGGCGGGCGGGGCAGCAGCCGGGAACAGGCGCGCCTCGATCCGATCGAGCATGTCGGCGGGTGCGGGAACGTCGGCATAGCCGTCGTTGAGGGGGGCGAGCTTGTCCTCCCAGTCCGCGACCAGGTCGGCGAAGGCGGGGTCGCGGGCGATCAGGCGTTCGGCCTCGGCCCGGTCGGACAGGGGCAGGGTGCCGAGCACATATTCGGCGGCAAGACCTTCGCGGTCATCCATGTCGCGGGTCTCGGTCATCGCTCAAGGCACTCCTTGAGGCTGAGAAGCC
The DNA here is from genome assembly GCA_963738635.1 of uncultured Alphaproteobacteria bacterium. GTDB lineage: Bacteria > Pseudomonadota > Alphaproteobacteria > Rhodobacterales > Rhodobacteraceae > JAOADN01. The sequence continues at coordinate 303,090 of CAVTXE010000004.1, read as the reverse complement.
CGCGGCGCAGCCAGGACCGCATCGTGTTCAGCGGCACGTCGTGGCGGGCGGCAAGCTGTTCGTAGCTGAGGCCGCCCAGATAGGCCCCGCGCACGGCTTCGGCTTTCGCGGGTTCCAGCGTGCCGAAGCAATCCGCGATGCGGCGCGCCTCGCCCCTGGCGGACAGTTCGGCCTCGACCCCCGGGCGCTTGTCCTGCACGAATTCAAGCGCATCGTCGCCGTCCAGCTTCGGCCCGCGCGCGCGCAGTCGGTCGATGGAATGATTGCGCGCGATGGCGATGGCCCATGTCATGCCGCGCGCCCGGCCTGCATCATAGCGCCGGGCGTTCAGCCAGATACGTGTCATCACTTCCTGCAAGGCGTCCTCGGCTTCCTGACGATCATTCAGGATACGCAAGGCAACGCCGAAGAGTTTCGCCGAGGCTGCGGAATAGAGCGTGCGGAAGGCCGCGCGGTCGCCGCCCGCGATCTGACCGATCAACGCTGCTATCGGATCGTCCATCAGCCCCTGCGGCGCCTGCGCCCGCCATCCCCGCCGCCAGCCGTGTTGAAGCTGACATCGGGCAGGGTAACGATCCTGGCGAGTTCGGGGAAGGGGGCGGTGGCGTGCGGGATCGCATTGGCGGCGACGAAGTGTTCCTGAAAGCGCGGTTCGATGGCGGTCTCGACCTTGTGGATGCGCTTCACTTCGGCCTCGATCGCCGCGCGCGCGGCGACGTTGAGAAGCGCGATGCGCGCGCCGGTTCCGGCGGCGTTGCCCGCGCTGGTGACGTGGCCCAGCGGCACGTCGGGGATCATGCCGAGGACCATCGCGTGTTTCGGGCTGATATGCGCGCCGAAGGCCCCGGCGAGCGTGACGCGATCCACCGTATCGACGCCCAACTCGTCCATCAGTAGGCGCGCGCCTGCGTAAAGCGCTGATTTCGCGAGCTGAATCGCCCGGATGTCGCCCTGGGTCACGGAAATGACCGGGCCGCCGTCGGCAGAACCGTCATACAGCAGATAGTCATGCGTGCGGCCATTCGGGATCATGCGGGTTGTGCCGGTCTGTTCCGCCGACCCGACCAGCCCGCCGGGATCGACCAGACCCGCCATGCGCATCTCGGCCACGACCTCGATGATACCCGATCCGCAGATGCCGGTGACGCCGGTGGTGGCGGTCGCCTCGGCGAAGCCGTCCTCGGTGGACCAGAGGTCCGATCCGATGACCTTGAAGCGCGGCTCTTTCGTCACGGGGTCGATTTCGACCCGTTCGATGGCACCGGGGGCGGCGCGCTGGCCGCTTGATATCTGCGCGCCCTCGAAGGCGGGGCCGGTGGGAGAGGAGCAGGCGAGCACGCGGTCCTGATTTCCGAGCAGGATTTCGGCATTCGTGCCTACATCAACAATCAGGACCAAATCCTTGGATTTGTTCGGCTCCTCGGACAATGCGACGGCGGCGGCATCCGCGCCGACATGCCCGGCGATGCAGGGCAGGACGAAGACGCGGGCGGAGGGGTTGATGTTTGACAGGCCAAGTTCGGTTGCGGCGAAGCTGAGGGATTCCGAGGTGGCAAGCGCGAAGGGTGCCTGCCCCAGTTCGACCGGGTCGATGCCGAGCAGGAGGTGGTGCATGACCGGGTTGCAGACGAAGACCGTCTCGACGATGTGGGCCGGGTCGATTTTCGCCTCTTCGGCGATGGATTTCGCCAGCGCATTGATCGCCTCGCGCACCGTCCGTGTCATCTCGACATCGCCGCCGGGGTTCATCATGGCATAGCTGACGCGCGACATGAGGTCCTCGCCGAAGCGGATCTGCGGGTTCATCAGGCCGGAGGAGGCCATGACGGTTCCGTCGCTGAGGTCGCAGAGATGGGCGGCGATGGTGGTGGAGCCGAGGTCGATGGCGAGGCCGTAGAGACGCCCCTCGAAGAAGCCGGGCCAGAGGTCGATGATCCGCGCGGGGCCGGTATGGCCCTTGTGGATGGCGACTGTAACCTTCCAGTCGCCCTTGCGCAGGGCGGGCTGGAGGCGGCGGAGGATGCCGAGATCGGCCTCGATGGTTTCGATCTGCCACTGGTCGCGCAGGGCATCCTTGAGCCGCTGGAAGTCGCCCGAGGGCTCGTGCATGTCGGGTTCGATGACTTCGAGATAGTAGGTGCGCGTCGCGGGGTCCATGACGATGTCGCGGACCGCCGCCGACTTGCGGATGACCTGCCGGTGGACCTGGCTTTCGGGGGGGACGTCGATGACGACATCGCCCTGCACCTTCGCCTGGCAGCCGAGACGCCGCCCTTCGGTCAGGCCCCGGATGCGCTTGTAGCGCGCCTCGACCTCGTTCCATTCGGACAGTGCGCCCTCAGCAACGGTCAGGCCGTGCTTGGCGAACTCGCCGTAGCCGGGCGTGATCTGGCAGCGCGAGCAGATGCCGCGTCCGCCGCAGACGGAATCAAGATCGACGCCGAGCTGCCGGGCGGCGGTCAGGACGGGCGTGCCGACGGCAAAATGCCCGCGCTTGCCAGAGGGGGTGAAGATCACAAGGGGGTCGGCGGTCATGGCGCGGCATCCGGAATGCGCGGAACGATTTCCAGATTGTCTTAGGCGGTCAGGCATCGGTCGCAAGCGCCAATCGCGGCATCGGGGCGGGCGCCGCCGTCATTTGCGGCGCGCCGGGGCTACGGCTGCATCCGATGTCTCGATCATCGTGATCTTCTGCCAGATTTTCCGCGACAGGTTGCTGCCCAGCGTCTCGATGTCGTTGACGGCCGAGGCGACGCCGTCATCGCTGACGGCCTGCGCGTAGAGGGCAGCGAGCTTGCCCGTGATCGCCAGCAGTTCCGAACAGTAGTCCAGATAGCGCGACAGTTCCTGTCCGCCGAGCATGCGGGAGGGGGACGCCGGCGTCGGCGCATAGCCGGGCTGCAACGTGACGGGGTCCTTGGTCAGCTGATGCATGTCGATGACATGGATGACCGAACGCAGCGCGTGCAGGCTGCGCGCGACGCGCTGACGCTTGATCCGCGCTTCCAGACGGATCAGCGCGGTCAGGCCCAGGCCCGCGAGGATGGCGGTGTTGAGCGCAGCTTCGATGCTTTCGACCGAGGTGACGGCATCCTGCCCGAGTTGGTTGAGCGGGATGACGCTGCCGACGGACAGGAACAGGGCCGCGCCGCCGAAGACAACGCCCGCGATCAGGATGCGCAGCCACCAGATCGGCGGGGTGAGCGCACGCGCCTCGGTCATGGCGCTGCGGGTCAGGGCGACGATTTCCGTGGCCACCCTGCGCAGACCGCGATCGGGAAACCGGGCGGCCACACGGTTCTCCAGCGCAACAGCGGTGGCCAGGATCTTGTCGGCGTCGAGCGTTCGGAACGGCATGCCGACAAGGGTTAGCAGGGGTGATGCGAAAGGCAACCCACGGTGGTTTCGGTCCGAGGTCAGTCCGTCGCGTCCAGCCAGGCAAGAACCGCCTGACGGTCGCCGTCAAGCGCCGCGGCCGGGGGGCGGGAGGTCGGTTCGGCCAGTCCCGTCATCTTGACCGGGTTACCGGCGGCGGCGAATGCCGGTCCGCCCGGCCGCGGCCTGCACGCGCAGCACCATGTTGCGCGCCAGAAGCTGGGGATCGCGCAGCACCTGCGCCATGTCCTGCACCCGCGCCGTCGGCAGCGCGGCGGCGTCCAGCGCCGCGATCCAGTGCGCCGCAGTCTGGCCCAGCGTCACCGCCTCGATCAGGCGCTTGAGAAGCGCGTGATTGCCGCAGCGGGCCGCGTTGGTGGCAAAGCGGGGATCGTCCGGCAGCGGACCGAGGCCGAGGGTGGCGCAGAGCCGGGCGAACATCGCGTCGTTTCCGGCGGCGATGACAAAGAAGCCGTCCGAAGCGCGAAAGGTGGAAAACGGCGTGATCGTGGGGTGGCGCGCGCCGGTGCGGTCCGGCGGGACCCCGGTGGCCGTGGTGATCGCAAGCGCGTGTTCCTGAATAGCCAACTGGGCATCCAGCATCGCGATATCGATCTTGCGGCCCGATCCGTCGCGTTCGCGGGCGTAAAGTGCCGCCAGAACGCCCTGCGCCAGATACATCCCGGCGGCGATGTCGCCGATCGATGCGCCGACCCGCACCGGCGGGCCGCCGGATTCGCCCGTGATGCTCATCACGCCGCCGCGCGCCTGGACAACCATGTCATAGGCGGGCTTGCCGCGGTCGGGCCCGGTATGGCCAAAGCCGGAAACGGCCCCATAGATCAGCCGCGGATGGGCGTTGTGCAGGGTTTCCCAGCCGTAGCCCAGGCGTTCCATCACGCCGGGGCGGTAGTTTTCCAGCAGGATGTCGGCCTTCTTCAGCAGCCGGTCGAACAGCGCGCGGTCGGGCGCGGCCTTCAGATCCAGCGCTATGGACTGCTTGCCCGCGTTCAGGGCCGCGAAATAGGCGCTTTCGCCCTGCAGAAACGGTGGAAAGCCGCGCGTGTCGTCACCCGTTCCGGGGCGTTCCACCTTGATGATCCGCGCGCCGAGATCGGCAAGGGTCAGGCTGGCGAAGGGGCCCGCCAGGACATGCGTCAGGTCAAGGACGGTGATGCCTTGCAGGGGGGCGGGCATGGCGGGTCTCCGGATGGGCTGCGCGGCCACTGAACCGCAGCCGGTCCGGCCCTGCAATGATCCAGCGCAAACCGGCCGGGTCGGCCAGTCAGACCCGCGCCCTTCCGCCCCGGCGCCCGCCGCGCGCGGCGCCGGACGCCATCTGGTCTGTCGATGCCTCGGAATAGGTCTTGCCCGCTTCGACCGCGTCGAGGATGCGCCCGAACATGATCCAGTCGCCGCCGTTCGCATCGTGGTTCATCAGCAGGTTCGCGGCGCGGATCGCCTCCATCTCGACCTGCCGGACCGGGTTCATGATCGCGCTGGTCATGCCCGCGCAGATCGCCATCGGCAGGAAGGCTGCGTTGATGCCGTGGCGGTGCGGCATGCCGAAGCTGATGTTCGACGCGCCGCAGGTGGTGTTGACGCCGAGTTCGTCACGCAGACGGCGGACAAGGGCGAAGACCTGGTGCCCGGCGGTGGCCATCGCGCCGATGGGCATGACAAGCGGGTCGACCACGATGTCATGCGCGGGGATGCCGAAATCGGCGGCGCGCTGGACGATCTTCTTGGCGACGGCGAAGCGCACGTCGGGGTCCTGCGAAATGCCGGTGTCGTCATTGGAGATCGCCACAACCGGCACGTTGTATTTCTTGACCAGCGGCAGGACGAGTTCCAGACGCTCCTCCTCTCCGGTCACCGAGTTCAGGAGCGGACGGCCCTCGCAGGCCTTCAGCCCCTCTTCCAGCGCGCCGGGGACGGACGAGTCGATGCAGAGGGGGACATCGACCACGGCCTGGATGCGGGAAATCAGTTCGCGCATCAGCGGCGGTTCGACGAAGTTATTGTCGGCATAGCGGGGGTCGGTGGCCATGCGGTTGGTGAAAACGGCACCGGAGTTCACATCCAGAACGGTCGCGCCGCAGGCGACCTGTTCGATCGCGTCCTTGAGGACGGTGTCGTAATTGTCCATTTCAAGCTCGGCGGCGAGCTTCTTGCGACCGGTCGGGTTGATCCGCTCGCCGATCACGCAGAAGGGCTCGTCGAAGCCGATCACGACGGTTTTCGATTTGGATTCGAGGACGGTGCGGGTCATTCGACGGTTCCTTTCAGGCGCGCCAGCAGGGCGGGCAGCGCGGGGTCGGTGTAATCGGAAAGCGTGGCATGGCAGCCCGCGTTGCGCAGGTCGGCGTCGGTCAGGCTGGAGCGGATGCCGATGGTGAAGAGGCCGGCGGCGCGGGCGGAGGCGATGCCTGCCGGGCTGTCCTCGAACGCCAGTGCGGTGTCAGGGGTGGCATCGAGGCGGCGCATCGCCTCGAGGAAGGGGGCTGGGTGGGGTTTGCCCCGGGTGCAATCCTCGGCCAGCACGACGGTATCGAAGTGCTGCGCCAGTCCGATGGCGTCCAGCATCACATACGCATTTTCGCGGGGCGCGTTGGTCACGACCGCAGTGCGCAGACCGTCGCGCGCGGCAAGGTCCAGCAGAGCCGTGACGCCGGGCATCGGCGGAAAGGATGCGGGGAATTCGCGGATGAAGGTGGTTTCCTTTTCCTCGGCAAGCGCGTCGGCATCCTCGGTCGGGAAAGCCTCGCCGAAGGTCACTTCGCTGCGCCGCCCGTGGATGTGGTTCAGGTAATAATCCGTGTCGATGGTTCGCCCGCGGGCGGCATACATCCGGACGAAGATGTCGACATGCAGCGGGTCGGAATGGATCAGCGTGCCGTCCAGATCGAAAAGAAGCGCGCCTGCCATGGTCCCGTCCGTTGTGTGACGGCCCTCAGACCGCGCCGCCTTCCGCCGCGGGGGTCCCCGACGCGCCGCCGTGCTGGATGGTCCAGGCGGCGTTCGTCTTGATACCGCCCAGCGGGAAGAAATGCACCTGCTCGATGCCGAAGCCGGGATGGCGCGCCTTGTGGTCGGCGAGGGCCGCGACGAAGTCGGTGGGTTCATAGGGCAGCAGCAGCTTGGTCACGTCCATCGCGCGCTTCTGCAGGACGCGCAAGCTGGGGCCGACGCCGCAGGCGATGGCGAATTTGATGAGCGTCTGAAGCTTGGCGGGACCGGCCACGCCGATATGGATGGGAAGCTCGATGCCCTCGGCCGCCAGACGGTCGGCCCAGGCGATCACCGGGGCAGCCTCGAAGCAGAACTGCGTAGCGACGGCCATTTTCGCGTCGGTGCGCTGGCTGAACGCCTGCTTCCAGCGGAGCGCTTCCAGCACCATGCGGTCGGATCCGTCGGGGTCGATGTCCTTGTTGCCTTCGGGGTGGCCTGCGACATGCAGGCGGTCGAAGCCATCGAAGAGGCCGGTTCCGATCATCTGCATGGAGCTGTCGAAATCGCCCGCCGGGGTCGAGACGCCGCCGCCGAGGAGCAGCGCCTGTCTGACGCCCGCTTCGTTCTTGTAGCGCGACAGCCAGTCGGCCAGTTCGGCGCGGGACTTGATGACGCGCGCGGGGAAGTGCGGCATCGGCTCATAGCCTTCATCCCGCAGGCGCTTGGCCGTCGCCACCATGTCTTCGATGGGCGTGCCTTCGATATGGGCGATGTAGACGCGGGTGCCCTTCGGCAGATGGTCGCGGAAGTTTTCGACGTTCGCGGCGGTGCGCGGCATGACTTCGATGGAAAAACCCTTCAGGAACGCCTCGAGAGCGTCGGTCTGCGGGGCCGGGGTTTCCTTGCGGCGGAAGTTGAGAAGGGACATCGCAGTGCTCCAGAGGTCTCGCAGGGTCAGGCCCAGCCCTTATTGTCGATCAGCGTCATCAGACGCGCCTTGTCATAGTCCCGGTCGATGCGCGCGGCTTCCGCCGTGGCCACCGTCTCGTCCTCGCCTTCGACCGTCACCGGATCGGCTTTGCGCCATTCCGACAGATAGTCGTCCGTACCCGCCATGCCGGCCTTCATCGCGGCGCGGTCGATGGCCTGCTCGAAGCGTTCCGGCAGCGGTTTCTTGACGCCCCGGCGGCCCTTGCCGACGATCACCTGCGCGGGAATGTCGCGCCAGTAGACGATGGTGACCTCTGCCATGACCGATCCTTCCGTGGCGTCCAGATACCGTGCCTTCCGCGACATGCAGGTGACGTTTTCGACATCTGCTGTCGCGCGGGCGACGTCGGTTGCAGACATAGCGGCGGCGTTGCGCGGCGGCCATAGCGGGGGACAGGAGAAATCTTCATGATGGAGATGAGGCGGGAGGCCGGAGTTCCGCTCGGGGCTTGACCATCCGTGCGGCGGAGTCCGCAGGAGGACGACCTACGCGCACCTGGCATCTGGTCTGGCCGCAATAGGAATTCGATGACAACGACCGGAACCTGCGCAACAAGGGGAGCCGAGGGAAGTTCACGGCGGGATTCTTGGTGCAATGTCTAGAGGCTATAGGGACCAAGGACTTGCGCCTGTCGTCGTAGGCTGTCTATGTCGCCATGCTCACAGAGCGATCGCCGAGTCACTGTATTACGGCAGAAATTACACGCTACGAGCGCCGGCCGCTATCAGCCGCGCCTATGAACGCATAGCGTTCGAGTGTGCCGAAACAGTCGGTGTCGCCCGTGATCACTGCGAGGCGGAAATGCTTGAAGCTTCGAAGCTACAGAATGCTACGCGCGATCGATCAAGACCTATATGCCCAGAACGACATGTCCACACTGGGCGTTCTTGATGCTTGTGCGTGTCGTTGTTTTCGCTGCGCCGCTACGGTTGGGGTGCATCGTTCACGTCCTGGCAGACACTCCATGGCAAGCCGTTGCTGGCCAATGACGCAGCGATCAAGGCGGTTGAATATCTACTTCTTGGGATGAATCGGAGATTGACCAGCTGTCGCGCTTGGCAACCGGTTTTGAGTGAAATCAGGCTTCATGCGGAACACCCGGGCGACAAAGGATCATCGTGACGACTCGTTCGCACTTCTTGTTTGTTTGGAAGAACGGACAGGGCCTGACGCGCAGCATTGCATGCAAGAGTGCGTAATGCTGGCCTATGATGGCGGGCGACGCCCATCTTCCGACCTTCGGTTCTGACCGTGCCCCCAAACAGCGACAATTTCGTCGAGCAGCCACGCGCCACATTGACCCCGGTTCAACTCTGTGCGGAGCGTTAGTTACCGCGCGTCTTTAGGTTCAACATGAGTCCTTGTTTACAGTACATCATTTGCGAACGATCATCGGGCGTCGGACGCCGCTTTCGCTCATGTCCAGTGACAATTGGGCGAAGTCGGACACGCATCGCGGTTGTCGACGAGGTCCGGCCCGGACTTCAGAGCTTGCGGAAGGCCTCGCTGTGATCGTTTCCCCGCTCGGCGGCCAATACGATGAGTCAGGATGCATCGCCGCAACCACCGCCGGCTATCTCACCGCAGCGCCCTTTGTGCGCTTGATACATAAGGCCGGAAAATCCTTCGAGAAGGATTTTCAGTGTTCGGGGTCATGCAGGTCGCTTCGGTGCAGGGACCGGCCAGCACCGCCACCCGCCACCGCCCTTGATCCTTCGCACCCCGCCCGCTACCCTTCGGCTCAACTTACGATTGGAGGGCGCAGTATGACGCCCAGGCGTCCCGGGGGCACGGGCGCGTTCCCGGTTCCGGTCGAGCCGCCAATCGCCCCCAAACCCGATCCGGCGCAGCTCTATGCGGCGCTGGACCTCGGCACCAACTCGTGCCGGATGCTGATTGCCCAGCCGAAGGGCAGCCAGTTCCATGTCGTCGACAGTTTCTCGAAATCCGTGCAGCTGGGCCACGGGCTCGAGGCGTCGGGGCGGCTCAGCAGGTCGTCGATGGCGCGCACGGTGCAGGCGCTGCAGATCTGCCGCCGCAAGATCGAGACGCACGAGGTCGTGCGCATGCGGCTGGTGGCGACCGAGGCCTGCCGCCGGGCGCAGAACGCGCAGGAATTCCTGCGCGTGGTGCGGCGCGAGACGGGCCTGCCGCTGGAGATCATCCAGCCCGAGGAGGAGGCGCGTCTGGCGGTTGTGTCCTGCGCGCCGCTTGTCTCGACGCGGACGGAGCAGCTGCTGGTGGTGGATATCGGCGGCGGGTCGACCGAGCTTGTCTGGATTGATCTGTCCTCGGTCCCCGCGACGGAGCGTCCGCGCGCGATCATGCGGCTGCATGCCGGGTTCCATCCGCCCGAAAGCCCGTTCCCGGCGGCCAAGGTCGTGGACTGGATTTCGGTGCCGCTGGGCGTGGCGACGCTGAAGGACCAGTTTTCGGATGTGGATGACGATGCCGCGCGCTTTGCCCTGATGAGCTGGTTCTTCGAGGAGAACCTTGCCGATTTCTCGCCCTACAAGGCGGAGCAGGCGCGCGAGGGGTTCCAGATCATCGGGACCAGCGGCACGGTGACGACGGTCGCGGCCAGCCATCTGGGCCTGAAGCGCTATGACCGGACCAAGGTCGACGGCCTCAGGATGACATCCGACCAGATCGACCGGGTGATAAGGGAATACCTGAGCCTCGGACCCGACGGACGACGCAATGATCCGCGGATCGGGCGGGACCGGCATACACTGATCATGTCGGGGGCGGCGATCCTGCAGGCGCTGATGCGGATCTGGCCGACCGACCGGCTGTCGGTGGCGGACCGCGGGCTGCGCGAGGGGCTGCTCTATGCGCAGATGTCTGCGGACGGGGTACTGGAGGACGGGCCGGTCTGAGGCGTTTGCCCTTTGGGCGCGTTCACGGTAACTGACCCGGCGCGAAGGGCAGGGCAGCATGACCAAACCGCCATCAGGCAAGACATCGGGGCGCGGCACGCGCGACCTGAAGGTGCGGGTCAAGACCGCCAAGGGGCGCAAGCTGTCCTCGACCCTTTGGCTGGAGCGCCAGCTCAACGATCCGTACGTCGCGCGTGCGCGGACCGAAGGCTATCGCGGGCGCGCGGCCTACAAGATCATGGAACTGGACGACAAATACCGCTTCCTGGTGCCGGGGGCTCGGGTCGTCGATCTTGGCTGCGCGCCGGGGGGCTGGTGCCAGATCGCGGTCACGCGGGTGAACGCGCTGGGCGAGAAGTCGGGCAAGCGCGTGGGCCGGGTGATCGGTGTCGATCTGCAGGAGGTGGACCCGATCGCGGGGGCGGAACTGCATGTGCTGGATTTTCTCGCCGACGATGCCGATGCGCGGGTCAAGGACTGGCTGGGCGGTCGGGCGGATGTGGTGATGTCCGACATGGCGGCGGCTGCGTCGGGGCACAAGGGCACGGACCACCTGAGGATCATCGCGCTGTGCGAGGCGGCGGCCGAGTTCGCCTTCGACGTGCTGGAACCGGGCGGGACGTTTGTGGCCAAGGTTCTGGCAGGCGGGGCGGAGAACACGCTTCAGACCCTGCTGAAGCGGTCCTTCGACAAGGTCGCGAACGTTAAGCCGCCGGCAAGCCGCGCGGACAGTTCGGAAAAGTTCGTCGTGGCGACGGGGTTCAAGGGGCGCGCCGATGCCGTCACTTCCCCTTCGGAAGCGTCTTGATGACCTTGGTGCTGGATGCGATCCAGTCCATCGCGGCCAGCAGGACGCCCGATATGACAAAGACCAGGTGGATCGTCACCAACCAGAAGATCTTGTCCGGACTGTATTTGTCGATATCCATGAAGACCTTCAGCAGGTGAATCCCCGAAATCGCGACGATCGAGGCCACAAGTTTCAGCTTGAGGGTCGAAAAATCGACCTGGCCCTGCCATTCCGGGCGGTCTTCGTGGTCGCCGACGCTTTCCATCCGGCTGACGAAATTCTCGTAGCCCGAAAAGATGACGATCAGAACGAGGTTGGCAGCCAGCGACAGGTCGATCAGGGCAAGGACGCCGAGCACCGCATCGTTCACGGTGATCGCCGGTATGACCAGGGCGATGTGCCAGAGTTCCAGCATGAAGGTGTACAGCAGGATGGCCAGCGCGCCGACCAGTCCCACATACATGGGCGCCATCAGCCAGCGGCTGGCGAACAATCCCCGCTCGATCAATCTCTCCATGCCTGTCCCCCTGCGCCTCGCGTCCCTGATCTAGGGCAAGCGGATGAAAAGCAAAAGCCGCGTCAGCAGGCAGGCCGCGGTCAGGGCGCGACGCTGACCCAGATGCCCTCGATCATCACGGTCACGGGCGTGCCGCAGTGGAACAGATAGTAGGTCAGCCCGTTTTCGGGCCGCCGCATGACGCCCGGACGCCCCATCAGGTCACGCGCCATCCGGAAGTCGGGGCTGATCCCGCTTTCGGACAGACCGACGCGCTGATGCGGCGAGAGGCGGATTTCCTGTTTCGGACGACTACGCCCCATTGCACCGGCTTGGATCATCACCGGCTGGGCGTCGGGGTAGCCCTTGAGGAACTCTTCTTCCAGCTGGATCTTGTCGATGAAGGCAACCTGCGCGAACGACCCGTTCGAGGTTCTGACCTGATCGCGCAGCCGCAGCGCCTGAATTGGCAGGTCGCCGAACGATGTGGTCACGCGGGCGTTCCAGCAGAGTCCCGGAATCGTCCAGAATTCCGGGGCCTTCGCGGCGACGGGCCGGGCCGGTTTCGGACGCGAACCCGGTGTCGCGGCCACCTTGCCCAATACTCCGGGCGCAAACAGACGTTCCATTCCACTCACTTACTTACTGATTACACGGCAGGTGGACAGAACCGACTGCCGGAAAGACGTGCCGGAGCGGAGCTGCAACAAACACTCCGGCACGCCATCACATACACACCGAACACCACCCGGCGGAAATGCCGGGGTACACAAGCACTGGTTAAACAGACACCACTCGTCAAACACCTCGTCCGCAGCACGTCGTTGCGGCGACAGGACCGGTTAGGCCGCCGGATTGCGGCGAGGTTAAGACAGTCTTTGCCACGATTGGGCGCGGTTTACCCGGCGGAAAGCATTGGATAATTTTGCGCCGTTAACGGCTTGGCGACGGGCGGGAAACAAAGCCGGTCGCGGACCTGTCTGAAAGTTAGTTTCGATCGGGCAAACCGGGCTGACTGTTGCACAGCGGGGCAGGTCGCGTTCATCAACCTGTGTGGCGGAACTGCCCAATTTGTCAGCAGTGATTCCGGAAACAGTGCGTTTTCTCGCGTCCGGTCGGGATTCTGCGGGGTTTAAGGCGTCCCCGGTGCGGGTGCCGGGCGCGCCCGCGAATCCCCCGCCGCGCGGGTCTGAGCGGGCAGGCGGATCGTGCGTCGCACAACAAGACGCTGCCGATGACAGCGTGCGCGGTCAGGGGTGCGACCGTTCGAGGCCGGGCAGCGCCGCCGCCAGCGCGCCGACCAGACAGTCCATTTCGACCGCGGTGTTGTAGCCCTGGACCGACAGCCGCACGATCGTGTGAGGGCCCCAGGAATAGCACGGAATTTCAATGCCGTAGTCATTCAGGAGCGCCTGCTTCAGCGCCGCCGGATCGCAGCGCGGCACGGGCATGGCAACCATCTGCGGCGCGCAGAATGCAGGGCTGGACAAGGGGGCCAGTGCCGTCAGGGCGCCGACACGCGCGGCGGTGTCCTGCGCCAGATCGCGGCACCGCGCGGCGACACGGTCCCAGCCGTGCTGCGTGCGGAAGGCGATGGCATCGGGCACCGTCAGCCAGGCCGACGGGTCACGGGTGCCCTTGATCTCCAGCGCGTCGATGAAGGGGGTGTTGCCGAATACGCCCTTGGTGCCGGGGGCGCCTGCATCCTCGGTCCAGCCGTGGCTGATGATCAGCGGGTCGATCCCGGCCTGAAGGTCCGTGCGGACATAGAGGAACGCCGATCCCTTGGGGGCCATGAGCCATTTGTGACAGTTCCCGGCATAATAGTCGGCACCCAGCGTCGTCAGGTCGAGCGGGATGTGGCCCGGCGCATGCGCGCCGTCGATGACGGTGGCGATGCCGCGGGCGCGGGCCTCGGCGACGATGGCCTGGATCGGGAAGACCAGTGCCGTGGCCGACGTGATGTGACTGAGGAACAGAACGCGGGTGCGGGGCGTGATGCCCGCCAGCAGCGCATCGGTGAAGACCTGCGCGTCGGTCAGGGGCAGGGGGATGCTGACCGGCACAAGCCGCGCGCCGGTGCGGCGGGCGACATAGGCCCAGGTCTTGTCGATCGCCGCATATTCGTGGTCGGTCGTCAGAATCTCGTCGCCAGGCTGCAGGTCCAGCGACTGCGCGACGATGTTCAGCGCCTCGGTCGCGTTCGTCAGGCCCACGATGTCGTCGGGTCCGACGCCCAGTTCGCCCGCCATCGCCCCCCGCGCGTCACGCATCCGGTCGGACAGTCCGCGCACGGGATCGAGAAAGGCTACTGGCTGGCGTTCCAGTTCCCGCTGCCACGCCTGATAGCGTTCGAAGACCGGGCGCGGGCAGGCACCGTAGGAGCCGTGGTTCAGGAAGGTCACATCGGGGTCGAGCAGGAAAAGGCTGCGGAGGTTAACAGTCATTCCGGGTCATCTTGGCTGCGGGCCGCAGGTTGGGCATTGGCCCTTCCGGTGCGCTGTGCCGTCATCGGGGCCGTCACGGCAAGCTCCGTCGGCCGCCGGTCAGCACGGGGGCGGTGCCGGACTGGCCACCGGAATACAGTGGCCGCAAAGGCGATCCCTTTGCGGCCACACGCCGGTTGAGCGAGGGGGGATCTCGTCAGATCGGCGGTTTTCCCCGAACGGCGCGGGCGATCATCGCGATGACGAACAGCGCGATGAAGACGACGAAAAGAATCTGCGCGATCCCGGCGGAGGCACCGGCGATGCCGCCGAAGCCGAGCGCGCCCGCGATCAGCGCGATGACAAGAAACGTGAGTGCCCATCCGAGCATGATGCTTTCCTTTCAGGTTCTGGTTCCAGGTTCCGGGTCGGTCTGGGGGCAAAACGCGGGACCGCAGGATCGGTTCCCTCGGGGGGAGGCGCATCGTCATCTGCTTTTTGCCCCCGGATGCTCCGTCGGCGGCGCAGAGGGGAACTGGATGCCGCGTCAGGCGTTTCGTCCGCATGCCGATGATGTCCGCACCGACGGCGGCGCGGACCGGACCAACGTGAAGGATGCGAACATGACGACACCGTATACGACAATCGTGCCGATGCCGGATGAGGACATGGGCAACGTGCTGACCCCGGTGGCGGGCATCCATCCTGCCCCCGATCTTGACGCTCTGGCCGATCTTCACACGCGCAGCGTGGATGCGCTGGCGGGCTACGAGACGATGGTCGGCAAGGCTGAACCGGAGTTCCGCGATGTCGCCGAACGCTTCCGGTCGATCCATGCCCGGCATGTCGCGGCGCTTGCAGAAATGCTCGGGCAGGCGGGCGGCGAGCCCGATGCCGGTGGATCGCTCATGTCGACGGTCAACAAGGCCGTGGTCGGAATGCGGGCCCTGTTCGATGACATCGACGCGGGCGTGATGAATCAGATACGCTCGGGCGAGGGCCACGTCCTTGATGCCTTCGACGCGGCGATTTCGGCGGCGCAGCCTGCGGATCAGGCCCACCTGATCGGCATGCGCGGCGAACTGCAGGGCGCGCTCGACGCCACCAGCGGCCTTCACCAGGCCTGAAAAGGAGACTGATCATGGACCCCGAAATCAAGACGCAGGCGCGCAACGCGGCGGAGGCCGCCAAGGAAAAGGTCGCTGACAGCGCCGGGTACCTGTCCGATGCCGCCCGCGACACGATGGCGTCGACGTCATCGCGCCTGAAGACCAGCGCACAGGACGCCGCGTCGGCGCTGTCGGATGCGGCCAGCGAGCTGTCGCACAAAGTCGGGGACGAAGTGACCCGCCGCGCGGGCGAGGTGCGTGACGTGATCGCGGATCAGGGTGCGCGCCTGTCCGAGAACCTGCATGACATCGCGGACCGGCACGACCTGGCGTCGCTGCCCTCGAGGGCGGTCGAAACAGCGGTCGATACGGTGACGTCGGTCGCCAACAGGGTGTCGAACACGCCGCTGTCGTCGATGCTGGATGACGCGAGCGACTTCGCGCGGCGTCACCCGGTGACGACGGCGGTGGGTGTCGCGGCTGCGGCGTTCGTGGTGGCGCGGCTGCTGCGGTCATCGGGGGCGGATGTCCGGTCGGCCAATGTCAGGCAGCCGACCGAGAGAGCGTCCGCCACACGCCGTCCGGCGGCGTCGCCGAAGGCGGCGGGCCGCAGCGCATCGGCGCGGACCCCATCGGCACCGCGCAATCCTCGTCCCGCAGGCACGGCCAAGGCCTGATCGGGCGCAGCATGTCCGAGCCGTCCGCCAAGGACAATCCTGACGCAGACGCCAGCGAGGGGGAGCCCACGCTGGCGTCTGTCGTCGGCCGGGCCACCGATCTGGCGCAGGCCGAGGTGGCGCTGCTGCGGGCCGAAATGGCGCAGAACGTCGCGCGGTTCCGGCGCGGCGTGATCTGGCTTGCGGTCGGCATCGCCGCGGCGTTGCTGACCGTGGGCATGCTGCCCGCTGTCGCCGTGCTGGGGCTGATGGCGGCCGGATTGGATGCCTTTCCGGCAGCGGCGCTGGTGGCGGGGATGCTTGCCGCAGTGGCGGTGCTGGGCCTTGCGCTGGGCCGGCGCGGAATAGCGCTGCGGCGGCTGATCCCGGTGGAAACGCTGGCCAGCCTGCGCCGGGATGCGGCGGCGGTCTGGGAAAGCGCCGTGACGGCGCGGCTGCACGGCGACAGCAAGGATGATGAACCTCCGGCGGATGCCGGACCGCAGGAAAGGATGCCGGAATGAACGCCAAGGTGGCAGAGGCGCTGCGCCAGTCGGATGCCAGTCGGGCGGCACTTGTGCGGTCGCTGTCGCCCGATGGCCGGTCCGGCGCGCAGGATGGGACCGGCGAGGCGGCAGCGCCCGGCAGAGGGCCGGATAAGGGGCTGCCGACGCTGCTGCTGCTTTCGGCTGTGGCGGCAGGGCTGGCCGCGGCGGCGCTGCTTCCGCTGACGGCCTTCGAGACGGGCAGGCTGCGCCCCGCTGTCCGCGCGCTGGGAAAGGGTGCGGTCACGGTGGCGACGGATGTCGCGCTGGCGCATGCGCTGGCATTTTGCGCGACGGTCCTTGGCCGGGCATCCGTCCGCCCGGCGGCTGACCGGACCCCGCCAGCGCCGCTATGACGAAGGGGCCCGTCCTGCGGGCCCCTTTCCCTTATCGCGTGACGGTCAGCCGCGCATGAATTCGTCGACTTCGCGTTCGGCTTCTTCCTTCGCGCGCCCGTATCTCTGCTGGACCAGGCCCACGATCTGTTCGCGCTTGCCTTCGATGCGGTCCCAGTCGTCATCCGTGATATCGCCCCATTTGGCGCGGGCCTTGCCCTTGATTTCCTTCCACTTTCCGGCAATCTCGTCGGTGTTCATCGCAGTGTCCTCTGATGTGTGACCAAGTGCGGGAAGAACGCCCCGCGCCGCCGGGCGGTTCCGCAGCGCCGCGTCGCGCCTGCGGAAATCGGCCGGGTCAGACCTCTTCGTCGGCCGGGGCCGCGTGCCGGGCTTCGGCATCGGCCAGCGGACGCGCGTCGAAGGTGATGGCCATGCGGTACCAGCCGTCGCGGCGGGTCCGCACGACCCGCGTGCCAAGCTGCTGGGCGAAGGCATTCATCAGCTGCGTGCCGAGGCCCGATCCGCCTGCTTCATTTGCCAGGCCGTCACTGCCCGTAGCGGCGCTGGTGTTTTCGACCCGCAGCATCACGCGGCTGCCGTCGAGGTGTTCCAGCACGACATTCAGACGCGCCGCGCCGTCACCTTCGGGGCTGGCGTATTTCATCGCGTTGGTCAGGGCTTCGGTCAGGAGAAGCGACAGCGGAACCGCCTGGTCCGGGGTCAGGCGGACGTCCGCGAATGCCGACTGGACGGTGAACCGGCGGCCCGGTCCGCTGCCCATCTTCAAGACCTGGCGCAGGATGTCGGGCAGCAGTTCATTGGCGCGTATATCAGTCAGACCGGATGTCTGATACAGCCCCCGATGGATCGTGGCGAGGCTCATCACCCGGTCCTGCAAGGTCTTTATCATCTCCTTGGTCTCATGTGAATGCGCCAGCCGCCGCTGCATGTTCATCATCGATGCAATAAGTTGCAGGTTGTTCTTCACCCGATGGTGCACCTCGCGCAGCAGGACCTCCTTCTGGTGGATCGCATCTTCGAGCTCGGCCTCGTCGTGCATGATGCTTTCTGTCATGCGTTCGTAGGCATCCGCCATTTCCCGGATTTCGGTCGGCGCGCGGGCAAACCGCATCTCGCCGACGGTTCTGTTTCCGCCGGCAAAGGATGTGATCGACCGCCGGAGCGCGCGGACATAGCGCGTGACGAGATGCTCGGACGCCATCCAGGCGATGATCAGGCTGGCCGCACACATCAGCAGGGGCGCGATGACAGGCCCGATCCCGGCCAGACGTCCCGGCAGCGATGTCTGGTCGTTGGGCCAGGTGCCGATCGCGTAGAGGGTGCCCCGGATCAGCGGGACAACCGAGAATGTGCGGTCGGTGCCGTCCGTGTCCGAACGGGTGAACGCGACCGGCCGGTCGGATGCCAAGGACTTCAGGTCGCTTCCGGCAGGCAGGAGCGCATCGACCGCATCCAGTCCACCCGATGCGGTCAGCACCTGACCTTCGTTGTCGAACGTCATCAGCGACAGCGGCCGGGTTCCCCAGGGCGTGCCGGCCTGCGCAATATCGACGGTCAGTGTCGCCTGCGGGATCGAGATCACGACGAAGCCCACAAGGCTCCCGGACACAAATGCGGGATGGCTGATCGACAGGACCGGCCGCCCGGACAGCTTGGCGTTCGGAAGGACCGTCATCGCCTTGCGGGGATTGGCGACCAGGTCGGCAAAACGTTCGCTTGTCGAATAGTCGACGGTCTTGTCGGCAGAGGAACAGGTCATCAGACCGTCGATCGGGATGAACCCGACAAGACTGAAGGCCCCTTCCGACCTTTCCACCAGGCTTTTGGCCGCAGCGATGCAGCCTTCCGGATCGGCCTGAAACACCGGAAAGCTTGCGGTCAGCGATTCGGCGACCCCTTGGCCACGCTGGATCAGGGCGATTTCGCGGCCCGCCGCGTGCAACGTCTCGCCCATCAAGGCTGCCTCGGATTGCCCCCGGGCTTCGTCGATCAGGCTGCGCGACTGAAGCATCGAGATCAGGCCCAGCGGCAGAAGTGCCAGTGCGAGCAGGGCAGCCAGGCGGACGCCCAGCCGCCCGGACAGGCGCGACTTCTTCCGGGCACGGCCGCCGTCAGCATCGCTCATGCCGCGGCCATGCCCGACCGCCCGAGAACGGCAAGCGTCGTGCCGTCGGCATCGGGCATGATCGTCTCGCCCTCGGGCAGGCCCAGAAGTTCCGCCAGACGCACGCGGGCCCGGCTGGCCCGGCTTTTCACCGTGCCGACGGCGACGCCGGTCATCTGTGCCGCCTCTTCGCAGGAAAATCCCTCGGCTCCGACCAGCGTCAGCACCTCGCGGTGTTCGGGCGACAGCTTGTCGAAGGCGACCCTGAACTCGGCGAAGGCCAGACGGCTGTCGTGCACCGGTTTTTCGAACAGCGATGCGGCATGGATGCCGTCCGGGTCGGGCACCTCGCGTTTGTACTTCCGGCGCAGCGAAAAGAACGTGTTGCGGAGGATCGTGAACAGCCAGGCCCGCAGGTTGGTGCCGCGCGTGTATTTGTCGAGGTTCGACCACGCCTTGACCAGCGTGTCCTGAACCAGGTCGTCGGCCTCGGACCGGTTGCGCGTCAGAACGATGGCGAAAGCGCGCAGCGCCGGGATATGGTCGACAAGTTCTTCGGCCGGGTCGGCAGCGCCCGTCACGGGCTGGTCGACCTGGCGACCGCGCGGGGGCCGCGATGCAGCCGTCATGACCGCTTCTCCGCTGCCTGTTTCCGGCGCAACTCCTCGAGAAGCAGGCGGAACCGGTCAGGCACCTCCTCCTCAAGTGTTTCCTGGTAGACACGCTTCAGATTCTCGTCGATCTGCTGATGCAGAGCCGACTTGTCGACATCCTTGCCCATGTTTTCCGCCAAGCTCACACTGCGCCCCCGAAGAATATCGGGAACCGAACGCAATGATAGGGCGTTTGGTTCCGAAGAAATATGGGAGGGGGCCAATAGAATGACCGTGAACGATGACGACGACCTTGTCGGCAGCATCGGGCGCAGCCTTCCCTTTCTGCGCCGCTACGCGCGTGCGCTGACGGGAAGCCATCAGTCCGGCGACCTTTACGCGGCGGCGACGCTGGAGGCGATTCTGGCCGATCCGGGCGTGATCGGCGAGGGCGAGGATGTCCGCACCGCGCTGTTCCGCAGTTTCCACGCGGTCTGGTCCAGCGCGGGCGCGCCGCTTGGCCAGCCGGATACGCGGCTGTCGGCACGCGCGCAGGCGCGGATGACCATGCTGACGCCCAACAGCCGCGAGGCGCTGCTGCTGCACACCATCGAAAGTTTCCGGTCCGGCGAGATCGCAACCATCCTTGGCGTCACGACGTCCGAGGCCGAAGCCCTGATCACGGCCGCCTTGCGCGAAATGGCGGATGCTGTCGCGGGGCGGGTGATGGTGATCGAGGATGAGGCGATCATCGCCATGGACATTGCGGACATCGTCACCGGCATGGGGCACCGCGTGACCGGCATGGCACGAACGCGGTCGGACGCGGTCAGCCTCGCAGTGGCCGAACGCCCGGACCTGATCCTGGCGGATATCCAGCTGGCCGACAATTCGTCGGGCATCGATGCGGTCAACGACATTCTGGAACAGTTTGATGACATACCGGTGATCTTCATCACCGCGTTCCCCGAACGGCTGCTGACGGGCGAGCGCCCGGAACCCGCCTTCCTGATCACCAAGCCCTATTCCGAGGAACAGGTCCGGTCGGCGGTCAGCCAGGCGATGTTCTTTTCATCCACGGAATCGCTGGCGGCCTGATGGCGACCCGCTTGTTATATTCCGTGACGTGAGGGGAACCAATCCGCGCCATGGCGGTTGGCCAGTTTGCAAGCTGCTGAATTATCAGGGGTAATCCGTGCCAAGCACCGAAGTCACCAACTCGGTCGTGAACGGTCGCTCGATCACCGGCCAGGCACTTTTGCCCGCCAGCGCCTCGGCGTCGTCTCCGATGAGGATGATCCGGCCGCCCCGGTCGGCGATCAACCGGGCAAGGCCGGATGACGTCGCCGTGTCGGGTCCGAGTTCGAGGATGGCGGACGAGATGCGCTCAGTGTCACGGGCATGTTCCAGCGCCGCGTCGAGGGTCGGCGCCAAGGCGATGCTGGCACCGGGATCGAATGCCAGGATGATCTGGGTCAGGTCGCTGGCCACGAGGCCCGCCTCCATCAGCAAGAGGTAGCTGTGCGTGCCTTTGACGTTCTGCATGTCCGACATGGCCGATCCCGTAATGTCCATCGCAGGCAGGATGGGCCGGTTTCGGACCCGGCGCATTAATCTGTGACATAGCGAAAGGAAAAAGCGTGCGCCCATGCCGATGATCCCCTGCCGGGCCTGTCCCCTGAGATGCGAGCCGATCTTCGCGCCGATGACGGAGGAAGAACTGGTCTTCATGGAGACGTTCAAGGTCGGCGAGATGGTGGTCCATGCGGGGGCCGCGATCCTGTCGCAGGGCGAAAGCAGCCCGCAGATGTATACCGTTCTGGAAGGCATGGCGACGCGGTCGATCCTGCTGGAGAACGGGCGCAGGCAGGTGATCAATTTCGTGTTTCCGGGCGATTTCCTGGGCCTGCAGTCCGGCGTGATGGGGGAATCCCGTCATTCTGCCGACGCGACCACGGAAATGCGGCTCTGCGTCTTCAACCGGGCGGCGCTGTGGGACCTGTTCCGGACCTCGCCCGCGCGGGCCTATGATCTGACCTGGATCGCCGCCGTGGAAGAGCATTTCCTGGGCGAGACCATTGCCTCGCTGGGACAGCGCGACGCATTCCAGAGGGTGGCCTGGGCGCTGCTGCAGATTCACCAGCGGCTCGCCGCGACGGGACTTCTGAAGGCCAAGACCGTTCCGCTGCCGTTCCGTCAGCAGGACCTTGCCGATGCGCTGGGGCTGTCGCTGGTGCATACGAACAAGACGCTGGCATCGCTGCGCCGGCGCGGCCTGCTTGACTGGACGAACGGAAGGCTGGCCGTGCATGACATCCCGGCGCTTGCCGAGATCGCGCTGGTGGACGTGACCAAACCCCTGCGCCGCCCGCTCATGTGACATGCGGCGATCCGGAAGCTGTCGCCGGAGGACGTGGGGACATACCTCCGGCGACAGACGCACTCGTTATCCGGAAACTCGTCAGACCGATCCGATGCGCGACGAGGGATCTGTGCATCGGTCAACATGTCAACGCGCATGTGTGCGATCCGGTTCCCGCGCTGTCATTCATGGTCGGCGCAGTGCCGGACCGATCATGCGGCCATCTTCATCTGCGACTCCGACACCTGGGAGAGCAGGTCATCCGCCGCCTTTTCCTGCGCCAGCACGCCGTCGATCAGCCCTGCTGCCTCGGGCAGGCCCAGGGCCAGCGCAAAGGCCCTCATGCTGCCGTAGCGCGTGATCTCGTAATGCTCGACCGCCTGGCAGGAAAAGATGATCGCCGCATCCGCCACTTCGGTCCCGCCGAAGTCTTCCAGCAACCCGTCGCCCTCTTCCAGAATGCCGTCGATGGCATCGCATTTCACGGCCTTCGGCTTCTTGCCGATCTGCCCGAAGATGGTTTCCAGCGTTTCGACATGTTCCATCGTTTCGTCCCGATGGTCGGTCAGCGCCCGTTTCAGCGTCGCGTCGCCGGCGGCGCGGATCATCCTGGGCAGTGTCCGGTAGATCTTCTTTTCTGCGTAATACATGTCGCGCAGCGCGTGTTCGAACAGGTCGGACATGCCCTTCTGCGCGCCTGCAGGTTCTGCGGTCTGCGTGGTGTTCATGGTTTCGCGGTTCATTTGTCGCTCCTCGAGGCTGGTTTGGGCGGACACCTTCGACCCGGATAGCCGCAGACGGTCATGCGGCTGATCCCGCATCGCTGCCGCCCCGACGGACCCGCCAAGCGGTCCAAGGTTCCACCTGTCAAACGCCGGGACGGACAGGCGGTTCCCGCGAACCGGAAAGCCCAGCCGATGTTCGGCAGGGATCGGTGGCCGGGCGGTGCGGCAACCAAGCAGTTACAGCACCAGCCTGTGCGACGTTCTGGGCACCGACCGCAGGGTGCTGCGGTCGGGGTGGCCGGGCCGCGCGGGAAGGTCGATGCGGACGCTGGCGCCGGTTGCCGCCGCCTGTTCGATGGCGCGCATGATCAGAACGTCCGCCAGCCCCTCGGCTCCGTCGGGTTCGGGCGAGGTGCCGGACAGGATGCAGTCCGAGAAATATTCGATCTGGCCGCCGAAGTGATCGACCGATGAGTAGGTTTTTTCCGTCGTCCCGCCGCCGTTCCGGATCACCGCGCGCGTCGGCGTCTCGAAGCGGAAGCCGGGGTCCATCACGATCTCGCCCTTGGTGCCGGTCACCCGGTACCAGTCGTTGTCGGCCCCGTTGAAGCTTGCGGTGAAGGTGGCAAGGCGGCCACCCGGAAAGCGCAGGGTCGCAGAGACCATCTCGGCGACCTCTGCAAACCGCGCATCGGTGCCGAGGGTCTGCATCGCCGTGACCTCGACCGGCTCGGCCCCGAAGACGTGCCGCGCGGCGTTCAGGCAGTAGACGCCGATGTCCTGCAGCGGCCCGCCCCAGTGGCCCGCCTTCAGGCGGTGGTTGTCGGGCCCGGACTGGAACGAGAAGACCGACGTGAAGATTCGTGGATCGCCGATTTCTCCGCCCCGGATACGGGCGATCACGTCCACGGTGCCGGGTTCGGTGTGCAGCCGGTAGGCGGTCATCAGAAACACGCCCCCTGCAGCTGCCGCATCGATCATCCCCTGGCACTCGGCGACCGTCACGGCGAGCGGCTTTTCCACCATCGCATGGATGCCTGCCCTGGCCGCCCGGATCGCAAAGTCGGCGTGCAGGGAGTTCGGTAGCGCGATGTAGACGGCATCGACCCTGCCCGAGGCGATGAGCGCGTCGTAGCCGTCATAGCCGCAGGTTTCCTGCACGCCGTGGAACGCGGCCATCTTGGCCGCCGTATCCGCATTGCCCGTGACGATGGCGACCATTTCGGAATTGCCGGTCTGCGCGACCGCAGGCATGAACGCCTCCTGCGAGATCCATCCAGCGCCGACAACGGCATAGCGGACTTTCTTCATGTTTCTCCCCGGTTCAGGCAGGCAGTTGCATCGGGGCGTCGGGGGCCGGGGCCTGCCCGGCATAGGCACCCCAGACCGACTGGTCGAAATTCACGACTGCCCCCGTCATCATTCCGGAATTGTCCGAGGCCATGAAGGCCGCCGCGCGGGCGACTTCGGCCGGATCGATCAGCCGCCCGAACGGCAGCCCGGCTGATGCCTTCTTCTCCCAGTCCGGATCGCCTGAACTCGCGCGCTTGAAGTGCCCGTTCATTGTCCGAGGACATCCAGCCGATGTTCAGCTGGTTCACCCGGATGCGGTTACCCATGACCGCGAAGGCGGTGTTGCGCGTCAGCGTGGCCAGCGCGCCCTTGGACGCGCAATAGGCGCTGATGAACGGCTGGCCCGCATGCTCCGACATCGACCCGATGTTGACGATGCTGCCCCGGACGCCTTTCGCGATCATCAGCTTGATCGCCTCCTGCATCAGAAAGAAGGGCCCCTTCACATTGGTCGCAAACATCCGGTCGAACAGCTCGGGCGTGGTGTCGAGGATGGTGCCCCGGTCGGTGATCGCGCCCGCGTTCACCAGCACGTCGACGCGGCCGAAACGCGCCCCGGTCCGGGCCAGAACGGCGCGGCAGTCTTCGACCGAGCCAAGGTCGGCGCGGACGAATTCGACGGGAACGCCGGTCGCCTTCGTGATCTCCGCCGCGACGGCCTGACCCTTGGCCGCGTTCCGGCCCATCGTCACCAACCCGTCGGCCCCGGCAATTGCGAAGCGCTGCGCGATGGCGGCCCCCAGTCCCTGGGTCGAACCGGTGACGACGCAGACCTTGCCGTCAAGACGGTTCACGCCACGACCTCGTATCCTGCCGCCGTCATCACGCGCATCAGCTCGGCATGGCCGACCTGCGCCATTCTCAGCGGCGGATTGGCCTTCGGGTCCTGTTCCGCCTCGACCACGAACCAGCCTTCGTAGCCGTGATCCGCCAGCCGCTGCACGATGGCACCGAAGTCGAGCGAGCCGTCGCCCGGCACGGTGAAGGCACCCTTGATGACGGCGTCGAGGAAGCTGTCCCTGGACCAGTCGAGGTTGTCGAGCACGGACTGGCGGATGTCCTTGGTATGGACGTGGCGGATCCGGGCGTGGTGGTTGTCGATGGCGCGCAGCACGTCGCCGCGCGCGAAGTGCAGGTGCCCGGCGTCCAGCAGCAGGGGAATGCCTTCGCCCGAGTTCGCCATGAAGGCGTCAAGCTCGGGTTCGAACATCACCACGGCACCCATGTGGTGATGATAGACCAGGGGCATCCCCTGTTCGGCGCAGAACTCGCCGAGGGCCGTCACCTTGCGCGCATAGGCCTTCATCTCGGCATCCGACAGCACCGGCTTGGTCGCCAGCGGCGCGTGGCGGTCGCCCTGCACCGACCGGCCGACCTCGCCATAGACGATGCAGGGCGCATCGACCGCCTTGAACAGGTCGATCATCGGCTGGATGCGGTCCTTGTTCGAGGCAAGGTCGTCATCGACCAATGTGCCCGAGAACCAGCCGCCGCACAGCGTCACATCCGCCTGCTTCAGGATCGGCAGCATCTCGGCGGCGCTTTCGGGAAAGCGGCGGCCCTTTTCCATTCCCGTGAACCCGGCGGAACGGGATTGCCGCAGACATTCGACAAGGCTCACATCGTCGCTCAGGTCGGGAAGGTCGTCGTTCCACCAGGCGATGGGCGACATGCCCAGTTTGGCTTTCAGCATCTTATTCTCACACTCCGACACGTTGTTTGGCGCGAATCACGATCTGGCTTTCGCGGGCTTTCTGGACAAACTCGCGGGTCGAAACTTCGGGCACGCCCACATCCCAGTCCGCGTCGCCGGGTACCCAACTGTAGGCGTCCGTTGCAATGGAAATCACCGTCGTGCGGTCATTTCCCTTTGCCCAGTCCATCGCTGCGGCAAGGTCTGACAGGCTTTCGACATGGCGGCTGGCCGCGCCCATCGACGCGGCATGGGCGGCGAAATCGACATGCAGGGGGTTGGCCTTGTCCGTGATCCGGCAGTCCTTGAGCAGATTGTTGAAGCCCGGCACGCCCTTGAACTGCTGCAACCGGCTGATGACGGCATAGCCACCGTTGTCGCAGACGATGACGATCATCTTGTGGCCCGACAGGACCGCCGAATAGATGTCGGAGTTCATCATCATGTAGGTGCCGTCGCCCAGCATGACGATGGGCGTGCCGCCTGCTGCGCCGGGGCCTTCCTGCGCCATGGCGCAGCCCCAGCCCGCCGCGATTTCATAGCCCATGCAGGAGAACCCGAATTCCAGATCGAAGGTGTTCGGCGCCTTGACGCGCCAGCCCTTTGCGACCTCGCCCGGAATGCCGCCCGCAGCGGCGATCAGCGTGTCCTTTTCGCCCGCCGCGAGGTTCACCTGATGCACGACCTGCGCATAGGTGGGGATAGGCGTGTTGGTCGGGGCCTGAAGACCGTCGAGCAGAGCGTCCCATTCCTTGAACAGCGCCTTGGCGCGGGGCAGGTGGGCGGCGTCGGCGTTCCATGCCCCGAGAGCGGCGTCGAGTTCGGTCACGCTTTCCAGCGCGTCGCCGATAACCGCCAGCGCGCGGTGCTTTGTTGCGTCGTAGCGCGCCGCGTTGATCGAGATGAACTGCGCGTCCTGCGCGAAGGCAGTCCAGGACCCGGTGGTGAAATCCTGCAGCCGCGTGCCGATGGCGACGATCACATCGGCCTCGGCAGCGAGGGCATTGGCGCTGGTGGACCCGATGATGCCGATGGGTCCGCAATGGACGGGGTGGTCATGTGTCAGGCCACCTTTGCCCGCTATGGTTTCCACCACCGGAATGCCATGCTTCGCGGCAAAGGCGGCCACCGCTTCCTCGGCCCCGGAATAGCGCACGCCGCCGCCCGCGATGATAAGGGGCTTCTTCGCGGTTTTCAGCAGGTCCGCAGCCTTGGCGAGTGCCGCGCGATCAGGCCGCGGGCGCGGGATCGACCAGACACGCTCCTCGAAGAACTCCGCCGGATAGTCGAAGGCCAGTTCCTGCGTGTCCTGCGGCAGGCCGATGAAGGCCGGGCCGCAGTCGGCCGGATCCAGCATCGCTGCGATGGCCTGCGGCAAGGATGTGATGATCTGCGCCGGATGGGTGATCCGGTCCCAGTAGCGCGTGACCGCCTTGAAGGCGTCGTTCACCGTCAGGGTCGGGTTGTTGAAGTGTTCGACCTGCTGCAGCACGGGGTCGGGCAGGCGGTTGGTGAAGGTGTCGCCCGCGATCAGAAGGACCGGCAGGCGGTTGGCATGGGCCGTCCCCGCCGCCGTCACCATGTTCAGGGCACCCGGCCCGATGGACGAGGTGGCGATCATGATCTGCCGACGCCGCTTGGCCTTGGCAAAGCCCACGGCGGCCAGCGCCATCGACTGTTCGTTCTGCCCGCGCCAGGTCGGCAGCACATCCTGTACCGCCTCCAGCGCCTCGGACAGGCAGGTCACGTTGCCGTGGCCGAAGATGCCGAAGACCCCGGCGAACAGCGGTATCCGCTGCCCCTCGATCTCGGTGAACTGATTGCAGAGATAGCGCACCAGCGCCTGAGCCATGGTCAGACGGATCGTCTTGCCGGTCATTCGGATTCCTCCCGCAGAAGCATTTCGACTCCTAACGCATGAATGGATTATTGACAACCGGAACATTTTGCAATGATTATTGCGAAGAGTGCTTCAAGGGGGGAATCGGATGCTCAGGATCGCGTTGCTCGGCTGCGGCCGGATCGGCGTCATGCATGCCGCGAACATCGCGTCCCACAAGCGGGCGGAACTGGCCGGGGTGTTCGACATCCGCGCCGAAGCTGCCCAGGCAGTGGCTGCCGCCGAGGGCGTGCGCACCTTCGCCAGCCCCGAGGAGATCTTCGCCGACAAGGCCGTCGATGCGGTCCTGATCGCCACCTCGACCCCGACCCACGCCGACCTTCTGGAACAGGCGGTGGCGGCCGGCAAGCCGGTGCTGTGCGAAAAGCCCATCGACCTCAGCCTTGACCGCGTCAACCGTGCTGCTGCAAAGATCGCGGGTTCAAGCGTGCCGGTCATGCTGGGCTTCGTGCGCCGCTTCGATCCCGGCCACCGGGCCTGCCGGACGGCCATCAAGGACGGCAGCATCGGCGACCTGCACCAGGTCGTTGTGACCTCGCGCGATCCGGGTCTTGCCCCAGTCGGCTATCTGAAGGAATTGGGCGGCATCTTCCGCGACATGACGATCCACGACTTCGACATGGCGCGGTTCCTGCTGGGTGAAGAGGTGGCGACGGTCAGCGCCACCGCCTCGCGTCTGGTCGATCCGAAGCTGATGGCCGACCTTGGCGACTACGATACGCTGGCGGTCACGATGGCGACGGCCAGCGGCAAGCAGGCGGTCCTGCTGAACTCGCGGCGCGCGACATACGGCTACGACCAGCGGGTCGAGGTGTTCGGATCGGGCGGCATGGCGGTGTCTGAAAACCGCCGTCCGCACGCGACCACGCTGCATTCGAAGGATTTCACCGACCGCCGCGCGCCTCTGCTCGACTTCTTCATCGAGCGCTATGCCGAGGCGTTCAGCGCCGAAATCGGCAGCTTTGTCGATGCCGTCGAGGCCGGACGCGCGCCCGAGGTCGGGTTCGAGGACGGGCGCATGGCGCTGGTCCTGGCCGAGGCGGCGATGCGGTCCGTCAAGGACGGGCGCAGCGTCATGGTCAGCGAGGTCGCATGATGTATCAGGACTTCGGCCTGTTCCTTGATGGCGCATGGTGCCCGGCCTCGGACCGCGGCACGGCGGATGTGTTCAGCCCGGTTACGGAAAAGCCGCTGGGCGGCGTCCCGGTGGCGACGCTGTCGGATGCGGAGGAAGCGATTGCCGCTGCGGGACGCGGCCTTGCCGCCTGGAGCATGAAGAGCGGGTTCGAGCGCGCCGACGCGCTGCACCGGATCGCGGATGAAATGGCCCGCCGCAAGGACGAAGCCGCGCGGATGATCTCGACCGAGACCGGCAAGCCCATGGTCCAGTCCGAACGCGAATGGGTCCTGTCGTGCGACCAGTTCCGCTGGTACGCCGAAGAGGCGCGGCGCATCTATGGCCGCATTGTCGAGTCCCGCGTGCCCGGCGGTCGGTTCGAGGTGCTGCGCCAGCCGGTCGGCATCGCCGCCGCCTTCACGGCCTGGAACTTCCCCGCCGCCCTTGTCGCGCGCAAGGCGGCACCGGCACTCGCCGCCGGATGCCCGATCATCATCCGCCCGTCCAGCCAGACGCCGGGAACGGCGATGGTCATGGTCGATTGCATGCGGGCAGGAGGCCTGCCGCCCGGAACGGTCGGCCTGCTGGTCGGCCCAACCGCCACCACCTACGCGCCGATCATGGCCTCGCCCGCCGTCCGCAAGGTGTCGCTGACCGGATCAACCCGCGTCGGCCAGCAGATGATCCGCGACGCCGCTGACACGGTGAAGAAGGTCTCGATGGAACTGGGCGGCAACGCGCCCTTGATCGTGTTCGACGATGCCGATCTGGAGGCGACGCTGAACGTCGCCGTGCCGACCAAGTATGCCAATGCCGGGCAGGTCTGCGTGACGCCCGACCGGTTCTTCATACACGAAAGCCTGCATGACCGGTTCGTGGAAGGCTTCGTCGCGCGGACCAAAGCGCTGAAGCTGGGCGACGGGCTGGACGCGGCAACCCAGATGGGGCCGCTGATCAATGCGGGCCGCCTGTCCGAGATCGAGGCGATCATCGCGGGTGCCGTGGGGCAGGGGGCCCGGGTCGCCGCCGGGGGCCGCCGCAGCGCCGCGTTCAACGCGGGCCACTTCCACGAGCCGACCGTGCTGACCGATGTGACCGACGACATGCGTGTCTTCGCGGAAGAGAATTTCGGCCCCATTGCCGCGATCACCCGCTTCGCCTCGGACGACGAGGTGATGGAGCGCGCCAACGCCTCGACCATGGGCCTGTCGGCCTATGCCTTCACCCGCAGTTCGAAGCGCGCGCGCCGGGCGGTCGCCGAGCTGAAAGCCGGAATGGTCGGCATCAACAGCTTCGCGCTGGCCGCCGCCGAAGCGCCGTTCGGCGGCACCAATTTCTCCGGCATGGGACGCGAGGGCGGGTCCGAAGGGATTCTCGACTATCTCGACACCAAGCTGGCCCAGATCGTGCTGCAGGAGGGCTGAGGATGATCCCGAACCGCCTGAGACAGCTCTGGGCCGACGGCAAGCCGACGATCAACGGCTGGCTGTCGGTCGGAAACAGCTTCACCGCCGAGATCATGGCGGCGCAGGGCTACGATTCTGTGACCATCGACGTCCAGCACGGCGCGCTCGACTATTCAGCGGCGCTGCCGATGCTGCAGGCGATGCGCGCGTCCGGCGTGGTGCCGATGGCGCGCGTGCCCTGGCTGGAGCCCGGCATCATCATGAAGATGCTGGATGCCGGGGCCTACGGCATCATCTGCCCGATGGTCAGCACCGCAGCGCAGGCGGCGGAGTTTGTGAGCTACGTGCGCTATCCCCCTGACGGGCAACGCAGTTTCGGTCCGACCCGCGCGACCTATTCGATGGGTCCGAACATTCCGGGCGAGGCGAACGGCCAGGTGCTGGCCTTTGCGATGATCGAGACGGCGGAGGCGATGTCGAACCTTGACGCCATCGCGGCGACGCCGGGTCTGGACGGTCTCTATGTCGGCCCGGCCGACCTGACCTTCAGCCTGCATGGCGGTCGCCTGCCCCCGGCCTTCGACCGCGAGGAGCCCGAGATGATCGGGGCGATCCGCCGCGTCGCCGACGCCTGCAAGGCCGCAGGCATCCGCGCGGCGCTGCATTGCGGGACGCCCGACTATGCCGCCCGTGCCATCGGGTGGGGTTTTGACATGACCACCGTCTCCGGCGATTCCCGCCTGCTGGCGGCGGCGGCCGAGGCCAGTGTGAAGCGCTTCCGCGACCTTGCGGGACAGGCAGCGGCAAAGGCCGCACCGGGAGGATACTGATGCCGCACGTGCTGGTCGCGGGCAAACTGCATCCAAGCGGTCTGGCGCTGCTGGAGGCGGCGGCGGGCGTCTCCTGGGATTATGTCGAGGACATTTCCGAAGAAAGCTATGCGCCGCTGATCGGCAAGGCTGACGGGCTGGTGATCCGCACCCAGCCGATGACCGCCGCGACCGTCGCGCGGGCGGACCGGCTGAAGATCGTCTCGCGTCACGGCGTCGGCTATGATGCCGTCGATGTCGCCGCTCTGACCGCGCGCGGAATCGCGCTGGCGGTGGTGGGTGACGTCAACTCGGTTTCGGTAGCCGAGCATGCGATGATGCTGTTGCTGGCCGCCGCGAAGCGGGTCACCGAAGCCGACAATGCCATCCGGCACGGCAGCTGGGGCTGGCGCAACGGCCTGAAGTCGGTCGAGCTTGGCGGCAAACGGCTGCTGATCCTGGGCTTTGGCCGCAGCGGCAGGCACCTTGCACGCATGGCGCAGGGCTTCCGGATGGAGGTCTGCGTCCATGACCCGTTCCTGTCCGCCGATCCTGAACCGCCGGTGACCCGCGTCGCGGACCTGACCGACGGGCTGCGGACGGCGGACTTCGTTTCGATCCATATCCCTCGCACGGACCGGCCGCTGATCGGCGCTGCGGAGCTGGCGGCGATGAAGCGCGGCGCGATCATCGTGAACACTTCACGCGGCGGCATCGTGGACGAGGCGGCGCTGGCCACCGCGCTGTCCTCGGGCCATCTGGGCGGCGCGGGCTTCGACGTGTTCGACACCGAGCCGCCAGGCCCCGACAGCCCGCTGGTGCGAGCCGAACGCATGGTTATAACCCCGCACATCGCCGGGCTGACCGCCGAATGCGGCGAACGCATGGCTGTGCAGTCGGTGCAGAATGTGCTCGATTTTCTGGCCGGGCGTATCGACCCGGCGCTTGTCGTCAACGGAGTGACCCAGAATGGCTGAGACAAGACGGCCCCTGCGCGTGGGGCTGATCGGCACGGGCTTCATGGGCAAGACCCATACCTTCGGCTTCGCGGCTGCGGCGCGGGTGTTCGAACTGCCCTACGCAGTTGAAATCGTGTCGGTCGCGGACCGGTCCGATGATCTGGCCGCCCGCGCCGCCGCTGCGATGAGCATCCCGCACTCGACGGGCGACTGGACGACGCTGATCGCGGATGACAGCATCGATGTGAT
This sequence comes from uncultured Alphaproteobacteria bacterium, assembly GCA_963738635.1. GTDB lineage: Bacteria > Pseudomonadota > Alphaproteobacteria > Rhodobacterales > Rhodobacteraceae > JAOADN01. Next base: position 271,242 of record CAVTXE010000004.1, on the reverse strand, counting down.
CGACATCACTGCGCCGAACGCCTTTCACAAGGAGATGGCGCTGGCTGCCATCGCGGCGGGCAAGCATGTCTATTGCGAAAAGCCGCTGGCACCGCTGGCCGCCGACGCAACGGCCATGGCCGATGCCGCCGAGGCGAAGGGCGTCAGGACGCAGGTCGGTTTCAACTATATCTGTAATCCGCTGATGCGACTGGCGCGCGAGATGATCGCGGGCGGCGAGCTTGGCGAGATCCGCAGCTTCCGAGGCATCCATGCCGAGGATTACATGGCCGATGCCACGGCCCCGTTCAGCTTCCGCAACGACCCGGTCGGCGGCGGCGTTCTGGCCGATCTGGGCAGCCATGCGCTGGCGACCGCAGAATTCCTGCTCGGCCCGATCACCCGCGTTCTGGGCGATGCCGTGACCATCGTCACCAGCCGCCCGGACGGCAGTGGCGGCGCCCGCCCGGTTGTAACCGACGACATCACCCGCGCCTTCCTGCGGTTCGGCAACGGGGCCAGCGGGTCGATCGAGGCCAGCTGGGTGGCGACTGGCCGCAAGATGCAGCATGACTTCGAGGTCTACGGCACGAAGGGATCGCTGCACTTCAGCCAGGAACGGATGAACGAACTGCACTTCTGCAATGCCGCCGACGGCGGTCGCACCGGCGGGTTCCGCCGGATCGAATCCGGCCCGGCGCATCCGCCCTACGGCAATTTCTGCGTCGCCCCCGCCCACCATCTGGGTTTCAACGACCTGAAGGCGATCGAGGTCGCGGGATTCGTGGACGCCATCGCGGGGAAAGGGCCCGAACCCTATAACTTTCGCGCCGGGGCGCGCATTCAGGGGTTGGTCGAGACCATTCTTGAATCGTCCCGCGAAACCGTCTGGAGGGATGTCGCATGACCATTGCGGTCGGGGTCATCGGCACCGGTGTCATGGGTGCCGAACATGCGCGCCTGCTGCGGGAAGAGGTGCGGGGCGGGCATCTTGCCGCCGTTTGCGACATGGACGCTGCGCGCGCTGCAGATGCGGCAAAAGGGGCGGCCGTCTTCACCGATCCGCTGGCGCTCATCGCCGCGCCGGACATCGATGCCGTGGTCATCGCGTCGCCCGATGCCACTCATGCCGCCCTTGCCCGCGCCTGCCTCGACGCAGGCAAGCCCGTGCTGTGCGAGAAACCGGTGGCCGCCACCGCCACCGAGGCACTGGACCTGATCCGGGCCGAGGCTGCGGTCGGCCGCCGCCTGATAACGGTCGGGTACATGCGCCGCTTCGATCCGGCCTATGCCGAGATGAAGCGCACCATTGACGGCGGTTCGCTGGGCCAGGCGGTGCTGCTGCACAACACGCACCGCAACGCCAGCGCGCCCGACTGGTTCACCGGCCCGATGGCAGTGACGAACAGCTTTGTCCACGAGATCGACATCAGCCGCTGGCTTCTCGGGGCCGAAATGGTGTCGGCGCAAGTCCATGCCGGGCCGGGCGACGATCCGCTGCTGATCACCATGGAGACGGCGACCGGACAGATCGTCTCGACCGAGGTGACGATGAATGCGGTCTACGGCTATCACGTCCATGCCGAGGTGCTGTGCCGGACCGGCGTCGTCGGAATGGCGGCCCCGACGCGGGTTCTGACCGACCACGGGCAGAAGCACGGGCATTCGTGGCCGTTGAACTGGGTGCCGCGTTTCACTGAGGCCTACCGGCTTCAGATGACCGCCTGGCTCGCCTCGCTGGGGGACGGCAAGCCCGTTGGTGCATCCGCCTGGGACGGCTACGCGGCCTCGGCGATTGCGGAACAGGTCGTGCCGGCGCTGCAGAGCGGACAGAAGGTCACGCTGACCCTCGCCGAACGCCCGGCGCTTTACGCCTGACCGCTACTGCCCTGTGACGGTCGGTATCCTCGGGTCGCTGCGGTTGTCCTGGATGCGGGCCGCCAGCGCCACGACCAGGGCCTGCGCCAGGCACATCGGGGCGGCCAGCGACCGCGAGAAGCTGTAATCGTGCTCGGGCACCGGAAACAGCACGCGCGCCGACTTCGCCAGCGGCGACAGCGTGCTGTCGGTGATCGCCACGATGGGGACCTGCGCCGCCGCCGCAGCCTCGGTGATGTTCACCACCTCGTTCGCGTAGAACCGGAACGACACCGCGATCAGCGCGTCCTTCGGTCCCATCGTGCGCGCCATATGCGTCGCCAGCCCGCCGCTGGCATCCAGCAGGAGGCAGCGTTTGCCCAGCATCGTCAGGACATAGCGCAGGAAATCCACAACCGGGGCCGAACGCAGCTGGCCGACCAGATAGATCACCTCTGCGCCCTCAAGGATCGCTGCCGCCGCGATCAGCCGTTCGGGCGGGATGTCGCGGAGCAGCCCCTCCAGCGACGCGATGTCGCGTACGACGAGGTCGCGCAGAAAGCCGACCTCGCCGGGGTCGCCGCGCGTCTCAAGCTCGGTCCCCAGCGCGCGCACCCGCGCCTCGAAGCCCGGCGCGGCCGTCGCCAGCCTGCGCTGGAACAGCACCTGCAGGTCCTTGAACCCGCGATAGCCCAGGAACTGCGCGAAGCGGACGAAGCTCGACGCGTGGATGCCACAGCGTTCAGCCGTCGCATTGACCGAGTTCACCGCCACGTCATTGGGATTCTGCGTCAGGAACAGCGCGATCCGCTGATAGGTCTTGCTCATGCCGTCGAAGCGGTCGTGGATCAGCCGGATCAGGTCCTCGTAGTCGTTCGGCGGCACGATCTTGTCCATGGCAGGCCCCGTCATACTTGCTAAGCGGCAGACAGAAACGCGCGCCCGCCGGGGGAAGTAAACCCCGGCGGACGCAAGGTCATGGTCAGGCGTGCCCGCTTACTGCGCGATGCAGGTCTCGACCGTCGCGGGCGTGCAGACGTCAAGCCCCGTATAGGTCGGGTCGGTCGGTGCCGCACCGCCGTCCGCCATCACCTGGAACGCCTTCATCACCTCGTAGCCCATCTGGAACGGACGCTGGCCGACCTGTCCGGCCGACAGACCTTCCATCATCTGGTCGATCTGCACCGGCAGCGTGTCGGCAACGACCAGCGCCAGCTTGCCCGAGGCGATGTCGGCCTTGAAGGGCTCGACCGCTGCGCGGTTCGCGTCCGGCACGAACTGCGGGAAGCCGCCCGTCGGCAGGAACGCGTCGACGTCCGGGTTGGCCGCCATGTAGTCCTGGAACTGCTGCACCGACAGCGGGAAGTCGTCGTTGGTGTAAAGCGGGCAGCCCGGCGCTTCGGTCCAGCCGTTCTGTCCGGTCAGCACTTCGCCCGGCGAGGTGGTGCCGGTCATCGCGCCAAGCGTGTCGCGGATGCCCTGCATGCGTTCGTTGTGGTTCGCCGCCGCAGCGCCGCCCGACTGGATGCAGACGGTGCCGCCCTCGGGCTTGATCTGCATCGCCAGTTTCGCGAGGTTCACGCCGATCTCGTAGTTGTGCGTCCCGATATACGCCACGCGCAGCCCGGCGCTGTCGGGGAGCAGGTCCGAATCCCAGGTGATCATCGGGATGCCCGCATCCTTTGCCGCCTGCGCCGCAACGGCCATTGCCGCCGCGTTCGACGGTGCGACGCCGATGCCCTTGACGTCGCCGCGTGCGATCAGGTCCATGACGATCTGCACCTGCTCTTCACCGCCGCCGTGCTCGCCGGGGCCGATGTATTCGCAGGTGAACGCGCCGTTGGATTCACTGGCGGCTTTCATGCAGCCGTCACGGGCCTGGTCGAAGAACGGGTTGTTCATGTTCTTCGGAACAAGCGCGAAGATGTTTTCCGCCATTGCGGTCGAACCGACGGTCATCGCGGAAGCGATCAGCGCCGACGTTGCCAGAAGTTTTTTCAAGTCGTCCTCCCTGGTTGCAAAACCGCCGTTCGGCGGGTCGTGTCTAGCGCCCCTTGCCGATCCGGAACGCATTGCGGAAGGCCTCTGACAGCTTCAGCCCGCGCGTTTCCATCCCGACAAGAACCGCAAGAATGATGAAGGCGCCGACAAAGGCCCCTTGCCAGTTTGAATCGATCCCTGCCATCAGAAGGGCGTTGCGGATCACTTCCAGAAGCGCCGAGCCGACGACGGCACCATAGGCCGTGCCTGCTCCGCCCATCAGGTTGGCCCCGCCGATGACCGTCGCCGCGATCACCCTGAGCTCATAGCTTTGCCCCATCGCGTTGATCGCGGACCCCGAATAGCCGAGGATCAGCAGCGACGCGACCGACGCGCAGAAGGCCGAGAAGACATAGGCCTGGAACTTGATCCGGTCGACGTCGACCCCGGTCATCCGTGCCGCAGCCTCATTCCCGCCGATGGCGAACAGATGCTTGCCCCAGACCTTGTGCATGAACACGTAGCCCACGATCAGCGCCAGCAGCACCATAACCCAGAAGTGTGACGAAAAGGCCGGGATCCAATCCGGAAAGATGCTGTCAGGCTGGCCGCTGGGAAACTTGCCCTGGCCGATCGCCTTGACCGTCGGCGCGTCGTGGCCGAATTCGTACAGCATCTGGTTGCCCGAAAAGACCACGGCAAGCGACCGCGCGATCGACATCATACCCAGCGTGACCACGAAGGACGACATGCCGACATAGGCCACGAAGAACCCGTTGACAGCGCCACAGGCGAGGCCCGCCAGCATCCCCATACCGAAGGCGACCCACCAGCTGAAATCCCAGGTCAGGAACAGACCCGCGACGATGGCCACGAGGCCCATGATCGACCCGATGGACAGGTCGATCCCGCCGGTGATGATCACGCAGGTCATTCCCAGCGCCATGATCCCGAAGGGCGCGAAGTTGCGTGTGATGTTGGTGATGTTGTTGGGGGTCATGAAGCTGGGCTGATACAGCCCGATCCCCAGTGCCAGCAGAAGCAGGGCCATCGTGACCCAGAACGGCTGGCTCGCCATCACCTTCTGCCAGACCGAACGCTCCTCGATGCCGGTCACGTCCGAGATTTTCACTGCTGCATTTCCAGTTGAGTCAGGCTGCATGGATCGCTCCTGTGATCAGACCGGTGATTTCCTCGGGCGAGGTTGTCGCTGTCGCCTTGTCGGCCACCTTGGTGCCCGCGCCGCACGACGACGATCCGGTCGCAGACATCGAATACGTCGGGCATCCGGTGGCTGATGAGGATCACCGACACGCCCTGCGATTTCAGCCGCCGGATCAGGTTCAGAACCTCGGCCACCTGACGCACCGAAATCGCCGCCGTCGGTTCGTCCATCAGCACGATCTTGGCGTTCGACAGCCGGGTGCGGGCGATTGCGACTGCCTGCCGCTGGCCGCCGGACATCTTGCGCACCAGATCGCGCGGACGGGTTTCGGATTTCAGCTCTTCGAACAGCGCAGCCGACTTTTCGATCATCGCTTCCTTGTCGAGCCGCGCGAACGGACCCCAGCCCTTTTTCAGCTCGCGCCCCAGGAACACGTTCTCCGCCGCCGTCAGATTGTCGGCGATGGCGAGGTCCTGATAGACGACTTCGATGCCGACCCCCCGCGCGTCGATGGGGCGGTGAAATTCGACGACATTGCCGTCCATCTCGATGGTGCCGCGGCTCTGCGGGAAGTTGCCCGCGATGATCTTGACCAGTGTCGACTTGCCGGCCCCGTTGTCGCCCATCAGGCCGACGACCTCACCCGGCCCGATCTCGAGATCGATGCCCTTGAGCGCCTCGATGGCACCGAAGTTCTTGGCAATCTGCGTCAGCCGAAGCAGGCTCACCGGTGTATCCTCCCTTGACTCCGGCCTCTTCCGAAGGGCCGCTTGACAGGAAGTGTCGCACAGCCGGCGTTTATCCGCAACAGAAGTTGCAAGTTCTGCTGCTGATCAATTGTCGGTGCGGCGACCGCCCGCCGATTGCACGATACGGGCAAGGCCCGGCGCAGCCGACAGCCGTGCCGCGGATTGGAGCCAGCGAAAATGACGGAATACCGACACTTGTCTCTTTGCTATCTGCGATAATGTGACTGGCACACGAGGCCCGGGCCTAAGCCCGGACATTTAGTCCGTCTTGTAGCGGTGGGCTCGTCTGCTGGCCGTTATCGAGCCTGAACAGTTAACGAGGACAGCCGCGCGAGCGTCCGATACCGCATATCAAGGACTGGGCCCAAACCTTTCCATTGCCTTGATTCTCCTGCGCGACCCATTGAAATCATTCATACAAAATGCGCCCTTTCACCCCCAGACCTGATCCACGTCCGGCAGCGGGATCGCCGCCAGAAGCTCGCGCGTGTAGGCGGCCTTCGGGGCTGCGAAGAGGTCGGCGGAGGCGGCCTGTTCCACGATCTCCCCCTGGTGCAGCACCACGATCCGGCTGCAGAGCCGCCGGATGACCGACAGGTCATGGCTGATGAAGGCCAGCGTCAGGCCAAGGTCGCGGACCAGCCGCTCCAGCAGGTTCAGCACCTGCGCCTGGCTGGAGACATCGAGGCCCGAGACGATCTCGTCGGCCAGGATGAAGTCGGGTCGCAGCGCGATGGCGCGGGCGATGCCGACGCGCTGGCGCTGGCCGCCGGACAGTTCGTGCGGGTAGCGGTGGCGCAAAGCGCGGGGCAGGCCGACCTGCTCCAGCGCCTCGTCGACGCGCGGCTTCGACGCCGGTCGAAGCCCGTGCAGGCGCAAGCGGCGCCGCGATGATCCGGCCCACCCGGTGGCGCGGGTTGAGCGCTGACATCGGGTCCTGGAAGATCATCTGGAACCGGCGCCGCAGCGGGCCGCAGCGCGGCCTCGTCAGATGGGTGATGTCCTGCCCGTCGAAGCGGATGCGTCCCGCCCGTCGGCTCCAAGCAGCCGCACCATCGCGCGGCCAAGCGTCGACTTGCCCGACCCCGACCCGCCGACGATGCCCAGCACCTCGCCCCGCGCGACGTCGAAGCTGATGCCCTTTCAGGATCTCGATCCGTGGCGCGGCGCCCAAGAGCGGCTTCCGCGTCATGTCGGGCAGCGACAGGCGCAGGTCCTCGCACGCGGATCAAGGGCTCAGCCATGCGCGGCCCCCGCGTCGTCGGCCGCGACCTCGGCTCGGACACCCGCGATCACCGCGTCCGGCACCGGCAGCAGCGACCCGCCGCGGATCGGTGTATTTCGGCGTCGCGGCCAGCAGCGCGCGGGAATAGGCATGCGCGGGGCGCGCGGAAGAAATCGCGCACGCCGGTATCCTCGACCACCTTGCCGCGCATAGAGCACCGACAGCTGCTGGCAGACCTTGGACACGACGCCCAGGTCATGCGTGACGAACAGGAGCGCCGTGCCGTGCCGGGCCTGCATCGTCGGCGATCAGGCTCAGGATCGCTTTTGCACCGTCACGTCCAGCGCGGTTGTGGGTTCATCCGCGACGATCAGCTTCGGTTCCGCCGCAAAGGCCGAGGCGATCAGGATGCGCTGGCGCATCCCGCCGGACAGCTCGTGCGGATAGCTGCCGCATCACGCGGGCCGGGTCGGGGATGCTGCACCTCGTCCAGCAGCTCCAGCGCCCGCGCTTCGGCCTTGGCGCGGGTCCAGCCCAGGATATCGACCAGCCGGTCGGTGATCTGCCGCGCCGATCCGGCGCGAGGGGTTCAGCGCGGTCAGCGGGTCCTGCGGGATCAGCGCGCAGCTGGCCCCGATCAGGCGGCGGCGGTCCTTCGGCGGCAGAGCGCAGCAGGTCGATCGCCGTCCAGCATGATCTGGCCCGACAGTCACTTCGACTGCGCGGGGCAGGATGCCCAGCACCGCCTTGCCGATCATCGACTTGCCCGCGCCGCTTTCGCCGACCAGCCCGCGCACCTCGCCCGCCGCGACCGACAGCGACACATCGCGCAGGATCGGGTCGCTGCGTGCCCTTCAGCCGGGCCGACAGGTTGCGGATGACCAGAAAGCTCATCGCAGCACCGGATCGAAACGGTCCTTCAGCCCTTCGCCCAGCTGGCTGAAGGACAGGACGGTCAGGAACAGGGCGATCAGCGGGAAGACCAGCACCCACCAGGCCTGATGGATCGACGCGCGCCCCTCGGCGATCATGCCGCCCCAGGTCGGGTCGTCGGTCGAGATCGACAGGTTCACGAAGGACAGGATCGCCTCGACGATGACGGCGATGCCCATTTCGAGCGTCAGCAGGACGACGATGGTCGGCAGGACGTTCGGCAGGATTTCGGCGCAGCATCGTGCCGATCCGCGCCGCGTCCGGCGACCTGGGCCGAGGCGACATAGTCCATCGCGCCCTGCGCCATCGCCTCGGCCCGGACGACGCGGGCGAAGCGCGTCCAGTCGATGACGACGATGGCGATGATGATCGAAATCAGGCCGGGGCCGAGGACGGCGATCAGCAGGATCGAGAACAGGACCGGCGGAAACGCCATCCAGATGTCGATCAGGCGCGAGATCACCATGATCGACCCAGCCGCGCAGGAAGCCGGCGAGGAGGCCGAGGGTCGCGCCGATCAGCGCAGGTGATGGTGCCCGCGACCAGCGCCACGGTCAGCGCGATGCGCGCGCCGTGCATGATGCGGCGACAGCACGTCGCGGCCGAGCTGTCGGTGCCGAGCCAGTAGCCGGGCTCGGTGCCCGCGACCCAGAACGGCGGCAGGCGGCCGAGGAACAGATCCTGCGCCAGCGGGTCCTTCGGCGCGATCCAGGGGGCGAGGAGGGCGACGAGCAGCAGGAAGGCCAGCCACCCGCCGGACAGCCACAGGCGCAGCCCTGCGCTGCGGCGGGCTTGCGCGGCCGTCAGCCATGGCGCAGCCGGGGGTTCAGGGCGGCGTAGGCGAGGTCGACGAGCAGGTTCACGCCGGTGAAGATCACCGCGAACAGGATCACGATGCCCTGGATCAGCGGCAGGTCGCGGTTGATCACCGCGTCGATGGCCATGTTGCCGAGGCCCTCGTAGCTGAACAGCCGCTCGATGATCACCGTGCCGCCGATCAGGAAGGTGAACTGGACGCCGACCAGCGTCAGGGTCGGGCAGGACGGCGTTGCGGCAGCGCCTCGCGCAGGATGACCTGCGTCTCGCCATAGCCCTTGGTGCGGGCCAGCGTCACGTAGTCAAGGTGCATGGTTTCCTTCAGCGACTGCTTCAGAAGCTGCCCGATGATTGCGGCCAAGGGGATGGCCAGCGCGAGCGCGGGCATGAACATGTGGCCGACGAGGTCGCGCGTCAAGGTCGAAGCGCAGGCGAAGGATGCTTTCGAACAGGTAGAAGTTGGTGGTGAAGGGCAGGTCCAGCGAGGGGCGTGACGCGGCCCGAGATGCTGGAAGACCGGGAAGAGCACGCCGAAGAGCAGGATCAGGATCAGCCCCCACAGGAAATCCGGCACCGACAGCGCCATGCCGTTCGCCACGTCGATCGCGGCCTCGGCCCGGCCCTCGCGGAACCGCGTGCCGGTCAAGTGCCGGCAAGCCGCCGATGACGACCGCCATCACCAGCGCCATGATCGACAGTTCCAGCGTCGCGGGCAGGCGGCCGAGCACCAGGCCAAGCACCGGCTGGCGCGTGGTGATCGAGGTGCCGAAATCGCCGTGCAGCACGCCCGCGCCCCAGATCAGGAACTGCTGCGGGATCGACTTGTCCAGCCCGTATAAGCGCGGTCAGCCGGGCGATGTCGGCCTCGGTCGCGCCGGGCGGCAGCATCATGGCGATGGGGTTTCCGGGCACCACGCGGATCACCACGAAGACGATCACCGCCACGCCGAACAGAGTGACGGCGGTGGTCAGAAGCCGGGACAGAATGGCGCGGACGAAGCCTGCATGATGTGATCACCCGGGCCGCCCGTCGCCGCAACGGCCCGGGTGGCGATAGGCTCAGGCCCGCTTCATCAGATGCGGCAGCAGCGCACCCGAGGCATGCGGCGTGACGGTCACGCCCGGCGCCGACAGGATCGGCTGGACATATTGCAGCAGCGGGATCACCAGCGCATTTTCGGCGATGTACTCTGTCGACCGCCTTCCAGCCCTCGATCCGCTTCGCCTCATCCGCCTCGCCCCACAGCGGCCCGATCATGCCGATCAGATCCTCGCCATCCCAGACCGAGTGCGGGCTAGGGGCCGAACATCGCAAAGCCGGTCGAGGTCGTCGGATCGCCCACCGAGTTGCCCCAGTTGTAGAAGGCGGCGGGGGCCAGCTGGTCGGCAGCGCGCAGTTCGTAATGCTTGGCGATCTCGTAGACCTCGATCTCGGCCTCGATCCCGACCTTGCGCCACAGGCCGACGATGGCCTGGATCATCTCATAGTCCTTGGGCTTGAAGCCCTTGGTGGTCTGGATCTTGAACTTCACCGGATTGTCCGGCCCGAAGCCCGAGGCCGCCAGCAGCTCCACGGCCTTGGCCTCGTCGTAAGGCACCCTGATCGAGGCGTCGTAGGCGTCGTATTCCGGGGTTTGTAGCGTGTCGATCGCGACGCCATAGCCTGACAGCAGCCGGTCGATGATCGCCTGCTTGTCGATGGCGTGAGCGGCGGCCTTGCGGACGTTCGGGTCGGTCATCACCTCGATGTCGTTGAGGAAGATCATCCCGATGTCGGAGATCGGCGCGGCGGCGCCGGTCAGAGTCCCGCCCTTCAGGCGGTCGTATTCCTCATAGGGCATTTCCAGCGTGACGTGGGAATTGCCGGATTCCACCTCCGCCACGCGGGCGGCGGCATCGGTGACGAACTTGATCGTCACGGTGTCGAAGTCGGGCTTGCCGCCCCAGTAAGTCGGCGTTGGCCTTCAGACGGACGAAGGCGTTGCGCTCGAACTTCTCGACCATGTAGGGGCCGGTGCCGATGGGCGCGGCCTCGAACCCTTCGGCGCCGACCTTCTCGTAATAGGCCTTGGGCAGCACATAGCCGGTCAGGAAATACATCCACTTGAAGATCGTCGGGTCGAACCGGTCACGTCCGCCGTGACCGTGTTACCCTCGACGCGGTGATGTTGCCGAGCGTGGACCAGATGAACTGGATCGGGTTGCCGGTCTTCGCGTCCGCCGCGCGGGTCAGGGACCAGGCCACGTCCTCGGCGGTGAAGGGGCTGCCGTCGTGCCAGGTCACGCCCTCGCGCACGGTCATCGACACCTTGGTCTTGTCGTCGTTCCAGCCCCATTCGGTCAGCAGGCCGGGGGCGGGCTTCAGGTCGGGCTGCTGCAGGATGAACTGGTCGAAGACCGACTGGTAGATGCCCTGGATCGTCGGGTTCACCGCGCTGGGGCCGACGGTCGGGTCCCAGGAGGGCAGGTTGACGTTGTAGGCGATGACCAGTTCTTCGATGCCCTGCGCGCGGGCGGGCAGGCCGGTGATCCCAAGGGCGGCGGTGGCGGCGGAGAGTTGCAGAAGGCTGCGGCGGTGAAGGTCCATGGTGGTTTTCCCTGTTGTTCTGGTGGTTACGTCAGTTTCCGGCAAGTCTCCTTGCCAGCAGAAATCCCGATCCCGCCCCGGTCCCGGCACCGGGCCAGACGGCGGCCCCGGTCAGGTGCAGGTTGCGGATCGGGGTCGACCCGTCCGCATGGCCGCGGGCGGGGCGGAAGAGGAAATGCTGCGACAGGTGGTGCGACCCGCAAATCTGGTCGCCGCCGACGAGGTTCGGGTTGTCCGCCTCAAGTTCGAGCGGCGTCACGATGCGTTCGCCGAGGATTTTCGCTTTCGTTCCGGGGGCATAGGTCTCGAGGATGCCAAGCACGCGGTCGGCAAAAGGGCGCGGCGGCGGACCCCCAGTCCGCGGCCGCGATCTCACCCATCGCATCGCCCCGGATCTCGCCGGGGGCCATGCGGACCTGCAGCCAGAGGATATGCTGGCCCTCCGGCGCGCGGGTCGGGTCGATGGCGGTGGGTTGGCCGACGACGATGACGGGTTCGTCGGGCAAAAGGCCCGCCAGCGCCTGCGCGTAAGTGCGCGCCATCTGGTCCAGGCTGGGCGCGAGGTGGACATAGGCGAAGCGTTGCAGGTCGGGTCCGGCGGTCCAGTCGGGCAGGGCGGACATCGCGAGGTGGATCATCATCGTGCCGGGCGCGTGGGTGAAGTCGGTCATCGCCCGGTCGAAGCGGGCTCGCCGGTGCCGCCGGTCAGGCCGGTCAGGGCGCGGGGGGCGACACCGGCGATCACCGCCGTTTTGCCGTGATTTTGCGGCCGTCGGCCAGCTCGACGCCGGTTGCGCCGGCCGCCGTGATCAGGATGACCGGGCGACGGTGGCGCCGCATTCGACATGCCCGCCGCGCGCCGCGATCGCCGCGACCATCGCGCGGATGATCGTCATCCGCCCCGCCCTTGCCCAGGACCATCCCGAAGGCCTGACCGGCCATCCCTTCGAGATACGGGAACAGCGCGCCGCCCGCGACATCGGGGGCGAAGTCGAGATGCATGCCCCATGCGGCCAGCATGGCGCGGACCTGCGGTCGCTTTCGAAAGTCTGCGTCAGCCATTCGCGCGGTGAGGACAGCAGGAACCGGGTCAGGTCCAGCGCTGCCGGAGAGCCCTTTCGCGCGCAGTGTTTTGAGCATGAAATATGCAAGCGCACGTTTCCGCATCGGGCTGCCCAGAAGTCCGAACAGGTGCGGGGCCTCGGCCCCGAAGCCCGAGACTAGCCGTCCCCAGGTTTCAGCGTCCTTGACCGACAGCGCGGCGATCCGCGCGCTTGTCGCGGCAAGGTCGGTCGAGACGCCGCACCATGTGCCATCCGGGAAGGCCGAGCAGAACGTGTCGGTCACGGGCACGAACTCCAGCCCATGGCGCTGCAGTTCCGCCCCGTGAACCTTGAAGAAAGGCGAGCCGGCGAACAGCGACAGGTTCATCGCGCCCCAGTCGTGGCGGAAGCCCGGAAGCGTGTATTCGCCGGTCTTGACCGCACCGCCGGGGGTCGGCGGCCTGTTCGAACACGCCCACACGCCAGCCCTTGGCCGCCAGATGCAGCGCGCAGGCCAGCGCGTTGTGGCCGGCACCGATCAGGACCGCGTCGAAGGCGTCGCCCATCCACCCCCTCCTTGACGCCGGGATATTTGCAAATGCATTGAATTCTGTCTAGCATATTCAGGTGCCAGCATGCGTATGGCAGGCGTATGGCAAGGCGCCCTACGCGGCGCCAGCGAGGGAGAGAAAAATGACGTCGAACGCGGTGACTGGAAAGCCTTGGCAAGATGATCCTGTCGGGCGGCATCGAGGTGGTGGACTGTTCGGGGACGCTGGGTCCCGACACGCCGCTGCTGAAGCTGCCGCCGGATTTTGCCAAGGACACGCCAAAGATCGAGATCCACAAGATCAGCGAATACGACAATGACGGGCCGTTCTGGGCCTGGAACTGGCTGAAGCTGGGCGAGCATTCCGGCACGCATTTCGACGCGCCGCATCACTGGATCACCGGCAAGGATTATGCCGACGGATATACCGATACGATCGTGGTGCAGAAACTGGTGGCCCCGGTGAACGTGATCGACGTGTCGGCAGAGGTGGCGAAGAACGCGGACTATCTGCTGGACGCGGCGGCGGTGAAGGCCTGGGAGGGCAGGCACGGCGCGATCAACGAAGGCGAATGGGTCGTGCTGCGGTCGGACTGGGACAAGCGCGCGCATGATGAGGGTCTGTATCTGAACGCGGACGCGACGGGGCCGCACAGCCCGGGGCCGACGGTCGACTGCATCGAATACCTGCTGGGCAAGGGGATCACCGGCTGGGGCAACCAGTGCATCGGGACGGATGCGGGGCAGGCGGGGGGCATGAACCCGCCCTATCCGGCGCATAACCTGCTGCACAAAGCGAACCGCTATGGCCTCGCGTCGCTGGCGAACCTCGACAGACTGCCGCCCAAGGGGGCGATCCTGATCGCGGCACCGTTGAAGATCAAGAACGGCACCGGGTCGCCGATAAGGGCGCTCGCGCTGGTTCCGAAGGGCTGAGGCGTGGCCGCCCATCACGTCATCATCGGGTCCGGCATCAACGGGCTGGTCGCTGGGGCGATGCTGTCCCTGAAGGGCGACCGCGTGACGGTGCTGGAGCGCGAGGACCGGATCGGCGGGTGCCTGATGACCGAGGAGATCACGCTTCCGGGGTTCCGGCATGACGTGATGGCGGCGACCTTTGTTCTGTTCCTGACCTCGCCCGCCGGGGCGGCGCTGGGGCCGCATCTGGCGCGGCACGGGATGGAATACTGCCACACGCCGCATCCGACGGCGGTGCTGCGCCCCGATGGCTCGGCGCTGGTGCTGACGACGGACCGGGCGAAGAACGTCGCGGCCTGGGAAGCGCTGCATCCGGGCGACGGCGACGCCCATGCGCGGGACGTGGGCGGGATCGAACGCGACGCGCCGTTCCTGTTCGGGCTGCTCGGCGGACCGCCCTGGGGCTGGCAGGCCGCCAGGCTGGTGGGCGGGCGGACGTGGAAACAGGGGACGCGCGCGACGGCGGACTGGTTCGGCGCGGCGCTGACCCCGGCGCGTGGCTGGCTTGAGACAGGCTATGGCAGCGATCTGGTGCGCGCGCTGTGGGCACCCTGGGTGCTGCATTGCGGGCTGACGCCGGAAAGCGCCTATTCAGAGGCGATGGGAAAGGTCGTGGCCTTTGCGCTGGAGGCGGCTGGGGCACCAGTGGTCAAGGGCGGCTCGGGTCAGGCGGCAGAGGCGTTCCGACGGCTGATCGAGGAAAAGGGCGGCTCGGTCCGGACCGGCGCGGATGTGGCGCGGATCGATGTGGCGGGTGGCCGCGCGACGGGGGTGACGCTGGCCACGGGCGAGACGATCCCGGGCGACACAGTGCTGGCTTCGGTCGCGCCGGGGCAGCTTTATGACCGGCTGCTGGGGCAATCTGCGCCGCGCAATTGGCGGCACGGGCGGGGGAACTTCCAACTGCACTACGCGCTGGACCGGCATCCGGAATGGCTGACGCCGGGGCTCGACGATGTGGCGCTGATCCATCTGGCGGACGGGATTGACTCGGTCTCGAAGTCGGCGAACGAGGCGGAACGGGGCATGCTGCCTGCGGTGCCCACGATCTGCGTGGGTCAGCCGCACCGGCTGGACGTGACGCGTTGTCCCGAGGGCAAGGCGGTGCTGTGGATTCAGGTGCCGGATGCGCCGAGGGTCGTCAAGGGCGATGCGGCGGGCGAGATCACGACGGAGGGGGTCTGGACGGAGGCGGTGCGCGAGGCCTTCGCGGACCGGATCGAGCGGATACTGGCGCGGCATATCAAAGGGTTTGACAAGATTGTGCTGGCGCGGCGTGCATATTCGCCGGCCGATCTGGAGCGTCTGAACATGAACCTTGTCGGGGGCGATCCCTATGGCGGGTCCTGCGCGGTGGATCAGTTCTTTCTCTGGCGGTCGCCCGGAGCAGGCGAACCCGAAGACGGGCATCAGGGGGCTGATCCACATCGGCGCGTCCACTCATCCGGGGCCGGGGCTTGGCGGCGGGTCGGGCTATCTGGCGGCGAAGGCGCTGGGCGCATGAACGACGAAACCCCCGTTTCCGGTCCGAGGCTGGGCGAGATCGGCCTCCAGAACTTCGCGCCGTATCTGATGAACCGCATCATGGGACGGTATAATGCGTCCTTGCGCGAAGAAATGGCGGCGATGGGCCTGACGACGCCGAAGATGCGGGCGCTTGCGGTGCTGTCGGTGATCGAGGGGCCGACGATCGGCGATCTGTCGGTCTATGCGATCACCGAGCAATCGACGATGAGCCGGGCGCTGGAGGCGCTGGTGGCCGAGGGGCTGGTGCGGCGCGAAGCGGACGACAGCGACAGCCGGGTGACGCGGGTCTATGCGACGGATGCGGGGCGCGCGGCGTTCGAGGTACTGTGGCCGCATATGGCGGCGGCGCATGGGCGGATGTTCCGGGGGATGCCGGAGGAGGAACGGCGGGCCTTTGTGGGCACGTCTGCAGAAGATGCTGACGAATATCCGGAGGCACGAGATCTGACATGGCGGAAAGGTCGTTCAAGGCGGAAGTCGAGGACCTGCGGAAGGGCGCAGGCGAGACGTTCACGGGCGAGGGCATCCTCGCGATCACCAAGGCGCTGCTGGAGAACGGCGTGGGCTATGTCGGCGGCTATCAGGGCGCGCCGATTTCGCATCTGATGGATGTGCTGGCGGATGCGCAGGACCTGCTGGGGGAACTCGGCGTGCGGTTCGAGGCGAACGCGAACGAGGCGGCGGCGGCGGCGATGCTGGCGGCGTCGGTGCATTACCCGATCAGGGGGGCGGTGACGTTCAAGGGGCCGGTGGGGGTGAACGTGGCGTCGGATGCGCTGGCGAATCTGGCGTCGAGCGGCGTGACGGGCGGGGCGCTGGTGATCCTGGGCGAGGATTACGGCGAAGGGTCCAGCATCATGCAGGAACGCAGCCATGCGTTCGCGATGAAGTCGCAGTTCTGGCTGCTGGACCCGAGGCCGAACCTGCCTTCCATCGTGAAGGCGGTGGGGGACGGGTTCGCGCTGTCGGAGGCGAGCAACAGCCCGGTGATGCTGACGATGCGGATACGGTCGTGCCATGTGACGGGGTCGTTCGAGACGCGCGACAATGTGCGGCCGCCGTTGTCGGTGAAGGATGCCCTGTCGGCTCCGCGCAGCGACTTCAACCGGGTGGTGCTGCCGCCGATGTCCTATGTGCACGAGCAGGACAAGGTGAAGAACCGCTGGCCTGCGGCGGAAAAGTTCATCGTGGAGCACGGTCTGAACGAACGGTTTGGGCCGGAGAAGGCGCGCGTCGGAATCGTCTGTCAGGGGGGAATGTACAACGGGGTGATCAGGGCGCTGCAGCGGCTGGGCCTCGCGGACCTGTACGGCGAGACGCAGGTGCCCATCTACGTGCTGAACGTGACCTACCCGCTGATCGCGTCGGAGTTTCTGGGCTGGGCCGCGGGCAGGACGGACATTCTGGTGGTCGAGGAGGGACAGCCGGAATTCATCGAAAGCCAGCTCGGGTCGTATCTGTACCGGGCCGGGGTGCAGGTGAAGCTGCACGGCAAGGGCGCGTTCCCGATGGCGGGGGAATATACCGGACAGGTGATGCTGGACGGAGTGACGGCGTTCCTGAAGGCGGCGGCACCCGAGATGCTGCCCGCGCTGGTGCGCGCGCCGAATACCGAACGCCCGGCAATCCCGGACCTGACGAAAACCGTGCCGATCCGCCCGCCGGGGTTCTGCACCGGTTGCCCCGAGCGCCCGATCTTCGCGGCGATGAAGCTGGTCGAGCGGGAACTCGGCAAGCATCAGATCGCCGCCGACATCGGCTGCCACCTGTTCGGGTCGCTGCCGCCGTTCGAGATCGGCGGCGCAACGATGGGCTATGGCCTCGGGCCCGCCGCGAATGGCGCATTCGACGGGGGCGGTGAACGCAGGCCGATCGCGATCATCGGCGACGGTGGGTTCTGGCATAACGGGCTGTCGTCTTCGATCACCAACATGGTGTTCAACAAGTCCGACGGTGTGGTGATGGTGGTCGACAACTTCTATTCCGCCGCGACGGGCGGGCAGGACGTGATGTCGAGCCGCGCCGACGAACGCGACGAAGGCCACGCAGAACTCCATCGCCAAGGCGATGCGCGGTGTCGGGGTGAACTGGGTGCGCCAGATCGACCGGACCTATGACGTGGGCAAGATGCGCGACACGCTGCGCGAGGCGCTGACGACGACCGAACCGGGACCGAAGGTGATCGTCGCGTCGTCGGAATGCATGCTGAACAAGCAGCGACGGGAAAAGCCGCTGGCGCTGACGGCGATCAAGGAAGGGCGGCGGGTCGAGGCCCCGCGCTTCGGGATAGATGAGGACATCTGCACCGGCGATCATGCCTGCATCCGGCTGTCGGGGTGCCCGTCGCTGTCGCTGAAGCGGCTCGACGATCCGCTGCGCGATGATCCGGTGGCGAGCATCGACCAGTCCTGTGTCGGCTGCGGGAACTGCGGCGAGGTGGCGGATGCGGCGGTGCTCTGCCCGTCCTTCTACCGAGCCGACGTGGTGCACAATCCAGGCGCGTGGGAACGGCGCTGGGCGGGTGCCAGGGCGCGCGTCACGGGCTGGCTGATGGCGCGGCGCGCGGCACGTCGGCTGAGCTTCGGGCCAGTGCGATGAACGAGCTGTCGCCCCTTGCCCCGCTGACGCCGGACGCGAAGCCGGACGGGATCATCAAGCTGGCGATCATGGCCGTCGGCGGGCAGGGCGGCGGCGTGCTGACGGACTGGATCCAGGGGCTGGCGCGGGCGAACGGCTATGTCGCGCAGGCGACCTCGGTCGCGGGGGTGTCGCAGCGGACGGGTGCGACGATCTATTACATCGAGATGGCCCCGGCGGGCGGCCGGATGCCGGTCTTCGCGCTGCTGCCCGCAGCGGGGGACGTCGATATCCTGATCGCGGCCGAGATGATGGAGGCGGGGCGCGCGATCATCCGCGGCTTTGTCACACCCGACCGCACGGTGTTGATCGCGTCCACCCACCGGGCGCTGGCGGTCAGCGAAAAGATGGTGCCGGGCGACGGAATCGCGCAGCCGGACGAGGTGCGGGCGGCGGCGGAGGTTGCGGCGCAGCGGGTGATCTGGGGCGATTTTGACGCGCTGGCGGTGGGGGCCGGGTCAGTGATCTCGGCGTCGCTGTTCGGGGCGCTGGCCGCATCGGGCGCGCTGCCGTTTCCGCGTACGGCGTTCGAGGCGGCGGTGGCGGCGGGCGGCAAGGGGGTCGAGGCGTCCTTACACGCCTTTGCGGCGGGGTTCGACGGGGCGGGGTTGCCTGCCCCCGATGCACCCGTCGACGCGCCGGTGGCAATCGCGCCCGCCGGACCGCCCGCGCTGGTCGCGGAATGGAACCGGCTGGCGGCCCGGGTTGCAGAGCTTCCGGGGCCGGTGGCCGAAATGGCGCTGCCGGGACTGCGCAAGGTGGTGTCGTTCCAGGACCTGGCCTATGGCGCGGCGTATCTGGCGCGGGTCGAGGGTATTCTGTCACGCGACGATGCGGCGCGGGGGCATGTGCTGACGCGCGAGGCCGCGAAATACCTCGCCAATGCGATGGCCTATGACGATGTCATCCGGGTCGCGGACCTGAAGACGCGCGGCGACCGGATCGGCCGGATCACGGGCGAGATGGGGGCGGGGGATGACCAGCTGCTGCATGTGACGGAGTTCATGCATCCGGGGGCGGAGGAAATCGTCGGCCTGTTCCCGGCGGGCTTCGGGGCGCGGGTGCGCGGCGATCCGGTCTGGATGGCGCGGATCGGGCGCTGGTTCGGGCGCGGGCGGCGCATCCGGACGGACGGGATCGCCGGGTTCGGGATGCTGTATCTTGTCGGGGGCTTAAGGCGCTGGCGGCTGCGCACCCTGCGCCACGCCGACGAGGTCGCGCATCTGGACCGCTGGCTGGCCGGGGCGATGGGCCATCTGCCGGACCGCTATGATCTGGCGGTCGAGGTCGTCCGGTGCCGGAGGCTGATCAAGGGCTATTCGGACACCCATGCGCGCGGGCAGTCGAAGTTCGACCGGGTGCTGGCGGGCATCGCGCAGGTCGCGGGGCGCGAGGATGCCGCGGACTGGGCGCGGCGGCTGCGCGAGGCCGCGCTCAAGGACGAAGAGGGCCGCGCGCTGGACGGCGCGCTTCAGACAATCCGCAGTTTCCTGCACTGATCTGTGTGCGGCACTCAGAGAGACAGGAGAGAAGGGCTTTCAAGAAAGCCCTTCTGAAATGAAGATTGTTCGTGAACGATCTTCCGGACGGACGGACGCGCAAAGCCGTGACGCCGGACCGCCCCGCGCAGGAGGGATTGCCTTACGCGGCGTAGCGATGTATGGGAATGAACGTTCATTCCCTAGGCCATTTCCGTCATGATGCCCGATACCACACACGTCCCTGGCCACAGCCCCGTGCATGGAACGGACAGTGCTGTGCGCAGCGCGGATCTGCTGTCGCGAGTCAAGGGCGTCTTCGCGGCGAAGGGGTTCGACGGCGCGTCGATGCAGGACCTGGCACGGGCGGCGGGCATCAGTGCGGGCAATTTCTACCGCTATTTCCCGTCCAAGAACGCGATCATCGAGGCGATGGTCGCGATGGACATGGCGCGGCTGGAGGCGGACTTCGCGGCGATCATGCGCTCGCCCGATCCGCGCGCGACGCTGGTCGAGGCGATAAAGCGGCATCTGGACGACGAGGACGATGACGGCGCGCTCTGGGCCGAGATCGAGGCGACGGCGCTGCGCAAGCCCGAGATCGGGGCGATCAGCGGGCGGTTTCAGGATGCGGTGATCGGTCATCTGGTCCGGGTCTTCGCATTGCTATCGGGGGCGACGCCCGAGCGTGCAGCAGCGGATTACGTGGCCCATGCCTATCTGATCGTGCTGCTGATCAAGGGCAGCGTCATCAGCGCCTGCGGCGACAGGACGCTGCCGTTGTCGCTTGAACGGTCGGCGCTGCGGCCCATGGTCTTGCGGACGATCGAGGGCATTCTGACCGAAATTTCCGGGGCGAACCCGGACGTGAACACCGGGAGTCCGTGATGCAGGTGCGCAGAGTTTTGCCGGCGATTCTTGCGGTCGGTCTTGCGCTGGCCGGGGCGGCGGCGAGGGCCGAGACGGCGGCCGGGGACGCGGACCAGGCGGGGGCGCTGCTGCCCGCGATATCGGTCGTGAAGGCGGCGTCACGCGAATTGCGCGACGTGATCCGTGCGTCGGGGCAGATCGGGCCGGTCGATCAGGTCTATGTCCAGCCGCAGATCGAGGGTCAGGCCATCGAGGCGATCCGGGCCGACATCGGCGACTGGGTGAAGGCGGGGCAGGTTCTGGTGGACCTGTCCGGGTCGGCTCTGGGCTTGCAGAAGAGCCAGCTTGCAGCCAGCCGGGCGTCGGCCGAGGCGGCGATAGCGCAGGGCCAGGCGCAGCTGGTCGAGGCGGAGGCAGCCTGGGACGAGGCGGAACGGGTCTGGAACCGCACGAAGAAACTTCAGGCGGCCGGCACGGTGTCGGACGCCGCCGCGGATCAGGCCGAGGCGGCGGCGACATCAGCCAAGGCGCGGGTGACGGTGGCCGAACAGGGCATGAAAGCGGCGAGCGCGCAGGTCGCGGTGGTCGATGCGCAGATCGCGGATGTGGACCTGAACCTGGGCCGCACCGCGGTCAAGGCGCCAGTCGCGGGGCGGATCGTGCAGCGGAACGCGCAGGTGGGTGCCATCGGCAGCGCGGCGGGCGGGCCGATGTTCGTGATCGACCGCGACGGGCTTCTGGAACTGCGGGCCGATGTCGCGGAACGGGATGTGCTGCGGCTGGCGGTCGGGCAAGGCGTGACGATCCGCGCGGTGGGCGTGGCGGAACCGCTGACGGGCAAGGTGCGGCTGGTCGAGCCGCAGGTCGATGCGGTCAGCCGGATGGGGCGCGTGCGGATCGCGCTGGATGACGGATCGGCGGTGGTGTCGGGCCTGTTCGCCGATGCGACGGTGCTGGTGGCGGCGCGGACGGCGCTGGCTATACCGGCTTCGGCGCTGTCGACTGCCGAAGGTGCCGAATTCGGTTCTGGTGGTCGGTGCGGACGGGCGCGCGACGCGCAAGGCGGTGACGACGGGCATCCGCGACGGCGGGTGGATCGAGGTATCAGAGGGGCTTGCCCAGGGCGACATGGTCGTGGCCAAGGCGGGCGCCTTCGTGCGTGATGGCGACATGATCCGGCCGGTCGAGATGACCGAAGCGGATCAGTCCGCGTCGAACTGACGGGAGCGGCGCGATGAATTTCTCTGCCTGGTCGATCCGCAACCCCGTCGGGCCGATCCTTCTGTTCGTGATGCTGATGATCCTCGGCTGGCAGTCCTTCAACAGCCTGCCGGTGACACGGTTTCCCAACATCGACGTGCCGCTGGTCGCGGTGACGGCGACACAGGCGGGCGCCGCGCCGGCGGAACTTGAGACGCAGGTCACCAAGAAGATCGAGGATGCCGTCGCGGGCATCACCGGGGTCAAGAACGTGTTCTCGACGCTGGCGGACGGCGTGTCGACGACGGCGGTGGAATTCCGCATGGACGTGCCGACGGACAAGGCGGTGCAGGACGTCAAGGACGCCATCGACCAGATCGCGGGCGACCTGCCCGGCGATATCGACACGCCCATCGTGACGCGGATCGATGTCGAGGGTCAGGCGATCATGACCTTCGCGGTCGCCTCGCCGGGCAGGACGCTGGAAGAAATCTCGTGGTTCGTCGATGACGTGGTGACGCGCGGGCTGCAGGGCCAGCCTGGCATCGGGCGCGTGGACCGCTATGGCGGGGCGGACCGGGAAATCCGGGTCGAGCTTGACCCGCTGAGGCTGGACAGTTTCGGCATTTCGGCGGCCTCGGTCAGCCAGCAGCTGCGCCTGACGAATACCGATCAGGGCGCGGGGCGGAGCGAGATCGGCGGCGGCGAACAGGCGATCCGGACGCTGGGCGATGCCTCGACCGCCGCAAAGCTGGCCGAGACGACGATTTCGCTGCCGAACGGGCGATTTGTCCGGCTGAGCGAACTGGGCGAGGTTGTCGATACCTACGAGGAGCCGCGGTCGATGTCGCGGTTCAACGGCGAACAGGTCGTGACCTTCGGCGTGTTCCGCGCCAAGGGCGCGTCCGAGGTGTCCGTGGCCGAAGTGGTGAACGCGACACTGGACGGGATCCGCGTCAAGCACCCGGACGTGCAGATCAAGCCGGTCGATGACACGGTGTCCTACACCTACGGCAACTACGAGGCGGCGCTGCATACGCTGATCGAGGGCGCGCTGCTGGCGGTCATCGTGGTGCTGCTGTTCCTGAAGAACTGGCGCGCGACGCTGATTTCGGCGGTGGCGCTGCCGCTGTCGGCGATCCCGACCTTCTATGTCATGGACCTGCTGGGGTTCTCGCTGAACCTCGTGTCGTTCCTTGCGATGACGCTGGCGACGGGCATCCTGGTCGATGACGCGATTGTCGAGATCGAGAACATCGCGCGGCATATCCGCATGGGCAAGACGCCTTACCGCGCGGCCATCGAGGCGGCGGACGAGATCGGCCTGGCGGTGATCGCCACGACGATGACGATTGTGGCGGTGTTTGTGCCGGTCAGCTTCATGCCGGGCATTCCGGGGCAGTACTTCCGGCAGTTCGGCCTGACGGTGGCCATCGCCGTGCTGATCTCGCTGCTGGTCGCGCGCCTGATCACGCCGATGATGGCGGCGTATCTCATGCGGGCGAAGGACGCGGTCAGAGCACGAGCAGAAGGACGGCCCGGTCATGCGCGGCTATCTCTGGATCGTGCAGCACACGGCGACGGGGCACCTGCCGCGCCTGCCGAACCCCTTGTGGCTGCTGAAGCCGGTCTTTGGCCGGGTGCCGGGCGTGAATGCGGTTGTCCGGCCGCGGTCGTTCCGCTTCCCGTCACGCTATATCACGCTGGTCGCGGCTTTTGCGGTCCTCGCCGTCTCGCTGATCTTCATGGCGCGGATTCCGGGCAGCTTCATTCCGCCCGAGGATGTCAGTCGCATCCCCGTCAGTGTCGAACTGCCGCCGGGATCGACTCTGGCCGATACGGACAGGACAACCGAGGCGATGCGGCAGGCGATTCTGGACGTCGACGGCGTGAAGAACGTGTTTGTGTTGTCAGGGTCGTCGCCCAAGGGCGAACGCGACATACGGCGGGCGAACTTCACGGTGATTCTCGACCCGCTGGACCATTCGCTGCTGAACAGGGTTGTCCAGATCATGGGTTCGGTGCCGGTTCTGGGGCCGATGTTGCCGGAAATGGAACTGGAAGGACGCCAGCGCCCGCAGAACCAGATCGAGGCCGAGGTGTTCACGCCGGATCGCGGCGATCCCGGATATCCGCGCGTTCAAGCTGAACGACCGGGGCGAGCGCGACATTTCCTTCTCGATCCTGTCGGCGGACGAAAAGGACCTGAACGACACGGTTGCGGCGCTGGAGGGCAAGCTGCGCAGCGATCCCGCGCTGGCACAGGTCGCCGCCGAAGGCGCGCTGCCCCGGCCCGAGGTGCAGATATTCCCGAAGGCCGATATCGCGGCGCGGCTGGGCGTGACGGCAGCGGCCATCGCGCAGACGGTGCGCGTGGCGACCATCGGCGACTATGACCCGGCACTGGCGAAGGTGTCGGTCGATGACCGGCTGATCCCGGTGCGGGTGCAGATGGAGGGCCAGGTCAAGGATGACATGGCCAGCATCGGGGCGCTGCGGGTGCAGACGGCGACGGGCGGCACGGTTCCGCTGAGCGCTGTGGCTGATATCCGGATCGACGAGGGACCGGGCGCGATCAACCGGCGGAACCGCGAGCGGGTCGTGACCATCGGGGCCAGCCTGCCCGTGGGCGTGGCGCTGGACACGGCAACGGCGCGGTTCAGGGAGATCACGGCAGACGTGACGCTGCCGCCGACGGTGACGGTGGCCGAGGCGGGCGACGCGGAAGTGCAGCAGGAACTGACGGCAAGCTTCGGCAACGCGATGATCATGGGCCTGATGCTGGTGCTGACGGTGCTGATTCTGCTGTTCAAATCGGTGATCCAGCCGTTCACCATCCTGTTCTCCTTGCCGCTGGCCATCGGCGGGGTGGCGGGGGCGCTGATCCTGACGAACAACCCGGTCTCGATGCCGGTGCTGATCGGCATCCTGATGCTGATGGGGATCGTGACCAAGAACGCGATCCTGCTGGTCGATTTCGCGGTCGAGATGCGGCACCGGGGCATGAACCGGTTCGCGGCGATCATCGAGGCGGGGCACAAGCGGGCGCGGCCCATCGTGATGACTTCGGTCGCGATGTCGGCGGGCATGCTGCCCTCGGCGCTGGGCGTCGGCGAAGGCGGGACGTTCCGCGCGCCGATGGCGATCGCCGTGATCGGCGGCATCATCGTGTCGACGGTGCTGAGCCTGGTGGTGGTGCCGTCGTTCTTCCTGATCATGGACGATCTTGGGCGGGTGCTGAAATGGGCGTTCAGCTGGATCATCGGGCCGAAGGAAGAGGAAGAGCAGGCACCTGACGGGTTCGTGCTGGCGGACGGGCTGGCGCGGGCGCAGGCCGATATCGGGATGCTGAGCGAGCGGGTCGAGGCGCTGGGGGCGAAGCGGCCGCTTGTGCTGAAAGGCGCGCGGCACGCGGCGGAGTGATCAAAGCCGGGGTGAACCCCGGCCTACAGGTCGCTTTACGGGCCACCCGAATAACGCGGGGCCGCGCACTGCCTGTTGCGCTTGTTTCGAGCGAAATGGGAATCGGCGGTGCGCCCTTCGCCCGGAACAAGGCGCGCATGCGCCGCCGGGCGGTGCCCGTCCGCCCCCTTCGGGCGGGCACCCTGCAAGGCTGCGCACCCGCACAGCCGCCCGATGTGTTTGCACCATAAAGTGCTCCGATCAGTCGTTGCGGTGCCCACCCGGCGGACGGGCACCACCCTATGTCGCGCGCCTGTACGCTCAGTCTGAAAGCCCCTTCGGCACTGACCGGGGGAGGGCGGAAACAATGCCATTGAAACCTACAGCTCCAGCCCGTCCAGGAACCGCTCGATCTCGGTCATCGCCACGTCCCATGCGGGTTCGTCACCCAGCAGGATGTGGTTGCGGCTTTCCAGCGTGACGAGCCGCGCGCCGGGGATGCCGATGGCCAGTTCGCGCCCCTGCGCCAGCGAAATGCGCTGATCGTCGCGCGCGTGCAGCACCAGGGTCGGGACGCGGACCTGTGACAGCAGCGGGCGCACGTCGATGTCGCCGAAGGCGTCCTGGAAACGCACCGCATTTTCCGCCGATGTCGTCAGGCGCTGGAACTCGTCGAACCATGCCAGCTTGTCGGCGGGCGCGTCGGGCATGAAGGTCTGCGAAAAGATGTGGCGGTACGCGGGGTTCGAGGTGCCCCAGCCGAGGCGGGTCAGGGTCATCACTGCCTCGCGCCGTTCGCGTTCCTCGGGGGATGCGCCGATGCGCCAGCCGGTCGCATAGCCGCCGATCAGGATCAGGGCGGACACGCGGGACGGATTCTCGACGGCGTAGCGGATCGACGTGGCGCAGCCCTGCGACATGCCGAGCAGGGGGAAGCGGCCGAGGCCTGCGGCGTCGGCGACGGCGGACAGGTCGCGCACGAAGCCGTCGAGGCCGATCTCAGTAGCGTCCCAGTCCGACATGCCGTTGCCGCGGCTGTCGTAGCGGACGAAGCGGCGCCTGGCGGCGAGGCGGCGGAAGGTGCCGGCCCAGATCGGGCTCTGCCAGTCGTATTCCAGATGATTCAGCCAGTTCGCGGCCTTGAGCAGCGGCCGGCCCGTACCTGTGCTGGCATGGGCGAGGCGAACGCCGTCAGAGGCGGCGCAGAAGGCGATGGTCTGGTGCGCTTCGGGTTCCGGCGACCCGGTCGGCATCGCCTGTTCGGGCGCGTCGCGCGGGGGCGGGGTCGGATCGGGATCAGCCGGAAGTCCGGCCTCGGCCGACATGGCCCTGAAATTCAGGTCGATGCGCGCGGCCTCTTCCGCGCGGCCGAGGGCGCGGAGCGCGCTGACCAGATGTGCATGGGCATTGCGGCTGTAGGGGTCGGCATCGATCCAGGCTCCCGCCCAGCGCGCGGCCTGCGCTGGGTCCGACAGCACGGTCAGGCGTTGCAGCACGCCCGTGAGCATGCCCTGAACCTCGGCGCGCATGGCGGTCAGCCAGGTCTGCCAGAGATCGAGCTGGGGCATGTCGAGGCCGTCGAGCAGCGGCAGCTGAAGCTGGTCGGCGATGCGGGTCAGAGCCTGTGGATCAAGCGGAGCGGAGGCATCGGCGAGGCGCGCGCGGATCATCGTCAGGTCGAGATCACCTGCGTCGAGTGTCAGGCAGACACGTTCGCGGTCGGCAGTGAGGCGTTCGCGCGCGGCATCGTTCAGCAGGGGGCGCAGCTTCGTCAGCGCCCAGCGAAGTGACGCGCGCGGGTCGTCGGGCACATCCCAGAACATTTCGCACAGGCGTTCGCGCCGGTGCGCCCGCCCGGTCAGCGCCAGATAGGCGAGCAGCGCGCGGGCCTTCTTCGACGCCGGAAAGGCCTGCGCCTGGCCCGCCCGGATCAGCGCAAGCTCGCCCAGCATCCGGATCTCGATGCGGGTACCGTTACGGTTTACGGACGGCAAGGGGGTGATGGTCGCCAAGATGTGCCTGTTTCGAAATCGTCACCGAAAAACACCGTTCACATGCGCTTTTCACACGCTGAATACAACGGTCGCTGCAACGCGGGCGCGCGATACCGCCGATGAATTGAACGGCGGTCCTTCCGGCGACCAGGGCCCGGCCCGTGCCATCCCCATTGCGCGGCCTTGCAGCCACTTCGCGCCGGGGACCGCCGTTCAATTCTTCGGCTGGCGCGCCGACAGATGATCCGACCCGGGCGACCGGGCCGGGGAGCGGGCTTTGGCCTGCGATCTGCCGGGGCATTTATGAAGGATGATATAGATGACCGAGTTTTCTGACCGCTTTCTGGCGGCACGCGACCTTTCCCCTGCGTCCGGCATGCGTCGCTGGGCGGACCGTTTCCGCGACCTGGCCCTGGCCCGGCGCGCCAACCGCGACTTTATCCGGCGCACGGCGGACCTGCATTATTCCGATGACCGTCTGCTGGACGATATCGGGCTGACGGGTGCCGACCGTGCGGCACTGGCGGCAGAGCTGCGTCGCCGTCACGCTGCGTGACGCCGCTGCAGGCGGGCCCCGATGCGGGGTCCGCGCCATTTTTCTAAGGGATTTTCCATGACGATGCTTTCACCTGCCGTCGCGCAGCCCGTTTCACTCGGCCGGGGGTCTGTCCGGCTGGCCTATTTCTGTTTCACTGTCGCGGCGCTTGCCGGGATCACCGGCATGTCGCTGGGCATCTGGATGGGCATAAACGAAGATTTCATGCTGACGCCGGTGCATGCGCATATCAACCTGCTCGGCTGGGTCACGACCTGCCTTTACGGCCTTTATCACGGGCAGGTGCCGCGCCGGTCGAACCGGCTGGCCTGGGTGCAGGTCGTCTTCGGCTCGGCCGGGTTCGTCCTGATGACCGGGGGGCTGGCGCTGAAGCTCCTGGACCTCGCGCACTGGTCGCTGGGCGTCATCGTCGCCGGGTCGCTGCTGGCGTTCCTGTCGATGGTGCTGTTCCTCGTGATCCTGGTGCTCGACCTGCGCTGAGGCGCGGGTCGGAATCAGGTGGTGGGCACGATGACGTCGGGCACAATGCCGGACCGCGTGATGTAAGGCGCGGTGTCGCGGCCCGCGAACAGGCCGTGGCCGGTGACAAGCACGCTGCCGATTCCTGCCGCGCGCCCGCCGAGGACGTCGGTGTGCAGCGTGTCGCCGACCATGGCGACGCGCGTCGCGCGGGATGCCGGGCAGGCGGGTGAGGGCATCGTGATAGGCATGGGGGAAGGGCTTGCCGAAATAGCGGCAGGTGATGCCGATCGCGTCGGTCAGGTCATGCGCGAAGGCACCCGGTTCGACGGTCAGGCCGTCTTCGCGGGGGGCGACGATGTCGGGGTTGGCGATGATGACGGGACGCGGGGTGTCGCGCAGGGCTGCGGTCAGGCGGGCCTGGCGGTCCGGCGTCCAGCGGATGCTTGAGAGGAACAGGATGCCGTCAGCACGTGACAGGGCGTCGGGGTGGTCGATCAGGTCGGTCACGTCGGCCGGGATGTCGGCGAAGCTGTCGCCCGCTGCCGCGATGGCGGCCCAGCGGAGGCCGGGGGGCAGGCGGCTGACGGCGGCGTCGCGGCTGGAGACAACCTCGTCGGCGGTGAAGTCGAAGCCCAGCGCGCGGTATTTGGCCAGCGCTTCGGCGCGGGTGTAGCTTGCGGCGTTGGTCAGAACGATCAGCCGCTTGCCCATCGCGCGGAGCTGCGCCATCCGCGCGACGGCGCCGGGGATAGGTGTGGTTCCGACGTTGAGGACGCCGAAGGCATCGAGGATGAAGGCATCGTAGCGGTCGGCGACGTCCGAGAGATCACGGGCGTGCAGCGAGGTCGCGGGAAATGTCGCCAGCGGCAGGCGGGCGCGGACTGATTCATACCGGTCGAAGGCCCAGTCGACATCGGCCAGCGCGTAGGTGTCAGGCACTGGTATAGCCGCCCTCGATCATCATGATCGCGCCGTTGACAAGACCGGATGCGGGCGAGGCGAGGTACAGCGCCATGTCCGCGATCTCCACCGTCTCGCCGAAGCGGCCCGCAGGTGTCTTCGCCAGCATCGGCCCGGACTTCTCGGGCGGTCCCCAGGTCCGGCGACCCATCGGGGTCAGCACCACGGTCGGGCAGATCGCGTTGACCTGCACATTGTGGCGCGCCCATTCGATGCAGAGCGACTTCGTCAGCGCGTTGAGGCCGCCCTTGGACGTCGCGTAGGCCGCGTGGTCGTCCAGCGCGATGACGCCGGTCTGGCTGCTGATGTTGATGATCTTGCCCCAGCGTTGCGCGATCATGCCGGGGGCGAGGGCCTGCGACAGGATGAACGGCGCGCGGAGGTTGACGGCCATGGTCAGGTCCCAGTTCTCGACGCTCGCGGTCAGCGCGGGTTCGATCAGGGCCACTGCGGCGTTGTTGACGAGGATGTCGATGGTGCCCCAGTCGGAGAGCGCCCGGGTAGCGGCACCGCGGGTCTGGGCGGCATCGGCGAGGTCGGCGGCGATGGTCAGGCAGCGGCGGCCCTTGGCTTCGACGGCGCGGGCGACCTCGGCGAGGCCGTCTGGATCACGGGCAACGGCGACGATGTCGGCCCCGGCCTCGGCGAAGACGGCGCAGATTTCGGCGCCGATGCCCTTCGAGGCCCCGGTGACAAGGGCGCGGCGTCCGGCGAGGGAAAAGCGTTCGGCAATGGGCATGGGGCTATTCCAGATTGGTGTGGCGCGCGCGCATGGCATCGGGGTCAGCGCCGAGACGGTCGCGGAGGGCAAGGATGAGGAGTTCGAAGACAAGATACTGCGCGCCCTCGAACAGCGACCCCATCGGAAGGATCGAGGCGGGCGCATCGGTCTGGTCGTCGGCCATGGTCTGCGCCGGGATGGTCAGCACATGGGTGCAGGCGCGGGGCACCGGCGCGGTCGGCTGGGCGGTGATGCAGGCGGTGGTCGCACCTGCCCCGTTTGCCACATGGACAAGGGCGGCGATCGTGGCGAAATCGCCGGGACCCGCGCTGAAGATCAGAAGGTCGCCCGCGCCGACGGGCGGGCAGGACATGTCGCCCGCGACATGGGCGTCGAGGCCGAGATGGTAGAGCCGCATGGCGAGCGCCCGCATCATCAGCCCCTCGCGCCCGACGCCGTGGCAGACGATGCGGGCAGCAGCGGCGATGGCGGTGGCGAGGCGGTCGAATTCGGCGGGATCGACACCAAGGGCCGCGTCGCGGAGTTCGGCTGCGGCACCGGTGGCGCGGGTCGCGTAGTCGGTCATTCCTGTCCCCTATGCCTGCGGGTCGCGCGGTGCGGCCGGGATCGTCGCATCAACCGCAGCAACCAGCAGGCCGGTTTCGTCGAGAAGATCAAGGATCGTGTAGCGGTCGCGCAGGATAGCGGGCGTTCAGGACGGTGCGGCGCAGATGCGCGTCGCTGACGCCGATGGCGGCGGCGCTGGCGGGGGCACCGGCGGCGGTCAGCATCGCGCGCATGTCGCCGGCGGGAATGATCTGGTCGCGCAGCCGGGCGGCCGTCCGGGTCCACCCCGTGGCGACGCGGATCAGCCTTGCGCGCAGCGTCGTGGCATCGGCGTGTTTGGCGCGTGTTTCGGCAATGGCGCGGTCAGCGACCTCGCCCGGGCCGAAGGCGCGCAGGATGTCCTGTTCCTTGTCGGCCATTGTCCTTGCGCCGCGCAGCGCGCCGTCGATGTCAAGCCGCGACAGGTCCTGCGCCAGCAGCCAGTCGTAGAGCCCGAGCACCGTCACGCAGCCGACGGCGACACAGGCCCCGTGGCTGACGCGCTCGCCGTCCTGCGACAGGTCCTCCATTTCCCACAGATGGGCGACCTGATGGTCGGCCCCTGAGGCCGGACGGGACGATCCGTGCGCCTCCATCGCCAGGCCGACAAGGGTCAGGCCCGCGAACAGCCCCTCCATCGCGCTGCGGTCGCCGCTGGCGATGGCGGCGGGATCGCCCAGCCAGCGGCGCAGGTTGCCCTGCACCATCGGCCAGGCGGTGTTGTCGACGGGTTCGATCCCCAGCGCGTCTGCGATGATCCAGTCCGCCCCGGCGGGAACCTTGCCCGCAAGATCGCCATAGCCCCAGCCGGTCATGGCGGCGGGTGCTGCGGCGATGATGTCGAGATCGGCCAGAACGGCGCGGGCAGGGCGGCATTGCAGGGTCTTCTTGAAACCCTTCTCGGACAGCGGCGACCCGGCGCTGGTGTAGCCATCCATCGAGGCGGCGGTGGCGACGCAGAGATAGGGGCGGTTCAGATGGAAGGCCGCGTATTTCACCACGTCGTTCATCACGCCGGAGCCGACCGCGACGGGGGTGGAAGCGTCGGTGGCGAGGACGGATTTGAGGGTTTCGGCGAGTTCGACGGTGGGCTTGGGGCGGGGGTGTGCAGGCAGGATGTGGGTGCGGACGCTGATGCCTGCCGATTGAAGCGAGGCCTGAACGGCAGCCCCGGCGGCGACCCAGGTGTTGCCGTCGGCGACGATGCAGGCGGGGCCCTCGCCGAACTGCCGCCGGTAGAGCGCGCCTGCATCGCGCAGGTTGTCCGGTGCGATGGCGACTTCGGCCACGCTGGCCGACCGGGCGACGGCGGCGGCTATGGCGTCGCGGTCGCTGGTCATGCAGGGGGTCCGTCCGACGCGGTTGCGGCCCATGCGGGATCGCCGGAGATCAGCGTCCGCCCGTCAGGACCGAAGAGGTGCAGCCGGTGCGCGGGCAAGGTCAGCCCGATGGTGTCGCCCGCATCAAGACGCGAATCGCCGTCGGCGCGCACGACCAGCACTGCGCCGGACAGGGTGCGGACGTACAGATAGCTGTCGCCGCCCAGCGTTTCCTTCAGCGTCACCTGCACGGCGATGTCGCCCGCGCCGCCCGCGCCGATCACGATATGCTCGGGCCTTATGCCCAGCTTCACCGCGCCGGGGCAGGGTCCGGGCGGGGTGATGCCGCGGCCTTCGCAGATGACCTGATCGCCCTTCACCGTCACGGCCAGGAAGTTCATCGACGGCGCGCCGATGAAGCCCGCGACGAATTCGCTGTCCGGGCGGTGGTAGAGGTCGAGCGGGCTGCCGACCTGTTCGACCCGCCCCGCATTCAGCACGACGATCTTGTCGGCCATCGTCATCGCCTCGACCTGATCGTGGGTGACGTAGATCATCGTCGCTTTCAGCTCGCGGTGCAGCGCCTCGAGCTCCACCCGCATCTGCACGCGGAGTTTCGCGTCGAGGTTCGACAGCGGCTCGTCGAACAGGAACACCTTCGGCTGCTTGACGATGGCCCGCCCGATGGCGACGCGCTGGCGCTGGCCGCCTGACAGATGCGCGGGCTTGCGGTCGAGATAGTCGCCGAGTTGCAGCACGCGCGCGGCCTCGGCGATCCGGCGCTTGCGTTCATCGGGGGCGAAGTTGTTGATCTTCATCCCGAAGTCCATGTTCTCGCGCACCGTCATGTGGGGGTAGAGCGCATAGGACTGGAACACCATCGCCACGTCGCGGTCGGACGGGGCTACATCGGTCACATCCGTGCCGCCGATGGAAATCGCGCCGCCGCTGATCGATTCAAGGCCCGCGATGGACCGCAGCAGCGTCGATTTCCCGCAGCCGGACGGCCCGACGAACACCGCGAATTCGCCGTCGGCGATGTCGAGCGTCACGTCGAACAGCGCCTGCTGCGCCCCGTAATGCTTGGCGACCTTCGCCAGCGTGACCTCGGCCATCCAACGTCCTCCCCCCGACGGTCCTGCAACTTTGCAGTTGACTCGCCGTCGTTCTGATACATTTATATGGCAGGCGTTACAAATGAATTCAAATGAGACGCCACACCTTAGGGAGGACACTATGAAACTGAAGATGCACGCAAGCGCATTGGCGCTTGCCGCGACGTCTGCACTGGCGGCGGGGCAGGCGGGGGCCTGGACGCTGGAAGAGGCAGCCAAGCCCTATGCGGGAACGGTGGTCGATGTCGTGTTCCTTGACCGGCCCGGCTACAACGCCGCGATCCAGATGCTGCCGGAGTTCGAGGCGGCGACGGGAATCAAGCTGAACATCACGACGATGCCCTACGAGAACGCGCTGGGCGAGCAGGTGCGCGACTTCGTGGCGGGCGGCGACATCGACATCGCGCTGATCGACCTCGTCTGGATCGGCAACTTTGCCGAGAACGGCTGGATCGAGCCGATCGAGACCTTCACGGCCAATGCCGATCTGGCGGACCCCGACCTCGACATGGCGGATTTCTTCCCGCTGGTGCTGAACGCGTTCGGCGGCTGGAACGGCGTCGTCTATGGCCTGCCCTTCGACAACTATTCGGGCATGATGTTCTACAACAGCTGCATGCTGAAGGACGCGGGCTTCGACGGCCCGCCCGCGACCTGGGCCGACCTGAAGGACGTCTATGGCCCGGCGCTGACCAAGGACGGCAAATACGCCTATGCGCTGCAGTCCAAGCGCAACGAGACGCAGTCGGCGGACAGCTTTGCGCGGATGCTCTGGCCCTTCGGCGGGTCGTTCCTGAACGCCGAGTTCAAGTCGAACCTGAATTCGCCCGAAGTCCAGGCGGGCCTGCAGTTCCGTCAGGACCTGATGCAGTACATGCCCGAAGGTATCGTCGCCTATGACCATACCGAGACGGTCAACGCGCTGGCGCAGGGCGACGTGGCGATGATCACGGAATGGTCGGCCTTCTATTCGACGCTTGCCAGCCCCGAGACGTCGAAGCTGGGCGACTGCCTCGCCGTGGCACCGGAGCCGACAGGACCGGCGGGGCGTAAGCCCGCGCTCGGCGGGTTCTCCCTCGCCGTCGCCACGCAGGCGGATGACGCCGAAAAGGCCGCAGGCTGGCTGTTCATCCAGTGGGTGACGTCGAAGGCCAATGCGGGCAAGTATCTGGAGCTGGGTGGGGTTCCGGCGCGGCAGTCGGCCTATGCCGATCCGGCGCTGGCGGAAACCTACAAGTTCATCCCGGCGCTGGTTGAAGTCCTGGAAAGACGGCGTGCCGGAATTCCGTCCGCGCTTTGCCGAATGGCCCGCGATCACCGAGATCGTGCAGGAATGGGGCACCAAGATGATGCTGGGCGAGGTCAGCATCGAGGAGGGCGCCAAGACCATCGGCGAGAAGATGGAGGCCGTGCTGGCCGAAGCCGGATACTATGACGGCCAGAAGCCGCTCGCGCAGTAGGGCGTGACGTGACACCCTGTCGGCGGGGTTTGCGCCTCGCCGATCCCTCCCGGGGGCCCCGGCATTCTGTGCCGGGGTCTTCCCTGTCTTCAAGCGCTGCCCGTAGCGGAGCAAACCCATGACGACCCGTGTCAGCCGGACGACGATCTTCGCCTTTCTCGGACCCGCCGTGATCGCGCTGGCGATGGTCGGCATCCTGCCGCTGCTCTATGCGCTCTGGAAAAGCCTCTACAATTTCAACTTGACCAAGCGCGCGCAGGAAAAGTTCATCGGGCTGTCGAACTACGGCGAGGTGCTGACCGACCCGGTCTTCTGGCAGGCGATGGGCCGCACCGCGACGCTGTTCTTCATCGCCGTTCCCGTCCAGATCGCCCTTGGCCTCGGCATCGCGATCCTGCTGCACCGCCCCGGCCTGACGCTCTTCAAGACCGTAACGCGGCTGTCGCTGGTCC
Source organism: uncultured Alphaproteobacteria bacterium (assembly GCA_963738635.1). Classification (GTDB taxonomy): domain Bacteria; phylum Pseudomonadota; class Alphaproteobacteria; order Rhodobacterales; family Rhodobacteraceae; genus JAOADN01. The sequence goes on along the minus strand of CAVTXE010000004.1, from coordinate 236,621 downwards.
TGCCGATGGCCACGACCTATGCGGTCGTGGGCCTGCTGGCGCAGGTCATGCTGAACCAGAAATACGGCGTCTATAACCAGATGCTGGGCTGGATCGGCGATCGAGCCGATCAACTTCATCGGCGACCCGACGAATGCCTTCATCGGCGTGATCTACTGGGACATCTGGCAGTGGACGCCCTTTGTCGCGCTGATCATGCTGGCGGGCCTGTCCACCGTGCCGCCCGAGATCGAGGAGGCGGCAAGGCTGGAGACGAAGAGCAACTGGACGATCCTGCGGCATGTGCAGCTGCCCTATCTGATCCCCGGTCTGGTCGCCGTGCTGATCCTGCGCACCGCCGACACGCTGAAGCTGTTCGACATGGTGTTCACGATGACGCGCGGCGGGCCGGGGTCGGCGACCGAATTCATCGCGATCCTGATCGAGAGGGTGGGCAACCGGCAGTTCGACATCGGCCTTGCGTCGGCGCAGTCGATCATCCTGCTGGCGATCACGATCATCCTTGCGCGGCTGTATATCCGCTTCTTCTACCGGGAGGTCTGAGCGATGTCCCGCCCCAATCAGGGCGTCACGCCGGGCGGCCGCAACGGGCTGTTCGTGCAGGCGGTCCTGCTGACCGCGATCTGCCTGTTCTGCGTGTTTCCGTTCTACTGGATGGTCACGACCAGCCTGAAGACCCAGTCCATCGCGCTGCAATCGCCGCCTGTCTGGTGGTTCACGCCGACGCTGGCCAACTACACCGAAGTGCTGTTCGTGGACCGGGTCGGCGTCAGCCTGATCAACTCGATCATCGTCGCCGTGGTGACGACGGCCCTTGCGGTCGCGCTCGGCTGCCCCGCCGCCTATGCGCTGGCGCGGTTCGAGTTCCGCGGCAAGACCGACCTGTGGTTCTGGTTCATCACCAACCGCTTCGTGTCGCCGGTCGTCCTGGCCTTTCCGGTCTTCCTGATCTCGCGCGAACTGGGTCTGCGCGACACGCTGACGGCGCTGATCCTGATGTATCTGACCTTCACGCTGCCGATCGTGATCTGGATCTGCACCGACCAGTTCCGGTCGATCCCGCGTGAACTGGACGAGGCGGCGATGCTGGAGGGGGCCAGCCAGTTCCGCATCTTCCGGTCGATCTGCCTGCCGCTGGCCATGCCGGGCGTGGCGGTCAGCGCGATCCTGTCCTTCATCTTCGCCTGGAACGAGCTTCTGTTCGCCTACATCCTTGCGCCCAAGAACGCCAAGACCGCCCCCGCGATGGCTGTGACCTTCATGGAGGGCTATGACGTTCCTTACGGAAAGATCATGGCGACCTCGACCCTGATCGTGATCCCCGTCTTGATCTTTGCGCTGATCGCTTCCAAGCATCTGGTGCGTGGCCTGACGATGGGCGCGGTGAAATAGCGCCCCGGAGGCATCATGTCGCGTGCCCCGAAGCTGCCGCAGGTCGATACCGAGGAGCGCTTTCTGGCGCAGGTCGCCTGGGCCTATTACGTCGAGGAACTGACGCAGGAACAGGTCGCGCAGAAGCTGGGCGCGACACGGCTTCGCGTGAACAAGGCGCTGTCCGAGGCGCGGCGGTCGGGGCTGGTGCGGGTCACCTTCGACACGGCCTTCGCCGCCTGCGCGGAACTGGAGGCGGCGCTTGCCGCGCGGTTCGGGCTGAAGCAGGCCTATGTCGCACCCGCACCCGCGGACGCCAAGGACGTGCAGATGATCGTCGGCGCGGCGCTGGGGCACCTCCTGTCCGATGTGCTGGCGGACCCGATGGTCAGGCTCTTCGGCATGTCATGGGGCAACACCCTGAACCTCGCCACCCGCTTTGTCGCGGCGTTCGAGCGGCCGGACCTGGAGATCATCTCGGTCATGGGCGGCCTCACGCGCGGGTCGGACCTGAATTCGTTCGAGATCACGCGGCGGCTGGCCGATCTGGTCGGCGCGCAGCACAGCTATTTCACCGCGCCGCTGTATGCGGGCAGCCGCGAAAGCCGCGACACGATCATGCAGCTGGACGTGTTCCGCGACATCCTGGCCAAGCTGCGCCGGGTCGATGCGATGGCGATGGCGGCGGGCGATCTGTCGAAACGCTCGCTGCTGATGCGCGACGGCCTGTCGTCGGACACGACGATGGAGGAGCTGATCGCCCTTGGCGGTGTCGGGGACGTGCTGGGGACGGTGATCGACGCGCAGGGCCGTCCCGTGGACCACCCGATCAACGAACGGGTGATCGGCATCGGCATCCCCGATCTGGCGGGCATTCCGAACGTGATCCTCGCCGCGGGGGGCGACCACAAGGTGCCGGTGGTGTCGGCGCTGCTGGGCCTTGGGCTGGTGAACACCTTCGTGACGGATGAGGGCACGGCGCGGGCGGTGCTGGCCGGGGCGGGGGCGTGAGCCTGTTCATCGGCATTGATCTGGGGACATCCGGCATCAAGGCGGTGCTGATGGATGAGGCCGACGCGGTAAAGGCCGAGGCGTCGGTGCCGGTCGCGGTGTCGATCCCGCATATCGGGTGGAGCGAACAGGACGCGGACCTGTGGGTCGATGCGGTCTTCGCCTGCCTCGACCGCATCGCGGCTGAGGTCCCTGCGCTGATGCCGGGGGTGGCGGGAATCGGGCTGTCGGGGCAGATGCTGGCCTGTCTGGTGCTGGGCGCGGATCACCGCCCGCTGCGTCCGGCGATGCTGTGGAACGACCAGCGGGCGATCGCGGAATGCGCGGAGCTGCTGGGGCTGGTGCCGGATATCGGCATGCGCACGAACGGCGCGCCCGATCCGGGGATCACCGCGCCGAAGCTGATGTGGCTGGCGAAGCACGAGCCGCAGGTGATTGAAAACGCGCGGATGCTGCTGCTGACCAAGGACTATGTGCGGCTGGCGCTGACGGGCGAACTGGCGACCGAGCCGACCGATGCCGGGGGCACGGGCCTTTTCGACTGCGCGACGGGCGCATGGGCAGCCGACCTCTGCGCGGCGGTCGGCTGGAATCCCGACCATCTGCCGCCCGTCACGCAAAGCTGGGCGGCGGCGGGGCAGTTGCGCCCCGAGCTGGCCCGGCGCTGGGGCATGGCCTGCGTGCCAGTCGCGGCGGGCTGCGGCGACAATATGGGATCGACCCTTGGCGATCGGCGCGACGCGTCCGGGCGATGCGGTGCTGACCATCGGCACCTCGGGCGTCGCCTGCGTGGTCGACGGCGCGTTCCATCCGGGGCCGCAGCACGCGATCCTGACCTCGGCCCATGCCGCGCCGGGCACCTTCCTGTCGATGGGCGTGGTGATGAGGGCCACGCAGCGCTCGACTGGTCGGCGCGGATGACCGGGCTCGGCGCGGCGCCGCTGGCCGAGGCGGCGGAAGGGTTTGCGGCGACGGGCCGGATCGCCGATGCGCCGCTGTTCCTGCCCTGCCTGACCGGCATCCGCACGCCCCTGAACCGCCCCGACGCGACCGGCCGGATCGACGGGCTGCATCCCGGCGTCACGCCCGCGATGCTGGGATATGCGACGATGGAGGGCGTCGCGTTCCAGATGGCGCTGTGCCTGCAGGCGCAGGCGCGGTCGGGGCAAGGGCCGACCGGCTGGCGGTGGTGGGCGGCGGTTCGCGGAGCGACCTGTGGCTGCGGCTGATCGCAGCGGCGCTCGGCCAGCCGGTCGATCTGCCGGACGGCGCGCATATCTCGGGTCCCGCCGGGGCGGCGCGGCTGGCGGCGGTCGCGGCGGGGGCGGAGGTGGCGACGCTGGGGCGGCGCAAGCCGGTGCTGCGCACGGTTTCCGCCCGATCCGGCCCTGTCGGATGTGCTTGCGGCGCGCTATGAACGGTTCCGGGCGCTGCTTCCGCGCGGCGGGCTAGGGGGACGCGATGGCGCGAACGGCAGGTCTGGATCAACGGGCGGATGACGCCGGAATCGCAGGGGTTCATGTCGTTCCGCGATCTGGGGATCATCTACGGCGAGGGCGTCTTTGACACCGCGCGGACCTTCGGCGGGCGGATGTTCCGCCTGGCCGACCATATCGACCGGCTCTATGACAGCCTCGCCTATGGGCGGATCGACCCTGGCATGACAAAGGCCGGGATGACGGCGGTGACGGAAGAGGTGCTGGCGGCGAACCTGCCGGTGCTGCGTCCGGGCGAGGATTACTGGGTGACGCAGCGGGTGACGGCGGGCATCCGCGCGCTGGACGGCGAGCCGCAGTCGGAGACCGGGGCGACGGTGATGATCGAATGCGCGCCTCTGCCGCTGCGCGCGCGGGCGCGGTATTTCCGCGACGGGATCGACGCGGTGACGGCCAAGCGGCCCAAGATCGCGCCCGATGCGCTGTCGCCGCGTGCCAAGACGACGAACTACCTGAACATGATGCTGGCGCAGGCCGAGGTCGCGGATATTGTGCCGGGCGGCTGGGCGATCCAGCCGGACCACCGCGGCAATCTGGCCGAAGGGCCGGGCAACAACGTGTTCTTCGTGAAGGACGGCAAGGTCCACACGCCGTCCGATGACCTATGTGCTGGCAGGTGTCAGCCGTCAGGTCGTGATCGAGATCTGCGGCGCGCACCAGATTCCGCTGGTGATCGGCGACGTGACCCCGCGATGGCGGCGGCGGCGGACGAGGCGTTCTTCACCTCGACCAGCCTCTGCGCCTGCCCGGTGCGGAGCCTTGACGGGCGGGTGCTGCCCGGCGGCGCGCCGGGGCCGGTGACGCGGCGGATCATGGAGGCTTTCGCGGACGGAGGCGGGGTTCGACTTTGTCGGCGCAGTATCTGGCCTTCCTGTCGGATGCGCCTGCGCAGGGCGGAATCTAGCGCCCCGTCAGCCAGTTGCCCAATGCCGCCAGCCGCGACGGCCGCGCGCCGGCCCGATGCCTCGGCCGGTCGGCGGCGTGCAGTAGAGCGCATACATGCCGCGCACGCCCAGCCAGCGCAGCGGTTCGGGTTCCCAGCGGCGCACGTGGCGGTTGACCCAGGGCAGGCGGGTCAGGTCGGTGTCGCGGCCCAGTGCCAGGTCGGCCAGCGTCCGCCCGGCGAGGTTCGAGGTCGAGACGCCGACGCCGACATAGCCGCCCGCCCAAGCCGATGCCGCGTCTGCGGGTCGAAGCCCGACGGTCGCGCACCAGTCGCGCGGCACGCCGAGGACGCCGCACCAGGCGTGGTCGATCTTGGCACGTCGCGCGCCGCCGGGAAATGCCGGTGCAGGATCGCCGTCAGCCGCCGGATCGTTTCGGGATCGGGTGCGTCCGTTGCGTGTCGATGGCCGATCCGAACCGGTAGGGCACGCCGCGCGCGCCGACGGTGATGCGGCCTTCGCGCGTGCGCTGGCAGTAGCAATAGGCATTGGCGAAATCGCCAAGGATTTCATGGCCCTGCCAGCCGATCCTGTCCCAGACTTCGGGCGGCAGCGGTGCCGTGGCGATCTGGGCCGAGTTCAGCGGCAGCCAGTCGCGCTTGTGGCCCGGCAGGCCGGCGGTGAAGCCTTCGGTGCAGCGCAGGATCGTACCGGCGCCGGACGGTGCCGCGGTCGGTCGTGACGATGCCCGGGGCGATAGCCCGTCACGGTCGTGCCCTCGGCGATCCGGACACCCAGCGTTCGACCGCCTGCGCCAGGCCGCGCACCAGCTTGGCGGGCTGCACGCGCGCCACGCCCGTCACGACGCATCGCCGCCCAGCGCGCCGGGGATGCGAGATGCGCGCTTGGCTTCGTCGCGGCAGACGATCTCGAAGACCCGGTCGCGCCTTCGCCCCAGTGCAGCCGGTGCGCGACCTCGGCCCGCATCCGCGTCCAGCTGCGCGGGCTTCGTTGCGACCATCAGCTCGTCGGTGCGGCGGATGTCGGCGTCGATGCCCTCGGCCTCGGCCACGCGGATCACCTCGTCCACGGTGCCGTTCATCGCCTGACCATCGCGCGGACGGCCATCCGTGCCGCCGATGTCGCCAGATAGCGTCGATGGTTCCAGGCGAAGCCGCCGGTCAGCCAGCCGCCGTTGCGGCCCGAGGCGCCGAAACCGGCGAAGTCCTTCTCGACGACCATCACATCAAGATCGGGCTGCATGGTCTTGAGATAGTAGGCCGTCCAGAGCCCGGTATAGCCCGCGCCGATGATGCAGACATCCGCCGTGCGTGTCGCCTTGCAGGGGCGGGCGCGGGACGGGCAGGCCGCCATGTCGTCATACCAGAAGGACACGCCGCCCGATCTTCATGGGCCGCATCTTCGGATCGCAGAAAGGGCACCCGCAAGGGTGCCCTTCCATATCCGTCTCGCCGCCGGATGCCGTCAGCCGCCGGTGGCTTCCGCAGCGGGCATCAGCGTCGTGAAATAGGCCCAGATGTTATGCGCGTCGTCGGGGTTCTTGACCTTGAAGGTCATCTTGCCGCGTGCCTTCGGGTCCTCGAGGAATTCCTTCAGGAAGGCTGACGGGTCCTTGGTGTATTCGGTGAACTCCTCCTCGTTCCAGGCGAGGCCCTTTTCGCCAGCGGCGACCATCGAGTCGCCGTATTTGAAGTCGGGGTAGGTGCCCGCCGTGCGGCCGATCACGCCGAACAGGTTCGGCCCGGTCTTGCCTGCCTTGCCCGCCAGAAGCGTGCCGTCCGCAGCCTGGACCACATGGCAGGTCTGGCACTGCTTGAAGGCCTTCTCGCCCGCAGCCGGGTCGCCGCCGCCGAGTGCGATTTCTGCCGCAGCCGGAACTGCGGTCATCGCCGACACACCAAGTACAATCAGTATCGTCTTCATTCGAAAGCCTCCCGCCTTCTTTTCCTTTACCGGGTCCCGGTCCGGGCCGGGGTCACGAGTTCGTATTCTCACGCTACGGCATGCGCGAGCGCACATTGCCGCCACAGTGACTTAAGCCCCGCGACAAGATGGTCAATATCCGCATCGCTGTGGAGCGGCGAGGGCGTGATGCGCAGCCGTTCGGTGCCTTTCGGCACGGTCGGGTAGTTGATCGGCTGCACATAGATGCCCCAGTCGCGCATCAGGATGTCGGAGATCATCTTGGTCTTGACCGGGTCCTCGATCATCACCGGGATGATATGGCTGTCGTTGGCCATGTGGGGAATGCCTTCGCGGTCCAGGCGCGCGCGGAGCTTCGCGACCTGGGCGCGCTGGCCGCGCGCTGGTTTCGCCCTCGGCCGTCTTCAGGTGGCGGATCGATGCGGTGGCTGCCGCGGCAATCGCCGGGGGCAGGGCGGTGGTGAAGATGAAGCCGGACGCAAAGCTGCGGAGGAAGTCGCACAGCGCGGCCGAGCCGGTGATATAGCCGCCGACGACGCCGAAGGCCTTGCCGAGCGTGCCTTCGATCAGCGTGATCCGGTCGGCCAGGCCTTCGCGTTCGCTGACGCCGCCGCCGCGCGGGCCGTACATTCCGACGGCGTGCACCTCGTCGATATAGGTCATCGCGCCGTGGGCTTCAGCCACTTCGACGATCTCGCGCATCGGGCAGATATCGCCGTCCATCGAATAGACGCTTTCGAACGCCACGATCTTGGGGCGGTCGCCGACGGCGCGCAGCTTGCGGTCGAGGTCGCGCCAGTCGTTGTGCGCCCAGAGCACCTTGTCGGCGCGGGAATGGCGGATGCCTTCGATCATCGAGGCGTGGTTGCCCGCATCGGACAGGATGACCGCGTTCGGGATGCGGCCGCCGAGCGTGGACAGCGCGGCCCAGTTCGAGACATAGCCCGAGGTGAACAGCAGGGCGGCTTCCTTGCCGTGCAGGTCGGCCAGTTCCGCCTCCAGCACCACATGGTGGTGGTTGGTGCCGCAGATGTTGCGCGTGCCGCCCGCGCCGGCGCCGCAGTGCTGCACGGCCTCGACCATCGCGCCGGTGACTTTCGGGTGCTGGCCCATGCCGAGATAGTCGTTGGAGCACCAGACGGTGACTTCGCCGGGCGTGTCGGCCCCGTGGCTTGCCGCGCGGGGGAAGTCCCCGGCGCGGCGTTCCAGATCGGCGAAGACGCGGTAGTTGCCTTCGGATTTCAGCGTGGTCAGCTGATCCCGGAAAAGGGTTTCAAAGTCCATTGGCGTCCTCTCTCAGTCTGTCTTTGATCAATATCTCGGTGGACAGGGGCGGGCGTCGGGGATCATCCAGCGCCACAGCCGTTCGTCCGGCAACGGCAGCACCATGAACCAATGCTCGAGCAGGGCAAGTAGGGATAACGTGGCCAGAAGCGAGAAGCCGATTGTCGCACCCGGGGTCGCGGCGGCGGCCATCCGTTCCAGAAAGCAGGCGGCGGCGAAGGTCAGGGCGGTGACCGAAACCGGGAAGAACCAGTTCATGCGGGCGTTGCGGAAGTGGCTGGGCAGGTGGGCCAGGGGCGATGGCAGGAATTCGGTGTTGATGTGCGGCACGCCGAAGAACAGGTTCAGCTTGGCCGAGATGCGGGCGAAGAACAGCACGGCGAAGGTCCAGAAGGCGAAGGGGTTGTCAGCGCCGCGCGACAGGTGCCAGAGCACGGCAAGCATGGCGATCAGCGCGATCTCGTGCCACGCGATGGTGCCGACGGCGCGCAGGAACCGGTCGGGCCCGGTGGCGCCGGGCGGGCAGGGCGACCGGTTCGGCCCGGTGATGATGCCGGACAGGAAGGCCAGCTCGATCCAGCCCCAGATGGCGAGCGCGGCGAGGAAGGCGATGTAGGTGCCGCGCAGCGACAGGTCGTCGAGCGAGGCTTCGACGCCGAGGACACCGCCGAGCAGCAGCGGCAGGCCGAGCAGGACGGACCAGATGTGCTGGTCGGGCCCGGCATTGTCGGCCCAGCGCACGCGCCACAGGATCAGGCCGGTGGAGGCCCACCAGAGGAACAGCGCGACGAGGGCGGCGATCCAGGGCGAGGTCATGGGCTGCCATGAAGGAGGGCGCGGCCCCCCTCCCTTTCCCTCCCCACGAGGGGGAGGGGAGGACGTCAGACGGATGGCAGCGCAGCCAGACAGGACGGCTCCCCTCCCCTCGTGGGAGGGGATGGGGGAGGGGGGAAGCCCGGTGACTGCGCGCTGTCGGCATCATCAGTAGACAGGCTCCAGCCGGACGTTCACGGGCACGTCGTGCTTGACGGCCGGGATCGTGTAGAGCCCGGCGAAGGCCAGCGCCGCCCTGGCCCCTGCAACGGTCTTGCCGATCCGCCCGCCGATGCCGCCTGCGCTGTGCGCCGCGTCCATCGCGAGGAACGCCTTGCGCATCCGTTCCAGCGCCGGAACCCAGCGCGGGTTGTCGATGTCGATCGCGAACGGGAAGACCTGCCTGGAGATCTCGGAGGTCTTGCGGAAGACCTCCTGGTCGTACCAGTCGATGTCGACGCCCAGCGCCTTGTGGAACTCGGGGCGCGCATGGTCGCGGACATACATCGTGGAGTAGACGGCGGTCAGGAAGAACCTGATCCAGAGCCTGTTGGCGAAGCTGGTGGTCAGCTTCGGATCGGTCCGCATCAGCAGCGCGAAAGCCTCGCCGTGGCGGAACTCGTCATTGCACCATTCGCGGAACCACTTGAAGATCGGGTGGAACCGCTGGTCGGGGTTCGCCTCGAGGTGGCGGTAGATGGTGATGTAGCGGGCGTAGCCGATCTTTTCGGACAGATAGGTGGCGTAGTAGATGAACTTGGGCCGGAAGTAGGTGTATTTCTTGGCCTTGGTCAGGAAGCCCAGATTCACCGCCACGCCCGCTTCGCGCAGCGCGTCGTTGATGAAGCCGGCATGGCGGGCCTCGTCGCGCGACATGTAGCTGAACAGCTCGCAGATGTCGGGGTTCGAGCCGCGCCGCTTCATTTCCTTGTAGAGCACGCAGCCCGAGAACTCGGCGGTGCAGGACGACACCAGAAAGTCGATGAATTCGCGCTTCAGCTTGGGCTCCATCCCGTCCCAGTCCGCGTCCCAGTCCTCCAGTCGACGGTCTTCTTGAAGTGGCCCTTGTTCGGGTCGGACTTCATCTGGGCGATCAGCGCGTCCCATTCGGCGCGCACCGGGGTCACGTCGACCTTGTCCATCTCGTCGAAGTCGGTGGTGTAGAAGCGCGGGTTCAGAAGCGTGGTTTCGGTCGCCATCGCGGTGGTGTCGGTTGTCGGTTCCAGCCCTGCGGCGACTTCGGCCCCGCTGTCGGGATACAGGTCCTTCGGCGTGGCGTTCATGGCGTCACCTCATCGGAGAACGAGAACTCGCACAGTTCCATGAACCCGAAATCGCCGGTCATCCGGGTCCAGAGGCGTTCGAGCGCGCTGGCGCGGGTGATGGTGGCCTGGCGGTCCTCGACGATCACCTCGCCGTAGGCGGCCATGATCGGCTCGCCGTGCACCAGCACCTCGTCGCCCGGATGGACGACGGCGCCGTTGTTGAAGCGGACATGGGCGTGCAGGCTTTCGAACCGGTGGCTGACCTCGACGGTGCAGGGCACCTGTTCAGTCTCGCGTGTCAGAAGTCCCATTTTCGGGTTCCCTTATCGTTGGCTGTCTCATTTTGTCATCAGCCGTTCAAACGCGGCCTTGTTGTCGGTTCCGAAGGCCCCGAGTTCGGCGGTCCAGCCGGTTTCGGGATCGAGGATGGTCAGGCGGCCGTTCGCATAGGCGATCAGGCGGACGGGGCTGTTCTGGTCCACGCGCTTGATCGTGCGGGCGCGCGCGAGGCCGTTCTGGATGACGGTGACAAAGCCGCCGTGGTCGAGGTCAGCCAGCAGGGTGCCGTTTTCGTCGCGGACGGTCACGGCCTTGGCGCCGCGCCCTTCCAGAATGACGTGCGTTCGGACAGGATCGGCGGCGTCCGCGGGCTGACCGACCTGCGGGCGGCCGGTCAGCGCGGCATAGCTGACGATGGCCAGCGAGGACAGCGCGAGCGGACATCGCGAGCAGAAGGCCGCTTCGGAATCTTGTCGCCTTCGGACTGCTTGCGCGCCTCGTAGCGGCCGCGCAGAAGCTCCTGCGTCGAGGCGGTCATGGGCGTTTCCCCCTTATTCTGCCGCGACGGTCGTGCCGCCCTGCTGGCCCGCCGTCACGACGGGCTGGCTGACGCGGGTTTCGGCGGCGTCAGCCAGGATCTGCGCGACCTGCGCTGCATCCGGGATGCAGCGCAGGGCGGGTTCGGTCGGGTTCATGGCCCAAGGCCGGACATGCGGCCAGAGGACCAGGTAGGACAGCCGCGTGTCACCGAGGGTTTTCATGGCGATGGTGCCGGTGCCGCCCCGGCGCAGGTCGAGGTTGGCCGAGGCGACCTGCGTGAAGGGCACGTTCAACGTGACGGGAAGTGCCGCACCGATGCGCATCAGCGACGCGGGCCGTGGTGATCGTGTAGACCGTGGCGCGGGCCTGGACGCGGGCGATGCCGAGGACGATCAGGCAGGCGAGCGCGCCGAGGACGACATAGGTCAGGACAGCCTGGATGACGACGCCCGCGCCGCTGTCGGCTGCGGCAGCCCCGCCGCGCCAGAGCGCCAGAAGGGCGAAGTAGCCGATGATCCAGTGCAGGCCCATCGCGTCGCGGGCCAGGGCATAGGTCAGGGGGCGGCCCTGCCAGAGGATGTCCTCGCCCTTCGGGCAGCGGGGCGGGAAGCCCCGGTGCCGGTTCGAAGTCGAATCATCGTGGCCGGACATGGCAAGCCCCCCCTTTTTCCGTTTCGCGCCCGGCCGGTCAGCCCAGCAGGTCGCCCATCTGCGTGCGCCGCCCGTGGCATAGAGCGTGCCGCCGGCGACATATGCGCCGATCTTGTCCTCTTCCAGCTTGGTCACGCTGCTGGCCGACCGCGTCGCGCGGGATGCCCGCGAACAGGTCGGAGGTCAGCGCCGGACGCGACCCGGTCGGCGCAGATCCTGGCCATCGGCATCGGCACCAGACGCGTGCTGCCGGCGGCCAGTTCGACCTCCAGGTAGCGGACCAGTTGTTCGGGCGCATCGACCCACATGTCGCTGACCGTGCCGACGATGGCAAGGTCCGCCGCCTGCACCGGCATGCCCGCGCGGGTCGCGCCCGGCGGAAACGCGAGAAGGCCTCGAGCGGACGCCATCGGCACGATCTTGTTGTGCCCGTGGCCGTCCAGTTCGGCACATCGCGGCGCGGGGCCCAGGAGGCGGGGCCGACGCCGTCGGGCATCGGGATTGCCGGTGGGCACGATGCGGAAAGCCGTCGGATTGCGACGACCGCCCGACGGCGATGCTGCGGCCCTCGGGGGCCATCGTCGGGCACGGTCACCTCGCCGCGTCCGTGCGGCAGCGTGAAGGTCTTCGGCTTCGGCAGGGGAAACGGCCCCTGGTTGGGGGCGGCCTTGCCGTCCTCGGTCTCCAGCGGATAGCCTTCGCGCATGTTCTCGGTCTGCAGGTAGTAGACCAGGACCGCGAAGAAGCCCCAGAACAGCCAGATGGCCAGGCTCGCCAGATCGAAGTCGCCAAAGAATGTCACGCCAACCATGTTATCTCCTCCGGGTCAGGTGGGGAATTCGAGGATGCCGGTGGATTTGGCATCATAGGCTTCGTTCGGTTTCGAAAGATGGGTCCGCACCAGCGGGCCGAGGACGATCAGGGTGACGAAAAGCAGCACGATTTCGATGTGGTAGACGAAGGTGTAGCCGGTCGCGGGCAGATTGAGCGCGGCACCGAGATGCCGGATGCAGGCCGAGTGGCCGACCACGTCGCGCAGCGCCGCCGCCGAACAGGATGGCGAGGCCCGCGGCGGTGGCCTGCGCCGCGCCCCAGGCGCCAAGCGCCAGGCCGCGCCCGGCGATGCCGTCGCGGGCAGCGTCATCGCGGCGGTCAGGGTCGAGACGGCGAACAGGCCGCCGCCGAAGCCGATGCCGAGGGCACCGGCGTAGAACAGCGCATGCTGACCCGACGGGGCGGCGAAGATGACGGCGGTGAAGGCGGCGATGCCGACCAGCAGGCCGCGCGCGGCCATGCGGATCGGGTCGCGGCCACGTGACAGCCAGCGGGCGGCGAGCGTGAAGGCCAGCAAGCGCGCCCATGGCGGACATCGCGGTCAGCAGCGTCGTCGCCGAGACGGACAGGCCAAGGATTTCGCCGCCATAGGGTTCCAGCAGCACGTCCTGCATGTTGAAGGCGAGCGTTCCGAGGACGACGACGGCCAGCAGCCGCCCGCCGTGCCGCCGCGCATCAGGTCGGCCCAGGCATCGGCGAATTTCGGGCGCGGTTCGGCGCGCTCGGCTGCCGACATCGGGCGGACCTTGTTCCTGTTTCCAGAGCGCGATCAGGTTCAGGATCAGCGTGGCCAGCGCCGCAGCCCTGCACGACGCGGACCAGCCGGATCGGATCGAAATCGCGCAGCAGCCAGCCGACCACGACTGACGCGATGGCCATGCCCACCAGCAACATGACATAGAGCAGGGCGACGACGCGGGGCCGGGTCTCGTCGGTGGCGCGGTCGGAGGCGAGGGCCAGGCCGGCGGTCTGGGTCATGTGCATGCCGAGGCCGGTCATCAGGAAGGCGAGCGCGGCCAGGACTTCGCCGGCCCAGGCGGGGCCGATGGTCTGGTCGCCGGACAGCACGATCAGCGCGAAGGGCATGACGGCAAGGCCGCCCATCTGCCAGAGCGAGCCGAACCAGAGATAGGGCACGCGCTTCCAGCCGATGGCGGAGCGGTGGGTGTCGGACCGGAAGCCCAGAAGGGCGCGGAACGGGGCGACGAGGACCGGGAGCGCGATCATCAGGGCGACGACGGACGCGGGCACACCCAGTTCGACGATCATCACGCGGTTCAGCGTGCCGAGCAGCAGGACCTGCGCCATGCCGACCGACACCTGGAACAGCGACAGGCGCAGCAGCTGGCCCATCGGCAGGCCGTCCGAGGCGGCATCCGCGAAGGGCAGCCAGCTGGCGGGCAGCTTGGCGATCTGCTTCCGTCCCAGGATCATGCGCGATGCTCCAGGCATTCGGAGATGTAGAAGCCGCGCGAGACGCGGTCGACCTGGGCGATGCGCCCGGCGGTGGCGCGGGTCAGGGCGCGGTGATCCTGCGGGACCATCAGCGGGCGAGCGGTCGCCGCGCGGGAACAGCTTGCCCATGGTCCAGCATGGCCATCAGAAGCGCGGTCTTGGGCGGCGACGGTGAAGACGATGCGCCGCGTCGGTGCGGGCGGCCGAGCCGTGCCGATGGCGGCGGCGATGTCGGCGGTGCCGTAGTAGATCAGGCTGTCCATCGCCAGGACGTAGTCGAAGCGCCCAAGATCGTCGGTCAGCATGTCGCCAGCGACGAAGCGGACGCGCGGCTGCAGCGTCGGCGGGCAGGCGTTCGCGCGCGATGTCGATCAGCGCGGGCGAGATGTCGACGGCAGTGACGATCGGCCCCGCGCGCTGCCAGTTCGGCGGTCATCGCGCCGGTGCCGCAGCCCGCGTCCAGCACGCGCGCGCCGCCGCAGATCGGCGGGCAGGCGCGACAGCATCGTCGCGCGCATCCGGTCGCGGCCCTCGCGCACGGTCTGGCGGATGCGGCTGACCGGTGCGTCGGTGGTCAGCCGCTCCCAGACCGCGGTGGCGGTGCGGTCGAAGTAGGTCTCGACCCGGTCGCGCGTGCTGAATAGGATGCGCCGTAGTCGGTCATCAGTCGAACCCCAGCAGTTCGAAGATCTCGCGGTCGGGCAGCGGCGGCGGGGGCGAGGCCCTCGGTGCCGTCGCCACAGCAGCTGTCGGCCAGCGCGCATGTATTCGGCCCGCGCCATCACGATGTCCTCGTCGTCCGGCATCTCGAACAGCGTCTTCTTCTTCAGCCGCGAGCGGCGGATCGCGTCGATGTCGGGCATGTGGGCGATGCGGTTGAAGCCGACCTTGTCGCAGTAGCGGTCCACCTCGTTCGTCTCGCGCGAGCGGTTGGCGACGCAGCCCGCCAGGCGCACCTTGTAGTTCGCCGATTTCGCCTGCACGGCGGCGATGATGCGGTTCATCGCGTAGATGCTGTCGAAGTCGTTCGCGGTGACGATCACCGCGCGGTCGGCGTGCTGCAGGGGGGCCGCGAAGCCGCCGCAGACCACATCGCCGAGCACGTCGAAGATCACCACATCGGTGTCTTCCAGCAGGTGGTGCTGCTTCAGCAGCTTCACCGTCTGGCCGACGACATAGCCGCCGCAGCCGGTGCCTGCCGGCGGCCCGCCCGCCTCGACGCATTTCACGCCGTTGAAGCCTTCGACGACGTAATCCTCGGGGCGCAGCTCCTCGGCGTGGAAATCGACGTCCTTCAGGATGTCGATGACCGTGGGCTGCAGGCGGCCGGTCAGGGTGAAGGTGCTGTCATGCTTCGGGTCGCAGCCGATCTGCAACACGCGCTTGCCCAGCATCGAGAACGCGGCGGACAGGTTCGACGAGGTGGTCGATTTGCCGATGCCGCCCTTGCCGTAGACCGAGAACACCTTGGCGCCTTCGATCTTCGGACGATGGGTCCAGGTGGACCTGGACCGAGCCTTCGCCGTCAAGGCCGCGCAGGTTGGGGATTTCGTCGCGGGGGCTCATGGGGTGGTCCTTTTCCTGTTCATCGCCCCGGCGCAGGCCGGGGCCTCGACCGCGACATGCGCGGGGTCCCGGCCTTCGCCGGGACGAACGGTGATGGGGTTCAGTGCAGGTGTCATTCCGCCGCGATCCCTTCCAGCCGGTCTTCCAGTTCGTCCGCAGCGCCCTTGCAGCGCGGCCAGTGTCGCGGCATCGGGCTGCCAGTAGTTGCGGTCGGATGCCTCGATCAGGCGGTTGGCCATGCGGGCCGAGGCCTGCGGGTTCAGCGCGGCCAGCGGCGGCGCATCGCGTCGTCCAGCACGAAGGTCTCGGACAGGCGCTGATAGACCCAGGGGTCGACCTGCGCCGGTGGTCGCCGACCAGCCCATGGTGTTGGTCACATGCGCCTCGATCTGGCGCACGCCTTCGTGGCCGTGCTTCAGCAGGCCTTCGTAGAATTTCGGGTTCAGCGCTGCGGGTGCGGGTTTCCAGCGCGATCTGGTCGCGCAGGGTGCGCACCTTGCCGTCGCCGCGGGTCTGGTCGCCGATGTAGACCGGACGTCTCGACCCCGCCGCTGCGCGCGCTTCACCGCGCGGGCGATGCCGCCCAGCGTGTCGAAGTAGTGATCGACCGTGGTGACGCCCAGTTCGACGGATTCGAGGTTCTGGTAGGCGAGATCGACGTCCTTCAGCGCCTTCTGCAGCAGCGCCGCGTTCTGCACGGCCTTGCCGTTGCGGCCATAGGCAAAGGATTTGCGCGCCTCGTAGGCGTCGGCGAGTTCGTCCTCCTCGCCGAAGGCGGACTGGTCGACCAGCTTGTTGACGTTGGACCCGTAGGCCCCTTCGGCGTTGGAGAAGACGCGCAGGGCTGCGGTTTCCATGTCCACGCCCATCTGCTCGGCATAGGCCAGCGCATGGGCGCGGATGAAGTTCTGCTCGACCGGTTCGTCCGCCGTGGCGGCCTTCCAGGCGGCTTCGGCCAGCATCCGGGTCTGCAAGGGCAGCAGGTCGCGGAAGATGCCCGACAGGGTCATCACCACGTCGATGCGCGGGCGGCCAAGTTCGGCGAGCGGGATCAGGTCGGCGCCGCAGAGCCGGCCGTAGCTGTCGAAGCGCGGGCTGCGCGCCCATCAGCGCCAGGGCCTGGGCGATCGGGCCGCCGTCGGACTTGATGTTGTCCGAGCCCCAGAGGACCAGCGCCACGGTGCGCGGCAGGGTCGGGTGCGCGGCGAGCAGGCGGTCGGCCTGTGCCGCGCCGTCCCGCAGGGCGAAGGCGGTCGGCATGCGGAACGGGTCGAAGGCGTGGATGTTGCGGCCCGTCGGCAGGATCTCGGGCGAGCGGATCAGGTCGCCGCCGGGGACCGGGGCGATGAAGCGGCCGCCGAGCGCGCGCAGGAGGCCGGGGAGTTCGCTGTCGCTGCGCAGGCGCCGCATCGGCGCGGGCGCGGGCGTCGGCGTCCGTCGACGGCATCAGGTCGAGATAGCTCGGCGCGTGCGGCGTCGGTCATCGGGCGGCCGACGACGTGCAGCCCGTCGGTGATCAGCGCCTGTTCGGTTTCGAGCAGCTTGATCCACAGCGTGTCGGTGGTTGTCCCGCCCATGTCGACCGCAGCGGCCTGCTCGCGGATCAGCGATGTCGAGATCGCCGCGCTCGGGCGCGTCGGGGGCCATCGCGCGCCAGCGGGTCAGGCGTGTCCTTCAGCTCCACCAGACCCTTGTAGAGGCCCGCGACTGCGAGCGGCGGCGTCAGATGCGTGACGGTGATGGCGTTCGACCGGCGCTTGGCCAGCGTCGCCTCGGACGGGTTGTTCGCGGCGTAGAGGTAGATGTTGGGCAGGTTGCCGATCAGCCGGTCGGGCCAGCACTTGCCCGACAGGCCGGCCTGCTTGCCGGGCATGAATTCCAGCGCGCCGTGCATGCCGAAATGCAGCAGGGCATCGGCCCCGAAATCCTCGCGCAGCCAGCGGTAGAAGGTGGTGAAGGCGTGGGTCGGGGCGAAGCCCTTTTCGAACAGCAGGCGCATCGGGTCGCCTTCGTAGCCGAAGACGGGCTGGACGCCGACGAAGACATTGCCGAACTGCGCCCCCAGCACGAACACGCCGCGCCCGTCGGTCTGATGCTTGCCCGGGGCCGGGCCCCAGGCGGCTTCGATCTCGGCCAGCCAGGGGGTTCTTGCGACGATCACGTCAGCGGGGACATGGGCGGCGACGTTCGCGGGCTGGCCGTATTGCGCGGCGTTGCCCTTGAGGACGGCTTCGCGCAGGTCATCGACGGTGGCGGGGGGCGTCAGGTCATAGCCCTCGGCCTGCATGGCGTGCAGCGTGTTGAACAGGCTTTCGAAGACGGCGAGATAGGCGGCGGTGCCGACCGCGCCCGCATTCGGCGGGAAGCCGTAGAGGACGACGGCGACCTTGCGCGCGGCCACTTTGGACCGGCGCAGATGCGCCAGCCGCGCGACCTTGTCGGCCAGCGCGGCGATGCGTTCGGGTGCAGGGGCCATCGCGCGGCCGCGGCAGGCTCTGCGCAGCCCTGCAGCCGTCGGCGGCGCCTGCGAAGACCGTGGGGTTGGTTGCGCCGTCGATCTCGGGCAGGGCGATCAGCATCGTCGTCTCGACCGGGCCGAGGCCGCCTGACGACGCCGCCCACTGGTCCAGCGTCTGGAACTCCAGCGGATGCGCGGCGATGTAGGGCACGTCGAGCGCCGCCAGCGCATCGACGGCGGCCTGGCTGTCGTTATAGGCGGGGCCGCCGACCAGGCTGAACCCGGTGAGCGACACCAGCGCGTCGACGGTGGAACCGCGCGGGCCGGTGAAATAGGCGCTGATCGCGGGGCGGCCGTCCAGCCCGCCGGCGAAGGCCGGGACGACGGCGATGCCCTTGGCCTCGAACGCCGCGATGACGGCGTCGTAATGGGCGGTGTCGCGAGGCGAGGACATAGGACCGCATCATCAGCAGGCCGACCGTGGCGACAGGCGCATCAGGGCGCGGCAGGGCGGCAAGGTCGGTGACGATCCGGCCCTTCGCGCGCGGGTGGTAGAGGCCGACATCGGGGTAATCGACCGGCGCCTTCGACGACGATCCGCGCCAGTCCTGCTGCCTGGCATAGCGCCCGATCAGGAAGCGCATCATCTGTTCGATGTTGTCGTCCGACCCGCCCAGCCAGTACTGCATCGACAGGAACCAGGCGCGCAGGTCCTGCGCCTTGCCGGGGATGAAGCGCAGGATTTTCGGCAGGCGGCGCAGCATCGCCATCTGCTTTTCGCCGGATTCGGACGACGACCCCTTGCGACGGCTTCAGCTTTTTCAGCAGCGCCATCGCGCCCGAGGCGGGCTTGGACATGTCGAGATCGCCCATCCGGGTCAGCTTGACGATCTGGCGGTCGGCGATCACGCCGACAAACGCATCGACGCGATCCGCGCGCGCGCCTCAAGGTCGGGCAGGATCGCGGTGATGTGTTCCTCGATGAACAGACAGGTTGGCGATGATGATGTCGGCATCGGCCACTGCCAGCTTGGCGCGGGTCAAGGGCGGCGGGGTTTTCGGCCCATTCGGCGGCGGCATGGACCGAGACGCTGATGCCGGGGAAAGTCGCGGTCGAGCTCGGCCGCGATGCGCGCCGCCGGACCCGCCGCATGGGCGTCCAGCGTGACGATCACCACCCGGTAGGTGGCCCCGGCGACGTGATGTTCATCGCGCATAATGGGCCTTTGCCTCATACAGCGTGTCGATCGCCGATCCGGGTGACGCCGCGTTCCGCGGCGTATTTCTCGGTGTTGCGGCGGGCCTTGCCGCGCACGAAGAACGGGATCTTCCTCAGCTCGTTCTCGGCGTCGGCAGCCAGATCGATCGCGCGCTCCGGCGGGCGGCTTCAGCCTCGGCCTCACCTGAGCACATCCCCGCCGGAGGCATCGGCGGCTTCGACGCGGCGCGGCCGCGGGCTTGTGCCCGCCGTGATGGCTGGCCCCGGCGGCGTCGTGGAATTCGAAATCCTCGCGGAACATGTGCAGCAGGTGCTCTTCCAGCCCCATGACCAGCGGATGGACCCAGGTGTCGAAGATGACATTGGCGCCTTCGAACCCCATCTGGGGCGAGTAGCGGGCGGGGAAGTCCTGCACATGGACGGGGGCGGAGATCACGGCGCAGGGGATGCCCAGACGCTTGGCGATGTGGCGCTCCATCTGGGTGCCGAGGATCAGTTCGGGGGCCAGCGCCTCGATGGCGGCCTCGACCTCGAGATAGTCGTCGGTGATCAGCGCCTCGAGGCCGTAGTCCTTGGCCAGCGCGCGCATCGGGCGGGCGAATTCGCGGTTGTAGCAGCCCATGCCGACCACCTCGAACCCGATCTCGTCGCGGGCGATGCGGGCGGCGGCGATGACATGGGTGGCGTCGCCGAAGATGAAGACGCGCTTGCCGGTCAGGTAGGTGGAGTCGACCGAAGCGGCCCACCAGGGCTGGCGCAGGCGGCTTTCGTCGATCTGGCCGGTGGCGCCCGGAGAGTCGCGCGGACTTCGGCGATGAAGTCGCGGGTGGCGCCGACGCCGATCGGGACGATCTTGGTCCAGGGCTGGCCGCAGGTCTTTTCCAGCCAGCGCGCGGCGCTTTCGCCGGTTTCGGGGTAGAGCAGCACGTTGAAATGGGCGGCCCCCATGCGGGCGATGTCGGCGGGCGAGGCGCCCATCGGGGCGGCAACGTTCACGGCGATGCCCATCTCGTCCAGCAGCGCGGTGATTTCGGCCACGTCGTCGCGGTGGCGGAACCCGAGGGCGGTGGGGCCGAGGATGTTGCAGCTGAGGTGCTGCGGTGCGCTCGCAGGGCTTGGCCAGATGGCGGACGATCTGCAGGAAGGTCTCGTCCGCGCCGAAGTTTTCCTTGCGCTGATAGGACGGGCAGTTCCAGCGGGATGACCGGGATCGGCAGGCCGAGCGCTTCGGCCAGACCGCCGGGATCGTCCTGGATCAGTTCGGCGGTGCAGGACGCGCCGACGATCATCGCCTGCGGGTCGAAGCGGTCGTAGGCGTCCTGCGCGGCGGTCTTGAACAGGGTCGCGGTGTCGGAGCCAAGATCGCGGGCCTGGAAGGTGGTGTAGGTGACGGGCGGGCGGTGGTCGCGCCGTTCGATCATGGTGAACAGAAGGTCGGCATAGGTGTCGCCCTGCGGCGCGTGCAGGACGTAGTGCAGGCCGTTCATGCCGGTCGCGACACGCATCGCGCCGACATGCGGCGGGCCTTCATATGTCCAGAGCGTCAGCTTCATTCGGCGGCCTCGCGGTGCAGCAGCGCGCGGCGGCGCAGCGGGCGGGCGAAGAGGGCGGCGAGATCGCCCGCCTGTTCGTAGAAATGGACGGGCGTGAACACGAGTTCGATCGCCCATTTGGTGGCCAGCCCGTCAGCCTCCAGCGGGTTGGCGAGCCCGAGGCCGCAGACGGTCAGGTCGGGCCGGGCGGCACGGGCGCGGTCAAGCTGAAGGTCCACGTCCTGACCTTCGGAGATCACGGGACCGGCGGCAGCAGGTCGAGATCGGGGCCGACCAGATCGCGGTGCAGGTAGGGCGTGCCGACCTCGATGGCGGTCATGCCGCATTCGCGGGTCAGGAAGCGGGCGAGCGGGATTTCCAGCTGGCTGTCGGGGAAGAAGAAGACCGACTTGCCGTTCAGGGTTTCGGCCGCCGCCGCGATGGCCTTGCGGGCGCGGGCGCGGGGCGCGGCGGTGACGGCGTCGAAGCGGTCCTGCGGCACGCCGAATTCGGCGGCGATGGCGGCCAGCCAGGCAGTGGTGCCTTCCTCGCCGAAGGGGAAGGGGGCGGGGATATGCCGCGCGCCGCGCCGGATCAGGGCAGCGTGGGTGTCGCCGAGGAAGGGCTGGACCAGGGCGAAGACGGTGTTCGGCACCAACGCCGGGCGCCTCGAGCGCGCGGTGGGCGGGCAGGACGCGGACGGGGCCGATGCCGAGGGCGGCGAGCAGCGCAAGCATCTGATCCTCGACCACATCGGGCAGCGCGCCGACGACCAGCAGTTCGCGGGCGCCGGCGGCGGGCAGGGTGGGCACCATTGCGGCGAGGCAGGCATCCTCGCCTTGGGTGAAGGTCGTCTCGATGCCGGAACCGGAGTAGTTGATGCACCCTGACGCCCGCGGTGGATGCCGCTCGAGCCGTTCGGCGGCGCGGGCGAGGTCCAGCTTGATGACCTCGGACGGGCAGGAGCCGACGAGGAACAGCTGCCGGATGTCAGGACGGCGAGACAGCAAGCTGGGCGACCTCGCGGTCAAGCTCGGTGTTGGCATCGGCAAGACCGGCCAGATCCTTCTCTTCCAGAATCGCGGTGCCGAAGCGCGGCTCGGCGAAGATCATCACCCCGGCAGCGGATTGCAGCAGGTGCGCGCAGGTGCGGCGACCCCACGACGAGGAAGAACGCGTCCTGCATCTTGCGGTGCAGCCAGATGATGCCGGTCAGCCCGCAGAACACCTCGCGCTGGCCACGCTGCTTCAGCACCGGCGTGTCGCGGCAGCCGTGCGGCGGGCTGAGGTCATTCATGCCCGCACCCCCGCGTCAAGCCGGGCGGCGCGCAGTTTCAGGATGAACTGACCGGCGTTGATGGCGTAGGCGGCATAGGCGGCAAGGGCCAGGATCATCAGCCCCTGCGGCGGCAGGAAGGCTTGTCCACAAAGCCAGAAGATACAACGAATGCAGGGCGATGACGACGAAACTGAACACGTCTTCCCAGAAGAAGGCCGGGGCGAAGAGATACTGGCCGAAGACCTCCTTTTCCCAGATCGCGCCGGTGACCATGATCGCGTAGAGAAAGCCCGGTCTTGACCAGGATCGAGACGGTCGCGGCATCATAGCCCTGCCCGGTCGACAGATAGCGCAGGACCAGTGCCAGCGAGACCGCAAAGGCGAGGAACTGCAGCGGTGCCAGAATCCCCTGCACGGTCGTCCAGCGCGTCGCATCGCGCCTGGCCCTTTCAGCTTCGGAGTACAGCCGACGCCGCCGTCCTGACTGCGGTTCGTTCTGGCGCATTGTTCCCACTTCCAAGCGCGCATCGCCTTTCCAAAAGGTAGACGGGCGGCTTTCAGAGTGTCAACCAAAAGTTACAGTTCACGCTTGACGGTTGTTGCGGCGGGTTTCGATGGCCGCACGCGGCTTTTCAAGGGAAAAACCCGGATTCAATGGCGCAGTGTCGTCAGCAAGCCGCCGATTTGCGCGCGAAAGGCATGCATTGTGCAGGATATGTCAATTTTCTTTGACATTTTGCGCGGGGTCGGGAAAGTTAGTGCAGGGGCAGGACATTGCGGACGCTCGGTCTGCGCGCCCTGTCTTACGCTGGCGGAGGCCAGGAAGATGCACGACTTTCTCTCGCACGACATGTCCCGTCGCTGGTCCGGTGAGGATGCGGGGATTCAGCTGTTTGCCAAACAGGTGGTGGATGTCTTGGCGCGACGGAAGAGTAACGGTCTGGGCGACGCGGTGGAGCCGTACCTCAGCGAAATGACGATGGCCTCGTTCAGCGTCGATCCTGCGGCGATCGATTCCGTGGTCGCAAAGATGCTGTCCGCGCGGGTGCCGCCGATCGCCATCGTCGATCACTACATTCCGGCGGTGGCGCGACGGCTGGGCAAGGACTGGGAAGACGACACGCGGGGCTTCGTGGATGTCACCATCGGCACCGCGCGGCTTCAGGCGGTGCTTCGGCACCTGACCTCGGCGCTGCCTGCGCGGGCGTCGGGATCGGCGGTTCGGGTGCTTGTCGCCGTGCCCGAGGGCGAGGACCACACGCTGGGCGCGATGGTCGTGGCCAGCAGGCTGCGCCGTGACGGGCACAATGTCTGCCTGAGGCTGCAGACGCCGCTGAGGGAACTGATCGGGCTGGCCAGGACTTGCAGGTTCGACGCCGCGCTTGTTTCGGCCGCGAATGTCGAGCGGCTGGAGCAGCTGAGAACGCTGCTCGGTTCGTTGAAGGGCGCGCTTCCGGCTGCGTCACCCGTGCTTCTGGGTGGCGCACTTGCGACGCGCGAGGGGGATTTCGCCGCAGAAACCGGCGCTGATGCCGTGACTGCAGATATGGACACCGTGGTAGATCGCCTGCAGGCCATCAATGCCATGAAATGCGC
The DNA here is from genome assembly GCA_963738635.1 of uncultured Alphaproteobacteria bacterium. Classification (GTDB taxonomy): domain Bacteria; phylum Pseudomonadota; class Alphaproteobacteria; order Rhodobacterales; family Rhodobacteraceae; genus JAOADN01. Next base: position 213,144 of record CAVTXE010000004.1, on the reverse strand, counting down.
AAAAGAGCGCGCCTGACCGGCATTGCGCCGATACGCGGCAGGCGAGAAAGTACAAGTTGCTGACGTGAAAACAGACGGACAAGGCGTGAAGGACGGCGGATCGATCCCGCTGATCGCCCCGGAACTGCTGAGCGAGATCATCTCGACAGCCTCTGACATCGCATTCATCGTATCGGGGAGCGGCCGGATCATTTCGGTGCTGGTCAACCCGCATCACCGGTCGTTCGGCCAGATTCAGCACTGGGAGGGGCAGCCGCTCCGATCCGTCCTGACATCGGAAAGCGTTGCCAAGTTCAACGCCCGGCTGGGCGAGATGCAGAAGACGGCGGGCCCGTCGCGTGCTGTCGAGCTGAACCATCTGGATCAGGCGACCTGGGAATTCCCGGTGCGCTATTCGATGCATCATGTCGATGCGACCGGCACGATCATCATGCTGGGGCGCGACATGCGGCCCATCGCGGAGATGCAGCAGCAGCTGGTGAAGGCGCAGCTGGCGCTGGAGCGGGATTACGAGGCGAGCCGCGAGAGCGATACGCGCTACCGCGTGGTGATGGATGCGACGCGTGACGCGATGCTGGTCGTGTCGATGAGTTCCGGGCGGATCACCGACGCGAATGCGGCGGCGACCCTGTGTCTGGGCGCGACGCGGACCGAGCTGGTCGGCGCGGCCGTCGCGCAGGAATTCGAGGGCCGGAGGCGCGGGGAGTTCCTGGAGGCCCTGACGTCCGCCGCAGCGGCGGAATTGCTGGGACCGGTCGAGTTGCAGACGCGCCGGTCGCACCGGCGGGTGATCGTGGTGCCGACGATCTTCCGGGCCGGAGGCGAGCGCGTGCTTCTGTGCCGGATCGAACCGGGCGAAGGGCCGGACAGCGGTCCGAACGATCTGACGGACAATCTGACGAGCTTCTATGTCGCCGCGGTCGAGGCGATTGTGTTTGCGGACGGCGACGGCGTGATCCGGTCGGCCAACGAGGCCTTCCTGAACCTGGCCGATGCGCCGAACATCAATGCGGTGCGCGGCCGGTCGCTGACCGATTTCCTGTCGCGGGGGTCGATCGACCTGAAGGTGCTGCTGGATAACGTCCGCCGGTCGGGCCACATGCGGCTCTATTCGACCAAGATCCGGACAGCCTATGACAGCGAGCTGGCAGTGGAACTGTCGGCGGTCTGGCTGGGCGACCGTCCGACGCCGGTGATCGGCCTTGTCATCCGCGACACGAGCCGCAGCGAGCTGATGCGCCGCCAGTCGAGCCCGGGCGCCGAGGACGGGACGCGGAACGTCGCACAGCTGGTCGGGGCTGCCCCCCTGCGGGACATCGTGGCCGAAACGACCGATGTGGTCGAACGGATGTGCATCGAGACGGCGGTCGAGATGACGCGGAACAACCGCGTCGCGGCGGCCGAGATGCTGGGCCTGTCGCGCCAGTCGCTGTATGTGAAGCTGCGCAAATACGGGCTTCTGAACAAGGACGGAGACTGACGGGACGGCACTGTCCGGCCTGCGTCGTGACCGCCCTGAAACAGGCATATGTAAACCTTGCCTGACAGTTTGGTCTGGTGTTTAGTTGACACATGAGCGTCAGCGAAACCCTGTCACCGCGTCGTCTGCCCGACCCGTCAGCGCTGCTGACGCTGATCAAGCCCGTGACCTGGTTTCCGCCGATGTGGGCCTATCTGTGCGGCACCGTTTCGGCAGGCGTGTCGCCGTCGGGGCACTGGCCGATGGTGATCCTCGGCGTCATCCTTGCTGGGCCGATCGTCTGCGGCATGAGTCCAGGCGGCGAATGACTGGTGCGACCGGCATGTCGATGCGGTGAACGAGCCGCATCGCCCGATCCCCTCGGGTCGCGTGCCGGGGCGCTGGGGGCTGTATGTGGCGCTGGCGATGACCGTGCTGTCGCTGGTCGTGGGCTGGCAGCTTGGCCCCTGGGGGTTCGGCGCGACAGTTGCAGGCGTAATCGCGGCCTGGGCCTATTCGGCGGAACCGGTGCGGCTGAAACGGTCGGGCTGGTGGGGGCCCGGGCTGGTCGGCCTCTGCTATGAAGGGCTGCCGTGGTTCACCGGTGCCGCCGTTCTGGCGCAGGGGCTGCCGTCGTTCCCGGTCGTGACGATGGCCGCGCTTTATGCCATGGGCGCGCATGGCATCATGACTCTGAACGATTTCAAGGCGCTGGAGGGCGACCGCCAGCATGGCGTGCGGTCCCTGCCGGTGGTGATGGGACCCGAGAACGCCGCGCGCCTCGCCTGCGTCGTGATGGCGCTTCCGCAGGCGCTGGTCATAGCGCTCCTGCTGATCTGGGGCCGTCCGTGGCATGCGCTGGCGATCACCGTTCTGCTGCTGCTGCAGTTCCGCGCGATGAAGACACTGCTGTCCGACCCCCGGGGACGCGCACCCTGGTATAACGGGGCGGGCGTCACGCTCTATGTCTCTGGAATGATGATCGCGGCGTTCGCCGTCCGGCATCTGGAGGTGATGTGATGACCTTGAGCTGGTTGCAGATCGTCCGCCTTGGCCTTGTCCAGACCTGCCTCGGCGCCATTGTCGTGCTGACCACATCGACGCTGAACCGCCTGATGGTGGTGGAGCTTGCGCTGCCCGCCGTGCTGCCGGGGCTGCTGGTCGCGCTGCATTACGGCATCCAGATCACGCGGCCGAACTGGGGCTTCGCGTCGGACGCGGGCGGTGCGCGGACGCGGTTCATCATCGGCGGCATGGTGGCGCTGGCGGTCGGGGCGTTTGCCGCGTCGGTGGGGCTGATCCTGATGGAGACGCGGTTCGGGGCGGGGCTGGCGCTGTCGGTCGCTGGCCTATGCGCTGATCGGGATGGGCGTCGGCGCATCGGGCACGTCCTTGCTGGCGCTGCTGGCCACCGCGACCGACCCCGCGCGGCGGGCGGCGGCGGCGACGATCACCTGGCTGATGATGATCTTCGGGATCGCTGTGACAGCGGGGACCGTCGGGCATTTCCTGGAGCCGTATTCAGCCGCGCTTCTGCTGCGGATCGTCGCAGTGGTCTGCAGCGGGGCGGTTCTGCTGACGTGCCTCGCGGTCTGGGGGATCGAGGCGCGTGTGACCGCGCGGCGTGAACCGGAAGGCATGCCCTTCCGGCAGGCGCTGGGCGAAGTCTGGGGTGAACCCCGCGCGCGGCGGTTCACGATCTTCGTCTTTCTGTCGATGACCGCGTATTTCATGCAGGAACTGATCCTGGAGCCCTATGCGGGTCTGGTCTTCGGGTTCAGCCCCGGTGAATCGACGGCCCTTGGCGGCCCGCAGCACGGCGGGGCGTTTCTGGGGATGCTGATCGTCGGGATTGCGGTATCGGGGCTGAAGATCGGGTCCTTGCGCGGCTGGGTGATTGCCGGGTGCCTCGGGTCGGCGGCGGCGCTGGTCGTGCTGGCGCTGATCGGGCAGGTCGGCCAGCCGGTGCTGACGCCGGTCGTGGCCTGCCTCGGCTTCTTCAACGGGATGTTCGCGGTCGCGGCCATCGGGTCGATGATGGCGCTGGCGGGCGAGGGGCGCGGCGCACGCGAAGGCACGCGGATGGGTCTGTGGGGGGCCGCGCAGGCGGTTGCCGCAGGCTTCGGCGGGCTGTTCGGCGCGGCGGCGGTCGATGTGATGCGACGGATCGTGTCCGATGCGCCGGCCTTCGGCACCGTCTTTCTGCTGGAGGCGGCGCTGTTTCTGGCAGCCGCGGCGATGGCGGCCAGAATTCTGACCAGCGCGCCGCGCCGGTCCGCGTCCGATATGGTTCCGGGGGAGTGATGGCGATGGATGTCGATGTCTTTGTCGTGGGCGGCGGACCCTCGGGCGCGACGGCGGCGTGGGATCTGGCGCGGGCCGGGCGTTCTGTGGCGATGCTGGACCGGGCGGGGCGGATCAAGCCCTGCGGCGGCGCGATCCCGCCGCGCGCGATCAGCGACTTCGACATTCCGGATCATCTGCTGGTGGCCAAGATCGAGACGGCGCGCATGATCTCGCCCACCGGGCGCAAGGTCGATATCCATATCGAGAACGGCTTTGTCGGCATGGTGGACCGCGAGCATTTCGACGAATTCCTGCGCAAGCGGGCGGTCGACGCAGGGGCCGTGCGCCTGACCGGCACGTATCTGCGGATCGAACGCGAGCGGGGCGCGCGGTACGTCGTCTGGCGCGACAAGGCGACGGGCGAGGAGCGGCGCACGAAGACGCGGGTGGTGATCGGGGCGGATGGCGCGCGGTCGGTCGTGGCGCGCGACGAGGTGCCGGGCGGCGACAAGATCCCCTATGTCATCGCCTATCACGAGATTATCCGCGCCCCGGCGGCCAACGCGGCTTATGACCCGAAGCGCTGCGACGTGATCTATGACGGCCGGATTTCGGCGGATTTCTACGGCTGGGTGTTCCCGCATGGCGACACGGCATCCATCGGCATGGGCACCGGGCTGGAGGGGGCGGATCTGAAGCAGGCGACGGCCGACCTGCGCGCGGCAAGCGGCCTGTCGGGATGCGAGACGATCCGCAAGGAAGGCGCGCCGATCCCGCTGCACCCCTTGGACCGCTGGGACAACGGCCGCGACGTGGTCCTGGCGGGCGACGCGGCGGGTGTGGTCGCACCATCGTCGGGCGAGGGCATCTATTACGCGATGGTCGGCGGCAGGGTGGCGGCCAAGGCGGCGCAGGAGTTCCTGAATTCGGGCCGGATCCGCGACCTGAGGCTGGCGCGGAAGCTGTTCATGCGCGAGCACAAGACGGTGTTCAAGGTGCTGCGCAGCATGCAGGACGCCTATTACAAGTCCGACGAACGCCGCGAACGGTTTGTCAGCCTCTGCCATGACGTGGATGTGCAGAAGCTGACCTTCGAGGCCTATATGAACAAGAAGCTGGTCAGCGCCCGCCCGCTGGCGCATATCAAGATCGGCATCAAGAATGTGGCGCATCTGCTGCGTCTGGTATCGCCGGTCTACACATGAGCGACTTCATCCCCGCCTGGGTCGGCACGACCCTGACCCCCGTCGAAAAGCTCGAGGTGCATCAGCTGGGCCTGCGGCATATGGCGGTGTCGGTGTTCGTGATGGCGGGGGATGCGGTGCTGATCCAGAAGCGGGCGGCGGGGAAATATCACACGCCGGGTCTGTGGGCGAACACCTGCTGCACGCATCCCGAATGGGGCGAGGACCCGCGCGACTGCGCGGTCCGGCGGCTGGACGAGGAACTGGGGATCAGGGGCGTTGACCCCGTCTGGCGCGATCAGGTGGAATACCGCGCGGATGTTGGCAACGGGCTGACCGAGCATGAGGTGGTCGAGATTTTTGTGGCCGACGCGGACAAAGGCCTGAAGCTGCGTCTGAACCCGGCAGAGGTGTCGGACACGCGCTGGATCGGCCTTGCCGATCTGTCGGATGACACGCGCAAGCGGCCTGACCGGTACACGCCGTGGCTGCGCATCTATCTGGACCAGCATATGGACCGGATTTTCGGGATGAGCCGCGCGGGTTAGTCCTGCGGCAGATGCGCCGCCAGAAACGGCGCGATCGCGTCGGCGACGGCAGCCGGGTTCTCCTCATGCACCAGATGGCCATGGCCCGGGATCGACACGACCTGCGCATGGCGCATTCTGGCCGCCGCGCGGTCAGACGTGGCAGGGGGCACGGCGTGGTCGTTCGGGCTGGTGATGAACAACACCGGCACGTCGAGTGCGGGCAGGCGTGCCAGCAGCCCGGTCAGGTTCCACTGCGCCATCATCGCCAGCGTGCCGTCGACATGGCCGGGATCAGCGACAAGGCGGGCGTAAAGTGCGATGCCCTCGTCATCAAGCGGTGAGCCGGTGGAGGCAAGCAGCGTGCGGACACGCGGCCCGCCGCCCGAAAAGCGGGCGAACAGGCGCGGGACGAAGGGGTTGAGGGCCAGAAGCTTGGCGAAGATCGGGAACAGCCAGCCCGCGATGCCTTCGAACGGGCCGAGGGCCGCGTTGATGCCGATGACGGCGCGGGGCGGGGCGGGCAGGACTTCGGCCAGCCGCAGGGCAATGGCGGCCCCGGCGGAATGCCCGATGACCGCCTGCGGTGCCCATCCTTCATGGGCCAGAAGCGCGGCCATGTCTTCGGCGATCGGGTCAAGGCCGCAGCGGCTGCGGCTGCCCATGCGGGTGAAGCCCTGACCGGGCAGGTCGGGGGCGATGACGGTGTGGGTCTGCGCCAGAAGTCGGCATCAGCCCGCGCCAGCTGTGCGTCGCTCCGCCCGCGCCGTGGATCAGCAGAATCTGCGGGCCGCGGCCCATGACCTGCACATGCCAGCGGTGCGGTGCGACGGCGATCTGGCGCGACGTGGCGCGGTTCGGCCAGTCGGGGGGCATCGCGGCGAAGTCCATCTCAGTCGCCGAGCGCGCTGGTCAGAACGGCGGTCAGCCGCTGCGCATCGGCACGGGGCAGCGGCAGGTAAGGGGCATCGAGCGTGCGGGCGAGAAGGGCCAGCGCGGGTGTCGGGCGGTTGCCGGTGTCGATGACGATGCCGGTTATGCCGGTGGCGCGGATCGCGCGGGCAAGCCGGATCGCGTCACTATCGGCGGCGGTGCGGTCGGCGGACCCGTCCAGCGCGATATTGGCGCGGCCGTCGGTGAGAAGTGCGATGCTGGGTGTCATGCCGCGTCCGCGGGTCAGGATGGCAAGGTCCAGCGCGGCCTTGAGGCCGGCGGCGAGGGGCGTGCCGCCGCCGCCGGGCAGACCGGCGAGGCGGCGCTTGGTCTGGACGAGCGAGCGCGTGGGGGGCAGGAGAAGGTCGGCGGTCTGGCCCCGGAAGGCGATCAGGGCGACGTGGTCGCGGCGGATATAGGCCTGCGCCAGCATCAGTTCGACCGCGCCCTTCGCCTCGGCCAGGCGGGCGAGCGCGGCGGAGCCGGAGGCATCGACGGTGAAGATCAGCAGGCGGTCCGAGGTTTCCTGATAGCGTTTCAGCCGGATGTCATCGGCGCGGAGTTCAAGCCCGTCGCGCCCGGTTGCGGCACGGCGGATGCGCTGCCAGGGGGCGGCGGCGCGCAGCGTTGCGACAATGTCGATGCGGGCCTGGCCGTCCAGCCGCCCGGCGCGGGCGGGCAGGGGGCGGCCGCGCCGGTTGCCCTTGCGTACGGCACCCGAGCCGGACGCGCCCTTCGCCGCCCGCGCGGCGCGGCCGGCAGCGAGGCGAGCGAGCAGGTCGGCGGGGAGGGCGGCGCGGACCGCGTCGAGGAGGATGTCGTCGGGCAGGCGCAGGTCGTCGCCGGGCTGCTGGTCGCTGTCGCCGGGGTCGGGACTGTCGGGCGGGGGTGGCGGAGGTTCGGGTGCCTGATCGTCCTGCGCGTCGGGAACATAGCGGCGATGGGCGAGGGTGAGTTCGGCTGCGCGGCGCAGGTCGTCGTCGTCGGGCGTGTCGCGCCCATCGATGGCGGCCAGGGCGGCCGCAGCGGCGCGGGCGAGAAGCGGGGCGCGCAGCGAGGCGATGCCAAGGGCGGCGGCAACACGGGTCAGGGCGTCGCTTGCTTCGAGCGGTAAGGTTGCCAGCGGGCCGCGTTGCATCAGCGGCATTGGCTCACTCTCCGCGAGCGCGACATCGTCCAGATCGACGAACAGGCCCAGCCGTTCGGTCAGGGCGGTGGGCAGGCCTTCGTCCGGCCCGGCCCCTTCATCCAGGGCAATCAGGCAATGCGCGCCGTCGTCCAGCGCGGCCCCGAGCCGAGCGGCAAGCCCGGGGGGGCAGCGTTCGGCCATCGTCAGGATCAGCGTTCCAGGACGGGTGAGCAGGCCACGATGGCTGACAGCCTCGCCCGTAGACAGGGTCGCGGCCAGATCGAGGCCGCCATAGAGCGTCTCGTCCCCGGCGCCGGGATGGATGCGCGACGCATCGGGCAGGGCCTCGGCGAGGGCCGCAAGAAATTGATCGCGCACGGGCCCGGCGCGGGCGCGCAGCCAGAGTCCGCGCAGGCCCGCCGGATCGGCGGCCAGCACCTGAAGTGCTGCCATGGCGCGGACCCAGCCGATGAGCGGTTCGGCCGGATCGGTCACCCCAGCACCTCGGCCACGATCCGCGCGACGCGGGTGCCGGACCCGGCCTCGTCCAGGGGATCGCGGCGCAGGCGATGGCGCAGCGCGGGGGCGGCAACGCGGCGCAGATGGTCGCGTGCCGGGGTGTCGGTGCCTTCAAAGGCGGCTAGCGCCTTGGCGGCGCGCAGAAGCGTCAGTTCGCCGCGCAGGCCGTCGGAACCGAGCGCCAGACAGAGGGTCGCGCAGTCGTGCAGGACGGCATCCGGCACTGTCATCGCGGCGAGGCGGTCGCGCCCGGCCAGAATCTTCTTGCGCAGTGTCGTGTCCTTCGCCCGCCATTTCTTCAGGAACGTCTCGGTATCGCCCTCATAGGCCGCGCGGCGGCGGATAACCTCGATCCGCGTGGCAATGTCCTTGGGGCTGGTCACATCGACCGACAGGCCGAAGCGGTCCAGCAGCTGCGGGCGCAGTTCGCCTTCCTCCGGGTTGCCGGAACCCACCAGCACGAACCGCGCGGCGTGACGGATCGACATGCCTTCGCGTTCGACGACATTCTCGCCCGATGCGGCGGCATCGAGCAGCAGATCGACGATGTGATCCTCCAGCAGGTTCACCTCGTCGATATAGAGGTAGCCCCGGTTCGCGCGCGCCAGCAGCCCCGGCTGGAACGCCTTTTCGCCGCGCGTCAGCGCGCGTTCGATGTCCAAGGCGCCCGGTCACGCGGTCCTCGGTCACGCCGAGCGGCATGTCGATGACGGGGGTCGGACGTTTGACCAGCTTGCCGGAAACGGGGCCGACCCAGTCGGGCACGTCACCCGGGCGCGCGGAATTGACCGGACAGCCATCGACCGCCTCGATGGGCGGCAGCAGCGCGGCGAGGCCGCGCACGGCGGTCGATTTGCCGGTGCCCCGGTCGCCGAACACCAGAACGCCGCCGATGCCGGGGTCGATGGCGGTCAGGACCATCGCAAGCTTCATCTCTTCCTGCCCGACGATGGCAGAGAACGGGAAGGGTTGGGTCATGCAGGCGCTTTCAGCTTGGCGATTGGGCTGGTTCCGCCCCAGCTTCCCGATTCCCCGAGGATATGGAAGCGGGCGTAAAGCTCTTCCTTGAACCAGCCTTCGTCGCGCACGGCCCGGATCGCGCGGCCATGCGGGCCGTCGCCGCGCGCGAAGGCGGCCATGCTGGCGGCGTCGGGCCAGATCGAGAAGGTGACCTGATGCAGCCAGGGAACCTCGCCGATGCCGATCTTGAAGACGACGTTGGGGTCAGCCCCGATGACGGCCGAGATGCCGGGAACGCGGCCCCAGAAACGCAGGAGGATGCGGGTGCGGATGGTGGCGCGGGTGAGGGCGGCCATCGGCCCCTCGGAAGGGCCGGACATCTCAGCGCGGAAGGGCTCGACGCCGGACCACTGGCCGCGCGAGGACAGGGGGGACAGGAACACCGTCCAGCTTTCCGCCGCCTTCGCGCGCCAGCGCCGGAAGACCGGGGCTTCGGCCACCCGGTCCCGCGCCGTCGCCTCGTCCGGCCAGACGGCGAGGATCGCCCAGACCCCCCAGTTCGGACGTGGGGTGAAGCCTTCGCCGGTGCCCGACCCGCAGAGCTTCCAGAACTCAGCCTGCGGCAGCCGGGCGAAGGACAGCCGCGCAAGCGCCATCTGGCCCAGCACCCAGAGCCGGGCGCGGGGCGTGGCAAAACGGAAGACGGAAAGGCTGACGGACTGGATTGCGACCCTCGCTGGTGCATGAACTGTCAACCTGATCTTACAGGGATTGCAGGGGATGGGAAGGCGCAGGATGCGGGGTAGAGCGGCGATTCCATTGCTGCCATGGCCGTATTTTCAAGTGATTCAGCAGCTCAGGCAGAAACGGCCAGGGTGACACGCAAATGCCGGTTCCAGCGGAAATCTGAAGATTGTAAATCTTGCCTGACAGTTTATCATTCCTTCATGGTCCCCGATCCCCGCCTGTCGCAGACGCCGGTTGCCGCTTCCCACGCCGTGGTCATCGGCGCAGGGATCGGCGGTCTGGCCGCCGCGATGCGCCTCGGGGCCAAGGGCTGGCGGGTCACGGTGATCGACCGTCTGGACATGCCCGGCGGGCGCGGATCGTCCGTCACCATGGATGGCCACCGGTTCGATCTGGGGCCGACCATCGTCACGGTGCCGCAGTCGCTGCGTGACCTCTGGTCCGCCTGCGGACGGGATTTTGACGCGGATGTCGATCTGCGACCGATGGACCCCTATTACGAAATCCGCTGGCCGGATGGCAGCCGGTTTGCCGCGCGTCAGTCGACCGAGGCGATGCGGGCGGAGGTGGCGCGGCTGTCGCCCGGCGATCTGCGCGGGCTATGACCGGTTCCTGAAGGATGCCGAGGCGCGCTACTGGTTCGGGTTCGAGGACCTCGGTCGTCGTCCGATGCACCGGTTTGTCGATCTGTTGAAGGTGCTGCCGAAGTTCGCCTGGTACCGTGCCGACCGTTCGGTGGCGGCCCACGCGGCGCGGCGGGTCAGGGACGAACGGCTGCGGATGGCGCTGTCCTTCCACCCTCTGTTCATCGGCGGCGATCCGTTCCACGTCACCTCGATGTATGCGCTGGTCAGCCATCTGGAGAAGGAATTCGGCGTCCATTACGCGATGGGCGGCGTCGCAGCGATCGCGGGCGCGATGGCGCGCGTGATCGAGGGGCAGGGCGGCCGGATCATCCTGAATGCCGAGGCTGACGAGGTCATGGTGAAGGGCGGGCGTGCCACCGGCGTCCGGCTGACGGACGGGCGGGTGCTGGCGGCGGGTGTCGTGGTGTCGAACGCGGATGCGGGGCACACCTATGACCGGCTGCTGCGCAACCAGCCGCGCAGGCGCTGGACGACGCGGCATCTGGGCCGCCGCCGCTGGTCGATGGGGCTGTTCGTCTGGTATTTCGGGACCAGGGGCACACGCGGGCAGTGGCCGGATGTCGGGACACCACACGATCCTGAACGGTCCGCGTTATCGGGGTCTGGTGAAGGATATCTTCATCAGGGGAAAGCTGGCCGAGGATTTCAGCCTCTATGTCCACCGGCCTTCGGTGACCGACCCCTCGGTCGCGCCTGCGGGCGACGACACATTCTATGCCCTGTCGCCGGTGCCGCATCTGGGGCATGCCGACCCGGTGAACTGGGCCGAGATGGCGGAACCCTACCGACTGCGTGTTCAGAAAGCACTGGAAGAGCAATTGCTTCCGGGCCTGTCCTCGCATCTGACATCAAGTCTGGTCTACACGCCGGAAACCTTCCGTGACCGCTATCTGTCGCCCTATGGCGCGGGCTTTTCGATCGAGCCGCGCATCCTGCAATCGGCCTGGTTCCGCCCGCACAACGTATCCGAGGAACTGCCGGGCCTGTATCTGGTCGGCGCGGGCACGCATCCGGGCGCTGGCCTTCCCGGCGTGGTCGCATCCGCCGAGGTGCTGGGCAAGCTGGTGCCCGATGCGGCGCCGGCCGCCTCCCACGTCGGGCAGTCCGCGATGGAGCTTGCCGCCGAGTGACGCCGCGATGATCGACCCCGCCGACATGGACCATTGCCGCGCGGCGATCCGCACCGGATCGCTGTCGTTCCACGCGGCCTCGCGCCTGCTGCCTGCGCGCGTCCGCGACCCGGCGCTGGCGCTCTATGCCTTCTGCCGCCTCGCGGATGACGAGGTGGACGAAAAGGACGACAAGACGCGCGCCGTCCTGATGCTGCGCGACCGGCTGGACCTTGTCTATCAGGGCCGCCCAAGGAACGCGCCCGCCGACCGGGCATTTGCCGCCATCGTGAACGATTTCGGAATGCCCCGCGCCTTGCCCGAGGCGCTGCTGGAGGGGCTGGCATGGGATGCCACGCACCGGCGCTATGCGACGTTGTCGGGCGTTCTGGAGTATTCCGCGCGGGTCGCGGCGGCGGTCGGCGCGATGATGTGCGTGCTGATGCGGGTGACCGATGCGGATGCGCTGGCGCGGGCCTGCGATCTGGGTCTGGCGATGCAGCTGACCAACATCGCGCGGGATGTGGGCGAGGATGCGCGGGCGGGGCGGCTGTATCTGCCGACCGACTGGTTTGCCGGAGCGGGTGTGGATCCGGAGGCGTTTCTGGCTGACCCCGGGGCCACGCCCGCGATCCGTGCGATGACCGAACGCCTGCTGCGGCAGGCGGATGGGCTTTATGCGCGGGCCGAGGCGGGGATCGGCGCGCTGCCGGTGGACTGCCGCCCGGGTATCTGGGCGGCTCGTCTGATCTATGACGGGATCGGCAGGGCGGTGCGGCGCAATGGCGGGGATTCGGTGACGCAGCGGGCGCGCACGACATCGCGGCAGAAGGTGGTCTGGCTGGGCCGGTCGGTCGTGAACAGCACGGTGTCGCTGGTCCTGCCGCGTTCGGCGATCCTGCATGCGCGCCCCGCGCCAGAGGCCGCGTTCCTGGTCGATGCCGCCGCACGCCGTGCCCCGGTCACAGGCCGGGGCGAGGCGCTGCTGGCCGTGCTGGCGCAGCTCGAGGCGCATGACCGGTCGCGGCGCGGGCTGGACGTATCCGGCGCGGCGACCTAGGTAGCATCCCTGACCGAAAGGGATCGCGATGGACTGGGGCCTGTTCCTGACGTTTCTTGCCGCCTGCGGCGCCGCAGCCGCAACCGGCGCGATGTTCAAGCCGGGCGACTGGTATGACGCGCTTTCCAAACCGTCCTGGACGCCGCCCGACTGGGTGTTCCCGGTCACATGGACCGTGCTCTACGTCCTGATGGCCTGGTCCGCGTCACGTATTGCGCAGTTGCCCGGCAGCGGGCAGGCGATGGGCTTCTGGGCCTTGCAGATCGCGTTCAACACGCTGTGGACGCCGGTGTTCTTCGGGCTCAGACGGATGGGGGCGGGGATGGTCATCATCCTGTGCCTGTGGGCTGCCGTCGCACTGACTCTGGTTGCGTTCTGGCGGCTCGACTGGCTGTCGGGTCTGATCTTCGCGCCCTATCTGGTCTGGGTCACGATCGCATCCGCGCTGAATTTCTCGGTCTGGCGGCGGAACCCGGGCGGTGTTCCCGCGTGACGGCTCAGGCGTTGCCGCGCCGGACGAACAGGCCCGCATCCTCGGCCGCGCGCTTCAGCGCCTTGGATTTGTTGACGGTTTCCTGATACTCCGCCTCGGGGTCGCTGTCATAGACGACGCCGCCGCCCGCCTGGATGTAGAGCGTGCCGTCCTTGACCACCGCAGTGCGCAGGGCAATGCAGAAATCCATCTCTCCGTTCGCCGCGAAATACCCCACGCCGCCGCCGTAGATGCCGCGCTTTTCGGGTTCCAGTTCATCGATGATCTGCATCGCGCGGACCTTGGGCGCACCCGACACGGTGCCTGCAGGCAGGCCCGCCAGCAGGGCCGACAGCGCATCCTGGCCGTCGGCGATGTCACCCACCACGTTCGACACGATATGCATGACGTGGGAATAGCGTTCGATGATGAACTGTTCGGTCGGGCGCACGGTGCCGACCTTCGCCACGCGGCCCACGTCGTTACGCCCGAGGTCGAGCAGCATAAGATGTTCGGCGCGTTCCTTCATGTCGGCCAGAAGGTCCGCCTCGTGCGCGCGGTCCGCCTCGGGCGTCTCGCCGCGCGGTCTGGTGCCCGCGATGGGGCGGATCGTGACCTGACCGTCGCGCAGGCGGACGAGGATTTCGGGGGACGCGCCGACGATCTGGAACGCGCCCATGTTGAAGAAGGTCAGGAAGGGCGAGGGATTGGTGCGGCGCAGGCTGCGGTATAAGGCGAACGGCGGCAGCGCATAGTCGGCGGACCAGCGCTGCGACGGGACAACCTGAAAGATGTCACCCGCCTTGATGTAGTCCTTCGCTTTGGTGACCGCCGCGCGGTAGGCGTCGGGCGCGAAGTTCGACCGGAATTCGCCGAGGTGCGCCGCATCGCCGAGATCGCGGGAGGTGCCCGAGGGTGCGCGTTCCAGATCGCGCACGGCGTCCATCACACGCTCTGCTGCCTGCGCATAGGCGGCGCGGGCGGACAGACCCGAGGCGGCCCAGGCAGGCGACACGACCGTCACCTCGCCCTTCACGCCGTCCAGCACGGCGACGATGGTCGGGCGCAGCAGCATGGCGTCGGGGGTGCCGATGGGATCCGGGTTCACATGGGGCAGATGTTCGACCAGGCGGATCATGTCGTAGCCGAGATAGCCGAACAGGCCCGCCGCGATGGCGGGCAGGCCATCGGGCATCGTGACGCGGCTTTCGGCGATCAGGTCGCGCAGGGTCTGGAGCGGATGGCCCGGCAGGTCCGCGAAGGCGTCGGCGTCGAAACGCGCCTGCCGGTTGATCCGGCTGACGGTGCCGTCGCAGGCCCAGATGACGTCCGGTTTCAGGCCGACGACAGAATAACGCCCGCGCACCTCGCCGCCTGTCACGCTTTCCAGCATGAAGGAATTGGTCTGAGCGTCCGCCAGCTTGAGCATCAGCGAGACGGGCGTGTCGAGGTCGGCAGCCAGCCGGGTGAAGACCAGCTGGTTCTCGCCCCGCGCCCAGCCTTGGGCAAAGCTGTCGAAGTCAGGGGTCAGGGCCACGACGCGCGTCCGGTCACTGCATCTGGGAATGGACGGCGTTCAGCGCGGCCTGATCGACCGAGATGCCCGTTGTCGTTTCCAGCCCCGACAGGAACAGATCGAACGCATCCTGCGCCATGCCCTGTGCCGCCTGCGCGCGCACCGACGCGGCCACGGCGACATTTTCGGCATCCACCGGATCGGCGGCGATCACGTCGCGCACGGCGATGACAAAGACACGTCCGTCCGCATCGACCACGGATGTCTTGCCTGCCTCGGTCTTGAAGGCATTCTCTGCCACTGCGGGCGGCGCGCCATCGATGAAGCCGCCGCGCGCGAAGGCGTCGTAGCGTGTCGTGACCAGCCCCTGACTGTCCAGCCCGGCCCCGTTATCGGCCAGCGCCTGGATTTCGGCCCCGAGGGCGGTCAGCCGCCGGTGCGTCTCGGCCTGCGTCCAGTCGGCGATCACCTGGTCGCGCACCGCATCCAGCGGTTTCAGCGCGGGCGGGTCGATGCCGTCGAGACGCAGCGCAAAGACGCCGCCGTCGTCGAGTTCGGTCAGCGTCGGGAAGTCGGTTTCGGTGACGGCGGCGGCAACCTTGCGGAATGCCTCGTATCCCGCCAGCCCGCCTTCGCTGTCGTCGGCGAGGGCCAGCGTGCCAAGCTCCATGCCGGCTTCCTTGGCCACGTCCTCAAGGCTGGCACCGCTGGCCAGCAGATCCTCGATTCCGGCGCTGTCGTCGGCGATCCGGCGGCGCGCGCGGTCCATCTGGACTTCGCCCGCCAGATCGTCGCGCACCTCCTCGAACGGCGTTTCATCGGCGGCAAGGATGCCGTTCATGGCGAACAGAGCCGGGCCAAGATCGCTGGGCAGCGGGCCTGCGACACCCGGCCCGGTCAGTGCAAAGACGGCGTCGCCCGCCGCGCCCAGGTCATCCTTCGACACTTCGCCAAGATCGATGTCCCCGGCTTCCAACCCGCGTTCGACCGCAAGATCGGCCAATGTGACCTCGCCCGCATCGATCCGCGCCCTGGCCGCAATCGCCTCGTCCTCGGTGCCGAAGACCAGCCGTTCGACCAGCCGCTTTTCAGGGATGACGAATTCGCCGATCCGCGCCTGATAGGCGTCCTGCAGGGCCTGCTCGTCAACCTCGATGGTATCCGCAATCATTTCGGGCGACAGCCAGACCGTCGTCAGGCGGCGTGTTTCGGGCTGCGTGTACGCATCGGGTGTCGCCTTGTACTGCGCGTCGATCTCGGCATCCGTCGGGGCGGGGACAGCCTCGGTCAGATCACTTGGCAGCAGTTCGGCGACGGTGAAGCTGCGTGTTTCGCCGATGTAGCCGGCAAGCGTGCGCACGAAGGTGTCGGGCGCGTCGATGCCGCCCGCAACCGCGCCCTGCAGCAGCCCGCGCGCCGCCTCGTCCCGCAGCTTGTCCTCGAATTCCGCCTCGCTCATGCCCTCCTGCTGAAGGGTCAGGCTGTAGGTGTCGCGGCTGAAGGTGCCGTCCGGGCCCTGGAACGCCGGAATGGCAAGGATGCGCTTGCCCACTTCGGCATTGCCGACCGACAGGCCAAGGCGCGCGGCTTCGTTGTCCAGTGCGGCGGCGGCGAACAGCTGGCCCTGCACGCGGCGGTCGATGCCCAGCGCCTGCGCCATTTCCATGTTCACGGGCACGCCCTGTTCGGCCGAGAACGCGCGGATTTCGCGCTGCAGCGCGCGGGCGTAGTCGTTGATCTTGATTGTCCGGTCGCCGACCCTGGCGACGGTCTGCGAACTGCCCGAGAAGTTGGTCGCGCCGAACCCGCCGAGGGCGAGGACAAGCAGACCCAGAAGGCCCATGACAACGATGCCGCCGCGCCGGTTGCGCAAACGATTGGCCATTCGCGGAAACTCCCCAGAACCTTCGCGGGCGTGTTTAGGGCCAAGTCCGGTGGGGGGCAAGCGCGGGCTTGGTGCGGATCAGGGCCGGAATGCCGCCAGCCGCCCGGCCAGGGTCCGCAGCCCGGCCGCGCCGACATTGGCAAAGGCGATGCGGACCGAGCGCTGGCCGAGTTCGCTGGCCTGCGGGGTGAACATCGAGCCGGGGAGGAGCAGGACCGAGGATTCGGTCACGAGGCGACGGGCGAGCGTGGCGGAGGGCAGGGGCATATCGTAGGCGGCATAGGCGAAATAAGCACCGCAGCCGAGCAGGTGCCAGTCCGGCAAGTCCTTGAACGCAGTGACGATTGCCGTGCGGCGGGCGAGGATTTCGGCGCGTTCGCCCGCGACCCACTGGGTCAGGTTCCGCATGCCCCAGAGGGCGGCGATCTGGCCGAGCTGGCCGGGGCAGATGGCGACGGTGTCGAGGAATTTCTCGACCTCGGCCAGCCGCGCGGCAGAAGCGACGATGGCCCCGACGCGGTGGCCGGTCAGGCGGTAGGCCTTGGAGAAGCTGTAGAGATGGATGAACGTGTCGGCCCAGTCGGGGTCGGTGAACAGGTCATGCGGCGCGCCCGTCCGCCCGTCGAAATCGCGGTAGGTCTCGTCCACGATCAGCGCGAGGCCGCGCGACCGCGGCGAGATCGCGGAACGCCGACAGGGTTTCAGCGGGGTATTCCGCCCCGCCGGGATTGTTCGGGCTGACCAGCACGATGGCGCGGGTGCGGTCGGTGACAAGGGTCGCGGCGCGGTCGGCATCGGGGATCAGTCCGTCTCCGGTTTCCAGCGGAACAGTTCGCACGCCCTGCATGTCGAGCCACATTTTGTGGTTGAAATACCAAGGGGTTGGCAGGATGACTTCATCTCCCGCGCCGGCCAGTGTGGACATCACGGCGGTGAAGGCCTGATTGCAGCCTTGGGTGATCGCCACCTGATCCTCGGCGATCTGTCCGCCGTAGGCCGCCGACCATTGCGCCGCGATTTCGGCCCGCAGCGCAGGCAGGCCGAGGACCGGGCCGTAGAGATGCGCGGCATCGTCGGTCAGCGCGGCGTCGGCGATGGCCTGCCGCAGCGCAAGCGGCGGCGGGTCGACGGGGGCGGCCTGGCTGACATTGATCAGCGGGCGGTCGGCGGGGAAGCTGACGCCCTGCAGCCAGCGCCGCGCCTCCATCACCGGGGGGGCTTCGGTCGTGGCCATCGCGGGGTTCAGGGGATGCAGCGTCATTTTCCCAAGCCTTTTCCGGACGTCCGTCCATCGCGGTGACGGCGCGATCAGTCGTTCCCCCGCATCGGCTGGACATATTGCAGCGCCATGTCCCAGGGGAAGAATATCCAGGTGTCCTGGCTGACCTCGGTGATGTAGGTGTCCACCATCGGTCGCCCCGAAGGCTTGGCGTAGACGGTGGCGAAATGCGCCTTCGGGTAAAGCGCGCGCACCAGTTCCAGCGTTTTCCCGGTATCGACCAGATCGTCCACCACCAGAATGCCGGTGCCGTCGCGCATCAGTTCGGCCTGCGGGGCTTTGGTGACCTTCGGCTGCATCTGGTCCTGATGATCGTAGGATTTCACGCTGATCGTATCGACGACGCGGATATCGAGTTCGCGGCTGACGATCATCGCGGGCACCAGACCGCCGCGTGTGATGCCCACCACCGCGCGCCAGGCCCCGTTGTCAGGGCCGTGGCCGTCCAGCCGCCAGGCCAGCGCACGCGCGTCGCGGTGAATCTGGTCCCATGAGACATGGAAGCCTTTTTCATGCGGTAGACGGTCGTTCATGGCGGGCCTCCGTTAAGTGGCGGCGATCTTGACGCCCAGCAGGGCCAGGAGCCCGCCGAAGCTGCGGTCGATCAAAGATTTGGCCCCGGTATAGGCGCGGCGGGTGGACTGGAACGAGAAGATGCGGGCAACGAGAGTGTTCCATGATGTCTCGATGGTGAACAGGTATGCGAGAAGCGCTGCCAGAACCCAGAGCGGAGTGCCGGGCGGGATCGTGCCGATGAAGATCGCACTGAGCAGCACGGCGGGCTTGGGGTTCGAAAGCTGGGTGAACAGACCAAGCCGGAACGCCGACAGGGCGGACCGCGGCGGTGCATCGGTCAAGTCGGTCAGGGGATCGGGGGCATGACGCCACATTCCCACCGCCATCCAGACGAGGTACAGCCCGCCCGCGATCTTGAAAGCCCAGAGAAGCGCGGGTGCGATCTGGAACAGCACGGCCAGCCCCGACAAGGCCAGCAGAGCCCAGAACACTGCCCCGAGGCCGATGCCCATCGCCAGAAAGAACCCGGTACGCATGCCTTCGGTCACGCCGGTGCGGGCCGACATCAGCACGGCGGGGCCGGGGCTGACGGCGC
Organism: uncultured Alphaproteobacteria bacterium; assembly: GCA_963738635.1. Taxonomy (GTDB): domain Bacteria; phylum Pseudomonadota; class Alphaproteobacteria; order Rhodobacterales; family Rhodobacteraceae; genus JAOADN01. The sequence goes on along the minus strand of CAVTXE010000004.1, from coordinate 194,321 downwards.
CCATCGTCAGCAGGGCTGCGACTGCCAGAAACGCAGCCAGAGTCATTGGCCGTCGTCCTTGCGCCCCGTCACCACGTCGATGTCCGGCGCGTCGACGGCCTTCATGCCGACGACATGATAGCCCGCATCGACATGATGCACCTCGCCCGTCACGCCCGATCCGAGGTCGGAGAGGAGGTAGAGGGCGGATTTGCCGACCTCTTCCTGGGTGACGTTGCGGCGCAGCGGCGAGTTCAGTTCGTTCCACTTCATGATATAGCGGAAATCGCCGATGCCGCTGGCGGCAAGAGTCTTGATCGGCCCCGCGCTGATCGCGTTGCACGCGGATGCCGTCCTTGCCGAGGTCCTCGGCGATGTAGCGCACCGACGCCTCGAGCGCGGCCTTGGCCACGCCCATCACATTGTAATGCGGCATGACCTTTTCGGCGCCATAGTAGGTCAGCGTCAGCAGTGACCCGCCGTCGGGCATCATCGCGGCGGCGCGGCGGGCGACGGCGGTGAAGGAATAGACCGAGATGTCCATCGTCATGCGGAAGTTCGCGAGCGAGGTATCGACATAGCGGCCGCGCAGTTCGTTCTTGTCGGAAAATCCGATGGCATGGACCAGGAAGTCGAGCTTGCCCCAGACCTTTGCGATATGGGCGAAGAGCGCATCGAGGCTGGCCTCGTCGCTGACGTCGCATTCGAACAGTTCGGTGGCACCGATGGACGCTGCGAGCGGCTCGACGCGCTTCTTCAGCGCTTCGCCCTGATAGGAAAAAGCCATTTCCGCGCCATGGTCGGCGCAGGCCTTGGCGATGCCCCAGGCGATGGACTTGTCATTCGCAAGACCCATGATCAGGCCGCGCTTGCCGGCCATGAGTTTGGAAGTCATACCTGTCCCCCGCGCGACCCGTTCTTTGCCCGACCATTAGGCGAAGTTCCGAAGGTCAGCAAGGGCAGCCGCCTTTTGAGGCATGTTGCATGCGGGATGAGATTCGTTCGCAAAGGAGTCGTGGCGGATGGAAGAAAGACAGGGTATATTCGCGGGTGACGACCCTTTTGTGATCGCACGCTCGTGGCTGTCCGAGGCGGAGGCGACCGAGCCGAACGATCCGAATGCAATTGCCCTTGCCACCGTCGGAGCGGACGGTCTGCCTAATGTGCGAATGGTGCTTCTGAAGGATATCGAGGCGGATGCGTTCGTCTTTTACACCAACTACGGCTCGGCAAAGGCGCGGGAAATCGACGGCGCCGGAAAGGCGGCCTTTGTGATGCACTGGAAATCGCTTCGCAGGCAGGTCCGGGTGCGGGGCACCGTCACACGGGAGGACGGCGCGCAGGCGGATGCCTATTTCGCATCCAGATCGCTGAAAAGCAGGCTCGGGGCGTGGGCGTCGCGGCAGTCGGAGCCGTTGACCTCGCGTGCGGCCTTGATCGGGGAAGTGGCGCGTGTCACGGCTGTTCACGGCGTGGCACCGAAGCGCCCGCCCTTCTGGGGCGGATTCCGGATCCGGCCAGTGGAGATCGAGTTCTGGGCCGACGGTGATTTCCGCCTGCATGACAGATTCCGCTGGCAAAAGGCCGGGTTAGGCGGCGCATGGACGGTCAGCAGATTGAACCCGTGACGTTCACGCTGCGTGAAGTGCCGGTTCCTGGCATGTCAGATTGGGCTTGAAGATTGTTCAACGTTTGTGAAATGTCCGGAGCGGGACAGTGATCGTGGGAAGCGGCGTCAAATGACGGAAGTAGACGTTGGCCACACGCGGGTCAGCGGAAAAGTGAAGTGGTTCGACCCGGCCAAGGGGTTTGGCTTCATCGTCGCGGACGATGGCGGCGCCGACATTCTGCTGCATGCGAACGTGCTGCGCAATTTCGGCCAGGGGTCGGTGGCCGACCATGCCCGTATCATCGTTCTGGTCCAGCAGACGCAGCGCGGTGCGCAGGCGGTCGAAGTGGTCGAGATTTTGCCGCCCGAGGGCGAGGTCGGGGTCCAGATCGAGGATATCAGCGAAGGCGACATGGAAATGATCGCCGGGCTGCCGATGCTGCCTGCGCGGGTCAAATGGTTCGACAAGGTGAAGGGATTCGGATTTCGCGAATGTCTTCGAGCGGTCGGACGACATCTTCATCCATGTCGAGGTGCTGCGGCGGTCCGGCTTTGCCGATCTGCAGCCGGGCGAGGCGGTCGGCCTGAAGGTGATCGACGGCAAGCGCGGGCTGATGGCGGCGCTGGTGCTGTCCTGGGAAGCGGCGCTGCGGGAACGCAGGTGAAGCGCTTTTGCGTTTGCTGCACTGCTGGCGACGGCAAGCCCGGCCGCTGCAACCTGCAGACCGGACATGGCGGAATTCATGTGGGACGGCGGCGGCGCACGCTTTGCGGTGGAAATCGCGGATGACGAGGCGGAGCGGGCGCGGGGCCTGATGAACCGCGAAAGTCTGGCGTCGGGCAGCGGGATGCTGTTTGTCTATGACCAGCCGTCCGACGTGGCGTTCTGGATGAAGAACACCCTTATACCGCTGGACATGGTGTTCATCGACGATGCCGGTCGCGTCACGGGCGTGCATGAGAATGCGGTGCCGGGCGATCTGACGCCGATCCCAGGCCCGGAGGACACGCTGATGGTGCTGGAGATCCGGGGCGGGCTGGCCGCGCGGCTGGGTCTGGGCCAGGGCGCGGTTCTGCGCCACCCGGCGCTCGATCCGGGCGAAGCGGCATGGCCCTGCGAATAGGCTTCCGTTGCGGGCGGACTGGCGCTAGGAACGGCGCGTCGGGGCGTAGCGCAGCCTGGTAGCGCATCTGCTTTGGGAGCAGAGGGCCGGAGGTTCGAATCCTCTCGCCCCGACCAATTGTTCCAACCTTCACGCGACTGTCATCTTTTTGCCATAGGCGGCGTTTGGCCGAGCGCAGGCTACCAGATGTCGTGCATCTGGGGATAAGATTGAGGTCTTTGTTCAAGGTGGCGCGGCAAAGGTGCGCGGCGGCGCGATATTTCGCCGCGCTTGCCGGAGCTGACGGATGCCCGAGTTTGTGGGTGAATCATCTCGGATGCCCCACAGCGCAATCTGCGGCGCAACGTCAACCGCAATAATCGGCGACGCAGTGAATAATCCTGTTGACCCGCACGCTGCTGCTACGTCAATTTGTGCAGGCTGACGATACTGCCACTAAATGTGGTGGGTCAGGCAGGGAGACACTCAGAGAACGGGATGGCCGGGCCTTGCGCCGACCGGCCGCAGGCTGCGCTTGGGGGCGCGGGCCCCGCCATCGGTTTGCCGCGACCTGTCAGCAGCGGTCGATATCGGCCAAGACCCTGTCTTAGGGGGCGGTCGGAAACAAGGGCAACGGCGCGGTACAAGCGCCACGGCGGACGGGGCAGAGATGAAGATCGAACGGACATTCACGGCAGCGGGTGCCGACGCCTATGCGTCGGTGGCCTTCACGACGACGGCTTCGGAAATCCGGAACCCGGACGGAACGGTGGTGTTCCGCAATGACGCGGTCGAGGTGCCGGAGGGCTGGAGCCAGGTCGCGTCAGACGTGCTGGCGCAGAAGTATTTCCGCAAGGCGGGCGTGCCCGCCAAACTGAAGCGCGTCAAGGAAAAGGGCGTGCCCGAATTCCTGTGGCGGTCGGTGCCGGATGCCGAGGCGCTGGTCGCCCTGCCTGCGGACGAACGCTATGTCGGCGAGACAAGCGCCAAGCAGGTCTTCGACCGTCTGGCGGGGGCCTGGGCCTACTGGGGCTGGAAGGGCGGCTATTTCACCACCGAAGCCGACGCCCAGGCCTATTACGACGAGATGCGCTTCATGCTGGCCCGCCAGATGGGCGCGCCGAACAGCCCGCAGTGGTTCAACACCGGTCTGCACTGGGCCTACGGCGTGGATGGCCCGGCGCAGGGGCACTTCTATGTCGACTACAGGACCGGCGTGCTGACCAAGTCGGATTCTGCCTATGAGCACCCGCAGCCGCATGCCTGCTTCATCCAGTCGGTCAGCGACGATCTGGTGAACGATGGCGGCATCATGGACCTGTGGGTCCGCGAGGCGCGGCTGTTCAAATACGGGTCGGGCACCGGCACCAACTTCTCGTCGCTGCGCGGCGAGGGCGAAAAGCTGTCGGGCGGCGGCAAGTCGTCGGGCCTGATGGGGTTCCTGAAGATCGGCGACCGCGCGGCGGGCGCGATCAAGTCGGGCGGCACGACGCGGCGCGCGGCCAAGATGGTGATCTGCGACATGGATCACCCGGATATCGAGCAGTTCATCAACTGGAAGGTCATCGAGGAACAGAAGGTCGCGAGCCTCGTGGCCGGGTCCAAGATGCACGAGCGTCAGCTGAACGAGATTTTCAGCGCGATCCGGACCTGGGACGGGGCGAGCGAAGATGCGGTTGATCCGGCGAAGAACCCGGCCCTGAAATCAGCGATCCGTGCATCGAAAAAGGTTTCGATCCCCGATACTTACGTCAAGCGGGTGCTGGACTACGCAAAGCAGGGCTACACATCGATCGAATTCCCGACCTATGACACGGACTGGGACTCCGAGGCTTACGCCAGCGTGTCGGGCCAGAATTCCAACAACTCCGTCCGTGTCACCGATGCCTTCCTGAAGGCGGTCCGGGACGATGCCGACTGGGCGCTGATCCGCCGTACGGACGGCAAGGTCCACAAGAACATCAAGGCGCGTGAGCTTTGGGATCAGGTTGGCCATGCCGCCTGGGCCTGCGCCGATCCGGGCATCCAGTTCCATGACACGGTGAACGCATGGCACACCTGCCCCGAAGACGGGGCGATCCGGGGGTCGAACCCCTGTTCGGAATACATGTTCCTTGACGACACCGCCTGCAACCTCGCTTCGATGAACCTTCTGACCTTCTACAAGGATGGCAGGTTCGACGCGGAAGCCTATGTTCACGCAACCAGAATCTGGACAGTGACGCTGGAGATCAGCGTCCTGATGGCGCAGTTCCCGTCGAAGGAGATCGCGCAGCGGTCGTATGACTTCCGTACGCTGGGCCTCGGCTATGCCAATATCGGCGGGCTGCTGATGACGATGGGACTGGGCTACGACTCGGTTCCGGGCCGTGCGCTCTGCGGTGCGCTGTCGGCGATCATGACGGGCGTGTCCTATGCCACCAGCGCCGAGATGGCGGGCGAACTGGGGGCGTTCCCGAAATACGCGAAGAACGCGGGCCACATGCTGCGCGTGATCCGCAATCACCGCGCGGCGGCCTACGGCAAAGTCGCGGGCTATGACGAGGTCAACGTCGCGCCCGTGCCTCTGGATCACGCGAACATCCCCGTGGAAGGTCTTGGCGAGCTTGCGAAATCGGCCTGGGATGAGGCGCTGGCGCTGGGCGAAAAGCACGGCTACCGCAACGCGCAGTCCACCGTCATCGCGCCGACGGGCACGATCGGTCTGGTGATGGACTGCGACACGACGGGGATCGAGCCCGACTTCGCGCTGGTCAAGTTCAAGAAGCTTGCGGGCGGGGGCTATTTCAAGATCATCAACCGGTCGGTTCCTGCGGCGCTCGAACTCGCTCGGCTACGGCTCGGCCCAGATCGAAGAGATCGTCGCCCATGCCGTCGGCCATGCAAGCCTTGGGAATTGCCCCGGCATCAACCACACCTCGCTGATCGGCCACGGCTTCGGCCCGCGCGAGATCGAGAAGATCGAGGCGGCGCTGCCGTCGCGCCTTCGACATCAAGTTCGTCTTCAACCAATGGACGCTGGGCGAGAGCTTCTGCCGGGAAACCCTTGGGATACCGGAAGAAAAGCTGGCCGACCCGGCCTTTGACCTGCTGCGCCATCTGGGCTTCACCAAGGCGCAGATCGATGCGGCGAACGACCATGTCTGCGGGACGATGACGCTGGAAGGCGCACCGCACCTCAGCCCCAAGCACTACAGCGTGTTCGACTGCGCCAATCCCTGCGGCAAGACCGGCACGCGGTTCCTGTCGGTGGACAGCCATATCCACATGATGGCGGCTGCGCAGTCGTTCATCTCGGGCGCGATCAGCAAGACGATCAACATGCCGAACAACGCCTCCATCGAGGAAACGCTCGCGGCCTATGAACTGAGCCACTCGCTCGGGATCAAGGCCAACGCGCTCTACCGCGACGGGTCGAAGCTGAGCCAGCCGCTGGCATCGGCGCTGGTCGAGGATGACGAAGAGGCAGAAGAGACGCTGCTGACCGGCACGCCGATGGAAAAGGCGCAGGTGATCGCCGAGAAGATCATCGAGAAGGTCATCGTCAAGGAAATCGTCCGCAGCCACCGCGAAAAGCTGCCCGAACGGCGCAAGGGCTATACCCAGAAGGCCATCGTCGGCGGCCACAAGGTCTATCTGCGCACCGGCGAATACCGCGACGGGCAGCTCGGCGAAATCTTCATCGACATGCACAAGGAAGGTGCGGGCTTCCGCGCGATGATGAACAACTTCGCCATCGCGGTGTCGGTCGGCCTGCAATACGGCGTGCCGCTGGAGGAGTTTGTCGAGGCCTTCACCTTCACCAAGTTCGAACCCGCGGGCATGGTGCAGGGCAATGACAGCATCAAGAACGCGACCTCGATCCTCGACTACATCTTCCGCGAACTGGCGGTCAGCTACCTCGACCGCACCGATCTGGCGCATGTGAAGCCCACCGGCGCCGCGTTCGACGATCTGGGCGGCGGCGAGGGCGAGGGGCAGGCGAACGTGACCGAGGTCAGCGACCGGGGGGCGTCGAAGTCGCTGGAGGTGCTGCGGCAGATTTCCTCGACCGGGTATCTGCGCAAGCGCCTGCCGCAGGAACTGACGGTGTTCCAGGGCGGCATCGGGGCGACGGCGCTGAACGCAGCACTCGACCCGCTGATGGCGCTGAACACGCTGGTGCCCGAGACGATGGGCGCGATGGCGGCGGCGGCAGGGCAGGCGGTCGGCCAGGCGATGATGGGGGCGACGGCGCTCGCGACCGGGGGGCCTGTCGCTGGACGCCCGCACCAAGGCGAAGATGCAGGGCTACGAGGGCGAGGCCTGCGGCGAATGCGGCAACTACACGCTGGTCCGCAACGGCACCTGCATGAAGTGCAATACGTGTGGCGGGACGAGCGGGTGCAGCTGACGTGGATGAAATCGAATGCGGATGCATTCTGGCATCAGTACATAGACCAGACTGCGGAGGAACAAACTCACCCTCAACTCGACATACCGTCGTTCACGGATACGATGTTGAGCGTGGACTCTCCCAGGACTGCTCGGAGTACCTCAGCACTTTCCAGCTTAGATGTGAGATGCAGCCCGATACTCCAATTCCTAAAAAAGTATGGGACGAGTTTGAGGCGCTTTCATCAGAATTCTACGTCGGTTGTTGCTTTGGCAGAAGCGTCCGGAGTCAGTTTGGCCAAGGCATGCGAGTTCCTGTGCTCGAAATACAGGTTGAGTGATCTCACGTAGACTGTTCCGGGGCGGGTGCGCTCGCCCCCGACGTTGTTCAGGCCGCAGGCAAAAAACCGAGCGGTAATAACGATGAGCTTGAACGGCGAACCTCAACGGGGGGCATCCTTGCCCCCCGTCTTTCTTTTTTGGGCGATGGCACGCGATGCGCTGCAAGCGCTTTTCCTGTGCTGCGCGGAAAGCCCAACACCCGCATCTTTCCGTGCCCCGCACCTGCATTCCGGCCCCTGTCCAGCGCAGGTTTCGTCCGCCTTACCAACCGGTTAACGAAAAAACATAATGATATCAATGCGTCCACATGTGGACATGCCCACGATGCCCCCTCGGCACCCCGATTTTCTCCCGCCAGGGGGAGAAACCGTCTCGTTTTCCCCCCTTGCGCCACGGCCCCCGGCATCCCACATTCTGCGGGCGGGACAGATTGCCCCGACTAGGAGACGTAACGATGAACAAGCTTGTCCTTGCCCTCGCCCTGGCCCTGTCGGCCGGAACCGCGATGGCGCAGACGGTCGTGACCGATACCGACGGGAACGGCGTCTATTCGAAGGAAGAGCTGAAGGCGGCCTATCCCGATCTGACCGACGATCTTTTCACCTCGGTCGATGTGGACGGCAACGGCTCGGTTGACGCGGACGAACTTCAGGCCGCGCGCGAGGCGGGCACTTTGGCGGCGTAAGCCCGAAGGCCAAACAAGGGGTATTCACGGGAACAGGCCCCGGACCGCAACGACGGTCCGGGGCCTTTCTGTCTGTCGTGCGCCCCGTTCAAGGGCCGAATCAGCACAACCGCAGGACGATTCCGCCCGCCGGTGGCGATCCGCCGGAACCGGCCCCGCCCCGCGTCCGGTTTCCGCCGTCAACCCTGACGGTCGCACAAGGTGCCCCTTTTCGCGCGGGAACCGGCCAAGCCCGGGCCATGCTTTGGGCGGTCCGCCGCGCCGATCCGGCCTTGGCGGGCGCAGGGGTGGCGCGGGGCGCAGCGCCGGGGCGATGAGGGGTGCGCAAGGTCCGGGCATCCCCCCGGATCTGCGACGTAGCTGACATAACAAGGAGACGATCCCATGAAACGACTGACAGCAGCACCCGTTCTCGGCCTGACGCTTGCAGCCGGCCTTTCCGGCGCGGCATTCGCGCAGATGGCGCTGGCCGACATGGACACGGATGCGAACGGCTCGCTGTCGCTGGCCGAGCTTCAGGTGGTCTACAAGACGCTGGACGAGGCGGGCTTCACGGCGATCGACGCCAATGCCGACGGCGCGGTGGATGATGCCGAACTGAAAGCGGCCGTGGACGGCGGCAAGCTGGTCGCGGGCTAAGGCCCCCGAAGGCGGGGTCCCGCAGACCGACCTTCCCCGGTTGTCACCCCCGGGGCCCCGCCATTTCTATCTCGGGCTGCGCGACAGGGCCGCGACGCCGGTGCGCGCGACATCGACCAGACCGAGGGGACGCATCAGATCGGCGAACGCATCGATCTTGTCCGGCATGCCCGTGATCTCGAAGATGAAGCTTTCCAGCGTCGTATCGACGACCTTGGCGCGGAAGATATCGGCCAGCCGCATCGCCTCGACCCGCTTGTCGCCGGTGCCCTGCACCTTGAACAGCGCCAGCTCGCGGCTGACCGCAGGCCCCTCGACGGTCAGGTCGTGCACGTCGTGGACCGGCACCAGACGACCGAGCTGCGCCTTGATCTGCTCGATCACCGCAGGCGTGCCGCGCGTGACGACGGTGATGCGGCGACAGGTGCCCCGCATGGTCGACCTCGGCCACGGTCAGGCTGTCGATGTTGTAGCCGCGCCCGGAAAACAGGCCGATGACGCGGGCGAGCACCCCCGCCTCGTTGTCGACCAGCACGGCGAGCGTGTGGCTTTCGATGACGGTCGAATTCGGGTCGCGCAGGTCATAGGCCGAATGGCTCGACGCGCCTTTCTTGAGATTCAGTGCGGCCACGACAGCCCCTTTCATCTTGGCATAAATAATCCGGGGTCCGGGGCGGCGCCCCGGTCCGCCGTCACACCAGCACCGCGCCCTTGGCCCCGATGGCCCCCGCCGTATCCGCCTCGCCCAGCAGCATCTCGTTATGCGGCTTGCCGGAGGGGATCATCGGGAAGCAGTTCTCGTGCTTCTCGACCATGCAGTCGAAGATCACCGGGCCGTCATAGTCCAGCATCTCCATGATCGCATCGTCGAGGTCGGCCGGGTCGCTGCACTTGATGCCCTTGCACCCGAAGGCCTCGGCCAGCTTCACGAAATCGGGCAGGCCTTCGGACCAGTACTGACGAATAGCGCTCGCCGTGCAGCAGCTCCTGCCACTGGCGGACCATGCCGAGGCGTTCGTTGTTCAGGATGAACTGCTTGACCGGCGCGCGGAACTGCATCGCGGTGCCCATCTCCTGCATGTTCATCAGCCAGGACGCCTCGCCCGCGACGTTGATGACCAGCGATTTGGGATGCGCGATCTGCACGCCGATGCGAGGCGGGCAGGCCGTAGCCCATCGTGCCGAGGCCGCCCGAGGTCATCCAGCGGTTCGGTTCATCGAAGCCCAGGAACTGCGCGGCCCACATCTGGTGCTGGCCGACCTCGGTGCGTGATGTAGCGGTCCATGCCGCGCGGTCAGCGCTTCCAGACGCTCAAGGGCATATTGCGGTTTGATCGACCTTCGTCGGAGTTCCTGTAGGTCAGGCATTTCTTGCGCGCGCCAGTCGTTGATCTGGGTCCACCAGTCGGCGAGGCCCGCGCGGTTCGTCTTGCGCCCGCGTTCGGTCCAGACGCGCATGACTTCGGACAGGACCTGCGCCGACGTCGCCGACGATGGGCACGTCGACATGGATGACCTTGTTGATCGACGACGGGTCGATGTCGATATGCGCCTTGCGCGAATGCGGGCTGAAGTCCTTGATGCCGCCCGGTGATGCGGTCGTCGAAGCGCGCGCCGATGTTGATCATCAGGTCGCAGTCGTGCATGGCGCAGTTGGCCTCGTAGAGGCCGTGCATGCCCAGCATGCCGATCCAGTTCTTGCCGGATGGCCGGGTAGGCGCCGAGGCCCATCAGGGTCGAGGTGACGGGAAAGCCGGTGGCGGCGGCCAGGTCGCGCAGCAGCCGGCTCGCGGCGGGGCCGGAATTGATGACGCCGCCGCCGGTGTAGAAGACCGGGCGCTCGGCGACCTCCATCATCTCGACCAGCCGCGAGGATCTGGCGTCGGCGTCGCCCTTGGTGCGGGGCTGGTAGTGGCTGACCTTCGCTTCCGGTTTCGGCGTGTAGGTGCCGGTGGCGAACTGGACGTCCTTGGGGATGTCGATCAGCACCGGGCCGGGGCGGCCGTGGGTGGCGACGTGGAACGCCTGGTGGATCGTCTTCGGCCAGCTTGTCGGTGTCCTTCACCAGCCAGTTGTGCTTGGTGCAGGGCCGGGTGATGCCGACGGTGTCGGCCTCCTGGAAGCCGTCGGTGCCGATCATGAAGGTCGGGACCTGCCCGGTCAGCACGACCATCGGGATCGAATCCATCAGCGCGTCGGTCAGGCCGGTGACGGCGTTGGTCGCGCCGGGGCCGGAGGTGACCAGGACGACGCCGGGCTTGCCGGTCGACCGCGCATAGCCTTCGGCCATGTGCACCGCACCCTGTTCGTGGCGGACGAGGATGTGGCGGATGTCGTTCTGCTGGAAGATCTCGTCATAGATCGGAAGCACGGCGCCGCCGGGATAGCCGAAGACGACGTCCACGCCCTGATCCTTCAGGGCCTGAACCACCATCCGTGCGCCGGTCATCGTGCGTGACATCGTCTTCTCCGTCTGTCCGTCCATCGGAATTGACCCCCTTCGGCCAATAAAAAACCCCCGAGGTCATCGGGGGCGCATGGGAACCGTTATGGTCTGCCGTCACCGGCCCATGCGCATTGTCCTGCCTACAAGAAGAATGACATGCATTCCCGCAACCCCTTTCGAAGGTTGGCGGACATTAGAAAGGTCGCGCGGGGGCGTCAACCGGCAAATTTGGGAATTTTCTGTCGCTCAGGCGGCAGGCAGCACAATCTTGTTGCGCAATCTGGCTCTGGTGCGAAAGAAACGCAAAACAGATGTGCATCCGGCGGCGCAGGCGGGCGGGGGCTTGCAACCTGCGGCAGGCGTTCCATTTTCTGTTCCACTGGCGGGCACCTGTCGTTACGGTCGTTCTGCAAGCAACCGGCTCCGGATCATAACAAAGGGCCGAAATTGGGAGGAAGTCCACGGATGGATCGTCGTAAATTTCTGAGTACCGGCGCACTTGGCGGCGTCACGGCGGCTGCGGCCGCCACACTGGCCGCGCCTGCCGTCGCGCAGGCGGCAAAAGTCACCTGGCGCGTGACGTCGTCCTTCCCGAAATCGCTCGATACGATCTACGGCGCGGCCGAGACGATGGCGAAATACGTGTCCGAGGCGACGGACGGCAATTTCACGCTCCAGGTCTTTCCGGCGGGCGAGCTCGTTCCGGCCCTTGAGGCGGCGGACGCAGTCAGCGCCGGCACGGTCGAGGCCTGCCATACTGCATCCTACTATTACTGGGGCAAGGACCCGACCTATGCCTTGGGCACGACGGTGCCATTCGGGCTGAACTACCGGCAGATGAACGCATGGCTCTATCAGGGCGGCGGCATCGACCTGCTGAACGCGGAGTTCTTCAACGGCCAGAACCTGCACTACATGCCTTGCGGCAATACCGGTGTGCAGATGGGCGGCTGGTACCGCAAGGAAATCAACGGCCTGGCCGACATGCAGGGACTGAAGATGCGGATCGGCGGCTTTGCGGGCAAGATCATTCAAATGCTGGGCGTCGTGCCGCAGCAGATCGCAGGCGGCGACATCTATCCGAGCCTCGAAAAGGGCACCATCGACGCGGCGGAATGGGTCGGGCCCTATGACGACGAAAAGCTGGGTTTCTACAAGGTCGCGCCCTACTACTATTATCCCGGCTGGTGGGAAGGCGGGCCGACGCTGTCGACGATGGTCAACCTTGAGAAATGGGGCGAACTGCCGCCCGGCTATCAGGCGATCCTCAAGACAGCCTGCGAGGCGTCGAATTCGAACATGATGGCCAACTACGACTACAAGAACCCGACGGCGCTGAAATCGCTGGTGGCGAACGGGGCGCAGCTTCGGCCCTTCCCGCAGGACGTGCTGCAGGCGGCCTTCGACGCGGCCAACGCGACCTATGCGGAAATCGCGGCGACCAACGCGCCGTTCAAGAAGATCAAGGAAAGCCAGGATGCGTTCAAGCGCGATGCCTATCTCTGGGCGCAGATCGCGGAATACAACTACGACACGTTCATGATGGTGCAGCAGCAGGGCGGCAAGCTGTAAGCACGGACGATGATCCTGCGGACCGGTCCGGCAGAGCCGGGCCGGTCCGTTCAGGCCGATCCGGCCCCCAGCCCTGCCTGCATCAGCGCCTTACGCACCGGCGGCGCGCCGTGCAGCAGGCCCAGCATCGCGCCGCGCAGGTCGCGCAGGGGGGCGGCACCGGCCATCGCCGCGCGGTTCAAGGCGTCAATGCCGAGCAACCGCGCCGTCACTTCGGGGCGGCGCATCCGGTCGTAGCGGTCCAGCATCGCGGTGCCGCCGATTGCTGACGGATCGGCAACAGCCAGGTCGAGCAGGCAGGCGACGTCGGCCAGCGAGGTGTTCAGCCCCTGCGCGCCGATAGGCGGCATGACATGCGCAGCTTCGGCGACAAGTGCGGTGCGCGGACCGGCAAAGCGGTGCGCGAGGCGGCTGATGATCGGCCAGAGGGACCGCCGCGTGACCAATGTCAGAGGGCCGAGGATATGCGCACTGCGTTCTGTCATCGCCCGTTCGAATTCCGGGACGGGCAGGGCTGCGAGCCGTTCCGCCTCTGGCCCCGGTTCCATCCAGACCACGGCAGAAGCGGGCAGTCCGCCGCGGTCGGGCAGGGGGACCAGCGTGAAGGGTCCGCCCGAACGGTGAACCTCGGTCGACACATTGCCGTGCGGGATCGGGTGGGTGACGGCGAAGGCCAGCGCCTTCTGCCCATAGCGAAGCGTCCGCGCGCCGATGCCGAGGGCATCGCGCGTCGGGCTGTCGCGTCCGTCGGCAGCTATGACCATGCGCGCGGCGATGCGGCTGCGGTCTGACAGGGTCGCGATGACTTCTTGGTCGCGGGGCAGAAGCCCGGTCAGGGCGATGCCGGGGCGGAAATCGCTGCCGGGGATGGTTCGGACCGCTTCGGACAGTTCACGGCGGATCAGCCAGTTGGGGATGTTCCAGCCGAAGGGCTGGTCCGAGATTTCGGCGGCGTCGAATTCGGCGCTGCGGCGGATGTCGGGCTGCGCTCCGCCCGCATCGACAATCCGCATCACCTGAAGGGCCGTCGCATGGGATGCGAGGCGGTGCCAGAGACCGACGCGGTCGAGGAGCGCGCGGGCGGGTTGCAGGAAGGCGGTGCTGCGCAGGTCGGCGCGGTCGTCACTGGCATCGGTCACGGGCGGGTCGGGATCGACGCAGGTGACGCGGAAGCCCGCCGTGCCGAACGCCGCCGCTGCCGTCAGCCCGGCGACACCGCCGCCCGCGATCAGGATGTCCGTCGTCTCACGCATGGTCAGGATATAGGCCGGATCGGTGCGGCGGCGAAGGGGTCATGCTGTCGCGGCGAGACCTGCGGTCAGCGACGACAGGAACGCGGTCAGATCATCGGTGTGATGCGCGATGTACGGCTGGGTGATGCGTTCGGGGGCCACAAGGATGGTCGCAAGGCCCATGGCATGCGGCACTTCCAGATTGCGCGCGTCATCCTCGAACATCGCGGCGCGCGCCGGGTCGAGCCCGTCCGCGCCGAACACCGCCTCATACGCAGCGCGGTCGGGCTTGGGGTGATAGCCCGCCGCCTCGATGCCGTAGATCGCATCGAAAAGACCTGTCAGCCCGCGGGCCGCGACGACCTGCCGGGCGTAATCCGCGCTGCCGTTGGTATAGACGATGCGGCGGCCGGGCAGCGCGGCGATGGAGCGTGCGAGCACGGGGTCCTCGGACAGGACGGAAAAATCGATATCATGCACATCGGTCAGATAGGGTCCGGGATCGGCCCCGTGTTCGCGCATCAGGCCGGACAAGGTGGTGCCGTGACGCCGCCAGTAGAGGTCGCGCAGGTGGCTCGCCTCGGCTTCAGCAACGCCGAGAAGGCCCATGACATAGGCCGTCATCCGGCGCTCGATCTGGTCGAAAAGCCGCGTCCGGGGCGGATAAAGCGTGTTGTCGAGGTCGAAGACCCAGGTCGTTACATGCGTGAATGCGCGCGGGTCGGTCATGCGGCCTGCTTATCCCGGCGCGCCGGGCGCGGCAACGGTGCTTGCCCTTCGGCAGGCGCGCCGCATAGGGTCCGTCCAGACGCCGATGCGGCGCAGGTCATGGTTGCCGGACGCCGGATGCAGAAAGACGCCTATACGATGATCCTCGAAGCGATCGAGGGCGGCCTCTACCGCCCTGGCGACCGGCTGGTCGAATCCGATCTCGCGGACCGCTTCGGCGTGTCGCGGACGCCGGTGCGCGAGGCGCTGCAGCGGCTCGAGACGCAGTCCATGCTGACGCGCGACGGGCGCAGCCTGATCGTCGCCTCGCTCGATCATAATCAGCTGGCCGAACTCTATGTGGTGCGGGCGGAACTGGAGGGCCTGGCGGCGCGTCTGGCGGCGCGGCATGCGACGCCGGAAGAGGTGCGGGTGCTGACCGAGATGGTGGGCGAGGACCGCGCGCATCTGGGTGATCCGGCGGCGCTGGCGCGGGCGAACCGGCGGTTTCACCGGCAGATCCATCTGGCGTCGCACAACCGCTATCTCATGCAGCAGCTGGACCTTGTGCATAGGTCGATGGCGCTGCTGGCGACGACGTCGCTGGCGGCCGAGGGGCGCGGAGCGGCGGCACTGGCCGAACATCAGGCGATTGTCGCGGCCATCGCGGCGGGCGACCAGACGGCTGCGCAGCAGGCGCTGCGGGCGCATATCTCGAAGGCGTTCGAGACCCGGCTGAAGCTGGATGCGGGATCGCTGAAGCGCGGCTGAGGGCGGCGCTAGTCGGTTGCGGCCCGCATCGGGATGCGCCGGTCAGGCCCGGCACGGTTGTCCCGTGCGCGCGCCATAGTCCCGCCGCGCGGCGCGGGTCCGGTGCCACCGCCCGCACGCGGAACACGCAGGCCGCTGCCGGGCCGCAACGGGTCGATCAGCACCAGCGGCGGGCGCGGTCGGCGCGGGGCCGCCGCGGGGGGCGTCGGGCGCGCGGGCACGATCCGGTTCGCGGCGAGCGCCCCGGCGATGCCGTCATCCGCAGGGACCGGACATGCGGCGTACACCGGTACTCCTTTGCGGGGTTTCCACCGTTGCGATGGCACCTTCGCAGGGCGCATCGAAGACGCCGTGCGCCGTCTTGTCCCAGTAGAACGGCCGGGTGACGACTTCGGCCAGCGCCTTGACCACGGCGGCGGTGCCCAGCGGAAAATACAGGATCAGCGTCGGGACCCACGGCATCAGGTGCCGGTGCCCCGCCCGGTGCGCGGCGTAGATGCCGACGATCATGCCTGCCAGTTCCGACAGGACGAAAAGCGCAGAGCAGCCGACCAGAACGGGACGGGACAGCACGGGCACCGGATCGGCACCGGGCAGCAGGGCGAAGACCCAGAAGGCCCAGAGCAGCGGTGCCAGCGCAAACTGCGTCAGCGTGCCGAGGAACAGGACCTGCATCCCGAAGAACCGCCATGCGCCAAGGTCGGACCAAAGCGCCGCCGGGTTGCGCATATGCACAGACCAGGTCATCGCATAGCCCTTCAGCCAGCGCGACCTTTGCCGGATCCAGGGCAGGGCGCGGGCGTTCGGTTCCTCTTCCGTCACCGTTTCGATCAGTTCGGTCCGGAACCCCCGGCGTGCCAGACGGATGCCCAGATCGGCATCTTCGGTCACGTTGTGGGCGTCCCAGGCCCCGATCGAACTCGAGGATCGCGCGCCGGAAGAACAGCGTCGTTCCGCCCAGCGGAACGGCAAGACCCAACCGCGCGAGGCCGGGCAGGATGACCCGGAACCAGGACGCATATTCGATGGCGAAGCAGCGCGACAGCCAGTTCTGCCGGGCGCTGTAGAAATCGAGCGTTCCCTGCAGGCAGGCCACGTCGGGCGGGGCGGCGGCGAACCGGCGCGCGACGATGGCCAGCTGGTCGGGCGCAGGCGCGTCTTCGGCATCCCAGACGCCGACGATGTCGCCGCGTGCGAAGTTCAGCGCATAGTTCAGCGCGCGCGGCTTGGTGCAGACGGTGCCTTGGGGCACGGTCACGATGCGCATCCAGGATGGCAGCGCGGATGCCGCCAGAACGCCGCGCGTCTTCTGGTCGGTCTGTTCGACGACCAGCAGGATGTCGGTCAGTTCGCGCGGCCAGGTCAGGCGCGACAGCCGCGCGACCAGCCGGGGTGCGATATCGGCCTCGTGGAACAGGGGCACCATCATAGTGATCATCGGCAGCCGCTGCGGGCCGGCGGCCTCTGCGGCGTCTGGGGTGCGCATGGTGGCCGTGGCGGCCAGCGCGGCAAGTTTCAGGCCCATGGTCGCCACCAGCGTCAGGGTCGCCCACAGCATCAGGCCCGCGCCAAGGACCGCAGGCATGGCGATGAGCAGCAGCAGGCCCGTGCAGGCCGTCAGCGCCGCGATGCCCATCGCGCGGCGGGGGCTGAAGCTGCGGCAGCTATCCGCGGATGCCGGGCGCGCCTCGGCGACAGCGTTCAGGGCCGGACCGAACACGGCGGTCATCGCGTCCTGCAGCGTGGCCCGGCTGACGAAGGCCGGAAGATAGGGTCCCTCGGTCTCCGGCAGGCGCGACTTGGCCTGCTGGAATGCCGCCGGACGGGTGGCCGCGACCACCGTGATCCCTCCAAGCTTGCGCCACGGCAGCGCGCCCAAGCGCAGCGCCTCGTCGGGCGTGAAGCGGGCAGCGACGGCGGGATCGGGCGGGAAGGCCGATGCGTCCAGATGTCCGGCGTTCCATTCGGCCGAGAGTGCGGCCAGAAGCTGATCCTCGGTGATCCAGCCGTTGGCCAGCAGAACATCGGCCAGCGAGGTGCCGACCATGCGCAGCCGCGCCACCGCCTGAACCAGGATGTCGGGCGTGACATAGCCCTCTTCCAGAAGCAGATGGCCAAGCGGCCTGCGCCCGACCGGGTCGCGGGCATCAGCCTGCTGGGGCATCACCGGCTGGCGCGGGCGATCCGGTGGCCGGACCTCGGATGGCCGGACCTCGGGGCGGGCGGGACGGATCGTCAGATCGGGATCGACGAGCCTCAGATGCGTTGCGGAAGGTGACATGAGCCAGACCCCGGCAGAAACCACAGGGGCCGACGATCCGGCAGCTTGGTTAACAGACTGTAAAATAGTGGTTAATCACGTGCACGCCGAAGCACATTCAGCGACCGTACGGCCCGGCGGGGCGGATCGGAGTCCCCGGTTGACCCCTAGGCAGCCCTGCGGGCCTTCATGGCGTCGGCGAAGCGGTCGAACAGATAGTAGCTGTCCTGCGGACCGGGTGACGCCTCGGGGTGATACTGCACGGAGAAGACCGGCCGGTCGGCCAGGCGGATGCCGCAGTTCGACCCGTCGAACAGGCTGATATGGGTCTCGATCACACCGCGTGGCAGGGTCTGGCTGTCCACGGTGAAGCCATGGTTCATCGAGGTGATCTCGACCTTGCCGGTTTCCATGTCCTTGACGGGATGGTTGGCACCGTGATGCCCGTGGTTCATCTTGATCGTCTCGGCACCCAGCGCCAGCGCCAGCATCTGGTGCCCGAGGCAGATGCCGAAGACCGGCAGATCGCGGTCCAGAACGCCCTTGATCATCGGCACGGCATAGCGCCCGGTGGCCGCCGGATCGCCCGGGCCGTTCGACAGGAAGACACCTTCGGGGTTCAGCGCCAGCACATCCTCGGCGGTCGCAGTCGCGGGCAGGACAGTCACTTCGCAGCCCGACGAAGCTAGGCAGCGCAGGATGTTGCGTTTCGCGCCATAGTCGATGGCCACGACACGCAGGCCGGGGCCTTGCCGTTTGCCGTGCCCGTCCGGCCAGGCCCAGCGCGTCTCGTCCCAGCGGTAGGACTGCGCGCAGGTCACGTCCTTTGCCAGATCGAGGCCGACCAGACCCGACCAGGCGCGAGCCTTGGCGACCAGCCCGCCGATGTCGAAATTCCCCGCCGGATCATGCGCCAGCGCCACATGCGGCGCGCCCTGCTGGCGGATCGCCCGGGTCAGGCGGCGTGTGTCGAGGCCGCCGATGCCGATCCGGCCCTTTTTCGCCAGCCAGTCCTGCAGCTGCCCCGTCGCGCGCCAGTTCGACGGTTCGGTCGGATCCCACTTGACGACCATACCGGCGGCGACCGGGTCGGCGGTCTCGTCGTCGTCCGCGTTCACGCCGGTGTTGCCGATATGGGGGAAGGTGAAGGTGACGACCTGCCCCGCATAGGACGGGTCTGTCATGATTTCCTGATAGCCGGTCATCGCGGTGTTGAAGACCAGTTCCGCGACCGTCTCGCCCGTGGCCCCGAATCCGCGTCCGTAGAACAAGGTGCCGTCTGCCAGCGCGAGGCAGGCCGTCGGTCTGTCTTTCAGGCTGGCGGGCATGGTGCGATTCCCCGGGGGCGCAGGCTGCGCGATCACTATGTGGACGGGGGGGCAGGGTCAAGCGCTGGGGTCCTGCGCGATGCGCCCGACGATATCCGGGGTCCGGGCGGATTGTGCGCCACCATCCCGGTCGCTACATTGCGGGCGGTCAGAGACAGGCGGGGCAGGGCATGGCGATCCGGGACGATGTGAATGCGGCAGTCAAGGACGCGATGCGGGCGCGGGACGCGGACCGGCTGTCGGCGCTGCGCCTGATCGCGTCGGCGATCAAGGACAAGGACATCGCGATGCGCGGCGAGGGGGCGGCAGGTCCGGCAGGGGATGCGGAAGTGCTGGCGATCCTGTCGAAGATGGTCAAGCAGCGGCAGGAAAGCGCGAAGGTCTACGTGCAGGGCGGCCGCCCGGAGCTTGCGGCGAAGGAAGAGGCCGAGATCGCGGTGATCGAGGGCTATCTTCCGCGCCAGATGTCGGCTGATGAAGTGGCTGCGGCGATTGCTGCGGCGATTGCCGCAACGGGTGCATCCAGCCTGAAGGACATGGGGCGCGTGATGGCCGAACTGAAGTCGCGTCATGCGGGCCAGATGGATTTCGGCGCGGCGGGGCCGATGGTCAAAGCACGGCTCGGGTGATCCGTTGGGCCGGTCGGTTTCCGGTTTGCCGCTTAAACCGCCCGGATGCGCGTTTCGTGCAATATTCCGCAGCAAATCGTGTGGCAGGTCGGGCAAACCTGACCACGGACAGGGTTTTCCTTAAGGCTTGATGAGCATACACTTTCCGCGAGGGGAAAGGCGGGAAGACATGCGCGCGGCACGGCGGCCGGTTGTCGGCATCATCGGGAATTCGTATCAGCTGAACGACCGCTATCCGGTCCATGCGGGCGGCACGATGAATTCCGCTGCGGTGGCCGAGGTTTCGGGCGCGATGCCGCTTCTCATCCCGACCGATCCGCGCTTTGTCTCGGTCCCCGACCTGCTGGAGGTCTGCGACGGGTTCCTGCTGACCGGCGGGAGGCCGAACGTGCACCCCGAAGAATACGGCGAGCAGGAGACCGAGGCTCACGGCGCTTTTGACCGCGCCCGCGACGCGATCACGCTGCCGCTGATCCGTGCCTGCGTCGAACGTGGCCAGCCGTTCTTCGGCGTCTGCCGGGGGTTCCAGGAGGTGAACGTGGCGCTGGGCGGCACGCTCCACCCCGAAATCCGCGATCTGCCGGGCAGGATGAACCACCGGATGCCGCCCGACGGCACGCTCGAGGAACAGTTCTGCCTGCGCCACCCGGTCCGGTTCACGCCGGGCGGGGTCTTCGCGCGCCTGCTGGGCGCGGACGAGGTGATGACGAACACGCTGCACGGGCAGGGCATCAAATGCGCCGCCGGGCGCGTGGTGATCGAGGGCCATGCCCCCGACGGCACGCCCGAGGCGCTGTACATCCGCGATGCGCCGGGCTTCACGCTGTCGGTGCAGTGGCACCCGGAATGGAATGCCGCGCAGGATGCTGTTTCGCGCGCGCTGTTCGGCGCGTTCGGCGATGCGGTGCGCGACTGGGCGGGGCTGGGGGCGAAGCGCAAGCGGGCGTGACCCGCCGAAGCCCGGATCACCGTGACGGCGCGGACGAAACCGCTATAGTCCGCCGCAAATCCGCTCACCGGGGAGAAGGCGATGAAACGCTCGCGCATCAATGACATCATGGCGGCGGCGGATGACCTGATCCGCCATCACGGCTTTGTCCTGCCGCCCTTCGCCTACTGGACGCCCGACGCATTCAAGGCCAACGCCGCCCGCGCCGGAGGCGTGATCAGGGCGCGCTGCGGCTGGGACATCACCGACTACGGGCAGGGTGACTTCGACACGCTGGGCCTGTTCCTGTTCACGCTGCGCAACGGCAGCCTTGCCGACCTGCGGCGCGGCGGGGGCATGTGCTATGCGGAAAAGCTGCTGATCAGCCGCAAGGACCAGCTGTCGCCCTGCCACACGCATGTGATCAAGGCCGAGGACATCATCAACCGCGGCGGCGCGCCGCTGGCGGTGCGGCTGAACGGGTCGAACCCGGACGGCACCTTCAGCGAGACGGCGGGCGGCACGGTGCGCTGCGACGGGGTGGAGCGGACCTTCACGGGCGGCGAGGTGATCGTGCTGCGTCCCGGCGAAAGCGTGACCCTGATGCCGGGTGACTGGCACGCCTTCTGGGGCGAGGGCGGCGACACGCTGATCGGCGAGGTCTCGACCGTGAACGACGACGTGACGGACAATGTGTTCCGGTCGGACAAGATCGGGCGCTTCTCGCAGGTTGAGGAAGATGTCGCGCCGACGCATCTGCTGGTCAGTGATTATGACCGGTGGCTGGGCTAGGCGGGGCCGGCGGATGAGGCTGTCATGAGGCGTGTCCACATGTGGACAAAGCTGTAAGCTGTTGAAATTAAATGACTAAATCTGGATTTTTAACCTGATTTTAACGGATTCAGGCCGGTTCGATACGGCGCGTCCGGTCAGCTTTGGAAGTGTCGTCGAACCCACTGGAAACAACAGCGCCGTCCTTTCCCGCCCGGAATCAAGCCGAAGGCGCCGGGCGAGCGCCTGCATAGCCCGGCCACGGGCCGGGCGTTCTTCGCGGAAATCCTCCACTGGAGGATTTCTGATCCCTCATCACTCCGGCGGGCTGGCGCTTTTGCGGCGGGGCGCCGACGCTTGAGGGACAGGCACTTGGCACCATAAAGCGCATCGCTCAGCCGTTGCAGCGCCACCCCACGGGCAGGCCCCGCCCGGCTTGCGTTGGGCGTCCGCTCCGGACCCCGGGCGCGGCCCTGCCCCCCGGCCGCGTCACAGCGCCGTCCGCACCCGCCACAGTTCCGGGAACAGCTCCACCTCCAGCATCCGCTTGAGATAGCTGGTGCCGCCGGTGCCGCCTGTCCCGCGCTTGAGGCCGATGACGCGCTCGACCGTGGTGACGTGGTTGAAGCGCCAGCGGCGGAAGTAATCCTCGAAATCCACCAGCTTTTCGGCCAGTTCGTAGATCGCCCAGTGCGCCTCGGGGTCGCGGTAGACCACGGCCCAGGCGGCCTGCACCCCGTCGCTGATGACCCACGGCTGCGTCACATCCCGCGTCAGAACCTCCCCCGGCACCGGCAGCCCCGCCCGCGCCGCCGCGCGCAGCGCCTCGTCGTACAGCGACGGGCGCGCCAGCTCGCCCTCCAGCCGCGCCAGAATGTCCGGCCGGTGCGCATGGGGCCGCAGCATCGCGGCGTTGCGGTTGCCCGCCGCGTATTCGATCATCCGGTACTGCCACGACTGGAACCCCGACGACTGCCCCAGCCGGTCGCGGAAGGCGGTGTAGTCGGACGGCGTCATCGTGCGCAGCACGTCCCAGGCGTTGTTCAGCTGCTCCATGATCCGCGCCACGCGGGCCAGCATCTTGAAGGCCGGCTGCAGCCGGTCGGCGGCGATGGCGTCGCGCGCGGCGGACAGTTCGTGGATCATCAGGCGCATCCACAGTTCGGACGTCTGGTGCTGGATGATGAACAGCATCTCGTCCGGCGCGTCGCTGATCGGGTGCTGGGCGGTCAGGAGCGCGTCGAGGCGCAGGTAGTCGGTGTAGGACATGCGCCCGTCGAACGCCATCTGCGCGCCCTCGCGGGCGGGGTCATAGGGGTCGGTCATGGTGTCACCGGGTCAAGCACCATGCCCCAGTTGAGCGGCCCGCCATCGGCGGAGAGGGTGGGGATGCCGGGCGCGGGGGACGTAACCAGGGTCGACCCGCCAGCCGCGGCGGCGAAGAAGGGCCGCGCGAGGCGGCTGGCGACGACGGTCATCCGGGTCAGGCCGCGCGCGCGGGCCTCGGCCAGGATCGCCTGATAGAGGCGGTCGGCAAGCCCGGTGCCCCGGTATTCGGGCAGCACGAAGGCCATGTTCAGATAGCCCGTCGCCTCCATCATGAAGAACCCGGTGACGCGGGTGGCATCTTCGGAGACGACGGTGAAATGGCTGTCCAGCCACGGCCCCCAGTCGGGCGAGGGCTCGGGCGAGGGCGACCAGTCGATCAGGTCCGCCTCGGGGTAGTGCCCCGCCGCCCCGATCCGCACGGCGGCATGGAAGACGGCGCGGGTCGGGGCGGCGTCATCGGGGCGGAAGCGGCGGATGGTGTGGGCGGGCATGGGGGCAGGGTAGGGCGGAGCGGTGGGGATGCGCAACGGGGGGATGGTTGACAGGGGCGGAGGGCGCTCGCCAACGGCAAATGCGGGCTGAGCTTCGAGCCAGATGGTGGTATTTGGTATCCGAGTGGCGGCCGGATGCCATTAAGGTCGGGATCGTCGCGGAGGGGACGTTCGAGTGCATGCAAACACTGTGATGCGGCAGGCAAGATAGCGATGAAGCAGTATCATTGCTCTGAGCCTTTCGCCGCGGTCGTGAGACGTTGCCGAGTTTGCGATTGAGCTTCGTTCTGCATATTACTTGGTAATTCATGGTCTTATCTTATGCCAGTAAGAAGAGCAGAAAGGAAATTCTTGCCTTCTTGATGCAAGAGTACCATGACGGATCAGCAGAGACGATCAATTTCAATGAGCGATTCATTATTTCGAACTTGGGATTCTGCTGCAGACGTCGGCAACGTTTATTCTGGTGAATTGCAGCATTGCTGGAAGACGACCGGTACGAGTCGATGTGTTTTTCACAAGCCCGTTACGTGCACGAAATTCACCTTGATTTCAGATCGCGTGAATGCTTAACTCGTTGCTGCGGGACTTTATCATGCCAGCGGCGTTGACCCACAGAATTTGATTCGTCTTGGAAGGCAGACCAACGATTGGATGAGTCAAATGAGTTCGTCCCTCTAGGCGTCGGTTTGTAACACGATCCGAACATCGACATGCCGTGATTCGGCCTTGTCCAAATGCCGACTCGGTAGTCGGGTACGACTTTGAGCCGATTTAAGACTGCAGCCCTCGTTTCGAAGCCCGAGACAGATTGGCCATCCAAGACGAGTGAGTCGACATAGCGCCTCAGCCTGACTGCTATGCCATCGACCGCGACCCATCCCCTCACCCCCTTCCCCTTCCCGCTCCCACGTCCTACCTTCCCCCCATGATCACCGAGCTTGGCCACTTCGCCCTGATCCTTGCCGCCGCCCTCGCGCTTGTGCAGGCGACCGTGCCGCTTGTCGGGCGCGCAGCGGAACCATGCGGGGTGGATGGCGGTGGCGGCGCCCGCGGCGCATGATGCAGCTGGTGTTCGTGGGCTTCGCTTTGCCGCGCTGACCCGGGCCTTTGTCACCTCGGACTTCTCGCTGCCGCTCGTCACCGAGAATTCGCACACGCTGAAGCCGCTGATCTACAAGATCGCCGGCGTCTGGGGGAACCACGAGGGGTCGATGCTGCTCTGGGTGCTGATCCTGGCGGTCTTCGGGGCCTCGGCGGCCGGTCTTCGGGGGCAACCTGCCGCCGCGGCTGCGCGCGCGGGTGCTGGCGGTGCAGGCGATGATCGGGGTGGCGTTCTATGCCTTCATCCTGCTCACCTCGAACCCGTTCCTGCGGCTGGCCGAGCCGCCGTTCGACGGGCACGACCTGAACCCGCTGCTGCAGGACCCCGGCTTGGCGTTCCATCCGCCGTTCCTCTACCTCGGCTATGTCG
Source organism: uncultured Alphaproteobacteria bacterium (assembly GCA_963738635.1). Classification (GTDB taxonomy): domain Bacteria; phylum Pseudomonadota; class Alphaproteobacteria; order Rhodobacterales; family Rhodobacteraceae; genus JAOADN01. The sequence goes on along the minus strand of CAVTXE010000004.1, from coordinate 169,651 downwards.
GGCTTTCGATGGCCTTTTCCTTCGCCATCGCCGCGCTGATCGAGGGCCGGGTCGATGCCGCCTGGGCGCGCTGGGTGCGGCCCTGGACGCTGGCGGCCTGGATCTTCCTGACCATCGGCATCGCGCTGGGGTCGTGGTGGGCCTATTACGAGCTTGGCTGGGGCGGGTTCTGGTTCTGGGACCCGGTCGAGAACGCCAGCTTCATGCCCTGGCTGATCGCGGCCGCGCTGCTGCATTCGGCCATCGTCGTGGAAAAGCGCGAGGCGCTGAAGGCCTGGACGATCCTGCTGGCGATCCTGGCCTTCGGGTTTTCGCTGATCGGCACGTTCATCGTGCGGTCGGGCGTGCTGACATCGGTCCATGCCTTCGCCAACGACCCCGAGCGCGGGGTGTTCATCCTGATGATCCTCGGCGTCTTCATCGGCGGGTCGCTGACGCTGTTCGCCGCGCGGGCGCGGACGCTGGAGGCGAAGGGCGTCTTCGCGCCGGTCAGCCGGGAATCGGCGCTGGTGCTGAACAACATCCTGCTGGCGGTGGCGGCGCTTTGTGGTCTTTGTCGGCACGCTCTGGCCGCTGCTGGCGGAAATGGTCTTCGGGCGGACGGTCTCGGTCGGCGCGCCGTTCTTCGACATGGCCTTCACGCCGTTCATGGTGGCCTTGGCGGTGGTCCTGCCGCTGGGGTCGGCCCTGCCGTGGAAGCGCGGCATCGCTGGGGCTTGCCCGCCGTCCGCTGGCTTCGCGGCGTGGTGCTGGCGCTGGCGCTGGGGGCGCTGGTCTTTGCGCTGCAGACCGGGCGGTCGGCGCTGGCGCCGGTCGGCGCGGCCCTGGGCCTCTGGCTGATCGGCGGGGCGGCGGCGGACCTGTGGCTGCGGACCGGGCGGGGCGGCGCGCGGATCGGGCGGCTGATGCGGCTGCCGCGCGCCGACTGGGGCAAGGCGATCGGCGCATGCCGGGCTGGGCGTGACGTTCATCGGCGTCGCGCTGGTGACCGCCTGGACGGTCGAGGACATCCGCGTCGCCCAGGTCGGCGAGACGTTTCGCGCGTGGCGGGCTACGAGGTCACGCTGGCGGCGGTCGAGGACGGCGAAGGCCCGAACTATGCGACGACGATGGGCGACGGTGACGGTGGAGCGGGGCGGCGCGCCGGTGGCGACCCTGCACCCGGAAAAGCGCTTCTATCCGGTTGCGCGGATGCCGACGACCGAGGCGGCGATCAGAACGGCGTCCTGCGGCGACCTCTATGTGGTGATCGGCGACCAGCAGGCGGACGGCGGCTGGGCGGTGCGGACCTATGTCAAGCCGTTCGCCAACTGGATCTGGGCGGGGGCGATGCTGATGGCGCTCGGCGGCGTGCTCAGCCTGACCGACCGGCGCTACCGCGTGGCGGCCGCGGCGCCGCGCGTGCCGCGCGTGCCGCACGCGGCGCCTGCGGAATGAAGCGGCTGCGCATGGCTGGTGCTGCTGCTGGCTGGTCGCTTGCCGTGGCCGGCGCTGGCGGTGCAGCCCGACGAAATCCTGGCCGACCCGGCGCTGGAGGCGCGGGCGCGCGACATCTCGCAAGCTGCTGCGCTGCCCGGTCTGCCAGGGCGAGACCATCGACGAATCGAACGCCCCGTCGCGCGCGACCTGCGGCTGCTGGTGCGCGAACGGCTGACGGCGGGCGACAGCGACGACCAGGTGCTCGCCTTCGTCGTCGCGCGGTTACGGCGAATTCGTGCTGTTCCAGCCGCGGGCCGAGGGGGCGAACCTGATCCTGTGGCTCGCCGGGCCGGCGATGCTGCTGCTGGCCTTGGGTGCGGCGGGCTTTTACCTGCGGGGGCGCAGGGCGGCGGGCCGATGACCGGCGCCCTGAGCGAGGCCGAGCAGGCGCGGCTGGACGACATCCTGAAGGACTGACGCGGCGTTCCGCCTGACGGCACGCCCGGGCTCTGCTAGGCTGGCATGGACGTCAAGGGGGACAGGAATGATCAGACAATCCGGTCATCTGCGAGATCGGCGACGGGCTCGCCGTCATCACGCTGAACCGGCCCGAGGTGATGAATGCGCTGACGACGCCGATGCGCCGGCGAGATTACCGAGGCTCTGCATCGTGCTGCGGCCGAGGCGCGGGTGATCGTCCTGACCGGCGCGGGCCGGGCGTTCTGCTCGGGGCAGGACCTGGGCGAGGTGCGCGGCGTGCAGCCGGTGACCTGGGCGGCATCCTGCGCGAGGAATACGAGCCGATGCTGGCCGCGATCACGGATGCCCCGGTGCCCGTCATCGCGGCGGTGAACGGGGTCGCCGCCGGGGCGGGGGCGAACCTGGCGCTGGCCTGCGATGTGGTGATCGCGGCGGAGAGCGCCAGCGTTCATCCAGGCCTTCACCCGGATCGGCCTTGCCCGGACGCGGGCGGCACCTGGACCCTGCCGCGTCAGGTCGGGCTGGCGCGGGCGATGGGGGCGCTGCTGTTCGCCGAGCCGGTCACGGCGCGGCAGGCGGCGGACTGGGGCATGATCTGGGAGGCGGTGCCGGACGCCGATTTCGCGGGCCATTGGCGGGCGCGGGCGGCGCAGCTCGCGGCGGGGCCGACGGTCGCCTACCGCGCGATCAAGCGGGCGATACGGGATGGGTTCGCCAATACGATGGCGGCGCAACTGGCGCTGGAGGCCGATCTTCAGGTCGCTTGTGCGGCATCGGACGATTTCCACGAGGGGCTGGCGGCGTTCGCGGAAAAGAGGAAGCCAAGGTTCACCGGGCGCTGAACCGTCTCAGGCGCGCTCCGTCACCTTCGCCGCGTCCCAGAGCGCGTCCATCTCGGCCAGATCGCTGTCCTCAGGCCGCTTGCCCATCGCGGCCAGCGCCGCCTCGACCGACCGGAAGCGGCGCGTGAACTTGGCGTTCGCGGCGCGCAGGGCAGCTTCCGGATCGACCTTCAGGTGCCGCGCGAGGTTCGCCACGACGAACAGCAGATCGCCGAATTCCTCCTCGACCTCGCCTTGAGTCAGGCGGTCCCGCGCCTCGGTCAGTTCGCCGCCTCCTCGACGATCTTCGCAATGACTTCATCGGTCGAGGGCCAGTCGAAGCCGACCCGCGCCGCTCGCGTTCTGCAACTTCACCGCCCGGTCAGCCCCGGCAGACCCAGCGCCACGCCGTCCAGAACGCCCCGGTCTGCGGACCTGGCCGCGCGTTCTGCCGCCTTGATCCGTTCCCAGTCGCGCGATCTGCGTCGGCGGCGGTCTTGTCGCGGCTCTCGTCCCCGAAGACATGCGGATGCCGCGCGACCATCTTGTCGCGATCGCGCGCGACCACGTCGGCAAAGGCGAAATGCCCCGCCTCGGCCGCCATCTGCGCGTGGTAGACCGACTGGAACAGCAGGTCGCCAAGTTCGCCCTTCAGTTCGGCCCAGTCCTGCGCGATCGATCGCATCGGCGACCTCATAGGCCTCTTCGATCGTATAGGGGGCGATGGTGGCGAAGGTCTGCTCCAGGTCCCAGGGGCAGCCGCCTTGCGGGGTCGCGCAGGCGGCGCCATGATCTCGACCAGACGCGCGATGCCGCCCTTTGGGTCATGGACAAGCGCGTCCGAAGCGGTCCGGTGCATTGGTCATCGCGGCAATCCGGGCTAGGGTCACGGGGACCATCACCGCAACTGAACCCGAGAGTCCACATGCCCGTCATCAACCGCATCGCCGATCTTGCCGACGAGATGACCGAGTGGCGGCAGCACCTGCACCGGCATCCGGAACTGAAGTTCGATCTGCACCAGACCGCGGCCTTTGTGGCGACGGCGCTGCGCGAGATTCGGCGTGGACGAGATCCACGAGGGCATCGCCAAGACCGGCATCGTGGCGATCATCCGCGGGCAGGGGCGCCGGGCCCGACCATCGGCCTGCGCGCCGACATGGACGCGCTGCCGATCACCGAGGAACGACCGGGGCGGACTATGCGTCGGAGACGCCCGGCAGGATGCATGCCTGCGGCCATGACGGGCATACGGCGATGCTGCTCGGCGCGGCGAAATATCTGGCCGAGACGCGGCGATTTCGCGGGCCGCGTCGCGCTGATCTTCCAGCCGGCCGAGGAGGATGGCGGCGGCGGCGAGGTGATGGTGCAGGAAGGCGTGATGGACCGTTTCGGCATCGCACAGGTCTACGGCATCCACAACGCGCCGAACCTGCCCTTCGGGACATTTCACACCCGCCCGGGCCGCTGATGGCGTCGGTCGATACGGCGATGGTGACGGTCACCGGCAAGGGCGGGCACGGGGCGACGCCGCACGAATGCGTCGATCCGGTCGTCGCCATCGTCGGCATGGTGCAGGCGATCCAGACGATCGTCAGCCGCAACATCTATGCGCTGGACGAGGTCGGTGATCTCGGTGACGCAGATCCATGCCGGGACGGCCAGCAACATCATCCCCGAACGCGGCTGGTTCACGCGCACGATCCGGTCGTTCGACCCGGACGTCCGGGCGCTGCTGAAGAAACGGATCCACGAGATGGTCGCGGGCCATGCGGCGGCCTATGGGGTGACGGCGGAGGTCGACTATGACTGGGGCTATCCGGCGACCGTCAACCACCCGGACGAGACCGAGTTCGCCGCCGGTGTCGCGCCGCGACGTGGCGGGCGATGCGGCGGTCGAGGCGGCGCCGACCGGAGATGGGGTCCGAGGATTTCGCCTATATGCTCGAGGCGCGTCCGGGGGCCTATCTGTTCCTGGGAACCGGGCCGGGGGCGGGGCTGCACCATCCGGCGTTCAACTTCAACGATGACGCGGCCCCGGTGGGGGCGAGTTTCTTCGCGCGGCTGGTCGAGACGGCCCAGCCGCTCTGAATATTCGGGCGCTCTGACCCCTCTGGCCTTCGGTCCCTCCGTCGCTAGACTGCGCGGCAGTGCAGGAAAAGGACCGCAGGCATGGGACTGGAAGACGCGAAGACCGAGGTCGATCTGGCCTTCACACGGGAGGACCGCAAGGGCCTGGCCTTCGAGAACGCTTTCGGGGGGGCGACCAGTTTCCTGCGCCGCCGCTATACCAAGGACCTGACCGGCGTCGACGTGGCCGTCACCGGCGTGCCGTTCGATCAGGCGGTGACGCACCGGCCCGGCACCCGGTTCGGGCCGCGGGCGATCCGCGAGGCATCGACCCTGCAAACCTTCGATCCGCCCTATGGCTGGCCGATCGATGCCGCTGGAGGAGCTGTCGGTGATCGACTACGGCGATCTGGCGTTCGACTATGCCAAGATCGCGGAGTTTCCCGACGCGCTGACCGCGCATATCCGGGGGATTCTGGCGGCGGGGGCGGGCACGGTCACGCTGGGCGGCGACCACTACATCACGCTTTCCGATCCTGCGGGCCTATGCCGAGAAGTTCGGGCCGGTGTCGCTGATCCATTTCGACGCCCATTCCGACACCTGGCCGGATGACGACATGACCCGGATCGACCACGGGACGATGTTCTACAAGGCGGTGAAGACCGGGCTGATCGACCCGACATCGTCCGTGCAGATCGGCATCCGCACGCATAACGACGACTATCTCGGCGTCCGTGTGATCGACGCGCGCGAGGTGCATGAGAAGGGGACGGCGGCGGCGGTGGCGAAGATCCGCGCCATTGTCGGCAACCGCCCGGCCTATCTGACCTTCGACATCGACTGCCTCGACCCCGCCTTCGCGCCGGGCACCGGCACGCCGGTCTGGGGCGGGTTTGCCAGCTGGCAGGCGGCGGCGATGCTGCGCGATCTGGCGGGGATCAACATCGTCGGCGGCGATGTGGTCGAGGTCTCGCCGCCCTATGACACGACCGGGGCGACGGCCATTGCGGGGGCGCATGTGGCGCATGAGATTCTGTGCCTTTATGCGTGGAACAAGAGGCAGACGCGCTAGGTGCGGCTTGTGTCGGTCTGGCTGCTTGCGGCAGCGATCACGCTTGGTCTTGCGGGGGCGGCCTTTATCCGTCTGGCACCGCTCGACCCGGCGGTCTGGCATGTCGATCCGGCCACCGTCATGGCCCCGGACACGCGGAATTCGGCGCTGGTCAGCCTGAGCCGGGTGTTCCCGATGACGGCGGCGGAGCTGGCGGGGCGGCTGGCGGCGGTCGGACTGGCCGAGCCGGGGACGCGGGTGCTGGCGGGGGATGCGGGCGGGCTTCGTGACGCTGGTGCAGCGGAGCCGGGTGGTGGGGTTTCCCGATCTGGTGACGATCCGGACGCGGGATGTGGAGGGGGGTGCCGCGCTGACCATCTGGTCGCGGTCGCGGTTCGGGGGGTATGACTGGGGGGTGAACCGGGCAAGGGTCGAGCGGTGGCTGGGGGAGCTGGGGGAGGCGGGGTAGGGGTGGTCCCGAGTCGGGACCGGTTTTGGGGGGAATGATTTCAAGGGGTTGGGAGGGGAAATTAGGGGGTTGTTAAGAATTGGACGGTCTGTAAAAGCAAGTGCACCCTGACGTGATGATCGATCCTCCTAAAGGCATACCTTCGAATTTTCTCAAAGCTCACAATTAGATAAACGAAATCTTGTTATGTTTTACTGACTTGAGCGTGAACCGTTGACTATGCACCGACTTCTCATCGAGTGAACATCTTATGAACTTTGATGCTTTGCGCCGCTGAACACACATGATATAGATTGCGGGCCGATGTGCGTCACCACAGTTCGTTGGCAACTACGACTCACTTGGGCGCAAGTTGAAGGATTTCTGAGATGAGCGAAGTCAAAGACGGTCTGCGAGCCGCATTGATGGTCGGCAAACAGAATGCAGTTTCGGACTGCCACTCAGTTGGAGTGCGGCAGCCCGTGATGGAGCTGCGGTCGCTGGGTCCACGTCAACCTCAGGGGCCTGGCACGAGTGTCGGCCCGAGGCAGCCGACGCCCTCTTGCTCCCCCGCCTCCGAAGAAATGAGCATGGTCCTTGATAAAGAGACATTCGTTTCAATGTGCTAAGGAATGCGCTCTACCATACGGCTAGGCGGCGTGCTCTTGAGCGTTGGAACCGAACATTTAACTTTCTCGTAGTGGTCCTCGGCGCAGCTGCGGTAGGGGACATGCTGTCGAGATTTGGAATAGATCGACAGTTTCGTTGGCTTGGCTGTCGCAGTGATCGGTGCTCTTCAGCTTGTATTTGATTTCGGTCGCCAAGCACGTGACCATCAAAGTTTACAGCGGGATTACTATGCACTTCTCGCTGAAATCGCTGGAGAGGTCGATGACAGCGACGTTAAACTGGCTAATGTACAGCCGAATGATCCGTATCACCGGAGAAGAGCCCCCAAATCTACGTGCGCTTGATGCCAAAGCCTATAACGATGCCGCGGATGCTATGGAGCTTCCGAGGGACGAGCGATTGCATGTCCATTGCTTCATCGCTGGTTCGGAACATTTTTGGCATTTGACGGGCGTGAGTATAAGAAGCTCAGCGAAGTGAAGTAAGATCAAGATCGCATGAGAGCAACTAGCAAGTCGCACCGCTTTGCGAAGACAATAAACTAACGTTAAAACTGCGTTCACGTCTTCCGGAACACAGGGCATCGCCTGACCGCCGGGTGGGCGCTGCAACGCCTGTTCGATGCGCTTTATGGTTCAACCCCTTCCACAGTCGTTCGGCAGTGTGAGGTTGCAGAAGCGCCCGCCCGAGGGGGCGGTCGGGCGCTGCCCGGCGGCGCATTCGCGCCTTGTTCCGGGCAAGGGGGCTTTTGCTTGGATGCCCATCCCCTTGACTGCTAATCCATGCGGTGAGGGTGCAGGAGCGCCCGCCCGAGGGGGCGGTCGGGCGCTGCCCGGCGGGCTTCGCCCTTGATTCCGGGCAAAAGCGGGAAGGCTGTCAGACGGCTGCGCCACCGTTTCCCCCCATCCCCTTGACCCGCCGCCCCCCGTCCGCTACACCCGCCCCGTCATGGTGCCCTTCGAAAAGCTCGACCAGATCACCCGCCGCTTCGAGTTTCTCGAGGCGCGGCTGTCCGCGGGGGCGGCGGCGTCGCGAGATCGCCGCGCTGTCGCCGCGAATATGCCGAGCTGAAGCCGGTCGTCGGCCGAAATCGCGGCCTATCGGCGGGCGCTGGACGATCTGGCCGAGGCCGAGGCGATGCTGGCGGACCCGGAGATGCGGGCGCTGGCCGAGGATGAGCTGCCGCGCCTGAAGGCGGCGATCCCGGAGATGGAGCAGGCGCTGCGGCTGGCCCTGCTGCCGAAGGACGCGGCCGATGCGCGGCCGGCGATCCTGGAGATCCGGCCGGGAACGGGGGGCGACGAGGCGGCGCTGTTCGCGGGCGACCTGCTGCGGATGTACCAGCGGCACGCGGAAAGCATGGGCTGGCGGTTCGAGCTGCTGGAGCTGAGCGAGACCGAGCTCGGCGGGGTGAAGGAGGCGGTGGCGCGGATCGAGGGCGAGGGGGTCTTCGCGCGGCTGAAATTCGAATCGGGCGTGCACCGGGTGCAGCGGGTGCCGACGACCGAAGCATCGGGGCGCATCCACACCTCGGCCGCGACGGTGGCGGTGCTGCCCGAGGCCGAGGAGGTGGATATCGACATCCCGGCGGGGGATATCCGGATCGACACGTATCGCTCATCGGGGGCAGGCGGACAGCATGTGAACACGACGGATTCGGCGGTGCGGATCACGCATCTGCCGACCGGGATCGTGGTGACGAGTTCCGAGAAGTCGCAGCACCAGAACCGGGCGAACGCGATGGCGGTGCTGCGGGCGCGGCTCTACGACCTCGAACGGTCGAAGGCGGCGGATGCGCGGGCGGCGGACCGCAAGGCGCAATTGGGCTCGGGCGACCGGTCGGAGCGGATCCGGACCTATAACTTTCCGCAAGGCCGGATGACCGATCACCGGATCAACCTGACGCTCTACCGGCTGGACGCGATCATGGGCGGGGATCTCGGCGGATATCATCGACGCGCTGATCGCCGCAGGATCAGGCGGCACGGCTGGCCGAGGCCGAGGCATGAGGCTGCGCGATGCGCTGGCCGCCGGGGCGGCGCGGCTGGCGGCGGCGGGGGTCGAGGACGCGGCGCGCGATGCGCGGCGGCTGATGGCGCATGCGCGGGGGTGGCGCCGGACCGGCTGACGCTGCATCTGGACGATGACCTGACGGGCGCGCAGGCGGCGGCGTGGGAGGCGGCGCTGGCGGCGCGGGCGGCGCGGCAGCCGGTGGCCAGATCATCGGACGAGCGGGTGTTCTGGGGGCGGGCGTTCCGGGTGACGCGGGACACGCTCGACCCGCGGCCCGAGACGGAGACCCTGGTGGCGGCGGCGCTGGAACGGGACGTTCGGCGCGGGTGCTCGACCTCGGCACCGGGACGGGGTGCATCCTGCTGTCGCTGCTGGCGGACCGTCCGGTGGCGCACGGGCGTCGGGACGGACCTGTCGGAGGCGGCGCTGGCGGTGGCGCGCGGCGAATGCGGCGCGGTTCTGGGGCTGGCGGACGCGGGCGGAGTTCAGGGTGGCGGACTGGTTCGGGGGGATCGAGGGGCACTTCGACCTGATCGTGTCGAACCCGCCCTACATCGCCGCCGCCGAGATGCCGGGACTGGCGCCCGACGTGCGGGACTGGGAACCGCATCTGGCGCTGACGCCCGGCGGCGACGGGCTGGACGCCTACCGCGCGATCGCGGCGGGCGCGGGCGGCGCATCTGGCCCCGGGGGGGGGTATCCTGCTGGAAATCGGGGCGACGCAGGGTGCTGCAGTGGCAGAGCTATTCTGGCGGCGGCGGGGTTCGGGGGCATCGGGGTGATCAGGGACATGGATGGACGCGACCGCGTGGTACATGCATCCGGTCCGGCGGTCAGAGGCCGATCCGGGCAGAACACTGCCGGATTCTGAGAGATTCCGGCGGATAGCGGGCCGGTTTCGGCCCGTGGGGTCAGAAATCCCTTGTCATGCGCGGCGCGGCATGCTTTGTGACCGCCACGGAGAGGATGACTTTTGGGTCGCCCTCCGCCATGCCAGACAGCCTTTGTTCCCGCGTAGTGACGGCACCCGATGAGCGGGTTGCGGCGGAACGGTAAAAGGCGGCACAGCCGAGCCCCAAGGGGCCAGAGACACATAGGCTCATGAGATCATCGAAAAATCGGTCGCGTTCGAAATCGAACCGGCAACGCTCGATCGGCAATATCATCAACCGCGTCTTCGACTCGTCGGGTCCCGAGGGCAAGGTGCGCGGCACGCCGCAGCAGATCATCGAGAAATACCTGATGCTGGCGCGCGATGCGCAGCTGTCGAATGACCGCGTGGCAGAGCAGAACTTCCTGCAGCATGCCGAGCATTACACGCGGATGCTGGGCGAGGCGCAGGCGGAACTGGCCCGCGAACAGGAAGCGCGCCAGCACCAGGGCGGTCAGAACGGCCAGAACGGCGGCGGCGACCGCCAGCCCTACAACCAGAACCGTGACCGCTATGACCAGCGTGATGCGCCGCAGGGCGAGGCTCAGTTCACGCCCTATGGCGCAGCGCAGCCGGACCTTGGCGACGATGCGGCCGTGCCGGCGAGTTTCGGGGAAGAGGGACCGGGCATCGTCGAGACGCCCGAGGCGCGGACCCAGGGCCAGCCGCGCGGCGACCGCCGCCAGAATGACCGGCCCAATGACAGGCAGAATGACCGCCCCAGGGATGACCGCCCGCGCGAGGACCGCCAGAGCCGCGAAGACCGCTACCGCGAGAACCGCAACCGGTCCGAGGGCGGCGACCGGCGTGACCGGGCTGCGGCAGAGGCGGATATTCCGCTGCCCGCCTCGCTGATCGCGATGCCGGTGCCGGCACCCGCTGCAGAAGCACCGTCGGTGGAGAATGCCGAACCGAAGACCAAGGTCGCACGCGCGCCCCGCAAGCCGAAGTCCACGGCGGAACAGGGCGACATGGCGACGCCGGAGGCCCCGGCGGTCGAGTAGGCCGCGCTCGTCAGACGGCGTGCAGGCTGCGCGCCAGGGCACAGAACGCCTCCAGAGACACTTCCTCGGCCCGCTGCGTCGGGTCGATCCCGGCCGCGCGCAGATGCGTCTCGATATCCGGTGCGATGCCTTTCAGCGCCGAGCGCAGCATCTTGCGGCGCTGGTTGAAGGCCGCCGCCACAACCCGCGACAGCGTGCCCGCATCCGCCGGATAGCGCGGTGCGGGCAGGGCGGTCAGCTGCACGACCGCGCGAATGCACCTTGGGCGGCGGGCGTGAAGGCTTCCGGCGGAAGGGACATGACGATCCGCGCATCGGTCCGCCACTGCGCCAGGATCGCGAGCCGCCCGTAGGCCTCGCCGCCCGGTTTGGCCACGATCCGTTCCGCCACCTCGCGCTGGAACATCAGGGTCAGGCTTGCCCATGACGGGCGGCCAGACCGGCGGGGTCAGCCAGCGGACCAGCAGTTCGGTACCGACATTGTAGGGCAGGTTGGCGACGATGCGGATCGGCGGGGTGAGACCCGCGAACGCATCGACCGCCAGCGCGTCGCCCTGAATGAGTTCGAGCCGGCCGGGATAGGCGGCGGCGATCTCCGCCAGCGCGGGCAGGCAGCGCGGGTCCTTCTCGATGGCGAGGACACGCCGCGCGCCGGCGGCGAGCAGCCCGCGCGTCAGGCCGCCGGGGCCGGGGCCGACCTCGAGGACGTCTGATGCCGTCAGGTCGCCTGCGGCCCGCGCGATCCGGGCGGTCAGGTTCAGGTCCAGGATGAAGTTCTGGCCCAGCGCCTTTTTCGCGGTCAGCCCGTGCGCGGCGATGACCTCGCGCAGGGGCGGCAGACCGTCGATGGCGGTCATCCGCCCGACTGCCTGCCGGCGCGGCAGCCATGTCGGCGGCCAGCCGCAGCGCGGCGATCAGGCTGGCGGGGTCGGCGATGCCCTGGCCGGCGATGTCATAGGCGGTGCCGTGGTCGGGTGAGGTGCGGATGAAGGGCAGGCCCAGCGTGACGTTGACGCCGCCCGCGAAGTCGAGCGTCTTGATCGGGATCAGCGCCTGATCGTGATACATGCAGATCGCCGCGTCATAGCGGGCGCGCGCGGCGGGATGGAACATCGTGTCGGCGGACAGCGGGCCGCGTCAGGTCGAAGCCCTCGGCGCGCAGGCGCGGCGATGACGGGGGCGATCAGCGCGATCTCTTCCCGCCCCATCGCGCCGCCCTCGCCGGCATGGGGGTTCAGGCCCGGCAACGGCGAGGCGCGGGCGCGGCGATGCCGAAGTCGCGGGCCAGGCCCGCTGCGGTGATGCGGATGGTGTCGGTCAGCAGATCCGGCGGTCAGGGCGCGGGGGACATCGGCGAGCGGGATGTGGATGGTCGCCGGGCACGACGCGCAGGGCGGGGCAGGCGAGCATCATCACGACGCGGGGGGTGCCCGCGAGATGCGCCAGAAATTCGGTATGGCCGGGAAAGGCAAAGCCCGCGCCGTCCTTCAGCGCCTTCTTGTGGATCGGAAGGGTGCAGAGGGCCAAGGCGCGGCCCCGCTTGAACCAGTGCCACGCCACGGGCGATGACGGCGATGACGCCTGCGGCGTTGGCCGGGTCGGGGCGGCCCGGAACGGCGGCGGCGGCGAACGGCAGGGGCAGGACAGGAAGCGTGGCGTCGGGAACTGCGTGGACCTGAGGCGGCTCCGTCACCTCGGCATAGTCGGTGCCGGGGGGCAGGTGCTGCGGGTCTCCGATCCAGACAAAGGGCAGCGACGCACCGAGGATGCGGCGTGCCTTGACGGCGATTTCGGGGCCGATGCCCGAGGGGTCGCCGCAGGTCAGCGCAATCGGCACCCGATGCATGCCGGTATCGCCCGAAGTCATGGGCGCGTGATGACGGCGTCGGCCTTGAGCTCTTCCAGATAGCCGTCCGCAAGGCCGCCGAGGCGCTGGTTCACCAGTTCGGTCCGGGTCAGGTCGCGCGACGGCCCTGCAGCGAAGCCCAGTTCCGGGTTCAGCCGGGGCGGCGGATCCTGACCGTCAATGCCGGGTGCCAGCGGGGCCGACGCATCCTCGACGGCGGGGGTTTCGCCGGGGGGAAGCGTGCCTTCGGCGGCGGTGGCCGAACGGCCGCACAGCATCAGAAGAACCGTCGCACCACCACGGCGCAGGGTCGCGGTTTCGCCCTCGTCCAGCGAGGCAAGCGCGCCGGCGATGTCGCCGGGCAGCTGCGCCTGCCGCTGGGTCTGGCGGACCACGCGGTCGGCAGGCAGGCCCCGCGCGAAGCCGTAAAGATCGTTGCAGGTGTCCGATCCGTCGCGGACGCGCTGCGCCTCTTCCTCGCCCGACAGCGTGAAGAGCGCGTAGTCGACCGTGATGGCGGAGGGGGCAATCTCTTCGCTGCCCTGCTCCAGACCGCGCAGCAGGAACAGCGCGATGCCGTTGCCGATGGGCACCGGCGGCGTGATCTGACCGGGGCGCAGCGTAACGACGACGCCCCGTGCGGCGGCCGGAAGGTTCGTCAGCGGCATCCAGCCCAGCCGCCCGCCATCCGTGCGTGACGGGGCTGCCGAGTTCGCCGCGACCGCACGGGCGAAGTCGGCCTCGGACCGGATGCCTTCCGCAATCTTGACGGCCCTGTCACGCGCCTCGGTCAGGTTGGCCGCCGGGGCAGGGATGATGAGTTCGGACACCAGCACGCGCGGGCCCTTGCCGCGGCCCTGTTCGACCGACAGGGCGCGGTCAACCTCGGCATCGCTGACAATGACGCGGCCCGCGAACTTCGCGCGTACCACTTCGCGCCACAGAATGCCGGCCGAGACGAAGTCACGGAAGGTTTCGGGCTCGATCCCGCCTCCGGCGATGGCCTTGAGGAATTCCTCGGCGGACAGGTTGGCGCGGCTGGCGAACTCCTCCATCCCGGCCTTGACCTGCTCCGCCGTCACCGCGATCCCGGCGCGCTTGGCGGCGTCCTGGCGGATACGGTCCTCGATCAGGGCTTTTTCGGCCTCGGCCAAGGGGTCGCCGGGTGCGCCGATCAGCGCCAGAAAGCGGGCGCGCTGGTCGAGTTCATAGCCGGTGATGGCGCGGCCGTTCACGGTCACGACCGGGCTGAAAGACCCTTGTGCGGCGGCGGGCGACTGCGGTGCGGCGAACGCGACCAGAAGGGCAAGGCCCGCAACGGCTAGGGGGATCAGGCGCATGTTTCGTGGTCCGTCTGCTCGTGTGCCACTGTTGCGCATGTTTTCGCCGGTTTTGCGCGCCGCCGCAAGTCGCATGGCGGCTGGCCGCGCGGCGGGTGGCCGGAACGGGCGGAACCCGGCATCACGGGCCGCAGCTGCGGCGATAGGACCGTCCGTCCTTGCCCTTGCCGAAGCCGGACAGGACGACCGACAGGTTGATGTCGGTCACGGGCGAGGCATTGGTCGGCGAGGTGAAGCGGCGCGTCACGTCCATCTGAAAGCTGGCGCATTCGGTCGTGTAGTCGAGCCCGAGGCCGATCCTGGCGGCGCGCGATCCGGTCAGGTCATAGCGCGATGTCAGGCTGCCGCGCAGGCCCTGGCTGGCCTGCCAGCCCGCGTTCAGGGACAGCTCCGAGGTGTCGGCGGGACGGGATTCCGCCGGGTCCGCCAGCATCCAGACATAACTTGCGGCGACGTCGTAGCGGGGCGTGGCCCAGGCGAGGCGCAGTTCGTCCTTGGCAAAGCTGAACTGGTCGTCGAACAGCGCGCGGTTGGTGACCGTCAGCCCGTCGGGCCGCGTCAGCGTCGTGGCCAGAAGCCAGTCTGAACTGTTGCTGTCGAGGCCGGAGCCGGGTGTGAACTGACCGGGGTCATCGGCGCGCAGGACGCGGCCGGCCATAAGGCCGACGGTCCATCCGTCCGGCGCGCTGCGGGTCCAGCCGAGGCCGAGATTGAGGCGCAGGCCCTGTTCGCGGCGGTCTTCGCCCGGGAAGCGGTTCAGCGAGAAGAGGTTGCCCTCGTCGAATTCGACGATGCCGCTGTCTTCGTTCGGGACCGTTGTCAGCCGCCTCGGCGACCAGACGATCTGCGCCACAGGTTCGATCACGTCGGTCAAGCCGCCCGCTGACGCGCGCAGCCAGGGCCAGCGCAGTTCCAGGGCTGCGGCGGGCGCGACGCGGGTGATCGTGGCGGGCAGGCTGGCATCGTCGGCGACGGCATAGAAGGCGACCGCGACCTCGCCCATCCCGGCGAGGATCATGCCGTTGGGCAGGACGCTGTTCTGGCGCCAGTCGAGGATGCCGCTGGCCCGCAGCACGTCGCGGCCATCGGCCATGCCGTCGCCGTCGGCGTCGGTGGTGACGCGCGAGGTGCGGCCGTAACCGGCCAGCGACAGGCGCAGGCCGCCTTCGCCGCCGCTGCTGCCGGGGGTGAAGCGGCGGTGGAAGACCGCATCGCCGACCCGCGTGGGAAGCGTGGCATTGGATTCGCCCGCGCGGATCGACTTGAACCGGTAGGCGCGGGCGTAGATCAGTTCGTTGCGGCGGGTGCGGTCGACGGTCAGGCCGCTGGCCAGCCGGTCTTCGTCGGAATAGTCGTAATCGGACAGATAGGAGCGGTCCGAGACCTCCTGCAGGGCGAAGGTCAGGCGGTAGCCCTGGGGCAGACGGAAGGTGCCGTCGGCAAAGACATAGCTGCGGGTTTCGCCGGGCAGCAGGCTGTCGCGGGTGATCGCGCCGTCAAACGTGATGTCGCCGGTGCGGAAGGCCTGCCGGTAGCGGAATTCCAGTGTTCTGGTGGAATTGGCTGCGACATAGGGCGTCAGCGTCAGGTCGCGGCTGTCGCCGAGGGTGATGAAGTAGGGAAGCTTGACGCCGAAGCCGAGCGCCGAATGTGGTGCGGATGCGGGGCGGCAGAAAGCCTGTCGCACGCTCGACGGTCGGGTCGGGCAGGCGCAGGCGGGGCAGCCAGAAGACCGGCACGCCGCTATGCGCAGCTGCGCGTTGTCGAAGGTCAGGCGGCGCGTCCTCCTGGTCATGTGTGACGCTTGCGGGCGCGGATTTCCCACAGCGGAACCGGGTTCGCCGCGCAGACCTGACAGGACGAGGCGACGACACGGTCAAGCGTGGTAAGACGCCCGTCGCTGCGCCGGATCGGTGCGGCGGCGAGTTGCAGCTGGTCCTGCAGGACCATCCGCGCCGAGGTGAGCACGCCGTCGCGCAGGTCGCGCGACAATTCAGCCTGCGAGGCCAGGAGCACGGTGCCGTCGCCCGAGTTCAGCATGATCGGGCCTTCGATGGTCAGCGTTTCGCCGCCTGGCGTCATAGATGATCCGCGAGGCGGTCAGGCGCAGGCCCTTGTACAGCACCTCGACCGCGCCTTCGGCGGTCAGGGTGTCGTTGCCGTTCAGAAAGACCCGGTCGGCGACCAGTGTGGCCGCGTCCTGCGCCAGCGCGGGCAGGGCGGCGAGCCACAGCGCAAGCGCCAGAAGAAGGCGGCGCATCAGCCTCCTCCAGATGCAGAATCAGGCCCAGCGACAGAAGAATGGCCGCGAGTGGCGGCGTCCAGACGGCCAGCATGACGGGAAGCTGGCCGTTTTCGCCCAGCACCTGCGTGAAGTTCCGCAGGAAGAAGATGGCAAAGCCCGAGAGGATGGCGAACAGCACCATGATGCCGGTGCGCCCGCCGCGCTGGTGGCGCATGGTGAAGCCCGCGCCGACCAGCACCATGGCGGCCATCAGGGCAGGCAGGGCAAGCTCGGCCTGGAACCAGATCTGATGCCGAAGCGCCGAAAAACCGGCACGTTCCAGCCCGGCGATGAAGCCGGGCAGTTCCCAGATCGGGACGGCGGAGGGATCGGCGAAGCTGTCCTGGATCTGCGCTGCGGTCAGGTCCGAGGGCAGGGCGTAGGTCGGGTGCAGGACGGACAGGCGTTCGGCATTTGTGCCCGCTTCAAGCCGCCATTCCTTGGCGTCCGTCATCGCCCAGGCCCCGTTCGACAATGCGGCCGTCGCGGCCTCGATCCGCGACACCGGGCCGCTCGCGCCCGAACCTGCGGGCGCGAAAGTCAGGAAGGTCACACCGGCAAGCTCGGTCCCGTCGAGGTTCGACCGGGTCGCGCGGATCACGGTCTGCCCGCCGGTCCCGCCCTGCCGCAGCCACAGCCCCTCGCCGCCGACCGACAGCACGTTCGCCTCGCCCCGCAGATAGCTGGCCGATGCGGCCTCGTACCGCTTCGATGTGGCGGCGACCACGGGGTTCAGCGCCGCGACGGCCAGCCCGCCGATCAGGATGGCCGTGACCACGGGTGCCAGAAGCGTGGTGATCCCGGACCGCCCGCTGGCGCGCGCGACGACCAGTTCCGAGCTCCGCGCGAGGCCGAGGAACAGCGCGATGGTCGCAAGGATCGTGATCAGCGGCAGGATGCGGTAGAGCGAGGAGGGCACGTTCAGCAGCGCAAGTTCGGCGACGGCACCGGTGCCGATGTCGGCGGACGCGAACTTGCGGACCTGTTCGACCATGTCGATCAGGTAGAGAACGGCGAAGAAGACGGCGAAGACGATGGCGAAGGACCGCAGGAACCGCCGCGCGATGTAGAGGGTCAGGATCATGCGGGCAGACCCGCATCCGGAGATCCGCGCGGCATGCGCCGCGGTCTTGCGGCGAGGGTCAGCAGAAGGAAGGCAAACGCGAGGCCCGCGAGGTTCGGCAGATAGAGGATGGGCCAGCGACCGTCGGCCTGGCGGGCGGCATCGGCGGCGACGTTCTGCAGGAAGGTCAGGACGATGACGGCGGCAACGCCCATCCCGATCTGCCGCCAGAGGCCGAAGCGGCTGAACCCGCCGGTCAGCAGGCAGGCAAAGCCGATCAGCGGAGCGGTGACGCCGAGCAGCGCCTGGACGAAGCGTTCATGACCTTCCGCCTGGAGCGCCGCCGCCGGTTGCCGGGTCAGGCTTTGCGTGTCCGCATCTGCGCTCAAAAGGTCGGACGTGCCGATTTCGGACACGTCCGGCACCCGTTCCCCGGGACCCCCGATCAGCGCGCCGATGTCATAGGACCAGTCCTTGAACCGCGTCGTTGCCAGCCGCCGCGTGGCCGGATCGTAGGTCTGCGACAATCCGTCGAACATCACCAGCTTCGGCCCCGTGTCCGACCGGACCAGCGCCGCGCGTTCCGCCGTGTAGATGGTCTGGCGCGACGGCGCGCGCGTGTCTGACAGGAAGATGTCGCGCAGTTCCGTTTCCTCGCTGATGTCGCGGATGTAGAGCGTGATCGCCTGCGCCGGGTGCAGGAAGCTGCCCGCGACAAGGAACTTCGAGGTGACGTTCGACGCGATCTCGCCCCGCCGGTCGGCCAGCTGCGACCGCGCTGCGGGCTCAAGGACATGGCTGAGGACCGAGACCATCACGGCGACGGTCAGCCCGAACCACAGCACGGGGCGTGCCATGCGGTACGGCGAAAAGCCGGTCGCCTGCATGACGGCCAGCTCGCTTTCGGCCGACAGCCGGTTGGTCACGTAGATCGTTGCGACAAAGGCGGCCATCGGCAGGACAAGGCGGATGACGTAGGGCAGCGAAAGTGCGGTGAATTCCAGGAAAACCCAGGCCGACTGGCCGTCCGAGATCAGCTGGTCGAACAGCCGGACGGCGCGGTTCACCCAGTAGACCGAGATCAGCACAAGGGCGAAGAAGCCGAACAGCATGACCAGCTGTGACAGAAGATACCTGTCAAATCTCGGCATGTGCCGCCCTATGTGCCCCGAACCACGCGGCCCGGTTGGTCCCGGCTGCGCCGCCCTATCCCTAACCCAAAGCGGCGGGGCCGGAAACCTTCTTCTGGCCAAAGCCGGGGGGCGGCGATACGGTCCGGCAAAACCATGCCGGAGCCCCCCATGAGCCGTCCCGTCGCCATCGATTTCCGCGCCGTCGACCTGTCCGCCCTGTCCGGAATCGCCGGACGGATCGCCGTTCTGGTTCCGGTGGAAGGACAGACAACGCCGGGCCTCAGGATGCTGGACCGGTTGACCAAAGGGGCGGTGAGCCGTGCCCTGGCAAGCAAGGCGGGGACCAAGCTGAAGCCGGGCGAGGCGATGGAGCTTGCCTATCCGGCGGGGCTTGCGGCGGAGGCGCTGCAGCTGGTCCGGCTGCCTGCCAAGGCGACGGTTGCCGAGGCGCGCAAAGCCGGGGCGTCCATCGGCAAGGCGCTGGGCGAGGGCGGCGTGACCGTGCTGGCCGAACGCCATGCGCGGGCGGCGGACATGTCGTTCGGCCTGGCGCTGCGGAGCTATGACTTCGCAACCTACAAGACGGCCGACCAGACCGAGCACGGGACCGTCACGCTGATGGTCGCAGACCCGGAGGCCGTAGCGGCGGCCGCAGGGCCGATGGCGGCGCTGGCCGAGGGCGTGTTCTTCACCCGCGATCTGGTGAACGAGCCGGCGAACGTCCTGACGACGGACGACTTCGCCGCACGGCTTGCGGCGATGCAGGACCTGGGCCTCGACGTCGAGATTCTGGAAGAGGCCGAGCTGGAAAAGCTGGGCATGCGGGCGCTGCTGGGAGTCGGGCAGGGGTCGGAGAGCCCGTCAAAGGTCGTGGTGATGCAGTGGAAGGGCGGGGCTGAGGGCGACGCCGCCGCTGGCGCTGGTCGGCAAGGGCGTCGTGTTCGACACCGGCGGCATCTCGATCAAGCCTGCGGCGGGCATGGAAGAGATGACGATGGACATGGGCGGCGCGGGCGTCGTCGCGGGCGTCATGCGGACGCTGGCGCTGCGCGGGGCGAAGGCCAATGTCGTGGGGCTGGTCGGGCTGGTCGAGAACATGCCGGACGGCCGCGCGCAGCGTCCCGGGGATATCGTGAAATCGATGAAGGGCGACACGATCGAGGTGATCAACACCGATGCCGAAGGGCGGCTCGTGCTGGCCGATGTGCTCTGGTACGCGCAGGAGCGGTTCAATCCGTCGGGGGTGATCGATCTGGCGACCCTGACCGGGGCCATCGTGATCGGTCTGGGGCATGAGAATGCGGGCGTCTTCTCGAACGACGATTCATTCTGTGACAGCTTCCTTGCCGCCGCGAAGGCCGAGGACGAAGGCGCGTGGCGGATGCCGCTGGGCGAGGCCTATGACAAGCAGATCAAATCGCGTCTGGCAGACATGAAGAACGTCGGCGGGCGGCCCGCAGGCGCGATCACGGCGGCGCAGTTCCTGAAGCGGTTCATCCGCGAGGATATGCCCTGGATTCACCTCGACATCGCGGGTGTAGCGCTGCTGACGGGCGAGTGCACGCTGGCGCCCAAGGGCGCGACGGGCTGGGGCGTGATGGCGCTGAACCGGATGATCCGCGACGGCTACGAGGGCTGAGGCCTGTGGGCACGGCGATGTTCTATCACCTCACACGCTCGCCGGTCGAGGCGACGCTGGCGATGCTGCTGCCGAAGTCGCTGGCGCAGGGATGGCATGTCGTGGTGCGCGGGACGGATGCGGCGCGGATGGAATGGCTGGACCAGAAGCTGTGGCTGGGCCCGGAGGAGGGGTTCCTGCCGCACGGGGTCGCGGGCGGACCTGCGGATTCGGACCAGCCGGTCCTGCTGACCACGGGCGCGGCCGCGCCGAACAGGGCGCAGTGCCTGATGGCGGTCGACGGGGCGGTTGTCGCAGCAGAGGAATGCACGGGTCTGGAGCGGGTCTGCGTTCTGTTCGATGGCAATGACGAAGCGGCACTGGGCGTGGCGCGGGCGCAATGGGCGGCGCTGACTGGCGCGGGGATAGCGTCGCAATACTGGAGCGAGGAAGGCGGTCGCTGGGCGATGAAGACCGAGCGTCCGGCCGAGGCGGCACGGGCATGAGCGACCCGGTCCGCGCCGTCACGGATGCCGATACCGGATTGCCCGCCGGGTACCGTGATGCGCCTTGGGGGACCTATGCCCCCACAGCGGTCCAGCGTGCGCTGATCGGGCTGGCGCGGGGGACGCCCCTCCACCGGGGACGGATGCGGCACCGGATGACGTCGCTTATCGCCGGATTGGGCAGTCCGCTGGATGTGACGTTCCGCGACTGCCGTTACCGGATCGAGGGGCGCAACAACCTGATGGAATACGGGATGCTGCTGCATCCGGGCTACAATACGGAAGAGATCGACTTTCTGGCCGCAGGTTGCCCGCCCGGCGGGGTCGCGGTCGATATCGGCAGCAATATCGGGCTGTACAGCCTGTCACTGGGCCGCGCCGTGGGGCCGCTGGGCAGGTGATCTGCATAGACGCGAATGCGGGCGTGCTGGTGCGGCTGGAAGTCAACGCGCGGCTGTCGGACCTGACCCAGGTGCAGCTGGTGCATTCCGCCGTCGGCGACCACGAGGGACGGATCGACCTCGGCATCCGAAAGGGCGACCTGTCCATCGTCACGGTGCAGGAACGCGATGGCGGCAGCATTCCGATGCGCCCCTTGGCTGCGATCCTGAGCGATGCAGGTGTATCGCGGGTCGACGTGCTGAAGATCGACATCGAGGGCTATGAGGAGAAGGCGCTGGCCCCCTATCTGCGGCAGGCCACGGGCGACATGGTGCCGCGCCGGATCGTCATCGAACGCGGCGGGCCGGATGGCGGCGACTATGTCGCCTGCGCCGCCGAATTCGCGCGTCTGGGAATGCGGCTGGCCGGGCGGACACGGTCGAATTCGCTCTACCAGCGGCTCTGACGCCTAGCGCTCCAGCACCAGCGTTTCGCCGGTGAACGACATCCGGTAGCGGCTGAGATAGCTCATCCCCAGAAGCGACGTGTCCAGATCGCCGCCGTTAACCACCGCGGTGACGGCGCGGTCCGTCACCCCGCCGACCGTCACCCTATCGAGCGTCACCGGCGCGGTCGTGACCATGCCGTTGGCCGTCTGCGCGCGGCCAGTATAGCTGAGATTGCCGGTGGGAATGCCCGCCGCCCGCGCGTCGGCTTCGGTCAGCACGATGTCCGACGCGCCGGTATCGACGACGAAGGTGATCTCGGCCCCGCCGATGGTGGCGGTCAGGTAGAAATGCCCGTCGGGTGCCACCGGCACCTCGATCCGCCCGTCGCCGACGATTGCGGCGCGCGGCGCAAGGCGGCTGCGGATGTCGTCCCAGAGGCCGACGGCGGCGATGGCGCCGAGGAAGATCAGGGCCCAGATCGCCGCCTGCTGTGCCGTCTTGCCGAGATTCTGCGCGGCCCATCGCGATGACACTGCCAAGCACCGCGCCCAGCAGGATCACCAGGTAGATCAAGCGTCCGGTGTCAAAGTCGTCCATGCATATCCCGCGCGATACGTCCGGGGGATATAGGGCGGGGCCGGACCCGCGTCATCCGGCAGTGCCCAGAAACCCGGTGCCCCGGATCCCGTCGAGCACGAACTGCACCGACAAGGCCGCCAGCAGCATCCCCAGAAGGCGCGTGATCACGACTATGCCGATCCGGCCCAGCAGGCGTTCGATGACGCCCGAGAGGCGGAAGAAGCCGAGCGAGACCAGCACGACGCCGACCATGATCGCATGGATCGCCGCGACGTGGCCCCAGTCCCAGTCGCCCGGTCGCCCCGACCAGAAGGATCATCGTGGTGAAGGCCCCGGGGCCCGCGATCAGCGGTGTGGCCAGCGGGAAGACCGACGGGTCGGACGATGACGGATGCTGGTTTTCGCGCCGCTGGGTCCGGCGTTCGAACAGCATGTCGAGCGCGGTCAGGAACAGGAGGATGCCGCCGGAGATGCGGAACGCGGGCATCGAGATGCCGACAACCTCGAGGATTTTCTCGCCGAGCAGACCGAACAGGGTGAGAAGCCCGATGGCGACAATCCCGGCGCGCCGCCCGACCGTCCGGCGCGTGGCGCTGTCCATGCCTTGCGTCAGTGCGATGAACAGCGGCGCAAGCGCTATCGGGTCGATGATGACGAACAGCGTCACGGCGGCGGTGATGTAGAAGCTGAGCTCCATCTCTCAAGCCTCTGCCATTTCAAGCTTTTCCTCGGCCGCCATCCACATCGCCTCGGCCTTGTCCAGCGCCTCCATCACCTCGGCGTATTTCTTCTGCCAGACGGCGGCTTCGGCGGGGCGCTCGTAAAGCTCGGGGTCGGCGAGTTTCTTCGCCAGCTTGTCGCGCATCTCGTTCAGCTTGCCCAGACGCTCCTCGCATCTGCGGACCTCGGCCTTGAGCGCGGTCATCGCCTCGCGGGTCGGTTTCATCAACTTGGGCTTGGCGGCTTCCTGCCGGACCGGCTCGTCGCCTTGCAGCAGTTCGCGCCGTAGCCTTCCAGATCGCCCAGATAGGGCTGCACCGCGCCGCCCTTGACCAGCCACAGACGGTCGGCGACCAGGCCCAGCAGGTGCATGTCGTGGCTGACAAGGATGACGGCCCCGGTATAGGCGGTCAGCGCCTCGACCAGCGCCTCGCGGGATTCGATGTCGAGGTGGTTGGTCGGTTCGTCGAGGATCAGAAGATGCGGCGCGTCGATGGTGGCGAGCAGCAGCGACAGGCGCGCCTTCTGCCCGCCGGACAGACGGGCGACGACGGTGTCGGCCTGATCGGCGCCCAGGCCGAAGCCCGCCAGTCGGGCGCGCAGGCGGGGCTGCGCCTCGGCCGGGCGCAGGCGCATGATGTGCTGCAGCGGCGTTTCGTCGAGATGCAGTTCGTCGACCTGATGCTGGGCGAAATAGCCGATGCGCAGCTTGTTCGACCGGACGACGCGGCCTTCGGCAGGGTTAAGTTTGGCCGCCAACAGCTTGGAAAGCGTGGATTTCCCTTCGCCGTTGCGGCCCAGAAGCGCGATCCGGTCGTCCTGGTCGATCCTCAACGAAAGCTTGCGCAGCACGGGCGGTCCGCCATAGCCGACCGCGGTGCCGTCCATCGTGATGATCGGCGGCGACAGCTGTTCGGGTTCGGGAAAGGTGAAGACCTGTTTGCGCGCCTCTTCGGGCGGCGTGATCGGCGTCATCTTTTCCAGCATCTTGACGCGGGACTGCGCCTGCACGGCCTTGGACGCTTTTGCCTTGAAACGGTCAACGAAGCTCTGCAGATGCGCGCGGCGCGGCGTCCTGCTTCTTGGCCTCGGCGGCCAGCACGGCGATGGAGGCCGCGCGGGTCTTCGGCGAAGGTGTCGTAGCCGCCGGACCAGAGCGTCAGTTTCCGGCGTCCAGATGCAGGATCGACCGGACCGCGCGGTTCAGCAGGCCCCGGTCATGGCTGATGATGATAACCGTATGGGGGTACTTCGCCAGATAGCTTTCGAGCCAGAGCGCGCCTTCGAGGTCGAGGTAGTTCGTGGGTTCGTCCAGCAGCAGCAGGTCGGGCTGGGCGAAGAGGACGCCCGCCAGCGCCACGCGCATCCGCCAGCCGCCGGAAAAATCGGAACAGGGGCGTTTCTGTGCATCAGCATCGAAGCCCAAGCCCTTGAGGATGCTGGACGCCCGGCCCTCGGCCGACCAGGCGTCGATGTCGGCCAGCCGCGCCTGGATGTCGGCGATGCGGTGGGGGTCGGTGGCATGGTCCGCCTCGGCCATAAGGGCAGCGCGTTCGGTGTCGGCGGCAAGCACGGTGTCGATGCAGCGAGGTGTCGGATGACGGCACCTCCTGCGCGACGCCGCCGATCTTCGACCGGCTGGGCAGGGAAATCTCGCCGCCCTCCAGCGCCAGCTCGCCGCGGATCAGACGGAAAAGGGTGGTCTTGCCCGCGCCGTTACGGCCCACAAGCCCGACCTTGTGGCCTGCGGGAATCGCGGCGGAGGCCCCTTCGAACAGGGGGCGGCCTTCGACGGAATAGGTGATGTCGGATATGCGCAGCATGGGGCGGGGGCTTGCCCGAAGCGGGCGTCCGCGTCAACCGGAACGGCGCACCCGGGACATGCATATCGCATGCATATCGCGTGCATATGACGTGCATACGTGGGTCTGCGGTCTTACGCGCGGCCGTCCGGGTATTCTGCCGGTCCCTTGACTTCGAGCAGGTTGCCGAACGGATCGCGGAAATAGACCGAATGGCCGACGCCGCGCGCGCCGCCGTGGGTCGCCTCGCGTTCGATAGAGACTCCGTGCGCCGCAAGATGCGCGCGCATGAGGGCAGGATCGAAGGGCGACGTGGCGATGCAGAGGTGATCGACGTTGCGACTGCCGGGGACGGGTGGCACGGCACCAGCGGCACCGGGATGGGTGATGTCCCAGAGGACGATCAGGCAGGACCCGCACCAGAGCTGTTCCATCCCGAGGGCGGGGTAGGAATAGCCGGGCACGCAGCCCAGCACGTCGCCGTAGAAGGCCAGCGCGCGGGGCATGTCATCGACAAGGAACACGACATGGTCAAAGCCAACAAGCGTGAAGGGCGGCGGCATCGGGGAACTCCGGTCAGGATGCGGCAGGGAACACCGCCCATCGCGGCTTTTCAACCCGTGCCGCCCATGCTAGCAGGCGCCCGGACCATTCCGGGGCTGAAAGTGCCCCTTAGATACAGAGGCATATGACATGGCGACGGAACGCACCCTTTCGATCATCAAGCCGGACGCGACGCGCCGGAACCTGACTGGCCGCATCAACGCGAAGTTCGAGGAAGCGGGCCTGCGCGTCGTGGCGCAGAAGCGCATTCACCTGACCCCGGCGCAGGCAGGCCAGTTCTATGCCGAACACAAGGAGCGCGGCTTCTACGGCGAGCTCTGCGCCTTCATGGCGTCCGAGCCGGTTGTGGTGCAGGTGCTGGAAGGCGACGGCGCGATCCTGAAGAACCGCGACGTGATGGGCGCCACGAACCCGGCGAATGCGGCGCCGGGCACGATCCGCAAGGATTTCGCGCTGTCGGTCGGAGAGAACTCGGTGCACGGGTCGGACAGCCCGGATTCCGCCGCGCGCGAGATCGCATTCTTCTTCTCGGGGCTTGAGCTGGTCGGCTGAGGCTGAGTTTCTGCGCGGTCATCGCCGCGCGATCAGCCCGATCTCGTCAAAGACCGCGTCCAGCCGGGCGCGGTCTTTTGCTTCCGATGGCGTGCGTTTCGCCTGCGCCTTCAGCGCGTCGAACCTTTTGCGAAGGTTCTTCTTTTCGGCCTCGCGGCAGTCGTTCCAGGGGCGGCCCTGCAGGCCCATGACCAGAACGTAATAGCCGATGAAATGCGGCTGCGAGCCGTTTTGCAGCAGGCGGAGATAGGCCGCATCCGCACCCAGTTCGCGGATTTCCTCGGCCGTGGTGATCCCCGCGCGGAGGAAGGCCTCTTCCGAGGCGGGTCCGAGGTTGGGGATCGATGATACGGCTGTCATGTGCGGCGTCCCTTGGTCCGGGATGCCAGTCTAGCGCCGCTCACCGCCGACAGGAAAGCCTCAGATCGAGGCCCAGTCGGTGAAGGTCGTCGTGCTGCCGCCCATCTGGGTCGGCCTGTCGTGAACCTCGCCGGCCTGGGGCGTCTTGCCCCGGCGGCTCTGGCCCTGCTGCTGCACTGTGGTCGTTTCGGTCCCTTGCTGCGGGGCCGGTTGGTCGGAACGCACCTGACCAGACTTGTCCATCACATCACATCCTTTGGCGGCTTGACCTGCCGCTTGCCGACTTCTGCCTCAATAAGGATCACGGATGATCGTGACCCCGTATCGACCGGGGTATGGTCGCATTAAGACATCGTCAAGCAAGTTTGCGCCTATCAAAGGCCGCCTCACAATAGATTGCTTCAATAAGGCGTTATGTTGCAACGGTTTGACCGACAATACCAGTCAGGGATGCCTGACTTCCGCCGCATCGGAAACATCTTGACAGGTTGGTTTTGTGCGAGTTCGCGCGCTGGCCTAGCCGCGGAACGCGGCGGCGAGGGCGTCGGGCAGCGTGAACGACACAAGCGCTTTTGCGCGGGCGTCCGCCGACATCTTGCGCGCCGTCTTCCGCACGATGCGTTCGACCTCATCGGCCGGGTGCTTGGCCGCGAAGGGCGCGAAATACCAGCGCAGGAAGGTGAAGCAGATCGCATCCTCCAGCGCCTGGACCTGCGCGTCGCGCTTGATGGCTTCCTTGCGGATCATCCGGCCAGCGGCGTCGATGCTGGCCGGGTCATAGCCCGCCTTGTCCATGATATCGCCCACACGGCGGGCGTGGAAGGCCGCCAGATCGCGCCGCCAGGCCAGGTAACCCTCGCGCCCGTCCGGATAGGATGCGCGCGGCGAGGTCCAGCGTTCGATATGCTGGCCGCGCGCGGCAAGGCGCAGTTCCTCGGAGGCGTCAGGGGACAGATGCGCGAGCTCATCGGTCATCCGGAGGCCGTAGAGATAGGCCGCGGGCGCGCCCTCGGTCAGGTCCGGATCGGCCCGGTTGGCGGCATCGATGGCGGCAAGGGCGGTGGCGAAACGGGTCATCATGCAAAACGCTGGCAGCGCCCATGCGCGGCGTCAAGCGGGGACGGGGGGAATTTGGCTCCGGCGTTAGGGATCGAACCTACGACCAATGGATTGACAGGATGGCAAATGGGCTGAACATGGCTTTTCCCGCTTTCACGAAAGTGCTATGTTCGCAGTATCTTATCTGCACTGCTTCAACCATAGACTTCAGATAGAAACACCCTCTTTGAGGTGCCCCGCCCGCCGTGGTCTATCAGCGGGCAATCCACGAAATCCAGCCCGACCAGCAGGTGCAGAATTGGCTTAACTTACCCCGGAAACCGTCCAAGACACGGGGAGCAGCTCACTGGCGACGCCGCCGCGCAGCGAACAGCCCGCGATGTCGGCCTTCTCGTAGCCGAGGGGCGCGACCAGTTCCGTCACGTCGGTCGCCATGGCCTGGAGCGACATGGGCCAGTCGAACGGCAGATTCTCGGCATGCCATTGGCTATTGGCTCAGAAGGATCGCTGGACTCTGTCGGCGGCCATCAAGGTCCGGTGCTCCTGAGTCCCGCCTTGGGGGATGTGATGACTCCTGACCAGCCGCTTTCACGACTGCCCGCATCCTGGATCTCCGCTTGCGCCGGGGCCATGGTGATTGCCTGGCGACACAGGTCCGGCGGTCCAAGATCCGGGGATGTCTGAAAGCAGAAACATTCCCGTCGCGGCGCATGTCCGTCAGGTCGCCCTGACGTAGCGCAGGACCGTATCAATCACCACCTCGCGGCGGCGCGCCAGCGTGGCGGGGTCCGACAAGTCCCGGCCGAATATCTTGGAAAACGTATGGCGGTTCGAGACGTTGAAGAACGCCAGCGCCGAAATCGTCATATGCAGGTCGATCTGGTCCAGCCTCGGCGGAAAAGCCCGGCCGCAACGCCGCGATCATAGACTCGCGTCATGGTGTCGATGATCGACACGTTCAGCCCCTTCATGTCGCGTGATGTGCCGATGTGAACGCCGTGATGGATGTTTTCGACCATCACGAGGCGCACGAAATCTTCATGTTCCCACTGGTAGTCGAAGGTGAAGCCGACCAGCGTGCGGATCGCCTCGACCGGGTCAAGATGGTCCAGGTTCAGGCTGCGCCTCGATTTCGCGGATGCCGCGATAGGCCTGTTCCAGCACGGCGACGTAAAGGCCCTCCTTGTTGGTGAAGTAGTAGTAGATCATCCGTTTCGAGGTGGCGGTCAGATCGGCGATTTCGTCAACTCGGGCCCCGGAAAAGCCTTTCGCGGCAAATTCCCGCGTCGCGACGGCGATGATGTTCGCCCGTGTCAGATCGGCCTGTGACGGTCCGTCGGCGTCGGCTGTCGCTGGTGATTCTGCGATGACATTCGGTGATTTCATGCCTGGCTCTGCCCGGATTTCAACACTGTTGATCTACGCACCTATGCTGTTCTATTTATTGTCCAAATCACGTGCCGCACCAGCGGTCAAAAGCGTGCCAAGAGAAATTTGTTGACCTGAACGGACTAGTTCGTACACATCTTTAGCAAGTGCCGGGAATGGTCTGGGAGGGCCGCGGCACGTTCTGCGCATGTTCTCGCGGGCGATTACAGGGAGGACCAGCAATATGACCGATCTGGCACGACGCCGGGTCACGCGCCTTTCTGTGCGTGGCCGCGTTGCTTGACCCATGCAGATGACAGCCGGCCGCTGTGCGCTGACCGGGTTGATCGGCGCGTCGATCAGGGCATCGCTTTCGCCTGCACTGCATGAGCGCGAAGGCGGGCTTCTGGGCCTTGGCACCAGCTATCGGTTGATTGACCTTGATGCCTTGGGGCTTGGTGCCGGCTGATCTGGGCGAGATCCTTGCCGCCTGCCAGGCGGCCGGGCTTGGCCGGGGTCAACGTGACCCATCCCGTCAAGCAGGCGATCATTCCCTTTCTTGATGATCTTTCCGACGATGCGCGCCGTTTGGGCGCGGTCAACACGGTCACGTTCCGCGATGGACGTGCCGATTGGTCACAACACCGACTGGTTCGGCTTTGCCGAGGCATTCCGGCGCAGCATGGGCGATGTGGCGCGGGGCCGGTGGTGCAGCTGGGCGCGGGCGGGGCGGGGGCTGCGGTCGCCCATGCGCTGCTGTCGCTGGGCGTCGCGGTGCTGTCGGTGGCCGATACCGATGCCGCCCGCGCAGCGGCCCTTTGCGCCATGCTGAACCGCGAACTGGGGCGCAGGGCGCGCCGTGGTGGCCGCAGAACGTCGCGGACGGCACTTGGCTGGCGCTGACGGCGTGGTGAACTGCACCCCGATCGGCATGGCGAAGTATCCCGGCATGCCCGTTGCCCGCGAGCGCCTTGCGCGCCGATCTTTGGGTGGCCGACATCATCTATTTTCCGCTGGAAACGGCGCTTCTGGCAGCGGCCCGCAGCCTTGGGCTGCCGCACCATGGGCGGCGGCGGGCATGGTGGTGTTTCAGGCCGCCGAGGCGATGCGGCTGTTCACTGGCGCGACCCCGGACACCGCACGCATGCTGGCCCATTTCGAAACCTTGTCGGGAGAGCGGAATGAAACGGCTGATCGCGTTGTATTTCAACGCCCTGCGCGTGATGATCGCCCTGCTGCTGGTGGGCATGGTCATTCTGGTCTTCGGCAACGTGGTCCTGCGCTATGCCGCCAATTCCGGCATCCCTGTATCCGAAGAACTGTCGCGCTGGTTCTTTGTCTGGCTGGTGTTCCTGGGGTCCATCGTCGCCTTGCGCGACCATCAGCATCTGGGAATTGATACGCTTGTGCGCAAGCTGCCGATGCTGGGCCGCAAGGGCTGCTTTGCCCTTAGCCACAGCCTGATGATCTTCGTTTCAGCCATGTTTCTGGTCGGAAGCTGGGATCAGTTTCTGATCAACCTGCACACCCGCGCCACGGTGTCGGGGCTGTCGATGGGGCATCTACTACGGCATCGGCCTGGTGTTCGGGGTTTCCGCCATCGCCATCCTTGGCTGGGAGCTGGTGATGGGCCTGTCGGGCCGCGCCGACATCAACGCCCTGATGGCCGTCGCCGAAGCCGAGGATCACTGACATGACCGTACTTGTGTTCATCGGATCGCTGCTTGGGTCCATGGCCATCGGCATGCCCATCGCCTTTGCGCTGCTGGTCTGCTCGGTCGCGCTGATGCTGTTCATGGGGCTGTTCGAAAGCCAGGTCATTGCGCAGAACCTGATCAACGGCGCCGACAGTTTCCCGCTGTTGGCCGTGCCATTCTTCATCCTTGCGGGCGAGATCATGAATGTCGGCGGGCTGGCCAAGCGCATTGTCAACGTAGCGCTGACGCTGGTCGGCCATGTGCGCGGCGGGCTTGGCTATGTGACGATCATGGCGGCGGTGGTGCTGGCCTCGCTGTCGGGCTCGGCGGTGGCCGATGCGGCAGCGCTGGCCACCCTGCTGATGCCGATGATGGTGGCGGCCGGGCACAACCGCGCCTCCTCTGCCGGGCTTATCGCCTCGGCAGGCATCATCGCCCCGGTCATTCCGCCATCGATTGCCTTCGTGATCTTCGGCGTCGCCTCGGGCGTGTCGATCAAGAAGCTGTTTCTGGCCGGGATCGTGCCGGGAATGCTGCTGGGTCTGGCGCTGGTCATTGCCTGGTGGTGGGTGTCGCGCAAGGATCAGGTCGAGATCCTGCAAACCCGCAAATCCGCCGGCGAGGTAGGCCGGGCGCTCTATCGAAGGCATCTGGGCGCTGATGCTGCCCGCAATCATCGTCTTTGGCCTGCGCTTTGGCATCTTTACCCCGACCGAGGCCGCCGTGGTCGCCGCCGTCTACTCGTTCTTCGTGGCAACGGTGATCTACCGCGAGCTCAAATGGGCGCAGATTTATCAAGGTGCTGGTTTCGGCGCGCCCTGACCACGGCCAGTCGTGGTGTTCCTGGTCGCGGCAGCCATGGTATCGGCCTGGCTGATCACGCTGATCGCAGATCTCCATGCAGATCGCCGATATGGTGGAGCCGTTCGTCGGCAACCAGACGCTGCTTCTGATCGTGATCATGCTGCTGGTCGTCGTCGTCGGCACCGCCTTGGACATGACGCCCACGATCCTGATCCTGACCCCGATCCTGATGCCGGTCGTTGATACGCGCGGGCATCGATCCGGTCTATTTCGGCGTTCTCTTCATCATCAACAACTCCATCGGCCTGATCACGCCGCCCGTCGGCACCGTGCTGAACGTGGTCTGCGGCGTCACCAGGGTGTCGATGGCCGACATCATCAAGGGCGTCACCCCCTTCATGCTGGCACAGCTGGTCGTGCTGTTCCTGCTGATCCTGTTCCCGGACATCGTGATTGTTCCGGCACGTTGGTTCGCGGGCCAATAACCCCGCAACGTCAAGAACGCCGTGCAGAGCGGCACAACCTGAAACTGCAACCCGGAGGAAATACCATGAAACGTCGTACACTTCTCGCCTCGGCCCTGATGTCGCTGGCCACTGATGCTGCCGCAAGGCGGCCGCTGCCGAAATCAAGGACCGCACGCTGCGCTTTGCCTTTGTCAACAACGACGGCCACCCGCAGGAACTGGGCGCCGCCAAGTTCAAGGAACTGGTCGAGGCCGCGTCGGGCGGCAAGATCAAGGTCGTGCTGTTCCCCGGCGGACAGCTGGGCGGCGACGTGCAGATGATCTCGGCCCTGCAGGGCGGCAACATCGTGGACATGACGGTGATGAACGCGGGCATTCTTGCCAACATGAACCCGGAATTCGGCCTCTTCGACCTGCCGTTCATGTTTGACAGCGGCGAGCAGGCCGACAAGGTGGTCGACGGCCCTTTCGGTGCCAAGATGAACGCGCTGATCGAAGACAAAGGCCTGCATGCGCTTGGGTTACTTCGAGCTTGGCTTCCGCAACGTGACCAACTCGGCCCGTCCGGTCGCCACGGTCGAAGACCTGGCAGGTCTGAAGCTGCGCGTGGTGCAGGCACCGATCTATATCGACCTGTTCACCGCACTGGGCGTGAACCCGACGCCGATGCCGTTCGCCGAAGTCTACAACGCGCTGGAGCAGAAGGTCGTCGACGGACAGGAAAACCCGGTATCGGTCATCAATTCGGCCAAGCTGTTTGAAGTGCAGAAATATCTGACCTTCACGCGCCACACCTACAACAGCCAGATCGTGCATGATCGGCAAAACCGTGTGGGACAGCATGGATGATGAAGAACAGGCGCTGATCCAGAAGGCTCTGGACGAAGCAAAGGTCTATCAGCGTCAGGTGTCGCGCGATCAGGAAGCGGCCGGCAAAGAGGCGCTGGTGGCCGGCGGGATGGAACTGACGGAACTTGCCCCCGAAGAGGTGGAAAAGCTGCGCGCCGCCGTGGCCCCGGTCATCGTGACCTTCACCAAGGACCTCGACCCGGCCCTGGTCAAGGAATTCATGGATACGGTCACTGCCGCGCGCTGACATGATCTTGCCGGCAGCGGTACCCCGCTGCCGGCTTTCCCCGTCTGACGGAGGCTCCGATGCTCTATTCCATTGCCACCGTATGCCTGTCCGGCACCCTGCGCGACAAGATCGCCGCGATTGCGGCGGCAGGTTTTCACGGGATCGAGATATTCGAGAATGACCTGATCCTGCATGACGGATCGGTCCGCGACGCCCGCGCGATGATCGAGGATCACGGGCTGAAGATTGTGACCTATCAGCCGTTCCGCGATTTTGAAGGCATGCCCGAACCCTACCGTGCCCGCACCTTCGACCGGGCCGAGGCGAAGTTCGACCTGATGGGTGAATTGGGCTGCGACCTGCTCATGTGCTGCTCGAACGTGTCGCCGATGGCCTTGGGCGGCATCACGCGCGCAGCGGATGATTTTGCCGAACTGGGGATGCGCGCGGCCAGGCGCGGCATGCGGGTGGCCTATGAGGCATTGGGCTGGGGCCGCCATGTGTTCGACTATCGCGACAGCTGGGAAATCGTGCGCCGCGCCGATCATGCCTGCCGTTGGCCTGACCCTGGACACCTTTCACATCTTTTCGCGCGGCACGGATCTGGGGGCCATTCCCCAGATACCGGGCGACCGCATCTTCCTCGTGCAGGTGGCCGATGCGCCCAACCTGTCGATGGATCATCTGTCCTGGTCGCGCCACTACCGCTGCTTTCCGGGGCAGGGCGAATTGCCCCTGCGCGCCTTCATGAACGGTCTGGCGGCCACGGGGTATGACGGGCCCCTCAGCCTGGAGATATTCAACGACCAGTTCAGGTCGGGATCGGTGACATCCACGGCGCGCGACGGCTATCGCAGCCTTGTTTATCTGGGTAGCCGGGCCGAGGATGTGACGCATTCCGAACTGCCGCCTGCCGCTGCCCCGCAGGAAATGGCGTTTCTGGAATTTGCGGTGAACGATGCCGAGGCGGCCGATCTGGCCACTGTTCTTGAGGCCGTTGGTTTTGCCCATGCCGGGCGTCACCCCGCCAAGGCCGTCGATCTCTATGCGCAAGGGACCATCAGGCTGGTCTTCAACCGCGAGCCGGGCAGTGCTGCGGACCAGTATCATGCCGTGCATGGCCCCTCGGTATGCGCCGTCGGGCTGACAGTTGCCGATGCCGCGCAGGTTGCGCGCCGGTCCGACCTGCTGGAATACCCGACCGAACAGTCCGGCACGCATGGCATGCGCGCCATCCTCAATTCCGGGCGGGTCCCTTGCTGTATCTTGCCGATCAGTGCCGCGATGCCAAATGTCTGGGCGCGCGAATTCACCGCCGTGGACATCCCTGACAAGGCGCTTCTGCGCCGCGTCGATCACGTCGACTATACCATGAGCTATGAAGAAATGCTGTCTGCCGTGCTGTTGTACCGGGCGGTGTTCGGGATGGAATCGACCACACCCACGGTGATTGCAGATCAGGGCGGGCTGGTCAAAAGCCAGGTCATGCAATCCGCCGACCAATCCGTCTGCATCGCGCTGAATTCGTCTGCTGCGCAGGGCACGGTGTCGAACCGGGTGCTGGCGGAATATGCGGGAACGGGCATTCATCACATCGCGTTTGATGCGCCGGACATCTTTGCCGTGGCCGAAGCTTTGGCGGCGGCGAACATTCCGACCATGCCGGTTCCGGTCAACTACTACCCTGACCTTGCCGCTCGTTTTGCACTGCCTGCCGAAACGCTGGCCCGGATGCAGAAGCATGGCATTCTGTATGATGAAGATGCCCATGGCCGGTTCTTCCAGCTGTATACGACGTCATTCCACCACCGCTTCGCGTTCGAGTTCGTGCAGCGGCAGGGTTATCGTGGCTTCGGCGCGCCCAATGCGCCCGTGCGCACCGCCATGCAGCGGCTGGAGCTGGGGTGAGGTCATGCAGGTTCTGATGCGACCCTGGGGGGCGATGCACTACCGGGTGGATGGCCCTTCCGATGGCCCGGTCGTGATCTTTGCCAACTCGCTTGGCACGGATCTGCGGCTGTGGGATGCCGTACTGCCGCTGTTGCCTGCGGGGATGCGGTTCATCCGGTATGACAAGCGCGGGCACGGGCTGTCGGATCTGGGCGGCCCGGCGCAGATTGCGGATTATGCCGATGATCTGATTGCCCTGATCGGGACGCAGGCCAAGACGCCCGTGGCCCTGGTCGGGCTGTCCATCGGCGGCCTGATCGCGCAGGCGGTGGCGGCCACGCGACCTGATCTTGCCGGCACGCTTGTCCTGTCGAACACCGCGGCAAGGCTGGGCACAGCCGACAGCTGGCAGACCCGGATCGATGCCGTCGTCGGTGGCGGTCTGGCCAGCATCGCGGATGCGGTCATGGACCGCTGGTTTGCGCCGGCGTTCCGCGCGTCGCCGGCCGTCGCCCCCTGGCGGAACATGCTGATCCGCACCCCGGCGGAGGGTTATACCGCGGCCTGTGCGGCGCTTGCCCGCGCTGACCTGACGCTGGCCGCACGCACCCTGCGACTGCCCACGCTGGTGATAGCCGGGGCTGCGGACGGGGCCAGCCCGCCCGATATCGTCCGCGCGACCGCAGAACTGATCCCCGGTGCGGCGTTCCACCTGATGCGTGATGTCGGCCACCTGCCATGCGTCGAAGATCCTGCCGCCTTCGCCGCCATTCTGTCCGCTTTCCTGAAGGCTCAAAAATGACCGATCTGACCGCAAAGGGCATGGCCACCCGCCGCCGCGTGCTGGGCGATGCCCATGTCGACCGCGCCGAAGCTGCCACAACCGCCGCCGATGCCGCCTTTCAGGCACTGATCACCGATGCCGCCTGGGGGCATGTCTGGGCGCGCGGCACCATCCCCTTGCGCGAACGGTCGATGCTGACCATCGCCCTGCTCGCGGGACTGGGCAATGACCACGAGCTGGCCCTGCACATCCGCGCCACCGCGAACACGGGTGCCAGCGAGGCCGATGTGATGGAGGCGCTGCTGCACGTCGCCATCTATGCAGGTATCCCGCGCGCCAATCATGCCATCGCGATTGCCAAGAACACCTTCGCCGCGATGAAAGACGCCAGATGAAACCCGCCGAATTCTTCCAGCGCGACCGCACGCTGCACCCGCCGGCCCTGACGCCCGACTACAAGACCAGTGTCACGCGCAGCCCGAAATTCGCACTGCTGTCGTTGCAGAATTCTCTGTCGGAAATCACCGGCCCCACCTTCGGGCACGCGGATATCGGGCCTTCGGACAATGACCTGATCCGCAATTTTGCCAGGAACGGGCGATCCGGTCGGCGAACGCATCATCGTGCATGGCCGTGTGCTGGATGAAAACGCGCGCGGCGTGCCCGGTACGCTGGTCGAGGTCTGGCAGGCCAATGCCTCGGGCCGGTATCGCCACAAGAAGGACACCTATCTGGGTGCCCTGGACCCCAATTTCGGCGGTTGCGGGCGCACGCTTACCGATGCTGACGGATACTACTCTTTCCGCACGATCAAACCGGGGGCCTATCCATGGCGTAACTGGGTGAACAACTGGCGACCGGCGCATATCCATGTGTCCGTGTTCGGGACAGGTTTTGCCCAGCGGCTGATCACGCAGATGTATTTCGAAGGCGACCCGCTGATCGCGAAATGCCCGATCGTGCAGTCCATCCCGGACCCGCGCGCAATCGACCAGTTGATCGCGCCCCTGGACCTGAACGCGGCCATTCCGCTTGATTGTCTGGCCTACAAGTTCGACATCGTGCTGCGGGGGCGCCGGTCCACCCTGTTCGAGAACCGGCTGGAGGGGAACTAGGATGGTTCAGTCGCTGGCCTATCTGAGGGAGTCCGCGTCGCAGACGGCCGGACCCTATGTTCATATCGGACTTGCTCCGGGGGCTGCGGGGTTTGATATCTTTGCCAGCGAACTGGGGCAGGACATTGCCGGACCCGCCGCGACCGGCGAACGCATCAGGGTTGAGGGTGCGGTCTACGATGGGAGCGGAACCACGGTGAAAGACGTGCTGATCGAGGTCTGGCAGGCCGATGCCGCAGGCATCTATCCCCATTCTGCCGATCCGCGCGCCGACGCGGCGGCCGCAGGGTTTCGCGGCTGGGGGCGGGTGATTTCCGACTTCGACACCGGCCTCTGGGGGTTCGACACGATCAAGCCGGGGTCGGTCATGGGCCGCAACAACCGCCCGATGGCGCCGCATCTGAACCTGTGGATCGTGGCGCGCGGCATCAACATCGGACTGAATACGCGGCTCTATTTCGACGACGAAGACAACAGCGCCGACCCGGTTCTGAACCTGGTCGAACAGCCCGCCCGGCGCGCCACCCTGATCGCCGCGAGGACCGCGCCGGGGATCTACCGCTTCGACATCCGCCTGCAAGGTGACGGCGAAACGGTTTTCTTCGATATCTGAATGGACAATCCCTGCATTCTCTGTGTCGCCATCACCGGGTCCTTGCCCAGCAAGGCCGACAACCCTGCTGTGCCGATCACGGTCACCGAGCAGATCGAAAGCACCCATGCGGCGTTCGAGGCAGGGGCCACCATCGCCCATTGCCATGTGCGCGATGACGACGGCAAACCGACCAGCGACCCCGACCGGTTCGCCCTGCTGCAGGAGGGCCTGCGCAAGCACTGTCCCGGCATGATCGTGCAATTCTCCACCGGCGGGCGCTCCGGTGCGGGTGCGGCACGTGGCGGCATGCTGCCGCTCCGCCCCGACATGGCCAGCCTGTCGGTCGGGTCGAACAACTTCCCCACCCGCGTGTACGAGAACCCGCCCGATCTGGTGGACTGGCTGGCGGCCGAGATGCAGGCCCATGACGTCAAACCAGAAATCGAGGCATTTGATCTGTCGCATATCGTGCAGGCCACGCGCATGGCGGCAGACGGACGCTTGCCCGGGCCGCTTTATGTGCAGTTCGTGATGGGGGTGAAGAATGCCATGCCCGCCGACGAACGCATATTCGATTTCTATATCGAGACACTTCAGCGCCTTGCGCCCGGCGCGCAATGGTGTGCCGCAGGGATCGGGCCCGCGCAGCTGACGATCAACGATTGGGCGATCCGGAAGGGCGGGCATACGCGCACGGGGCTGGAGGACAACGTCCGGCTGGACCGCGATACCCTCGCCCCGTCCAATGCCGCACTGGTCGCTCGCGCCGCCGATCTCTGCGCGCGATACGGCCGCCCGGTGGCGACACCCGCTGAGGCCCGTGCCATCCTCGGGTTGCGGCCAGTCTGATGCCCGCGTCTGTGCAGGACAGCGCCATCTACAGCGGCCTGCTGGGCGATGCCGAAGCGGCCCGCTTGTTCACCGACAGCGCCGAACTGCGCGCGATGCTGATTGTGGAGGGCGCACTGGCCCAGGTGCAGGGCGACGCCGGGCTGATCCCGCGCGATGCCGCCGCATGGCTGCACCGCACCTGCCTCGACATCCAGATCGACCCGGCGACACTGAATGACACGACAGCGACAAACGGTGTGCCGGTTCCGGCCCTGATCGAGGCGTTCCGCAAGACCTGCGGCAACCCCGCTTTCGCGCAGTATCTGCATTGGGGTGCCACCAGTCAGGACATCATGGACACCGGGCTGATCCTGCGCATCAGGCAGCTGTTGCTGCTGCTCGATGGGCGTTTGCACGCGCTCCTCGATGCCCTTGCCAGACAGGCCCGTGCGCATGCGGGCCTGCCGATGGCGGCGCGGACCTACGGCCAGATCGCCACGCCCACCAGTCTTGGCGCCGTGGTGGCGGGCTGGGGACGTCCGCTGCTGCGGCTGCGGGACAGGCTGGCCGAACTGCGCCCGCGCCTTCTGGTCGTGCAGCTGGGCGGTGCGGCAGGGACGCTTTCAGTCATGGGCGATGATGGGCCTGCCATACGCGCGGCGTTGGCGCAGGCGCTGGGGCTGGGCGATCCGGGCGCAAGCTGGCACGCAGAACGTGACCGGATTGCCGAGCTT
Source organism: uncultured Alphaproteobacteria bacterium (assembly GCA_963738635.1). Classification (GTDB taxonomy): domain Bacteria; phylum Pseudomonadota; class Alphaproteobacteria; order Rhodobacterales; family Rhodobacteraceae; genus JAOADN01. The sequence continues at coordinate 131,166 of CAVTXE010000004.1, read as the reverse complement.
GCCGCATGGATGACGGCACTGACCGCCACGGTCGGCAAGATGGGCGGGGATCTGTGCCTGATGGCGCAATCGGGCATAGACGAGGTGCATTTTGCCAAAGCGGGTGCGTCATCGACGATGCCGCAGAAATCCAACCCGGTGCAGGCGCAGGCCCTTGTCGCACTGGCCCGGCACGCGGCGGGATTGAACGCGACGCTGCAATCGGCGGTCCTGCACCGGCAGCAGCGCGACGGGGGGGCGTGGTTTACCGAATGGCTGGCGCTGCCGCAGCTTTGCGTTTCGGCGGCGCGGTCGCTGTCGCTGGCCGGTGAACTCGCGGGCGGCATGGTGCCGGATGGCGATGCCATGACGCAGGGTCTCGTCACGGGCCACGGCGTGATCCATGCCGAAGCCATCACATTCGCCCTGACAGGGATCATGTCCCGCCCCGCGGCGCAGGCAGCCGTTTCGGACCTGTGCAAGGCCGCAAGGGTCGGGCAGCGGCAGCTTGCGGACCTTGCAGCAGAGAGCTGGCCCGAGGTGGATTGGGCGGGGGCGCTGGCAATGGACGCGCAAATCGGCACGTCACATGCCGATGCGCTGGCATTTGCAGATCAGGTGCAATCCGGCGCGAAATGACGTTTGCCGACAGCTCCATCACGCAACCGGGACGTTCTAGCCGCAGCAGGCTTTGACAGCGCGATGCCTCTGAACCTGCCCTGGCTGCTGCGGGATCGCGGGCCGTCCTTCATCGCCGACGATTAGCTTTGGAGCAGCTGCGGATCATAGAATTTTGTTGTGGCCTGACGGTGCGCGTTTGACATCGATCAAATGGACCGGCCAGCGATTGCTGCACATCTGCCCCAAAACCGCTTGCGGAGGGACAGCATGCAGACCACCGGGACAGTCACGTCAGCCGACCAGAACCGTGCGCTTGCACTGAGCACCATCGCCTTCACCGCCTGTTTCGCGGTCTGGACGATCTTTTCGATCATCGGTGTCGCCATCAAGTCCGAGCTGGGCCTGAACGACACTCCAGTTCGGCCTGCTGGTGGCAACACCGATCCTGACCGGTTCGCTCACGCGGATGTTTCTGGGCGTCTGGACCGAGAAATACGGCGGACGCCTGGTCTTTTCAGTGCAGATGATCCTGGCTGCGCTGGCCACCTGGGCTGCTGACCTTTGCCGATACCTACATCATGTATCTGGTCGCGGCCCTGGGCATCGGCCTTGCTGGCGGGTCGTTCATCATCGGCGTGGCCTATGTCAGTCCGCTGGTATCCGATGCAGGCCATCAGGGCACGGCGCTGGGCATCTTCGGCGCAGGCAACGTCGGGGCTGCGGTGACCAAGTTCGTGGCCCCCTTCGTGATGGTCGCCTATGGCTGGCACGGCGTGGCCAATGTCTGGGCGGCAGGCGCTTGCGCTGATGGGCGTCGATCTTCTTCGTCTTTGCCAAGGACGACCCGGAACTGGTCGCGCGCCGCAGCGTCCGGGGCCAAGGCCCCCGAGCTTTGCCCAGCAATTCGCGCCGCTGAAGAACCTGCAGGTCTGGCGGTTTTCGCTGTACTACTTCTTCGTCTTCGGCGCCTTCGTGGCGCTGGCGCTCTGGCTGCCGCATTACCTGATCGACGTCTACGGCGTCGAGGTGCGCACGGCGGGCATGGCGGCGGCGTCCTTCAGCCTGTCGGCCAGCCTGTTCCGCGCCTATGGCGGGCACCTGTCCGACAAGTTCGGTGCGCGGTCGGTCATGTACTGGACCTTCGGCTTTTCCCTGCTGTTCCTGTTCATGCTGTCCTATCCGCCGACGGATTACGTCATTCAGGGCAAGGACGGCCCGATCGCCTTTTCGACCGAGCATGGGGCTGTGGCCGTTCGTCGCCACGCTGTTTGCGCTGGGCTTCTTCATGAGCCTCGGCAAGGCGGCGGTGTTCAAGCACATCCCGGTCTACTACCCGAGCCATGTCGGCGCGGTCGGCGGGCTGGTCGGCATGATCGGCGGCCTTGGCGGGTTTGTCCTGCCGATCGCGTTTGGTGCGCTGCTGGACCTCACGGGCATCTACACGATCTGCTTTGCGCTGCTGTTCGCGCTGGTCGCCATCGCGCTGGCATGGATGCATCTGTCGATCCGCGCGATGGAACGTGCGGCGCATGGCGAGGCGCTGGACCAGTCTGCCGCAATTGCCCGAGATGCAGGACATCCACCAGCCGGAAACGCACGGCCATGCCGCGCGTGCTGGACCGGATGGCGCCCGGAGGATGCGGCCTTCTGGGACCAAGGCGGCCGGCCGGATCGCGCGCCGCAACCTGTGGATTTCGATCCCCGCGCTGCTTCTGGCCTTTTCGGTCTGGATGGTCTGGTCGATGGTCGTGGCGCGGCTGCCTGCTGATCGGCTTCGCTTTCACCCCGGAACAGCTGTTCTGGCTTGCGGCGCTGCCGGCCCTGTCAGCGGTGCGACGCTGCGGATCTTCTACGGCTTCATGGTGCCGATCTTCGGCGGGCGGCTGTGGACGACGCTGTCGACCGCATCGCTGATGCTGCCGGCCATCGGCATCGGCTATGCCGTGCAGAACCCCGAAACGCCCTACTTCATCTTCCTGGTGCTGGCGCTGCTCTGCGGGCTCGGCGGCGGCCAACTTCGCCTCGTCGCATGGCCAATATCGGCTACTTCTTTCCCAAGGCCGAAAAGGGCAACGCGCTGGCGCTGAATGCGGGTCTTGGCAATCTTGGCGTCAGCGTCGATGCAGTTCCTGGTGCCGCTGGTTATCACGGTCGGGCGTGTTCGGCACCATGGGCGGTGCGCCCCAGACGATGACCGAAGGCGGCCAGCTGTGGATGCAGAACGCGGGCTTTGTCTGGGTGCCGTTCATCCTGTCGCGCCACCGTCGCCGCCTGGGCTGGGCATGAACGACATCGCCGATGCCAAGGCCAGCTTTGCGCAGCAATCGGTGATCTTCGGGCGCAGCGCACAACTGGCTGATGTGCGTGCTTTACATCGGCACCTTCGGCAGTTTCATCGGCTATTCGGCGGGCTTTCCCGCTGCTGACCGAAGATCGCTTTCCCGGATGTGAACGCGCTGCAGTATGTCTTCCTCGGGCCGCTGGTCGGCGCGCTCAGCCGGGCCGGCACGGGCTGGGTTTCCGACCGGTTCGGCGGCGGGCGGGTGACGTTCTGGGTCTTCGTCGGCATGATCGCCTCCGTGCTCGGCGGTGATCCTGTTCCGCCTTGCAGGCGGGGATCGTTTGCCGGGCTTCTTCGCGGGCTTCATGGCGCTGTTCTTCTTCACCGGCGTCGGCAATGCCTCGACCTTCCAGATGATCCCGGTCATCATGGGCAGCGAAGTGCCGCGCCTGATGCCGCAGCTGACCGGCGATGACCGCGCCCGCCAGATCGCGATGGAATGGCGCGGCGATCGTCGCCTTCACCAGCGCCATCGGCGGCCTATGGCGGGTTCTTCATCCCCAAGGCCTATGGCATCTCGATCGCCATGACCGGCAGCCCGGTCGGCGCGCTGTGGCTGTTCCTCGCCTTCTACGTGCTCTGCCTTGCCATCACCTGGGTCGTCTACACGCGGCCCGGCGGGCTTCTCCATGACATCGAGCGCGGCCGGGCCGCTCGGCACCTCCGCCCACCCCGCAGAATAGCGAAAGGACGCCATGATGAGCCATCTGCTCGACAGACTGAACTTCTTCCAGAGCAAAGAGCTGGAGCAATTCTCGGACGGCTGGGGCCAGACCACGCGCGAGAACCGCGACTGGGAAGACACCTACAGAAACCGCTGGCGGCACGACAAGATCGTGCGGTCGACCCACGGGGTGAACTGCACCGGATCCTGTTCGTGGAAAATCTACGTCAAATCCGGGATCGTGACCTGGGAAACCCAGCAGACCGACTATCCGCGCACCCGCGCGGGCCTGCCCAACCATGAACCGCGCGGCTGCGCGCGGGGTGCGTCCTACAGCTGGTATCTCTATTCCGCCAACCGGGTGAAGAACCCGCTGATCCGGGGCCGCGCTGATGCGGGCCTGGCGCAAGATGCGCGCCACGATGACGCCGGTCGCCGCGTGGGCCGCGATCCAGGCCGATCCCGAGCTGCGCGCCAGCCTATACCAAGACGCGCGGCAAGGGTGGTTTCGTGCGCGCCATCATGGGACGAGGCGACCGAGATCATCGCCGCCGCCAATGCCTATACCGCCAAGACCTATGGCCCCGACCGGGTGTTCGGCTTCTCGCCGATCCCGGCCATGTCGATGGTCAGCTATGCCGCCGGTTCGCGGTACCTGTCGCCTGCTGGGCGGCACCTGCATGTCGTTCTACGACTGGTATTGCGACCTGCCGCCTGCGTCGCCCCAGACCTGGGGCGAACAGACCGACGTGCCGGAAAGTGCCGACTGGTACAACGCGGGCTTCCTGATGCTCTGGGGGTCGAACGTGCCGCAGACCCGGACGCCGGACGCGCATTTCTATACCGAGGTCGCGCTATCGCGGCACCAAATCCGCCGTGGTCAGCCCCGACTATTCCGAGGCCGCCAAGTTCGGCGACATCTGGCTGAACCCGCAGGCCGGCACCGATGCGGCGCTGGCGATGGCCATGGGCCATGTGATCCTGCGCGAATTCCATCTGGACCGGCAGGCCGAATATTTCGAGGACTACGCCCGCAAATACACCGACATGCCGATGCTGGTGCGGCTGGAGGACAGAGACGGCCATCTTGTCCCGGGCCGCATGCTGCGCGCCGACGATTTCGACGGGCCATCTGGGCGAGACGAACAACCCCGACTGGAAGACGGTCGCCTATGACGAGACCATCGGGTCAGATCGTGGCCCCCAACGGTTCGATCGGCTTCCGCTGGGGCGAAGAAGGGCAAGTGGAACCTTGAACAGCGCGCCAAAGGGGCCGAGGCGCAACTGCGGCTGAGCCAGATCCTTGACGGGCACCACGACGAAGTTGTCGGCGTCGATTTCCCTTACTTCGGCGGGGTCGCCACCGGCGATTTCGTGAAATGCGACCACCCGGAGGTGCTGACCCGCAACATCCCGGCCCGGCGCGTGACACTGGCCGATGGCAAGGTCGCGCTGGTCGCCACGGTGTTCGACCTGTTCTGCGCCAACTACGGCCTTGACCGCGGCCTTGGCGGCAAATGGGTGTCGAAGAACTTTCAATGACGACAGCCCCTATACCCCGGCCTGGGCCGAAAAGATCACCGGCGTCGACGCGCGGAAAAGATCATCGCCGTGGCGCGCGAATTCGCAGGCAATGCCGAAAAGACCCACGGCAAGTCGCATGGTCATCCTCGGGGCCGGTCTGAACCACTGGTACCACATGGACATGAACTATCGCGGCATCATCAACATGCTGGTGATGTGCGGCTGCATCGGGCAGGAGGGCGGCGGCTGGTCGCATTACGTGGGCCAGGAAAAGCTGCGCCCGCAGACCGGCTGGGCGCCGCTTGGCCTTTGCGCTGGACTGGAACCGCCCGCCGCGGCACATGAACTCGACCTCGCGCTGGTATGCCCATACCGACCAGTGGCGCTATGAGACGCTGCGCGCGGGCGAGATCCTGTCGCCCACGGCGCCCAACGGGCGACTGGGACATCTCGCTGATCGACTACAACATCCGGGCCGAACGGATGGGCTGGCTGCCGTCGGCCCCGCAGCTGAAGACCAACCCGCTGGAGGTGTCGAAGGCCGCCAAGGCGGCGGGCAAGGCCATCCCGGCCTATGTGGCCGAACAATCTGAAATCCGGCGCGCTGCAGATGTCCTGCGAAGACCCGGATGCGCCGGAAAACTGGCCGCGCAACCTGTTTGTCTGGCGGTCGAACCTGCTGGGGTCGTCGCGGCAAGGGGCATGAATACTTCCTCAAGCACCTGCTGGGCACCGATCATGGCGTGATGGGCAAGGATCTGGGCGAAGAAGGCGGCGTGATGCCGAAGGAAGCCGTCTGGCATGACGAGGCGCCCAAGGGCAAACTCGACCTGCTGGTGACGCATCGATTTCCGGATGTCCACCACCTGCGTCTATTCCGACATCGTGCTGCCGACGGCCAGCTGGTACGAAAAGGACGATCTGAACACATCCGACATGCACCCGTTCATCCACCCGCTGCAGGCGGCGGTGGACCCGGCCTACGAAGTCGAAATCCGACTGGGAAATCTTCAAGTCGATCGCGAAGAAGTTCAGCGAGGTTGCCCCCGAAGTGCTGGGCGTGGAAACCGACATCGTGCAGCTGCCGCTGCTGCATGACACCGCCGGCGAACTGGCGCAGGCGCATGTGAAGGACTGGAAAAAGGGCGAATGCGACCTGATCCCCGGCAAGACCGCGCCGAACTACATCGCGGTCGAACGGGATTATCCCAACCTTTACAAGAAGTTCACCTCGGTCGGGCCGCTGCTGGACAAGCTGGGCAACGGCGGCAAGGGGATCAACTGGGATACCAAGGTCGAGGTGCAGCACCTGCGCGACCTGAACGGCGTGGTGCTGGACGGAGGGCGTCATCGCAAGGGCATGGCCACGCCTCGATACGGCGATCGACGCGGCCGAAATGATCCTGATGCTGGCCCCGGAAACCAACGGCGAAGTGGCCGTGAAAGCGTGGGACGAGCTGGAAAAGCCCACCGGCCGCCACCACGCCCATCTGGCCGAAGGCGCGCACCACACCAAGATCCGCTTCCGCGATATCGCGGCCCAGCCGCGCAAGATCATCTCCAGCCCCACCTGGTCGGGGATCGAAAGCGAAGACGGTCTGCTACAACGCGGGCTACACCAACGTGCATGAGCTGATCCCGTGGCGCACCCTGACCGGGCCGCCAGCAGCTGTATCAGGATCACCTCTGGATGCGGGCCTTTGGCGAAGGTTTCGTCAGCTACCGCCCGCCGGTGGACCTGAAGACCATCACCAAGGCCGTCAACAACGACGCGGCCGAGGGCAACCCGCATGTCGTGCTGAACTTCATCACGCCGCACCAGAAATGGGGCATCCATTCGCACCTATTCCGACAACCTTCTGATGCTGACGCTGAACCGGGGCGGGCCGGTGGTCTGGATGTCCGAGGTGGACGCGCAGAAGGCCGGTCTTGTCGATAACGACTGGGTCGAGGCCTACAACATCAACGGCGCGCTGACCGCGCGGGTGGTGGTCAGCCAGCGGATCAAGCAGGGCACGCTGTTCATGTATCACGCGCAGGAAAAGATCGTGAACACGCCCGGTTCGGAAAAGACCGGCAACCGGGGCGGCATCCACAATTCGGTCACCCGCACCACTCTGAAACCCACCCACATGATCGGCGGCTATGCGCAACTGTCCTACGGCTTCAACTACTACGGCACCGTCGGGCAGCAACCGCGACGAATTCGTGATCGTGCGGAAAATGCAAAAGGTTGACTGGCTCGATACGCCCGCAACCGTTCAAGTGGAGGCCGCAGAATGAGAAGTCCGCGCACAGATCGGCAAGGTTCTGAACCTGGACAAATGCATCGGCTGTCACACCTGTTCGGTCACCTGCAAGAACGTCTGGACCAGCCGCGAAGGCGTTGAATACGCGTGGTTCAACAATGTCGAAACCAAGCCCGGCACCGGCTATCCGACCGACTGGGAAAACCAGAAACGCTGGAACGGCGGCTGGGTCCGGTCGACCGTCCAAAGGCAAGCTTGCAGCCCAAGCAGGGCAGCAAATGGCGCATCCTGGCGAACATCTTCGCCAACCCGGACCTGCCCGAGATCGACGATTACTATGAGCCTTTCGATTTCGACTATGACCACCTGAAATCCGCACCGGACATGACGGCCTTTCCCACCGCGCGCCCCCGGTCAAAGATCACCGGCGAGCGGATGGAAAAGATCGTCAAAGGCCCGAACTGGGAGGAAATCCTGGGCGGCGAATTCGCGAAGCGGTCCAAGGACTACAACTTCGAGAACATCCAGAAGGACATCTACGGCGAATACGAAAACACCTTCATGATGTATCTGCCGCGCCTGTGCGAGCATTGCCTGAACCCGGCCTGTGCCGCCTCCTGCCCGTCCGGCGCGATCTACAAGCGCGAGGAAGACGGCATTGTCCTGATCGACCAGGAAAAATGCCGGGGCTGGCGGATGTGCGTTTCGGGCTGCCCCTACAAGAAGGTCTATTACAACTGGGATATCCGGCAAATCCGAGAAATGCACGCTTCTGCTATCCGCGCATTGAATCCGGCCAGTCCGACCGTCTGCTCGGAAACCTGCGTCGGGCGCATCCGCTATCTGGGCGTCATGCTGTATGACGCCGACAAGATCGCGGAGGCGGCGAATGCAGCCGGAAGTGAACCGACCTCTATCAGCGCGCATCTTGACGTGTTCCTTGACCCGAACGATCCGGCAGTCATCGCCGCCGGCCCGCCGCGACGGCATCCCGCAGGATTGGATCAAGGCCGCCAAGACCAGCCCGATCTGGAAAATGGCGATGGACTGGAAGGTCGCCTTCCCGCTGCATCCCGAATACCGGACCCTGCCGATGGTCTGGTACATCCCGCCGCTGTCGCCGATCCAGAATGCCGCACAGGCCGGTCGATCTGCGGATGAACGACGAGATTGCCCGATGTGCGCTACCTTGCGCATTCCGGTGCAGTACCTGGCCAACATGCTGACGGCCGGGCGCCGAGGAACCCGTCGTCAGCGCGCTGGAACGGATGGCCGCGATGCGCGCCTACATGCGGTCGAAAACCGTGGACGGCGTGCATCAACGAACGGCATCGCTGCCCGCGTCGGCATGACGCGCCGCGCATGATCGAGGACATGTACAAGATCATGGCCATTGCCGATTACGAGGATCGTTTTGTCGATCCCCACCACGCACCGCGAACAGGTCGAAGAGGCGTATGACATCCGCAGCGGCTGCGGCTTCACCGATGGCAACGGCTGTTCGACGGGGTCGATCGGCAAGGGCACATTGTTCGGCGGCAAGAAGAAGAAAACCCTCACCCTGCCGTCGGAGGCCTTCTGATGATGGACCGCACGCTCAAAGCCCTGTCGCTGATGCTCAGCTATCCGACGCCGGAACTGCAGGCGGCCATGCCCGAAATCGGCGGCGTTCTGGCCGCCGAGACCCGGCTCACGGCAGCCGCGCGCCGCGATCTGCGCCCGCTGGCCGAGGCGCTGGGCCAGGCGCGACCTGTCTACGATCTGCAGGAAGACTATGTGATGCTGTTCGACCGTTCGCGCACCCTGTCGCTGAACCTGTTCGAACATGTGCATGGCGAAAGCCGTGACCGGGGTGGCGCGATGGTCGTCGCTGATCGAAACCTACCGCGACGGCCGGATTCGATCCGATCAGCACCGAACTGCCCGACCATCTGCCGGTTCTGCTGGAATTCCTGGCGACGCGTCCTGGCCCGGAAGCGCGGGAGATGCTGGCGGATGCCGCACATATCTTTGCCACGCTGGCCACGCGGCTGGAACGGCGGGAGAGCATCTATGGCGCCGTGTTCGCGGCGCCTTCGGCAGTTGTCGGGTGCCCATGCAGACGCGGAAGCCGTGGCCGCGATGCTGGAACAGCCCGATCGATGATCCGACCGATCTGACCGCCCTTGATGCGGTCTGGGACGAAACCGAAGTTACCTTTGGCCCCGACCCGAACGCCGGCTGCCCGCAAGTGCGCGACCTGCTGGCCGGTATGGATATTCCCGTAACCCCTGCGCCGGGTCATCCGGTTGCGGCCGAATGACGGAGGCGACGATGCATTACTTCCTGTTCGGCATTTACCCCTACATCGCGCTGAGCGTGATGATCATCGGCACGGTTGCACGGTATGAAACCGTGCCGTTCACGTGGAAATCATCCTCGTCGCAACTGCTGCGGCGCAGGCAGCTGATCCTGGGATCGGTCCTGTTTCACGTCGGCGTTCTCACGATATTCTTCGGGCATCTGTTCGGACTGCTGACGCCCCTGTGGCTGATCGAGGCGCTGGGAATCAGCCATTCGGCCAAACAGATCCTTGCCATCATCGTAGGCGGGGTCGCCGGGGTTGCGGCCCTTGCCGGGGGCATTATCCTGATCCATCGCCGCCTGATCGATCCGCGCATCCGGGCCACATCCAGCAAGATGGACATCGCCATCCTGCTGCTATTGCTCGCCCAACTGACCCTGGGCATGCTGACCATCACCGTGTCGCTGCAGCATCTGGACGGCGGCGAAATGGTCAGGTTCATGCTGTGGGCCCAGGGGATCTTCATGTTTGACGGCCGCGCTGCCAGCTATGTCGAAGGCGCGCCGCTGCTGTTCCAGTTGCACATCTTCCTGGGGTTGACGATTTTCATCCTGTTCCCCTTCTCGCGGCTTGTGCACATGCTGTCGGTTCCGATCCGCTATGTGACGCTGCGGCCGGGCTGGCAGATCGTGCGGTCGCGCCGGGCGAAGGCGCGGCCCCGGTCGACCATCAAGCCAGCGGAGTGACGCCGATGAACCACGCCCCGTTGTTCCCCGAGATCACCGTCAACGGCGAGACCATCCCTCCCGCCGCCATCGCCGCCGAGGCGCAGAACCACGCGGCCCCGAAGGCGAAACCCGGCCTGGCCTGGCGCAAGGCGGCGCGCGCGCTGACCATCCGCAAGCTATTGCTGGACGAGGCGGCGCGGCGCGGGATCGCCGCTGCGCCCGCCTCTGTCGGTCCCGGCATGACCGAAACACCCGACGAGGCGCAGATACGCGCGCTGCTGGAAGAGGTGATCACCACGGCTCCGCCGACTGAGGATGATCTTATGGCTTTGTGGATGAAGGACCCCACCCGGTTTCGCGCGCCGCCGCTTTGGGAGGCATCGCATATCCTGTGCGCCGCCGACCCTTCCGACAGCGCAGGGACGGATGCCGCGCGGCAACGGGCGGAGTCCATCCTTGCCAACCTCTCGGCCGATCCCAAAGCCTTTGGCCGCGTCGCGCGCGAGGCCAGCGACTGTTCGTCAAAGGCGAATGGCGGCATGCTGGGTCAGCTGGGCCCCGGCGATGCGGTGCCGGAATTCGAGGCCGCGCTGCGGGGTCTTGCCGCCGGTCAGACCTGTGCCGCCCCGGTACGCACCCGCTTTGGCTGGCACGTTGTCCGGCTGGACGCCTTTGCCGAGGGTCAGGTGCTGCCGTTTGCTGCCGTGCGCCACCGGCTGGCAGAGGCCGCAGAAAAGGCCGCGTGGACACATGCCGCCCGCGACTTCACCGAGGGGCTGATGGCGTCGGCAGTGATCCGTGGCGTGGACTTCGATGTATGCCAGGGGTGAGCGGGGCGCCATCTCGAACGGCCTGAAACCCGATCCCCTATTTTGATCTGGGTCAACGTCGTCCTGCCCGTGCCTGTCAGACTGCGCGCAGGCACAGCAACGGGAGACGTGAAATGACAGATCAGGACACCAAGCCAGCTCCGGCTGAAAAGGCAGAAACGACGACCGACCACGGCCACAAACCGACATGGACCGAACAGATCCAGGTGCGCGGCGACGAGCTAGTCGCCTGCGTCAAGCGCCTGGCTGCCGAGGGCCAGGTCAAGCGCATCCGGGTGATCGAGCCTGATGGCGACATCATGCTGGAGATGCCCCTGACGATTGGTGCCATCGCGGGCGGTGCCGTTATCCTCGCGGCACCCTTGGTGGCCGTTCTGGGCGCGCTGGCGGCTTTTGTGGCGGAAGTGAAGGTTGAAGTCGTTCGGGGCATGGACCACCCCAAGGATGGCCCGAAGGTCTGATCCTGCCGATTTTCGCCATGTCCGCACCACGTCGGGTTCCGCGCAGCGGACATGGCGCGGCAGCTTGTTCCGCCGCCCAAACCGTTCCGAACAGACGGCCCGGCCAACGCCCGGCCCGACACCGTCAGCCGCGATCAGTCGTGGGCCTTTCTCTGCCCCGGCAGGACCACTTTCCGCCAGATCGGTTTCACCGCCTCCGATACCAGCAGGATCGCCAGACATGCCGTCAGCGGGACGATCAACCATTGCGGATCCAGCGCGCCGAAGCGGAAGAGGCTGCGTGCGGGGGCCCAGAACACGGTGACGGCCAGCAAACCGCCCACGACTGGCAGCACCACGGCCAAGGCCCGGTTGGGCCGGGTGAACGCGGTGATCACCGAGGCCGAGACCGACCGGTTGACGAAGATCAGTGTCACGATCGCAAGCACCAAAGTGTGAAAGGTCAGCGCCCGGACCTGATCGGGATCAAACCCGTAGCCGGGGGCCAGAAACAGGATGGCGGTCGCAGCTGTCAGGACCAGACCGCCTTGCAGCAGGCTCCAGATGAGCGTCGGCGTGGAAAACAGCGGCTCGGAAACCGGGCGCGGCGGGCGGTCCATGATGCCGTCCTCCTCGGTCTCGGCCTCGAACACCAGTGAACAGACCGGGTCGATGACCATTTCCAGAAAGGCGATGTGCACCGGCTCGAGCAGCAGCGGCATCCCGAACACCAGCGGAATCAGCGCCAGACCCGCGATCGGCACATGCACCGCGAGGATGAAGCTCATCGCCTTGCGCAGATTGTCGTAAATCCGCCGTCCCAGCCGGACGGTCGCGACGATGGAGCCGAAATCATCATCCAGCAGAACGATGGACGCGGCTTCGCGCGCCACGTCGGTGCCACGGCCCCCCATCGCCACGCCGATGTCGGCCGCCTTGAGCGATGGCGCATCATTCACCCCGTCGCCGGTCATTGCGACAATCGCCCCGTCCGCCTGCAACGCCTTGACGATGCGCAGTTTCTGTTCCGGCATGATGCGGGCAAAGACGGTGGCGGACTGCACCGCGGCGGCAAGCTCGGCGTCCGTCATTGCGGCCAGCGCGGTGCCGTCGATCACCTGTCCGCCGCCGACGCCGGCATCGCGGGCGATGGCCAGGGCGGTGGCAGGATAATCGCCTGTGATCATGATCACCCTGATGCCAGCGGACCTGCATAAGGCCACGGCGGCGGGAACCGAGGCGCGCAAGGGGTCAGCCAATCCGACCAGCCCCAGAAACCGATAGTCGAAATCGTGCTGATCCGGCGGGCAGGTCTTTGCCCTGAAATCCGGCCTCGGCCACCCCGAGCACACGCAGGCCCTGGGCGGCCATGCCGTCAACCGTCCGCACCATCGCCCGGCGTGCGGGCGTCATCCAGATGGCACAGGCCGGCAATGGCCTCGGGTGCGCCCTTGGCCGCGATCATGTGCCCGCCCTTGCCGTCCGTCCTGTCCCAGACCTGCGACATCGCCAGCAGTCCGGGGGACAGCGGGTAGCTGCGGACCAGCGTGCAGACCATCGCCGGGCAGTGTTTCGCCCGGCCGCAGGTCGGCCTTGGCCAAGAGCATGAAACGCCTTCTCCATCGGATCGAATGGCTCCGGTGCCGAGGCCATGACCCCCGCCGCCGCCAGTTCGCGGAACGCTTCGGGCACCGTGTCTTTGCCGATTGTTACCTCGCGCCCATCCGGCAGGCGCAGCGCGGCAATCGTCATGCGGTTTTCGGTCAGGGTGCCGGTCTTGTCCGTGCAGAGCACCGACGCCGCCCCCAGCGCCTCGATCGCCGACGCGCGCCGCGTCAGCACCCGCGCGCTTGCGAAATCCGCCATGCGCCCATGGCCATGAACACCGCCAGCACCATCGGGAACTCTTCGGGCAGCATCGACATGCCGACCGCGATGCCCGCCAGCACGCCCTCCAGCCAGTCAGCCGCGCAGCCGGCCATAAAGCCCCACCACCAGACAGCGCCACCGCACCGCCCATCACCGCAAATGCCAGGACCAGCCTGCGCATCTGGCGCTGCAATTGCGGCGTGCCGGTTTCCAGCTGGTCCAGCGAGGTGCCGATCCTGCCGATCTCGCTGCGCGCGCCGGTCGCCGTGACTTCGGCCAGGGCCGTGCCCCGCACGATCAGCGTGCCGGAAAACACCAGCGGCTGATCCTCGCCGCCCGGGTCGGGCCGGTGGCATCTGGCGGCACCCACCGCCTTGCGCACCGGCACCGCCTCGCCCGTCAGCAGGGACTCGTCGGCGGACAGGTCGGTCGCCTGCAGCAATCGCGCATCGGCGGGCACCCGGTCGCCCTCGGTCAGCACGATCAGATCGCCACGCACGACATCGCTGCCCGCGATGCGCAGCGCGTTCGCCGCCGCGTACCACCAAGGCGCGCGGGCTGGTCAGATCGCGCAGGGCTTCCAGCACCCGTTCGGTCCGCGCCTCCTGAACGGCCGTGATGGCGACCGACATGCAGGCGAAGGCCAGCAGGATCAGCGCCTCGGCGCGGTCGCCCAGCAGTAGATAGACGAACGCCGCCCGCCAGCAGCAGCGCCAGCATCGGTTCGCGCAGCACGTCCAGGATGATCTGCAGGGGCGAGCGGCGTCTTCGCATGCGGCAGGGCATTGGGGCCATCGGTGGCAAGCCGGGCTTTCGCTTCGGTTTCAGAAAGCCCGCGCATTTCTGCAACCACTTGGGAGTCAATTTCCATGCATCATCTCCGCAAGGGGTCGGCCGCAAGGCCCGGGCGCCGTCGGCAAAAGGTGCGACCGACACTGCCAGTCGAAAGATGGTCCGCCTAGATCTCCGTCAGCGATGCGACGTGGCAGCTGTCCTGATCGAACGGTCAGCTGCCAGGGGCCAGCGCGCCGGACCTCCTTCGTGTTCGGGCTCAGTCTTCGGGTCTCTGCGGAACTCTGCCGGTGCTGTCCAAAAGAAACGCCCCGACACGCTGGCGGACGTCGGCAGGTTCGGCCGCGAGCGCCTCGGCAACGCGCTGAAGACTGAAGCGCGCCCCGTGCAGCGCGTCAATCAGCGACACGACGATTCCAAGCGCGTCCTCGGCAAGATCAAACTGCTCTGCAAGTTCGCACAGCAACTCCAGACGGGCCAGGTCGACCGGCCGATAGACCTGGCCCGCTTCGGTCTGCAAAGGCGTGATCAGATCGGCGGCGACAAAGCCGCCAAGGCGCTGAGGTGTCAGCCATGCAATGGCGGCGATCACATCATCTTCGCTGAGCGGTTCGGTCATTCCGGCGACCCTCCGAACAGGTTTCCGCGTGGATCATAGGCATTGTTCCTGCGCCATTCTTCGATGAACGCGCGCAGGTCGGCATCGATTTTCGGTGGCATGGCGATGCGCAGCTCGATCCGCTGGTCGCCCTGGCTGCCAGCGGTCCCGCCAATTCCGCGCCCGCGAAGACGCAGTACCTGACCGCTGGTCGCCCCGCTGGGGATGGAGACGCTGACGGGGCCGTTGATTGTCGGGGCCGTGACCTTGCCGCCAAGAACCGCTTCGTCGATGGTGATCGGCAGCGTCATCACGATATCATCGCCATCGCGGCGAAACACGGGATGTGCCTGAACCCTGACGGTCACCAGCGCATCGCCTGCCGGTCCGCCTCCGGACCCCGGATTGCCCTTGCCCCGCAGCCGCAATGTCTGGCCGTCCTTCAGGCCCTTGGGGATATGCACCTCAAGATGACCGGCATCGGGCAGGGTGATGCGGGTTCTGGTGCCGCGCGCGGCGTCCACGAACGGAACGTCGAGCACAAAGCGCAAGTCCTGACCCATTGCCGCAAAGTGATCCGCGAACCCCGCACCTGATGCAGCACCACCGGCGCCGCGCTGACGAAGAATCTCGGCAAATATGTCGGCGGGATTGCCAGAGCCCGCAAAACCCTGGCGCGGACGGTAGGGATGGTCGGCGGTTCCGGCATAGTCCCTGTAATAATTCCGGGGCGGGCGTTCGGCACCCGTTTCGTCGATCTCGCCTGCATCATACCGGGCGCGCCTTCCGGGGTCGCCGAGCAGATCATAGGCGGCATTGATGCGTTTGAACCTTGCCTCCGCGCTCGGGTCGTCCGGGTGCAGGTCCGGATGAGAATTGCGAACGAGTTTGCGGTAGGCCTTCTTGATATCTGCAGGCGAGGCGGTCTTGGTCAGTCCGAGTGCGGCATAAGGATCATGCGCCATAGTCTTCCCCACCTGCGTTCCAGCGGCGTTGGTCCTTTGTCGGCCCCGAACCGCATACCTGGCAAGAGGCGCCATCGCATCCGGAAAAGCGCAGCGGCGGACATGACGATCGCAGGTGGATGGTATCTGCGTTTGACACAGGTCAAAATGACTGCTCCGAAGCGGTCAACATCCATGCGGGGATGCCGGTCGGCCCAGCGGGCGCGTGTCGCGGTGTCATTGGGTATCGGGCGGCTTGGGGCGCGGGCGCATCTTGCCCATATCAAGGGGAATGGAGACCGCAGCAGGTCGCCGAGGATAATGCAAGCCATGACCACGCCGCGCGATCTTGCCGTCGCATCCTACAATATCCACAAAGGCATCGGGTCAGACCGGCGCCGCGATCTGCGGCGTACCGCTGCCGTGATCGCCGAGATCGGTGCGGATATTCTTGCCTTGCAAGAGGCGGATACCCGTTTCGGGACGCGCGAGGGCCTGCTGGACCTGGAGAGCCTGCGCCGGGATCTGGGGCTTATCCCGGTTCCGCTGAAGGGTGCTGGGCAGGCGCATGGCTGGCACGGCAACCTGCTGCTGGTGCGGAATGCCCTTGTTCAGGAGGTGCACCAGCTTATCCTGCCGGGGTTCGAGCCGCGCGGTGCCCTGGTGACGGACATCGTGATCGGCGGGCACCCCCTGCGCGTCGTGAATGCCCATCTGGGGCTGCTGCCGGGATCGCGGGCCGCTCAGGCGCACGCGCTCATCGACAAGATCGGCACCCTTGACCCGCGTCCGACGTTGCTGCTGGGCGATCTGAACGAATGGCGGAGCGGCGGTGCCGCGCTGGAGGCGCTCGGCCAGCGGTTCAGCATCGCGTCCCCGCGCGCCAGTTTCCCGTCCCGCTTCCCCCTGCTGGCGCTTGATCGCATCATGAGCTGCGAGCACGGTGAGCTTCTGGGCATGGCCACGCATGACAGCCCCCTTGCGCGCCGTGCGTCGGATCACCTGCCGGTCATTGCGCGGCTGAGACTGGGTGCCCGGCCGGCAGCGCATACCCGATGATCGTCACGTCGATAAAGGTGCTGGCGTGGATTGCAGCGGCAGCGATACTGACCGGCCTTGCATCATGGCTGGCCCACTGGTCGTACCGCCGCTTCCTTCGGTCTGCCCGCAGACCGGCGTCTGCGGCGCTGCCGCGGGAAGGGCCCTCAACTGCGCTGGACGCCCTGTTCGATCCGCTGGAGCGGCAATACCCCGGGCAGAACGGGCTGATGACGCTGCTGGACAATGCCGACGCTTTTGCCGCCCGCCGCCTTTCGGCGGCGCAGGCCGGGCGAAGTCTGGACCTGATGTATTTCATCTGGCGCACTGATCTTGCGGGCTGGCTGCTGATCGACAGCCTGGTCGCGGCAGCGGACAGGGGTGTGCGCGTCCGGTTGCTGCTGGACGATGTCAATGTGCAGGGGTTCGACCGCGTGTTTCTGGCGCTCAGCCAGCATCCGAAGATCGAGGTGCGGCTGTTCAACCCGACGCGCTACCGGGGCCACGTCCTGCTCAGGACGCTTGAGCTTGCACTGGGTCTGGCGCGGTTCAACCGGCGGATGCACGGCAAGCTGTGGATCGCGGATGGGCGGCTGGCCGTTATCGGGGGGCGCAATATCGGGGATACCTATTTCGGCGCGGACGAGGGCAACCGCATCTCGGTTGATGCCGACATGATGCTGGTCGGGTCCAAGGTCACCGAAGTGTCGGCGGTGTTCGACAGCTTCTGGAATCTCGGCCTGTCTTTGCCGATTGTCGCCCTGTGGCCCGCTTTCAAAGTCAACAGGGGCGCATTTCGCAGACGTCTTGCCCGTCACGTCCAGTCGCCCCAGTCGCGCCGGTTCCTGGCGCAGACGATGGCGGAACGGCCGGCCGGGACCTTTCTGACCGGGCGCCTGCGGTGGACGGACAAGGTGCAACTTCTGGCGGACCCGCCTGACAAGGCGTACGGCCAGCGCACCGCCCCTTGGGTGTCAACGGCGATCACGGGCATCTTGTCGTCGGCACGGCGAGAGGTCCGCCTGATCACCCCCTACTTCGTGCCCGGCGAGACCGGTGCCGCAAGTCTGACCGCGCTCGCGGCGCGCGGTGTCAAGGTATCGCTGCTGACAAATGCGCTTTCGGCCACCGACCTGATACTCGTTTTCGGTGCCTACCGGCATTACCGCGCCCCGCTGCTGGCGGCAGGCATCAGCATCCACGAGTATTCAGGTCTGACACGCCCGGGCGACAAGCGGAATGTGCTGCATTCCAAGGTGTTTATCGTCGACGGGCAGCAGGCCGTGGTCGGGTCGCTCAATTTTGACCTGCGCTCGGCGTTTTCCAACACCGAACTCGGGCTTCTGTTTGAAGAACCTGAACTTGTGGCGGATCTGACCAGAATGTTTGATGCCGCAACTGCGCCAGAACAGTCCTACCTGGTGTCCGGCAATGAAGGCGCGCTGCAGTGGGCGGTGCAACGCCCCGGCCTGTCAGCGGTCATGTCGGTGGAACCCGAGGCAAGCTGGAACCGCCGCGTTCTCTCGTGGATGGTCGGATGCCTGCCCATTCAGTCTTTTCTTTGATCCACCGCGGGGTCGATCCCGGTGCCTGATCCCCCTTATTGACGCGCAAGCGTCCAGATCACAATCAAACCCGACGCCGGAAAGTAGATCGCCTCCGAGACGGCCCCGAGGATCGCTTCCTCCCACGAATAGTCCGGGCCGATGGCCTGTCCGGCTTCGCCGATGGCAAACATGATCCACCAGAGACCGGCATAGGCGAGCCATTGGCCCCGGAGCGGATCCTGCGCCAGATAGAAGATGAGGACGAACGCCACTGCGGTCCCGAACTTCGAGATTGCGACGCCGAGCAGAAACCGCCCCGGCGAATCGCCGGGCGGTTGCAGGCCGGTCAGTGCAGAGGACAATCCGTAGACCGCGATCGGGACAATGAAGATGACGGCCCATACAGCCATGACGGCAAGTGAGACTCGCATTTTGGATGATCCCGTCCTGTCGGTTCAATGAAGGGTCTTCAGCGCGCGTGCGCAGGCCCTGAAAGGGTATCAGCACGTCGGTTTGTGCCTTTGCGCTGGATCAACGCGATAAGTTCCGGCCGGGAAGAACGAAGCCGACAGCGGCTGACGCGCCGCGATGCCGGAGGCACCGGCGGGATCGCGGCCTTGGCATGAAGCCGCAGGGCAGTCGCCGAATTGATCCGCGTCAACACGCCGGCAGATCGTGCGGGCTAATCCTGAAATCGAACCTCAGTGAGGGGAGCTCCGAGATGGCAGGTTTCAGAATCACGCAGGTTGCTCTGGTCATGATCGTGATGGCGGGCGCGGCCCGGGCCGACATGACGAGCCAGCAGCTTGCCGACGACACGCTTCTGTTTGGAACGGGCGACTCCGTCGAACTGAATGCGCCGCGCGATGTGCTGGCGGCGGGTTCCACCGTCGTGCTGGAAGGCAAGGTCGCGCAGGACACGCATGCGGTCGGCTTTGACGTTGATGTCGGCGCGGCGACCGGCGATGACCTCTACGCTTTCGGCTTCTCCGTCAGCGTCCGGGGGCCGGTTCTGGGCGATCTGACCGCCGCCGGGATGTCTCTTCACACGTCGTCGGATGCGGTCGTAGCTGGCAATTCCCGGCTTGCCGGTCGCACCGTCATCATCGACGGCCCGATCCGCGGTGGGCTTGCCGCAGCGGGTGCCGAGGTGATCCTGAACGCCGAGATTTCCGGCGATGTGCTTGTCAGCGCAGAGAAAATCACGTTCGGCCCGAATGCGATCATCGGCGGCGCGCTGACATATTCCGCGCCGGAGCAGCTGAACATTCCCGAACGGGTCATCGCGGCCGACCGCGTGCAGTTCAAGGTCTACGAGCCTTCCGACATGATGCGCGAGGCAGAAGATATGTGGCGTGACTGGGAAAGCCCGGCGATGCCCGGCTTCTTCACCCTGTTCAGCGGATTTCTGGTGACGCTCGGCTTTTTCGTGGTTCTGGGCGCGGTGTTTCTGGCCTTGCTTCCCGAACGCGTCCACCGTCTGCAACGTTCGATCGATGCGCGCCCTGGCATGTCGCTGCTGACCGGCGTCATCGGTCTGTCGATTCTCTTCGGTCTCGTGCCGATCAGCGCGCTGACTGTAGTCGGCATTCCGCTGGTTCCCATCGTCCTGATCGCCACGGTCGCTGTCTGGACGCTGGGATATGTTCTTGGGGCCTATGCCCTGGCGATGCGGGCGATGCGCACCTTCGGCACAGCGGCCAATCCGTCGATCTTCCTCCGCCTGCTCGCGCTGGTTGTCGGAGTGACGCTTGTCGCGCTGCTGAACTTTGTTCCCGTGCTCGGCTGGATGGCGAACTTCGCCCTCGTTCTGGCGGGGATAGGGGCAATGACGACGGCTGTGTTCGAACGGGTCGCGGGCAATGCCGGCCCGGTTCTGGACACCGACATGCGGCCCATCGAAGACACAGCGCGATAGGAGGATCCGATGTCGGCACAGGGCCTGGAAGTCATCGACCATACGGTGCAGTTGACCCACGAGTGGATCAACGAACTGCGCGGGCGGCTTGACTGGACCAGCAGCCGGGATGTGTTGCGTCTGCTGCGGGCAACGCTGACCCAGATACGCGATCATCTTGGGGCCAACGAAGTGGCGCAGCTTTCGGCGCAGATGCCGTTGCTGATCCGGGGCATGTTCTTTGAAGGATGGCGACCGGCCCATACCCCGGTGCAGGACCGTGCCGCGGACCGCTTTGTCGATGCCATCGAGGCGCAGGTGGGTGATGTGTCGGACTGGCGGGGTCCGGAGGACATTGCCGTCGTCCTGAAGATGATCGGCACAAAAATTTCCGAAGGCGAGATTGCGGATGTCAAAGCGGGGTTGCCATCGGCAATCCGTCACCTCTGGCCGGACTGAAGGGTCCGGACACGCCGGTTGAACTGACGCTCCCGCCGAGTGTTCCGTGAAGCCAGGATCGCGTCCGGCCCCATACCACAGCGGAACAGCGGCTTCAGTCGGCGTCCGCCGCTTCGGCCAGCGCCGCGTGGTCCAGGATGACGACCGTCTGTGCGGACTCCAATGCGATGACGCCGGAATTCCGCAGCTGCGTGATCGTCCGGCTGACGGTTTCGATGGTCAGCCCCAGAAAATCCGCGATGTCTGACCGCTTCATGGCCAGATCGATGCTGATGTGATTGCCACGCCGCGTGCCGGTCCGGTCAGCCAGAACCATCAGGAACGAGGCCACCTTTTCCAGTGCCGATTTGCGCGCAAGCATCATCACGTGATCCTGCATTGCGCTGATTTCGCGCAAGGCTGCCCTGAGCAGACGCTCGTGCGTGTCCGGATCGCGTCGTCCGGCGTCCAGCGCCGCGCGCGGATGTGCAGTAACCTCGCATGAACTCGAGGACGTCGCAGTCGGTATGGTGGTTCCCGCCATCCGGAAAACCGATGACATCCCCCGGCAAGGCAAAGGCGATGACCTGTCTGCGACCGTTTGCCAGAACGCGCGTCAGGCGCAAAATGCCGGTTTTGACTTCGTAGATATGGGTGGCCTCGTCGCCCTCGCGGTAGACGCTGGCACCGACGGCAAGTCGGCGGACAGGGCGGTTCAGGTTCGAGACGGTCTTGCATGATGGCGCAGGTTCGGCTGGCGCTGTGTTGGTCGGCGCGTGCGAAAGTGTGACGTACATGGCTGATGCCCCCGATCTGTGTGCGGACACACTCCCCGGTCAGGGTCGCAGCAAGATCGGCAGGACCGCAGAGATTTGTAACCGATTGTATCGTCTCGCCGATCCCGAACACGTCGCTGTCGTCCAGATCGCGTTCGGTCTAAGGTTGCGGCATCTGACCGAGAAGATCCTATGAGCGGCAAAAGTGTTCTGGTCGTCGACGACGACCTCCAAATCCGGAATCTGCTCCGACGCTGTCTGGAGGGGGATGGTTTTGCAGTCGATGAAGCGACTGACGGTGCTGGCGTCGCGCTGGCTTTGGCGCGCGGTCTGCCCGATCTGATCCTGCTGGATCTCAACCTCGGCCGTGACAACGGGCTGGAAATTGCACGGACGATCCGGCGCGATCACGCGCTGCCGATCATCATGGTGACCGGCAAGGACGACGTCATCGACCGCGTTGTGGGGCTCGAGCTGGGGGCGGATGACTACATCACCAAGCCATTTCATGTGCGCGAGATGCTTGCGCGTGTCCGATCGGTGCTGCGCAGGTCCGAAGGCAGTGTCGGCATTCCGATGCCGAAAGCGGTCGGCACCGTCACGGTCGGACAGATCCATCTCCTCGACGGCCTCACGGTGGACCGCGACAGGATGACCCTTGTCGACCGGGATGGCCGACCTTGCGATCTGACGACCGCAGACTTCAAGCTGCTGACGGCGTTTCTGGACAACCCGCAGCGGCCGTTGTCGCGCGACCGGCTGATGGACCTGATCGACGGCCCCGAATGGGCGCCATTGGATCGGGCGATCGACAATCAGGTCGCGCGCCTTCGCAAGAAGATCGAACGTGATCCCTCGCGCCCGATGCTCATAAAGACGGTGCGCGGCATCGGCTATCAGCTGACCGAAGGCGCTGTGCCAAAGACCCGTCAGGCGTCCAGGACGGCCTGAATGGAACGCGCAAGATCGGCCTGACGATAGGGTTTGCGCAGCAGTCCGAACTCGGACCCCAATCGACCATCCCGCACCAGACCTTCTGCAAAGCCCGATGTCAGCAGGACCTTGATGCCGGGCCGTTCCGAAGACAGGCGCCTTGCAAGATCAATTCCCGACATTCTGCCCGGCATCACGAGATCCGAGAAGACGAGGGCGATGTCATCGCGCTTTGACAGAATGTCCCAGGCGTCATCTGCCGATGGCGCGGTGATGCAGGTAAAACCAAGGCTGCCGATCCGTGATTCCGACAGGCGCATGACGCCCGGGTCATCCTCCACGACAAGCACGATCTGCCCCGTGCCGATGGTCGAAACGGGTGCGGCGTCGATCTGCGCGGGTGCCGGGTCAGCTCCCGGGGCGACGGACGCGGGAAAATACAGACTTACCGTCGTCCCCTGTCCCGCCTCGCTGTAGATCGTCATGTGGCCACCTGACTGCCTGACAAAACCATAGACCGCCGACAGTCCAAGCCCGGTGCCCTTGCCGACGGGTTTGGTCGAAAAGAACGGTTCGAGCGCGCGTCTGCGGGTCTCGGGGGTCATGCCTTCGCCCGTATCGCTGATCGACAGCCTGACGTAGTTGCCCGGCGTGGCCTCGACGACCTGCTCAATATATCGGTCATCGATAATGACGTTGCACGACTCAAGGATGATCCGGCCGCCTGACGGCATCGCATCCTGCGCGTTGATGACAAGGTTCAGGATCGCCGTCTGCAACTGCGAAACGTCCGCGTGCGCGGGCCACAGGCCATCTGCAAGGGTAACCTCGAGCTGGCAGTGCGCTCCGATCGTGCGCTCCAGCAGCGCGAGTGACTGGTTCACCGCGTCGTTCAGATCGATGGCCTGGGCCAGCCCGGGGCTTTGGCGGGAGAATGCCAGCAGGCGCGATGTCAGGTCAGCCCCGAGTTCGGCGGCACGCAATGCATCCGAAATCAGCGCCCGGCTTTTGTCTGCCGTTTCCGCCATGTCCAGAAGTTCGAGATTGCCGATAATGACGGTCAGCAGATTGTTGAAATCATGCGCAATTCCCCCGGTCATCCGCCCGATCGCGTCCAGCCGCTGGGACCGTGCCGCGGCCTCTTCGGCAGCACGACGCCGGGTCTGATCGTGCAGGATGGCGACAAAGGCTATTTCGCCGTCGATTTCGGCCCGGCCGACGGACAGGTGGAGCGGAAACACGCTGCCGTCCTGGCGCATCCCCTCGACATCCCGCCCGATGCCGATGATCCGCTTTTCGCCCGTCTGAAGGTGATGGTGCATGTAGCCGTCGTGATGGGCACCCATGCCTGCGGGCATCAAGATGCTGACATTCTGACCTGCCAGCCGATCAAGCGGGTGCCGGAACAGATCGGCGGCGGCCTGATTGGCGCGCAGGATCGTGCCTGTCCTGTCCGACACGATGATGGCATCGACGGCCGCATCCAGCAAAGCGACGAGCAGCTCTCGGTCATCGACATCCGGCAAACTGAAGCCCCCGCAATTCGGTGAACGTGCCTGATCTGTCGCAGTTTTCTGCATGAAAGACTAGGCGCGCGCAGGGGGCGACTGCCGCAGCTGCCGCGACACGTCGAGATCGGA
Source organism: uncultured Alphaproteobacteria bacterium (assembly GCA_963738635.1). GTDB lineage: Bacteria > Pseudomonadota > Alphaproteobacteria > Rhodobacterales > Rhodobacteraceae > JAOADN01. Next base: position 107,034 of record CAVTXE010000004.1, on the reverse strand, counting down.
CATCACGTCGGACAAGCTGACCACGCCGACAAGCGAATTCTCAAGAACGACCAGAAACTTCCGTCGCCCGGTCCTAGCGATGCGGGCAAAAAGGGCGTCCCCCGGCAGCGCGGGCGAAACGGCATTGTCCGGCCCGACGCTTTCGATGACATCATTGACCGATGTGCTGGTCCAGTTTTCCCGGTCAATTCTGCGGACCATATGGATATCGACATATCCCAGCAGGGTGCCGTCCTCGACAACCGGAGCAAAGCTGATCGCGCGGGCCAGAAACAGCCGGTTGACCAGTTCCGACAAGGTCTGATCGGGCCGTGCGGTCCAGGGATCGCGCGTCATCAGATCACCGACAGAGCGCCCGGCCGGCGCTGCTTTTGTGTCAGGGGAACCAAGGGCGGCGCGCGACGCCTGCTGCAGAAACAGCCCGATCAGAACGGACCAAAGTCCGGCGGCAACGGGCCCACCCGGCCGCGCGGATGCTTCCTCGATCAGCTGGTTCAACGCATCATGGGTTTTGGTCATGTCAGCGCTGGTCCAGATTCCTGCACCCGACCGCAGAAAGCGGGTCACGTCGGTCTGGTCAAATCGGCTCAGCGGTTCCTCGGCCATCTGCCGGTCCATTGGCGGTTGGGCGGCCACCGTCGGCGCCCGTCAGTCTGAAGCTATTCTGAATTGGTCCGTCCGGTCCCGGATTGAGGAATATCAACTTGCGCCGACCGAATCTGGGGTAGGCGGCAGCCTGTCCGAAGCCCGCACAAGGAGGGAAGTCATGGCCGAGAAACCACTGGACGCTGCCCCAGACACGCCGACCCTTGATCCGGTGGCTGCCCTGCAGCCTCTGACACCGGCCTTTTCGATGAGCACGGCCTGGCTGGAAAACCTGTCCGGCCTGTGCAGCGAACTGGCCTCGTTCGCGGCGGAACGGCTGCGTGACGACGTCAAGACCCAGCACGCGATCCTGCATTGCAAGTCATTTGCCGAACTGCAGCATGTCCAGGCGCAGTTCCTGCAGCGGATGCTGGACCAGTATGCCGCGGAAACCGGCAGGCTTGCCGAGATCGGCACCGAAATGGCGGCGAATGCCCAAGGCCGGATCAAACCGGACGCCTGATCGTCCGGCTTCGCAGGGGACGCTGAAGCGGGCGACCTATCTTTCTGTTACCGTCAGCCCGTCCGACAGTGCGTCACCGGGATGTGTCACAACCAGCTCTCCTTCGGTCAATCCATCTGTCACCTCGGCAAACGCCGCGTTTCGGCGGCCGATCGTGACGGGGCGCTGCTTCGCCACGTTTTCACTGACGGCGAAGACCGCCCAGGCGTCGCCGTTGCGGAACGTCGCGCTTAGCGGAACCTGAATCACATCGGGCGCTTCCCATTCCACCACTCTGAGAAAGACGGAGAATCCGTCGCCCAGGCCCGCCCGTTCACGCGGGGTCGAGGTCAGCTCGAACACCGCATCGACCCGCTGCTCCTCGATCCCGAGCGCCGAGACTTCGGTGCGCGCCGATGGCTCGATCCGGGTCAGCCGTGCCGCAAGCGGTGCATCGCCCCCCCATCGTTCGACAATCGCCGTGGCGCCGGGCGTCAACCGTACGGCGTCGGATGACAGCAGGTCGGCAACGATTTCCAGATCGGCCGGATCTCCGATTGTGACCAGGCTGGTCCCGGCCGCCACCGGCCGCTCGCTCACGGTGCTGACCGCCAGAACGACACCGTCCACCGGCGCGCGCATCTCGATGCAGCAGCCCGACGCTGATGCGGCTGCGTCCTCGTCCCCCGGTTCCAGAACTGCCGCCTCTGCCCTCGCGAGCGCGCCTTTTGCCATGTCGACACGCGCGGCGGCGGAGGCAACGCCGGCAACCGCGACGTCGCGCGTCTGGATTGCGTCCTCCAGCTGGGTCAGGCTGCTGACGCCGCGTTCGACCAGAGCCTGCGCCCGTTCATAATGCGATTGCGCGTGGCTGCGCTGCTGCTCCGCCTGCTGCTGATCGGTTTCCGCAACGCGAAGGGCCGCCCGCGCCTCCTCGATAATTGCCGCTGCCTCAAGCCGGGAACGCGCGTCCAGCAGACCGGGCGACGTGGGTTCAACCACCGCAACCACAGTCTCGCCGCCGATGACCGGATCGCCCACCGCGACGGGCGAGCGGCGCGCCAGCCCGGCAATCGGTGCGGCGATGTCGTAGACGTCGCGGACCCTGGTGCGCCCGTCCACGTCGATTGTGACCCGCATCGGACCGCTTTCGATCCGGTGAAGGTCGACCGGAACCGGATCGGTCCGAAAACTGAAGTAGAGCAGCGCGCCCAGAGCGGCGGCCCCGGTCAGCACCGAGAAGATCGTGCGGGGTTTGACAGACATCGGATCACTCCCTCGTCTTCATGACTTCGACCAGATCGAGATTGTCCAGTCTGCGGCGGACGATCAGAACCGACCCCAGGGCTGCGGCCAGCACCACCAGACTGGCCACGGCAAAGGCGCGGACATCCGTGACCAGCGGAATGTTGTACAAATCGCTGGAAAAGCTGCTTGTCATTGCGCGCCCAAGCAGGTGGCCCAGACCCCAGCCCAAAGGCTGCGCCAGCAGCGCCAGCAGCATCGTCTCGCCGATCAGGATGTAGGACACCTGCCACCGCGAGAAGCCAAGGATGCGCAGCGACGCCAGTTCGCGTGATCGTTCCGACAACAGAATCCGCGCGGAGTTGTAGGTGACGCCGATGGTGATCAGCACCGCGATTGTCGTGTAAACGGTCGTCATCGTGGTGACGTTCCGGTTGATCGTGTCCTGAAAGGACCGGAGCGCCTGCGCCACCATGTTGGTTCCGCTCAGGCCGGGTGTCGTTTTGATCGCCGCGTGAAGCGCATCCATCTGCGTCGGGTCCAGCGTGACATTGGCGACCGAGATGCGCGGCGACTGCCGCATCAGCCGATTGATGTAGGACAGATCGACATAGGCCCCTAACCCCAGATACTGTGTGACGATACCTGTCACGCGTAGATCGTACGTGCCGCGCATCCCGCTCAGAACCTCGGCGCTGACGGTGTCGCCAACGACAGCGTGCAGCTGACCGGCCAGCCGTTCGGAAAGCAGGATGCCGCCCGGCGGGGCATCAAGCACAGCGCCGTCATCGGCGACCACGCGGCTCAGGTCCGGTGCGGCAAGCCGTGCTTCGATCGGGACCCGCTTTTCATACTGTCCGCTGCGCAGGATGGCCGAATGATACTGCATCCCCTCGACCTGCCGCACCCCGGGCAGCCGTCCGACATCCGCGATCACGGACAGCGGCAGGTCCTTGGCGAACATCAGCACCGCGTCCTGGCGGTTGGACTGATGAAAGGCCTGATCCACGATGACCTTGAACGCATCGCTCATGCCCGACGAGGCCATGACGGAAGCCACAGCCATTCCGACCCCCAGCATCGTCAGGGCACTGCGCAAGGGCCAGCGCGTCAGGCTGCGCAGGATCATGACCGTGGGCTGCGACAGGCGCGCCAGGGTCATGGCCCGGTCAACCACGGACTGACGGAACTTCGGCGGGGCAGGGGGCTGCATGGCGATCGCCGGGGCCAGCCTGGCTGCCATGATCGCACTGCGCGCCGCACCCAAGTGTTGTCGTCAGAAGCGCCAGCAGCCCCGACAGGCCGTAAACCCAGGGTGAGACCTGAAAGACGAGGAATGGAAAGTCAAAGAACCGGGTATAAAGCTGCGACATTTCCCATGCGAGCCAGGTGCCGACGGCCCAGCCGATGCCGATCCCTGCCACGGCTATCAGCCCTGCGAGCATCAGATAATGTATGCAGACCTCCAGATCCGAATACCCGAGCGCCTTCAAGAGCCCGATCTCGCTGCGCTCCAGCGTCACGATACGGCCCATCACCATGGCCACAAGAAACGCCGAAATGCCGAAAAAGACCGGCGGCAGGACGGTGGCCATGCCGCGCAGCTGCCTGATCTCGGCATCCAGAAAGCTGTTGGACAGCTGGCGGTCGCGCCCGTAGGCCCCAAGCGATCCGTAAGGCTCCAGCAGGATGTCCAGCGCGTCGATGACCGGCTGCACCTGTGCGCGCGCGTCAAGTTTCACGCTCAGGTCGTTGAACGCACCTGCCATGTCGAACACCGCTGCGGCGGCGTCCTGCCGCATCCACAGGATGCCGAACGTGCGGTTGTCGGGCATCATCGCGCCCGGCCCGATCGTGTAGATGAATTCGGGGGACAAGACCGTGCCGCTGATCGTCAGCGCACGTTTGCGACCGTTCAGATTGGCCTCGATCACATCGCCGGTACCCAGGCCGTTGGCCAGCGCAAAGGGTCGGTTCACCGCAATTTCGGACGCCGTCTGCGGCAACGTGCCTGACAGCAGCATCGGAGCATTCAGGGCCGGCTCTTCCGCTTCAGGAAGGGACAGGATGTGACCGACCGCAGCTTCTGACAGCCCGGGCACATCGACGATCACAGTGCCCGACACACGCATATCGACGGCCTGCACGCCGGCAATCGCGCTGATCTCCTGCATCAGGCCCATCGGCGCGCGGCGGACCGTTGCGAAGAGATCGGCAAAGCGATTGCGCTCGTAATAGGCGGTCCGGGTCTCGTCCAGCGCCCGGTACATTCCGAAGGATATCAGAACGATGGCGACGCCGCAGGCCAGAACCAGCGCGATGGCCAGCGCCTGCGCCCAGAGCCTGCGAAAGTCGCGGATGAGCTTGCGGTCGATGGCGTGCATCGCGATCACCACGCAATCTCGGACGGGGCGACGCGGGCCTCGTTCACCGTGACCTCGACAATCCTGCCATCCTGAAACCGGATCACCCGGTGCGCCATCCGCCGGATTTCGGCGTTGTGGGTGATCACCACGGTCGTGGTGCCGAACTGGTCGTTGATATGGCGCAGGGCTTCCAGCACCTGCACGCCCGTCTTGCTGTCCAGTGCGCCCGTCGGCTCGTCGCACAGCAGGATTTCGGGCCGCTTGGCGATGGCGCGGGCGATCGCGACGCGCTGCTGTTCGCCGCCTGACATCTCGGACGGGAAATGGTCCTTGCGCGACCCGAGACCGACCATTTCCAGCGCCTCGTCCGGGGGCATCGGATCGCTGGCCACATCGGTGACCAGCTGCACGTTTTCGCGCGCCGTCAGGCTTGGCACGAGGTTGTAGAACTGAAAGACAAAGCCGACATGGTCGCGCCGGTACCGCGTCAGCCCGCGATCCCCGAGCCCGGTCAGTTCGGTGTCGCGGAACCAGACCCGACCCGTCGTGACGTGGTCAAGGCCGCCGAGGATGTTCAGAAGCGTTGACTTTCCGCTGCCCGACGGCCCCAGCAGCACCGTCATCTCGCCAGCGTAGAGTTCCAGATCGACCCCGGCCAGAGCACGCACCAGCACATCTCCGCTGGCGTAGATCTTGGTGACGCCTTCCGTGCGGAACACGATTTCGGCGGGGACGGCTTTCATTTGAACGCCGCCGTCCGCACAGCGGCCAAATGTTCGTGCTGCGGCGCTGCGGTCCGGCCCGCCGATCCGACGGCGGATGACCCGCCGGTCCCGTCCCATCCGGAACCGCCACGCTGTGCGTTCGCTGCGGCCTTCCGTGTTCCGGGCAGGGCCATCGGAGACTCCTGTTCTGACGGATCGTCCTGGCCCACGATATTGGCGACAGGCGCGGACCGACTTGATCCGCATCAACTTGGTCCTGCACGAGGAATGGCAGGCTTGCCGCACAGCTCGACCGTTCGGTTCGCACTATCGGAGGCCGCCATGTCAGACGTACAGCCCATTCACTCAAATGCCGACGCCCCGCACGACACCTCCGGGATCCGCGACCGCTTTCCATCGGCCTTCACGATCCTCTTCGCGCTGATCGTCATTGTGGCGGGGCTGACCTGGATCATTCCGGCGGGTCAGTACGACCGCGTGGCGAACGAGGCCCTGGGCAAGGACGCGCCCGTTCCGGGCACCTATCAGACCGTCGAGGGCGATCCGCAGGGGTTTCTCGATGCCCTGCGCGCGCCGATCGCGGGGTTCTACGATCCGGCCAGCTATGCCGCGAACGCCATCGATGTGTCGCTGTTCGTGCTGATCATCGGCGGGTTCCTGGGTGTGGTGAACCGCACGGGTGCCATCAACACCGGCATCACCGCCGCCATGCTGCGGATGAAGGGCCGTGAACGGTGGATGATCCCGATCCTGATGGCGCTGTTCGCGGCGGGTGGCACGACATACGGCATGGCCGAGGAGACCCTGGCGTTCTACGCCATCCTGATCCCGGTCATGATCGCGGCGGGATATGATGCGGTCACCGGTGTCGCGGTGATCCTGCTCGGCGCCGGGATCGGTGTCCTCGGCTCCACCATCAACCCCTTTGCCACGACCATCGCCTCGAACGCCGCAGGCATACCCTTCACCGACGGCCTCTATCTGCGGCTGGCGATCCTTGCGGTCGGCTGGCTGGTCTGCGTGGCCTTCGTGATGCGCTATGCCGCGCGGATCAAGGCCGATCCGTCCCGGTCCATCGTCGCGGACAGGCGCGACGACAATGCAGCGCCATTTTCTGGGGGCCGGGGCGACGGTCGCAGCAACCCTGAGCGGCAAGCAGAAGATCGTGCTGATCCTGTTTGCCGCGACCTTTGCCGTGATGATCTGGGGCGTGTCTTCGCAGGGCTGGTGGATGGCGGAGATGTCGATGCTGTTCCTCGGCGCGGCACTGGTCATCGGCACGTTCGGCTGGATCGGCGAAAAACCGTTCGTCGAAGCATTCGTCGATGGCGCGCGCGATCTTCTGGGCGTGGCGCTGATCATCGGACTGGCGCGCGGCATTGTCGTGGTCATGGATGCGGGCCGGATCACCGACACGATCCTGCACGCCTCGGAACTGGCCATCGCGGGGTCGTCCAAGGTCGTGTTCATCAACGGCATGTACTGGATCGAGGTCGCGATGAGCTTTCTTGTGCCCTCCACCTCGGGCCTTGCGGTGCTGTCCATGCCGATCCTGGCGCCCGTGTCCGACTTTGCGGGCGTGGACCGGTCGCTTGCGGTGACGGCCTATCAATCAGCCTCGGGGATCGTGAACCTTGATCACCCCGACTTCGGCGGTGGTGGTAGGCGGGCTGGCCATCGGGCGGGTGCCCTATGACCGCTGGCTGCGGTTCATCGCACCGCTGCTGCTGATCCTGACGGTGCTGATCATGGCCGGGCTCAGCCTTGGCGCAATGCTGTGACTGCGCTGGGCGTGCATTCCGAAACGGGCAGGCTGCGCCGCGTGATCGTCTGCGCACCCGGCCTGGCCCATGAACGGCTGACACCTGCCAACTGCGACAGCCTGCTGTTCGACGATGTGTTCTGGGTCCAGCAGGCACGCAGCGACCACCGCGACTTCTGCGACAAGATGGCGGACCGCGGGGTCGAGGTGCTTGAGGTGCACGACCTGCTGGCCGAGGTGCTGTCGCACAAGGCGGCGCGGCGCTGGGTGCTGGACCGGCGGATCACGGCAAACACTGTCGGCGTCGGCATGCTGGACGAGATGCTGGGCTGGTGCGAAGAGATGCCGTCAGAGGCGCTGGCCCGGTTCCTGATCGGCGGCATCGCTGTCCATGATCTGCCTTTTGCGCCCGGCGGCATGGTGGCGTCCGTTCTGGGGCCGGAAGGGTTCCTGCTGCCGCCGCTGCCCAACATGATCTTCACCCGCGATACCTCCTGCTGGATTTACGGCGGTCTGACCCTGAATCCGATGCACTGGCCCGCGCGCCAGAACGAGACACTGCTCATGGCCGCGATCTACCGGTTTCATCCGCTGTTCGCCCGGACGGCGACGGTCTGGTGGGGCGGCGGCGACGAGGGTTTTCACCCTGCCAGTCTGGAGGGCGGCGACGTCATGCCCATCGGCCGGGGCACCGTCCTGATCGGGATGGGCGAGCGCAGCACGCCGCAGGCCGTGGGCCAGGTCGCCGCGCGCCCTGTTCGCCGCCGGGGCGGCGGCCCGCGTCATCGGATGCGCCATGCCGCCGTCGCGGGCGGCGATGCATCTGGATACCGTCTTCACCCTCTGCACCCGCGAGATCGCCACCAGCTTTGTCGAGCGTGGCCGAGGCGCTCAGCTGCTACAGCATCCGGCCGGGGGATGCCGAAGGCGACCTTGATACGCGCAGGGAAAGCGGACCCTTCTTTGATGTCGTGGCCGAGGCAATTGGCGTGAAGCGCCTGCACATCGTGCCCACCGGCGGTGACACGTACGAACAGGCCCGCGAACAATGGGACGACGGCAACAACGTCGTCGCGATCGAGCCGGGGGTCGTCGTGGCCTATGACCGCAACACCCACACCAACACGCTGCTGCGCAAGGCCGGGGTCGAGGTGATCACCGTGCGCGGTTCTGAACTGGGGCGCGGGCGGGGCGGTGGTCATTGCATGACCTGCCCGATCCAGCGCGATCCCGATCCGGGTCTGAAAGGGGGGCATGATGCCCATTGATCTGCACAACCGGTCCTTCCTCGCCCTGCGCGACTTCACGCCCGATGAGATCGAGCTTTCTGCTGCACCTCGCGGCCGATCTGAAAGCCGCGAAGCGTGCCGGAACCGAAGTGCGGCACCTTGTCGGCCGCGAAATCGTGCTGATCTTCGAGAAGGACAGCACAAGGACACGGGTCGGGTTCGAGGTCGCGGCCTATGATCAGGGCGCGCATGTCACCTATCTTGGCCCGTCAGGCTCTCATATCGGCAAGAAGGAGACGGTCAAGGACACCGCCCGCGTTCTGGGTCGGGTCTATGACGCCATCGAATACCGGGGCTACGGCCAGAAGATCGTCGAGGAACTCGCGCAATGGGCGGGGGTGCCGGTCTACAACGGGCTGACGGACGAATTCCATCCGACGCAGGTTCTGGCCGACCTCTTGACCATGCGCGAACATTCGGATCGCCCGCTGAACGACCTGGCCTTCTGTTTTCTGGGCGACACCGGCAACAACATGGGCGACAGCCTGATGATCGGCGGCTGCAAGATGGGCATGGATGTCCGGCTGTGCGGTCCCAGGACACTCTGGCCGAAGCCCGCTCTGGTCGCCGACGCGCGCAACATCGCTGAACAGACCGGCGCGAAGCTGACCCTGACGGAAGATGTCTCAGCCGGTGTGGCCAGGGCGGATTTCCTTTATACCGATGTCTGGGTGTCGATGGGCGAGCCGGAAGCGGTCTGGGCTTCACGCATCGCGGCGCTGCTGCCGTATCAGGTGAATGACGCGATGATGCGGCAAACCGGTCGGCCCGGTACCAAGTTCATGCATTGCCTGCCCGCCTTTCACAACACCGGCACCGAAGTGGGCGCCCGCATCGCGGCCTCGCACGGGCTGACCGCCCTCGAGGTGACGGACGAGGTGTTCGAAAGCCCCGCGTCGATCGTGTTCGATCAGGCCGAAAACCGAATGCACACGATCAAGGCGGTGCTTGTCGCCACCTTGGGGCGCTAGGATGCTGGTCGTCGCAGCCCTGGGCGGCAATGCGCTTCTGCGCCGGGGCGAGTCGATGACGGCGGATGTGCAGCGGCGCAATGTCGATGCTGCGGCATCGGCCTTGGCAAAGATCATCCGCGCCGGTCACCAGCTGGTCGTGACGCATGGCAACGGGCCGCAGATCGGCCTTCTGTCGATGCAGAGCGACGCCTGGCCGCTGGATCGTGCTGGGGGCCGAAACCGACGGCATGATCGGCTACATGATCGAACAGGCGGTGGAAAACGCGCTTGGTCATGATCGCCCGGTGGTGACGCTGCTGACGCAGGTCATCGTCGATGCAGGCGATCCCGCGTTCCGCAATCCCACCAAGTTCGTCGGGCCGGTCTGGTCGCGCGCCGAGGCCGAGGCGACGGCAGGGCCCCGTGGCTGGCAGATCGCACAGGATGGCGACGGCTGGCGCCGTGTGGTGCCGTCGCCGCTGCCCGTTGCCATACCGGATTCGAAGGTGATCAGTCTGCTGCTGGGGCAGGGCGCGGTGGTCATCTGCGGTGGCGGCGGCGGCATCCCTGTGGTCCGGGGTGACGACGGCGCGCTGCACGGGGTCGAGGCGGTCGTGGACAAGGACCGCGCCAGTGCATTGCTGGCCACGTTGCTGGGCGCGGACGCACTGTTGCTGCTGACGGATGTCGCCGCGGTCTATCGCGATTTCGGCACGGACCAGGCCGCGCCGATCCGGCAGATGACCGTGACCGAGGCAGATGGGCTGCGTCTGCCCGACGGGTCGATGCGCCCCAAGGTGGAGGCTGCCTCGGCCTTTGTCCGTTCTGGCGGGACCCATGCAGTGATCGGGCGGCTGCAAGATGCGCGCGGCATGCTGGAAGGCCGGACCGGCACCCGCATTGTCCCGATGGAGAGACCTGCGCGTTAGCGTGCGGCCCGGACAACGACAGCCGCCAGACGATCAGGCGGGTCGGCTCAATGCGCCAGCAAAACCGGGAACGCGGTCTGATCGACCATCGACCGCGTGGTTCCGCCGAAGATGACCTCGCGCATGCGCGAATGGTCGTAGCCGCCCATGACAATCAGATCGGCACCCGGTCTCCTTGGCTTTCTTCAGCAGGGCCGCATCGACGGGCTGGCCGCCACTCGGCATCTGCTGCACCGACACCTTGCATCCGTGATGGCTGAGCCACAGCGCCACGTCCGCGCCGGGGTCCTCGCCGTCGCGATACGGGGTCATCACCGGATCGATGATCGCGATGACAACCTCCCTGGCTGTGCGAAGAACAGGCAGCGCCGCATGAATGGCGCGCGCAGCGGGCAGGCCGGAGTTCCAGGCGACCAGAACCAGACCCGGGGTCAACGCAGCCGTCCTGGACACTCCGTTCAGGATGACACCCGCAGGCGACATGAAGAGCGCCGACTGGACCGCGCCGCGAAACAGGACCGGCGTGGCCCGCAAAGCGTCGGCGATGACGACAAAATCTGAGGTCAGCGCAAGTCGCGCGACGGTGTCGGGCAAAGCTGCGGGCTCGGCGCAGAGCGCGCTTGCGCCGGTGCTGATCTCGCGTTCCGCAAAGTAGACTTCGAACTTCTTGCAGATCGCCCGCAGCGCCGCATTCTCTTTTTTGACGTCCTCCTGCCAGCTGTCTGGCGGCATCGGCGTTCCGTAGATCCCGATCCCGTATCCATAGGCCGACAGTGGCGGCGCCTCGCCAAGAACCAGCAGCGACAGACGCAGACCCTGACTGCGGGCGGTTGTGGCAAGAGCCTCCATCTCTTCGGGCTTGCTCGATTTCCCAAGCAGGACGAGGACGCTGGCGTTTTTCATCGGAAGCTCCTGAAGCTACGGCTCGGAACAGGGTACTGTCGCCCCCGCCGGGGCAGTTGATTTCGATCAACCGTCCCGCCCGTTACCGGGGCACCGCCGCTGCTTCGTGCACCCGCCCGGCTTGTGCAGTGCCGCTGGAACCTGCTTGCCTGCGCTGCTTCTGCGCATCAACGCCGCCGGAACCGGGGAACTTGCCGCAGCTCAATCCGGCGAACGGACAAAGCCCGCGATCCCGGAGGCAACATCGTCGTCGTGGCCAAGCCAGATGTGGCCGCCGGTGGGATAGACCACCAGCCGGGCATCAGCGATCCGCCCGGACAGCAATCGGGCGGTTTCGGCGGTCCCGAACAGGTCATCCTCGCAGGACAGCAGCAGGGTGGGAACGGCGATGCGGTCATAGGCGGTGGGTGACGGGGTCCCGGCCCAGAAACCATCGTTCCGAAGCCCATCGGCCTTGCGGCTTATCGGCAGAAGCTGCGCCAGGATGGTTTCGGCCCGGCGGCGTTCGCTTTCGTCCACAGTGTCAAGAAGGGCGGGGTCCGTCGCCAGCAAGGTGCGGATCATCTGGCGCGGTGCCAGCGCGCACAGCGCCCAGAACCAGCGGTCCGACCCCAGCACCGCATCCACTGCCCATCTTTGCAGAGCCGTGAATGCGACCGGGTCGCGGCCCGCAAGGTTCGCCGCAGGCACCATGAGGATGAGGTGCGAACACCTGTCGGGGTGCCGCAGCGCGAATTCGGCCGCAGACAGCGCGCCCGCCGATCCCCCCGCGACGGCGATGCGCCCGAGGCCGAGATGATCAAGCAGCTCGACCAGCGCATCCGCCTGACGCGCTGGCGATGCGTCCTGAGGAAAGGCACTGCGCAGATAGCCGAACCGGGACGGCGCGATGATCTGGAAGCCACGGTCCCGCACCTTGCTGGCAAACAGCAGGCCCTGATCGAACCCCCCGCCGGTGCCATGGATCATCATCAGCGGCGGGCCACTGCCGGCGACCGCGTACTCCAGCGCGCCCATGGTTGTGCGGATGACAGCGCTTTGCCCGTTCAGACGCGACTCCACCTGCGCAAGCGCCCCGCGACAGGCCCCCGCCGCATAGCCTCCGCCTGTCAGCGCGAGGCCACCAAGAGCCGTCAGAAAAGCCCGGCGCGATACCATCTCACGTCTCCTTCCCGGTCATTTCGTGCCGAAATTCTAAAGCGCACGGTCGGCGAGCGCGCAGTCGAGTCTGTTTTCCGGTCAGCACGGCCCGACTCGGTCCCCCGCGATGAGGTGGTGGGGTCAAAATGTCGGGGTTGTTTTCATTTGGCGCAGTGCGCAGTTGATGCCGCATCAAACCCGCCTCCCCGCAATCCGCATGCCCAGGGGAACGTAAGTGACGCACATCAGAAGCGCGCCCGCGGAGCTGACGATATCGATGTCGGGATTGTTGAGGAGCGCCAAGCCGATGATCGCGACAACGCCGCTGGTGCGTGACACCATCCGTTCCTTCACCATGCCGACCATCTGTATGATCGCGCCGAGCGGAAGAAGGGGCAGCGCCCAGAAAATCACCAGCAGTCCCTGTCGCTCGACAATCGTCGTCAGGGCCGGGCGGATCATCGCGAATTCGGCGTCACCAAGGGTGTCGAAGGCCGAAAGCACAGTGCAAAGGGCGCCCTTGTCGGCAGCGAGGATTGCGGCGCCGAACATGGCGACCGAACCCCCGATAACGCCATATGCCCGCCCCGCGCTCGTCAGCCTGGTCGTGATGTGCGACAGGCTCAGAATAATGAACGGCACTGCCGCCAACACAATCAAGTGCCCTATATGGAAGGCCGGATTGCCACGGAACTTCGCTATCAGATCTTCTGCGGTTGTCGTCAGGCGCGGCGAAAAAAGATGGGGATGCAGGGCGAACCCGACCAGCAGCAGGATCGGGAAGGCGACTGTTGCAGCACCTGCGATGGCCGTCGGGATTCTTTCGTTCATGGCTTCCTCCAATGCTGGACTTCAGGGATCAGCAAGGCTGCTTCCCCGCGCCAGAACATCTTGGCGCAGGATATCCCGCGCCCGCTGCGGTTCCTCGAACAGCGGGCTGTGGGCCGAATTCTCGAACGTGTAGAAGCCCTTCACCGGGGCGTTGAGCCGCAGGAAGTGGTCGCGGGCAAGGTCGTAGTTTGTGGTGTAGTCAAATCGACCGACCCAGAAGTAGACAGGCAGATCAAGCCGATCCGCCACGAGGGTCAGGTCCGTATGCAACATCTCGTCCCAGAGAAGACCGCGGGACCATGCCTTGCCCCGCCAGACCGCGATTTTTTCACCGAGGGTGTAGGCGCGGCAGAACCAGACCGGCAGAAATATGCCGGTGATCACCGACCGCATGTCGCGCGTGGTGCCCACCCCGATCCTGTGCATCGCCTCGTCGCGCAGCCGCATCCAGCGTTCGGACGGGCCATCGGTCATGCTGACCGGTGCCGCCTCGAGCCTCCGGACCATCGCCGTATCGCCCCGCGCCCGATATGCCCCGAGCAGATACTCATGGGCCGCCACCTCCGAGCGCAGCTGGTAGGACACCTGTCCCATGCCGATATATGCATGAAACAGATCGGGCCGCGCGGCCGCGACCTGGATGCCGAGGTAGCTGCCCCAGGAATGCCCGAGAAGGTAGATCTTGTCCTGACCGAACCGGTCCCGCAGGTAGTTCGTCACCGCGACTGTGTCGGCGATCAGCTGTTCGACCGACATGGTTTCCGGCAGAATGCCGCTGTCAAAGGATATTCCCGCCCCGCGCTGTTCCCACCATATCACCGTGAAATCCTGCTCGATGCCGGACGGATGGGTTGTGTTGAGAAAGAACGTGGGCATTCCGGGGCCACCATGCAGGAACAGCAGCACCGGTCCTGACGGGTCGCGGCTCTGGATGATCAACCCCTGGCGGGTACCATTGATGTCGACGAAAACCCGCTCCGACAGACTGCCTTCGATCGGCGCGCCGTCATCGCCGACCAGCGGGGCGGGACTGCCGGGGCTCCACGCGACCAGAACCCCGGCCAGCGCGAGCAGGCCGACGAGGATCAGCAGCAGAAACCCGGCAAGGTAGGGAAGGAAATGCGACATCGGTGTTCCTGTCTCCTGCCGGTCGCCGAGGGTCGGAAGGGCGGCGCAGGCTTAGAATCCGAACCTGCTGCGCACCATGCGACGCCAGGACAGTCATCGGGAATGCAGGACAGGTCGCCGGCGAAACGCCGTTCGGAAGAGAGAGGGCGAAGCCGCTGTTCATGTTCGACCCTCCGGTGCAACGGCGTTTGGCTGGCTGTTCGCGGTATCGGTTCCGCACAATCCCGGAAAAGATCCTGCGTACCTGCCGCGCCCAGTCATCCGCGAACCCGCAGGGCCGCCCTTGATGCAGATCAAACAGACGGAGCACCCACCCCCACCGCCGGTCTATCGCCCGATGACGGAGTGGACGGAGAGTTTATTGAAACCAACTGCTTGCACTATGCCGTGTGCAATCCGGGGCGCATCAGGACTTCGCGATTCAGTCCGCTTTCGGCTCGTTGACTGCCGCGCAGAACCTGAACGGAGCGCAGGACCTTCCAGCGTTCGCGTCGCATCTGTCTGTGTTGATGCGTGACATCATCAGTCTGTTTCGGTTTCCGATGGAAGAGAGCAGCCATGCCGTCAGTCCGGTGCCTCAAACTCCGGCGCGCTGGCGGTGTAGTTGAACAGTTCCAGGCGCGCGCCCGACAGATCGCCGTTCAGGCGGATCGACGTCAAGCTGGCGGGACTGACGGGGATGATCCGGGCCGGGGCGAGGTTCAGGAAATGCTGCAGCAGCGCGCGGATCACGCCGCCGTGGCAGACAGCCAGAAGGGTGTCCGCTTGCGGTGCGGTCGTGATCGCGTTGGCGGCGCGGGCGCGGAAATCGGCCCACATCTCGCCCCCCGGCGGGGCATAGGTTCCGGCGCGCCAGCCTTGATAATTCTCGGGTTGCTTTGCGATCAGATGCAGAATCTCGGCCCCGGTCCAGTCGCCGACGTCAATCTCGCGCAAGGCCGGGGTTGCTGAGGGGGCCGGTCCGGGCAAGATCAGGCGAGCGGTTTCCACCGCACGGGCAAGGTCGGACGTGATCGCGGCGTCAGGCCGTATCGCGGCGATCACCGGGGCCAGCGCACGGGCCTGCGCCCGGCCCTTGTCGGACAGCGCGATGTCGGCCTGGCCCTGCAGGCGGCGGGCGGCGTTCCATTCGGACTGGCCGTGGCGGACGAGCAAGAGCCGCATCAGCCGATCCTCTCGCCCGAGGGCGCGAACCAGGCATCGGCACTGTCGGGCAGGGCGATGTGGACGGTTTCGCCGATCTGCGCGGCGGGCGGGCGTTCGGTGATCGCGGTCAGGCGGATGTCGTGGGCGATGCCCGTGACCATGGTCCGCCCCGCGATGGTGGATACTTCCGCCAGTTCGAGGGGCAGGGTGCGCGGGCCTTCAGCTTCGGCGAGGCCCAGGCTTTCGGCGCGGAACATGGCAAGGGCTTCGTCCTGCGGCGAGCTGATGGCCATGTGCCGCCCGCCGACCTTGAAGCCCGTGCCGTTCTTGATGACCGGCACCAGATTGTTCGGCGGCGTGCCGACAAAGGTCGCGACAAAGGCCGAGGCGGGATTCGCCACCAGATCGGCGGGGGTGCCGAACTGTTCGACCCGGCCCTGATCCATCACAGCGATGTGGGTGGCCATGGTCATCGCCTCGATCTGGTCGTGCGTCACGTAGACCGTGGTGGCCCCGGTGGCGCGGTGGAGGCGCATCAGTTCGGTGCGCATCTCGATCCTGAGTTTGGCGTCGAGGTTTGAGAGCGGCTCGTCGAACAACAGGATTCCGGGTTTCGGAGCGATCGTCCGCGCGATGGCGACGCGCTGCTGCTGGCCACCCGAGATTTCGTTGGGGTAGCGGCTTGCGAGCGTGTGGATCGACAGCATCCGCAGCACCTCATCGACCCGTGCCTTGCGCTCGGTCGCGGGCATGCCCGCAACCTTGAGCGGCCAGTCCACGTTGCCCGCAACGGTCATATGCGGCCAAAGCGCGTAGGACTGGAAGACAAGTCCCGATTTGCGCTTTGCCGGATCAACGGACCAGCCCGTGTCACCGTCCGACACGACCTGCCCGTCAAATATGATCTGGCCCGCGCTCGGCAGTTCCAGCCCCGCAAGCATCCGCAGCAGCGTGGTCTTGCCGCAGCCGGAGGGGCCGAGCAGGGCGAGAAACGCGCCGTCGGGGACCGAGAGGCTGATGCCCTTGACGGCCTCGGTCTTGCCGAAGCGCTTCGCAATGTTTCGAAGTTCAAGCATGGGATACCTTCACGACTGCAACCAGGGCTGCGATTTCGCCTGCAGGCGGCTGGCGATCAGCGTGGCGGCGATGGAGAGGACGAGGATCACCACGGTGATCGCATTGGCATATTGGGTGAAGCCTTCCGAGGCGTAGCGGTAGGCCAGAACCGACATGACAGGCATGGTGGGGGTGAACAGCAGCACGACCAGCGACAGGTCGCGGATGATCTTGACGAAGATCAGGATCCCGCCCGCCGCCATGCCGCGCATCGCCAGCGGCACCGTGATCGCCATCAGACGACGCAGGAACCCTGCACCGGTCAGGCGCGCGCTTTCCTCCAGCTCGCCCGAGACCTGCTGGATCACGGCACGGCCCGTCTGCACCGAGAAAGGCAGAAGGTAGGCGGTGCCTGCGATGACAAGGATGGCGAAAGTGCCATAAAGCGCGGGGAAAGGCCCGATGGGGGCGCCCAGATAGGCGATGTAGGCGGCTCCAAACGCGATGCCGGGCACGAGCAGGGGCAGGAAGCTGATCTGGGTGATCGCGGCGGCCATGACGCCGGTCCGGTAGCGGGCGGCGGCAAAGGCGGCCAGAAGGCCGATGGCCATGCCTGCCAGCGCGACCGCAAGGCCAAGGCCGAGCGTGATGGCGACAGACCGCGCGATATCGGGGTTGTGGATGATCCCCGGTGTGCCGTCGGCGATGCGGGCGTCGGAAGGGCCGGTCCAGTAGTGCAGCGTCCAGTCCGAGAACAGCGCCGAGGACGAGGGGGCGAGGCTGGAGGCGATCAGCACGATCACGGGCACGATGGTCGAGACCGAGAGGATGGTGAAGGCTGCTGCAGCCAGCGGCCAGCGGGACCGGCGCAGTTCGAACCGCTTGGCGCGGCCGCCCTTGCCGGTGATCGTGGCATAGGACCGCCGCCCGGAAATCGCCCGGTTGCCGATCCAGAGGAAAAAGGCCGAGACCAGCACCAGCAATATGCCGATCACATAGCCGCGCCCGACCTGGCCGACCTCGATCATGCCGTAAAGCCGGGTGGAGAGGGTCTGCATCCGTACGGGCAGCCCGAGGAGGGCAGGGGCGGCGAAGTTCGACACGGCGCCCGCGAAACACAGCGACCCTGCGGCGACCAAAGCGGGGGTGGTGACGGGCAGGACGATCCCGAGAAGGATGCGCCGCCCCTTCGCCCCGGCGATCTGCGCGGCCTCGACCAGGTCGGAGTTCACGGTGGCAAGCGAGGCCGCGATGATGGTGAAGGCCAACGAGAAATAGTGCAGCGTCAGCACGGTCAGTGTCGGGACCATTCCCCATGACAGCCAGTCGGGCAGGTCAAGGCCCAGCCCGTGAAGCCAGCCGGTCTGACCGCCGACCCGGTCGTTCCTGAACAGCGACCCCCAGGCCAGCGAGGTCGCAAAGGACGGGATCATGAACGGCAGGGTGGCCATGACGCCGATGGTGCGGCGGAACGGCACGTCGGTCATCACCACCAGCCAGGCGAGGAATCCGCCGAGCAGCACGCAGGCCGACGCCACGACAAAGCCGATGATCACCGTATTGGCCAGGGGCACCCAGAAGAGGTTGGGCGCCAGACGGCCGACCAGAACGTCGCCCCAGGCACCGATATTCGTCGGGCGCAGGGTGAAAAGGACGCTGGAGACCAGCGGGAGCACGATCAACAGCGTGAGGATCACAAGGACCACGGCCTTCAGGACCGTGCCTTGCGGCAGGACCATGCGGCGACCGGCAAGGCGGGGGCTTTGGTTCAGGCTGGCCTCTGCCATTCCCGGACCCTTTCCAGAACTGAGGTGAAAGAAGTCTGCTGCCTTACGGGTCGCCCGTCAAAGGGCGACCCGTCAGCCCTGCTATTGCAGCGTCAGGATCAGATCACCCACCGCAGCCCGCGCCGCGGCTGTCTTGGCCGGATCGATGGACCAGGCCTTGAAATCGGCCAGTGGCACCGCATCCGGGTGCGGCACGATATCCGAGCGTGTTGCATAGTCGCCCGCGACGTAGAACGGGGCGAACGCATCGCCGCCGGTGTCGCTGTCATCGCCCATCATGAAGTCGATCAGCAGGCGCGCGGCATGCGGATGCTGCGCGCCCTTGGCGAGGCTCAGGACAGCGGGGAAGATGATGCCGTTCGACGGGGCCACGTCGTTGGCCACCTGCAGCGCCCAGCCTTCATCCTCATTGTCGCGACGGTCGGAGTAGCTCGTGAAACCCACCGGCGGATTGGTCTGCCCCAGCTTGCCGACAGCGGCATTCACGTCGTCGGTGGAGCCGACAAGGATCAGGTCATTGGCAAATAGATCGGCGATGAACTTCTCGCCCGCATCGGCGGCACCGCCGAGGTCGATGGCAGCACCGAACTGCGCCTCATAGGCCGCGGCCATCTCGTCTGACCTGAGGACGATTTCGGTCATCATGTCGAGGTAGTCGCCCCGCTGCAGCGGATCGACCATGACGACGCGGCCCTTCCAGTCGGGTGTCGTCAGCTGCCAGAGGTTGGTGACGGGCGAGCCGTTCGGGTTGGCCTCCTCGTTGTACATCAACACCTTGGTCGACTGGCGCTGCGCCAGAAGCGGCGACTTGAAGCCATCGGCCAATAGGTCCGCCACGCGCGGCGGCACATAGTTTTCGATGATGCCCTTTTCCAGCAGCTCCGGGATCACGACCGGCGCGTCGGAGACATAGACCACATCGGCATTGACCACGCCCGCGCCTGCCTCGGCGGTCAGACGCGCGATCTGTTCGGTGGACGAGATGTCGAAGCCCTGCAGGTCGATGCCCGGATAGGCCGCCTCGAATGCCTCTTCCACGCGGCTGATGCGGCTCGTGAACGAGTAAACGATAACCGTGCCCTCGGCCTGCGCCAATGGCAGCAGCTCCTCCGGCGTCATCGCGTCCGGGTCCTGTGCACCGGCCTGCGCCGCGATCATCAGCGCGGCCGCCGCCGCAAATCCAAGTCTTTTCATGGTCTTCCTCCCCTGTCGGTTATTCGGTCACTCGAACCGCTTGATCAGCGCCCCGAGACTATCCAGCGTCCGCAACACGTTCCTGTCGCCGGTGGCACCGGCGGCAATGACGACGGCATTCGAGATCGCCATCGGAACAGTCAGTGTCTGAAAGCTTTCGGCATCGCCGCCGCGCGGGGCGGTCAGCAACTGGTCGGGCGCAGGCACCATCAGATGCCCGCTGATCCCCGAAATGACGATGGTGGCTGCGCCGACCTCATGCGCGCGTGCCACCAGTGCCGGGTAGGCGCGTGGGGTGCGGCGGAAGGCGTAGACAAGCAGGACATCCGCACCGGTCATTCCCAGCACACCCTCGGCCAGCCCGCGCGCATCGCCAGCCAGCACATGCACGTCACAGCCAAAGCGACCGAAGCGTTTGGCCATCATCAGGGCCAGCACCTCGGCATTGCCGGTCCCGAAGATGAAGATGCGGCGCGCGGCCATCAGGCGGGCGGCTGCAGCGGCAATGTCGGTGTCGGTGACATGGTCGGTCAGCCGCGACAGCGCGGCCACTTCGCGCCCGACCAGGGTACCAAGAACCCCGGCCTCACCGGAGGCATCAATCGTTCGCTTCATCCGCGCGGCTGTATCCTGGCTGGGGATGAATTCGTCCTGAAGCGCCTGGCGGAACGCCGGATAGCCGTCGAACCCCAGCTTGCGCGCCAGCCGCGACACGGTGGCCTCATGCACCCCCGCGCCGCGGGCCAGTTCCGTGACGCTGGCCAGCGCGGCCGAGCGCGGTTCGCTCAACACCGACGACACCAGACGCTTTTCCGAGGGCGTCAGGTCATCGGCGCGTTTCTGGATCGTATCGGCGAATCGGCTTTGCATGGATGCTCTGCAAGACAGTCTGCACTGCAAGATAATTTGCAGAAATGATGGCGCGTTGCAAGTGAATTTGCAGCGCATCGCGCATTGCAATTTCAGGTTGTGACCCGCGCGTCGCCGCGCAGCCGGTTATCGCGAAGCTGGCCTTCGCTTTCCAGCAGCGGATAGCCGATTTCAACCAGCAACGAATTGATTTCCTTGAGACCGTAATGCGTGTCGAGGTGCAGAGCACGCGGCTCGCGGCTCTCGACCCGGCCTTGACGCAGCCGGTCCAGATGATGCGCCGTGCTGCGCTGTTCGATACCGCGGGCGACTGCTCCACCCAGCCTTCGTCGGAGAACGCGACACTGCGATCCCGTTTCTTCTTGGCGCGGGATGCCACGCGCTGCGCGATGACGTCACCGATCTGGTCCAGCCGGACGACGACCCGCAACGGCCGCGCCGCTTCCGCAGCCTGCCGCTCGCTGCCGGGAGCGGTGCGGGTGAGATAGCCCTTGTTCAGCGCATAACGGCGGTCCGCCTCGGCCATGGCGGTGAAGTCCTCGCCGCCGCCGTGGCGCATCAGGTTCGGCAGGCGCGCCAGCATCGTTTCGATCGGGCCCGACGGCACCAGTGTCTCGCGCGCGGCGTTGCGCAGCGCAACATCGGGACTTACCGGATCGGCCCCGGCCAGCGCGGACAGGCGGTCCAGCCCGCGCGAACGGCGGGCCAGCAGGTAAATTCAGCCAGCGTAGCATGCGCAAAGCTGCCGACTGTTGCATCGCGGTGCGTCGTCCAGGTTTCATCTGCCTGTCATGAAACTGTAACGTTCCGGCAAGTCGGCGGCCACGCTGCACGCCTACGGTCCCTGTATCGAAACGGGCGGTCATTGCCCGCGATACGGGGAATGCAATGCTGACCGACTTTATCAACGCCGGGATCATGATCAGGTTCGCCACCGACATCGTGGCGATGACGCTGCTGATCTTCGGCATGTTCTACCTGCGCTACCGGGACAAGGAACTTGTCACTGCGGCGTCGCTTTTCAACATTTTTGCATTTGGCGTGCTGACAATCCTTGGTTCTGTCGAGTTTTCGCTTGCCGCAGGGTTTGGTCTTTTCGCGATCCTCGCGCTGTTCACCCTGCGGTCCGAGCAGATCAGCAAGATCGAGATCAGCTATTTCTTCGGGTCGATCGCCATAGCGGTCATCTGCTCGATCCAGGGCACGACGTTGCCCGTGGTGTTTCTTGTCGTCGGATTGGTGCTGCTGGGGGCATACATCTTTGACCACCCGCGCATCCTGAAGTCGGTCAACGGCATCAAGATCACGCTCGACAAGATCGACCCTGACGCGCTGTCGGACCCGATCAAGATGCGCACGGACCTGTCCGCGCGGCTGGGGGTCGAGGTGATGAGCTATCATATCACCGCGCTCAACTACATCACCGACATGGCGCAGATCAACGTGTTCTACCGCAAATGAACGCGCGCATCCCCCCCGTCACAACTGTGTCTGCGCGCCGCCTGCGCCTCGTGGTGGTCAGCGCAATTGGAATGCTGATGCTCGGCGGGGCGGCGGCATCGGGTGAGAGCATTCGGATACTTGACCAGCTTGTCATGGGCGAGTTGCTGCTTGAAGGCGAAAAGATCGGGGAGTTTTCGGCGCTGGTGCGCAGCCCGGACGGCGTGGTTCTTGGCATTTCAGACCGGGGCTATATCGCGGAACTTGCCATCGAGATCACGGATGAAAGGCTTGTGCGCCTGCAGCCGGTGGCTCTGCGTGTCCTTGCGGGGCCGGATGATGCCCCGATGCGCGATACGGATTTCAATCCCGAGGCTGCAACAATCCTTGATGACGGCACCATCGCCATCGCGAGCGAGGTCGGCCCGAAACTGGCGGTGTTCGACCGGGACGGTCGATGGTTGCGCGCGGAAGACCTGCCCGAACCCCTGCGCGACGCGGCGAAACAGGCCAGCGAAAAGGACGGCATAGAAGCCCTGGCCTGGAACTCGGGACGTGGAATTCGTCGCGATGACAGAGGAGCCGCAACTGGGCGCGCCGCGCAATCTTCATACGGTTCACACAACGCTTGCGGGATCGGGGCAGATCGCGGCGGAGGGGCCGGAGTTGATCAGCATCAAGGCGATGGAGGTGGTCGGCAGGCAGCTCTTCGTTCTGGAACGCACGCGGGACGACGTGACGGACGCGCTCTATCCGTTCCTGCGCATCGTCGCGCTGCACGAATGCCTTGCCACTGCGACCTGCGTGGGGCGGCAGCTGCCGATCCCCGTCAAGGACATCACCGACGCCGACTTTGAAGGGCTGGTCGCACTGGACGATGGCCTGTTCCTGATGGTCAGCGATGACGAGATCGACGGCGACCTTCGCTCTGTTTTTGTTCTCTTCAGGCTCGAATGACCCGGCCCGCTGTCGAAACGTTTCCCTGTCAACCCTGCAACCCGAAAGGACATCCCATGGACCATCGTATCGCAGCGTCGCTCGGCAGCTTCGGGACCATCTCGCTTGATGGCCTGAACGGCAAAGCGGCCATGCTGGAGCGGCTGGACAACAAGTACATCGTTCCGGCTGACCGGCTGATGCCCGCGTTCGCACGGTTCAGCGAACTGTTCGATGTGCTGGAAATCGGCGGCAGGCGCGCCTTCACCTACGCGACCGACTACTTCGACGACGATCTGGCAAGCGCGTACAATGACCACCACCAGGGCCGCCGCAAACGCTGCAAGGTGCGCATCCGGCACTACGTGGACGCCGGGTTCAGCTATCTGGAGGTCAAGCTGAAAGACGCGCGGGAGGTGACCGTCAAGAAGCGCCTGAAACTGTCGAACGCGTCGCGCACACTCTGCGGCGACAGCCTTGCCTTCATCGACGACTGCCACGCCGAGATGTACGGGACGCCGCTGGGGCGGACCCTGATGCCGGTGATCGGGATGGAATACGAACGCATCACGCTGGTCGCGCGCGAAGGCGGCGAACGCATGACAATAGACACGCGCATGGCGTTCCGCGCGGCCAATGCCGAATGCAATGCGGCACCTGACATGTTCATCCTTGAAACGAAGTCAGCGCGCGGCAACGGGATCGCCGACAAGATCCTGCGGGGGGAACATCTGCACCCGACCAAGCAGTGCTCGAAATACTGCGTCGGCATGGCGGCGCTCGGTCTGGTCGAGCGGCACAACCGTTTCCTGCCTGCTCTGCGCAAGCTCCGGATCTCGGATCAGCCAATTCATGAGGTCGCGCCGCTGCGCCGTGCCGCCTGATCCGGGCAACCCGCGCACAAGAACCTTCACGTCGGAGGCGACACCTTTCGCCTTCGGCGACGATCTTTGCGGTGATGGTCTGCTGCGGTAGCATCGTCACAGCGCCGTTACGGCGGCGTGTCACAAAAAGGATCAATCCGTGAGTCCGAAGGTTCGTCCACGGCAAACCGCAACTGGTCCTGCGCGCATGCGTCTTTCGGTCCTTCTCTCGCTGTTCGCCGCCGTCCTTCTGATCGGCGCGCTGTCGAGTGCGGCATTGACCTATTGGGTGGTTCACAAGACGCGGGTGATGGAAGAGCGGATCGCGCTGGCACGGGCATCCTATTCCGAACATCAGGCCCTGCAGTCGAACGTCTATCGCCTGTTCAAGGAAAAGGCCGACGCATTCCTGATCGGCAACCGCGACCGCTCGGCGCTCGAAACACAGATAGAGGCCGAGATTGCGGCGAATCTTGAAGAGATCCGGCGCGTGATTGCGCTGGAAATCGAGATCGACGGCGAGGAGGAGCTGGAGGAACTGCAGTTGCTGGCGTCGCTTGAGCGGACGATCGACGACGTCATCCGTCGGTACAGATCATTGCTGCCGGCCGACGGGCTGCCCGGCAGGGCAGGGCAGGACGAACTGGCACAACTTCTCGACCGCCAGATTGACCAGACCCTGTCCGATCTGATCGGCGTGGCCCTTGCGGGCGAGCGTGAAGAGGTCGCCGTGACGATGGCAGACGCGGCGGAACTCCGCGTCATTGTCAGGCGCCTTGCCGCCATGCTGCTGGGGTTCATGTGTGTGACGACACTGGCGGTCGCCATCCTGTTCGGCCGGAACGTGGTCAGGCCGTTGCGGGACCTGATGCGCGGCACGGACGCCTATCGGCGGGGTGCTTATGACGGTCCCATCCCGGCGAGCGGCGCGACCGAATTGCGGCATCTTGCCACCACCCTTTCGGAAATGGCTGCTGAAATCGGCGCGCGCGAGCACGATCTGCGCGACGAGGCCCGCAGGCTCGAAACCCGCGTGGGCGAACGGACGTCGGAACTGCAGACCATCCTGACCCGGTTCGAGCAGGTCGAGACAAGCCGCCGGCAGATGATGGCCGATGTCAGCCATGAACTGCGTACACCTCTCACCATCATACAGGGCGAAGCGGATATTGCGCTCAGAACCGGGATGGCCGACCCGAAGCTGTTCTCGGAGTCCTTCTCGCGCATTCGTGACGCGGCCCGGCATTCCAACAAGATCGTGGACGACCTGCTGCTTGTCGCCCGGGAAGAGGCAGGCCAGTTGCGCCTTGATCTGCGCAGCGCCGATCTTGGTGCCGCCCTTGCCGAGGCCGCCGACATGGCGCAGGCCAAGGTTGATGTCCTGGCGCTTGGCCCGCCGGCAATCGCCCGGGTCGATCCGGTCCGGCTGCGCCAATGCCTTCTGGCGGTCATGAACAATGCCGCGCGCTATGGCGGGCGGACAGTGCGCGCATGGGTGGAGCGCGGGACCGACGGCCTCGATATCCTGATCGAGGACGACGGCCCGGGAATGAGCGATGCCGAAAAGGATCAGGCCTTTCACCGCTTCTTTCGCGGGTCGGGCGCCCAGGGCACCGGGATCGAGGGAACTGGCCTTGGCCTGCCGATCGTCCGTTCGATCATGAACGCACACGGCGGCAGTGTCGATCTGTCCGATCGGGATGGCGGCGGTCTGGTCGTACGGCTTCACTTTCCCACCGCAGTTCGGATCGTTGCGATGACCGGGAAGAAGAATAACGCTCGCAAAGCGGAATAATGCCGCCGCCCCGCCGTTTAAGACAGAACGATGACAGATTGCTTGGCGGCGCACACTACCTAGAGTTGTGCGGCAGAGAGGATCGTCTGATCTGTGCGGGCAAGTGGGGCGTGTGAAAGATGCATATCCTGATGATCGAAGATGAACCTCGGATCGCCGATTTCGTCAGGCGGGGCCTGCGCGCCGAAGGCTGGATCATCGACCATGTACCAAGTGCCGAAGATGGGCTCGACCGCCTCAAGGACGAGTCCTATGACGTGGTTCTTCTTGACGTGTTGCTGCCGGGCATGTCCGGAGACGAGCTTTGCCGGCATCTTCGCAGCATACGCAGCCCGGTGCCGATCCTGATGCTGAGCGCTCTTGGCTCGACCGACGACCGGGTGCGTGGTCTCAACACGGGAGCCGATGACTATTTACCCAAGCCTTTCGAATTCGATGAGTTGATCGCAAGGCTTGAAGCCTTGCATCGTCGCCAGACACGGCCTGCTTCGCGGGACCTGGACCGCACACTTGCTGTCGGGCCGCTGGAGTTCGATCAGGGTTCGATGCGGCTGACGCTGGCGGGCCAGGACCTGGACATTTCGTCAAAGGAACGCGACGTTCTTGTCCTTCTGATGAAGAATGCCGGGCGCGTCTGCGCGAGGGAACGGCTGCTCAACTCTGTCTGGGGACTTGAGGCTGACCCGCTGACAAATGTGGTCGATGTCACGGTAAGCCGCATCCGCCGAAAGCTGGGAAATGCGTCGCAGATGATCACTACGATCCGGAACTATGGGTACCGGTTGGATGCGTGAACGGGTTCGGCTTCGGCAGTTGATGCGCTGTGCGGGCGATCCTGCACTCAGATGGGACAGGCGCGCGCCGCGCCCGCCCTTTTACATTCATGAACGGGCGTTCTTCATGCCGAAGCTGTTCGACAGCAACTCGATCAAGCAATGGCACGCCGAAGGCTCGGTCGGGATCACCGCCCGCGCGCTGGCCCGTGCGAAAAAGCTGCTCGACGACTATAAGAAGCCGAAGCTGGACGAGGGCATCGACGAGGTCTTGCGCGACTACATCGCCCGGCGGACGCGGGAGATTCCGGCGGAAGACGCATTGAACACCGAATACTGAGGGGGCAGGCCATGCAGCGGATGGAAGCGGTCCTGCTGACCGGACACGGCGGGTTCGACATGCTGGAGCATCGCACGGATGTGCCGGTGCCAGTCCCCGGGTCGGGCGAGGTGCTGATCCGCGTGGCCGCGGCGGGGGTCAACAACACCGACATCAATACCCGCATCGGGTGGTATTCCAAATCGGTGACGGCGGGGACCAACGCTGCAAAGACCGGGGCGGTCGAGGATGCCGCGTGGTCCGGCACGCCGCTGACATTCCCGCGCATCCAGGGGGCGGATGTCTGCGGGCACATCGTGCAGGTGGGCGCAGGCGTCGATCCTGCCCGAATCGGCGAAAGAGTGCTGGTGCGCACCATGCAGCCCAACCCGGCCGGCGGACGGCCCTACGAATGCACGACCCTGGGCTCGGAATGCGACGGCGGTTTTGCCCAGTTCACGGTGGCCCCCGCGCGGGAAACCTTTGCCGTGCGCTGCGACTGGAGCGATGCCGAACTGGCCTCGATCCCCTGCGCGTATTCGACGGCGGAGAACATGCTGCACCGGGCAGGCGTGGGGGCCGAGCGGGTGCTTGTGACCGGCGCATCTGGCGGCGTGGGTTCTGCCGCCGTGCAACTGGCCAAACGACGCGGGGCGGTGGTTATTGCGCTGGCGGGCAAGACCAAGGCTGCCGAGGTGCTTGCTTTGGGTGCCGACCGGGTGCTTGACCGTGATGCCGATCTGCTGGCGGAGCTTGGCGCGGGCAGCATCGATGCGGTGATCGATATGGTGGGCGGGGCGAACGTGGCGGCGCTGTTGTCGGTGCTGCGCCCCGGTGGCCGCCTCGCCATTGCAGGTGCGATTTCCGGGCCGATGGCCGAAATCGACCTGCGCACGCTGTATCTGAAAGACCTGACGATGTTCGGCTGCACCTTTCAGGAAGATGCCGTGTTCGAAAACCTGATCCGCTACATCGAGGCGGGCGAATTCAGGCCCGTAGTAGCCCGCACCTATCCACTCGACCAGATCGTCGCCGCGCAGCAGGATTTCCTGTCCAAGGCGCATGTCGGAAAACTTGTCCTCATTCCCCCGAAGGGCGGCACCCGGTGAAGATTGCCCGGATCGAACTGTACGACGTGCATCTGCCCTGTTCAGATGGGGTCTATCTGCTGTCGGGCGGGCGGGAATACCGGGGCTTCGATGCCGCCGTCGTGCGGGTGATCGCCGATGACGGCACGGAAGGCCGGGGCGAAAGCACGCCGTTTGGCGGCACCTATATCGCCGCCCACGCAAGGGGCGCGCGCGCCGGGACCGAAGATCTCGCGCCGCATCTCTTGGGCCGCGACCCACGCCAGACCGACCGCATCTATGATGCGATGGACGAGGTTCTGGTCGGTCACGCCCACGCCAAGGCCGCCATCGACATCGCCTGCCGGGATCTTTTCGGCAAGGCGGTGGGCCGCCCGGTCGGCGAGCTGCTGGGGGGATCGTGCAGCCGCACCGATGGAGGGCGTTTGGCTCGCCCAACCTTACATCGACGGGCATTATGACAGGCCCAAGGGCGTCACGGTCGAAGGCGGGCATATCCGGTTGCCCAAAGGGCCGGGCCTGGGCGTGGTGCCGGACGAAGGGATTTTTGGCGCGCCCCTGGCCAGTTTCGGCTGAAACGGCCGCTTATTCAGCCCCGGCGCGCCATTCCTTGCAGCGCAGATAGGCGTTGGCCCCGATCGACGAGAAGGGCGGCGGCGGCAGACGTCGCGGCTCGGCCTCGGCGCTGAAATGGCGCGTCACCGCGCTTTCAACGCCTGAGGCGAGTTCTGCCGCGCCCATGCCCGGTCAGCGTGCTGCGCGCAGTGCCAAGGCCGTTGCAGACGCAGGCGGCGTAGAGCCCGTCGTCCAACTGCTTCATCACCGACACGCCATTGCGGGTCAGGCACAGATGCCCGGCCCAGCTGTATTCCATCTGTCACGCCCGCGAGCTGCGGGAAGCGCTCCTCGAACTTGCTGCCGGTGCACCTGCGGCGGTGCG
The DNA here is from genome assembly GCA_963738635.1 of uncultured Alphaproteobacteria bacterium. Taxonomy (GTDB): domain Bacteria; phylum Pseudomonadota; class Alphaproteobacteria; order Rhodobacterales; family Rhodobacteraceae; genus JAOADN01. The sequence goes on along the minus strand of CAVTXE010000004.1, from coordinate 78,469 downwards.
GCGCAGGGCGGCCTCGCTGACGGCTCCATCCCCGGCTCGAAACGTGGCGCAGGTGCGGGTGACGATGCGGTTGCCGCCCTGCCCCGTGTCGATCCGGCGCATGGTCGTGCCCATCGGGTCGGACGGGCGTGATGCCCCAGCGCGGCTGCGCCGCCAAGCGGCTTCAGGGCGTCCGCATCCAGTTCGGCCGTCATCGAGGCATAAAGGAAGACGTGCATCAGGCGGTTCTGCGGCAAAGCCGAAGCTTTCCAGATGGCCGTTGTTGGTCAGGATCACCTTGCCCGCGCGGCACCTGTGCCACGCGGGGTTGTCACGGCCCAGCCGCTGCCCTTGCGCGCGAAGCCGGTGACCGGGGCTGTTCTCGAGACACCGACACGCCGTCGCGGCGCAGCCCGTCGCCGAAGCCGCGGATATAGCCCGCCGGTTGCAGCATCACCGTGCCGGGGGTGTAAAGGCCCGAGACATAGTGGCGGCTGCCGGTCAGGTCATGCATTGCCTTGCGCGTCCAGCCGCTCGCTTGGCTCGCCCAGCGATGGTCAGGTGGTCGGCATAGCTGCGGTTCAGCGCATCGGCACTTGGCGCTGGCTGCGCCGTTGACCTTGCCTGCCGGATCGAAATAGTTCGGGTCGATGCCATAGTCCTGCCACCGCGTCGCGGGCAAAGGCGATGGCGTGGCGGTTCAGCGCGATCATCGCCCGGTCGTCGCCGTGGCCGGCGTAATCGTCCGAGGTCAGATCATGCGGCAGGTCGATCATGAAGCCGGAATTGCGGCCCGACGCGCCTTCGGCCAGACGGCCCGCCTCCAGCACCGCAACGCTCGCGCCGGGGTTCAGCTGCCGCAGCCGCCGCGCTGCCGACAGGCCCGGCAAAGCCGCCGCCGATCATGACAAAATCGGCCGTCATGTCGCCGGTCAGCGTATCGGGCGCAGGCTTGCCCCGGCAGGATCGCGGACCAGGCGGCCGGGCCCGGTGAACCGGGGTTCGCCGCGCGGTGTAGCGCTGTCATGCCACCGCCTCGTCCCCGTCATCGGCCAGATCGACCCAGATCGTCTTGATCTGGGTGTACTGGTCATGGGCATGGATGCCGTTGTCGCGCCCGCCGAAGCCCGATTGCCTTGAAGCCGCCGAAGGGGGTGGAGATATCGCCCTCGCCAAAGCTGTTCACCGTCACCGTCCCGGCCCGGATCGCCCGCGCGCCGCGGATGGCGCGCTTGACGTTGGCGGTGAAGATCGAGGCGGCAAGGCCGTATTCGGTGTCATTGGCCAAGCGCGATGGCTTCGTCAAAGCTGTCGACCGTCAGGACCGACAGCACCGGGCCGAAGATTTCCTCGCGCACCTGTTTCGCATCGCGGTCGGCAATGTCGAGGATCGTCGGTTCGACGAAGCCCTTCTCGGCCTTGCCGCCCAGCAGCACTTTCGGCCCCCCGTCTTCTTGTCGCGCCAAGGTACGACGCCACCTTGTCGAAATGCGCCTTCGACACCAGCGCGCCGACGCGGTTGACCGGGTCCAGCGGGTCGCCCATCGGCCATTCGCGGGCATGGGCGATGATGCGCTTCAGAAGGTCGTCCTTCACGCCCTTCTGCACGATCAGGCGCGACGCGGCCGAGCAGTTTTCGCCCATGTTCCAGAAGGCGCCGTTGACGATATGCGCGGCGACCCGGTCCAGGTTTTCGGCATCGTCCAGCACGACCGCCGGGTTCTTGCCGCCCATCTCCAGCGTGACTTCCTTGAGGTTGGATTCCGCGGCATAGCGTCAGGAACCGGCGGCCCGTCGCGGTCGATCCGGTGAAGGACACCGCGTCAATGTCCATATGGCGGCCGATCGGCTCGCCCACTTCGGCGCCGCCACCCGGCACCACGTTGAACACGCCCGGCGGAATGCCCGCCTCCATCGCCAGTTCGGCCATGCGCAGCGCCGTCAGCGAGGTTTCCATCGCGGGTTTCACGATGACCGAACAGCCCGCCGCCAGCGCCGGGCCGATCTTCCACGCCAGCATCAGCAGCGGGAAGTTCCACGGCAGCACCAGCCCCACCACGCCCACCGGTTCGCGCACGATCATGGCGATGTGGTTGTCCGATGCGGGGGCGACCTGGTCATAGATCTTGTCGATCAGTTCGGCGTGCCAGGTCAGGCAGTTGATGGTTTCGGGGACATCGACCGGTTTCGCAGTCGAAGATCGTCTTGCCGGAGTCGAGGCGATTCCAGCACCGCCAGTTCGCGCGCGTTGCGCTTGACCAGCTTCGCCAGCCTGATCAGCGCTTCCTTGCGGTCGCGGGGATGCAGGCGCGACCAGCGGCCGTCCTCGAAGGCGTCGCGCGCCTTCTGCGACGGCAAGATCCACATCCTCGGCGTCCGCAGGCGGCGACCTTTGCCAGCACCGCGCCGGTCGCCGGGTTCAGCGTGTCGAAGGTCTTGCCGCTGATCGCCGGGCGGAAGTGGCCGTCGATGAAGGCCTGCGTCGGGAAGGTCAGACCGGCGGCGATGGCCTTGTATTCTTCGGTGGTCAGAAGGCGCCATCGGCTTACTCCGCAATGATCTCGGCGATGGTGGTCTTCAGCACGCGGACGGTCTGCTCAAGCTGGCGCTTGTCGTCCTTGTTCAGGCCCTTCAAGGGCGGGCGCGGGGGTCCGGCGTGACTGGCCGATCATTTCGCAGCCGTGCTTGATGCACTGGATGAACTTGCCGCCCTGTTCCAGCACCCGCATCAGCGGCATCAGCGCCGACATGATCCGGCGGCCCTTGGCAAAGTCGCCGTCGACGGCGCAGGCCTTGCCACAGCGCGATGTGTTCGGCAGGCAGGAAGTTCGACCCGCCGCAGACCCAGCTGCGCGCGCCCCAGGCGAAGAACTCCAGCGCCTGATCGTCCATGCCGCAGGACATCTGGATATGCGGATAGTCGCGCGCCAGAAGATGCACGCGGTTGATGTCGCCCGAGCTTTCCTTGATCGCGCAGAAGTTGCGGCTGCGGCCGACGCGGTCGAGGAACTCCTCGCCCATGTTGATGCCCATGCGGCCGGGGTAGTTGTAGAGCATGATCGGCAGGTCCGCCGCGCGGTCGATGGCCAGCGCGTTCAGCGCGTTTTCCCGTTCGGTCGGCACCGAATAGGGCGGGCGAGCCCACCAGGATCGAGTCGCAGCCCCGATCTTGGCGGCATGTTCCGCCATCGTGATCGAATCCTCCAGCCGGATCGCCACGGTGCCGACCATCAGATGCACGCGGCCGCTTGGTCACCTCGCGTGGCAAGGCTGGCCATTTCCAGCCGCTCCTCCATCGACTGGGCATAATATTCGCCGGTCGAGCCGCCGTTGATGATGCCATGAACGCCCGAGGCGATCAGATATTCGATCTGGCGACAAAGGCGTCGCGGTCGATGGACCCGTCCTCGCGATGCGGCGTGATGACGGGCGTGTAGATGCCTTCGAATTTCATGAGGCTCCTCTGTGTTTCGGCTACCCCGGGCGCGCGGCCAAGGGGGATGCTGATGCTTTCGGGGGTGACGAAGCTTTCGATCTGCGCGCGCGACAGCTCCCAATGCGCGACGGCCAGGTCGGCGGCGGCGTCGGCGTCGCCCGCTTCGATCAGGGCGATGAACTGGTCGTGCTGGTCGGCGGCCAGCTCGCGCTGCGGCGGCCATGGTCACCTTGCGCGGGTTGTAGAATGTCATGCCGATGCGCGTGTGGTCGATCAGCAGGCGGCGCAGGCTGGGCATCAGGTATTCGTTGTCGGCCATCTCGCCGATGATCGAATGGAACCGTTCATTGCCCAGAGCGCGCTCGGCCGCGTCGCCGGATCGGATCGCCTGCCGGAAGGCCCACTGGCATTCCTTCAGCCGCACGATCTGCGCGGGTGTCGCATGTTCTGCGGCCAGCCGCGTGACCGCCGCATAGATCATCGGCGCCGCGACAAAAAAATTGCGCAGCGTCTTGTGCGTCATCGGCGCAACCTGCGCGCCGCGGTTTTCGTGCAGGACGACATAGCCTTCGCCCGCCAGCTGGCGCAGCACTTCGCGCAGGGGCGGGCGGGAGATGCCGTAGGCTTCCGAAAGTTCGGTCTCGTCCAGATAGGCGCCCGGCTCCAGTTCCTGCGTCAGGATCTTGCGGCGCAGGTCGTCTGCGCAGATCGCCTTTTTGCTTCTGCTGTCTGGTTCCAAAGTCCTCTCCTGCCCGCTTCCGCCATGGCCCGGCGATGAGTCGGCTAGCTGATCTTTGTTGTAGTCTTTAAATATACATATTGTCTACTGCTACTTCTTATGTTTGAAGCACGGGCGCGTCACCGACGTCGCTTGTGGTGAACTCGGCCGCCCGGATTTCCAGCGTTTGCTCGTCGATCCCGATGTGGATCTTGCGCCAGACGCGCCGCTTCGTGCCGCCATGCCCCAGCGCCAGCCTCGGACCGGGCGCGCCCGAACTGGATCAGCCGCTCGCGATCCAGTGCCGTGATCTTGATGGCCCCAATTCACGCCGCAACATGTCCAAAGTCGCGGCCTTGGACCGGCGCGGAGGTTTTCCGACGGCAGTCATGTCTTCGATGTGCAGTTTGATCAGTTCCCCAGACTTCGTCAGTCGACCGATCCGGGAGCTGACGGGGGTTTCGTTGCGGTCCACTGACAGCTCGGCTAAACGGGACCAGCGGAGTGCATCGTCCCTGCGTGAGGTGCGTCTCGCTCACATAACGCCCCTTGCGGCGGACCTGTGCGCGCCACGAACCGGAGGGAAGCTTTGCGATGGTCGGCATTTCGTGTGCAATCCGTGTGCAGTGAGTTGTCTTGGCGTGACGAAACGGGGCGTGGAGACGGCGGGCGGGCAGGCGGGCCAGCAACTTGAGACTGCAAAAAAAATGATAGAATATCAATCACATAGACTGTCCGTGGCACCCATGATGGATTGGACCGACCGCCACTGCCGGTATTTCCACCGGCGGATGACCAGCCGTGCGCTGCTGTATACCGAGATGGTGACCGCCGCCGCCGTCATCCACGGCCCCCGCGACAGGCTCCTTGGCTTCGACCCTGCCGAACATCCCGTCGCGCTGCAGCTCGGCGGGTCCGATCCTGCGGACCTTGCGCAGGCCGCGCGGATCGGGGCGGGGTTCGGCTATGACGAGATCAACCTGAATTGCGGCTGCCCGTCCGACCGCGTGCAGTCGGGCTGTTTCGGGGCCGTGATGATGGAGCGTCCGGCGCTGGTCGCCGACTGCCTGTCCGCCATGCAGGATGCCGTCGAGGTTCCCGTCACCGTCAAGTGCCGCATCGGCGTCGACGACCAGAACCCGGCCGAGGCGCTGCCCGCCTTCCTCGACGCCGTGTCCCGCGCTGGTGTCACCCGCGTCATTGTCCATGCACGAAAGGCCTGGCTGCAAGGTCTCAGTCCCAAGGAAAACCGCGACATCCCGCCGCTGGACTATCCCCGCGTCCTGGCGATGAAGCGCGAATTCCCGCAACTGCACCTGTCGGTCAACGGCGGCATCGCCAGTCTTGATCAGGCGCAGGAATTGCTTGATGCGGGGGCGGACGGCGTGATGATCGGGCGCGCCGCCTATCACGAACCCTGGGATATCCTTGCCGACGCTGACCGCCGGTTCTTCGGCGGATTGCCCGGGCCGGACCCCTGGACGGTTGCCGAGGCCATGCGCCCCCGCATCGAGGCACACCTGGCAGGCGGCGGTCGGCTGAACCAGATCACCCGCCACATGCTCGGCCTGTTCCATGGCCGCCCCGGCGCGCGCCACTGGCGGCGCATCCTGTCCGAGGGGGCAGGGGAGGGCACGCTGACCACCCTCGACCGTGCGCTCGACGCCGTCTCCCGCGCCGCCGCCTAAGCCCGCGCCGCCGCAGGCCGCGCCAGCACCAGCAGGGCCAGCACCGCCGCCGCCGCCGCGCAGAACGCGATCGCCCCCAGCATCGGCAGCGCCGTGCCGTCGAAGAACGGCCCCGCAAGGATCGTCACCACACCGCCCGTCAGCATCTGCAACGTGCCGCCCAGTGACGAGGCCAGCCCGGCGATGTCGCCGTGATCGTCCAGCGCCATGACCATCACCGTCGGAATCACCAGCCCGAGGAAGGCATTGCCGATGAACAGCCCGGCGACGACGACGGGCAGCGATGTGAACCCGGCCGCCACCAGCAGGACGGTGGCGATCGCGCAGGCCGCGAAGCCCAGCGTCGCCACACGGACGACCGAGCGCGCGCCGAACCGCTGCCCGAGACCCGCCGCCGCCTGCGATGCCGCGAAGAACCCGATGGCATTGACCGCGAACGCCAGCGAAAACCCGGTCGGCGACAGGCCGAACTGGCCGGTATAGACAAAGCTCGCCGAGGTCAGGAAGACGAAGAAGCTCGCCATCCCGAAGGCCCCGATGAAGGTCAGTCCCAGAAACCAGCGATCCGTCATCAGCGTCGCCGTGCCCGCCATCAGCGACCGCAGGTTGACCCGGACGCGGTCCGCCGGGGCCAGCGTCTCGGGCAGCAGGAACGCCGTCATCGCCAGCGATGCGACCGCAGCGGCGCAGAGCACCCAGAAGATCGCGCGCCAGTCCGCGACGGCGATCACGCCCGACCCGGCAAGGGGCGCCAGCATGGGTGAGACGGAAATCACCAGCATGATCAGCGCCATAAGCCGCGTCGCCGCGTGCCCGGTATGCATGTCGCGGATGATCGCGCGGGGGATCACCATCACGACCGCCGCGCCAAGACCCTGTGCGAACCGCCAGAGCGTCAGCGTTGTCACATCGCCCGCAAATGCGCATCCGACCGACGCCACGATGAAGATCGTGACGCCGACATACAGCGGCGGCTTGCGGCCCGACTGGTCGGCCCAGGGACCATAGACCAGCTGCGCAAGACCGAAGGCCACGAAGAACGCCGTGACCGTGGCCTGCACGGCAGCGACGGATGCGTTCAGATCGGCGGCGATGGTCGGCATCGCGGGCAGATACATGTCGATGGCGAACGGGCCGACGCAGGACAGAAGACCCAGAATGACGGCAGAACGGAAAAGACCGGCTTGCATGGCAAGCTCCTTCAAAAGTCAGGGCTGACGCTATGGGCGGATGGCTCGCCCATCCGGGCGGAAAGGTCAAGGCTGGGCGCAACTGGTCCGGCAGCAAGGCCGGGCGCCGATGAGTTTTGGTGCCGTCAGCGCAGCTGTTGCCCGGTGATGCGGCAGGTCAGCCTATTCCGCCGCCTCGCCTGCCACCCGCGCCGTCCGTCCGCCCCGCCGCTGACGCAGGCGCGGCGCGCGTGTCGGCAGGTCCGACATGATCTGCGCCCGCATCTCCGGCGTCAGGCGGCTCCAGACCGTGATCTCCTCGATCGTCCGGAAACAGCCGATGCACAGCCGCTCCACCGGATGGATCGTGCAGAGCTTGATGCAGGGACTGTCCAACTCGTCTCGCTTCCAGAAATGTTCGCCGTCCGCTGTCACCGGTCCTGCCTCAGATGCCCGATCCGGTCGAGCGCCCCTTGCAGGATATACCCCGCCGCGACGTGATCTATGACCTCACTGCGACGTTTTCGGGACGTATCCGCCTCCAGCAGCGCGCGCTCGGCGGCCACCGTGGACAGCCGTTCGTCCCAGTAGCCGATCGGCAGGTCCGTCAACCGCGACAGGTTGCGCGCGAAAGCGCGCGTCGACTGGCAGCGCGGGCCTTCGCTGCCGTCCATGTTGAGCGGCAGGCCGAGGATCAGCCCGCCGATCTCCCGCTTCGCGGTGATTGCCAGCAGCGCTGCCGCATCTGCGGTGAACTTGGCCCGCCGGATGGTTTCCAGCGGCGTGGCGACCGACAGCAGGCGGTCCGACACCGCGACCCCGATGGTCTTCTCGCCCAGGTCCAGCCCCGCCAGGGCGGTGTGCCGGGGCAGGGCGGCCGCGAAATCCGTCATGCTCTCGCAGATCATTCCGCGATGCCTGCCTTGCGCGCCGCGTCCGTCACCAGCGTCAGGTCGTCGGGGCTGCCCGCAAACACATCCTCCGCCTCTGCGAAGATCGCCTTTGCCCGTCTCAGCCTCGCCCAGCACGCCCAGTGCCGCGATCAACTGCGCCCATTCCGCCCCGGTCCCGCCCGACGTCGCAAGCCGCTCCGCCAGCCCCTCGACCATGCCCCGGATCATCTCCTGCCGGTCCTCCGGCGACATCTCCTCCGCCGCCTCCACCGCCGCCGCGTCCGGGCCACGGGTCGCCTCGGGCAGCGCATAATCCACCCCCGCCGCCTGCGCGAGCAGACCGATCCGCTCGCGGATCACCGGCACCCAGGGCGCCGCATCCGGGCTCGTCTCCAGAAGCGCCCGCCAGGTCTGGAACGACAGGTCGGGCCGCCCGGTCTGCGCCTGCGTCAGGCCCAGATAGAACCGCGCGAGGCCGTTGCCCGCATCCAGCGCCAGCGCCGCGTTCAACGCCGCCTCGGCCTCGGGCGAGACATAGCCGTCCGCCGCGCGCACCAGAAGATCGGCCAGGATCGCATGGTCCGCCGCCGTCGCCTGCCTGCCCTTCAGCCGCACGACCGACGCCTGTGCTGCTGCCGCAGCCGTGTCGTTCCCAAGCTGCGATTCCTGCTCTGCCAGAAGTTGCTGCCCGGTCAGATCGTCGGGCCGTGCGGCCACGGCGCTGCGCAGGTCGGCAATCAGCTTCGCATCCGCAGGGTTCTCCGGATCGGTCAACGGCCGCAGCGCTGCCGCCTCGGCCTGTCCGGGACGGTTCGCCGCAAGTTCCGCCGCGCGCTCGATCCTGACGGCCACCGGCAGGTCCGGGTAGCCCGGCGCGCCCAGCCACAGATAGCCTGCCACACCGCCCGCCAGCGCCACCGCCAGACCGCCGCCCAGCACCGCGCCGCCCGCCCGCGCCGCCGGGGCATCCGCCGCCTGCGCCCTGCGGTCCGCCTCCAGCAGCCGCCGCGCCACTTCCGTCCGCACCCGCTCCGCCTCGCCCGCCGTCACCGTGCCGCGCGCCAGATCGCGCTCCACCTCGGCCAGCTGGTCGCGGTAGAGCCGCATGTCGGCATCGGCCCGACCGGGAAGCGCCTTGCGCCCCGCGCGCCACAACGTCGCCCCCGCGAACAAGGTCAGCGCCGCCACGATCAGCCAGAAGGGAAGTGCCGCGAAAGTCATGGCCCCCATCTAAGGCCTGACCGCGCCCCGCAAAAGGGTGAAATCGCCGCAACCGCAGCGGCAGGCCGCCCGCCTGCGTCGCCGCGTCGCAGCCGCGTGCGGGATGTCGTTTTTGGCCTTGTTGCGCCGCATCGGGGGATGTGGCATTCGGGGCGGCGTTCCATGTATCGCGGGGGGTCCGAAAACCCCGCGGACCAACCGGGGGCAGGGGCATGCAGCGCTATTCGGTATTCGCCATCGCCCGCAAGGCGTTCGGCCATCACGAGGGCTGGGAAAAGGCCTGGGCCTCGCCGCCGCCGAAGAAGAAGTACGATGTGGTCATTGTGGGTGCCGGGGGCCACGGCCTCGCCTCCGCCTACTATCTCGGCAAGAACCACGGCATCACCAATGTCGCCGTGATCGAAAAGGGCTGGCTCGGCGGCGGCAACACCGGGCGCAACACCACCATCATCCGCTCCAACTACCTGCAGGACCCCTCCGCCGCGATCTACGAAAAGGCCCGCAGCCTGTACGAGACGCTGAGCCAGGACCTGAACTACAACGTCATGTTCTCCCCCCGCGGCGTGATGATGCTGGCGCAGACCGAGCATGAGGTGCGCGGCTACAAACGCACCGTGCACGCGAACCTGCTGCAGGGGGTGGAGACGGAATGGATCACCCCCGCCCGCGTCAAGGAACTCTGCCCGATCATGAACATCGACGGGCCGCGCTATCCCGTCCTTGGTGCGATCTGGCAGCCGCGCGGCGGCACCGCGCGCCATGACGCGGTCGCCTGGGGCTATGCCCGCGCGTGCAGTGACATGGGCATGGACATCATCCAGCAGACCGAGGTGACGGGCGTGCGCGTCACCGAGGGGCGCGTCACGGGGGTGGACACCACGAAAGGCTCCATCGACTGCGGCAAGCTCGGCGTCGTCGTCGCGGGCCACACCTCTGTCCTCGCCGAAATGGCCGGCTTCCGCGTGCCGATCGAATCCGCCTGCCTTCAGGCGCTGGTTTCGGAGCCGATCAAGCCCTGCATGGACGTGGTCGTCATGGCCAACACCGTGCACGGCTACATGTCGCAGTCCGACAAGGGCGAGATGGTGATCGGCGGCGGCACCGACGGGTTCAACAACTACACCCAGCGCGGGTCCTGGCAGCATATCGAGGAAACCGTGCGCGCGCTGATCGAGACCTTCCCGATGCTGTCGCGCCTGAAGATGCTGCGCCAGTGGGGCGGGATCGTGGACATGACCGGCGACCGCTCGCCCATCCTGTCGAAGACGCCGGTCGAGGGCATGTTCCTCAACTGCGGCTGGGGCACGGGCGGGTTCAAGGCGATCCCGGGTCAGGCTGGGCGATGGCCGAGCTGATGGCCAAGGGCGGCTCGCCGCTTGGCGGCGGCCTTCGGGATGGACCGGTTCCGCGAGGGGCGGTTCATCGACGAAAGTCGTGGCGGCGGGGGTGGCGCATTGATGCGCCGAAATCTTCGAAACTCGCGAACCTACGGGACCGGACCTCCGTTGCAATCGATCCAGCAGAGCGAGGAATCCAACTGGCATGCCCGGAACCGTAGCATCAGCGATGCCTCGCCGAGCTCGGAACTTCTGGAGCTAAGTTCATCATCGAGCCAGCATCGCGTGTTCGCTATGCTACGGCATTCAGTGATCGGCAAGCATCGACGCTTCGCGATGTATGGTCCGAGGTTACGCCTGCGTTCAGCGATCACCGACGAGTGCTGATCCGAGTCGCAGTCACGCAGCCGGCAAGTTGGCGTGGTCGAGCCGTCCGTCATCGGCGCCTTGCGCCATTTCCAGCCGACCCGCCACCCGTTTCGGCCATCCTGGCCCGACTTCCCCCATACCGCCTCGCCCCTGTTGAACTCCGCCCCCATGGGTCCAACCTCTTCCTTACACGCACGACGTGTGAAACCGGAGGATTCCTCATGGAACAGACCAACACCGTCCGGAACTGGACCATCATCGGCGCGCTTGTCGTGCTGGTCGGACTTGTCGCCTGGTTCTATTCCGGCAATACCGGCACCGCCCCGTCACTCGGCGTCACCGATGACGCGACGCAGACCGCGCCCGCTGCGGATGCCGCCACGGACAGCACTGCCACCGATCCCGCGCCTGCGGACGGCACCGCAGCCCCGGCTGACGGCACCGCAGCCCCCGCAACAGGCGGCACGAACCCGTAGCCGGCGCTTCCCGATCCTGCTTCGCGGGCCGGACACGCTCCGGCCCGCCATGGCTGCGCGACCTGCGGACGGGACCCGTTTTTCCGTTATCCGCGAGGCGCTTGCATGCTGACGCTCACCTGCCCGTATTGCGGTGTCAAAGCCGACGAAACCGAACTCGCCCCCGGCGGCGAGGCGCATCTGAAGCGCTTCGGCCCGGGTTCTTCGGATGACGATTTCGACAGCTACCTGTTCAAGCGCAAGAACGCGAAAGGCGTGCATTTCGAACGCTGGCGGCATGCCTATGGCTGCGGCAAATGGTTCCTCGCCGCCCGCTGCACCGCGACGCTGGAGGTGTTCGGGACCTACCCCGCCCAGACCAAGGAACCACCGCCCGACATCATCGCGGCGATCAAGGCCCGGCGACCGGGATGGGAGATGGGGCAATGAGCACGCGTCTTTCCACCGGCGGCCGCCTGATCGACCGCGCCAGACGCCTGTCCTTCACCTTCAACGGCCGCACGCTGACTGGCTATGCAGGCGACACCCTCGCCTCGGCACTTCTGGCTCAGGATCAGATGCTTGTGGGCCGAAGCTTCAAGTATCACCGCCCGCGCGGGATCGTCGCAAGCGGGCATGAAGAGCCGAACGCGCTGCTGGGTCTCGGCACCGGCGCGCGGTTCGAGCCGAACCAGCGCGCGACGGTCACGGACCTGTTCGACGGGGCGGAAACCGCCAGCCAGAACCACTGGCCCAGCTTGAATTTCGACATCGGCGCGGTCAACAACCGCCTGTCGAAATTCCTGCCCGCCGGGTTCTACTACAAGATGTTCATGCATCCGCGCTCGTTCTGGAAGCATGTCTACGAGCCCTTCATCCGCCGGTCGGCGGGTCTGGGCAAGGTGCCGCAGGTCAAGGATGCCGACCGGTATGAGCAGGCCTATGCCCATGCCGAAACCGTTGTGGTCGGCGGCGGGGTCGCGGGTCTGGCGGCGGCGCTCGACTGCGGCCAAGGATGGCCACCGTGTGATCGTGCTGGAACAGAACGGCCATTGGGGCGGGCGTGCCCCGGTCGATGGGGGCATGATCGACGACGCTCCGACGTCCGACTGGGTGAACGCCACCGTCGAAGCCCTTGGTAAGATGCCCAATGTCACGCTGCGCCTGCGCACGCAGGCGACGGGGCTGTATGACCACGGCTATCTTCTGGCCGCCGAACGGGTCGCGGATCACGCGCCCGGCGACGGTCCCCGCCAGCGCCTGTGGCGCATCCGCGCGGGCAGGGTGATCGCGGCGACCGGGGCCATCGAGCGCCCCCTCAGCTTCGCGGGCAACGACATCCCCGGCGTGATGCTGGCCTCGGCCGTGCGCGACTATGTGGTGAACTGGGCGGTCAGCCCCGGCGACCGCACGGTGATCGTGACCAACAACGACGACGCCTACCGCACCGCGCTGGCGCTGGCCGATGCCGGGCTGATCGTGCCTGCAGTCGTCGACGCGCGTCCGCATGTCGACGGGCGCGCTGGCGGACGCGGTCCGCGCCAAAGGCATCCGCGTTCTGGAGGGGCGCGGCATCGCCCGCGTCAAGGGCGGCAAGCGGGTCACCGGCGTCGTCATCTGCGCGCAGGCGGGTGAAGGCGCGCCGCTGGAGGAGATCCCCTGCGAGGCGGTGGCGATGTCCGGCGGCTGGTCGCCGGTTGTGCATCTGTGGAGCCATTGCGGCGGCAAGCTGATCTGGGACGAGGACGCGCGCGATGTTCCGCCCGGACGCGGCGCGCCCGCCGACCGGCGCGGACGGACAGGGCAATGTTCTTGCAGTCGGGTCGGCGAACGGAATGCTCGGGCTGGACGAGGTTCTGGCTGATGCACGTATGCACACAATAAGCACGCAAGGTGCACGTGAAGTGCATGTGCCTGAAGACGAGGGCCCGATCCTTCCTGTGTGGATGATGCCCCAGGGGGCGCCTTACGCGAAACGCTCGAAGATGTGGCTTGATTTCCAGAATGACGTGAAGGTGTCCGACGTCCAGCTGGCCGCGCAGGAAGGGTATGAGAGCGTCGAGCACACCAAGCGCTATACGACGCTCGGCATGGCGACGGATCAGGGGAAGCTCAGCAATATCAACGGCCTGGCGATCCTCTCCGATGCGCTTGGCCAGCCGATCCCGGCAACCGGCACCACAACCTTCCGCCCGCCCTACACGCCCCTGACGATGGGTGCCATCGGCGGCGAGGCGCGCGACGCGATCTTCCAGCCCCTCCGCCGCACCCCGATCCACGCCTGGCACGAAGCCCACGGCGCGGACTTCGAACCTGTCGGCCTCTGGCGCCGCCCCTACACCTTCCCGCGGGCTGGCGAGACCAAGGAGCAGGCGGTCCACCGCGAGGTGAGGAACACCCGCCAGAACGTTGGTTTGCTTGATGCTTCCACGCTTGGGAAGCTCGTCGTCAAGGGCCCCGACGCGGGCCGCTTCCTCGACATGCTCTATACCGGCGTGATGTCCACGCTGCCGGTCGGCAAGTGCCGCTATGGCCTCATGTGTTCCGAGAACGGCTTCCTGTCGGACGATGGCGTGGTCGTGCGGCTGGCCGACGATACCTGGCTCTGCCATACGACATCAGGCGGCGCGGACCGCATCCATGCCTGGATGGAGGACTGGCTGCAATGCGAATGGTGGGACTGGCGCGTCTATGTCGCGAACCTCACCGAACAGTTCGCGCAGGTGGCGGTCGTCGGCCCCGATGCACGGAAACTGCTGGAGAAACTGGGTGGGATGGATGTGTCGGCAGAGACGCTGCCGTTCATGACCTATGCCGAAGGGACGCTCGGCGGGTTCCGCGCGCGGGTGTTCCGGATCAGCTTCTCAGGTGAACTCAGCTACGAGATCGCTGTGCCCGCCTCCGAAGGGCTGGCGTTCTGGGAAGCACTTCATGCGGCAGGTGAGGAATTGGGCGTAATGCCTTATGGCACCGAGGCTTTGCACATAATGCGTGCCGAAAAGGGCTTCATCATGATCGGGGATGAAACGGACGGCACGGTCATTCCGCAAGACTTGAACCTCGCCTGGGCGATCTCGAAGAAAAAGCCCGATTATCTCGGCAAGCGCGCGCAGGAACGCTCGCATATGGCCAGCCCCGACCGCTGGAAGCTGGTGGGGCTCGAGACGCTGGACGGCTCGGTCATTCCCGACGGGGCCTATGCCGTGGCCGAGGGTGTGAACCCGAACGGCCAGCGCAACGTGCAGGGCCGCGTCACGTCGACCTACTTCTCGCCGACGCTTGAGAAAGGCATCGCCATGGGTCTGGTGCATCGCGGCCCGGACCGGATGGGCGAGGTGATCGTCTTCCCGACGACGGGCGGGCGCGAGGTGCAGGCGCGGATCACCGATCAGGTGTTCTACGACAAGGATGGGGCAAAGCAGAATGTCTGAGGCAATCAGCGCATTGCAGAGTGCTTCGCACGGTGGCTTCGCGGCGGTCGCCGAGGCCGGACTCTGCGGAATGATCTCGGTGCGGGGCGATCTTTCGTCACGGTCGCTTGCGGCGGCCGTGCGCGACGTGACGGGAACCGATCTGCCCGGCCCGCGCCGCATCCTGCACAAGAGTGACCGTTCGCTGGCCTGGATGTCGCCGGACGAGCTGTTGATCCTGCTGCCCTATGCCGACGCTCCTGCCGTCGTCTCGGCCCTCGCCGACGGGCTTGCGGGCGAACACGCTCTGGTCACCGACGTTTCGGACGCGCGGGCGGTCTTCACGATCAGCGGTCCCGAAGCTGACCACGTCCTGCGGAAACTGTCACCCGCCGACATCGACGTGCTCGCCCCCGACGAAATCCGCCGCACCCGCATCGCGCAGGTTGCGGGGGCTTTCTGGCGGTCCGGCGAGGAAGAGTTCACGGTGGTCACGTTCCGGTCGGTGGCGCAGTATGTCTTCGATCTGCTCGCGACGGCATCCGAAGTCGGAACAGAGCTTTGACGCCGCCCGTGAAACGCAGCGTTCCCGGCGCAGCGCAACTGGCCGATTGACCGGAACGGCCCGATCCCGGATCATTGCAACCATTGGGTTATTTCGGGGTGATCAGATGCGTTCTTCCACAGCTTTCGCTTTCGCTTTCGTGTTCGTTTGCCTGTCTTCCGCAGCGGCGCTGGCGTCGCCGGACCTTTACGAATGCAAGTTTTCAGGCACATCGAATGCGGGCGGCTGGATTCCGCCGGAGGTTGTTGTCCTGCATGAGCCGGGTCAGGGTGATGCCACGGTCATTGACGGGATCATCCAGCATTTCCTCAAAGAACCGCTTGCCGCAGAGGTTGCTGCGGATACGGACAAGCGCCTGTCGTTCGGATGGACCTATCTGACCAAGTCCGGCGCACAGACGGCACGGATGCACTACCGGCTGACGTTTTTCCGGCAGTCCGGCAAGGCGTCGATCACTGCCCAGGCGGCGGGTTACATCGGTCCCGACACGGGCTCCGGGACATGCAAGCGCGGCAAGGCGGGCTGACTCGGTCTGTCCCTTGACCTTGGCAACCGCAGGGGTCTTAGTCGCGTTGACCCCGGATACCCCCCAGGACAAGGAGCCGACCCATGGCCTTCACCCTTCCCGATCTTCCCTATGCCCACGATGCGCTGGCATCTCTCGGCATGTCGAAGGAGACGCTTCGAATACCACCACGACATCCACCACAAGGCCTATGTCGACAACGGCAACAAGCTGATCGCCGGCACCGAGTGGGAGAGCAAGTCGGTCGAGGATATCGTCGTGGGCACCTACAACAAGACCGCCGTGGCGCAGTCGGGCATCTTCAACAACGCCTCCCAGCACTGGAACCACGCCCTGTTCTGGGAGATCATGGGGCCGGGCGAGAAAAAGATGCCGGGTGCGCTTGAGAAGGCGCTGACCGACGGCTTCGGGTCGGTCGCGAAGTTCAAGGAAGATTTCGCCGCCGCCGGTGCGGGCCAGTTCGGGTCGGGCTGGGCCTGGCTCGTCAAGGACAAGGACGGGTCGCTGAAGGTGACCAAGACCGAAAACGGCGTGAACCCGCTCTGCTTCGGCCAGACGGCGCTGCTGGGCTGCGATGTGTGGGAACACTCCTACTACATCGACTTCCGCAACAAGCGCCCGGCGTATCTGACCAACTTCCTCGACAAGCTGGTGAACTGGGAAGCGGTCGCGGCGCGTCTGTGATCTGACCGGACGCAGACCGGACGGAAACGGGGCGCCCCCGCAAGGGGACGCCCCTTTGTTCTGCGCCCGGACTTGCGTCAGATGATGCAGAAGCCCTGGTCGGCGGCATCGGTCCGGCGGTTGGGACCGCTGTTCAGGATCGTCCGGTCCGACACGTCGATCCGGATGACATAACCGCAGGACTTCATGTTGGCCGTGTTGAGGTCCCAGTTGCCGTTCGCGCCGAAGGTGGGCAGCCCGGTCAGCGGATCCTGATAGGTCAGGGTCGGCGTCACCGGGAACTGCGGCGATCCGTTCTTCGACGTTATCACCGGAACCGCCCCGTTCGCCGCCGCCGCAGGCGCGACGGACAGGCTGACCGCCAGGGCATGCGTGTCGGACATGCTGTAGGTGCCGGTCAGGACGTCGCCCGCGTTGAACTTGCTGCAGTTTCCGCCGCCGCTGGTGATGTTGATCGCGGCGACGGGGTTGGTGTTGTCCACGAAGAACTGCTCGGGCGTGCTTGTCGCCAGAACGACCTGTGTCGCGGCATCCCGCACTTCCAGATAGACCTCGTGCAGGCCTTCCTTGGTCGCGCTGAATGACCCGAGCAGGTTGCCAGCGACGCTCTTGAACACCGGTGACAGTTTCGGGATGTAGGTGAACCAGTCGCCGTTGGCGATCTGGGTCGGGTTCGTGAAGGTGACGGTGCTGCCGATAACCGTCGTCACGGCAACGCCGAAGGATTGCGTCCAGGCATGGGCGGTGTCGCCCGGTGCCGTGACCATGATCCGGTATTCCAGGTTCTGGTTTCCGGCCGCTGCGATGACGCCCGAGAACAGGATCGTGCCGCCGAAGGGGCTGTCGATCCCGACCATGCCGGGGACAAGCACCGATGGCCCATGCGCGAAGCCGGCACCGTCGATCTGTGCGACCGGCATGTTCCCGATGGCTTCCAGAACCGGGGTCAGATCGCCGACGATGACGCCATCCGGCCACGGCCGCACCTCGATCTCGCAATCCTCGCGGTCGCCCCAGTGCGGGACAAAGTTCGGCTGGTTGACCGGGGGCGGCGAATTCCACGACAGGATGCCGCGGATTTTCGCCCGGCCCGTCTTGCACCATTCCTGCCGGTGCGCGTCGAGGCTGACCGGAAGCTGCGCCTGATACCAGAGCCCGCCCGCAGGCACCGCCACGTCGTGCACGGTGACCGATGTCGTGCCCTGGTATTCCCAGCCCGATCCGAAATCGAGGTAGAAGGCGATGTATTCCTGCGACCCGGTGCTGCACAGACCGCCGGAATAGCCGCTTGCGCGCTTGATCTGCACGATGCCGTGCAGCAGGCTGCGGTCGCGGTCGAGACCCACGCAGTGCAGTTCCTCGAAATCGGTGTTGAAGTCAGGATTGGCGAGGAAATCGCCGAATTTGCCGAGATCGATGCCGAAGTCTTCCAGCATCTTCTTTTTCTTCAGCAGTTCCAGCGTGTTGATCGTGACTTCCAGCGACGGCAGGCCGGGAATGTCCACGCCGTCCGGACCGACCGGGGGCAAAGGCTGCGGGTTCAGCGCAGCGATGTTCTGGTTGAATGCGGCCTGCAGGACCAGCGGCGCGACATGGCGGAACCCTGTCATCTGGTCCGCCTTGTCGAATTTCTCGAACAGGTCCGTCAGGGCGGCAGGCTTCAGTTGCGCGAATGGTTCGGCGTTCAGGACATCTTCCAGCTTGGCCGCCAGCGCGAGATCGATCTTTTCGATGGCGTCGAACTTGATCGTGTCGAAGATCCCGATGTCGATCTTGTTGCGTGGCCGGATCTGGACCTGACGCTCCAGCCGGTTGCCCCAGACGGGATGCCAGTCGGGCGTGTTGGCGGGGGGCGAGACGTTCCAGGACAGGATCGCGCGCACACGCGGCAGCACCGGCGCGCGGGTGCAGGCGCGCCGGATCGCCGGATCGATATGGACCGAGACGGCATAGCAGAGGTCATCGGCAAAGCCGAGGTCGTGGATGTTGAAGGCGGCGACGCCGCTGTCCACCCAGCCGCTGCCGTAGTCGAGGTAGAAACGGACGAACTCGAACGACCCGGCGGTGCAGGGCCCGCCGCTGTAGCCGCCGCCCTGCTTGATCCGGACGATGCCGGTCAGAATGTCGGTTGCGGGGTTCAGGCCGACGCAGGTCAGTTCCTCGAACGACGTGTCGCCGATCTTCTCGAAGATCGGCCCCGGCAGTCCTTCGATCTTGAGGTCCTTGAGGTTGCCGAAGTGGTTGGGGTTCAGCGCGATGTGGGTCAGCATGGCTGAACGCAGCGCGATATCCTTTTCGGATACGTCCATGATAATCTCCTGAGAAAATGCAGTCGGGCAGAACGGGTCGGCGCAGAGAAATCTGCCGTCGTACCTTACCAAATGTTCGCGTTAAAGTTGCGTGAATTGCGCCGGATCGCTCAGCCTGCGCCGAAATGCGCCGAAAGCGATGCGTCCAGCCCGGCCACATCCGGCACCACCGTGACAAGCCCGCGCAGCGATAGGTCGGCGAAGCCTTCCGCGATCACATGATCGACAAGCCGCAGCAGCGGCTGCCAGTAGCCTTCGATGTCCACCAGCAGGATCGGCTTCGCATGCAGGCCCAGCTGCGCCCAGGTGACGACCTCGAACAGCTCGTCCAGTGACCCCGCCCCGCCCGGAAGCAGCACGATGGCGTCCGAATTCATGAACATGACCTTCTTGCGCTCATGCATGTCCTCGGTCACCACCAGCGTGGACAGGTCGCGCTTGCCGACCTCGCGCGCCAGAAGATGCGTCGGGATGACGCCGAAGGTCGCACCGCCCGCGCTCTGCGCGGCGCGGGCGACTTCGCCCATCAGGCCGACGTCGCCCGCGCCGAAGACCAGCCGCCACCCGTTCGCGGCCAGCATCGCGCCCGTGGCGCGGGCGGCCCCGGCATAGGCCGGGCGGTTGCCGGGACGCGCGCCGCAAAAGACACAGACAGAGCGCAAAGAGACGGGCATGGACGGGCTTTCGCGGGGTTTTGTTTGAGCCGTGATAGCCCTGTTGATACTGTCGCTCAAGCGTGCCCCGGGGATTTGGGGTGCCACGGGGGAATTAGGGTATGCCGGACGAAATGGCCGCAGCCAGCGGCAGCAACGGGTTGATGTGGGCAGGCGGGATCGCTGCGGGCCTGGCCGCCGGGGCGGCGGTGTGGTTCTTCGCGATCGGTCCCATGGAGCCTGCGGCGGAACCCGATGCGGCTGTGGCCGAAGCGGTTGCAGAACCCGAAGCTGCTGCGGCAGAGCCCGAAGCTGCTACGGCAGAGCCTGTCGCGGCGTCGGCCGAGCCCGAGGCAGCCGCGTCGGACGCGCCCGCGCAGGCCGACGAATCCGCAGCAACCGAGGCCGTGACCGAACCGGAGGCCGCAGCGCCACCCCCGGCACCGGCGGAACCGCAGGCGGAAGCCTCCGCAGCAGCGCCCCGTTTCGACACGGTCAGGTCCGAACCGGACGGCAGCGTGCTCGTGGCCGGACAGGCCGGGCCCGGCACCTCTGTCGCGGTCATGTCCGACGGGGCGGAAGTCGGGCGCGCCACGGCGGATGCGGCGGGCAACTTCGTGGCTTTCCTCGACATGGGGGTCAGCGCCGCGCCGCGTGTCCTGACGCTGATGTCGGATGCAGGGCAGCCGTCTTCGGAAACGGTGATCCTTGCGCCGTCGCCCGAACCGGTGGTGGTGGCCGAAGCGACGCCGGAGGCGGACCAGGCCGCAGCCGAAGACGCAGAACCCGCAACCGAAGCGGAACCGGTTGCTGACGCTACGGCAGCCGGGGCGGACGCCCCGGTGGAAGACGTTGCCGCAGCCGCCGACATCGCCCCCGCAGAACCCGCGCCGACGGCGCAACCGCTGGTCATCAGCGACGCAGGCGTGAAGAAACTCGCCCCGGCCCCTGCGGAAGGCGTCGTCATCGACACGATTTCCTACGGCGCGCTCGGGCAGGTCCAGATCGAGGGGCGCGGGCAGGGCGGCAGCTATGCCCGGCTCTATCTGGACAATGTCGCGGTGGTGACGGCACCCATCGGGGCCAAGGGCAACTGGGGGGCCGTGCTGACCGATGTCGCGGCGGGCATCTATACCCTGCGCGTCGACCAGGTGGACGGGTCCGGCACCGTGACATCGCGATTTGAGACGCCATTCCAGCGTGAAGCGCCCGAAGCCGTCGCAGCGGCGGCCGAGGTGCCTGCCGCACCGGTGGCGGAACCTGTGGCAGAGGCTGCGGCAGAGACCACGCCCGCCGAGGTGGCAGATGCTGTTTCAGCCGATCAAGCGGCGACGGCGACGGAGCCGACCCCTGCACCCGAACCGGTCGCGGTCAAGCGCGCCCGGGTCGTGACGGTGCAGCCGGGCTTCACGCTCTGGCAGATCGCCACCGAGAACTACGGCGACGGGATGCTCTATGTGAAGGTGTTCGAGGCGAACAAGGGCCAGATCCGCGACCCCGACCTGATCTATCCGGGTCAGATATTCGCTGTGCCCGCCGCATCGGAATAGGCCTCGACCGGCCATCCCGCAGCCCTGTTTTCGCTGCGGCCGGCCGAACAGCAGACCTTGGGGTGCCCGCCGCAGCAGTCATGCAGCAGATACCCGATCACCCCGCCCAGACCGGCATGGTCCGCCGCATAGTAGATCCTGCGCCCATCGCGGCGGGCGCTGATCAGCCCGGCCTGTTCCAGCGCCGCAAGATGGAACGACAGGCGGGAAGCTGACAGTCCGAGATCGACCGCGATCCGCCCGGCTGGCAGGCCGCTTTCGCCCGCGAGGATCAACCCGCGCAGCAGATCGAGCCGGGTCCCGCTCGCCATGGCCGACAGCGCGTCAAGAACCTGTCCGCGATCCATCCTTCAACCGTTCATGTAATGTTGAACTATTGGTCTTGATACCGCGCGCGCCCCATGCAATCAAGCGCCTTGATCAGGCACAGGCACACGGCGATGGCAGTGACGGAAAAGACCCATTCAGGATGGCAGACGATCCGGCGGGTGCTGCCCTATCTCTGGCCCGAGGGCGAGGCCTGGGTCAAGCGCCGCGTCGTGCTCGCGCTGGTGGCGCTGCTGGCGGCCAAGGTGTTTTCGCTGATCACGCCGTTCTTCTACAAGGCGGCTGTCGACAGCCTGGCGGGCGAGGTGCGCGATGACGCCATGCTGCTGGCCTATGGCGCGGTCGGGCTGACCGTCGCCTACGGCATCGCGCGGCTGTCCAATGTGGGCTTCGGCGAACTGCGCGACGCGATCTTCGTGCGTGTCGGCCAGCGCGCGCTGCGCAAGCTGGCGCTGGAAACCTTCACGCACATCCATGCGCTGTCGATGCGGTTCCACATCACGCGCAAGACGGGCGGGCTGTCGCGCATCATCGAGCGCGGCGTCAAGGGCGTCGATTTCCTGCTGCGCTTCACCCTCTTCTCCATCGGGCCGCTGTTCCTTGAACTGATCCTGGTCACCGTCATCTTCGCCACGCTGTTCAGCATCTGGTACACGCTGGTCGTTGTGGTGACGATCGCGATCTACGTGACCTACACGTTCAAGATCACGGAATGGCGGGTGAAGATCCGCAAGGAGATGAACAATCAGGACACCGACGCGAACCAGAAGGCGGTGGACTCGCTTCTGAACTTCGAGACGGTGAAATACTTCGGCGCCGAGGGGCGCGAGGCCGAGCGTTACGACCGCGCGATGTCGCGGTACGAGACGGCGGCGGTCAAGACCGGGCAGTCGCTGTCCGCGCTGAACTTCGGGCAGTCGCTCATCATCTCTACGGGCCTTGTCATTGTCATGGTGATGGCCGCGCGCGGGGTCATGGCCGGAGTGCTGACGGTCGGCGATTTTGTCATGGTCAACGCCTATATGATGCAGATCACGCTGCCCCTGGGCTTTCTCGGCACCGTCTACCGCGAAATCCGCCAGTCGCTGATCGACATGGGCGACATGTTCGCGCTGCTGGGCCAGCCGGCCGAGATCACCGACAGGCCGGGCGCGAAACCCCTGAATGTCACCGGGGGCGCGGTGACGCTGTCGAACGTCGTCTTCGCCTATGAACCCGCGCGGACGATCCTGAAGGATGTCTCGATCACCGTTCCCGCAGGCAAAAGCGTCGCCGTCGTGGGGCCGACCGGATCGGGCAAATCGACCATCGGGCGGCTGCTGTTCCGCTTCTATGACGTGACCAGCGGATCGGTTTCGATTGACGGTCAGGACGTGCGCGACGTGACGCAGGCCTCGCTCCACGCGGCCATCGGTGTGGTGCCGCAGGATACCGTGCTCTTCAACGACACGGTCGAATACAACATCGCTCTACGGCCGCCCCGATGCCTCGCGGCAGGACCTGATCGAAGCGGCGAAGGCCGCGAAGATCCACGATTTCATCATGTCGCTGCCGGACGGTTACCAGACCAAGGTCGGCGAACGCGGGCTGAAACTGTCGGGCGGCGAAAAGCAGCGCGTGGGCATCGCGCGCACGCTCTTGAAGAACCCGCCGATCCTGATCCTGGACGAGGCGACATCGGCGCTCGACACCCAGACGGAACGCGACATTCAGGACAGTCTCAAGGCGATGGGGCAGGGCCGGACCGTCATCACGGTCGCGCACCGCCTGTCCACCATCGCGGACGCCGACCAGATCGTGGTGCTGGAGGCGGGCGAGATTGTCGAACGCGGCCGGCACGAGGACCTGCTGAAGGCAGGCGGGCGCTATCAGGCGATGTGGGAACGCCAGTCGTCCGAGGAGGACGGTCTGTCGATCAGGCGGCAGAACGCGCTCGATGGCAGCGACGACCTCGATCCCGAAAACCTCGAAGCCCAGGCCCCGTTCACCCGCCGTTATCAGGGTCTTGCCTGACGCGGGTATGCGGCATGGCACCCTTGGAAGTTTTGCCGCCTCTGTGTAAGACGGGCGCGACCACAGGGGCAGGGGCGCAGCGACCGTGAGCAACAACGACAGTTTCATCGACGAGGTGAACGAAGAGGTCCGCCGCGACAAGCTCTATGCGGCGTTTCGCAAATACGGCTGGATCGGGCTGGTCGCTGTCCTCGCGATCGTCGGTGGCTCGGCCTGGAACGAATACAGCAAGTCCGCCGCCCGGACCGAGGCGCAGGCCTTCGGCGACGCGGTGCTGACCGCGATGGCGAACAACGATCCCGCCGAAAGAGTGAAAGCATTGGACGCCGTGACCGGCGATCCCGCGCAATCCGGCGTCCTGCGTCTGCTCGCGGCGGCAGAGGCAGTCGCGGCGGAGGATGTCGACGCCGCCCTTGCCGATCTGCGCAAGGTGGTCGCTGACACGACCCTTCCCGCGATCTACCGCGACCTCGCGCAGCTTAAACTGGTGACGCTGTCGGGCGACAGGATGGATGCCGCCGAACGCGACAGCGCTCTGGCGACGCTTGCCGCCGCTGGCGCGCCGTTCCGGATGCTGGCCATGGAACAGCAGGCGCTGGCGCTGCTGGCGGCGGACAAGACAGGCGATGCTGTCACGCTGCTGCGCGCCATCCTGCAGGAACCCGGCCTGACGGCGGCCTTGCAACGGCGGGTCACACAGTTGATTGTGGCGCTCGGCGAAGACCCGAGCGCGGCCTGATCCGTCAGGCGGGGCATCGGGCGGTCATTTACGGGTTCAAGGCGCGGGGCAGGGCAGCATGATTGGCAAGCGGGCTGGGGCAGGTCTGATCGCGCTGGCGCTTCTTGCCGCCTGCGCCGAACGCGAACTGGTGCTTCAGGGCGAACGGCTCGATCCGCGCACGCCGCTTGTCGCGGGCGCGCCGGGCGAGGAACCCCTCGATGCGACCGAGGCTGCGGTGCCCTTCGATGATGGCTCCGTCGCGGCGGGCGTCAACGCCGTCGCCATCTCGCTGCCCGGCCAGACCGCCAATTCCGAATGGTCGCATCGCGGCGGCTCGCCGGGGCACCGGATCGGCCATGCCGCGCTCGGCCAGGGTCTCACACGGGTCTGGGCCGCGAACGCTGGCCGGGGCGACAGCCGCAAGAACCGCATCGGGGCTGACCCGATTGTCGGCGGCGGGCGCGTCTATACCCTCGATTCCGGCGCGACCGTCACCGCCACGTCCACCGGCGGCGGGGCCGCCTGGGCGACCGACCTCACTCCCCCTGCCGACCGCGACGGCGAAGCCTCGGGCGGCGGCATCGCCTATGAAGGCGGCAGCGTCTACGCGACCACGGGCTTCGGCGAACTCATTGCGCTCGACGCCGCATCCGGCGTGGTGCGCTGGCGGCAGAAATTCGACGCAGGCATCGGCGGCGCGCCCGCAGCCGATGGCGGCAGCGTCTATGTGACCGCGCGCGACGGCACCGCGACCGCCCTCTCCGCCGACACCGGAAAAATCCGCTGGCAGGTGCAGGGCACCCAGGCCGCCGCCGGTGTTGTCGGCGTCTCGGCCCCCGCGATCTCGGGCGACCTCGTCATTTTCCCGTTCTCCTCGGGTCAGATGCTCGCCGTCCAGCGCGATACCGGCCAACCGGTCTGGCAGGCCTATGTGTCGGGCAAGCGCCTTGGGCGCGCCTTCGCCAGTGTCACCGACCTGACCGGCGATCCTGTCGTGGCCGATGGCGTCATCTACGCGGGCACCAGCGCCGGGCGTCTCGCCGCAGTCAGCGCGACGACCGGGCCACCCGTCTGGTCCGCCGACGAAGGCGCCGTCAGCCCGCCGGTCATCGCCGGGGGGGCCGTCTTCATCGTCAACGACGAGAACCAGCTGGTGCGGCTCGATGCCGGGACCGGCGCTGTCGTCTGGCGCATCGACATGCCCTATTTCACCAAGGACCGCGACAAGAAGCGCAAGGCGATCTTCGCGCATTACGGGCCGGTCCTTGCAGGCGGGCGGCTGTTCGTCGCGGCCTCGGACGGCCAGCTCAAGGCCTTCGACCCGGCCTCGGGCGCGCTGACAGGCGGGGCCGATCTGCCAGGCGGCGCGGCCTCCGCCCCCGTTGTCGCGGGCGGCACGCTGTATGTCATGTCCAAGAGCGGCCAGCTTCACGCTTTCCGCTAGCCGGAATCCCGTGTAAGGGCGGCGGTTCAGGAGCCGCCCCATGACCTTTTCCCTCGCCATAGTCGGACGCCCCAACGTGGGCAAATCGACGCTGTTCAACCGCCTTGTCGGGCGCAGGCTGGCGCTGGTCGATGACCAGCCCGGCGTCACCCGCGACCTGCGCGAAGGCGAAGCGCGTCTTGGCGACCTGCGCTTCACCGCGATCGACACCGCCGGGCTGGAAGAGGCGACCGACGAAAGCCTGCAAGGCAGGATGCGCAAGCTGACCGAACGCGCGGTCGGCATGGCCGATATCTGCCTGTTCGTGCTCGACGCCCGCGCGGGCGTGACCGCGGCGGACCAGATGTTCGCCGACATCCTGCGCAAGAAGAACGCGCATGTCATCCTGGCCGTGAACAAGGCCGAAGGCCACGCAGGCGATCAGGGCGCGATGGATGCCTGGTCGCTGGGTCTGGGCGAGCCGCTGCGCATCAGCGCCGAACACGGCGAGGGGATGGACGATCTCTACCGTGTCCTGCAACCGCTCGCCGACGGCTTCGCCGAGCGCGACCGCCACGACGCGCCCGAGGTCGATGTCGCGGTCAGCGACGACGACCCCGATGACGGCCCGCGCACGCCGACGCGCGAAAAGCCGCTCCAGATCGCTGTCATCGGCCGCCCCAACGCGGGCAAATCCACGCTGATCAACTCGATCCTGGGCGAGGACCGCCTGCTGACGGGGCCCGAGGCGGGCATCACCCGCGACGCGATATCCATCAGCGCCGACTGGATGGGCACGCCGATCCGCATCTTCGACACCGCAGGCATGCGCAAGCGGTCCAAGATCGACGACAAGCTGGAAAAACTGTCGGTCGCCGACGGCCTCCGCGCCGTCCGCTTTGCCGAGGTCGTCGTGGTGCTGATCGACGTCGCGATCCCGTTCGAAACGCAGGACCTGCGCATCGCCGACTTCGCCGAGACCGAGGGCCGCGCCATCGTGCTGGCCGCGAACAAATGGGACCTCGAGGACGACAAGTCGAACAAGGCGCGCGAACTGCGCGAAGCGTTCGAACGCCTGCTGCCGCAGATGCGCGGCGCGCCCCTGGTCACGATCTCGGGCAAGACCGGCCGGGGCCTCGACAAGCTGCACGACGCGATCCTGCAAGGCGCACGAGGTCTGGAACCGCCGCGTGCCGACCGCGCGTCTGAACACCTGGCTCGGCGCGATGGCCGAGGCGCATCCGCCGCCCGCGCCCGGCGGCCGCCGGATCAGGATGCGCTACATGACGCAGGTCAAGACGCGGCCCCCGGCCTTCGTGGTGATGGCCAGCCACGCCGACCAGCTGCCCGAAAGCTATTCGCGCTATCTGGTCAACGGCCTGCGCGAACATTTCGACATGCCGGGCACGCCGATCCGCCTGACCTTCCGCGATCAGGGGGCCAAGAACCCCTACAAGAACCGGAAAAAGGGCATCCCCTCGCGGCTGACCAAGCACAAGGCCGGGCCGCCGAAGCCCTGACGGCCCGTATCCTCTGCTCTGAAGTATCCCTCGGGTCCGGGGCAGCGCCCCGCTCCGCCGCTTGCATGATGCGGCGGTTGGCCTTATCGGCAACACGCCCGTCCCAGAAAGCCCATACCCCAATGAAATTCCTCGACCTCTGCAAAGTCTACATCCGCTCGGGCGGCGGCGGGTCGGGCTGTGTCAGCTTCCGGCGCGAGAAGTTCGTCGAATTCGGCGGACCGGACGGCGGCGACGGCGGCACCGGCGGGTCGGTCTGGGCCGAGGCAGTCGATGGCTTGAACACGCTGATCGACTTCCGCTATCAGCAGCATTTCTATGCGAAATCCGGCAAGCCCGGCATGGGCAAGCAGATGACCGGCGCGTCCGGCGATGACATCGTGCTGAAGGTGCCCGCCGGGACCGAGATCATCGACGAGGATGAGGAAACGGTGATCGCCGACCTGACCAGCGTGGGCCAGCGCGTGCTTCTCGCGCAGGGCGGCAACGGCGGCTGGGGCAACCTGCGATTCAAATCCTCGACCAACCGCGCGCCGCGCGGGCCAATCCGGGGATCGAGGGGGTCGAGCGAACGATCTGGCTGCGCCTGAAGCTGATCGCGGATGCCGGCCTTCTCGGTCTGCCGAACGCGGGCAAATCGACCTTCCTGGCCGCCGTATCGAACGCCCGGCCCAAGATCGCGGACTATCCCTTCACGACGCTGGTGCCGAACCTTGGCGTGGTCGGCATCGACGGCAAGGAATTCGTGATGGCCGACATTCCGGGCCTGATCGAGGGCGCGTCAGAGGGGCGGGGGCTTGGCGACCAGTTCCTCGGCCATATCGAACGCTGCGCCGTCCTTCTGCATCTGGTGGACGGCACATCTTCAACGATCACAAAGGATTACCGGACGATCCTCGACCGAACTTGCGAACTATTCCCCGGAACTCGCTGCCAAACCGCGCATAACCGCGCTGAACAAGATCGACGCGCTGGACAAGACCACGCTGGCGACCCGCCGCCGCGCGCTGGAAAAAGCGTCCGGCGGGCCGGTGATGCTGATGTCGGGCGTGTCGAAAGAGGGCGTCACGGATGTGCTGCGCACGCTGATGGCGCGGATCGGCACCAGCAAGGCCAAGCCTGAGTTTGTCGGCGACTGGCACCCCGGATGACGACGCGTCCTGACATAGCCACTGCCCGGCGGATCGTCGTCAAGATCGGCTCCGCCCTGCTGGTGGACCGCGCGAAGGGCCTGCGCACCGACTGGCTGGCGGCTCTGGCGCTCGACGTTGCGGCGGCCCGCAAGCGCGGCGCCGATGTCATCCTTGTCTCCTCCGGCGCCATAGCGCTCGGTCGGATGGTGCTGGGCCTGCCCGCCGGCGCGCTGGCGGTCGAGCAGTCCCAGGCCGCCGCCGCCGTCGGCCAGATCCGCCTCGCCCGCGCCTATGAAGAAGTGCTTGCCCCGCATGGGCTGACCACGGCGCAGATTCTGGTGACGCTGGAGGATACCGAGGACCGCCGTCGTTACCTCAATTCCCGCGCGACGATGGAGACGCTTGCTGAGTCTGGGCGTCGTGCCGATTGTCAACGAAAACGACACAGTGGCGACGGATGAGATCCGATACGGCGACAATGACCGCCTGGCGGCGCAGATTGCCGTGACCATCGGGGCCGATGCGCTGGTGCTTCTCAGCGATGTCGACGGCTTCTACACCGCCAACCCGCACGCGGATGCGGGGGCGACCCGTTTCGACATGGTGGACCGCATCACGCCCGAGATCGAGGCGATGGCGGGCGATCCGGTCAGCGGCCTGTCCAAGGGCGGCATGAAGACCAAGCTGATGGCGGCGAAGACCGCCGTCGCGGGCGGCTGCGCGATGGCGATCATGGAAGGGTCGGTCCTCCGCCCCCTCAGCGCGCTGGCCAACGGTGCCGCCAGCACCTGGTTCACGGCGCAGGGCGACCCGCAGGCGGCGCGCAAGCGCTGGATCGCGGCGATGAAACCGCGCGGCGAGATCACCGTCGATGCGGGTGCCGTCACGGCCCTGCACGCGGGCAAATCGCTGCTGCCGGCAGGCGTCACCCATGTCGCGGGCAGTTTCGGGCGCGGCGACCCGGTGGCGATCCTGTCACCCGAGGGCGCGCGGCTGGGGCAGGGGCTGATCCGATACACCGGCGGCGAGGCCAAGGCCATCGCGGGGCGGCGGTCGGGTGACATTCCGGGGATTCTGGGCTATCCCGGACGCGCCGCCCTGATCCACCGGGACGACATGGTGATCTGACGCCCGGGGCGCTGCCCCGGACCCCGGGATACTTGGACCTCATTGGAAGGACGGAGGCCGGAATGAAGGATATGGACAATATTCCGGCCCTGATGGCCGACATCGGCGCGCGCGCAAAGGCGGCGGCGGCGGACCTCGCGTTCGCGTCGGCCGAACGAAAGCACGCCGCCCTGATCGGCGCGGCAGATGCGGTCTGGGCGAACCGGCAGGTCATCATCGACGCGAACGCCGAGGATCAGGTCTATGGCGAGGACAAGGGCCTGTCGGCGGCCATGATGGACCGGCTGGTGCTGGACGAGGGCCGGGTGCGGTCCATCGTGGATGGCCTGCGCGCAGTGGCCGAACAGCGCGATCCGGTGGGCGAGGTCATCGCGGAATGGGACCGGCCGAACGGCCTGCACATCAGGCGCGTGCGCACGCCCCTCGGCGTCGTCGGCGTGATCTTCGAATCGCGGCCCAATGTGACCGCCGATGCAGGGGCGCTTGTGCCTCAAGGCCGGGAACGCAGTGATCCTGCGCGGCGGGTCGGAGAGCTTTCACTCCTCCCGTGCGATCCATGACTGCCTCGTGACCGGCCTGACGCAGGCCGGGTTGCCTGCGGACGCGATCCAGCTGGTGCCCACGCGCGACCGCGCGGCGGTGTCCGAAATGCTGAAGATGACCGGCGTGATCGACGTGATCGTCCCGCGCGGCGGCAAGGGGCTGGTCGGTCTGGTGCAGGCCGAGGCGCGGGTGCCGGTCTTCGCGCATCTGGAGGGCATATGCCACGTCTATGCCGACCGCGACGCGGACCTGGAAAAGGCGCGGGCGGTGGTGCTGAACGCCAAGACGCGGCGGACGGGCATCTGCGGGTCGGCGGAATGCCTGCTGATCGACTGGCCGTTCTACACGAAACACGGCGGCGTGCTGATCGAGGACCTCCTGCGCGCAGGCGTCGAAGTGCGGACCGAGGGCGAGCTGCTGAAGATACCCGGCACGGTGAAGGCGACCCCTGAGGATTTCGGGCGCGAGTTCCTCGACATGATCATTGCCGTAAAACTGGTTGATGGGGTGGACGAAGCCATCGCGCATATCCGCAAATACGGGTCGAACCACACCGAGGCGATCCTGACCGAGAACGACGCGACGGCGGATCGGTTCTTCACCCGGCTCGATTCCGCAATCCTTCTGCGCAATGCCTCGACCCAGTTCGCCGACGGCGGCGAATTCGGCATGGGGGCCGAGATCGGCATCGCCACCGGCAAGATGCATGCGCGCGGGCCGGTCGGGGCCGAACAGCTGACCAGCTTCAAGTATCTGGTGACGGGCGACGGCACGGTCCGGCCCTGACCGGCCTCAGAACCGGAACGTGATCGTCGCCTCGTCCATCTCGATGGCCAGCGTGGCCTTGATCTTCCGCAGGCTGTCGGGCACCAGCGCAAAATGCACCAGCGCCGACGTGATCGACCCCGCCCAGGCCTCGGGCGGCGCGTTGCCGGGCCGCGCCGCCGCGCTGCGGAACCCGTCCCACAATGCAGGGTCCGCCCGCAGCTTCGGCGACGTGCCAACGACCGTCCAGACCCCGTCGATCCGGTCCGCCGTGACCGTCCCGCCGAACGGCAGCGCCGTCTCAAGACACTGAATCAGCAGGAACAGCAGCTTCACGTCGTCCCGCGCCGGGTCGCCTGCGGCCTGCCAGTCGATGGCCAGCCGCGCCCCGCCATACAGGTCCGCCAGGATCGACGCGATCTCGCTCCGCGCGACGCGCTGGCCCTCGGAACTCGCGCCATAGGCGATGCGGAAAAAACGGATGCGCGCATTGGCACTGTGCACGCTTTCGCTGATCAGCGCGATTTCAGGCCCCTGCGCCGCATCCGCCAGGGTCAGAAGCTCGACCCCATTGCCGATCGCGCCGAGGGGGCTGATAAGATCGTGACAGATGCGCGACCCCAGGAGGGCGGTCAGATCGGGCAACATGGCAATCCTTCGTCGCTGGGGGCCGGTCCGGCACCGGGCCGCGCATGAATGCGGTTCTGGAACCCGGCATGCTGGTGCGCCACCCCGGCTGTCCGGACTGGGGCATGGGTCAGGTCCAGTCGCGGATCGGCGACAGGATCACGGTGAATTTCGAACATGCGGGCAAGGTCGTGATCGACGGACGCGCGGTCGAACTGCATCTCGTCCCCGACGATGCAGGCCGCTGACCGGCCAAAGGTTCCGACTGCGCTGATCATGTGACACCATTGCGAAACGATTCTTAATTCAACCTTAACATGCAGCGACCGGAGCGGCGCCGCGCGCCAAAACACAACCCGCGCGTGACCGTGTTGCAATGGCTGGCGGCGGGGCATACATAGCCGCCGAAGCGGCCCGCGCCGGGCCGAGGACGCGAAGGTTGCGAAGCGCCCCGATGGCCCCCGACACATCGCAGTTCCACGTGCGGCTGGCCCGGGATGAACGCGATCTTCTGGCGGCGCAGCGCCTGCGCTACCGGGTGTTCGTCGAAGAACTCGGCGGCGACGGACCGCTGGTCGATCACGCTCGGCGGCTCGAACAGGACGAATTTGACGCAGTCAACGATCATCTGGTCCTGATCGACGCCGCCCGCCCCGTGGCGGGGCTTGACCATGTCGTGGGCGTCTACCGTCTGCTGACCGGCAAGCGCGCTGCGGATTTCGGGCGCTTCTACTGCGACGGCGAATACGATCTGACGGCGCTCCGGATGTCGGGGCGGTCGCTGCTGGAACTCGGCCGGTCCTGCGTCGATGCCGCCTATCGCGGCGGTCCCGCGATGTTCCTGCTCTGGAACGGTCTTGCGGACTACGTGCTCGATCACGGGGTCGAGGTTCTGTTCGGCGTGGCAAGTTTCCATGGCACCGATCCGGCCGCCCTGCGCGAACCGCTGTCCTGGCTGCACCATCACCACCTTGCGCCCGAAGGCCTGCGCGTGCGCGCGCAACGCGGCGCATATCAGTCGATGGACCTGGTGGAGGCCGGCCGTCTGGACCGGCGGACGGCCATGGTGGCGATGCCCGCGCTCATCAAGGCCTATCTGCGGCTCGGCGGGTTTGTCGGTGACGGGGCCTATGTCGACCGTGCCTTCAACACGACGGATGTCTGCCTGCTGATGGACACCGCCGCGATGAGCGCCCGGCACAAAGGGTTCTACACCCGCAAGCACGAGGCACGGGCTTGACGACCTGGCAGGCGGACGACCGGCCCGAAAACCGGCCGATCGGTCCTGCGGCGATGACCCTGGTCGTCACCCGCGCCGGGCTGCTGGGGGCGGTCACCTATGGCTGCCTCGCCCTGCTGCTTCTGGTCCGCATTGTCGAACGCCCGCTCTTCGGCATGGCGCGCCCGGTCACCCCCTGGATCACGCAAGCCGTCTGCCGCACCGCCTTTGTCATCATGGGCATCGGCTACCGCGTTCAGGGTCGGCCGATGCTGCACAAGGGGGCCATCGTCGCCAACCATGCCTCTTGGCTGGACATTTTCGCGCTGAATGCCTGCCAGCGGGTATATTTCGTGTCGAAGGCCGAGGTTGCCGGCTGGCCCGGCATCGGCTGGCTCGCCCGCGCAACCGGTACCGTCTTCATCGCGCGCGACCGGCGAAAGGCCAAGGCGCAGGAGGGGCTCCTGGCCGAACGGCTGCGCGCCGGGCACCGCATCCTGTTCTTCCCCGAAGGCACCAGCACGGACGGGCGGCGGGTGCTGCCGTTCAAATCGACGCTGTTCTCGGCGGTTGGTCAGCCCGATCTGCTCGACATGCTCTGGGTCCAGCCGGTCAGCGTCGTCTACCACGCGCCCGCGGGGCGCGATGCGCGCCATTACGGCTGGTGGGGCGACATGGATTTCGGTCCGCATTTCGCCCAGACGCTGTCTGTCTGGCGGCAGGGCACTGTATCCGTCATGTTCCACGATCCGGTCCGCGTCGCGGATTTCCCCGACCGCAAGGCGCTGTCGCGGCACTGCGAGGATGTCGTGGGCGCGGGCGTCACGGCGCGGCTGGACGCCTGAACCCGGTCAGGCAGCAGAGAACCGCCGCGCCTCGATCCACAGGAACAGCGGGAGGTCGGACCACCTCCCGGCCCCCGACCAGCCGGTTGTCATGTCCGGGCGCGGCTCATTGATCCCGGCGATCGCAAGGCCCGGCCCCCGTCAGCAGGTCGGCATAGTCCGACAGCGGCATTGCCCAGCCCTTGAACGCCATCGTGAGGCCGTTCTTCGTCTCGCTGACCTCGAACGCCTTGCGCCCGAAATAGGCTTCTGCGTTCTCACCGTCTTTCGCCAGCAGCAGCATGTCCGCCAGCGGATGCACGATGGACACCACAAGCCGTCCCCCCGGTGCCAGAACCCGCACCATCTCGGCCATCGCCGCCGCCGGATCGGCCACATCCATCAGCATGTTGTAGGACAGGACCAGATCGAAGGCTCCGTCCGGCACCGGCAGCGCATCCGCGGCCGCCCGATGATAGGTGTCCGCCGACGCCAGCCTCCCTTGCCGCCTGCAGCAATGCCGCCACCGGCTCGCTGGCCGTCACCGTCCAGCCGAGTTCCCCCAGCAACCGCGACAGCCGCCCCTCGCCGCAGCCCACGTCGATGGCCCGGCCCGGTCCCGGACCGACGAACGCCGCGAAGGCCCCGCGGTAGGCCCAGAACGCATCATGCCCCGGCGTCCGCGCCCAGGCGATCCAGTCCGCCGCATGGACTGCCCAGTGGTCGTGGTCCCGCGTCACGGCACTTAACCCATCGCCGCCGCCAGCGCCTTCAACGCCGTCGCCGGGTCCGGGCTGCCCCAGATTTCCGGCCCGATCCCGAAGAAGTCCGTCACCGGCACCAGATCGCGGATCAGCGCCTCGCTCAGCCCGCCCTCCGCCACCACCGGAATCTCGATCACGTCGGACCACCATTCGAACAGATCGAACGGCGCCACGGTGCCCGACCCCAGCGCCGACATGCCGACCGGACCGAAGGCGGCATAATCCGCCCCGGCCTCCGCCGCGCTGATCCCTTCATGCCGCGTCACCCCGCAGAAGGCCCCGACAATCGCATCGGCCCCCAGCGCCTTGCGCGCATCCCGCACCTGCCGCGGCCCGTCGGCCAGATGCACGCCGTCAAGGCCATGGCGCTCGGCCAGCCGGATATGCGTCTCGATCACCACCGCCACGTCGCGCTGATGCGCCGCCGCGCGCACCGCATCCGCCGCCCGGCCGATCTCGTCCTCGTCGCGCGACGCCAGCGCCAGCCGGATGCAGGCGATGTCGGTCAGGTCGAGCACGCGCCCCAGCAGTTCCGCGAACGCATCCGGCGCAAAGACCGGCGGCGTGATCAGATAGAGCTGCGGGCGCGTTCTGTCGGGCGTTGCATCGGCCATGGGGCGGTCCTTCCATCGGTCCGCCCGACCTAGCGCGGCGCAAGGCCCGCGCCAAGGGGACTATTTCGGCGGCAGCGCCCGCACAAAGCCCAGCGCCATCCCCATGACCCGTCCGCGCCGCGCGTCATCCGCCGTCGCCTGATCCGACAGGTCGATCATGCCGGACATCGTCCGGCCCGTGAACATCATCGGCGCGGCACCCGGCACGGCCAGCGCCGCCGCCTCGTTCGGCTTGCCGACGCGGAACATCGCACCCCCCTTGTGGATGCCGCAGACCATATGCCCGTTCAGCAGAAAGGCGAGACCACCGAACATTTTCTTCTCGACCACCGGCATGCCCGCCAGGTCATCGCGCAGAAGCTGCGCCAGTCCTTCGTCATAGGCCATGTCCCCGCCATCCTTGCCATGTTGCCCGGAGCCATCGTATCAGGCGCGGGCATCCCGGGGAACCTTGTGTCGGACCAGCCCATCTTTGTCCTCGTCCGCCCGCAGATGGGCGAGAATATCGGGGCGGCCGCCCGCGCCATGCTGAACTTCGGCCTGACCCGCGTGCGCCTTGTCGATCCGCGCGACGGCTGGCCGAACCCCCGCGCGGTCGCCATGGCCAGCGGCGCGGCCGGGCGCGTTCTGGATCACGCCGGGATATTCGCGACGACCGACGCTGCTGTCGCCGATACCGCCTTCGTCTTCGCCACCACGGCGCGCGGGCGCGATCTGACCAAGCCCGTGATGACGCCTGAACGCGCGATGCACCACGCCCGCGCCCTGATCGCGTCGGGCCAGCGTGTCGCCGTCCTCTTCGGCCCCGAACGCACGGGGCTGGAGAATGACGACGTCGCCCGCGCCAACGCCATCATCTCGGTCCCTGTGAACCCGGATTTCCCCTCGTTGAACGTCGGTCAGGCCGTCCTGCTGCTCGCTTACGAATGGATGCGGCAAGGCGCGGATGTGCCGCCCGAGGTGACGGTTCTTGCCGGCACCGAATACGCGCCCCTGCATGAGGTCGCGAAGCTTGGCGATCACTACGAGGAACGGCTGGACGAAGCGGGCTTCTTCTTCCCGCCGACCAAAGCCGAAGGCATGAAGCAGAACCTGCGCAATCTGTGGAGCCGGATGCCCCTGACCCGCGCCGATGTGCAGACGCTGCACGGGGTGCTGCGGCAAATAGTGCGGAAGCGCGACAACTAGGCAACCCGGACTGGCCCGCTTCGGGTTGAAGCCCGCCCGCGTCGGGCCTAGGTTCACCGCCGAACCATCGGGGCACACATGGCAGGCAAGCGCAGCATATTCGAGGATGTCGGCCAGTCCGCCAAAGCCGCCCCGGCGGCGACCGGCACCATCGATACCGTCCGGCGCGGGCGCAACCCGGTGCGCCGCTGGCTGGTCGCGCTGTTCATTCTCGTGGCAGCGATGATCGCCGTCGGCGGGGCCACGCGCCTGACCGATTCAGGCCTGTCCATCACCGAATGGCGGCCCGTCACCGGTGCGATCCCGCCGCTGAACGATGCCGACTGGCAGACCGAATTCGCCAGATATCAGGCGACGCCGGAATTCCAGCTTGCAGAACAAGGCGATGGACCTTGCCGCATTCAAATCGATCTACTGGTGGGAATGGGGCCACCGGCAGCTTGGCCGCATCGTCGGCGCGGTCTGGGCAGCAGGCTTCGTCTGGTTCTGGGCGACCAAGCGCATCCCTGCCGGATGGACGCCCCGCCTTCTGACCGTCGGCGCGCTCGGCGGGCTTCAGGGCGCGCTTGGCTGGTGGATGGTGTCCTCCGGCCTCACCGGACGCATGGTCGATGTCGCGTCCTACCGTCTCGCGCTCCATCTCGGCCTTGCCTTCGTCATCCTCGGCCTCCTCGCCTGGCACATCCTCTCGCTTGCCCGTCCCGAACCTGTCCTCCTCCAGGCCCGCCGCCAGGGCGAGCCGCGCCTTGCGGGCATGGCCACCGGCATGATGCATTTCGCCTTCCTGCAGATCCTCCTCGGCGCGCTGGTCGCAGGCATCGATGCGGGCCGCGCCTTTCCGACCTGGCCCCTGATGGGCGAAACCTTCTTTCCCGCCGACGCCTTCTATCTGCCCGGTGGCGGCGCCGTCTGGCGCGCCTTCTTCGAGAACCCCGGCCTTGTGCAGTTCATGCACCGCATGGCGGGCTATCTGCTTGCGGTCTTCGCGCTTGCGCTCTGGCTCCGCTCGCGCCGCTCCGCCCATCCCGACACCCGTCAGGCCTTCAGCCTGATGGTGCTCATGCTCGCGCTCCAGATCGGTCTAGGCATCGTGACCGTCCTCTACGCCGCCCCCCTGCATCTTGGGCTGATCCACCAGTCCGGTGCCGTCGTCCTGTGGGTCCTGATCCTGCGCGCGCGGCACCGGTCACTTTATCCGAACGTCATTTCAGTAAGGGGCTGACCATGAGCGCATTTCAGAATCTGATGGCATTTCAGCGCGAAACCGAGGCGCTGGCACAGATCGCGGGCCGCCTCGGATGGGACCAGGAAACCATGATGCCGCCCGGCGCGGCCCAGCAGCGCGGCGAGGAGATGTCGGCGATCGAAGGCATTCTGCACGCCCGCCGCACCGACCCGCGCGTCGGCGACTGGCTGGCGGGTGCGCAGGCCGCCGATGCAGCCGGTCAACGCGCGCTCGACCTGATCGGGCGCGCCTACCGCCGCAACGCCTGCATCCCCGCGCGGCTGGCACAGGAAACCGCACGTCTGACCAGCGTCGCGCAGGGTATCTGGGCCAATGCCCGCGCCACCGACGACGTGGCTGCCTTCCTGCCGACGCTGGCGCAGATTCTTGACCTCCGGCGCGAGGCCGGGCAGGCGCTGTCGGCGGGCGGCTTCGGCGCGGACGCCTATGACGCGTTGATCGACGAACATGAACCCGGTGCCACGGCGGCAACCCTGAAGGCGATGTTCGACCGGATGCGCCCGCGTCTTGTGGCGCTCCGCGACCGGATCATGGCCAGCCCGGACCAGCCCGACCGGATGTCGGGTGACTATCCCGACGCTGCACAGCTGGCCGTGGCGCGCAAGGTCGCCGACGCTTTCGCCTATGACTGGACACGGGGGCGCATCGATCTTGCCGTGCATCCGTTCTCCTCGGGCTCCGGCGACGATGTCCGGATCACGACGCGGGTCCGGACGGACGACCCCTTCAACTGCCTCTATTCGACGATCCACGAAGTCGGGCATGCCTGCTACGAGCTGAACATCGACACCACCCACCGCCTGACGCCGCTGGGGCAGGGCGTGTCGATGGGGGTGCATGAAAGCCAGAGCCGCATCTATGAAAACCAGATCGGCCGCAGCCGCGCCTTCACCGCCTGGCTGCACGGGGAAATGATCCGGGTCTTTCCGGCGATGGCGGGAACCGCGGATGCCTTCTACCGCACCGCCAACCGTGTGCAGCCCGGTTTCATAAGGACCGAGGCGGACGAGGTTCAGTACAACCTGCATGTCATGCTGCGCTTCGATCTGGAACGCGACCTGATCTCGGGGGCGCTGCCGGTCAGCGACGTCGAAGCCGCGTGGAACCACCGCTTCGCGCAGGATTTCGGCCTGGCCGTCGACAGGGCCTCGAACGGCGTCCTGCAGGATGTCCATTGGTCGACCGGCGCCTTCGGCTATTTCCCGACCTACTCGCTTGGCAATGTTTATGCCGGGTGCCTGCACAAGGCACTTCGCACCGACCTGCCCGATCTGGATGCCGCCCTTGCCGAAGGCGACGCGCGCCCCGCTACCGACTGGCTGCGCGACCGGTTGCAGCGGCATGGCGGGCTGTACAGACCGGTCGAAATCGTCACCCGCGCCTGCGGCACCGCGCCGACCGAAGAGCCGCTGCTGGACTATCTGGAAGTCAAATTCGGCGAGATCTACCGGCTTTGACGGCCGATGCGGCGGCGCAGGGCGGCGCACCCGACCCCGGCTCCGGCGCAGGTGTCTGGCTGATCGCCCTCGGCCAGACCATCGGCTATGTTACACAGACCTTCGCCTTCGCCGCCCTCATCGTCGCGCTGAACGATCCCGTGACCGGCGCGGCACTGCCCGCTGCCATCCTTGCCGCCGGACCCACGCTCGGCCTCCTGATCGCCGCAGCGCTTGCGCCCCTGTCCGGGCGGCTGGTCGATTCTGGGCAGGGCGCTCGGCTTCTGACGTTCGGCCCCCTGTTCAGCGCCGCAGGGCTTGCCGTCGCCGCCCTCGGTGAAGGCCGCGCCGCCGTCTGGCTTCTCGGTTTCGCGCTCATCGGCCTTGGCCAGGCGACTACGCAGTTCGAGACCTGCTTTGCCTTCCTCACCCGCCGCCTCGGCCACCGCGCGCGCCGGGCGATCATCCGCGTGACCCTTGTCGCCGGGTTTTCGACGACCCTGGCCTTCCCCTTGGGCGATGCGCTGGCCCGCACCTTCGGCTGGCAGGGCGCTCTGCTGTCGCTTGCCGTCATGCAGCTGGTCCTCACGCTGCCCCTGAACCATGCCGCCACAAGACTGATCCGGCGGCAGAGCGGCGTCGACCGCGCCGACAAGCGCCCGGCGGACGGCAACGGGCGGCTGTCCGCCACCCTCCGTCAGCCTGCGTTCTGGCAGCTTGGCGGCCTTCTGGCGCTGGTCTGGCTGAACCACGCCGTCCTGTCGACCTTTGCCCTGCCCGTCCTGATCGACCGCGGTGCCGCGCAGGACATCGCCGTCATGCTCGCCGCCGCGCTTGGCCCCGCCCAGGTCGCGGGCCGCCTGATGCTGGTCATGGCGGGCGACCGCATTCCCCTCCGCTCGCTCACCCTCTGGGTGCTGTCCGGATTCGTCCTCGGCGCGCTTGTGCTGCTGCTCGGACGCGGCATCCCCACATTCTGGCTGATCTACGCCCTGGTGCAGGGGGCCGCTGCGGGCATCGCGTCCATCCTCCGCCCGCTGCTCGCCGCCGACATCCTCGGGCGCGACGGCTTCGGCGCGGTCTGGGGCGTCCTGTCCGTCGCCCCGCTTCTGGCCCAGGCCGCCGCGCCCGTCCTCGGCGCGGGCCTGATGCTGCTCGGCGGCGCGCCCCTTGTCATCGCCGCGTGCCTGGCGATGGCTGTCGCCGCACTTGGCCTCGGCCTTGTCCTCCGCCCGCGCATCTCGTCCGGCTGACCCCTCAGCCCTTCCTGTCCAGAAACGCCGTGATTCCCGCCTCGGTCTCCTGCCACAGCATGTTCTCGACCATCGCCTCGCCTGTCAGCCGGTAGGCTTCGGCCAGCGGCAGCCCGATCTGGTCATAGAACGCCCGCTTGCCGATCTTCACCGCCGCCGTCAGCTTGCCTGCCACGACCTCCGCCAATTCCCTTGTCTCAGCCTCCAGCCGGTCCGCCGCCACGACCCGGTTCACCAGCCCAAGTTCGCGCGCGCGCGCTGCATCGATGAACGCCCCCGTCACCAGCATCTCGAACGCCGCCTTGCGCGGCACGACGCGTGTCAGCGCAACCATCGGGGTGGAGCAGAACAACCCGATATTCACCCCGTTCACCCCGAACCGCGCGGTGTCCGACGCCACGACCATGTCGCAGCTTGCGACAAGCTGGCACCCCGCCGCCGCCGCCACGCCCTGCACTTGCGCGATCACCGGCTGGGGCAGGGCGGGGATCATCTGCATGACCTCGGCGCAGCGCGCGAACAGGTCCGTGAACGCCGCATGCCCCTTGTCCGCGCCCGCCCGCGCCGCCTGCATCTCCTTCAGGTCATGGCCCGCGCAAAAGGCCTTGCCCTCGGCCCGCAGGATCACCACGCGCGCCGACCGGTCCGCCGCCAGCGCCCCGAATGCATCCGCCAGCGCCGCCAGCATCGCGTCCGACAGCGCATTCAGCCGCTCCGGTGCGTTCAGCACCAGCGTGGCGATCCCGTCGCGGTCGCTCCGTATCAGGCATGACTCTGTCATCGGTCCGGCTCCTTCCGCTCCGGCGGACCATAGGAACGCTTTTGCGCTCTGGAAAGCGGCTGGAAGACCGGAAACCTGTCCCGTCAATACGGTAATATAATACCTATTTTGCAACCCATTGATTGCACTAGCTTAAATCCACATAGATGCACTTGACCTGCGCCGCGCCGCGCCGCATAAGCCCGCATCCGAAACCGGGGCCGCCCAGACGCCCCGCTATGACCTGATGCCAAAGGGCCAGACCATGACAACCTATACCGCAAAACCGGCGGACATCGAAAAGAAGTGGATCCTGATCGATGCCGAAGGCGTCGTTCTGGGCCGCCTCGCCGTCGTCATCGCCAACCGCCTGCGCGGCAAGCATAAAGTCACCTTCACGCCGCACATGGACATG
Source organism: uncultured Alphaproteobacteria bacterium (assembly GCA_963738635.1). Taxonomy (GTDB): domain Bacteria; phylum Pseudomonadota; class Alphaproteobacteria; order Rhodobacterales; family Rhodobacteraceae; genus JAOADN01. The sequence goes on along the minus strand of CAVTXE010000004.1, from coordinate 37,588 downwards.
GGCGACAACGTGATCGTCATCAATGCCGACAAGGTGCAGATGACCGGCAACAAGCGCACCGACAAGCGCTACTACTGGCACACCGGCTATCCGGGCGGGATCAAGTTCCGCACTGCCGAGCAGATTCTGGACGGCGCGCATCCCGAGCGTGTCGTGACCAAGGCGGTCGAGCGTATGATCACCCGCAACCGTCTGGGCAAGCTGCAGATGACCCATCTGCGCGTCTATGCAGGCACCGCGCATCCGCACGAAGCGCAGAACCCGACCGTTCTCGACGTCAGGTCGATGAACCCCAAGAACACCCGGAGCGCATGAGATGGCCGAAGAGATCAGATCCCTCGATGACCTGAAGGCCGCCGTCGGCACCGCAGGTCCCGCCGCTCCGGTCATCGCCCCGAAGCAGCCCCAGCGCGACAAGCTCGGACGCTCCTATGCCACCGGCAAGCGGAAGGACGCGGTCGCCCGCGTCTGGATCAAGCCGGGCAAGGGCAAGGTCGTGGTGAACGGCAAGGAAATGGCCGCCTACTTCGCGCGCCCCGTCCTGCAGATGATCCTGCGCCAGCCCTTCACCGTGGCAGGAGTCGAAGGCCAGTTCGACGTGATGGCGACGGTCGCGGGCGGCGGGCTTTCGGGCCAGGCCGGCGCTGTCAAGCACGGCATCTCGAAGGCGCTGCAACTGTACGAGCCGTCCCTGCGCGGCGCGCTCAAGGCCGCCGGGTTCCTGACCCGCGACAGCCGCGTCGTGGAACGCAAGAAATACGGCAAGGCCAAGGCCCGCAAGAGCTTCCAGTTCTCCAAGCGCTGATCGGACCAAAGCAATTCAGACGGGCGCGCGGGCCAACCTGCGCGCCCTTCTTGCTTTTCGGTCCGCTGCTGAAAATTCTTCAGTCCCGGTCCCACCTGTCTGTGACTCTGCGGACTCACCACTGGCTGAATCGCGTCAGCGCGGATTGACGCAGAGGCATCGTCGAATTCACGCTGCCTGCCAATCGAGCCAATCAAACGAGCATCAACATGCCGGTCCAGTCCACCTACCACAGCGCCTCGGGCGCTGCGGACTTTCTCGGATTCCGCAAAGGCGCGTCCGGGTCCACGGAAATCGTCTACGATGATGGCCGCCGCCGTCGGCTGGTCTGGCGCGTCCGGTCGGCTGCGCCCGACGGCATGCTGGGCGAGGCGCTGAGCCTGGCCGTCAACCAGCGTCAGGTCGTGCCCGCGCTCTATGCCGAACTGAAACGGCTGGGCGTGGCGATCGAGTTGATCGCCGACTGACGCAGCACCGCGAAAAAAGGGCCGGGCGCATGGCCCGGCCTCAGGAAAAGGTCCGTCGGGGATTGGACGGGACCTATTCGATCCAGAAGTGCTTGACCGCCTCGCGCCGGGCCTGATCGTCCGTCAGGCCGATGTCGCGCAGGATATGCGGATCGAGGCGGCCAAGCTGCGCGCGGGCGCGGCGGCGCACCATCCAGCCTTGCACGACGCGGGATACCAGTCGTGTGACGCCGCCGGTGAACGGGCGGGCGAACGGGACGGTGGATTTGCGTGTGTCGATCATGGCTGGCCTCGTGTGTCGATTTAATATTGATACAATTCAGAATGTGCAGTAATGTATTGATACAAAGCGCCGCGATCACGGTCCAGAGGAACATTGTGCCCGATACAACATGGCAGCCTGACCTGACGCAATTCGCAGGCCCGAAGTATCTGGCCCTGTCCCATGCCCTCCGCGACGCCGTGCGCAAGGGCGCATTGGCCGAAGGGACGCGCCTGCCGCCGGTGCGCGATCTGGCGTGGCGGCTGGGTGTGACGCCCGGCACGGTGGCGCGGGCCTATCAGATCGGCACGCAGGACGGGTTGCTGCAGGCGGCGGTCGGGCGCGGCACCTTCGTCGCGGCGCGGACGCCCAAGCTCGGCCCCTCCGAACCGATGTATCCCGAACGCACCAGCCCCGCCGCACAGGCCGAAGGCGTGATCGACCTGCGCTCGCCGCAGCTGCCCGATATCGGGCAGGTCGCGGCCATCGCTCAGGCGATGGTTTCGCTGTCGCAGCGGCTGGACGGCGATATTCTGGATTATCCGGGCCTGCGCCGCGACCGGCCCCTGCGCGAACAGATGATCGGCTGGCTGTCGGACCGCGTGCTCGGCAGCTTCGATGCCGATGACATCGTGCTGACCCCCGGCGGGCAGAGCGCGCTGATCGTCATCCTGCAGTGCTGCCTGCGTGGCGACCGCCCCGTGATCTTCGCCGAGGAACTGGCCTATCCCGGCTTCCGCCACGCCGCCCGGCTGAACCGGGCCGAGGTCATCCCCGTCGCCCTCGACGGTCAGGGCATGCGCGCCGACGCGCTCGATGCCGCCTGCCGCCGTCATGGGGGACGGGTCGTCTGCATCACGACCGAGGCGCAGAACCCCACGACCGTGCGCATGACCCCTGAACGCCGGGCCGAGATCGTGCGGGTCGCCCGCATCCACGATCTTCAGGTCATCGAGGATGACTGCTATTCGGCCGCGCGGTCGGACATCCCGTCGCTGCGGTCGGCAGCACCCGAACGCACCTGGCACGTCACCTCGCTGTCGAAGTCCATCGCCGCTGGCCTGCGCTTCGGCGCGGTCGTCTGCGCGGCGGGTCGCGGCGATGCCGCGCGGCTTGCCGCCCAGCACAACTATTTCGGCCTCGCGCGCCCGGTGACCGACATCGTGTCGCATCTTCTGGCCAGCGGTCAGGCCGAGATCCTGCGCGGCCGCGTCCAGGCAGTCATGGCGCGGCGGCTGGAAATGGCACTGAACGCGCTCGGCGGGTTCGAGATCGCCTGGCAGAAGGGTCTGGGTTTCATCTGGCTGCGCCTGCCATCGGGCTGGCGCGCCTCGACCTTCCTGCGCGAGGCCGAGGCGGCGGGCGTCCTGATCCGGTCGGCCGACGAATATGCGCTGGTCGACAGCCACACGCCGAACTCCGTGCGCATCGCGCTCAGCGGCCAGACGCCCGAGCCGCTGTTCTCGGAAGCGCTGGAAACACTTGCGCGGCTGCTCCGCAACCCGCCGCGCGACATCTGCATGTAGGGCGGTATTCGCTGCATCCGCCGCCCCGGCACCTGCCTGCGAAAGCGGCATAGCCCCCGCCTGCGCGGCCGCCGAAAGCCGATGCACCCTTTTCAGCGCCGGTTCCTTGTGCAAACCTGCCCCCAAGACCAAGAACCAACGGGGACTTCATGCAGCTGAATTCGCGGTGGGGGCGGATCACCCGCTCTCAGGCCTTCAATGGCTACGCCATGCTCAGCCCGACCGCGCTCTATGCGATCCTGCTGCTCGCCGCGCCCCTGGTGACGATCCTCGCCTATTCGTTCTTCAAGGACGGATACCTGGAAATCGTCCGCGAGTTCACGTTCGAGAACTATATCGAGGCGTGGTCCGACCCGCTCTACCAGCTTCTGATGGTCCGGTCCGTCGGCGTGTCGATGCTGGTCACGTTCATCACCGTCCTCCTCGCCTTTCCCATCGCCTATTTCGTGTCCTTCCACGTCTCCCCCGACCGCAAGTCGATCTGGCTCTTCCTCATCACCATCCCGTTCTGGACCAGCTACCTGATCCGCGTCTTTCTCTGGAAGGTCATCCTCGGCTTTGACGGTGTCATCAACTCGACCCTGATGGGGATCGGGCTGATTTCCGAACCGATGACGTGGATCCTCTACAACGTGAACGCCGTCGTCATCACCCTGGCCCACGCCTACGCGCCCTTCGCCATCCTGCCGATCTTCGTCGCGCTGGAGAAGATCGACCGGTCGCTTCTGGAAGCCGGACAGGACCTCGGCGAAAGCCGCCTGATGACGTTCTGGCGCGTCACGCTCCCCCTCGCCATGCCCGGCGTCGTCGGCGCGACCCTCATCGTCTTCATCCCGACCATCGGCGACTACGTGACGCCGGTGCTTGTCGGCGGCCCCGAGGGGCGGCTGATCGCCAACGCGATCCAGCTGCATTACATGAAGCTCGACAATTACCCGGTCGGCTCGGCCCTCGCCGTCACCGCGATGGTCATCGTCGGTGCGATCAGCGTGATCTTCCTTCTGCTCAACCGCCGTTTCCTCAAGGGGCAGAAATGAAACAGGGCTCCGGTCTCCGCATCTACGCGATCTGCTATCTCGTCTTCCTCTATGCGCCGGTCATCCTGCTGCCGGTCTTCGCCTTCAACTCGGGCACGATCATCGCCTTCCCGCTTCAGGGCTTCACCCTTGACTGGTTCCGCGAACTGACCGCGATCCCGGCGCTGCATCAGGCCGTGAAGAATTCGATGATCATCGCCGTCTCGACGTCCATCCTCGCCACGTGCCTCGGCATCTTCGCCGCCCGCGCCGCGACCCGCTACAGCTTCCCCGGCAAGACGGGCATCATGGGCATGATCATGCTGCCGCTGGTGCTGCCAGAGATCATTCTCGCTGTTGCGCTTCTCTCCGTCCTGCTCGGCATCGGCCTGCCGCTCGGCCTTTTCACCGTCATCCTCGGCCATGTGCTTGTCTGCACGCCCTTCTGCATCGCCATCCTGAACGGCGCGTTCCTCAGCCTCGACAAGTCGCTCGAGGAGGCCGCCTATGACCTGGGCGAGACGAAGATCTCGACCTTCCGCCTCATCATCCTGCCGCTGGTCATGCCCGGCATCATCTCGTCCCTGCTGATCTCGTTCACCATCAGCCTTGATGAGTTCATCATGGCCTTCTTCCTTGCCGGGTCCGAAACCACGCTGCCGCTCTACATCTGGTCGCAGCTGCGCTTCCCCGCGAAAATCCCCGTGATCATGGCCTTGGGCACGATCCTTGTCCTGATGTCGATCACGCTTCTTGCCACCGCTGAATACTTCCGCCGTCGCGGCCTTGCGAAGATCGGCGCCACAGACACCGGAGGTCACGTGTGACGGTTCAAAGCACAGCCACGTCCGACGCGAAGCCGATGATCGAGCTTCAGGACGTGCAGAAATACTACGGCGACTATCACGCCCTGCGCGGCATCAATGCGACGATCCGCGCGGGCGAGTTCTTCTCGCTGCTCGGGCCTTCGGGCTGCGGCAAGACCACGCTCTTGCGCACCATCGCGGGGTTCGAGGATATCGGCTCGGGCGTCATCATGATCGACGGCAAGCATATGGAAGGCGTGCCCGCGAACGTCCGCCCGACCAACATGGTGTTCCAGTCCTACGCGATCTTTCCGCACCTGACGGTCGAGCAGAATGTCGGCTTCGGACTGCGCAAGGATCCGCGTTCGGCGGCGGAGAAAGCCAAGGCGGTGGCCGAGGCGCTGGAGATGGTGGGTCTCAAGGGCTACGGCGCGCGTGCGGCCCATGCCCTGTCCGGCGGCCAGCGGCAGCGCGTCGCACTGGCGCGTGCGCTGATCCTGAAGCCCAAGGTGCTGCTGCTGGATGAGCCGCTCTCGGCGCTCGACAAGAAGATGCGCGGCACGATGCAGGAGGAACTGATCAAACTGCAGCGCCAGGTCGGCATCACCTTCATTCTGGTGACGCATGACCAGGAAGAGGCGCTGGTCATGTCCGACCGCATCGCGGTCATGTTCGAAGGCAACATCGCCCAGCTCGACGACCCCGAAACGCTCTACCGCCGCCCGAAGACCCGTCAGGTGGCGGAATTCATCGGCGTGATGAACTTCGTGCCCGCGACGATCCTGTCCGAGACCGGCGACAAGATCGAGGTGGATGTGCAGGGCCTCGGGCGGTGCGAGATTTCGGCGGGGCAGGCACCGGGGGCCAAGACGGGCGGCGCGGTGTCGGTGGGCTTCCGCCCCGAGACGCTGACGATCCTCTACGAGGGCAACGCGGCGACCGACCGCGAATGCGAAGGTGTGATCGAAGAGGTCGTCTATTACGGCGACATGACCTATTACGACGTCAAGCTCGATGGCGTGCAGGAACCCGTCCGGCTGTCGATGCGCAACGTCTTCGGGCGGCCCGTGCTCGACATCGGAACGCGGACGCGGATCGCATGGAGCCCCGGGGCGCTGGTGCTGTTCCGGTAGCGCCTCCCACGCCTCGCGGAGCCTCCGGCGGGGATATTTTTACAAAGAAGAATGGTCGGGGTTCCGGCGCCTGAACGGCGACCGGAACCCTTTCTCCTTCGGCGGTCATCGGCGTCCCCGCCTGTACCGCATGCCGAGCTGTCACGCGAGATGTTTAAGAAACACTTACGCGCCTTCTTCTTCGGGCAAATATCCTCAGGGGGTCAGGGGGCAGAATGCCCCCTGGTATGCGCCGCCCGCCACTCCGCCCAGTCCTCGGGCGTGTCCAGATCCGTGATCGCCCGGTTCCCCGGCAGCGGCAGCAGGCTGACCTCCTCGTCCGCCAGCACATGCCGCGCGCCTTCGTCGCCGCCGAGTATCCCCAGTTCCCCGAACAGGCGGCGCGGGAACATCACCGGATGCCCCGGCAATCCGTCCTCGGTCGCGGCCCTGAGCGCCGCGTTCGGTTCCGCCAGAAAGGCCGCGATCAGCAGCATCAGGTCTTCTGCCGTCACGTCCGGCATGTCCGGCAGATAGACCATCATCCCCGCCGACATCTTCGCCGCCTTCGCCCCGTGACGCAGGCTCGCCGCCATCCCCTCATGCGCGTCGGGCAGTTCGGCGATGGTCACGTCCAGACCCACCAGCTCGCGCTTGCGCGGCCCGCCATGCGGCCCGCCCGCAGGCAGCGTCACGATCACCCGCGCGCCGGTCGAAATCGCCATCCGCGCCGCGCGGCGCAGCAGCGGCTCGCCATCGACCACCTCGGTCAGCTTGTCGCCGCCGCGCATGCGGAGCGATGCGCCGGCCGCCGGGATCAGGATCGTCACGCTGTCCATGGTCGGCAAGATTAGCCGCCTTGGGCCGTTCTGCCTAGCGCCGCGTCACCCGTGCCGCATCCGCGCGCCGTCGGCATCCCAGAGCGGCCCGTCGATCCGCGTCGCTCTGCGGCGCTGACCCAGGATTTCGATCTCCACCTCGCGCAGGTCGGCCATCCCGGCGGGCAGGAACCCCTGCGCCACAGACTTGCCCGTCCAGTGGCTGAACCCGCCGCTGGTGCAGAACCCCACGACTTTGTCGCTGACCCAGATCGGTTCATAGGCCACGACATCGGCGTCCACCGCATCGACCACAAAGGCCGCCAGCCGCCGCTTCGGCCCGGCGGCCTTCTCGGCCATCGCCGGGGCCTTGCCGATCCAGTCCACGGGCTTGTTCCAGCGGATGAAGCGGTCGATGCCGGTCTCGCCGGGGAAGTAGTCGGGCGAGAATTCGCGCGCCCAGGACCCGAACAGCTTGTCGAGACGCAGCGACATCATCGCCCGCATCCCGAAGGGCCGGACGCCGAGGTCCTGTCCCGCGTCCCACAGCGCATGCCACAGCGCGCGCTGGTTCATCGCATCGGTGTAGATTTCATACCCCAGATCGCCGGTATAGCTGACCCGCTGCACAAGGCAGGGCACCATGCCGACCGTGATCACCTTCGCATCCATGAACCGGAACGCTTCGCCCGACACATCCGCCCGCGTCACCCGCGCCAGCAGGTCGCGCGACCTCGGCCCCGCGATCTGGAAGCCGGTCAGGCGGTCCGACACGTTCTCGACCGTCACGCCGTCGTCCAGGTTCATCTCGAACCAGCGCCGGTGCTGGTCCTGCGCACCGTAGCTGCCGGTCAGCTGGAACTCCGTCTCGGACAGGCAGGTCACGGTCAGGTCGCCGATGATCCGGCCCTTGGGCGACAGCATCGGGGTCAGCGACAGGCGCCCGCGGCTTGGGGATCAGCCCCGCCATGATCCGGTCGAGCCAGTCGCGCGCCTTCGGTCCCTTCACGCCGGAACTTGCCGAAGTTCTGGATTTCGTTGATGCCGACGCCCTCGCGCACCGCGAACACTTCCTGACGTGTCGCCTCCCATGCGTTCGACCGCTTGAAGCTCGGCGTCTCGTAGCGCGGCTGGCCCGGCAGGGCGAAATAGTTCGCGACCTCCAGCCCGTACTGCGCGCCCCAGACAGCCCCCATCCCGTCGAAGATGTCGTACATCGGCGTTGTCCGCAGCGGCCGCGCGGCGGGGCGTTCCTCGTTCGGATAGCTGACCGAGAACCGCATCTGATAGTTCTCGATCACCTTCGGCACCGTGTATCCCGGCGACGTCCACGTCCCGAAGCGCGCCACGTCGAAGCCGCGCGGATCGACCTCGGTCTCGCCGTGGATCATCCATTCCGCCAGCGACTTGCCCATCCCGCCGCCCTGGCTGAACCCCGCCATCACCGCGCAGGCCGACCAGTAGTTGCGCAGGCCCGGCACCGGCCCGATCAGCGGGTTGCCGTCGGGCGCAAAGGTGAAGGGGCCGTGGATGACACTCTTGACGCCGGACCGTTCCAGCACCGGGAACCGGCGGTAGGCGAAGTTCACAAAATCCTCGATCTTGTCGAACTGCTCGTTCAGCAATTCGTGCCCGAAGCCCCAGGGTGTGCCGTCCAGCGCCCACGGCTCGCACGGTTTCTCGTAGAACCCGATGCAGAGGCCCCGGCCTTCCTGCCGCAGATAGGATTCCCCGCCGGGGTCCATCACATGCGGAAACTCCCGCCCCGTCGCAAGGATCGCCATGATCTCCGGTATGTCGTCCGTCACCAGATATTGGTGCGCCATCGGCAGCAGCGGCAGATAGAAGCCCGCCATCGCCCCCACCTCGCGCGCCCAGAGGCCGCCGGCGTTGACGACATGTTCCGCGTGGATCGTGCCCTGTTCCGTCACCACATCCCAGCCGCCGTCCGCACGCGGATTGGTTTCCAGCACCCGGTTGTGCAGCACGATCTCGGCCCCGCCCATCCGCGCGGCCTTGGCATAGGCATGTGTCGTGCCGGACGGGTCGAGATGCCCGTCGAGCGGGTCGTACAGCCCGCCGATGATCCCGTCCGTGTTCACCAGCCCGTCGGTGCGCTCGGCGATCTCCTTCGGCGTAAGGATTTCGGTGTGCAGCCCCATGTAGCGGTGCTTGGCACGTTCCGCGACCAGCATCTCGAACCGCGCCTGATTGTCCGCCAGGGTGATCCCGCCGACATGATGCAGCCCGCAGGACATGCCCGTGATCCGCTCCAGCTCCTTGTACAGCTGGATCGTGTAGCCCTGCAGCGCCGCCATGTTGGTGTCGCCGTTCAGCGTGTGGAACCCGCCCGCCGCGTGCCAGGTTGATCCGGATGTCAGTTCCGACCGTTCGACCAGCATCACGTCAGACCAGCCGTATTTGGTCAGGTGATACAGCACCGAACAGCCGACAACCCCGCCGCCGATGACCAGAACCTGCGTGTGGGTTTTCATGCCGTGTCTCCGTCTGACGCGCGGTCAGACTGATGACTGGCCGTCCCAGCGGCTTGCCAATGCGCGACAAAACATGTCGCGTCCGTCGGGGCCCGCTGTCAGGTCGGCGCGCGCGCCGCTTCTGCCGGGCGGATGATGAACCGTTCCAGCCGGTCATAGGCCAGCTTGACCGCCAGCCCCAGCGCAAAGGTCGCGGGCACCACGACCAGGGCCGATACGACCGGCCCAAGTGTCGCGTAGACCGGCGTTGCATGGCGCACCGCATGGACGACCATGTTGTGCACCAGATAGACGAACAGCGTTGCCGACGCGGCCTGGTGCACGATGCGCGCGGCCCAGGCCGGCATCGGCATCTCGACCCTCGCAAGCAGCACCAGCGTGGCGACCACGGGTATCGCGATATGGTTCGGCGTCCAGGTCGACAGCACTGCAAGGATCAGCAGCAGCGCCGACATCACCAGCCGTCTCTGGGCCTTGGTTTCGGCAAAGTGGATTGTCCAGCCCAGAGAGACCAGCGGAATGATGACCGGAAGAATGCGGATCGCGATCAGGTTGAGCCCGGCCTCGCTGCCGCCCGTCAGGACCGGCAGATGCAGCACCGACCCCTGCGTCACGACGGACACGGCGACGCAGAGCATGGTGGCGGTCAGGCCGAATTCGAAGGGCGTCGCGCGGATCGCACGGCGCAGGGCGGGCACCAGCGAGACGATGACGGCGCACAGGACGATCTGGGCATAAAGGCTGATGAACCAGTAGGGCCCCATCACGTTGCCCTGGAAACGCGGAAGAAAGTTCGCCACCAGGAAATACATCTCGGGCGGAATCTGGCCGCGCAGGGCGTCGAATGTGGCGATCAGCACGAAATAGATCGGCAGAATCGGAATCAGCAGCGCCCGTGCGATCTGCAGCGCCGCGCCTTCGGCCATCGCGCTGCGCTGGAAGCGGGCCAGCGAGTATCCGACCAGGATCAGCAGCGCGAAAGTGCCCCCGGCAATCGGCCAGAGCGTCAGGTGAAACACGATGACGCAGGTCATCGCGGCGATCCGCAGAAGCGTCGACCCGTCGACGTTGTGGGTCCGCTTCGCCGGAACGGGGCGCATCGCCTCCAGTTCGGCCAGCGTCATCTGCTCCCATCCCTTCGGCGCGTGGCCAAGGTGATCCTCGATTGCCATCTGCGCATGCAGATACGCCAGTGAATCGCCGCCGAGACTGGCGAAACTGTCGCCGGGGGCGACCCGGCGCAGGCGCAGCGCCTGCCGGTAGGCTTCGCTGACGTCTCCGCGCGATGCGGCCGCCTCCTGCGCCAGTCCGTCCCGCGCCATGGCGGCCAGCCGCTGCAGGTCCGGCTTGCCCGAGGCAAGGCGCGGGACCCCGGTCAGCGTCAGCACATGAACGGCGCTGCCGGGCAGGTCGAAGCTCTGTGCCAATGCGTCGCGGACGCTGCCGTGGTCGGTGCCGGGCGGCACAAGGACCGCCAGCCGGTCATCGACGCCCGTCGCATGGGCGGTGACGCCCATCGTGGCCAGCTGCGCCTCGATCCGGTCCAGCGACAGCCGCAGGCCGAACAGCTTCACGAACCGCTTGGCGCGTCCGATCAGACGGATCAGCCCGCCGTTGTCATATTCCGCGATGTCGCCGGTCTGCAGGATGTCGGGTCCGGCCCCCGCCGCAAGATCGCCCGGGCCATCGGCATAACCCATCATCACGTTCGGGCCGCGATAGACCAGGTGGCCCGATCGTCCCGGCCCCGTGACCCGCGCGCCGTCCGCATCCTCGATCCAGAACGTGCCGCCCGGAATCGCCTGCCCGATCGTGTCGGCCGCTGCCTCGGCCCGGTCGGGCGGCAGCCACGCCATGCGCGGTCCCGCCTCGGTCTGGCCGTACATGACGACGAAATCCCATCCCGCCTTCCGACCCTGCGCGGCCATCCGCCTGACGGCTTCGGCGCAAGCCGCCCCCCCGCCTGCGTCACGCGGCGCAGCGACGGGATGGCCGCCAGGTTGACATGCTGCGCCTCGATCAGATCGACCTGATGCGGCACCAGCGCAAGACCCGTCACACCGGTCTCGCTCGCCGCCCGCAGGAAGCCCGCGTCCGTCACGGACAGATCGCCCAGCACCATCCGCGCCCCGACGGCGAGGTGTGAATGCAGAACCGACAGACCGTAGGAATAGTGCAGGGGCAGGGTGGTAACGGCACAGTCGGTGTCGTCCAGCTTCAGGTATTCGGCAATCGACGCCGCGTTCGACGCGACATTGCGCTGCGACAGCCTCACCAGACGCGGGTCGCCCGTCGAACCGGATGTCGACAGCATCAGGCAGAGGTCCGGGTGCAGGTCTGTCGGCGGCGCATCGGTGTGCTGAAGTTCGATCCCTGCCGCGGCTGCGCGCAGCACCGCGCTTGGCCGGTAGGTCCGCAGGATAACGCTGTCCGCGGTCAGGCTGCCGGGTTCACAGACAATCACCGGATGCGCGCCGCGCAGCGCGCCCAGATAGGCCGCGACGGCATCCGGGTTCGACGACATCTCGACGGCGACAAGGGTCCGCACGGGCTGACCGGAATTCTGAACACCCGCGATCCGGGCGCTCCAGTCGTCTGCCAGCCGCGAAAGCTCCGCATAGGTGACGCTGCGGCCCGACGGATCGTCAAGGGCGACACGGTCGCCGAAAATCTCAAGCCTCGTCCAGAACATCCGCGACACACGCACCCGAGCCGGACCGCGAAATAGCGGGCCGGTTTCGCGTTGAAACATGCCGAAGCGGCCTTGGGCAAGTCGGGTTTTCAGCGTCTATCGCCGAGCACGAAACAATGTTGCGTGCACGCACGCATTGCCCCGTCATCAACGCTCGGGCAGCAGCCCCCTTGGGCTGAAGCGCAGCACCAGAAGCAGGATCAGCCCCAGCGCCATCAACCGCGCATGGACCGCATTTTCCATCAGATGGTCCTTCAGCGCCCCATCCGCCATGAAGGACGTCGCCCAGCCGACAAAGTCCGGGCCGAACGCCTCGGCCTTGATCCAGACCCACCACAGCAGGAAGGCCCCGACGACCGACCCCCAGTTGTTGCCGGACCCGCCGACGATGACCATGACCCAGATCAGGAACGTATAGCGGAGCGGGTTGTAGGCCCCCGGCGTGATCTGCCCTTCGAACGTCACCAGCATCGCCCCGGCAAGGCCGCAGATCGCCGATCCCAGCACAAACACCTGCAGGTGCCGCCCGGTCACGTTCTTGCCCATCGCCTCGGCCGCGACCTCGTTGTCGCGGATCGCGCGCATCATGCGGCCCCATGGGCTGTTGATCGCGCGCTGCGACAGCCAGATCAGCGCCAGCAGGACAGCCGTGAACAGCGCCGCCCAGCAGAGCTTGACCAGGATGGTGGACAGCGTGATCGGGTCAGTGCCGACCGCATCGGCCCAGGACGCCCAGTCCGCGCTCCGCTGCAGATCCACCTCATAGGGAACCGGGCGCGGGATGTCGGTCAGGTTCTTCACCCCCCGCGCCAGCCAGTCCTCGTTCCGGATCGCCGCGAGGAGGATCTCGCTGATCCCGAGCGTCGCGATCGCCAGATAGTCCGACCGCAGGCCCAGCGCCGTCTTCCCGATCACCCAGGCCGCCGCCGCCGCCATCAGCGCGCCCAGCGGCCAGGCGATCAGCACGCCGACATGCAGGCCCAGAATGCTGTCCAGCCCCAGCCCGCCGATATTCCCGGCATTCTCCGGGTTGATCGCCTCGACCCGCATCACCGCCGGGTCGAACACCGCACGATAGGCGAAGAAGCCGCCCACCAGCACCGCCAGCGTCGCGATTGTCCGCACCCGCCCGGTTGTCTTCCGGTTCACCGCAATCGCCAGCGCGACCGCCGCGACGCCCAGGATCAGCGCGCCGATGATCTGCCAGCCTCCGGCGGCGAAATTCTCGGGGCGCGGGGCCGACGATGTCAGGACCGGGGCCAGCCCGCCGAGTCCGACAAACCCCACCGTGCCGACGCTGAACAGCCCCGCATAGCCCCACTGGATATTGATCCCCAGCGCGATGATCGCCGCGATCAGCGAATAGTTCACCATGTTCAGCGTGGTGTTCCAGGTGCCGAGCCACAGCGCCTCGATCAGGTAGAGCACGATCACGCCCGCGATGACGGCGAAGGACCGCGTCGGGTTCAGCGTGCCCCGTGTCATACCGCTTTCCCCTTGAAGATGCCGGTCGGCCGGAACAGCAGGACCGCGATCAGGATCGCGAAGCTGACCGCGAATTTGTAATCGGTGGACAACAGCTGGACCAGATTGTCGGGTGCCAGACTTTCGGGCAGCACATAGGTCAGCACCTTCTTGAAGGCGTAGGTCACGCTGACCTCCGAAAACGCGATCAGGAACCCGCCCGCGATGGCGCCCAAGGGGTTGCCGAGGCCGCCGACGACGGCGGCCGCGAAGATCGGCAGCAGAAGCTGGTAATAGTTGAAAGGCCGGAAGGATTTATCGAGGCCGTAGAGCGTGCCCGCGATGACGGCGAGCGTGGTGGCGATGATCCAGGTCACGGCGACGACACGTTCGGGGTTGATGCCGGACAGCAGCGCCAGATCCTCATTGTCGCTGAACGCCCGCATGGATTTGCCGGTGCGGGTGCGGTTCAGGAACCAGAACAGCGACGGCGACCGCGATGACCGCGATGCCGATGGTCAGGCCCTGCGTCACCTTGAAGGCCAGCCCTTCGGCCAGCCCGGTGGCCTCCTTGAACCCCTGCGCCGAGATGATGAAGCGCGACGCCATCGGCAAAGACCTGCTCGCCGGGGCCGATGACGAAGCGGGTCACGGCGTTCATGACGAACATCACGCCGACCGAGGCGATGACAAGGATGACGGGTGCCGCCCGCTGCTTGCGGTAGAAGCGGTAGACGGCGCGGTCGGTCAGAAGGACAACGCCGATGGTGACAAGGATGCCGACGGGCAGGGCCAGAAGGGCGGTCGGCAGCGGGCCGAAGCTGATGCCTGCGGCCTGCAGGGCCCAGGTCGCAAGGATGGTGATGCCGGTCCCGAAGGCCATCGTGTCGCCATGCGCGAAGTTGGAAAAGCGCAGGATGCCGTAGATCAGCGTGACGCCGAGCGCGCCGAGCGCCAGCATCGCGCCGTAGGCGGTCGCGGGGATGACCACGAAGTTCAGCAGGATGACGAGGGCGTTGAGGAAATCCACAATCATCCCCCCAGGAACGTCCGCCGGACTTCCGGGTTGGCCAGCAGCGCTTTCCCCGTGTCCGTGTATGCGTTCCGCCCCTGCACCAGCACATAGCCCTGATCGGCGATCCCGAGGGCCTGCCTTGCGTTCTGCTCCACCATCAGGATCGTGATGCCCGCGCGGGCCACCTCGATGATCCGGTCGAACAGCTCGTCCATCACGATGGGCGACACGCCCGCCGTCGGTTCGTCCAGCATCAGCACGTCCGGCTCCGTCATCAGCGCCCGGCCCACCGCGACCTGCTGGCGCTGGCCGCCGGACAGCTCGCCCGCCGCCTGACGCCGCTTGTCGCGCAGGATCGGGAACAGGGTGAAGACCTGATCCATCGTCGACCCGGATGTTGTCGCGGCGCAGGAACGCGCCCATTTCGAGGTTCTCCTCGACCGTCATCGAGGGGAAGACGTTGTTCGTCTGCGGCACGAAGGCCATGCCCTTGGCGACGCGGTCCTTGGGGGGCAGATGCGTGATGTCCTCGCCCTTGATGCGCACATGGCCCGCGCGCAGTTTCAGCATCCCGAAGACCGCCTTCATCGCGGTGGATTTGCCCGCCCCGTTGGGGCCGACGATGACCGCGATCTGGCCCTTGTTCACGGCAAGCGTGCAGCCATGCAGGATGTCGGCGGCCCCGTAGCCGCCGGTCATCGCGTCGCCGATGAGGAAGGGTTCGGTCGTCACATGTATTTCCAATGAGCAGAAATATCCCCGCCGGAGGCATCCGGCGCATATTGCTTGGCGCAGAGACCGGTCACGCCACGCCCCCCACCACCTTGTTCTTCAGCCCGCGCCCCAGATAGGCCTCGATCACCGCCTCGTTCGCCTTGACCTCCGCCGCCGTCCCCTCCGCCAGAACCTTCCCCTCGGCCATCACGATCACCGGGTCGCAGAGCCGACCGATGAAATCCATGTCATGCTCGATCACGCAGAACGTATAGCCGCGTTCCTTGTTCAGCCGCACGATCGCGTCGCCGATGGTGTTCAGCAGCGTCCGGTTCACGCCCGCGCCGACCTCATCCAGGAACACCACCTTGGCCTCGACCATCATCGTGCGGCCAAGCTCCAGCAGCTTCTTCTGCCCGCCCGACAGGTTCCCCGCGCGCTCATCCCGCAGATGCGAAATCGTCAGGAAATCAAGCACTTCGTCGGCTTTCTTCACCAGCGCCGCCTCTTCGCTCCGGATGCGCGCGCGCGCGAACCAGCTGTTCCACAGCGTCTCGCCGGTCTGGGCTGCGGGCACCATCATCAGGTTCTCGCGCACCGTCATCGAACTGAATTCATGCGCGATCTGGAAGGTGCGCAGCAGGCCCTTGTGGAACAGGTCATGCGGTGGCAGGCCGGAGATATCCTCGCCGTCCATCGTCACGCGGCCCGATGTCGGCGCGTAGACCCCGGCGATCACGTTGAACAGCGTCGACTTGCCTGCCCCGTTCGGACCGATCAGCCCGGTGATCGACCCCGTCGCAATGGTCAGCGACACGCCGTCCACGGCACGAAAGCCGCCGAAATGCTTGTGAAGATCGTCAACGACGATCATGCGTCCCCATCCCCTGACTTCGCGCTTTTCGCGCCATCGCGGTTCGTGCCGCGATGCCCTTTGGTCTTGCGCAGACAGCCCGAGGACATATGCCCCGGGCTGCCTGTGAAAACGACGTCCCTTAGCGGAACTTGACCGTTTCGATCTTGCCCGCCTTGACCTCGATCTCGCGGTAGTTGCCGGCGCTTTCGCCCGGTCCGATCAGCTCGACGTTCGATGCGCCGACATAGTCGATGTCGGTGCCCGCCGCGATCAGCTCCAGCCCCTTGGCCAGCTCGCCCGGGAAGATCTGTTCGCCCGGCGCGTTGGCCACGTCCATGATCTTGGACGCGAAGTCCGCCGATTTCGACGATTTCGCCGCCTGCATCGCCAGCATGATCAGCGCCGCCGCGTCGTAGCTTTCCGGCGTATAGGGCGAATTGACGTCGAACGCCCCCGCAGCGCTGTCCCCGAGGATCTTCATGCCCGGCGCATCGGTGCCCGGAACCTGGCCGTACGATCCGTCGATCGAGGTGCCGAGGTTCTTGGTCAGGTTGTCGCCGATCATCCCGCCCGGCAGTTCGAACGTGCTGAACGCGCCGGTGTCCAGCGCCGCGCGGATCACGCCGACGCCGCCCTGGTCGAGGTAGCCCGCGACGATCAGGATGTCGCCGCCAGCCGCAGCCAGCGCGGCCACTTCGGCGGTGTAGTCCGCCTTGCCGTCCTCATGCGCCGCCGAAATCGTGATCGTGCCGCCCTTCGCGGTGAAGGACGACGCGATCGCCTCGGCCAGACCCTTGCCGTAGTCGTTGTTGGTATAGGTCAGGGCTGCGGATTTGACGCCCTTTTCCATCATGATCTCGGCGGCGATTTCGCCTTCGCGCGCGTCCGACGGTGCGGTGCGGAAGAACAGGCCCGCATCTTCCGCCGTGGACAGGGCAGGCGATGTCGCCGAGGGCGAGATCATCACGATGCCGTTCGGCACGGCGATGTTCGACAGGATCGCACCCGTGACGCCGGAACAGTCGCCGCCGATGATGGCGTTGACCTTGTCCACGGTCACCTGCGTTTCGGCCACGGCGGTCGCGGCAGCCGCATCGACGCAGGTCGAGTCGCCCCGGACGGTCGTGACGGTCGATCCGTCAAGCAGCTTGCCCGAAGCGTTCACTTCGGCCACGGCGGCCTCGGCCGCGGCGGCCATCGATCCGGTCAGCGATTCAATCGGCCCGGTGAAGCCCGAAGATGATCCCGAGCTTGATGTCTTCGGCCCCGGCGGCGCCCGCACAAAGTGCTGCGGCGGCGGTGGCGAGAAGAAGTTTTTTCATTGTTCACTCCCATGTTGGACTCTTGTCCTGCCGCGGAACCTAAAGCGGGCCATTCCAAAAGAAAAGACATTCGCGGCACCCCGCTCACGCCCGGACGCAGGGTCAAAGGGCCGCTTGCAGAACGCCTGTCATCCCCTAGATGTATTCCATGCGCATCCGTTCCGTCTTTGCCCTGATCGCCGCGATCCTGTCCGCAGGCCCCCTGCATGCGCTCGACACGTCGCTCGGCCCCGTCACCGTCACGCAGATGGCCTCGGACCTTGATGAGCCCTGGGGCCTCGCCTTCCTGCCCGACGGCGGCTTTCTCGTCACCGAACGCAACGGAAACGTCCTCCGCTACGGGGCGGACGGCGGCGACGGGCAGCGCCTGACGGGCGTGCCCGAGGTCTTCGCCGAAGGGCAGGGCGGCCTCTTCGACGTCCTCGTCCCCCGCGACTTCACTGAGTCTCGGCGAAATCCTCCTCTCCTTCGCCCTGCTCGCCGGGGGCGGCGGTGGCACGGCCTTCGGTACGGGTACGCTCGGGCCCGAGGGCATCGAGGATTTCCGCGTGCTCTGGTCGATGCCCGAGGTCTCCGGCAGCGGGCGTCATTTCGGCGGCCGCCTCGTCGAAGCCCCTGACGGCACGATCTTCCTCACCATCGGCGACCGCGGCACGGGGCCCGAGGGGCTGGACGCGCAGGACGCTGCCAGCCACCTGGGCAAGATCGTCCGCCTCAACCGCAACGGCACCGTCCCCGCCGACAACCCCGATCCCGGCGGCGCAGCACCCGCGGTCTGGTCCTCCGGCCACCGCAACCCGCAAGGGGCCACGCTTGACGCCGACGGCACGCTCTGGGTCAACGCCCACGGCGCGCAGGGCGGGGATGAGGTGGACCGGGTCGGCAAGGGGCTCAACTACGGCTGGCCGGTCGTGACCTATGGCCGCGACTATGACGACAGCGCCATCGGCGAGGGCACGGCCAAGGCCGGCACCGAACAGCCCGTCCACTACTGGGACCCCTCCATCGCGCCCTCCGGCCACATGATCTATTCCGGCAAACTCTGGCCCGAGTGGTCCGGCGACCATTTCGCAGGCTCGCTGAAGTTCGACCTCATCTCCCGCCTCGACCCCGGCACGCCCGGCGGCCTGCCCGGTGTCGGCGGCTGGGCGGAGGAGCGGCTGTCATCCGACGAAACGCTGAGGGTCCGCGACATCCGCGAGGCCCCGGACGGGTCGATCTGGTTCCTGTCGGTGGGCAACGGCGCGGTCTACCGGATCACGCCGAGCGGGTAGGGCCGCGGGTTGCCCCCGGATTCCCCCGCGCATACCCATACACACTCGCCCCGTCCACCAGCCCCAGCGGGTCGGCCTGCATGTTGCGTCCCGTTGTCGGAGTGAGCGGCGATCAAGAAACGGCCCAGTGGACCGTTTCCGCCAGCGAACGCGCAACGCGCTGTCCCGCATCCAGTTCTGGTGCAAGCCCGCTTCCGTCTGCTATTCCTCGCCACGTCACCCCCCCCCGCGAGCACCGCACCGAGGGTGACCTGCGACAGGCGGTTCGAGGAGGCGGGACAGGTGCAGGTGCCGGCGAGGCGTCAGATCGACGTATGCACGCAATAAGCACGTGATATGCACGTCAGGTGCACGCGGTTTTCCGGCCCGCGCGGCCGCCCCGGCAGACCGCGCGGCGCGCTTGACTCTGGCTCCGCTCTCTCCCATAAGCCCGCATCCTTGGCTGGGCCTCGTGTCCGGCCAGGGTCATGTTTTGAAATGCCGCCCCTTGCCGGGGCGCGCTGTCCGAGGCGGGGGCGACCCCCTCAACGCCGGGAAACCGGGGCCGCAGGACGCGGAAAAGATGAAGGACGTCAATATGTTCGCGGTTCTCAAGACCGGCGGCAAGCAGTACAAGGTTCAGGCGGGCGACGTGCTCCGCGTGGAACTGATTGCCTGTGCCACTGGCGACAAGGTTCAGTTCAACGAGGTGCTGATGCTCGGCGGCGACAAGGCCGTGCTGGGTGCGCCCCTCGTCAAGGGTGCGGCAGTGCAGGCCGAGGTGATCGAAGAGCTCATCAAAGCCGACAAGGTCATCACCTACCACAAGCGCCGCCGGAAGCATTCGAGCCAGCGCACGCGCGGCCACCGCCAGAAGCTGACGCTGCTGCGCGTCACCGACATCCTCGCCAGCGGCGCGGACAAGTCGGGCGTCAAGGAAGCGATCGGCACCCATGCCGCCCGCGTCGCGGCGCACAACGCGGCACCGGCGGAGAAGCCCGCGAAGGCCGCCAAGGCCGAGGCCGCCGGCGGACAAGCCGAAGAAAGCCGCGAAAGCGGCGGCGAAGGAGTAACGGCAGATGGCACACAAGAAAGCAGGCGGTTCATCCCGCAACGGCCGCGACAGCGCCGGCCGCCGTCTGGGCGTCAAGCTCTACGGCGGCGAGAAGGCCATCCCCGGCAACATCATCGTCCGTCAGCGCGGCACGACCTGGCATCCGGGGCAGAACGTCGGCATGGGCAAGGACCACACCCTGTTCGCGCTGACCGAGGGCCATGTGACGTTCAAGAAGGGCCTGAAGGGCCGCACGTTCATTTCGGTCCTGCCCGCGGCAGAGGCCGCCGAGTAACCGGCAGACACCTTAGATGTGACGCAAGTCAGACGGGGGATCGGCCGAAAGGCCGGTCCCCTTCGCATTCCGCGGGGATGCCCGTCATCTTCCGGTCCCAATCCTGTGCCAGACAAGGGCGGCGGCCCGGACTGCTCAGGATTGCGCGCGGCGGAAGATGGCACCGGGTTCCGGTCGTTTCCTGTATGTGGGCAGACCGGACGTTCCGGGTGCAGGTTTTCGGAGGTGTGAGGGTGCATGATTCACGAACCTATCGCGGTCCTGCCGGTGATCCCGGCGGACAGGTTCATTCTGCGTCCGCTGCGCAAGTCGGATGCGGGGCTGATCGCGCTTTATGCAGCCGACGAACGCGTGGCGCGGGGCACGCGGACGATCCCGCATCCCCTGCCGCCGGGCACCACCGAGGCCTTCATCGCGCGCGCGATGTCGGACGGGCGCGACAGCGATATCTGGGCGCTGGACGGGTCGGCGCAGGGTCTTGGCGAGGTGCTGGGGATCGTGACGCTGACCCCGGTGCGTGCGGACCAGTCGGAAGTCAGCTACTGGGTCGCGCCGGGGTTCTGGAACACCGGCTTCGCGTCCGAGGCGGTCATGGCGCTGGTGGCGGCGAACCCGCACCGGTCGAAGTCGCTGGTGGCGGAAGTGTTCCAGGACAACGCGGCCTCGGCGCGGGTGCTGACGAATGCGGGCTTCGCCTATCTGGGCGATGCGGAAGCCTGGTCGGTGGCGCGGGGGGCGAAGGTGGCGACCTGGACCTATCTCAGGAAGATGGGCTGAGGGCAGGCCGGGGCGCTGCCCCGGACCCCGGAGTATTTCCGCGAAGATGAAACGGCTTGATCAGACCAGCGCCCCCTCGGGCGTGATCCGCGTCTTGCCGCCGAGCCAGGGCGACAGCGCCTGCGGCAGGGTCACGCCGCCGTCCGCCGTCTGGCCGTTCTCCAGCACCGCGATCAGGCAGCGGCCGACGGCGAGTCCGGAGCCGTTCAGGGTATGCACGAATTCCGGCTTGCCGCCGCCTGCGGGGCGGTAGCGCGCGTTCATCCGCCGCGCCTGAAAATCGCCGCAGACGGAGACGGAGGAAATCTCGCGGTAGGTGTTCTGGCCCGGAAGCCAGACCTCCAGATCATGCGTCTTCTGCGCCGCCGAAGCCCATGTCCCCGGTGCAGAGCACCACGGTGCGGTAGGGCAGGCCAAGGCGTTCCAGCACTGCCTCGGCGCATTTCGTCATGCGCTCGTGTTCGGCAAGGCTGGTCGCGGGGGTGGTCACCGACACCATCTCGACCTTCTCGAACTGGTGCTGGCGCAGCATGCCGGACGTGTCCTTGCCCGCCGACCCGGCCTCGGAGCGGAAGCAGAGCGTATGGGCGGTCATCCGGATGGGAAGTCTGCGCTTCATCCGTGATGTCTTCGGCGACGGAATAGGTCAGCGTGACCTCGGAGGTGGGGATCAGCCACCAGCCGTTGGTCGTCTGATAGCTGTCATCGCCGAATTTCGGCAGCTTGTCGGTGCCGAGCATGGCGTCCTCGCGGACCAGCACCGGTGTCATCGTCTCGGTCAGGCCGTGTTCAGACGTGTGCAGGTCGAGCATGAACTGCGCCAGCGCGCGGTGGACACGGGCGACCGCACCCTTCAGCACGACGAAGCGGCTGCCGGAGAGTTTGGCGGCAGTCTCGAAATCCATGCCGGGTCTGACGGCCGGGAATATCGAAGTGCTCGCGCGGGGTGAAGGCGTAGGTCGCGGGTGTTCCCCAGCGGCGGATTTCGACGTTTCCGGTTTCGTCGGGACCGTCGGGAACCTCGGGCAGGGGTAGGTTGGGGATGGTCAGCAGCAGGTCGCGCAGCGCCGCGTCCTGCCGCAGCCGCGTCGGCTCAAGCGCGCGATCTCGGCCTTCTTTTCGGCGACGAGCGCGCGAAGACCGCTCGAACTCGGCCGTCGTCGCCGCGTGCCTTGGCTGCGCCTGCTCTCTGCTCGAGGCGGTGTTGCTGCTCGGCCTGCGCGGTCTCAGCATGCTGGATGCAGGCCCGCCGCGCCTCGTCCAGCGCAAGAATCTCCGGCCGACATCGGCGCCAGCCCGCGCCGCTTGCCAGCGCAGCGTCAAAAGCAGCGGGGTTGTCGCGGATCGCGCGGATGTCGTGCATGGCTCTGGCCTCGTCTCGGTTCGGATTGCGATATGCCCGAACTTCACTTCAAGGGGAAGCCGCCCGGTCAATGGTGATGGCGCACTATTCGCCGGACAGCACAGCCATCAGGTCATCGGACGGGCGCAGGGCATAGGTGCCGATCAGACTGCTCCCGGTTCCGCGCGCGACCATGACGGCGACCAGCCGCCAGCCGTCCGTTGACGCCATCACCATCGGCCCGCCCGAAAATCCCGGCAGGGCCGCGCAGTCGAACCCGAGCACGGGGCCGTCTTCGAGCACCGGCACGCAACCGGCCACGCGCATATGGCGGGGACTGGCCGACGCATAGCCCAGCGCGAAGACCGGACCACCCGCTTCGCCCGGCGCGGCCAGGGGCAGGGGGCTGACCCCCGCGACCGGCGCATCGAGGTGCACCAGCGCCAGGTCATATTTCAGGTGCCCGTCCAGCAGGCGGCGGGGCGCGGGCAGGTCGATGCGGACAGCCTGCCGCGCGGGTTGCTCCGCGTCGCCGCCCCAGCCCGGCACGAAGATCAGTCCCTGCGGCACCGGCGTGGCGGCGGCAGGGTCGCGCGTGACGCAATGCGCTGCGGTCAGGGCCGCGTCGGGCGCCACCAGAACGGCGGTGCAGCCTTTGCCCGCGACAGGGGCTGGCGTCCAGCCCAGCCAGCCTGCCGCCGCGATCACGCCCTGCGGCACGCCGCTGTCCGTACCCTCGGCCAGCGCGCCGCCAGAGCAAGCTGCCGCAACCGCAACTGCCGCCAGAGCGAGGGCCGACCTGCGCATCGCGCCATTTCCCCGTCACAGGACCGCTGAAGCGAACGTGATACCGGGGTCGGGCCGCGCTGCCAAGCCGCCGCCCGCATCGCCTTGCCTTCATCCGGCGCTGTCTGTAGTTTCCCGCCGAATTTCCGGGTGCTCGCCAAGGCCGCGCATCCCGCTGTCCCGGCCCCGGATCAGAGACCACGAAAAGGATGCCCTGATGTTTCTCACCCCCGCATTCGCGCAGGATGCGTCCGCCGCCACCACCGGAAGCGTCATCGCACAGTTCATACCTCTGATCCTGATCTTCGGGATCATGTATTTCCTGCTGCTGCGCCCGCAGCAGAAGAAACTGAAGGATCACCGCGCGATGGTCGAGGCGCTGCGTCGCGGCGATCAGGTCGTGACCAGCGGCGGGATCATCGGCAAGGTCACCAACGTCAAGGCGGACGGCGAGGTCGAGGTGGAGATCGCGACGGGCGTCAAGGTCCGGGTGGTGAAATCGACGATCAGCCAGGTCCTGTCGAAAACCGAACCGGCTGCGGCCGCCAACGCGAACTGACCTGCCGTCATGCTTCAGATGGATTTGTGGAAGCGGCTCGTCATCATGGGCCTCTGCCTGTCGGCTGTGCTGATCGCATTGCCGAACGCTTTCTATGATCGGGTCGAACGTCATAACGACGCGCTTGAAGCCATCGAGAAGGCGGGCGGGACGGCGACGCCGGAACAGCAGGCGGACAGCACGTTATGGCCGGAATGGCTGCCCGCGAACATCGTGAACCTGGGCCTTGACCTGCGCGGCGGCGCGCATCTGCTGGCCGAGGTGCAGGTCGCGGATGTCTACAAGGCGCGGATGGACGGGCTCTGGCCCGAACTGCGCCGCGCGCTGGCGGAAGAGCGGGCGACGATCGGGGGCGTGCGGCGGGCGCAGTCCAGCCCGGACGAGCTGCGCATCCAGATCGAGAAGCCCGAGGGCATCAAGAAGGCGACAGAGGTGGTGCAGTCCGTCGCCTCGCCCGTCGTGACGCTGACCGGCGTCGGCAGCAGCGATATCGAGGTGCGGGCCGAAGGCGACGACGCTGGTCGTCACCCTGTCCGAGGCCGAACGCGCGGCGACCGACGACCGCACGATGCAGCAGTCGGTCGAGATCATCCGCCGGCGGGTGGACGAGGTCGGCACGCGCGAACCGACGATCCAGCGGCAGGGCACCGACCGGATGCTGATCCAGGTGCCGGGCATCGGATCGGCCAGCGAACTGAAGGCGCTGATCGGCACGACGGCGCAGCTGACCTTCCATCCGGTCGTGCGTCAGACCACGAACAAGGACGACAGCCCCGGCATCGGGAACATCCTGCTGCCCTCGGTTGACGAGGAAGGCATCTATTACGTTCTGGAGGACGTGCCGGTCGTCACGGGCGAGGAACTGATCGACGCCAAGCCGGAATTCGACCAGAACGGCCGTCCTGCCGTCGGTTTCCGCTTCAACCCGACCGGCGCGCGCAAGTTCGGCGACTACACGGCCGAGAACATCGGCAACCCCTTCGCCATCGTGCTGGACAACGAGGTGATCTCGGCCCCCGTCATCCAGGCGCATATCGCGGGCGGATCGGGAATCATCACCGGCAGCTTCACGGTCGAGGAATCGACGAACCTGGCCGTCCTGCTGCGCGCGGGCGCGCTGCCCGCCAAGATGACGTTCCTGGAGGAACGCACCGTCGGGCCGGAACTGGGGCGGACAGCATCGCGGCGGGCCAGCGCGCCGCGATCGTCGGCATGATCATCGTCGTGCTCTACATGATCGCATGCTATGGCTGGTTCGGTGTCATGGCGAACCTGGCGCTGGTCCTGAACATGGTGATGCTGTTCGCGCTGCTTTCCTTGATCGGGGCGACGCTGACCCTGCCCGGGATCGCCGGGATCGTGCTGACGATGGGCATGGCGGTCGATGCCAACGTGCTGATCTATGAACGCATCCGCGAGGAGCTGCGGTCGGGCAAGGGTCCGGCGCGGTGCCATCGAGATCGGGTTCGAGCGGGCCTTCTCGGCGATCATGGATTCGAACGTGACGGCGCTGATCACGGCGGCGATCATGTTCTGGATCGGGTCCGGCCCGGTGCGGGGCTTTGCAGTGACGCTGGGCATCGGCATCATCACGTCGATGTTCACGGCCGTCTACGTGACGCGGCTGATCATTGCGACCTGGATGGCGTGGCGACGCCCGAAGACGATCACGGTCTGAAGGGGCAAAGGCTATGGCATTCCGTCTGCGGCTGGTTCCGGAAAACACCAAGATCGACTTTTTCCGGCTGCAATTCGTCACCTTCGGGGCGTCGGTTGTGGCTGTGCTGGCGACCTTCGTTCTGGTGGCCGACGATGGGGCTTAACTTCGGCATCGACTTCCGGGGCGGCACGACGATCCGCACCGAGACGACGCAGGCCGTCGATGTCGGCACCTACCGCGAGGCACTGTCGGCGCTCGATCTGGGCGACGTGTCGATCTCGCGAGGTGTTCGACCCGGCCTTCCGGGCCGATCAGCATGTGGCGATGATCCGTATCCAGGCGCAGGACGACGCGGAAGCGGTGTCGCCCGAAACCGATCCGGCGGATCGAGGCGGCGCTGACCACGGTCGATCCGGCGATCACCTTTCCGTCGGTCGAATCGGTCGGGCCGAAGGTATCGTCCGAACTGATCTGGTCGGCGCTGCTGGCAGTGGCGGGCGGTTCCTTCGGCATCCTCGTCTATGTCTGGCTGCGCTTCGAATGGCAGTTCGCCGTCGGCACGGTCGCGGCCCTGCTGCATGACGTCATCGTGACGGTCGGGGTGTTTTCGCTGTTCCAGCTGAAGTTCGACCTGACCATCGTGGCGGCGCTGCTGACCATTCTCGGCTATTCGGTCAACGACACGGTGGTGATCTTCGACCGGCTGCGCGAAAATCTGCAGAAGTACAAGGCGATGCCGCTGCGCGACATGATGAACCTGACGGCGAACGAAACCCTGTCGCGGACGGTGATGACAGCAACGACGACGCTGATGGCGCTGATCGCGCTCCTGATTTTCGGCGGCGATGTGATCCGCGGCTTTGTCTTTGCGATGCTCTTCGGCGTGATCGTCGGAACCTATTCGACCCTCTATGTCGCCAAGAACATCGTGCTGTTCCTGGGCGTCAGGCGCGACTGGGAAAAGAAGACCGACGGCCCTTCGGGCACGCAGTTCGCCACAGGTGGCAAGCAGGGTTGAGGCATGGCGCGCCTGACCGATGTCAGTTACGGCGGCGCGCGTCCGGTTGATGGCTACGGACCGGACTTCTGGCGTGTCGGCGGCACGCTGCTGCGCGGTTCGGTCGTGGTGACGGCGGATGGCGCGCAGCTTTGGGGCGGGTATGACGACCGCGCGCCGTTGATCGCGCTGGCCGGGACGGTCGACGTGCTGTTTGTCGGCACAGGCCGGGCCATCGCCCATCTGCCCGCGGACTTCCGTGACGCGCTTCAGGCGGCGGGACTGGCGGTCGAGGCGATGGACAGCCCGGCAGCGGCGCGCACCTACAATGTCCTTCTGTCCGAAGGCCGCCGTATCGCTGCCGCCCTGATCACGGTAGGCGCCTGATGTGGGTCCGCGTGGCCCCTACTTGTCCGACTTCACCAGCCGCAGATGCGTCCGCTGACGCGTCTCGCCGCGGTAGGGTGCCGGTGCCTCTGCCAGACCCGAAACCGCGGCCGGCAGCGCAGCCGACGCTGTGGCCGTGCCGGGCGATACCGTCTTGCCTGCCTCGATAGCACCCATCCGCACCGAGGTCAGCTCGAACCGGCGCGGCGCGCGGCCGATATGGCCGTCGCTGACCAGGCAGCCCAGCGCCCGCGTCACATCGCCAAGATCGCTGCGCAGCGGCAGGATCAGCAGCCGCGCCATGATCGGCGGCTTGCCCATGCCCGCTTCGCCCGTCAGGGTGAAATCGCCGGTCTGCGGGCCTTTGAAGACTGCCTCGATATGCCCGGCCATCTCGGCCCTTCCTGACGGCGTGAAGAAGGCGGTCAGCGGCATGCCCCGCACCTCCATCCCCATCAGGTCGTTCAGATGCGTGCCGGCCAGCCGGAACCGCGCCACCTGCGGTGCGATGCGTTCCAGGATGAAGGCGTTCTCCAGCGCCTGCTCGATCCCTCTGGGATCGACCTCGGACCGCAGCGGCACCAGCCGCCCGGCCCGCAGCGCCTCCCAGTAGGCCTGCATTTCGGCGATCACCGGAAAGCGCATGTCGCTCCTCGCCTGCCCGAACGCGACAATCTTGCCGCCCGCATCGTTCATCTGCATCGCACACCGTCCGACCTAATCGCCGCCCCGACGATCCGACCGGTCTTTTCCACCCGCGCGCTTCGTTGTCGCGGGTCTCAGGCTCTGTTAACCCTAAGACCGGAATGATTACCCGAGTGTTAAGATAGCATCGTCGGGCCGGGTCCGGGGGAGGAAAAGTCTTAAATGGTTAAGCCTGTTCGCGGGGTTGCGGTGCCCGCTGCACCTGTCTTTCCGGGGCCGACCAGCCGATGACTTTGGTCTCGATGACCGGCTTTGCCAGTCTGCACGCCTCGGGCGGCGGCTATGAGCGGCTGTGGGATGTGCGGTCGGTCAACGGCAAGGGTCTCGATCTGCGTCTGCGGCTTCCGGACGGGATCGACGGGTTCGAACAGGCGGCCCGCGCCGCCGTCGCACGCGCGGCATTGCGCGGCAACATCACGCTGTCGCTGAAGCTGTCGCGCGACGGGGCTGCGGGCGGCCTCAGGATCAGCGCCGAAGGTCTCGACGCGGCCCTGTCCGGCCTCCAGCAGATCGAGGAGGCAGCCCTTTCGCGCGGGCTGTCCCTGACCTCGGCCAGCGTGGCCGAGGTGCTGGCCCTGCGCGGCGTTGTCGAATCCGGGTCCGACGCGGACGATCCGGCGATCCTGCTTCCGATCCTGATGCCCGACCTCGACCGCCTGCTGGTGGATTTGGCCGCGATGCGCCGCGCCGAGGGCGCGGCGCTTGCCGCCGTCCTTGGCGCACAGATCGACCGCATCGCGGACCTGACGGCCGATGCCGCGCGGACAGCGGCCGAACGCCGCCCGGCGACCGAGGCGGCACTGCGCGATAACCTGGCCCGTGTGCTTGCGGGCGCGCCGGGTGCCGACCCGGACCGCATCGCGCAGGAACTGGCGATCCTGACGCTGAAAGCCGACGTGACCGAAGAACTCGACCGCCTGACCGCCCACATCGCCGCTGCGCGTGCTCTGCTGACCGAGGGTGGTGCTGTCGGGCGCAAGTTCGATTTTCTGACGCAGGAATTCATGCGCGAGGTCAACACGCTCTGTTCCAAGTCCGGCAACGTCGGTCTGACGCGGATCGGGCTTGACCTGAAAACGGTCATCGACCAGATGCGCGAACAGGTTCAGAACGTGGAATGACGATGGCCCCCGACAACCGCCGACGCGGGATGCTTGTCATCCTCTCTTCCCCTTCGGGCGCGGGCAAGACCACCCTGTCGCGCCGCCTGATGGTCTGGGACCCGACGCTTCGGTTCTCGGTCTCGGCGACCACGCGCCCGCCGCGTCCCGGCGAGGCGGACGGGCGCGAATACTATTTCCGCAGCCGGGACGGGTTTCAGGCGATGGTCGCGGATGGCGATATGCTGGAACATGCCGAAGTGTTCGGGCATCTCTACGGCAGCCCGCGCGCGCCCGTCGAGGCCGCGATGGCCGAGGGGCGCGACACGCTGTTCGACATCGACTGGCAGGGCGGTCAGCAGATCCGCAATTCGGCACTGGGGCGCGATGTCGTGTCGTTCTTCATCCTGCCGCCCTCGATTGCCGAACTGGACCTTCGCCTGCGCAACCGGGGGCAGGACAGCGAGGACGTGATCCGGGGGCGCATGGCCAAATCGGAAGGCGAGATCAGCCACTGGGCGGAATACGACTATGTGCTGGTCAACGATGATCTTGACCAGTGCGAAGACCATTTGCGCACCATCCTGACGGCGGAACGCATGCGGCGCGACCGACAGCCCTGGCTGCCGGATTTCGTCCGCGACCTGAACCGGGAGTTTGCGGCGCGATGATCTACAGTCTGGACGGGATCAGCCCTCAGATCGGCACCGGTGTCTGGGTCGCGCCGGGCGCGCATGTGATCGGCCGCGTCAGCCTGGGCGACCGGGCGGGCGTCTGGTTCGGTGCGGTCCTGCGCGGTGACAACGAGGGCATCAAGGTCGGCACCGGCACCAACATCCAGGAAAACGCTGTCCTGCACACCGACTGGGGCTTTCCCCTGACCATCGGCGCGGACTGCACCATCGGGCACAAGGCCATGCTGCACGGCTGCACGATCGGCGACGGCACGCTGATCGGCATGGCGGCGACCGTTCTGAACGGTGCCCGGATCGGGCGCGGATGCCTGATCGGGGCGGGTGCGCTGGTGACGGAAGGCAAGGAGATACCCGACGGCGCGCTGGCCGTGGGGTCGCCTGCGCGGGTCGTGCGGATGCTGGACGAGGCCGCCCGCGCGAAGCTGCTGCAAAGCGCCGCCAACTACCGCGACGCGGCGGCCCGGTTCGCCGCCGGGCTGACGACGCTGCCCTGATCCTGTCGCCCGAACAGGTCGAACAGGATGGAATTCATCTTGGAATAAACATTCCAGACATGCTAGGTCGGGTCTGCAAGCAGATGCAGGACATCCATGTCTGTGACGGAATTCAGCGGGCCTCCAACCTCGGTCGAGGCCTTTCAGGAACGTCTGGTCGCCGTGTCGGACCGTCTTCCGAAACGCCTGCGTCAATGCGCAGACTATGTGGCCGCGAACATCGACAGGATCGCGGTCTCGACGGTGTCCGAGCTTGCGACCGGTGCATCTGTCCCGCCCTCGGCATTGATGCGGTTCTGTCAGCTGCTGGGTTTTTCCGGGTTCTCCGAAATGCAGCGTCTGTTCCGGAACAGTTTCGCCCCCGTCCGCCCGGACTATGCCACGCGCCTGCAGAATCTGCGCGCGCAGGGCAACGGTTCGGCCTCGGCGCTGCTGGCCGAGTTCGTCGAGGCCGGACGCCAGTCGCTGGAGGCGCTCGCCCGCACCAGTGACGAGGCAGCGCTCGAGGATGCCGTCGCGCATCTGTCGCGGGCAGAGATGATCCATGTCATCGGCTTCCGCCGTGCCTTTCCGGTTGCCAGCTACCTTGCCTATGCGCTCGAGAAGATGAACATCCCCGCCATGCTGCATGACGGGACGGGCAAACTGGACCATGCCCACGCATTGCGGCCCGGCGACGCCGTCATCGCCATCACCTTCGCCCCCTACAGCGGCGAGACTGTCGCGCTGGCCGAAGCCGCCGCGCGCCGCAGCCTGCCGGTCATCGCGATCACCGACACGCCGATCAGCCCTGTCGGTGCCAGCGCCGCCGTCATCCTGACCGTCGCGGAAGTTGATTTCGGCGCGTTCAGGTCGCTGTCGGCAACGCTTGCGCTGGCCATCACGCTTGCGGTTGCGCTCGGCGCCGCACGCAGTGTCCCGGCGAAATAAGTTCTTCCAAATTTCCCACAGTTGGAATAAAAATTCCAAAAGTGGGGACCCTTGAGTCTGCCACCTGGGACTGCGGCGGGGAGACGGCATGAAAAATCTGGATGTCATCACGATCGGACGGTCTTCGGTCGACCTCTACGGCGCGCAGGTCGGCGGGCGTCTGGAGGACATGGGGTCGTTCCAGAAATATGTCGGAGGTTCGCCCACCAACATCGCGGCGGGCACGGCGCGGCTGGGCCTGAAATCCGCGCTTATCACGCGGGTCGGCGACGAACATATGGGCCGCTTCATCCGTGAGGAGCTGGCGCGCGAAGGCGTCGATGTGCGGGGCGTCAAGACGGACCCCGAACGCCTGACCGCGCTTGTCCTGCTCGGCATCCGCGACGACAAGCAGTTCCCGCTGATCTTCTACCGCGAGAACTGCGCCGACATGGCGCTGGACGAAGGCGACATCGACGAGGGCTTCATCGCGGAATCGCGCGCGGTCGTGGCGACGGGGACGCATCTGTCGCATCCGCGCACCGAGGCCGCCGTGCTGAAGGCGCTGGAGCTGGCCAGCAAGCACGGCGCGCAGACGGCGCTGGATATCGACTACCGCCCGAACCTCTGGGGGCTGGCCGGGCACGGCGCGGGCGAGGAACGCTTCATCGAAAGCGCCGCAGTCACCGCCCGGCTGCAGGCGACACTGCACCATTTTGACCTGATCGTGGGCACCGAGGAAGAATTCCACATCGCGGGCGGCACGACCGACACCATCGCGGCCCTGCGCGCGGTGCGGGCGGTCAGCAAGGCGACGCTGGTCTGCAAGCGGGGGCCGATGGGGGCTGCGGCATTTACCGGCGACATTCCGGACAGTCTGGACAAAGGCCAGAGCGGCCCGGGCTTTCCCATCGAGGTGTTCAACGTGCTCGGCGCCGGTGACGGCTTCATGTCGGGCCTGCTGAAAGGCTGGCTGACCGGACAGGACTGGCCCACATCGCTGAAATACGCGAATGCCTGCGGGGCTTTCGCGGTGTCGCGGCACGGCTGCACGCCCGCCTATCCCAGCTGGGACGAATTGCAGTTCTTCCTTGGGCGCGGCGTGGTGACGCCCGCGCTGCGCAAGGACGGGCCGCTGGAGCAGATGCACTGGTCCACCAACCGGCACAACGACTGGTCGGTGATGCGGGTGTTCGCTTATGACCATCGCTCGCAGCTTGAGGTGATTCCGGGTGCAACACCCCAGAAGATCGGGCGGTTCAAAGAACTCTGTCTTGACGCAACGCTCGCTGTGGCGGGCGGACAGTCCGGATACGGTCTGCTCTGCGACAGCCGTCTGGGTCGGTCAGCCCTGTACCGGGCGACGGGGCAGGGATTGTGGATCGGGCGGCCCGTGGAATGGCCGGGATCGCGCCCCTTGACGCTGGAGCCCGAGATCGGGCCGGATTTCGGCGGGTTGTCGGAGTGGCCGCTGGAGCATGTGGTCAAGGTCCTGTGCTTCTGCCACCCCGAGGACGACCATGCCATGCGCGCCGAACAGGAGGCGGTCGTGACGCGCCTGTTCCATGCCTGCCGCCGAAACCGGCTGGAAATGCTGCTGGAGATCATCCCGTCCAAGGTCGGCCCGGTAGACGACATGTCCACCGCGAAACTGGTCGAACGGTGGTATGAGATCGGCATCTACCCAGACTGGTGGAAGCTGGAACCGATGCAGTCCGATGCCGCCTGGGCCGCGACCGTTGCGGCCATCGAGAAGCACGACACGAACACGCGCGGCATCGTGGTGCTGGGGCTTGGGCAGTCCGAGGCGGAACTGACGGCCAGCTTCAAGCTGGCGGCGAAGTATCCGCTTGTGAAGGGTTTTGCGGTCGGCCGCACGATTCATGCAGACGTCGGGCAGACCTGGATGGCGGGCGGGATGACAGATGCTGCGGCGGTGACGGCGATGGCCGACAATTTCCGCAGGCTCTGCGGCGTATGGGACAAGGCGAGGGGGCTCTGACGATGACGACGATCCGGCTGACAGCGGCGCAGGCGATGGTGAAGTGGCTGTCGGTGCAGATGACGCCGGAAGGCGAACGGTTCATCGAAGGCATCTGGGCGATCTTCGGGCACGGCAACGTGGCGGGCATCGGCGAGGCGCTGCACGGCGCGCGCGACAGCTTTCCGACCTGGCGCGGGCACAACGAACAGACGATGGCGCACACCGCCATCGCCTATGCCAAGGCATCGAAGCGCCGGCGCGCGATGGCCGTCACCACATCCATCGGGCCGGGTGCCACGAACGTCGTCACGGCTGCCGCGCTGGCCTATGTCAACCGCCTGCCGCTGCTCATCATCCCCGGCGACGTCTTCGCCAACCGCGCGCCCGATCCGGTGCTGCAGCAGGTCGAGAATTTCGGTGACGGGACGATTTCTGCCAACGACTGCTTCCGTCCCGTCAGCCGCTATTTCGACCGCATCACCCGGCCCGAACAGATCATGACCGCGCTTCCCCGCGCGCTGCGCGTGATGACTGATCCCGCCGATTGCGGACCCGCGACACACTCGCCTTCTGCCAGGACGTCCAGGCCGAGGCGTTCGACTACCCCGAAAGCTTCTTCGCCGAACGCGTCTGGCACATCCGCCGCCCCGAACCCGACGCGGGCGAACTGGCGGCAGCTATTGCGGCGCTGAAGGCCGCGAAGACCCCGGTCATCGTGGCGGGCGGCGGGGTGATCTATTCGGGTGCCGAGGCGGAACTGGCGGCCTTTGCCAAGGCGCACAACATCCCGGTGGTCGAGACCCAGGCCGGCAAGTCCGCGCTGGCGCATGACGATGCGCAGAACTTCGGCCCGGTCGGCGTGACGGGGTCGTCGAGCGCCAACATCGTCTGCGAAGGGGCGGACCTGGTGATCGGGGTCGGCACGCGGTTCCAGGATTTCACGACCGGGTCATGGTCGCTGTTCAAGAACCCCAGGCGGCGGATTCTGAGCGTGAACGTGCAGGCCTATGATGCCTGTAAGCATGGGGCGATCAGCCTCGTGTCGGATGCAAAGATCGCACTGCAAGCCTTTGGGAAAGCGCTCGGATCGCATCGGTTCGTCGGAGCGGACGCGAAGCTGCGCGCCGACTGGGCGGCGGCGAAGGCGGCGGTCAAGGCCGCGCCTGCGACGGGCAATCGGCTTCCGACCGACATGCAGGTTGTGGGGACGGTGAACCGGACCGCGACGCCCGCGACCATCGTCATGGGCGCGGCGGGAACCATGCCGGGCGAGCTGCACAAGATCTGGGATGCAGCGCAGGGCGGCTATCACATGGAATACGGCTTCTCCTGCATGGGGTACGAGATTGCCGGGGCGCTCGGGATCAAGATGGCGCGGCCCGACGCCGACGTGATCTGCATGGTCGGCGACGGCAGCTACATGATGGCGAACTCGGAGCTTGCCACGGCGGTGATGATGGGCGTCGGCTTCACGGTCGTGCTGACCGACAACCGGGGCTATGGCTGCATCAACCGGTTGCAGAAGGGGACCGGCGGCGCGCCGTTCAACAACCTGCTTGATGACAGTTATCATGTGAACCCGTCGGCGATCGACTTTGTCGCCCATGCCGGATCGATGGGGGCGAAGGCGGTGAAGGCAAAGGATATCGGTGCTTTGGAAGCCGAGCTGAAGGCCGCGAAGGGGGCCGAACGCCCGGTTGTGGTCGTGATCGACACCGACCCGATGCCGTCAACCGAGGCGGGCGGGACATGGTGGGACGTCGCGGTGCCGGAGGTGTCGGTGCGGGCCGAGGTGCGGGCGGCGCGGGCGAAGTATGAGGCCGCGCGCGCGGAGTGAGGATTGCGGGGTTTCACACCCCCGCGCCCCCGTGGGATACTTCAGAGCAGAAAATGGAGGCTGGCATGTCGAAGCTTTTGCTCAAGCCGTCAGGGACGACCGGCAAGGTTCATGATGTCACGCCCGAAAGCGCGGGCTGGGGGTACGTGGGCTTCGGGCTGTATCGGCTGCAACCCGGCGAAAGCGCGGCCGAGGCGACGGGGGGGCGCGAGGCGATCCTGGTGATGGTCGAGGGCAAGGCCATGATCTCGGCCGGGGGGGTGGACCACGGCACCCTTGGCGACCGGATGGATGTGTTCGAGAAGACGCCGCCGCATTGCCTGTATGTGCCCGACGGCAGCCACTGGGAGGCGGTGGCGGAAACTACCTGCGTGCTGGCGGTCTGCACGGCACCCGGCAAGGGCGGGCATTCCGCACGCCGGATCGGGCCGGACGGCATCACCCTGACGCAGCGGGGGCAGGGCGGAAATACCCGCTTCATCAACAACATAGCGATGGAGAACGAGGACTTCGCCGACAGCCTCCTCGTCACCGAGGTCTTCACGCCGCAGGGCAACTGGTCGTCCTATCCGCCGCACCGGCATGACGAGGACGACTTCCCCCGGATGACCTATCTGGAGGAGACGTATTACTTCCGTCTAAACCCGGCCCAGGGCTACGGCCTGCACCGGGTCTACACCGAGGACGGGTCGCTGGACGAGACGATGGCGGTCCGCGACGGCGATGTGACTCTGGTCCCGAAGGGGCATCATCCGGTCGGCGCGCCCTATGGGTACGAGATGTACTATCTGAACGTGATGGCCGGGCCGGTGCGGAAGTGGCGGTTCGGGAACGATCCGGACAGCGACTGGATCTACCGGCGCGACACCGGCACCTGAGCCTGCGGGCGGCGCGTTAACCGGGCCCGGGCCGGGAGTGGTTAACGGGGTGAGGAGGATGCGGAGGCGGCGGCATGGTCCGCGCCGCTGAGCGGCCTGCAATCTGGACGCGCTGGACGGGAATCTCACGCAACCATTGGCGATCATGCAGACGGAAAAACGGGGGGCACAGGGAGTGACGGCACCCGCGCTGCACGCCGCAAGATTGACTTTCGCGTGATTTGGACTAACGTCGGGCTGCTGAAAACAATCCCGGATGGAACGTCGTATTTGACGAGTTCGCTGCTGGGTGAGTGGTGTGCATGAAGTCGGGAGAACCGGGGCGGCGAAAGCCGGTCAGCCAGTTCCCGACGAACAACCATAAATTGAACCGGAGCCGGACATCGGTTTCAGACGGGGTTGGTCTGTGCCGATTGCCCGGGCATTCCAACATGGGAGAATGACAATGCAACGACGTGCAGTGTGGCTGCCCCTTGGTGCGCTGGCGGTGCTGGCACAGCCCGTGATCGCCGACGAAATGACCGACAAGATGAATACGATCGCGAGCGCGGAATCCGCCGCGCCCCCTGCGGTCGCGTCGGAAGCGACGATCTACGGCTTCGACAGTTCCGGCATGATGATGACCGTGCGCGAGGGCAAGAACGGCTGGTGGTGCATGCCGGACAACCCGGCGACGCCCGGGCCGGACCCGATGTGCGGCGACGCCAACGCGATGGAATGGGTGAATGCCTGGATGAACAAGACCGCTCCGCCGCCCGGCAAGGTCGGCTTCGGTTACATGCTGGCGGGCGGCAGCGACAGCAATACCGATCCTTTCGCCGCCGGTCCGACCGCTGACAACAACTGGGTCATCACCGGACCGCATGTCATGGTGTTCAATATGGGTGACATGATGGCGGGCTATCCGGCCGATGCCCAGCCCGATCCGACCAAGCCCTACGTGATGTATGCCGGAACGCCCTATGCGCATCTGATGCTGCCGGTCCGGTAAGGCGGTCGCCGGCGGATTGCCAGGCGGGAACGTGCGGGGTGCGCAATGAATGCGCACCCTACGGGGTGGGGTGACGGATGGCGGGGTGAACCCCGCCCTACGGGTGGTGCGTGCGAGCACGCACCCTACGGCTGCTATCTGAACGTGACGGCGGGGCCGGTCGGAAATGGCGGTTCGGTAATGACCCGGACAGCGACTGGATTTACCGG
Organism: uncultured Alphaproteobacteria bacterium; assembly: GCA_963738635.1. Taxonomy (GTDB): domain Bacteria; phylum Pseudomonadota; class Alphaproteobacteria; order Rhodobacterales; family Rhodobacteraceae; genus JAOADN01. The sequence goes on along the minus strand of CAVTXE010000004.1, from coordinate 1,306 downwards.
CGGGATACGGGGGTGTGAGGGGAAAATCGGGCGTGTCCACATGTGGACATCTGGATTTTATGGTTTTGAATCAGTGGGTTGTGGATTTTGTTAACCGTGGGGAAAGGTTTGGGGGTAGGGTGCGTGATTTTGCGGGCCGTGGGGCGGGGTGGTGACGGGGTGGTGCGCGGCCAATCTCTGGAATCTGCGATAGAATGGATGGCCGGTTTGAGTGGATGGCGGTCGCATGGAGGTGGCGTGCGATCCGGGAGTTACGTTCGTACGGGAGCGGCATTCAGAAACTGTTTCGCAGGATTGTTCATGATTGGATGCACGCGCCAAGGTTGCGGGGGCGGCGAGCCGCCGTTAGCCTGACGGTAGACAGGTTTAATCAGGCCGGGGAGCGATGATGCGGATTGCTGGGTTTATTCTTGCACTTGCGATGACGGCGACGGGCGCGTCTGCTGCGACGATGCAGGCGGTTTATACGGGGACAATCACAGCCGGTGCCGACTGGTTCGACTATCTTGGTTTCGGCATCCGACCCGATCTGGTCGGCATGTCGGTGTCCATCGATGTGACATATGACACCGCGCTCGGGTCGCGGACGACCGGGGGCCAGAGCGACAGCCTTGTCGGAGGGTCACACAATTTTACGACCAATCCGATCCTGTCGTCGCAGATCACGATAAACGGATCAGTCTTTCCCAATACCTCGAACTACGCCAGCGCGATCACCGCCAACGATAACGGCACACAAAGCCTGTTCGATCTTTTCTTTGAAGAGTTCAACGGCCGGTTTCCGAGCCCCTACGTGGATCTGGGCGTGGTGACGAACCTGGCCGATGCCTCAGGCGTGCTGCCGAACCGGATCGACACACCGTTCAGCTGGACGCCGTCCGCGACGACAACGGCGAATTCCGGCTATTTCGCGTTTCTTGAATTCAACGGCACCAGCTATACGACCTATGCCGTCGGCGACTTTGACATCGACAGCCTCACGGTGACGCGGATCGGCCCGCCGGACCCGTCGCCGGTGCCGCTGCCAGCCTCGGCGCTGGTGCTTCTGTCGGGTCTGGGCGGGCTGGCTGCGGCGCGAAGGACACGGGCCGCACCGGACTGACGCGACAGGCCAAGAAATTCATCTTTATGGGGGGCGATGATGAGGGTTGCTGGGGTTCTTCTTGCGCTTGTGATGACAGCGACAGGCGCTCTGCGGCTGCGACGATGCAGGCGGTCTATACCGGGACGGTCGGAGCCGGTTTCGATGATGCCGGTTGTTCGGCACACCGGCAGCGACATTCACTTGTCCTTTGCTGACTTTGAC
>CAVTXE010000003.1:0-191851 GCA_963738635.1 uncultured Alphaproteobacteria bacterium | reverse complement strand
ATGGAGCTGTTCGCCCGGATCGACGGCGCGCCCGGCTATCTGGAATTCAACTTTTCACCCAGTGGCGATTGGGCGGCCTATGAGTTCGACGATTATCGCGGCGCGCGGCGCAATCTTGAAGCGATTGCCTGCACTGTGCGCTCAGACCATCGGGGCGATGCCTTGCGCGTGCACGCCGCGCTCAGCGTCCCGGCACTGGTTACCACACGACAACCCGTTTCCTGGCAGCTGAATCTCGCCGCAGTGGTGGAGAGCAGCGACGGGGCCTTGTCCTATTGGGCCTTGCGGCACCCGCGTGCGCAGCCTGATTTTCACGATGCTGCGGGTTTTAGCTGCACGCTGACGGTTCCCGCCCACTAGAATTCACACCAGCTACGAGGCACTGCAGGACCTACGTGAAATTCGGCATCGACAGGCTCATTGAAGACACAACCCTGCGCCGTCCGCTGGCCGGCAGCGCCTCGCGCTGCTCGCCCATCCGGCCTCGGTAACCGCGAATCTGACCCACTCGCTCGATGCGCTGTGCGCGCTGCCCGATCTGCGGGTATGCGCAGCGTTTGGCCCGCAGCACGGGCTGCGTGGCGACAAACAGGACAACATGATCGAGTCCGGCGATTTCCACGATCCGCGGCACGGCATTCCTGTGTACAGCCTGTACGGCAATGTGCGTCGGCCCACGAGCGCGATGCTGGATACCTTTGATGTACTGTTGATTGACCTGCAGGATGTCGGCTGTCGGGTCTACACTTTCATCACCACACTGCGTTACCTGCTCGAGGACTGCGCCACACATCACAAGGCGGTGTGGGTCCTTGATCGCCCGAATCCGGCCGGGCGCCCGGTAGAAGGCCTGTTGCTTGAAGCCGGGTGGGAGAGTTTTGTCGGCGCTGGCGCAATGCCCATGCGTCATGGCCTGACCATGGGCGAAATGGCGCGCTGGTTCGTAACGACCCTGCATCTGACCCTGGATCTGCAGGTGATCGAAATGCACGGCTGGCAGCCCGATTCGGCGCCGGGCTACGGCTGGCCACTGGACGTGCGCGCCTGGGTGAACCCGAGTCCCAATGCCCCGAACCTTTCGATGGTCCGCTGTTACGCCGGTACCGTAATGATCGAGGGCACCGAACTCTCGGAGGGCCGTGGCACGACGCGCCCGCTGGAAATCATCGGCGCGCCCGATCTGGATGGCCATGCCGTCATCGCTCACATGAGACAATTTGCGCCGCAATGGCTGGCCGGCTGCACGCTGCGTGAATGCTGGTTCGAACCCACCTTTCACAAACACGCGGGCAGACTCTGCCGTGGCGTGCAGATACATGTCGCCGACAGCGCCTATGAACACCAGTCGTTCCGTCCATGGCGCCTGGTCGCCGCGTTGCTCAAGGCGCTGCGCGCCATTGATCCGCAATTTCACCTGTGGCGCGACTTCGCCTACGAATATGAGCACGGCCGGCTCGCCTTTGATGTCATCAATGGCGGCCCGCGCCTGCGCCAGTGGATCGAAGCCGCGGACGCGAGCGCGGCCGAGCTTGATGCCGTGACGACGCTCGATGAACAGGCGTGGCGCGAGCAACGTCGTGGCTCGCTGATCTACGCGCCCTGACGACGCGCTGCGCCGCTCAGTCCTGCGCGCCCGCACCCACCGCCACCCAGGCCAGATCAGCGTTCGACACTGACTCGGTCCTGAAGCTCTTCGCCGCTGCCGTCATGCGCGTCAGCGCCTGCGCCGATCGGCATCGGCGGTCCCTTGGCGCCCTTGCTTGGCTTGATGGAAGCGCACCGGGTTGATGCGCGCCACGACGTAGTTGCGCAGATACGGCGACTTGAAGCCGCGCGCCGGCAAGCGCGGCGACGATCTGCTTCACCTGCGCGTCGATCTCGAGCAGCCGCGCGGCGTAGCCGTCGCGCTCGCGCAGGCTGACACGCAGCGTGCGTCGCTGAAGCGATCGACCTTGCGCAGGAACGAGCTGTAGGCGCCGCCGGCGAAGCGCGGTTCTCCTCGTAGACGATGCCGAGCGTCAGCAGCTCCGGCGCCTCGAACTGCTGCGGCGTACTCGTCTCCTTCGCGCCGCGGCTCGCGGCTTCGCCAGATCGCGCGCCATGCGGATCACCTCGAGGCTGCGGTCCTTGAGGTTGTGCGCCTTCTCGGTGTTGAGCGCGAGGATGCGATAGGCGAGCGCCTCGTCCGGCGAGATCAGCGCCGTGATCTGCTTGCAGCCCGAGCACCTTCGCCGCGGCCAGCCGATGGCGGCCGTTCGGCGTCCAGAAGCCGCCCTCCTCGCCGCGCACGACGATCATCGGATCGAGGAACGCGCCGGCCTCGTCGATCTTCTGCGCCAGTCGCTTCGCGTGCGTCGGCGACAGGTCGCGCTGGAACGGCGTCGGCTGCACGGCGCGCAGCGGCAGCGCGGCGAGCAGCAGCGGTCGCGCCGCCGAGCGGATCGCGATAGGCGCCGATCGCCGCGCCACCGGCCTTATCGACCAGCGCGGCCAGCGTGCTCAACTCCGGATGCTCGCGCGGCAGCGCAATCTCGGCGCTCGCCAGCCCGCGCTCACTGCCTGCCATCTTCAGTCGCTTGCGGCTCGAGGACTGGGCGCGCGCCCGACCCGACTTGGCCGTCCCGCGCGCCACTGACCTGGCCACTTTACTGCGCGCCGCCATCTGCCACCTCACATCGCCGCAATCCGCAGCAGTGTGTGCGATCGCGGGTTGGGGCGCAATCCGCGCCGCGGGTGCGCCGGCCTAGCTGCCGATGCGTCGGCTGATGCGATTGGCCTGCGCATTGAGCACACGCTGCTCCTGGCGCGTGATGTGGCCGCCATGCTGACTCGCCATCAGCCGCTCTTCGCGCCGAACCTTGTGAACCTGGTGATGCAGGCGCGCCGCGCGCTGCGGGCTCATCTCACCCTCGCGCACTTCGTGGCGGATGCGCGCGTTCTCACGCTCCAGGCGGTCGTTGACCTGGTCACGACGCGGATGATTGTGCTCCCAGCGGGTTTCGGCCTGCGCGCTGGCGGCGACTCCAAGTGTCATCAACGTGCTGGCAGTCAGGATCACCCACAGCGATTTTCCACGACGTTTAGACATATTCATCTCCTACAGGTACGGCTACTTTGCTCCGGCGCCCAGGATTCCCGGTGCCTTACCCCTTAGCAACGCGGTACCGCGAAGATGGTTGACGTGAGAACGCTGGCCGGGCCTCGCCGGACAGTCAGGCCAGGCCGCCCGGGCCCGGCAGTTGCCGACTCAGCGCCCAAAGCCGCAGGTACTTGCGCCGCACGTAGCCCGCCTCCACCACGTGAAACACGAGGCCGCGCCAACCGTCGAGGCAACCGCGCTTGATGAAGTCATGCCGCGCAGAAGCCGCCACGGCCGGATTGAAGAACACCTGCATCAGGCTCGCGCGCCGGCCGCTGGCGATGCATCTGCTGCGCCATCAGTTCGGCATAGCGATCCATCTTGCGAGATGCTCGCCGAAATCGCGATACGAATAGTGCTCGAGCCGCCCTGCAGCGTGCGCGGCGGACCGTTGATCGTGACGCGTCTCGTGTATCTCGTAGCCCTGCCCAGCGCGAGCGGCGTCGATCATAGAAGCGCGGATGACGGTCCGGCCAGGCATTGCCATGACGGAGAAAGCGACCGAAGTAATTCGGTGAGCGTGGGCACGGTGGCGCCCGCCACGTCGGCGCCGGCAGCGCCCTCGCTGCGCAACGCCTGCGATTCCGGGCGCAGCGGCCGGCTGACGCGCTCGTCAGCATCGACGACCAGTATCCAGTCGTGCGCCGCCGCCTGATCGCGAACTCGCTCTTGCGAGCGGTAGCCCGGCCAGTCGCGTTCGATCACGCGCGCGCCGGGCTCGTGCGCAATTTCGCGCGTCCCATCGGTGGAATGCGAATCGACCACCAGTATCTCGTCGCAGAAGGCCAGCGCATCGCAGCACGGGCCAATGCGATCGGCCTCGTTGTAAGTGATGATGCAGGCGCTGAGCGATTTCTTCATGGCGGCGCCGTATGCGCTACGGCAGGTCCGTGCTGCCCATCAGGTAGCGGTCGCACTCGCGCGCGGCGCCGCGGCCTTCGTTGATGGCCCACACCACCAGGCTCTGGCCGCGACGGCAGTCGCCGGCCGCGAACACGCCCTTGACGCTGGTGGTAACTGCCGTGCTCGGCCTTCGACGTTGCCGCGCGCGTCGAGCGTCGTGCCCAAGCTCCTTCAGCAGCGCCTGCTCGGGCCCGAGGAAGCCCATGGCCAGCAGCACCAGCTGCGCCGGCAGCGTGTCTGCTCGGTGCCCGGCTGCTCGACCGGCACGAACTGGCCCTGGTCATTCTTCTCCCAGCTGATCGCTACCGTGACGCACCTGCGCTACGGCGCCATCGGCGTCGCCGATGAATTTCTTGACGGTGGTGCAGGTAGACGCGCGGATCGGCGCCGAATTTCGCCGCGGCCTCTTCCTGGCCGTAGTCCATGCGGTAGACCTTGGGCCACTCGGGCCAGGGATTGTCGGCCGCGCGCTCATCGGGCGGGCGCGGCAGAATCTCGATCTGCGTGAGGCTCCGGCAGCCCTGGCGCATGGCCGTGCCCACGCAGTCGGTGCCGGTGTCGCCGCCGCCGATGACGATGACATCCTTGCCGCTGGCATGAATGGCGGCCTGGTCGGCGCCGCATTCGAGCAGCGCCGTGGTGCTGGCGGTGAGATATTCCATCGCGAAATGCACGCCCTCAAGCTCGCGGCCTTCGACCGGCAGGTCGCGCGGCTGCGTGGCGCCGGTGCACAGCACCACGGCGTCGAATTCGCGCAGCAGCAGCATGGCCTCGACGTTGTCGCCGACCTCGGCATTGCAGATGAACTTGACGCCCTCGCGTTCCAGCAGGTCGATCGCGGCGCAGCACGACCTCGCGCTTGTCGAGCTTCATGTTGGGAATGCCGTACATCAGCAGGCCGCCGAGGCGGTCGGCGCGCTCGAGCACCGTGACCGAGTGGCCGGCCCTGTTCAGCTGCGCGGCGGCGGCGAGTCCCGCCGGGCCCGAGCCGATCACCGCCACCTTCTTGCCGGTGCGCTGGCCGGGGCGCTGCGGCAGCACCCAGCCCTCTCGAAGCCGCTTGTCGATGATCGCGCTCTCGATGGTCTTGATCGTGACCGGCGGACTGGTGATGCCGAGCACGCAGGAGCCTTCGCACGGCGCCGGGCAGACGCGGCCGGTGAACTCCGGGAAATTGTTGGTCTGGTGCAGGCGGTCGAGCGCCTCGCGCCACAGGCCGCGATAGACCAGGTCGTTCCATTCCGGAATCAGGTTGTTGACCGGGCAGCCGGAGGCCATGCCGCTGATGAGCTTGCCGGTGTGGCAGAACGGCACGCCGCAATCCATGCAGCGCGCGCCCTGCTGGCGCAGGTGCTTCTCTTCCATGTGGTGATGGAACTCGTTCCAGTCGCGCACGCGCTCGCGTCGGCGTGCGGTCCACCGGCAGTTCGCGCAGATACTCGATGAATCCTGTCGGTTTGCCCATGTGCTCGCGTGCTGCAGTTGCGCGGTTCAGTTGCCGCCGACGCGCGCCAGATCGCGCGCGTTCTCTTCGAAGGCCGCCATGATGGCCTCGTCGCCCGACAGCCCTGGTCGTGCGCACGCTGCACGCAGGCCAGCACGCGCTTGTAGTCCTTCGGCATCACCTTGACGAAGCTGCGGCACCGACGGTTGTCCCAGTCGCCGAGCACGCTGCGTGCGCGCGCGCTGCCGGTGTAGCTCGCAGGTGCTGCTGCGATCAGCGCCGCGCACCGCGGCGATCTCTGCCGGCGTCTTCGAGCTTCTCGATGCCGACCATCTGCGGTGTTCACGCGCTTGGCGGAAGTCGCCAGCCTCGTCGAGCACGTAGGCCACGCCGCCGGACATGCCGGCGGCGAAATTGCGGCCGGCGCGGCCCAGCACCACCACGCGGCCGCCGGTCATGTACTCGCAGCCGTGATCGCCCACGGCTTCGACCACCGCGTCGACGCCGCTGTTGCGCACGCGAAGCGCTCGCCGGCCATGCCGCGGATGATAGGCCTCGCCGCTGGTGGCGCCGTAGAGCGCGACGTTGCCGATGATGATGTTGTCTTGCGGCCGCGAAGCTCGAGCCTCGGCGGCGGATGAATGATCAGCTTGCCGCCCGACAGCCCTTTGCCGACGTAGTCGTTGGCGTCGCCTTCCAGCTGCAAGGTCATGCCCTGGCGGCAGGAACGCGCCGAAGCTCTGGCCGGCGGAACCCTTGAACTTCAGGCTGGATGGTGTCGTCGGGCAGGCCCTGGCGCGCCGTACTGGCGGGTGACTTCGCTGCCGGTGATCGTGCCGACCACGCGGTTGACATTGCGGATCGGCAGGTCGGCGCGTCACCGGCTCGCCGCGTTCGATGGCCGGCGCGCACAGCTCCAGCAGCGTCGTGACGTCGAGCGCCTTGTCGAGGCCGTGATCCTGCGCGATCTGCGCTGGAAGCGGCCGACTTCATCGCCGACATCGGGCTGGTAGAGGATGTTGCTGAAATCGAAGCCGCGCGCCTTCCAGTGATCGATGGCCTTGCGTGGCTCGAGCCGATCGACGCGGCCGACCATCTCGTCGATGGTGCGGAAGCCGAGCTGCGCCATGATCTCGCGCATTTCCTGGGCGATGAAGCGCATGAAGTTGACCACGTGCTCCGGCTTGCCGGTGAAGTTGCTCGCGCAGCCGCGGGTCCTGGGTCGCCACGCCCACCGGGCAGGTGTTCAGATGGCAGACGCGCATCATGATGCAGCCCAGCGACACCAGCGGCGCGGTGGCAAAACCGAACTCCTCGGCGCCCAGCAGCGCGGCGATGACCACGTCGCGGCCGGTCTTCAGCTGGCCGTCGGTCTCGACCACGATGCGGCTGCGCAGATTGTTGAGCACCAGCGTCTGGTGCGTCTCGGCCAGGCCCAGTTCCCAGGGCAGCCCGGCGTGCTCGATGCGAAGTCTGCGGCGAGGCGCCGGTGCCGCCGTCATAGCCGCTGATCAGCACCACATCGGCGTGCGCCTTGGCGACGCCGGCGGCGATGGTGCCGACGCCCACCTCGGCCACCAGCTTGACGCTGATGCGCGCCTCGCGGTTGGCGTTCTTCAGGTCGTGGATCAGCTCGGCCAGGTCCTCGATCGAATAGATGTCGTGGTGCGGCGGCGGCGAGATCAGGCCGACGCCCGGGGTGGTGTGCCGGGTCTTGGCGATCCACGGATAGACCTTGCTGCCCGGGCAGCTGCCCGCCCTCGCCGGGCTTGGCGCCCTGCGCCATCTTGATCTGCAGTTCGCGCGCGCTGACCAGGTATTCGCTGGTGACGCCGAAGCGGCCCGAGGCCACCTGCTTGATGGCGGAGTTCTTCGAGTCGCCGTTGGCCATCGGCATGAAGCGCTCCGGGTCTTCGCCGCCTTCGCCGGTATTGCTCTTGCCGCCGATGCGGTTCATGGCGATCGCCAGCGTCTCGTGCGCTTCCTTGCTGATCGAGCCGTAGGACATCGCGCCGGTCTTGAAGCGCTTCATCAATGCTCTCGACCGATTCGACCTCTTCAATGGGCACGGCATCGCCGGCGCTTGAATTCGAGCAGGCCGCGCAGGGTGCACAGCTGCTTCGACTGGTCGTTGATCAGCTCGGCGTAGGACTTGTAGGTAGCTGTAGTTGCCGGTGCGCACCGCCTTCTGCAGGCGCTGGATCGATTCCGGGTTGAAGAGGTGGTATTCGCCGTCCGCGCGCCACTGGTACTGGCCGCCGGCCGCGCAGCGACTGCGCCGTTCAGCGGCGCTCCGGCGAACGCGGCGTGTGGCGCATCAGCACCTCGCTGCGCGACGACGTCGATGCCGATGCCGCCGATGCGCGACGGCGGTCCAGGTGAAGTACTCGTCGATGAGATCCTGGCGCAGGCCCACGGCCTCGAAGACCTGCGCGCCGTGATAGCTCTGCATCGCGGAGATGCCCATCTTGGACATGACCTTGACGACGCCCTTGGTCGCGGCCTTGACGAAGTTCTTGCAGGCCAGCTTGTGGTCGACGTTGGTCAGCATGCCGTCGCCGATCATGCCGTCCATGGTCTCGAAGGCCAGGTAGGGTTGATGGCGCTGCAGCCGTAGCCGATCAGCAGCGCGAAGTGATGCACTTCGCGCGCTTCGCCGGTCTCGAGCACCAGGCTGACGCGGGTGCGCAGGCCTTCGCGGATCAGGTAGTGGTGCAGGCCCGGACACCGCCAGCAGCGCCGGCACCGGCGGCAAAGTCCCGGTTGATGCCACGATCGGTGAGGATCAGCACGTTGACGCCGTCCTCCTCGATCATGCGCCGCGCCATCGGCGCGCAGCTCTTCCATGGCCTTCGCCAGGCCCTTCTCGCCACGCGCGACGCGGAACAGTATCGGCAGCACGCCGACCTTGAAGTCCCGGGCAGCTGCATGCGCCGGAGCGTGGAAATTCCTCGTTGGTCAGGATCGGGCCGTCAGCTCGAGCTGCCGGCAGTCGGCGGGCCGCGGCTGCAGCAGGTTGCCCTCGGAGCCGAGTCAGCACTTCGCTCGACGGTGATCAGCTCCTCGCGGATGCAGTCGATCGGCGGGTTGGTGACCTGCGCGAACAGCTGCTTGAAATAATCGTACAGCAGCCGCGGCTTGTTCGACAGCACCGCCAGCGGCGTGTCGTTGCCCATCGAGCCGATGGCCTCGACGCCATTGCGGCCCATCGGGTCGATCAGCAGGCGCAGGTCTTCGAAGGTGTAGCCGAAGGCGTTCTGCCGCTGCAGCAGCGTGTCGTGGTCCGGCGGCCGGCAGCTCGGCGGCCGGCGGCAGGTCCTGTCGAGCTTGACCAGGTGCTCGTCCAGCCACTGGCGATACGGCCGCTCGCTGGCGACCGTGCCGCTTGATCTCCTCGTCCTCGATGATGCGACCCTGCTCGGTGTCGACCAGGAACATGCGGCCGGGCTGCAGGCGGCCCTTGCGCAGCACGTCTTGCCGGCGGGAAATCGAGCACGCCGACTTCGGAAGCCATGACGACCAGGTCGTCCTTGGTGACGTAGTAGCGCGACGGCCGCAGGCCGTTGCGATCCAGCACCGCGCCGATCTGCCGGCCGTCGGTGAAGGCGATCGAGGCCGGGCCATCCCAGGGCTCCATCAGGCAGGAGTGGTACTGGTAGAAGGCGCGCTTGCTCATCGTTCATGCTCTCGTGCGTCTGCCACGGCTCCGGAATCATCATCATCACGGCATGCGGCAGCGAACGGCCGGCCAGCACCAGCAGCTCCAGCGTGTTGTCGAACATGGCCGAATCGCTGCCGTTCGGATTCACGATCGGCAGGATGCGGTCGATGTGTCGCCGAACAGCTCCGACTCGTCGGCCTCGTCGCGGTCCTGATGCAGGCCCATACGGGCCGCGCCATCGTAATAGTTGATCAGACAGCAATCCGCTTGTCGCTCCGCTCCCGACACGGCCCGCCATATGTCGTGCACGGCATCGGAAATCGGCGGCCATGACACGCCCGACGGGTGCAGCGGTTCGTATCGGTAGCCGCGCCGGTCCGACACCCAGCCGAGGCTGCCTGCGGATGTCATCCGGACCGACATTTCCTGACCGCGGCGTGTCACGGGGCGAAACAGGGGGGCGGCGGCGGCAATCGCGCGGACATCGCTGACAAGGGCTGCCTGCTGCCCGGGATCAAGGAACCCCGGCCACAGCTGCGCCGCGCCGATGCCGGCCATCGGCACCCTGTCCGCGTCTGCGTGGTTTTCGCGCAAATCTTCCTCTTTCCGCCCTGCTTCGGGCGCTTGCAGGCCCCGACCCCCCTCCCTATATACCCCCGGAAGCCGGTCGGGCGGTCGTCTGAACCGTTTCGGCCCAATTCTGGGATCGGGGGCCAGGGGCCGCATGCGGACCTGACCGCCAGCACATCGCCTACGGAAGGAATTGCACATGGCAAAAGTCATCGGGATCGACCTCGGGACCACCAACTCCTGCGTCGCCATCATGGACGGATCGCAGCCTCGCGTCATCGAAAACTCGGAAGGGGCGCGCACGACGCCTTCGGTCGTCGGATTTACGGATACCGAACGTCTCGTCGGCCAGCCCGCGAAGCGTCAGGCCGTCACGAACCCCACCAACACCGTCTATGCGGTCAAGCGTCTGATCGGCCGCCGCGTGACGGATGCCGAGGTGGAGAAGGACCGCAAGCTTGTCCCATATTCGATCGTCGATGGCGGCAACGGCGACGCCTGGGTCGAGGTGAAGGGCGACAAGTATTCGCCCGCGCAGATATCGGCCGTGATCCTTCAGAAGATGAAGGAAACGGCTGAGTCCTACCTGGGCGAGTTGGTCACGCAAGCCGTGATCACCGTGCCCGCCTACTTCAACGACGCCCAGCGTCAGGCGACCAAGGACGCGGGCAAGATCGCGGGCCTGGAAGTGCTGCGCATCATCAACGAACCGACGGCGGCAGCGCTGGCCTATGGCCTCGACAAGAAAGAGACGAAGACGATCGCGGTCTATGACCTCGGCGGCGGCACCTTTGACATCACCATCCTGGAAATCGACGACGGACTGTTCGAAGTGAAATCGACCAACGGGGACACGTTCCTCGGCGGAGAGGACTTTGACATGCGCATCGTCAACTATCTGGCGGACGAGTTCAAAAAGGAACACGGCGTCGATCTGACGAAGGACAAGATGGCCCTGCAGCGACTGAAAGAGGCGGCGGAAAAGGCCAAGATCGAACTGTCCTCCAGCCAGCAGACGGAGATCAACCAGCCCTTCATCAGCATGGACATGAAGTCGGGCACGCCGCTGCACATGGTGGTCAAGCTGACCCGCGCCAAGCTGGAATTGCTGGTCAGCGACCTGATCAAGAAGTCGATGAAGCCCTGCGCCGACGCGCTGAAGGATGCGGGTCTGTCGAAGGGCGATATCGACGAGGTGGTGCTGGTCGGCGGCATGACGCGGATGCCGAAGGTGATCGAGGAAGTGACGGCCTTCTTCGGCAAGGACCCTCACAAGGGCGTGAACCCGGACGAGGTCGTGGCCCTTGGTGCCGCGATCCAGGCGGGTGTGCTGCAGGGCGACGTCAAGGACGTGGTGCTGCTGGATGTGACGCCGCTGAGCCTCGGGATCGAGACGCTGGGCGGGGTGTTCACGCGCCTGATCGACCGCAACACGACGATCCCGACGAAGAAATCGCAGATCTTCTCGACTGCGGAAGATAACCAGAACGCGGTGACGATACGGGTGTTTCAGGGCGAGCGCGAGATGGCGGCGGACAACAAGATGCTGGGCCAGTTCAATCTGGAACAGATCCCGCCCGCGCCGCGCGGGATGCCGCAGATCGAGGTGACGTTCGACATCGACGCGAACGGAATCGTGTCGGTCAGCGCCAAGGACAAGGGCACGGGCCGCGCGCATCAGATCACGATCCAGGCGTCCGGCGGGTTGTCGGACGAGGACATCGACAAGATGGTCAAGGACGCCGAGGCGAATGCCGACGCGGACAAGGCCCGGCGCGAGATGGTCGAAACGCGGAACCAGGCGGAAAGCCTGATCCATTCGACCAAGAAGTCGCTGGAAGAACATGGCGACAAGGTCGACGGATCGACGGTCGAGGCGATCGAGCTGGCCATCGGCGCGCTGGAAGAGACGCTGAAGACCGAGGACGCGGGCAAGATCAAGGGCGGGATCACCAACCTGACCGATGCCGCGATGCGTCTGGGCGAGGCGATCTACAAGGCGCAGGCGGCGTCCGAGAGCGGCAAGGATGATGACGGCGAATCCGGCCCGCGCGGCGTGGATGACGACATCGTCGATGCCGATTTCGAGGACCTCGGCGACGACAAGCGGAAACGGAACTGACAACGGCTGAAATGCTCTGGCCGGCCCGGGCGTAAGCCCGGGTCGGCCTCTGCGTTCTGACCACAAGGTGCAGAATGGCGAAACGCGATTTCTACGAGGTTCTGGGCGTCGCGCGCGGGGCATCGGCTGAAGAGCTGAAGAAAGCCTATCGCAACAAGGCGAAAGAGCTTCACCCCGACCGCAATTCGGACAACCCCAAGGCGGAGTTGCAGTTCAAGGAAGTGAACGAGGCCTATGACGTCCTGAAGGACGATCAGAAAAAGGCGGCTTATGATCGCTTCGGTCACGCAGCGTTCGAGAACGGCATGGGCGGGACACGGGGCGGGCCGCAGGGCGGCTTCGCGCAGGGCGATTTCGCATCGGCCTTTTCGGATGTGTTCGAGGACCTGTTCGGCGATTTCATGGGTGGCCAGCGCGGCGGTGGCGGGCGGTCACGTGCGCAGCGCGGTTCGGACCTGCGCTACAACCTGCGCGTCAGCCTGGAAGAGGCGTTCAAGGGCGTCCAGAAGGCGATCAACGTGCCGACTTCGGTCGCCTGCGGCACCTGCCACGGCACCGGCGCGGAAGGCGGGTCGGAACCCGTCACTTGCCCGACCTGTTCGGGCATGGGCAAGGTCCGCGCGCAGCAGGGCTTTTTCACGGTCGAGCGCACCTGCCCGACCTGCAGCGGCGCGGGTCAGACAATCAAGAACCCCTGCAAGTCCTGCGGCGGCGCGGGCCGGATCGAGAAGGACCGCCAGCTGTCCGTGAACATTCCGGCCGGGGTCGAGACGGGCACGCGCATCCGGCTTGCGGGCGAGGGCGAGGCGGGTCTGCGCGGCGGTCCGTCAGGCGATCTGTATATCTTCATCGAGGTGAAGGAACACGCGCTGTTCCAGCGCGACGGGGTGAACCTGTTCTGCCGGATTCCCGTGTCGGTGACGACGGCGGCGCTGGGAGGCGAGGTCGAGGTGCCGACAATTGACGGCGGACGGTCGAACGTGAAGCTTCCGCCGGGCAGCCAGACAGGCAAGCAGATGCGCCTGCGCGCGAAAGGCATGCCCGCGCTGCGGGGCGGCGGTGTGGGTGACATGCTGATCGAACTGGCCGTCGAGACACCGGTGAACCTGACCAGCCGCCAGAAGGAACTGCTGCGCGAATTCGAGCGGCTGAGCGAGGACAACAACCCGGAAAGCTCGTCCTTCTTCACGAAAGTGAAGGGCTTCTGGGACGGGCTGCGCGGATAGCGGCCCCTTGACGGCCCCTGCCCGTGTGTAGGCAGGTGGCGTGGCAGCGACCCTCACACGCGTGGACCTTCCGGATGATCCTCGGCATCGGCACCGACCTTGCGAATATCGAGCGCATCCAGGGCACGCTGGACCGTTTCGGCGACCGTTTCCGCAACCGGGTCTTCACGGAACGGGAACAGGCGAAAGCCGAGGGGCGCAAGGATGTCGCGGGCACCTATGCCAAGCGCTGGGCGGCGAAGGAGGCCTGTTCCAAGGCGCTGGGCACGGGTCTGCGCATGGGGATTTCCTGGAAGGACATGGCCGTGGCGAACCTGCGGTCAGGCCAGCCGGTCATGCACCTGACGGGCTGGGCGGCCGAACGCCTGCGCGAGATGACGCCCGAGGGACATGAGGCTGTGGTGCATGTGTCGCTGACTGACGACCATCCCTGGGCGCAGGCCTTTGTGGTGATCGAGGCGCGCCCGAAATCCTGACGGCTGTCAGACCTTCCAGAATACAAACGCGAACCAGACCGCCGCCGCTGCGGCAGCGACAAGAACGGCAGGTTCGCCGAGGAAGAACAGGACGATCAGCAGGATATAGGCCGAGCCGAGGATGCTGATGAACAGCCGGTCGCCGCGCGTGGTGGTCAGGCCGAGGATGCCATCCCGTTCCGCGCCGCCGGGGTGGCGGTATTCCAGCAGGCCCATCAGGGCGATCAGGCTGAAGACGACAAGGAAGAACGCCATCGTCGCGGGCGTCCAAGCCATCCAGAACCCGTCGAACATCGGCTGCGTCCAGCTGAAGCCCGCGTCCTTCTTCTCGCCGACCTTGGCCCAGCCTGCGGCGGGCTTGGCGGCCTCCTGCGCGAGGAGCGGCAGCGGGAGAAGGGCGGCGATATATGTCAGGCGCTTCATCACACCCTCCCCAGATGCAAAACCCTTGGCGATATAGTTCCGCACGAACCAGATCACGATGGCACCCGGAATGATGGTCAGGCACCCCGCGGCCGCCAACAGGCCCAGTTCATACCCCGCGCTCGACGCCGTCTTGGTCATCGTCGCGGCGATCGGCTTGGCCTGCACGGCGGTCAGAGTCTTCGCCAGCAGCATCTCGACCCAGGAGAACATGAAGGTGAAGAACGCGGTCACGCCGATGCCGGCCTTGATGTTCGGAATAAAGACGGTCGCGAAGAAGCGCGGGAAGGAATAGCCGTCGACATAGGCGGTTTCGTCCAGTTCCTTGGGGATGCCGGACATGAACCCCTCCAGAATCCAGACCGCCAGCGGGACCGAGAAGATGCAGTGCGCCAGCGCCACGGCCCAGTGCGTATCGAACAGGCCGACCGCCGAATAGAGCTGGAAGAACGGCAGTGCGAAGACGGCGGGCGGGGCCATGCGGTTGGACAGCAGCCAGAAGAACAGATGCTTGTCGCCGATAAAGCGGTAGCGGCTGAAGGCATAGGCGGCGGGCAGGGCCACGCCGACCGAGATGACCGTGTTGATCGTCACATAGAGGATCGAGTTGATGTAGCCCCAGTACCAGGTCGGATCGGTGAAGATGACCTTGTAGTTGGCCAGCGTGAACGTCTGGGGAAACAGGCTGAACCCGCCGAGGATTTCGTTCGTTGTCTTGAACGACATCGACAGCAGCCAGTAGATCGGCAGCAGCAGGAACAGGATGTAGACGGTCGGGACAAGGGCGCGCATCCGCATGGCCATCTCCTATTGCTGTTCGTCTTTCGTCATCACGGTGTAGAACACCCATGAGACGAGAAGCGTGATGACGAAGTAGATGAGACTCATCGCGGCTGCCGGGCCGAGGTCGAACTGGCCAAGCGCGACCTTGACAAGGTCGATGGACAGAAGCGTCGTCGAGTTGCCGGGGCCGCCGCCGGTCAGGACGGACGGTTCGGTGTAGATCATGAAGCTGTCCATGAAGCGCAGCAGGACGGCGATGGTCAGCACGCGCTTCATCTTCGGCAGCTGGATGAACCGGAAGATCGCCCAGGGTTTCGCGCCGTCGATCCGCGCGGCCTGATAGTAGGCGTCGGGGATGGAGGTCAGCCCGGCATAGGCAAGCAGGACGACGAGCGAGGTCCAGTGCCAGACGTCCATCAGGATCATCGTGAACCAGGCGGCGACCGGCTGCTGGGTATAGTTGTAGTCGAAGCCGATGGCGTTCAGCGCATAGCCGAGCAGACCGATGTCAGGCAGCGCAAAGATGTTCCACATAGCACCCACGACGTTCCACGGGATCAGCAGCGGCAGGGCCATCAGGACGAGGCAGACAGAAACCCAGGGGCCAGTCTTGGGCATGGCGAGCGCGATGGCGACACCGAGGGGGATTTCGATGACAAGGATGATCGCGGTGAACATCAGCTGCCGCCCCAGAGCCTCGTGGAAGCGGGGCGAGGTGATGACCTGTTCGAACCAGCCGAGCCCTTGCCAGAAGAAGGTGTTGTCGCCGAAGGTCTCCTGCACCGAATAGTTGACGACCGTCATCAGCGGGATCAGCGCATTGAAGGCGACAAGGATCAGGACAGGAAGGACAAAAAACCAGCCGCGGTTGTTCCACGTTTTCATGTGCTCGCCTCCGCCGCCAGCCAGCCATCCGCATAGACACGGGTCTGTGCGGGGTCGAAGACCAGATGCGTGTCGTCTTGCGGGATGGTCGAATCCTCGCCCAGAATGGCGTTGACCTTGGTGTCGCCCACGCGCGCCTCGACCACGCGGTTGCGCCCGACATCGGCGACGCGCATCACCCGGGCAGGAAGTCCCTCGCGTCCGAAGGAGACAAATTCGGGACGCACGCCGATTTCGGTCCGCCCGCCGGTGACGCCGGACGCGTTCATGATTTTCTGCCCCTGAACGAAGGCAGCACCGTCGCGGATGTCGCAGGGGATGACGTTCATCCCCGGCGAGCCGATGAAATGCCCGACAAAGGTGTGGGCGGGGCGCTCGAACAGTTCGACAGGGCTGCCGATCTGCACGACCATGCCATCCTGCATCACCACCACCTGATCGGCGAAGGTCAACGCCTCGGTCTGGTCATGCGTCACATAGATCATCGTGGCGCGGACGCGGTGATGCAGTTCTTTCAGCTTGGACCGCAGTTTCCATTTCAGATGCGGGTCGATGACGGTCAGGGGCTCGTCGAACATGACGACGTTGACGTCGTCGCGGACAAGGCCGCGGCCCATGCTGATCTTCTGCTTGGCATCGGGCGTCAGGCCGGATGCGCGGTTCGGCAGCTGGTCGGTCAGCTCCAGCATCTCGGCGATCTCGGCGACCCGCGCTGTGATCCTGTCCTCGGCTACGCCCCGGTTGCGCAGCGGGAAGGCGAGGTTGTCGTAGACGGTCATCGTGTCGTAGATGACCGGGAACTGGAACACCTGGGCGATGTTGCGTTCGGCCGGGGCAAGCCGCGTCACGTCGCGGCCGTCGAACAGGACCTGCCCATGCGACGGGATGACAAGGCCGGAGATGATGTTCAGCAGTGTCGTCTTGCCGCAGCCGGACGGGCCGAGCAGGGCATAGGCCCCGCCATCCTGCCAGTCGAGGTTGATTTCCTTCAGCGCATAGTCGGCGGGCCCGGTCGGGTTCGGGCCGTAGGCGTGCTTCAGTTTGTCCAGGCGGATCCGGGCCATCAGGCGACGCGCCTCCCCGTATCGTCGAAGTAGAGACCGCGCGCGACGTCCAGGCGGAATTCCTGGCTCGTGCCGATCTGATAGGGATGCATGCCGTCGGACTGCGCGACCCAGGTGCGGCCCGCAAAGCTGAAATGCGCGACGCTTTCGGAACCCGTCAACTCGGCGATGGCGATCTCGCCGGTCAGGGCCACACCCGGACCGCCGCGCGGAGACACGAAATGCGGGCGCAGGCCCATGGTGTAGCGCCCGTCGGTCAGATTTGCCGCAGCACCTGTGGCCTGCCATTCGACACCATCGGCAAGGCGCATGCTGCCGCCCTGCTTGACAACAGGCGCCGCGTTCATCGGCGGGTCGGAAAACACGTCCGCAGTGATCAGATTGGCGGGGTCGCGGTAGGTGGCTGCGGTCGGGCCGAATTGCGTGACGCGCCCCTGATGCAGCGTTGCTGTATGCCCGCCCAGGAGGAGCGCCTCGGACGGCTCGGAGGTGGCATAAACAACAGTCGCCTTGCGGCCTGCGAAGAGGCCGGGAAGCTGGTCGCGCAGCTCCTCGCGCAGTTTGTAGTCGAGGTTCGCCAGGGGTTCATCGAGCAGCACGAGACCCGAATCCTTGACGATGGCGCGCGCAAGTGCAGTTCGCTGCTGCTGGCCGCCGGACAGTTCATTGGGCTTGCGCTTCAGCATCGGGCCAAGCCGCAGAAGTTCGGCGGCGGCCCCGACGCGGCGTTCGATTTCGGCCTTTGTCATGCCTGCGACCCGCAGCGGGGAGGCGATGTTCTCGTAGACGTTCATGTTGGGGTAGTTGATGAAGAACTGGTGCACCAGGCTGACATTCCGCCGCTGCGGGCTGTCGCGGGTCACGTCGCGACCGTCGAACCAGACCGACCCGGTGGTCGGCTTTTCGAGGCCCGCCAGAATCTTAATCAGCGTTGTCTTGCCGGCACCCGTCGCCCCCAGAAAGACATTGAATCCACCCGGTTCCAAGGCAAGGTCGGTCGGATGGATGTGCATCTCTGCACCCAGCCGCTTTGACACGCCCTTCAGCTCGATTGTCATCCCACCCCCCGTGAAAGGGGCCGGAGGATTGCTCCCCCGGCCCCGGTGTCATAGCACAGAACCGGTCAGTTGGCTTCCGACCACTGCTTGATCAGCTCGTCATAGGCGACGGTCATGCCCTGCTCTTTCTCGTTCTCGAGCTGGGCTTTCGGTCCGTCCGCCTTGCCCAGCCATTCCGAGGGGTCCTTTTCCTCGTTCAGGCGCGGGCCGCAGCCGCCGTAGACATTGCCGGCTTCGTCCGCCTGCTGCATGCGGGCCATAGTGTCGTCCATTTCCTGGGCGAGCGCGTCCATGGCTTCCTGCGGCGTCGCGGCACCCGAGTTGACGTTGCCGATCTGCTGCCACCAGATCTGCGCGAGCTTGGGATAGTCAGGCACGTTGATGCCCGTAGGCGACCAGCGGACCCTGTCGGGCGAGCGATAGAACTCGACCAGACCACCCAGTTTCGGCGCACGTTCCGTGAAGGATTCGTGCCGGACTGTGCTGTCGCGGGCGAAGGTCAGACCGACATGCGACTTCTTCACATCGACGGTCTTCGAGGTCACGAACTGCGCGTAGAGCCAGGCAGCCTGCGCGCGGTCGGCGGGGGTGGATTTGAGGAAGGTCCACGACCCAACGTCCTGATAGCCGACCTTCTGGCCTTCCTTCCAGTACGGGCCGTGCGGCGACGGCGCCATCCGCCACAGCGGCGTGCCTTCGTCATCGACCGTGTTGTTGCCGTCGGCCTTGGGCTTGACCATGTCGGCGGTGAAGGCGGTGTACCAGAAGATCTGCTGGGCCACGTTGCCCTGGCTCAGCGCCGGCAGCGACTGGTAGAAGTCATAGGCAGCAGCACCCGGAGGGGCGTAGTTCCGCAGCCATTCGTCCCACTTCGCGATGGCAAAGACCGCCGCCGGTCCGTTCGCCTCGCCGCCGCGCGACGTCTTCGATCCGGTCGGGTTGCAGGTGCCTGCCTCCATCCGGATGCCCCATTCGTCGATCGGGATGCCGTTCGGCTCGCCCGCCGTGCCGGCACCCGCCATCGAGAGCCAGGCGTCCGTCATGCGCCAGCCGAGGTCGGGCGCGCGCTTGCCGTAGTCCATGTGGCCGTAAATCTGGACGCCATCGATTTCCTTCACATCGTTGGTGAAGAATTCGGCGATGTCCTCATAGGCCGACCAGTTGACCGGAACGCCGAGGTCGTAGCCGTATTTGGCCTTGAAGGCGTCCTTGTACTCGGCCCGGTCGAACCAGTCCTTGCGGAACCAGTAGAGGTTGGCGAACTGCTGGTCGGGCAGCTGATAGAGCTTGCCGTCCGGGCCGGTCGTGAAGGACTTGCCCATGAAGTCGTCAAGGTCGAGCGTCGGGCTGGTCGAGGCCGCCCATTCGCCCGCCATCTGGTCGGTCAGGTTGTAGGCAAGCTGCATCCGCGCATGCGTGCCGATCAGGTCGCTGTCGTTGACGTAACCGTCATAGAGGTTCCGGCCCGTCTGCATCTGAGTCTGGACCGCCTGAACGACTTCGCCTTCGCCGAGGATCTGGTGATTGACCTTGATCCCGGTGATTTCCTCGAAGGCCTTGGTCAGCGTCGCGGATTCATATCCGTGCGTCGGAATACCTTCCGACAGGACGTTGACCTCCATCCCCGCATAAGGTGCCGCGGCG
The DNA here is from genome assembly GCA_963738635.1 of uncultured Alphaproteobacteria bacterium. Lineage (GTDB taxonomy): Bacteria > Pseudomonadota > Alphaproteobacteria > Rhodobacterales > Rhodobacteraceae > JAOADN01. The sequence goes on along the minus strand of CAVTXE010000003.1, from coordinate 172,453 downwards.
TCGATGAACCACTGCATTTCGGCTTTCTGTTCGTCGGCCGAAAGTGTCGAGGGCTGAAACTCCTCGTTGATCCACTTTTCGGCGGCAGCCATGTCCGCATAGGCGAACGGGGCATACGCCACCACAGCCATGACGGCCGTGGCCGACATGAGAGTTTTTCTCATATCATCCCTCCCTGGGTTCCGAATAATCGGTGCGCGGACTTTCGTTTGAATTGGTTGCGAACGTCAAGCGAAAAAAAACGCGCTTCATAATGTGACAGAACGAACCTATCGCTTCCGATTGCGCAGACTGGTGCCAAGCACGCGACATATGGAGTTGGCGGCAACCGGGCGGATGCTTTACCGCCGACCGGGTCTGTCAGGTCTTGGGGCGCGGGTCTGAAAACGCTGTCCAGCCCTGATGCCAGCGGGTTGCAGCGGTGATCGCGCAGAGACCCGCAAAGACCAAGGCGAGCGCGGGAAAGGCGTCGGGCCACAGGCAGGCGGCGACGAAGAAAAGGATCGTTTCGGTTCCCTCGGTCAGCCCGCCCAGATAGTAGATGCCCTTGGTCGGATAGTCCGCCGCACGCTGCCCGCGGCCTGCGGCAATGACGGCGAATGCAAGAAAGCTGGATCCGGTTCCGACAAAGGACGCGATCAGGATGGTCGCGGGAAGGGCGTTCTGCGCGGGGTCTGCCAATGCGAAGCCCAAGGGCACGGCGGCGTAGACGGCAAAGTCGAAGGCGATGTCGGCAAACGCCCCCCGGTCGGTCGGTCTCGTCATCCGGGCGACGATGCCGTCCAGACCGTCGGCAAGGCGGTTCAGCAGGATTGCGATCAGGGCGGGCAGGAAGAACCCGAAGGCAAGCAGCGGCACGGACAGCAGGCCCGTCGCAAATCCGGCAAGCGTGATCTGATCTGCGGTAATGCCGCGCGACACCAGCATCTGCGCGGGGCCGGACAGCACGCGTTCCTGGACGGGGACGACAAAACGGTCGAACACGCCCCTAGCCCCTTCGCCAAGCGTGATAACGCGACAGTATCCGCAGCGCGGCGGCGTTCACATGCGCGCGGCGCCACTCGCCCGCCGCGAATTTGTTGGCTTCGGCCAGCGTCGGGTAGATGTGGATCGTCGACAGGATCGCGTTCAGGCCCTTGCCCTGCTTCATCGCAAAGACGAACTCGGCCAGCAGATCGGCGGCATGGGTGCCGACGATGGTGGCGCCCAGAATGCGGTCGCGCCCGGGCACGGTCAGAACCTTGACGAAGCCCTGCGCCGATCCGTCGGCAATCGCCCGATCCAGATCGTCGATGCCGTATCGCGTGACCTCGTACCGCACGCCCTGTGCTTTGGCCTCGGCCTCGTTCAGCCCGACGCGCGCCACTTCGGGATCGGTGAAGGTGGCGGCGGGGATCACGCGGTAGTCCGCGCGGAACCGCCGGAACTGGCCGAACAGCGCGTTCACGGATGCGAACCACGCCTGATGCGCCGCAACATGGGTGAACTGATAGGGACCGGCGGCGTCGCCTGCCGCGAAGATGTTCGGATAGAGCGTTTCGAGATAGTCATTCGTCCCGATCACGCGCCCGGTCGGGATGCTGAGGTCTTCCAGTCCGAAGCCTTTCAGCCGGGCGACGCGACCCACGGCCACGATCATCTCATCGAAGGCGATGCGTCGTGTCACCCCCGCAGCCTCGACGTCGATCCACGGTCCGTCATCGTTGCGTCCGCAGGCCAGCGCCTTGTTCCCGGTCAGCACCTCGACCCCGTCCGCGACCAGCGACGCGCGGACGGCCTCCGACACCTCCAAATCCTCGCGGATCAGAAGACGCGACGCCATCTCCACAAGAATCACCCGACTGCCCAGCCGCTGAAACGCCTGCGCCAGCTCGCATCCGATCGGCCCACCGCCCAGCACAGCAAGACGCGCGGGCGCCGCGTCCATCGCGCCGAACCTGTCCCACAGCGTGTCCGAGGTCACGAATCCGGTCTGGTCGAGCCCCGGCAGCGGTGGCACGAAAGGTTCGGCACCCGTCGCCAGAATGACGGACCTGGTTGTCAGTTTCCGCGTACCGTCCGGCCCGGTGACTTCGACGGTCCAGGGGTCGGTCAGGCGGGCATAACCGCCGATGACCTCGACCCCCAGCCCGGTGTAGCGTTCGACCGAGTCATGCGGCTCGATATCCGCGATTACGTCGCGGATGCGTGCCATGACCTGCCGAAAAGGCACCTGCGGGACAACGGCCTTCAGGCCGTAGCGGTCGGCATGGCGCATCTCATGCGCGGCCCTGGCCGACCGGATCAACGCCTTTGACGGCACGCAGCCGAAGTTCAGGCAGTCGCCGCCCATCCTGTGACCCTCGATCAGCGTGACCTTCGCCTTGACTGCCGCCGCGATGTAGGCGCTGACAAGTCCCGCCGACCCGCCTCCGATCACGATCAGGTTGCGGTCGAAACGCGGGGGCGGAGTCCAGCGGGCATAGACCTTGCGAGACTGAATGCGCGCGATCACCCAGCGCGCGAGCCAGGGGAACAACCCAAGGGCCGCAAGCGACAGAAGGATCGGCAGCGAAACGATTCCGCGCAGACTGTCGAGCCGCGCGATCTGGGTTCCGGCATTCACGTAGATCGCGGCGGCAGGCAGCATCCCGACCTGACTGACAAGGTAGAAGCTGCGCGCAGGGATGCGGGTCAGACCCATCAGAAGATTGACTGCGAAGAAAGGGATGATCGGGATCAGCCGCAGGGTGAAAAGGTAGAATGCCCCGTCCCGCGCCAGCCCCTCATCGACAGATTTCATCCGCCCCGACATACGTACGGCGACCGCATCGCGCAGAAGGTAGCGGGCAGTGAGAAAAGCCAGCGTCGCGCCGATGCTTGCGGCGAAGGATGCGATCAGAAGGCCGGTCCAGAAACCGAAGACGGCACCTGCACCCAGCGTCATCCAGATGGCGAGCGGAAGCGAAAGTGCCGCGACTGCGACGTAGCCTGCAAAGTAGAGCGCGGCCAGAAGCACAGGATGTGCGCTGCGATAGGCCTCGACCCCCGCGACCAGGTTCCTGAATCCTGCAAGGTCGGGCAGTCGGGTCTGGAAGATCAGGCCGAGCACAAGGACAACAAGGGCGATGGCCAGAAAGATCAGCGGCTTTCTCATGCGGTCCTGTCCATCCGTCGCGCGGCCCCGACGGGCATGTCCTGCCCGATCCCCCCTTCAGCCATATGCGACCGGGGGCCGCGTTGCCAGACTGTCGGGGTTGAGGTTGGCCGCGCTTCGTGTTTCAGCCATGCACGATCGCGTGGGATTTGCCGGAATTCCCGACCGCCACCGGCGAAGGCGGGATAATCCGTTCGTCATGACCAAGATCAGACCCGATACGGCGGCAGGTTTCGATTCGGTCGGAGTTCCTGTCATGGGCGGGTTTCCCGAGGCGGATTCAGCCCTCATGGTCGAGATCGACTTCCTGATGACCGAAGGGCTGGGGATCGCCCTGCCCCTGATGAAGGAAAATGCTGGCCGTGCCTTTGCGCGACTTGCCGTGCAGCGCTACCTGCGTCCTGACCGGCCCGAAGGGCTGGCTGGCCGGCGCGTGGCCGTGCTGGCCGGAAAGGGCGGCAACGGCGACATCGCGCTGCTGACGGCGCGGCGGCTTGCCGACTGGGGTGCCAGGGTCAGCCTGATCCTTGCGGTCGATCCTGTGCGTCTTGGTCCCGGGGCGGCGCACGAATTGTCGATCCACGCGGCGTTCGGTCGCGGCCCCGTTGAACCGCCTGCAGATGCGCCTGACCTGATCCTCGACGGCATCTTCGGCTATTCCCTGCGCGGCGATCCGCGCGGGCGTTCGGCAGACTTGATCGCCTGGGCAAATGCCAGCAAGTCGCCCGTCCTGTCGCTGGACCTGCCTTCGGGGTTCGACGCCCAGGAAGGGTTGATCCGCGCGCCCGCGATCCGCGCGGATGCAACGCTGGCCCTGGGCCTGCCCAAGCGCGGATGTCTGTCGCAGGCCTTTGCCCACGTGATCGGCGCGCTGTATCTGGCAGATATCTCGATCCCGCCCGATGCCTGGTCCCGACTGTCGCTTCCTGTGCAGGTTCCGGGGTTCGGCGGCCAGGATCTGGTGCGGATTGTTCGCACAGGCGAGGTTGCCTGACCCTTCCCACGGCGCGACCCTGCCGGGATAAGGGTGCGACGCTGAGGGGGGTCGTCAAAGCCATGCTGTCACTTGCACTGGGCCTTGCCGCGGCAACGTGCTGGGGTCTGCATGACTTCTGTGTGCGCTTCGTCAGCCAGCGCAGCGACCCCTTGGCCGTGTTTCTGGCGGTGCTGGGTTCTGGCGCGCTTCTGCTGGCACCCGTTGCCATGTTCGTCGGTGGCTGGTCGCAGGTCACGGCGACTGGTGCGGGTTATGCCGCCCTTTCGGGGCTTGCCTATGTGCTTGGCGGCATCGGCCTGTACCGCGCCTTTGCCATCGGGCCGGTGCGGCTGGTTGCACCGATCACAGGGTCGTTTCCCGTGCTGTCGGTCGGCTGGGCGGCTGTGCAGGGGCAGCCGGTATCAATCGGACAATGGATCGCCGTGCTGGCGGTGCTTGCCGGGGTCGGCCTGGTCGCTTCGTCGGGCAAGGGGCATGCAGACGAGGCCGCCGATGAGGGTCAGGGCAAGGCGATACTGTGGGCGGTCGCCGCGTCGGTCGGATTTGCACTTACCTTCGCCCTTGGTCATCTGGCGGCGGATCATGCCCCGGACCTGCACGTCGTGATGCTCGCGCGGATCGTGACAACTCTTGGCATGATCGGCATCCTGATCGTCCGCCGACGCCCTGCGGCCCTGCACCGTGCGCATCTGCCCCTGATTGCAGCGATGGGCGGTCTGGATGTGCTGGCCCTGACCTGCGTCATCGCGGCGGGCGGCACGGCGCATCCGGAATACGCCTCGGTCGCGTCATCGGTGTTCGGGGTGATCACGATCATCCTGTGCTGGCGGTTCCTGAGCGAACGGATGTCCGGCGTTCAATGGGCGGGCGTGGCGCTGGTCTTTGCGGCCATAGGATGGCTGGCGCGTTAGGCCCGATTATGCATTTTCATCGCGGGCCGCGTCCATGATCCGCCGCATCTCGGCGATGGCCGGGCCGAGACCCATGAAGATCGCCTCGCCGACGATGAAGTGGCCGATGTTCAGTTCCATCACCTCGGGGAAGGCCGCGACGGGTGCCACGGTGTCATAGGTCAGCCCGTGGCCTGCATGGACCTCCAGTCCCAGACCGTGGGCAAAGGTGGCCATTGACCGCAGCCTTTCAAGTTCCGCGTTCCGTTCCGGAAGGTGCCCTTCGGCGTGGAAATCGCAATAGGCCCCGGTATGCAGTTCGACCACCTCGGCCCCGATCCGCGCCGCCGCCTCGATCTGGCGCCGGTCCGCCGCGATGAAGATGGACACCCGGCAGCCAGCGTCGCGCAGAGGGGCGATAAAGTGCGCAAGCCGGTTTTCCTCGCGCGCGACCTCCAGCCCGCCCTCGGTCGTGCGCTCCTCGCGCTTTTCCGGCACGATGCAGACCGCATGCGGGCGGTGGCGGAGCGCGATCATCTGCATCTCGTCCGTCGCCGCCATCTCGAAGTTCAGCGGCACAGACAGCGCCTCGATCAGGCGTTCGATGTCACGGTCGCTGATATGGCGGCGGTCTTCGCGCAGGTGTGCGGTGATCCCGTCTGCGCCCGAGGTTTCGGCAAGGAGCGCCGCGCGGACAGGGTCGGGATAGGCCGATCCGCGCGCATTCCTGACCGTGGCGACGTGGTCGATATTCACGCCGAGACGCAGGTGGTCGACAGGGTTCATCGCAGTCATGTCCGCTACCCGCTAGGAAATGCTGCACGGACGGTATCGGGGAAGCGGCCAGTGCTCCAGCCTCGGTTTGTATCCGGAACAATTCGGCGTGCAAGCGACCCCGCTATCTCTCGGTCGCGCGTTCCCCCGCCTCGGCCCTGCGTCGCGCCTCGGCCATGGCGCGCAGCTTCTGCATTCGGTCGTGGAGGCGTTTCGTGCGCCTCTTCTTATAGGCTTCGATCAGCGGCAGGGTCAGCGACTGGCAGATCAGTCCGGTTACGATACCGGGCGCGATGCCGCCTACGAGGTAGGGCAGGAAGATCGTGTTGAAAAAGCCGAAGAGGCGACCGAATTCGACAGTGTCGGGCGTGAAGATGGCGCGTGCATTGCGCCAGATTTCCATCGAGGCACCAGAGAACGCGCGAAGGATTTCGTCGAAGCTGAGCGAACCCTTGCTGCCGAGCATCCAGTGCCCCAGTTCGACCGAGGAATAGGCGATCAGCGGCGTCGTGAGGGGATTTCCGATAAACGTGGCAAGCAGGGCAGCGAGCACGTTGCCCCGGATCGCCCATGCAATCAGAGCGGCCCCGAGGAAATGGAACCCGAACAGCGGCGTGAAGCTGATGAAGACACCGGCAAACACACCCCGGCCGATCCTGTGCGGAGCGTCGGGCAGGCGGCGGACACGGTGGATGACGTAGCGCGCTGCGCGGTACCAGCCGCCGCGCGGATAAAAGAACTCGGTGAAGGTCTGCGCCCAGCCGCGCGGGGTGCGCCGTTTGAAGACCAAAGTCCCGATCCCTTCACCAAACCGGATCGCCCGGATGCGCGCCCTCCCGATCAGGGCTTGCGGGTCATGTCGCGGTAGCGTTCCACCTGCGCCACGTCGCTTTCCGCCTCGAGCGCGGTCAGGACCATGTGCAGGTGTTCCACGTCGCGCAGGTCGACCTCTACGATCAGTCTGTAAAAGTCAGGCTTCCGATCGACAAATGTCAGGTCCGAGATATTGGCCTTCTGCTGTCCGATCAAGGTGCAGATGTGCCCCAGAACGCCCGCGTCGTTGGCGATGGTCAGGTTCAGGCTGACCGTATGTACCGGCGCGTGCCGTCCCGAGTGCCAGTGAAGATCGACCCAGCGCGTCGGCTGCTCTTCAAATTCCGCCAGCGCCGGGCAGTCGATGGCATGAACGACAACGCCCTGGCCGCGATAGGTGATTCCGACGATCCGTTCGCCGGGGACCGGCTGGCAGCAGTTCGCACGCCGCGAGGACTGGTCGGCAGCCAGGCCGGCGACGGCGCGGCGGGCGTCGATTTCCTCGGTCGTCCTCGCGGCGAGTTCGGGGTAGATCGCCTCGATCACCTCGCGCGCCGTCAGTTCGGCCGAACCCATCCGCGCCAGCACCTCGTTTTCGTCGGGCAGGCCCAGAGTCTTGGCGGCCGTGCGCAGCGCCTTGTCGGTCGCCTTGCGACCCACATGTTCAAACGCCACGCGCGCCAGTTCGTGGCCCAGTTTGACGAACCGCTCGCGGTCTTCCTCGCGCAGCGACCGTCGGATCGCGGCCTTTGCCCGTCCCGTCGCCACGATGTCGATCCAGGTCGCCTGCGGGCGCTGCCCTGCCGCCGTGATGATCTCGACCGACTGCCCGTTCTTCAGCCGCGTCCATAGCGGCACGCGGATGCCGTCCACCTTGGCGCCGACGCAGGAATTGCCGATCCGGGTATGGATCGCATAGGCATAGTCGATGGGCGTGGCACCCTTGGGTAACTGCACCACGTCGCCCTTGGGCGTGAAGCAGAACACCTGGTCCGAATACATCTCCAGCTTCACGTTTTCGAGAAACTCGTCATTGTCCTCGCTGGTGCCGAAGCGTTCGGTCAGTGTGGCGATCCATTTGGCCGGATCGACGGCAAAGGGGTTCTGTGCGCGTTCCCCGTCGCGGTAGGACCAGTGGGCCGCCACGCCGGCCTCGGCCACCTCGTGCATCTGGCGGGTGCGTATCTGCACCTCGACCCGCTTGCCGTCGCGGCCCGACACCGTCGTGTGGATCGACCGGTAGCCGTTCGTCTTCGGCTGGCTGATATAGTCCTTGAACCGTCCGGGCACCGCATACCAGCGCTGATGGATCACACCCAGCGCGCGGTAGCAGTCGGCATCGGTGCGGGTGATGATGCGGAACCCATAGATATCGGACAGGCGGCTGAAGGCGAGCTGCTTTTCCTGCATCTTGCGCCAGATCGAATAGGGCTTCTTCGCCCGGCCGAAGACGTCGGCCTCGATATCCGCACGGTCAAGTTCGGCACGGATGTCGGCGGTGATCTTGTGGATCACGTCGCCGGTTTCGCGCTGCAGCGTGATGAAGCGGCGGATAATCGAGGCCCGCGCCTCGTTGTTGAGAACCTTGAAGGACAGATCCTCCAGTTCCTCGCGCATCCACTGCATGCCCATCCGGCCCGCAAGCGGTGCGAAGATATCCATCGTCTCGCGCGCTTTCTGCGCCTGCTTGGCCGGCAGAAGCGACTTGATCGTGCGCATGTTGTGCAACCGGTCGGCCAGCTTGACCAGGATCACCCGCAGGTCCTTGGACATCGCCATGAACAGCTTGCGGAAGTTTTCCGCCTGCTTGGACTCGGTCGAAAGCAGCTGCAGGTTGGTCAGCTTGGTCACGCCGTCGACCAGTTCGGCGATTTCCTCGCCGAACCGTTTGGAAACCTCCGCATAGGTCGATTTCGTATCTTCGATCGTGTCATGCAGAAGTGCGGTGACGATGGTCGCGTCGTCCAGGCGCTGTTCCGTCAGGATCGCCGCGACGGCGACGGGATGCGTGAAATAGTCTTCGCCCGAACGGCGTTTCTGCCCGTCATGCATCCGCGCGCCATAGTCATAGGCGCTGCGGATCAGGTCGGTGTTGGTGCCTGGATTATAGTTGCGGACCAGTGCGATCAGGTCTTCGACATCGATCATCAAGGGTCCGAAGGGCGCGGGCGCCTCAGCCCTCGCCCTGCGCCTCCATCAGCGCGCGCAGCAGCCGTTCCTCGGACATGTCGTCATCGACGCGCATCGGACGGTCGACCATTTCTGCGCCCATCAGCAGGGCCATGGCGTCGTCTTCGGCCTCGTCCACCTCGATCTGGGTCTGCAGGCTTTCGATCATGCGTTCGCGCAATGTCGCGGCTGACTGTCCCTCATCCGCGATCTCGCGCAGCGACACGACGGGGTTCTTGTCGTTGTCGCGGTCGACGGTGATCGGCGAGCCTGCGGCGATCTCGCGCGCACGGTGGGACGCCAGCATCACCAGTTCGAACCGGTTCGGAACCTTGTCAACGCAGTCTTCAACGGTCACGCGGGCCATCGGGCACCTCAGAAAGGGGATCGCGGGGAACCTGCTATCTAGGCGCTGATGCAGGTCATGACAAGCGATGATTCCCCTTCAGATGGCGGATATCGCCTGCTTTTCCGCTTCCGGAAGCGCTTTAGCCATCTCGCGCACCGTCACGCCCAGAACCGGATGTCGCCAGTGCGCCGCGATCTCGGACAGGGGAATCAGCACAAAGGCCCGGTCCTGCAGACGCGGATGCGGCAGCACAAGGCAATCCGGAGCCTCTTTCGCCTGCCGTTCGGCACTCAGTCCGTGCCAGTGCCCGAAGGTCGCGCCGTCGGGCAGAATGCTGTCTCCATACCACAGAAGATCAAGGTCGATCGACCGCGCCGCCCAGCGGATGCGGCGCTCGCGACCAAGGCCCGCTTCGATACTGTGCAGATGCGAAAGCAGTTCCGGCGGCGACAGCGTCGTCACAGCGGTCGCGGCGGCGTTCACATAATCGGGGCCGGACCCCGCAGGAACTGCCGGTGTGGCAAAGAAACGGCTGACGCCGGTCAGCTGCAAAGAATCGTTGGGCAGGCGGATAAGCGCCGAACGAAGTGCGTCTTTGGGCGTTCCCGCCGATGACGTAGCGTTACTGCCAAGCGCAATTGCAACTTCTACGGGCATTTCTTCATTTTCATGCTATTGTCACACAATCGATTTCGGCTAGATAACTGTTATCCCTGTCGTGGGGTTGGGCATTACCGTTACCACTCTGTCTTTGCCGTGCGACAGTCATTTTCGGAAGGGTCAGATTTTATGTTCTACAAGGACGAACGGCTGGCGCTGTTCATCGATGGGTCGAACCTCTACGCAGCCGCAAAGGCTCTCGGATTCGACATCGACTACAAGCTGCTCAGACAGGAATTCGAACGCAGGGGAAAGCTTTTGCGGGCTTTCTACTACACGGCGCTGCTCGAGAATGACGACTATTCTCCGATCCGCCCGCTGGTCGACTGGCTGCACTACAACGGCTTCTCCATGGTGACGAAACCGGCCAAGGAGTACACCGATGCGCAGGGGCGGCGTAAGGTGAAGGGCAATATGGACATCGAGCTGACGGTCGATGCCATGGAACTGGCCCCGCGGGTCGATCACATCGTGCTGTTCTCGGGCGACGGGGATTTCCGCCCGCTGGTCGAAAGCCTGCAGCGTCAGGGCGTACGCGTCTCGGTCGTGTCGACGATCCGCAGCCAGCCGCCGATGATCGCCGACGAACTGCGTCGTCAGGCGGACAACTTCATCGAACTGGATGCGCTGCGCGATGTCATCGGACGCCCGCCGCGCGAACCGCGTCTGGAAGGTCAGGAAACGACCGCGATGGCGCAGGGCTGATCGCGGCCGAAGCGCGGGAACGGGCGAGGGGCGCGCAATTGCGCTCCCTTTCCATTTTCGGGGCCTTGGCCTAGGTCTTGGGGCAGGAAATCGCCGCCGGACGGACCTGTATGACCCTGCCTCCGCTGACCCTGTATCTTGCCGCTCCGCGCGGGTTCTGCGCAGGCGTGGACCGGGCGATCAAGATCGTCGAGATGGCGCTGGAAAAATGGGGCGCGCCGGTCTTCGTGCGGCACGAGATCGTGCACAACAAATACGTCGTCGATGGCCTGCGCGCCAAGGGTGCGGTTTTTGTCGAGGAACTGTCCGACTGCCCGCCCGACCGCCCTGTGATCTTTTCAGCGCATGGCGTTCCGAAATCCGTCCCGGCAGAGGCCGCGCGGCGCAACATGATCCATGTCGATGCGACCTGCCCGCTTGTGACGAAGGTCCATAACGAGGCCGCGCGGCATCATGAGAACAGCCTTCAGATGGTGATGATCGGCCATGCCGGGCATCCCGAGGTGCTGGGCACGATGGGACAGCTGCCGCCAGGCGAGGTTCTGCTGGTCGAGACGCCCGCCGACGTGGCGACGTTGGCGCCGCGCGATCCGGGCAAGCTGGCCTTCATCACGCAGACGACGCTGTCGGTCGATGACACGGCAGCGGTCGTTATGGCCCTGCGGGCGCGGTTTCCGGGTATCATCGGGCCGCACAAGGAAGACATCTGCTATGCCACGACGAACCGGCAGGAAGCGGTCAAGGCAGTGGCACCGAAGATCGATGCCCTGCTGGTCATCGGCGCGCCGAATTCGTCGAACTCCATGCGGCTGGTCGAAGTCGGGCGTGTCGCGGGCTGCCCCTATGCGCAGCTTGTCCAGCGCGCGGGCGACATCGACTGGCGCGCGCTGTCGGGCATCCGGTCGCTCGGCCTGACCGCCGGGGCCAGCGCGCCCGAGGAACTGGTGAACGAGGTCATCGAGGCGTTCCGCGCACGGTTTGACGTGACGGTCAAACTGGTCGAGACAGCGGTCGAGAACGTGGAGTTCAAGGTGCCGCGAGTGCTGCGGGAACCTGCATGATCGCTGACCCCCGCACCATCGCGGTCTATAACGAACGGGCGGCGGACTATGCCGACCGGTTTGCGGCGGCAGAACCTGACCAGCATCTGGCCGCCCTCATGGCGGCGCTGCCCGTGGGCGGCAGAGTGCTGGACCTTGGCTGCGGGCCGGGCACGGCGTCGGCCTTCCTGCGCGCCGCAGGCATCGACCCCGATCCGGTCGATGCCTCGACTTCAATGGTCACGGTGGCGAATGCGCGGCACGGTATCGGTGCCCGGCTAGGCACGTTCGACGACATCGACGCGGTCGGTGTCTATGACGGGGTCTGGGCGAACTTCTCGCTTCTGCATGCACCGCGCGAAGACCTGCCGCGCCACCTTGCGGCGCTTCGGCGCGCGCTGAAACCGGGCGGCGTGCTGCATGTCGGCATGAAGACCGGCGTGGGACAGGGCCGCGACAGTCTGGGCCGGTTCTACACCTACGTGACCGTGCCGGAACTGGCGGGCCTTTTGCAGGATGCCGGTTTCCGGGTCACGGCCATGCAGGAAGGCCGCGATGTCGGGCTGGCCGGGACGGACGATCCCTTCGTCATCATGCGCGCGCATGGCTGATCTGTTCGCCTACACCGACGGTGCCTGTTCGGGCAATCCGGGCCCGGGGGGGTGGGGTGTCCTGCTGCTGGCACGCGAGGGCGATGCGGTGGTCAAGGAACGTACGCTGTCGGGTGGCGAGGCGGACACGACGAACAACCGCATGGAACTGATGGCGGCGATCATGGCGCTGGAGACTTTGGCGAAGCCGTCAACGATCACCATCGTGACCGACAGCGCCTATGTGAAGAACGGCGTCGGCCTGTGGATTCATGGCTGGAAACGGAACGGCTGGCGCACAGCTGACAAGAAGCCGGTGAAGAACGTCGAGCTGTGGCAGCGGCTGGATGCGGCGCAGGTGCGCCACCGGGTCGAGTGGCGCTGGATCAAGGGCCATGCCGGTCACGCCGAGAACGAGCGGGCGGACGAGCTCGCCCGCGAAGGGATGGCCCCCTACAAGCCGGTCAGGGCAAAGGTGCAGCCGCCCCCTCAGGAAACCACCTGAGCGCCAGCAGCGCGAGCGCGACCAGAACCGCCCAGCCGCCGGGGCGCGAGATCAGCCAGACCGACAGGGTCAGCGCCATAGAAAAAGCGCGTGCGCTTGCCGCCGTCAGCCCGCCCAGGATCATACCGATCACGCGTTCAGTCCTTCGGCGCGAAGCGCTGCCAGAGCCAGATCAGCAGCAGCGCGCCCAGCACCGCACCGACAAACCCGGCGGCCCAGCTGGCCAGCGAGATCAGCGTCCGCAAGATCAGACCGCCGATCAGCGCGCCCAGCACGCCGATGGCGATGGTCGCCACAATCCCGGTGTCGATCCGCATCATCCGCGTCGCGAGAAACCCGGCGGCGGCACCGATGATGATGAGGGCGATGACGGGCATGATGACTTTCCTTTGGCCAGATATGGTGGATCGTCGGGCAAAAGGGAATGCCGGTCAGGCCAGCCGGTCGGGCAAAGCCCAGCCCCGCAACAGGTCATCGGCTTCTGACGGGCGTCTGCCGGGCCGCTGGGCCAGCGTCACCGCGACCGCACCCGACCCGCAGGCAACCTTCAGGCCGCCCAGCACGTCACCCGGCCGACCCCTGCCGTCGGTCACACGCGACCTCAGCAGCTTCAGCCGTTCGTCCCCGGCCAAGCACCAGGCCCCCGGAAAGGGTGACAGCCCGCGGATCAGGCGGTCCACCTCGACCGCCGGACGCGACCAGTCCACCCGCGCTTCGGCCTTGTCGATCTTGGTGGCGTAGGTGACGCCGGTATCCGGCTGCGGGGCGGGCACCAGAATGCCGATCCCATCGATCGCCTGCAGGATCAGGCCGGCCCCGATCGCCGCCAGCCTGTCATGCAGATCCCCCGTGGTTTCCTCCCGACCGATTGGTGTGGCCTGTTGCAGCAGGACCGGCCCAGTATCCAGCCCGGCGTCCATCCGCATGATCGCCACGCCCGTCTCAGCGTCGCCCGCCACGACGGCCCGGTGGATCGGTGCAGCGCCGCGCCAGCGCGGCAGAAGCGAGGCGTGGATGTTCAGGCAGCCAAGGCGCGGCGCGTCCAGAATGGTCTGTGGCAGGATGAGGCCGTAGGCGACCACCACGGCCAGATCGGCGTTCAGGGCCGCAAACGCGGCCAGTGCTTCGGCCGACTTCAGCGACGTCGGCGTGCGCACGGGAATACCCAGCCCCTCTGCGGCCATCTGAACAGGCGACGGGCGATGCTTCTGGCCGCGACCGGCAGGGCGGGGCGGCTGCGAGTAGACCGCCAAGACATCGTGTCGCGCCGCCAGCGCCCTTAGCGCGGGGACCGAAAATTCAGGTGTACCCATGAAGATGATTTTCACCGGTGACGCCCCAGCTTGGCGGACTTCGCGATCAGCATGCTGCGCCGCACGGGCGACAGGTGGTCGAAATACATCCGCCCGTTCAGATGGTCGATCTGGTGCTGCACGCTGGTCGCCCAAAGCGCCACGAAATCCCGGTCCTCGATCTCGCCTGCGTCATTCAGATAGCGCACCGTCACCGCGCGCGGGCGTTCGATCATGGCTGACACGCCGGGCAGGTTCGGGCTGCCCTCTTCATGCTTCCGCATCTGCACCGAGGCATGCAGTACGGCCGGGTTCGCCATCCGGATCACCTGCCCGCGTTTGTCCGACGCATCAACGACGGCCAGCCGCAGCATGATCCCGATCTGCGGGGCCGCCAGCCCGACGCCCGGCATCGCCTCCATCGTGGCGATCATGTCGTCCCAGATCATCCGCACGGTCTCGGTGATCGCGGGAACCGGATCGGACGGCGTCCGCAGCCGCTTGTCCGGCCAGGGCAGGCAGGCGCGGACGGTCACGCCCCTGCCCTCACGCCCGCGCCATTTCGCGCTTCAGCTTTTCCATCTTGCGGGTGATCAGCTGGCGCTTCAGCGGTGTCAGATAGTCGATGAACAGCTTGCCGTTCAGATGGTCGATCTCGTGCTGGACGCAGGTCGCCCAGAGGCCGGTGAAATGCTCTTCCCGCATCTGCCCGTCCCGGTCCATCCAGCGCACGCCGACCTCTTCCGGGCGTTCGACATCGGCGAACTGCTCGGGGATCGACAGACAACCCTCCTCGTAGACCCGTCTGCCTTCTGAGACCCAGAGGATTTCCGGGTTGAACAGCGCCATCGGACGGGGCGGAAGGTCGGGGTCCTTGACGCAGTCCATAACGATCAGGCGGACCGACAGACCGATCTGCGGCGCAGCAAGGCCTATGCCCGGTGCGTCGTACATGGTTTCCAGCATGTCGTCGGCAGTCCGGCGCAGGTCATCCGTGACCACGGATACGGGGCTCGCCACCTTCTTCAGGCGCGGGTCAGGATGGATCAGGATGGGGCGCAGGCTCATGCGCGTGATCTAGGCGAGAAGACTTGGCCGCGCAATGGTGGGGCGCCGTGACGGACCGACCGAACCGCCACGATTTCTCGTCCTGTATGGGATACAATTTCCGGGTTTTCGTTCCGGCAAAGTTATGATGTCTAGGGCAGAGTTGCGCCGGAATGCCGGATGACCAACCTGCATTCTTTGGCGAACGCTGCCAGTCATCCGCCTCGCCCGACGCAGCACCTGACCCGGTCAATCGAAGGTGGCCCCATGAGTTTCGACGAAATCATCCCGCGTTTCGGCACCAACTGCGAAAAATGGGACTGCATGGAACAGTTTTACGGCGTGCCCGCCGCGACCGGGTTGCCGATGTGGGTGGCCGACATGGACTTCCGTCCTCCGACGGTTGTGCAGGCTGCGGTCGAACGCATGGCGGCGCACGGGGTCTACGGATATTTCGGCGACGACCGGGCCTATCTGGCCGCGATCCGCTGGTGGATGGCCGAACGCCACGGCTGGGCGGTCGAACCGGAGTGGATTTTCACGACTCATGGGCTCGTCAACGGGGCGGCAATCTGCATCGACACCTTTACGAAACCGGGCGACGGGGTGATCCTGATGACGCCGGTCTATCATGCCTTTGCAAGAATCATCAAAGCGGCGGGGCGCACGGTCGTCGAATGCCCGCTGGCGGTACTGGACGGGCAGTGCAGACTGAACATTGAGGCCTGGGACGCGGCGATGACGGGCAACGAGCGTTTGATGATCCTCTGTTCACCGCACAATCCCGGCGGGCGGGTCTGGACGGCCGGGGAACTGCGCGCGGTCGCGGATTTCTGCGTACGCCACGACCTGATCCTGGTGTCCGACGAGATTCACCACGATCTGGTCTATCCCGGCCAGCGGCACCAAGTCACGGCGCGGGTGGTCTCCGAGATCGGCAACCGCCTGATCACCATGACCGCGACCAGCAAGACCTTCAACATCCCGGGCTGCTATACCGGCAACGTCATCATCGCGGACCCGGACCTGCGCGCCGCGTTTTCCGCGCGGAGGAGGGCGCTTGGCATTTCGCCGAACAGTTTCGGCATGCATATGGCGACGGCGGCCTATTCCCCCGAAGGCGCGGCCTGGGTCGATGCGCTGATGACCTATCTGGACGGCAACCGGCAGGTCTTTGATGCAGGCGTAAACGCGATTCCGGGTCTGCTGTCGATGCGGCTGGAGGCGACCTATCTGGCCTGGGTCGATTTCGCAGGCACCGGCATGACGCGCGAGGAATTCACGAGGCGGGTCGAGAAAGACGCCGGGATCGCCGCGAACTACGGGGCAAGTTTCGGCACCGGGGGCGAGACATATCTGCGATTCAATCTGGGGACACAGCGGTCGCGCGTCGAAGAGGCGGTTGCCCGGCTGACTCGGGCCTTCGCCGACCTTCAGTAGTCAGTTCTTGGCAATCAGCGCGACGGGCGCGAACTCGTCACGTGCGAAATCTACCGGCGGACGATCAAGTGCGGCGGTCGAGCGTTTCATCACGCAGATCAGCTCGCCCGCCTCGACATCCGAGGCCACGATCAGCGACTGGTACAGATGGCGTGCGCCATCGAAGATATCAACCAGACCGCGCAGATGGTCGACCTGATCCGCGTCGAGTGAAAAGCCCTCGTCCCAGAACCGCAGGATCGGATACACATCTTCACCCGCCATGACGCGCAGACGTGACTTCCGCCGGATTTCGCGCTTGCGCGCTTCTTCCAGGCCGGCCCGGACCTCTTTGGGCAAAAACTCGGACATCGCAACTCCTCCGCCCAATCAGAATGGGGGGAAGAGGTTAAAAATCAAGCGGATGGATGAATCTCCGGCGCGTATCACGCATTTTTAGCGCAATCCGCACCGGGTAGACGCTTCTTGCATCAGGCCGCAACAATAAGGAGCCACACCCGGCCTAATGTGCCACGCTGTAATGCTCAACCAGGGCGAGCAGGTCATCCGGCGGCGTTTCGGTGGGCAGAAACGCACAGGCATTCGGAATGTGCTGAAAGATCGAACCGTCCGAAAAGAAGGTCGTGTTGGTCACGAAGATGATCTTGGCATCGGGCCGACGGTAACTCGCATAGTCCGCAACCGCAAAAGCGCTGCCCTCGGCCAGAACAAGGTCGAGGACGATCACTTCATAGGGTCTTTTCTCGATCAGCACGGCTGCGTCATCCTGGCTTTTCGCGTGATCGACCGATGCGCCATTCCGTTCGAGATGACGCTTCCAGAGCCCCCCGAGACTGGCGTTGCTTTCGACGATCAGGACGTTCATGGATGCTCCGGCACGCTTTGGTCAACGCGCGCGTCTGACCAGGGTTCCTGCGCTTCCATATAGACACAGAAACACAATCCGCGCAAAGTTTTACGGGGAATAACCGGCGGCAAAGCACCCGGCGAGAGTGCTTAAGCGGCGTCGGCAAGGGAGAGCGGATTTGACACGGGTTCTGGGGCTGGCCCTGGCCATCGTCCTTGGCGGCGCGACGTCGACGGGCGCAGCGTGCGGCGGCGATTTCGGCGCGTTTGTCGGCGGGCTGAAGGCCGAGGCGGCGCGCGGCGGTGCGTCGGCCGACCAGATCGATGCGTTTTTCGCCGGGGTGCGGCAGGATCAGAAAGTCCTGAAGGCAGACCGGTCGCAAGGCGTGTTCCGCAAGACATTCATCGAATTCTCCCGATCGCTGATCAGCCAGAGCCGCATTTCGAACGGTGCCGCCAATCTGAAGAAGTACCGGTCCACGTTTGACCGCATGGCATCTGAATATGGCGTGTCACCCGGCGTTCTGCTGGCGTTCTGGGCGTTCGAGACGGACTACGGCGCGGTGCAGGGCGATTTCAATACGCTGAATGCGCTGGTGACGCTGGCCCATGACTGCCGAAGGCCCGAATTGTTCCGCCCGCAGGTCTTTTCTGCGCTGCGGCTCTACCTGAAAGACGACTTCGACCCCGCCACGACGAAAGGGGCCTGGGCGGGCGAAATCGGCATGGTCCAGATGCTGCCTGACGATATCCTGCGCAACGGCGTCGATGGCGACGGTGACGGGCACGTACGGCTGAAGACGTCCGCCCCCGACGCGCTGCTGTCCGGGGCGAAGATGCTGAGCGGTCTCGGCTGGCGGGCGGGCGAGCCCTGGCTGCAGGAAATCATCGTGCCGGAGGATCTGGACTGGTCGAAGACGGGTCTGAACCACCAGTTGCCGGGCGCGGAATGGGCCGCTCTGGGCGTCACAGGGCGTAATTCGGCGCTGCCGGTGGGGATGACGGGGTCCGTGCTGCTGCCGATGGGGCGCAAGGGACCCGCCTTCATGGCCTACCCGAACTTCCGCGTCTATTTCGAGTGGAACAAGAGCTTTGTCTATGTGACCACGGCGGCCTATTTCGCCACGCGGCTGGAGGGTGCACCTCCCTACGATCCCGGAAATCCGGAACCCGGCCTGTCGGGCGACCAGATGATATCGCTGCAGAAGAAGCTGCAGGCACGCGGCCATGACGTGGGCAAGGCTGACGGCATACTGGGCGAGAAGACGCGCGAGGCCGTCCAAGCGGAACAGCAGCGGCTTGGCCTGCCTGCGGATGCCTGGCCGACCGCGGCCCTGCTTAACGCCCTTTGACGCGGGATCTCTTCCGGGTCGGCGATCCGGGTGAAGGCATATCAACCTGAGCTACCTTCACACTCGAGTCAGGGAGCGTCGGTGCATCCGCTGGCCGTCCGAAAGATGTCGCCCAGATTGCAGGTGTTGTCGACCCAGTTCTGCCCTGCCTGCGACCCGCTGATCGCTAGGAAGAACAGCAGGGACGCCACGGCTATGATTTCGCGCATGTCAGCCACCCAAGACTGCTTCGATGCCGACCACCCTTAAAGATTAAGCATTAACGGGACGTTACCGGGACCCTGCCGCTCCGGCCCGTCACGCGACCAGCGCCGCCGCCCGTTTCAGGTCCACGCTCACCAGCTGGCTGACGCCCGGTTCCTGCATCGTCACCCCGAACAGCCGGTCCATGCGCGCCATCGTCACCGCATGGTGCGTGATGATCAGGAACCGGGTGTCGGTCCGTCGCGTCATCTCGTCCAGAAGATCGCAGAACCGCGTGACGTTCGCGTCGTCCAGGGGCGCGTCCACCTCGTCGAGCACGCAGATCGGCGCGGGGTTCGCCAGGAACACCGCGAAGATCAGCGCCAGCGCGGTCAGCGTCTGTTCGCCCCCCGACAGCAGCGACAGCACCGCCAGTTTCTTCCCCGGCGGCTGGCACATTATTTCCAGTCCGGCCTCCAGCGGGTCATCGGATTCGACCAGAACAAGATTGGCCTCGCCGCCGCCGAACAGATGCGTGAACAGCAGCCGGAAATTTGCGTTCACCTGCTCGAAAGCCGTCAGCAGCCGTTCGCGGCCCTCGCGATTCAGGCCCGAAATCCCGGCGCGCAGCTTCTTGACCGCTTCCTCGAGATCGGCCTTTTCGGTCACCAGCGTATCGTGTTCCGTCTGAATCCCGCGCGCGTCTTCCTCGGCGCGCAGGTTCACGGCGCCCAGCGCGTCGCGCTGGCGCTTCAATCGGTTCACGTCTTGGTCCAGCGTTTCGGCGTCGGGCATCGTGTCCGGGTCCGCGTCGAGCGACTGAAGCAAACCTACTGGGTCCGTCTCGGCCTCGTCCCTGATCCGCGCTGCAGCTTCGAGCAGAACCTCGCGCGCCGCGTCTGTCCGCGCCTCGGCCCGGGCGCGGCCCTCGCGCGCCTCGGATGCGGCGCGTTCCGTCTCGCGTTCGGCCTCCTGTGCGTGCCGCAGGGCCGTCTCGGCCGTAGCCAGCGCGTCCGACGCCTGACGCCGCCGCTGGTCCGCAACCTCGCGCGCAGCTTCCAGTTTGGCCTGCTCCGCCTCGATCCGCGCTGGCGCGGCGCTGGCTGCCGCCAATTCGCCTTCGGACGCTGCGCGGCGGTCCGTCAGTTCGGCCATCCGCTTTTCCGCCGTCGCCAACCGTTCGGCCCAACTGGCCTGTTCCCGCGCGATCTCGGCCCGCCGTTTGGTCCGCGCCTCGCCTTCGCGGCGAAGCTCGTCATGGCCGGACCGCCGCGACAGCATCGTTATCCGGGCCGCCTCGACCGCCTGCCGCACCGCATCTATCCCCGCCCGCGCCGCTGCAAGATCGGGCAGCGCCGCCTGCGCCGCGACCGCCTCGGTGCTGCGCAGGCTGGCCGCCGTCGCCTCTTCGCCGAAGCGCGCGACAGCAAGCCGCGCGCTTTCCAGCTTGCCGCCTGCAATGGACTGCTCCGCCTCGGCGCGTGACAGGGCGCGGCTGGTATCAGCCATGCGCTGGTCCGCCGCACGCCGGGCATCGCGCGCCCCGTGATCGGCCTCCGAAGCCTCGGCGAGCCGTCGGGTCAGCAGGTCATGCGCGCGGGTCGCGCCGTCGGCCCGCGCAGCGACCTCCTCCAGGTCGCGCTTGAGTTCGACCAGGCGGTTGAGCTGCTGCAAGCGCAGGGCGGACGCCTGCGGCGCATCTTCGGCCGCCGCGCGGAACCCGTCCCAGCGCCAGAGGTCGCCCTCGACCGAGACAAGCCTCTGGCCCGGCTTCAGTGCGGGCTGCAACCGCGCCCCGTCCGTCCGGTCCACCAGGCCGATCTGCTCGATCCGGCGGCGCAGCACATCGGGCACCTGCACATGCGCCGAAAGTGCCGCCACCCCTTCGGGCAGCCCCTGCGCATCCGAATACCCGGGCAGCGTCGCCCATCCCGACACCGTGCCGCCGCCGACCTCGGGTGCCCGCAGGTCATCCGCCATCGCGGCACCCAGCGCCTTCTCATAGCCCTTCACGACCGTCACGCGGTCCAGCACCTGCTTGCCCGCCTGCGATTCCCGCTCCACCAGCCGCGCCAGCGCCGCGACCTCGGCCCGAAGCGCGCCAGCCTCGCCCTCGGCCCCGGCCCGCGCCGCGCGCGCCTCGGATTCGCGCGATTGCGCGTCCGTCCGCGCTGCATCCGCCGCCGCCAGAGCCGCCTCGGCCGCCTCTGCCGCCCCCTGCGCATCCGCCAGCGCAGCCTCGGCCACCCCACGGTCAACCCCTGCGCGTGCCAGCGCGCCTTCCGCCTCGACAGCCGCAGCCCGGGCCTTGTCCGCCTCAGCGCCCGCCCGGTCCAGTGTCGTCGTCAGGTCCGCCAGCAGCCGCTGCGCCGACTGGTGGCGTGCCGCCAGACGCGCGACGTCTTCGGTCGCCTCGCCCAGCTTTGCCTCGCGGTCCTGCAGAACCTCTGCCGCCTCATGCGCCGCTGCACCCGCGATCGTCAGACGCTCGCTGTGCCCGTCGTCCGCCGCGACCAGCCCCGCATCCTCGTCCGTCAGCCGCGCCATTGTCTCGCCCGCGTCGCGGTTGAGCGCCGCCTCGCGCTCGCCGTCCCGCGCCATCTGCTCGATCCGCGCCGACAGCGCAAGGATCGCCGCCCGCGCCCGATCGGCGTCGGCCCTAAGGCTGTCACGCTGCACCAGCACCCGCTGCAGCACCGCCGCGGCGATGGTTTCCTCTTCGCGCAAGCTGGGCAGCGCCGCGTCCGCCCCCTCGCGTGCCCGCACTGCAGCCTGTGCCGCCCCTTCGGCCTGCGACGCCGCCTTCGTCCGTTCGGTCAGCCCCGCCTCTGCCGCCGCCCGCGCAGTATCCGCCTCGCGCCATCTGCGGTACAGCAGCATCCCCTCGGCGCGGCGCAGATCGGTCCCGATCTCGCGGTAGCGCGCCGCCTGCCTGGCCTGCTTCGCCAGCGACGCCAGTTGCTGCGCCATCGCCTCGACTACATCGTCCACACGCGCAAGGTTCTGTTCCGTCGCCTGCAGCCGCAGTTCCGCCTCGTGCCGCCGCTGATACAGGCCCGCGATCCCTGCCGCCTCTTCCAGGATGCGACGCCGGCTCTTGGGCTTGGCGTTGATCAGTTCAGAAATCTGTCCCTGACGCACCAGCGCCGGACTGTGCGATCCGGTCGAAGCATCGGCGAACAGCATCTGCACGTCGCGCGCGCGCACTTCCTTGCTGTTGGCCTTGTAGGCCGAACCGGCGTCGCGGGTGATGCGGCGGACGATGTCGATCTGGTCGTGATCGTTGAAGCCGGCCGGCGCGGTGCGATCGGTATTCTCGATGGTGATCGCCACTTCGGCGAAGTGCCGGGCAGGACGGGTCGAGGCCCCGGCGAAGATCACATCCTCCATCTCGCCGCCGCGCATCGCCGTCGGGCGGTTTTCGCCCATCACCCAGCGCAGTGCCTCGAGCAGGTTCGACTTGCCGCAGCCGTTCGGTCCGACAACGCCGGTCAGCCCGTCATGGATGACCAGATCGGTCGGGTCCACGAAGCTTTTGAAGCCGTTGAGGCGAAGGCGGGTCAGGCGCAAGGCTGGTGCGGTTCCGATGAGTGAAGCCGAGTCGGTGCAGGTCGGGGCATTCTTCGGAATGGGGGGGCTAAGTCAACGGGGAACCACCGTATATGGCGGGGGGCGGGCGGTTATCCCCAAGATATCGAGTTCAGCGGGCTGGGTGAGCTAGCCACGGTGTCCGGTCGCCGCCCGACCGGCCCAAAGTCCGGTCGCAAGGCACGCGGTCAGCAGGTAGCCGCCGGTTGGGGCTTCCCAATCCAGCATTTCGCCTGCGGCGAAGACGCCGGGACAGCACCGCAGTTCCAGCCCGTCAGTCAGGCTTTTGCGGGATACTCCGCCAGCCACCGAGATCGCCTCGTCCATCGGGCGGGGGCCGGTATGGCGAACCGGCAGCGCCTTGAGCAGCGCTGCAAGGGACGGCCCCGCCGGAACCGGCCGTCCCCATTCCTGAACCAGCGCCGCGCGGATGGGGTCGAGCCCGGCCTTGCGCAGGCGATTCGGCAGGCTTTCATGTGGCCCGGCACGTGAGAGACGCGCCGCTATGGCGGCTTCGGTCAGATCGGGGAACAGGTCGAGCGTCAGGGCCGCCCCGTCGCGCACAGCGGCCGAGACTGCGTAGACACCGCCGCCTTCGATCCCGCGATGAGAAAGGACGAATTCGCCCCGTTCGCGCAGGAGTCCGGCGATGAGGGCGGTGCCTTTGACAGGCTGGCCGAAATGGCGGGCCATGTGGGGCGTCCAGTCAACGGCAAAGCCCATGTTGGCTGGACGGAACGGCGTGACCTCGACACCCCTGTCCTGAAGCCACGGCACCCAGGCCGCATCGGACCCAAGACGCGCCCAGCTTGCGCCGCCGAGCGCCAGAACCGTCACCTTCGGCTGGACCGTCACCGGGCCCGTCGGGGTACGGAAACGCAGCCCTTCGCCGTCCCATCCGGTCCAGCGCCATCCGGTCCGAAGTGACACGCCCGCAGCACCAAGACGCGCCAGCCATGCGCGCAGCAGAGGCGAAGCCTTCATGCCCACGGGAAACACCCGACCGGATGACCCGGTGAACAGATCAATCCCGAGACCGAGCGCCCAGGACGTCACCTCAGACGGACCGAACGCCCCGACGATCGGCGCGATCCACCCGGGCGCATAGCGCGCTGCAAAGACCTGCGGGTTTTCGTCCTTGGTCAGGTTCAGCCCCGACTTTCCCGCCATCAGGAACTTGCGCCCCGGCGTCGGCATCGCCTCTGCCACGACCACGCTGCGTCCGGCTGCGGCCAGCGCTTCGGCGGCCATCAGGCCCGCAGGCCCCGCGCCGACCACCAGCGCGTCGAGGGGCTCCGGGTCAGCCGCGGGCAACCTTCAGGTCGCCATACATGCCCCATTCCGCCCAGGACCCGTCATAGAGTGCATGATCGCGCTTGCCTATCCGCTCCAGCGCCAGACTGACGATCGCCGCCGTGATGCCCGACCCGCAGGTGGTGATCGCGGATTTGGCCAGGTCGGCACCCGCCGCCTGGAACACCGCCTTCAGCTCGGTCGTCGGTTTCATGGTGCCGTCATCGTTCAGAAGCGTCCGGTAATGCACGTTGACCGACCCTGGGATGTGCCCTGACTTCACGCCCGGCCTCGGTTCGGGTTCCTCGCCCGCGAACCGCCCGGGCGCACGTGCGTCGATGATCGTGTGGTCGCCGAGCTTCGACGCGGCAGCCACCTGCGTGACATCCTTCACCAGTGCTGCCTGCCGCTGGACGGTGATATGACGGTCGCGCAGGATCGGCGGCATATCCTCGACAGCGCGGCCCTCTGCCTGCCATTTGGGAAGACCGCCGTCCAGCACCGCCACATCGCGCTTGCCCATCAGGCGGAAAGTCCACCAGACACGCGCCGCAGAAAACAGCCCGGATCCGTCATAGACGACCACCTGATGTCCGTCGCCCACACCCATCGCCCGCATCCGGCTGATGAATTTCTCGGTCGGCGGGGCCATGTGCGGAAGGCCTGACCGCGTATCGGCGATTTCATCGATGTCGAAGAACCGTGCCCCCGGAATGTGCGCAGCAGAATACTCTGCCTTCGCGTCGCGGCCCGCGTCTGGCAGATACCATGAGGCATCCAGCACCCGGATGTCAGGGTCCCTGATATGCGCGGCCAGCCAGGCCGTGGAGACGAGTGTCTGGGGGTCTTCGTCGGTCATGATACGCGTCCCGGTCGGCAGCGCTGCAATCTATGCGGTCGCGGGGCGGAACGGCAAGGCGGTTGAACGAGGGGGCACGACACGTCCGCCGCGCCCCCCTTTCGGATCACTTGGCCATCATGCCTTTCAGCACGCCGACGATGGCCATGACGACACCGCCGCCGACGCCGCCCGAGGCGACGGATGAGATGATCGAACCGATATCAAGTCCGCCAGCTGCGGCTGCGGCATCGGCCCCGCCGAGCATGCCGATGATCTGGCTGCCAAGACCGCCGCCGACAATGCCCGCGACCGAATTCAGCAGGACGCCGAGATTGAGATTCTTTGCGACGGCACCGACGGCGTTGCCGCCGAGCGCGCCCGCGATCAGGCTGATGATAAGTTCCATAGTCCAGTTCCCTCTCTAACAGACTGTTTTTATGTGTTTATCCGACCGTTTGTCCCCACGGGCCGGTTGCGGTGACAGTGTCAGAAGGAAATACGTCCGGCAATTCTTTACGCAGCGGCATGCAAGATTGCTGAAAATGTGTGCTGTCAGCCTTGCTTCAGCAGGCGTTGCTTCTGGCGGTTCCAGTCGCGTTTCGCTTCGGTTTCGCGCTTGTCGCCCAGCTTCTTGCCCTTGGCCACGCCAAGCTTCAGCTTCACCCGGCCCTTGTCGTTGAAATAGAGCGCCAGTGGCACCAGCGTCATCCCCTCGCGCCCGACGGCCTGCCAAAGGCGCGCCAGTTCCTTCTTTGAAACCAACAGTTTGCGGTGCGCGCGCTCTTCATGCCCGAAGATGCCTGCCTGTTTGTAGGGCGCGATGTAGGAATTGATCAGCCAAAGCTCGCCACGTTCGACCGAGGCGTAGCTGTCGGCGATGTTCGACTGTCCGATGCGCAGCGACTTGACCTCGGATCCGGTCAGGACAACTCCGGCTTCTATGTCACTCTCGACAAAATAATCGAACCGCGCGCGGCGGTTTTCCGCGATCAGTTTTGAATTGGGATCAGATTTTTCGACCATGGTCCGGCGGAGATAGGGGAGGCGGGGACGCGAGTCCAGATGCGGGGTCAGGCAGCGGTCGGGGTGGCGCGGCGGCTGCTGCGCCAGAGGGTGTAGAGGCCACTGGCGACGATGACCGCGCTGCCGATCAGGGTCAGGGCGTCGGGGCGTTCGCCGAAGACGGTCACCCCAAGGCTCAGCGCGAAGACGAGGCGCGTGTAGCGGAAGGGCGTTACGACGCCGACCGAACCGGTGCGCATGGCTGCCGTGAGGGCGTAATAGGCCGCGACGCCGATCAGAATGGCAGCCGTCAGGTCGAGGACCGCGCTCGGGCCGGGCATTGCGGCCCCGCCGAACAGCGCCAGCATACTGGCCCCGGCCACCACGATCATCGCGAAGCCGTAGAGGCCCAGCTGCATGTTCGACAGGCCCTGCGGCGCGGCGCGGGTAGCCAGGTCACGTCCCGCAAAGCCGATGGTTCCCAGAACCGCGAACAGCGACAGCGGCGTGAAGCTGTCCGCGCCGGGCCGCAGAACGATCAGGACACCCGCGAAGCCAAGGGCGATGGCGGCCCAGCGCCGCCAGCCGACACGCTCACCGAACACCAGCGCCGCGCCTGCGACGACCAAAAGGGGGCTGGCCTGCAGGATGGCCGAGGCCGAGGACAGCGGCGTCAGGGCAATGGCAAGGGTGTAGAAGAGCCGTCCCGACACCTCGAACAGGGCGCGGATCAGGATGACGGGGGACTTCATGGCGACGGGAAACAGCGCCTCGCCCCGCAGCTTTGTCAGGATGGCGAACAGAAGCGTCCCGCCCGCGCCGAAGAACACCATGATCTGCCCGACCGGCAGGGTCGCGGCTGCCGATTTCAGGAACATGTCCTCGACCGCGAATCCGGCCATGGCGGCAACCATCCACAGACTGCCGCGCAGGTTGTCGGAAAGAGGGGCCTTGTACTGCCGGGTCACGCTGGTCCGCCGTTGTCAGTCCGACGCGTTAAAGCGGAAGCGGCAGGCGGGGAAAAGCGCGAAACGCCTGGACAGGACGGTCGTCAGCAGCCGGGGACGGCCTCTTCGACGGGAGTGTAGGAACAGGGGGTGGCCGAGAAGGCGGTGGAGGTCATCTGGTCGTAGTGGCCGATATCGCCGTCGTGGGCGACGGGTTCATATGCGGTCAGTGCTGCGGGATCGGCGGGAACGTGTTGCTGTGCGTCGGCGGCGAGGGCGGCGGAATAGTCGCAGGCAAGGTGGCCGTTCTGTATGTCGCACTGGAGTTCGGCGGCAGCGGGACCGGCGGCGAGCGCGAAGAGACAAGCGAAAGCGTAACGCATGACCAGAACACTCCTTAACCTTAACGCGGGGTCAGGCTGCCGGTGGCATATGGCCGGAATGCGGCGTTTGCGCGGTAGGGGCGGGGTCCGCAAGCGCCCCGCGGAAACACACTGATGCCCATTGCGGGTGCGGCATCCTAGCCGTCGATCTGCGCGGCCATGATCGCGATGGCCTCCTGGTAAACTCCGGCGGCGTTCCAATCCTTGATCACCGCGAAGTTCGGCTCGCCTTTCTGATAGCCCCGGCCCGGCTTCCAGCCCTTTTGCCGAAGGAAGTTCGCGGTCGAAGCCAGGGCGTCGGTCACATTGGCGAAATCGACGGCACCGTCGCCGTTGCCGTCGACGCCGTACTTCAGCGCATTGCCGGGAAGGAATTGCGTGTGGCCAAGTTCGCCATGTTTTGCACCGACTGTCTTGGCACTGATTGCACCAAGATCAACAAGCCTCAGCGCGGCGATCATATGCGGCGCGAAGAAATCGCTGCGACGGCAATCGTAGGCAAGCGTCGCGATGGCCGAGACGACGTTCGTATCGCCCATGAAGTTGCCGAAGCCCGTCTCCATTCCGTGGATCGCGATGACGACGCCAGCAGGCACACCGTAGGCGCGCTCGAGCGAGGCGTAGAAATCGGCGTTCCTCGCCTTTCGCGCGCGGCCTTGCGACACGATGGCATCGGCGCCGCGGAGCTGCATGAATTTCTGCAGCGAGTATTTGAAGCTTTTCTGGTTGCGGTCGGCCGAGATGGTCGCCTTGGAGTAACGGGTGGCCAGAAGCGCGTCGCGCCCGCGCTGTCCGACCCCGGCCTGCGCGACCTCTTCGGCCATGATCGACTTCCACGCCTCGTAGTCAGCGCCGGAATTGCTGCAGGGGGCGGCGCTGGCCGATATGGCCGAAAGCGACAGGGCGGTCGCGGCCGCGCCGAGAACCCGAAAACCGATCAAAGCAGCACCCCCGGGAAACGGAACCGAATTACGCCACTCTAGTCACCCTTTGCGACGCAGCAAGTGGCGCGGTCGCCCGCAATCGGTCAGTTGAGCAGCCCCGCATGGCGCATCGCGGCGTCTATCCGGCCCTTGGTGCTGTCTAGAAGCCCGGTCAGCGGCAGGCGCACCTCGTCCGAACACATGCCCAGCCGTGACAGGCCATACTTCGCGCCCGCAAGGCCGGGTTCGATGAAGATCGCCTCGTGCAGCGGCATGAGGCGGTCCTGATACTCCAATGCGCTGGCATAGTCGCCGGCCAGCGTCGCCTCCTGAAATTCGGCGCAGAGGCGCGGCGCGACGTTGGCCGTGACGGAAATGCAGCCGACCCCGCCATGCGCGTTGAAGCCCAAGGCCGTCGCATCCTCGCCCGACAGCTGGATGAAGTCGGCCCCGCAGGACGCGCGCTGCTGACTTACCCGCTCGATCTTGCCCGTGGCGTCCTTGACGCCCACGATGCGCGGCAGCCGCGCAAGTTCGCCCATCGTGTCGGGCGACATGTCGACGACCGAACGCGGCGGGATGTTGTAGATGATGATCGGCAGGTTGCAGGCGTCGTGCATCGCGGTGAAATGCGCGATCAGGCCGCGCTGCGTCGGCTTGTTGTAATAGGGCGTCACGACCAGCGCGGCATCGGCCCCGGCCTTTTCGGCAAAGCGGATCAGGTCGATGCCTTCCGCCGTGTTGTTCGACCCGGCACCGGCTATGACGGGCACACGGCCCGCTGCGGCGGCGACAACGGCGTCGATGACCGCCTTGTGTTCATCATGCGACAGCGTGGGGCTTTCGCCGGTCGTTCCGACCGGCACAAGGCCGTGACTGCCTTCTGATATATGCCAGTCGACAAGTTTCTTGATCGTATCGAAGTCCACCTCACCATTGCGGAACGGGGTGACAAGGGCGGGCATCGAGCCACGGAGCATCGCTGTTATCCTCTGCATCTGACCGGGACATCCGCCCGGTGCCAAACCGGCGCGGACCCTAGGGGAAAGGCCGGGGATTGCCAAGTTTGTGTGTTGCGGACGCCGGGCCTTTGGCTACGCTGCGCGGCAAAACAAAAGACGCAGGCCCGGTTTCATGTTCCGCACCCTCCTGAAGGCCGCTTCTGCGGTCGCCCTGATGTGCTCCGCCGCCGCAGCGGACGACTCCGCGGCGTTCCGGCGCGCGCTGATTCTAGCCGAGGGCAAGGACTGGCCCGACGCGCAGGGACTTGCCCGGCAATCCGGCCCAGTCGCGGCGGCGGTGGTGGACTGGCTGCGGCTGCGCGACGGCGAGGGGACGTTGCGTGAGTATGAAGACTTCCTCGCGGCGCATGGCGACTGGCCGGGGCTGCCGCTGCTGCGGAAGGCGGGGGAGGAGTTTCTGATTGACGCGGGCGACCCGGCCCGTGGGATCGCCTATTTCGACGGAGAGGACCCGCAGACGGGGACCGGGTCGCTGGCTTTGGTCGCGGCACTGTTGGCGTCGGGTCAGGCCGAGGCGGCGGGGACGGAACTGGTACGGGGCTGGCGGACGCTCGTGCTGACCGCCGAGGAACAGGACGCCTATCTGTCGCGTTACGGTGAGACGCTGGCGCAGCACAATGACGGGCGGATCGCGGCGATGCTGAAGGCCGGCGAGCCGGAGCAGGCGCGGCGGATGCTGCCATATGCCTCCGACGGAACCCGCAGGGTGGCCGAGGCGCGCGTCGCGCTGCAGACCGGGGCAAAGGGCGTGACCGCACTGATCGAGGCGGTTCCGGACACGATGGCGGGTTCGTGGGGCCTGGCCTATGACCGGTTCCGCTGGCGTATCCGGCAGGATCTGTATGACGACGCAGGCGTGCTGCTGCTGGAACGGTCCGACAGCGCCGAATCCCTGGGCGAACCCGCGAAATGGTCCGACTGGCGACGCACGCTTGCGCGGCGCGAGATGCGGGTCGGAAATGCCGCTGCGGCCTACCGGATGGCGGCACGGCATCATCTTGCAGAGACGGACGAAGATTATGCCGACCTCGAATGGCTGGCGGGCTATGTGGCCCTGCGCAGGCTGGATGATCCTGAAACCGCGCTGACGCATTTCCGGCGCGTCCGGGCGGCGGCGGAAGGGCCGATCACGCTGGCCCGCGCGGGATACTGGGAAGGGCGGGCGGCCGAGGCATTGGGCCGCGACGATCAGGCGGCGGCGGCCTATGCCTTTGCGGCGGATTACCCTTGGGCGTTCTACGGCCTTCTGGCGGGCGAACGGGCGGGGCGGACCTTCGACGCAAAGCTGGCGGGGGGCGAAGAGTATCCGGCGCTGTCCGCGTCGCTTGCCGGGTCGTCGGTCTATCAGGCGGCAGCGCTGCTCGATCAGGCGGGCAACCGCACACTGGCAGCACGGTTCCTGCTGCATCTGGCCGAAGGGCTGTCGGGGCAGGAGATCGGGGCACTGGCGGGACAGGCCATCGAATGGAACGACGCCTATCTGGCGCTGGTTCTGGCGAAGGCGGCGGCGGACAAGGGCGTGATCTGGCCGCGCGCCTATTACCCCTTCATGGGCATGCACAAACTGGACCTGCCGGTGCCGAACGCACTGGCCCTGGCCATCGCGCGGCGCGAAAGCGAGTTCAACCCCGAGGCGGTATCGGGCGCGGGTGCGCGCGGTCTGATGCAGGTGATGCCGGGGACGGCCAAGATGATGGCGGGGAAGCTGGGCATCGAATACAGCGCGGGCAAGCTGACGTCGGACCCGCTGTACAATGCCCGGCTGGGGGCGGCCTATCTGGAGGGTCTGGTGGCAGAGTTCGGGACGTCGCCGGTTCTGGTGGCTTCCGGTTACAATGCGGGACCGGGACGGCCCCGCCAATGGATGCAGGACCGCGGCGACCCGCGGCAGGACGATGTGGACGTGGTGGACTGGATCGAGGCGATCCCGTTCCGCGAGACCCAGACCTATGTGATGCGCGTCGCCGAAAGCTGGTTCGTCTATCGCGCGCGGCTGGGCGAGGACATGTCGGGGGTGAGCTTCACAGCAAAGCTGAAGGGCCAGTAGGGGTTGGCGCGACCTTTTTCACGTTCGCGCCACAGCGTGAATATGCCCGCCGCGACGATGATGGCTGCGCCGACCGCCACGTTCGGACGCAGCACCTCGCCGAAGACACCGATGCCGAGGATCGAGATGAAGACCAGCTGGAGATAGGCAAAGGGCTGGATCGCGCTGGCCTCCGCCACCTCGAACGCGCGGATCATCGTCCAGTGTGCGGCGGCGGAGGTGCAGCAGAGCAGGAACATCCAGCCCGCATCGGCTGGGGTCATCGGCTGCCAGTGCGACAATCCGAAGGGCGTCATCACCAGCGCGCCGACAATGCCGGTCCAGAAGAAGCTGGCGGAGGCGGCATCGGTGCGCCCGACATAGCGCGTGAGCAGGCCGTAGAAGGCGAACAGCAGCGCCGAGACGAAAGGAATGATGGCAAGCGGCGAGAACACCCCGCCGCCGGGTTGCAGGACGATCATCACGCCCAGCGCCCCGACGCCGATGGCCGTCCAGCGCCGCCAGCCGACCCTTTCGCCCAGAACCGGGCCGGAGAGGGCCGCGACAAGAAGGGGGTAGCAGGCAAAGACTGCGTGGCTTTCGACCAGACCGAGGGCGACGAAGGCGAACATCATCACGCTGATCTCGGCCGCCAGCAGCACACCGCGCAGGAGTTGGACCCTGGGCATGCGCGTTCGGACCGCGGCCGCGAACCCGAGGGGCGACCGGGCGGCAAGCGCCGCCGCGAACAGCGCCAGGAACCAGAAGCGGAACATGACGACGAGATACGGGTTGTACTCCCCCGCCAGATGTCGCGAAATGCCGTCCTGAATCGAGAAGATGAAGCTGGTCAGGCTCATCAGGATGATGCCGAGGCGCAGGCTCTGCTGTTTCACACCGCCTCCACCGCGCGGGTCTCGCGCGAGCGGACGAGCGTGAACAGGCCCGCCGACACGACGATAGCGGCACCGATGACGACGTTCGCGCGGATTTCCTCATTGAAGACCACGACGCCGATGACCGCGACGAAAACCAGCTGCAGATAGGCAAAGGGCTGCAGGGCCGATGCCTCGGCCAGTTCGTAGGCGCGGATCACCAGCCAGTTCGCGAAGACCGCCATCAGACCGTAGAGAACCATGAACGCCCAGTCCGGCCCCGAGATCGGCTGCCAGTAGAACAGGCCGATGGGCGTCATCAGCATCGCGCCGATGACGCCGGACCAGAACAGCGAGACAAGGCTGGCGTCGCGGGCGGCGGCCTTGCGCGTCATCAGGCTGTAAAGCGCATACATGAGGGCGGACAGAAGCGGCAGCAGGGACAGAACGTTGAACACACCCGAGCCGGGCTGCAGAATGACCAGTATTCCCGCAAAGCCGCAGCCGATGGCGATCCAGCGCGCCAGCGGAACCTTTTCGCCGAGCAAGGGCCCGGCGAGGGCTGCGATCAGCAGCGGGCAGCAGGCAAAGACGGCATGTGTCTGGACCAGTCCGATCAGGGTGTAGGACTGCACGATGACGCAGACCTCGGTGATCAGGAATGCAGCGCGCAGGACATGCAGCAGGGGCTGCGGCGTCGCCATCGCGCGCAGGCCGCCCTTCTGGCGCAGGGCGAGCATCAGGACGAAGGCGGCAAAGAACCAGTAGCGGACCATGACGACCATCAGGGTGTTGTAGCTGCCCGCGAGATGGCGCGAGAAGGCGTCCTGCACCGAGAAAACGGCGACGGCGGCAATCGTGAACAGGATGCCCGCGCGGGTGCTTTGGTGCGTCATGGGGTCAGGATTCCGCGGGTCATGTGGCGCTTGGTGCCGAAGCCCGGGACGCGGCTTACCTGAAACCCTGCCGCCTGCAAGGCCCTGCGTACATGCCCGGCGGCGGTGTAGGTGGCGAAGGTGCCGCCGGGCGCGGTGTGGCGGGCAATGCCGGTCAGGATGTCGCCGGACCAGAGAGCCGGGTTCTTGGTCGGCGAGAAGCCGTCGAGGAACCATGCGTCTGCAAGGCCGTCCCAGCGCGGAAGGGTCTGCGCTGCGTCACCTGTGATCACATCTACGTCGACGTCAGCAATGCTGAACCGCCGTCGACCTTCCTTCCAATTCGTGATGATTTCAGCCGAAAGAGTGTCGATCTCAGGAAAGGCGGCATGTGCGCGGGCCATGTCGGCAGCGGGCATCGGGTGGGCTTCGAAACTGGTGAAATCCAGTCGGCCGATACATCCTGACGCCTGCCGGGCAAGCACCGTGGCGATCAGGTTCAGCCCGGTGCCGAAGCCGAGTTCGGCAATGCGGAAGCCGTCGCGGAACCGCGCGGGCAGGTCGTTTCCGGCGAGAAAGACGTGTCGGGATTCCTCCAGTCCGCCCTGGAGCGAATAGTAGGGGTCGTCGAACAGGGTCGAACGCGGGACGCCGTCGGCATGCCAACCGACCGTTTCCACTCTGCCCGTTTCAGCCATGACCTGCCGCCCGCAACTTTCCTGCGCCACATGCCCGCGCCCGGTCCCGCATGCAAGGCTGGTTCGCCGTGCGCCGATGCGTTAGCCCGGGCGCATGAAAGCCGATGTCACGATCATGGGGGCCGGAGTGTTCGGGCTCAGCTGCGCCTGGGCCTGCACGAAGGCGGGCGCGCGCGTGCGGGTGATCGACCCTGCGGGAATCGGGGCGGGGGCGAGCGGCGGGCTGGTCGGCGCGCTGTCGCCGCATGTGCCCGGCGGCTGGAACGCGAAGAAGCAGTTCCAGTTCGAGGCGCTGGTCACGGCCGAAAGATGGTGGGCGGAGGTGGCCGAAGCGGGTGGAACAGACCCATACTACGCGCGGACAGGACGCCTTCAGGCAGTCGCGGATGAGACTGCCCTGGGGTTGGCAAGGGTTCGAACCGAAGCAGCAGAGACCTGCTGGGACGCGATGGCAGAGTGGGTCGTGATCCCTGCCGGCGATGCCGGGGTCTTCGCGCCGGTCAGCCCGACGGGACGGCTGGTCCGCGACACGCTGTCAGCGCGGGTTCATCCCCGGCGGGCGTTGCAGGCGCTGGCCAGTGCGGTCGAGGCAAACGGCGGCGAAGTTGTCTCACGGGATGGCCGGGCGGAAGGGGCGGTGATCTGGGCGACCGGAGTTGCGGGATTGGACGCTCTGTCGGCAGAGTTGGGGCGATCCATCGGCACCGGAGTGAAGGGTCAGGCGGCACTGCTGCGGTATGACGCGGGCGATGCGCCGCAGATTTTCGCCGACGGGCTGCATGTCGTGCCGCATGGCGACGGCACGGTGGCGGTCGGATCGACCAGCGAACGCGACTGGACCGACGCCGGAGGCACCGACGCACAGCTGGATACGCTGATTGCCAGGGCGCGCGCGCTGGTCCCGGCGCTGGGCGATGCACCAGTCATCGACCGCTGGGCGGGCTTGCGTCCGCGCGCGTCCACCCGGTCCCCCATCCTCGGTGCATGGCCGGGGCGACCGGGGCACTTCATCGCCAACGGCGGCTTCAAGATCGGCTTCGGCATCGCGCCGAAGGTCGGGCAGGTGATGGCTGCCCTGGTGCTGGAAGGGCGCGATGACATCCCCGCGCCGTTCCGTCCCGACGCACTTTAGCGCGTCGCTTCAGCGCGCAGCTGCGCCATCAGATCGGTCAGCGTCCTGACATAGGAAGCCTCTTTCAGCCGCCCCTCTGTATCGAACGCCTCGCGCGAATGCGCCACCATCACCTCGGGTCCCGGCAGGACCCGCGCACGGAACGGCACCATCGCCAGCCGCAGCGCGAACTGCGCGCGGTCGCCGCCCGCCCGCCCGTCCGCCGCGCCGATGATCGCCACCGGCTTGTCGCGCCAGGGGTTTCCCTTGGTCCGGCTGACCCAGTCGAGCGCATTCTTCAGAACGCCGGTCAGCGATTTGTTGTACTCCGGGCAGGCGATGATGACGGCGTCCGCCGCCTTTATGCGTTCTGCCAGCCGCGTGACGGCGGCGGGAATGCCCTTGGCGATCTCGATGTCCTCATCGAACAGCGGCAGGCGCAGGTTGCCTTCGGCGTAGCGCGCGGGGCCAAAGGCGCGGACGGCTTCGCCCAGCAGAAGCCGGTTGGTCGAGGCTTTGCGCAATGCGCCGCAGAGGCCGAGGAGACTTGGAGTGGACATCGCGTTCAGCCTGCCTTCCGTTCAAAGGTGATGCTTGTCGGTCGGTCGAAACCCGGATGTGATGTGCGTGTGGTTTCGACAAAGCCTAACGCGGCAAAGGCCTGATGGTTCTCGGTCAGCTCGACGCGGGTTTCCAGCCGCAGGAACGGCAGACCGAGGTCGGCGGCCCGGCGCGCGGCAAGATCGGTCAGAAGCCGCGCCAGCCCCTGCCCGCGAAAGCCTGCGTCCACGGCCAGCTTGCCGAGATAGAGGTGATCGGGCCCCGGCGTCAGAACCATGCAGGCGATCAGGGTGCCAGCGTCGTGCATCACCCAGACTTCGCCTGTCCTCGCCGCCTCTGTCAGATCGGCTTCAGTCAGACGCGCCGCCGATGATGGCGGATCGATCCGACCGTTCATTGACGCAAAAACCGTCCGGATCAGGTCAAGGACCGGGGCCACGTCATCGACAGGGGTAAGACGCAGCGGCGTGCGGTCGGCGCGTTCGTAAATATGCGGTGGAGGCGTGTTCATGCCTGGCCGAGGTCAACCCGCCGCCCTGCGCTGGCCAAGCGAGACGATGCGGATCAGCACCCGTTCCACCAGTGCCAGTCCCGGCACCCGCGCCGATGACCGCAGGGTCAGATCGGTTTCGGTCAGTTCGCGCAGCGCCAGTTCCAGCTTGGCCGTGCCCCAGGCCTGTGCCTGCCGCACCATGCGGTCGCGTCTGGGGCCGAAGACCGGCGGTCGCGCCCGCGCAAGTGCCACCGCCGGCCCCTGTGGATCGGCTGCCGCCGCGTGCAGGGCGCGGAAATGCCGGGTCGCCGCCATGCACAGACCGACCGGAACGCTGCCCCCCGCCCCGATCCGCGCGAACAGCGCCGCAAGGTCCGATGTTCGCATATCGGCGACCGCGTCGATCACCTCATCAAGATCAGCCTCGGCGCTGCCGGGTGCCAGCGCCGCGATTTCCGAGGGCTGAAGCGCAGAGACATCGGCCAGTTTGTACAGTGCGATCTTTTCCAGTGTCTGACGGAAATCTCCGTGATCGAGACTGCGCGAGAGAGCCAGGATATCCTCCATGGCGGGCCTATCAGGCGAAGCGATCCCGGCCGCCTTCACCATCGCCTCGACCTCGTCCCGCCCCGGCGGATCATCATAGATCGCGGCAGCATAGGCGTTCGCGTGGTCCTCGAACACCTTGCGCAGCGCCGATTTCGCCGCCAGCGCCCCGGCCGTCACCACCAGCACCGCATCGCCCTTGCGCCAGTCGCGCAGCGCTTCCGACGCCACCGGCGCCAGCCCGTCGCCCGCATCCTCCAGAAACACCACACGCGGGCCGGGGAAGAACCCGGTGGCCCGCATCGCATCGGGCAAAAGTGCAGCGTCGCGCCGCGCATCCGCCGCCGCGATCCGCGCAAGACGCATCTCGCCGTCGCCTTGAGGTCCGATCAGCGCGGCGATCACTTCCTGCCGCCGCATCGCCACGCGCATCGTATCCATGCCGTAGATCAGAAGCCCCGCCCGATCCGCTTCGGGCTTTGCAAAGTAGCGGGCAGCAGCGGCACCGGACAGTTTCATGCGCGCAGGATCACCCGTCCAGACCGGCGGAACCGGCCACCAGCCGGGTGACGATCTGGTCGGCCAGGATCACCATCAGCCGCTGAAAGGCATCCTCGCGCGCGGCGACCGTCGATACCGTCGTTCCGGAGGTCGAGTAGGATGTGAAGGCAGTGGCGACACCGCTCAGCGCCGTGTCGCCGCCTGCGTCCCTCAGCGCATAGGTGACACGCCCGTCGATGTTGAACCGCGTCACGTTGTCGGCCGGTGTCACCGCAAGACCCGATGCCGTGGTCTCGATCCTGAAGGACAGCGCGTAGCGTCCCGTAGAGGTCCGGCCCAGCCGTTCCTCCAGCCGCTCGACCAGGTCGAATTCGTTCTTGTCCGTCGGGCTGGCGATACTGACCTGCCCCAGCAACGCACGCGCCGGTCCCGCCGGGCCGTAGGCTGGTTCGAACCCGCAGGCGGCCAGCGGCAGCGCGGCGATCAGCGCCAGAAGGGTTCGGCGGTCAGATGACGACATTGATGATGCGCCCCGGCACGACGATGATCTTCCTGACAGGCTGACCGGCAAGGAACCTGACGACATCCTCATCCGCCAGCGCGATCTTTTCAATCTCGGCCACCGCCATATCCTTCGGCACGCTGATTTCCGCGCGGCGCTTGCCGTTGATCTGGATCGGCAGCGTCACGGTGTCATCGACCAGCATCGCCGGGTCGGCCTTCGGCCAGGCTGCCTGCGCCACCAGCCCCGCGCCGCCCTGCCGCTGCCAGACCTCCTCGGCCAGATGCGGCACCATCGGCGACATCAGCTGCGCCAGAACCATCACCGCCTGCCGCTGGACGGCCTTCGACGCATCCGATTTCTGGATCGCGTTCGACAGTTCGTAGAGCTTGGCGATGGCCTTGTTGAAGGCGAAGCCCTCGATCCCCGCGTCACGTCGTGGATCGCCCGGTGCGTCGCGCGCAGCAGGTCATCGTCGCCCGTGCCCGGCTTGCCGTCCGGCAGGCTCGCGATTCGGTCGGACAGGACCCAGACGCGGTCCAGGTGCTTGTGCGCCGCATCCGCCCCGCTGGCCGTCCATTCGACGTCGCGCTCGGGCGGGCTGTCGGACATCACGAACCAGCGGGCGGTGTCGGCGCCGTAGCGCGCGATGATGTCCATCGGATCGACGACGTTCTTCTTCGACTTCGACATCTTGATGATCGGCCCGATCTCGACCGGCGTGCCGTCGCTTCAGGCGCGCGCCGCCCTCGTCCCGGACCACGTCGTCGGGCAACTGCCAGACCGGCCGCCCGTCCGCGCCCGTGGTCGCATAGGTCTCGTGCGTCACCATTCCCTGTGTGAACAGCGCGTCGAACGGCTCGATGGCCTTCGCGGGCAGGTGCCCGGTCTTCTCCATCGCCCGGGCGAAGAACCGCGAATAGAGCAGGTGCAGGATCGCGTGCTCGACCCCGCCGATATACTGGTCGACGTTCATCCAGTAGGCGACATCCGCCGCCACCGTCGGCGTTGCCGCATGCGGCGCGGTGAAGCGCGCGAAATACCAGGACGAATCGACGAAGGTGTCCATCGTGTCCGTCTCGCGCAGCGCCGCGGCACCGCATTGCGGGCAGGACGCGTTCCGCCAGGTCGGATGCCAGTTCAGCGGGTTGCCCGGCTTGTCGAAGGTCACGTCGTCGGGCAGGCGGACCGGCAGGTTCTCCTTCTTCTCCGGCACGACGCCGCAGTTCGGCGCAATGCACGACCGGAATCGGGCAGCCCCAGAAGCGCTGACGCGACAGCCCCCAGTCGCGCAGGCGGTAGTTGGTGACGCCTTTGCCGACGCCCTGCGCCTCGCAATGCGCGATAGCCGCCGCGACGCCCGCCTCGCCGGTCTGCACCGTCTCGCCCGCGAACCCGCGCACATAGCGCACGCGTTCGGACTTCATCGGCGAGTACGCCTCGGTCAGCGGCGCTTCCTCTGCCCCTTCCGCCACAAAGACCGGCAGGATCGGCAGCGCGTATTTCGTCGCGAACTCGAAGTCCCGCTGGTCATGCGCCGGGCAGCCGAAAATCGCGCCGGTGCCGTAGTCCATCAGGACGAAGTTCGCGATCCAGACCGGCAGTTCCCCGACGGATCCAGCGGATGCGTCACCCGGATCCCGGTATCGAAGCCCTTCTTCTCCGCCGTCTCCAGCGCCTCTTCGGTCGTCCCGATCCTCCGGCACTCCGCCACGAACGCCGCCACCTTGGCGTCCGTCGCCTCCAGCGCCTTCGCCAGCGGATGATCCGGGCTGATCGCGCAGAACGATGCGCCCATCAGCGTGTCGGGCCGCGTCGTGTAGACCTCGATGCTGTCCGAAACCCTGCCGGCGCGCCCACGGTCTGAAACGCGAACTGCAAGCCCCGCGCTCTTGCCGATCCAGTTCGCTGCATCAGGCGCACCTTCTCCGGCCAGGCCTCCAGCCCGTCGATCGCCTCCAGCAATTCCTCGGCATAGTCGCGTGATCCGGAAGAACCACTGCGTCAGTTCGCGCCGCTCGACCAGCGCGCCCGACCGCCAGCCCCGCCCGTCGATCGACCTGCTCGTTGGCCAGCACCGTCATGTCGACCGGGTCCCAGTTCACCACCGCCGCCTTGCGGTAGACCAGCCCCGCCGCCAGCATGTCGAGGAACAGCGCCTGCTGCTGGCCGTAATATTCCGGGTCGCAGGTCGCGAACTCGCGGCGCCAGTCGATCGACAGGCCCAGGGGCTTCATCTGCGCCCGCATCTCGGCGATGTTGGTAGGTCCAGTCCTTCGGATGCACGCCGCGTTCCATCGCGGCGTTCTCCGCAGGCATGCCGAAGGCGTCCCAGCCCATCGGATGCAGCACCGAGAACCCGCAGGCCGCCTTGTAGCGCGCGACCACGTCGCCCATCGTGTAGTTGCGCACATGCCCCATGTGGATGCGCCCCGACGGATAGGGGAACATCTCCAGCACGTAATACTTGGGCTTCCCCGGCACCATCTGCGCCGCGAATATCCCCGCCTCGTCCCAGGCCTTCTGCCATTTCGGTTCGCTGGTCGCGGGTCGTAGCGCGACATCATGCAGTCCTTCAGGCGGGTTCGCGCGTGGTTATACAGGCCGACCCGCCAAGGTCCAGCCTGCCCTGCCTGCTTTCATCTTGGTCCAAATATCCCGGGGTCCGGGGTGGAACCCGGTCGGCCAGCCGCTAAAGCCCGCCGTCCCTGATCCGCAGCTGCCGCGCGCGGGTCAGGATCGCGTCCTCGACCGCGCGCTGGGTGTCGGGCGGCACCGCCCCGCCCTTCGACATCAGCGCGACCTTGAGGCTGCGCGCGTCCAGCGCCGGGTCCTGCACATAGACCGTCGCGCGGTAGGCCCGCCCGCCGCCGGGCGGGGTGCCGTAGCCGGTGACGATGACGCCCGTGAACGGGTCGACCGACTGGATCGGCAGGAAATTCAGGACCTCCAGCGACGCCTGCCAGAGGTATTTGTTCACCTCGACCGTCGTGTTCGGGTCGTCGGCATTCGTGAACAGGTCCCAGATCGTCGACTGGCGCGGTTCCTCGCGCACCGCCTGCTGGCGCACCTGCTGCGTCTCCGCCGCCCGGCCCGATCCGCCGCCGAACAGATTGCCGCTGCCCAGTCCGCTGCCGCGCCCGCCGCAGGCCGCCAGCATTGCAAGCACCGCCGCCGCCAGGACGAATCGTCCGGCCCTGTGCCCCGCGCGCGCTGCTGTCATGGATCGGTCCCGCCCCACCTTGTCTTTAGGAGGCTGTCTAGCCCATGGTGTTTTGGGCGACAAGGTTTTTCCCCCCCTTCCCGCGCCGCGCGCCTGCCCCTGTCTCTGGGAACACCCCGCGCACGCGCGAGGGAAACGCCCGGAATTCACTGTGGCAAGAACGCACCATCGCGCCCGTGTCTTCCCGGCGATCCGGACCTAGCCGTTGCAATGCCGGGGGCGTCAGCAGAAATAGGCTCCATACCCAATTCGGATTCCCCTGAGTTGGGCCTACCTTTGACACAACGAGGGAAACCGAAATGAAAAAGGTTCTTATTGCTACGACGGCGCTCGTGATGACCGCTGGCGTGGCTGCTGCTGAAAGCCACATCGGCGTGAAGGTCAGCGGCTCGGCCCGTATGGGTGTGACGTATAACGGCTCCGACGCTGAGTTCTCGTCGCGCGTTCGTATCGTCTTCACGGCTTCGGGCGAAACGGACGGCGGCCTGTCGTTCGGCGCCGAAACCCGCGCTGACCAGTTCAGCGGCAACAACGCGACGCTCGGCTCGGGCGGCACCTCGAACGGCGACTCGACCGTCTACATCAAGGGCGCGTTCGGCAAGCTGACCATGGGCGACGTCGGCGGCGCGGCTGACGCGCTGGTCGGCAACGTGTCGGGCGTCGGCTACGGCCCGAACGACGCGATCCAGGAAATGGGCTATCTCGGCACGGACAAAACCGCTGCTTACTATGAGTACAGCATGGGTGCGGTCACGTTCGGCCTCGGCGCTGGCCAGCCCACGGGCCCGAACGACAACGTCAACGTCGGCGTCAAGTATGCCGGGCCGTCCTTCACGGTCGCTCTCGGCTACGAAGACTCGGCGACGGACGAGCAGCTCTCGGTCGGCGGTTCGGCCAAGTTCGGCGGAGCAACCGTGAAAGCAGTTGCGATGGATCGTGACACCAACCTCGACACGCACTTCGCGGTTTCGGTTGACTTCGCGGTTTCGGGCGCAACGATCACGGCGTTCGCGGTCGAGCGACGGCGCTGACGGCGACAACCAGTTCGGCCTCGGCGCTGCCTACGACCTCGGCGGCGGCGCGACGTTTGCCGCTGGCGTCGCTCGACAACGGCGTCGACACCGTCGGCGACGTCGGCCTGAAGTTCTCGTTCTGATCTGAACGAAACGATCTTCGGAAAGAGCGGGCCTTGGCCCGCTCTTTTCGTTTTCGGCGGACCTCTGCAATTCAATCCGCACGAAGTGCTGCCGCAGGCTTTCCGGGATGTCCTTGACCATCTGACGACGCGGCGCAATTCCTTTGACCTCGGCCTGACGATGCCGTTCTGATCGCCCCGGAAAAGGGGATTGCGATGGCACTGGACGACATACTGGCGCGGATCGCGCAGGCCGAACAGAACGCAGGCCGCGCAGCCGGGTCGGTGACGCTGATCGCGGTGTCCAAGGTGCAGCCGCTGGCGCGGGTTGAGGCGGCGCTGGAAGCAGGCCAGCGCGTGTTCGGCGAGAACTACGTGCAGGAGGCGGCAGCGAAATGGCCGGACCTCCGCGCGCGCTTTCCGGGCGTGCAGGTGCACATGATCGGGCCGCTGCAGACGAACAAGGCGAAGGTGGCGGTCGATCTGTTCGACGCGATCCAGACGCTGGACCGCCCGTCGCTGGCGGACAAGCTGGCGCGGCTGGCCGAGGCGCGGGGGAAATGCCCGGACCTGTTCGTGCAGGTGAATACTGGGTCGGAGCCGCAGAAGGGCGGTGTGCTGCCGGAGGACGCTGACGGATTTTTGCGTGATTGCCGGACGATGGGTCTGCCGCTGGCAGGGCTGATGTGCATTCCGCCCGAAGGCGCGGACCCGGCTGTCGGATTTCCGGCTGCTGCGGTCGATGGCCGAGGCGCACGGGATCCCCGGCCTGTCGATGGGGATGAGCGCGG
This sequence comes from uncultured Alphaproteobacteria bacterium, assembly GCA_963738635.1. Lineage (GTDB taxonomy): Bacteria > Pseudomonadota > Alphaproteobacteria > Rhodobacterales > Rhodobacteraceae > JAOADN01. Next base: position 130,329 of record CAVTXE010000003.1, on the reverse strand, counting down.
ATTTCGAGACGGCGATCACGATGGGTGCGACACATGTGCGGATCGGTTCGGCGATCTTCGGGGCGCGCGGGGCGGGCGGGTAACCGCCCTAGCCGCAGTTCCGCCCGGCGGCCTTTCCGATGGCTTCGGTGACCGCCGGAGCGATCAGCGCCGTCGCGCCCGCGGCATCCGGGTGCAGCCCGTCGGGGAACAGCGCCTTCGCCTCGGGCAGCTCGCGCCAGCGCGCGTAGAGGTCGATGACCCCCGTCTCGGCCCCCGCCGCCACATCGCCGTAGCTGGCGTAGTAGGTCGCGAGGCGCGGGCGCAGCCAGCCGCGCAGCCCGAAGGCGGGGCTGGTCGTCATCAGCGCGACGCGGGCATCGGGCAGGTCGCGCCCCAGGTCGCGCAGCATCGCGGTGTGGTTCAGGATGCTGTCGGGCAGGCTGACGCCGTCGCGCAGATCGGCGTCGTTCACCGCGAACTCGATCAGCACCAGATCGGGCCGGGCTGCGATCACATCGGCGATGCGGTCGCGCCCCCAGTCCGAATTCGCCCCGGCTTCGGCAAAGCGCTGCACGGTGACCCGGCGGTTCAGGCAGGTGCCCAAGGCGGTTGCGACCGCATCCGGCCAGTCGCCGCGCGCGGTCAGGCTGGTGCCGAGAACGGCGATGGTCATCGGCATGTTGCCGCTGTCGATCTGCGGGATCGCCCGGTCAATCGGTGCCCAGCCACGGTCGCGCAGCGCCCAGAGATACACGCCCGCGACAACGGCGATGATCAGGGCCAGGCGGACAAATGTGCGCAGCGCCCCCATCGGCGGCCTAGGTCAGGCCCTGCGCGGCCAGTGCCGCTTCGGTGTCGTCGGCGGTCACAAAGCGGCCATAGGGCCCGACCTCGATATCGCTGCGGATCACGCGGGCAGGGTTGCCCGCGACGATGGACCGGGGCGGCACGGATTTCGTGACGATGGACCCGGCACCGACCACGCAGTTGTCGCCGATCTCGACCCCCGGAAGGATCAGGCTGCGCCCGCCGATGAAGCAGTTCCGCCCGACGCGCGTGTGCAGATACAGCCCGCGCGTGCGGTCATGGCAAAGAATGCGGGATTCAAACGCCACATAGGAATTCTCGCCGACATGCACGCCCTTCGGGAAGGTCCGGTCGAATTTGGCGGACAGCGAAAACTGTGCGGTCGGGTGGATATCCATGCCCCAGAGCCGGACATAGACCAGCCTGTAGACACCGAGAATGGCCTTACGCAGCCCGCCCAGCCGGTTCAGCCCGCGTTTGGTGGCTTTCAGCTTCGGACTGGTGGCTGCAGCGGGGGCGGCGGCCCCGGAAAGGTCGTTCATCGTTTCGTCCCAAGGGTCAAATTCAGCTTTGGTGCCATTCTGATGACAAATGCGGCAAAATCCAGACGGCGGCACCGGTTCCCCGCCGCGCCATACCGGATGCGCGGCCTACCGCCGGGCGTTCCAGCTGAGCGAGATGTGACGGCGCGTGAAGAATTCGGCCATCAGGCCGACCATGATCAGGGCCAGGCTGACATAGACGGCATAGCTGATCGAGGTATAGCGCGGGCCGTAGTTCAGGAAGGTGAAGCCGCGCGCCTGATCGATCAGGTGAAACAGCGGATTCCAGTCAAAGACGCTGAGCATGCCGAAGCTGAGGGTGTTCGCCGTGAACATCTTGCCGGAGGCGATCATGTTGACGCGGCTGTAGATCGTGCTGCCGATTGTCGTGACCTCGGGCATCCATGGCCGCACCGACAGAAATATCATGCCCACGGCGATGCCGTAGAGCCAGGACAGAAGCAGCATACCGAAGGCCCCGGCCGGGTCGTCGATGGTGATGGGCGTGAAGGCCGCGTGATAGACATAGAGCACGACGACCATCGACAGCACCTGCGTATACAGCGCCGAAAGGGCCGCGGCGCAGATCGAAATGGCGGTGTTCATCGGCGCGTGCTGCATCATCGGCGATGTCGGACCTTCAGCGGCCATCACCGCGCCCATCGTCTTGGTATGCGTCATGAAGATGAAGATGCCGGACATCAGATACAGGACGAAATTTCCGCGCAGGCCGATGCCGGTCATCCCCATGATCGTCATCATGGTCCAGAAAGCGACAATCAGGATCACCGTCTGAAGGATGTTCAGCAGCAGCCCGATGACGGCATTGCCATGCCCGCGGCGGACCGAACGGACGGTGTTGTGATAGATCAGGGCGAGTATGTTGACCGCTTCGCCAAAGGCCGTCCGGTTCCTGCGTGCCTCGAACATCTGGGGTGTTGCCTGATCCTTCGCCGGTTATCTGAGGCGGCGCGCCGTTGCGGTGCCTTGCCGATCCTGGCGGGGGACAGCATAAGGTTTCGTGAATGTCGGATCAACGACCTTTCGGGCCGGAGTAACTGCCTTGGATTTCGAACGGCTGACCGTGGTGATGCGCCGCCTTGCGCTGATGGCGGGCGACCGGATCATGGACATCTACGGCAGCCCGGATTTCGAGGTCCGGGCAAAGTCTGATGCAAGCCCCGTGACGGAAGCCGACGAGGCTGCGGACCGTCTGATTTCCGAAGGCCTGGCCGAGGCCTATCCGCAGGTGGCGCTTGTGACCGAAGAACAGTCCGACAGTCATGCCCAGGACGTGCGCACCTTCCTGATCGTCGATCCCCTGGACGGCACCAAGGAATTCATCCAGCGGCGCGGCGATTTCACGGTGAACATCGCCTATGTGCAGGACGGCGTTCCGCTGCGCGGCGTGGTCTACGCGCCCGCAGTCGGGCGACTGTTCTACACACTGGCGGACGGGCGGGCGGTCGAAGAAAAGGGCAGCTTCGACAAGGACCGCATCGGCGAGCAGGTGCCGCTGTCGGTATCGGTCCCGGACAACCGCGCGCTGATGGTCGTCGCGTCGAAATCGCACCGCGATCAGGCGACGGACGATTATATCGGCAGCTATGCGGTTCGCGACATGACCAGCGCGGGATCGTCGCTGAAATTCTGCCTGGTCGCTGCGGGCGAGGCGGACCTCTATCCACGCCTCGGGCGGACGATGGAGTGGGACACGGCGGCGGGCGACGCCGTATTGCGCGGCGCGGGCGGCCTGATGGTGACATTCGACGATCATGCGCCCTTCACCTACGGCAAGCCGGGCTTCGCGAACGGATTCTTCATTGCCTATGCGCCGGGCGTCCTGCTGGTGAAGTGATGTCCGTCCTGATCGTCATCCCGGCCCGCTACGCGTCAAGCCGATACCCCGCCAAGCCGCTTGCCCAGCTGAAGGGTGCGACGGGCACGTCCCGCAGCCTGATCCGGCGCAGTTGGGACGCAGCTATGTCGGTAAACGGGGCAGACCGCGTGGTCGTCGCCACCGACGACGTCCGCATCGCGGATCATGCGGCGGCCTTCGGGGCCGAAGTTGTGATGACTGCCGAAAGCTGCCGGAACGGCACCGAACGCTGCGCCGAGGCGCATGACCGGCTGGGCGGCGGTTACGAGATCGTCGTGAACCTGCAAGGCGACGCCCCTTTGACGCCCGCCTGGTTCGTCGAGGATCTGGTCGCCGGGCTGCGCGCCGATGCGGATGCCGACATCGCGACGCCGGTCCTGCGCTGCGACGGGCGGGCGTTGAACGGCTTTCTGGAAGACCGCCGGGCAGGGCGCGTCGGCGGCACGACAGCCGTCTTCGGCGCCGACGGGCGCGGGCTGTATTTCTCGAAAGAGGTCATTCCGTTCACCGGGCATCGCTATGCCGATGATGCGGAAACACCTGTCTTTCACCATGTCGGCGTCTACGCCTTCAGGTCTGCGGCGCTGGCCGCCTATCCGGGATGGGATATCGGACCCCTTGAGACGCTGGAGGGACTGGAGCAGCTGCGCTTCCTTGAGAACGGCCGGTCTGTCCTTTGCGTGGAGGTGCAGGCGCGCGGGCGTCAGTTCTGGGAACTGAACAACCCCGAGGACGTACCGAGGATCGAGGCCATGATGGCCGCAATGGGCGTGGCGTGACAGGCCCGGCGGATGCGGCTTGTGCGACCAGTGTCATCGTCGTGTCGCGCGGACGTCCCCGGCATCTGGTCCGGTGTCTGACGGCGCTGTCACATCAGGACCATCCGCGCTTCGAGGTTGTGGTCGTCGCGGACGCAGCGGGGCTGGCGGCGGTCCGTGACCTGCCGGTCAAGACCGCCGCGTTCGAACAGGCAAACATATCTGCGGCGCGCAACCTGGGACTGTCGCTCGCCAGCGGCGCGGTCGTGGCGTTCATCGACGACGACGCCGTGGCCGAGCCGACCTGGCTTGGTCGGCTTACAGCGCCCTTCGCGGACCCCCTGGTCCAGGCCGCAACGGGCTATGTGCGCGGCCGCGACGGGCTGTCGTGGCAATCCCGGGCAGCTGTCATCGACCGGCTGGGCCAGACCCTGGACCTGCCTGTTGCGGACCAAGCAGCGGTGACGATGCCACCACCCGCAGCCGGCGCGATCAAGACGGTCGGCACGAATATGGCCTTCCGTCATGCTTCGCTGGCAGGCATCGGCGGCTTCGACCCCGCGATCCATTTCTATCTGGATGAAGGCGACGTGAACCTGCGGCTGTCCTGCCGTACCACCGTCATACCGGATGCCGTTGTCCATCACGCCTTTGCCGCGAATGCCGGGCGCGCGGCGGACCGGTCGCCCACCGACCTGCATGAGATCGGCGCAAGTCTTGCGGTTTTCCTGCGCAAGCATGCTCGTGACGATGATCCGTCGCCAGACGAGGTGTTCAGCTGGATGCAGGACCAGCAGCGCCGCCGGCTGCTGCGCCACGTCGTGACCGGCGGGATCGAACCGCGCGATGTCGCGCGTCTTCTTGATACGCTGTCGGCGGGCTGGGCCGACGGTTACAGCCGCGAACTGAGCACCCCGCCCCCGGTGTCCAGGCAAAATGCCGGGAACTTCCGGCCATTTCCGACCGGGCCCGCATCCGCGCTGCGCCCCGGCATCGTGCTGTCGGGCCGCACATGGCGGGCGCGCAGGCTTCGCACACTTGCGGCGCGTCACGCGGCAGCGGGACGGATCGTCACTGTCGTTCTGCTGTCGCCGACGGCCCGCCCGCACCGGTTGCGGTTCACGGACGACGGCTACTGGGAACAGTCCGGCGGGATCTTCGGCCGGGCCGGTGGCGGAGGTCCGCGCTTTATCTGGTCCACATTCCGCCGCAGAGTCGGGCAAGTGGTAGGGATTTCGTCCCTTTACCGGCAGATATCCGCGTGACAGATAAGGATTGTGGCAAGATTCTTGATCTTGCGATTAACGAACAGTCAATTTTCCCCCTCAAAGGACACTAAAATGCCTTATGCTCGTCCAAGTCGGAACCGACCGTGCCTCTTGACGATTGGGCTGATTGACCGGCATTCGCTAGCCGCGAAACGAGGGTGATAGAATGAAGCGTAAAGTAACCAAGGCGATCTTTCCTGTCGCCGGTCTGGGCACCCGTTTCCTGCCTGCGACCAAGTCCATTCCCAAAGAAATCATGACGCTGGTCGACCGTCCGCTGATCCAGTACGCGATCGACGAGGCGCGGGCCGCAGGCATCAAGGAATTCATCTTTGTCACGTCGCGCGGCAAGGGTGCGCTCGAGGACTATTTCGACCACGCGCACGAGCTTGAGGCGACGCTGAAGCGCGCGGGCAAGGACGACCTTCTGGAAGTCCTGAAGACCACCAACATGGATTCGGGCGCCATCGCATATATCCGCCAGCACAAGGCGCTGGGTCTCGGCCATGCCGTCTGGTGCGCCAAGCGTCTGGTCGGCAACGAACCCTTCGCCGTGATCCTGCCGGATGACGTGATCGCCGCCGAAAAGCCCTGCCTGCAGCAGATGGTCGAGGCCTATGCCGAAACCGGCGGCAACATGGTCGCCGCGATGGAAGTTCCGCCCGAGAAGGCGTCGTTCTACGGCGTGCTCGACATCAAGGATGACATGGGCTCGCTGGTGTCGGTCAAAGGCATGGTCGAGAAGCCGAAGAAAGACGAGGCACCGTCGAACCTGGCCGTGATCGGGCGCTATATCCTGACACCCAAGGTGATGGCGAACCTGAACCGCATGAAGGCGGGTGCGGGCGGCGAGATCCAGTTGACCGACGCCATCGGCGAGGAACTGCGCAAGTCGGGCAACGTCTATGGCTTCCGCTTCCGCGGTCAGCGCTTTGACTGCGGGTCGAAAGCAGGATTTCTTCAGGCCACGGTCGCTTTCGGGCTTGCCCGCGAAGATCTGCGCGACGAATTTGCGCAGTATCTGACGCAGATGACGGCGATGCAGCGGGCCGCTGAGTAAGGACTTCATGGCGGATCATGTGCTGGTCACGGGCGGTGCGGGCTATATCGGCTCGCATGCCTGCAAGGCGCTGAAACGGGCGGGTTTCGTGCCCGTCACCTATGACAGCCTGGTCACCGGCTGGCAGGAAGCCGTCAAATTCGGCCCGTTCGAGCAGGGCGACCTGGCAGACCGGGCGCGGCTAGATGCGGTCTTTGCGCGCTGGAAACCGGTTGCGGTGATGCATTTCGGCGCGCTGTCCCTTGTCGGTGACGCGATGCGCGATCCGGGACTTTACTGGCGGGCCAACGCGCTGGCGTCCCTGACCCTGATCGAGTCCGCCGTCGCCGCCGGATGCCTCGACTTCGTGTTCTCATCGACCTGCGCGACCTACGGCGACCATGACGGCGTGATGCTGGACGAAGACACGCCGCAGCGCCCGATCAACGCCTATGGCAAGTCCAAGCGCGCGATCGAGGACATGCTGGGTGACTTCGCGGCCAGCCACGGAATGCGCCCGGTCATCTTCCGCTATTTCAACGTGGCGGGGGCCGACCCGGAAGGCGAGGTGGGCGAGTTTCACCGGCCCGAGACGCATCTCATCCCGATCATGCTGGACGCCATCGACGGGCGACGCCCGGCGCTGACCGTCTTCGGCACCGATTACCCCACGCCCGACGGCACCTGCATCCGGGATTACGTGCATGTCAGCGATCTGGTCGATGCGCATGTGCTGGGTCTGGGGCGGCTGCTGGACGGCAAGGGGCCGGGCGTGTTCAACCTCGGCACCGGCAAGGGGTTTTCGGTGCGCGAGGTGATCGATCATTCGCGCATTGTGACCAACCGCGACGTGCCCGTTGTCTACGGACCAAGACGCGGCGGCGACGCGGTCAGCCTGGTGTCCGGCAGTCAGCGCGCGATCAGCGAACTGGGCTGGCGGCCGACGCGATCGAACATGGGTGACATGATCGCGGATGCGTGGCGCTGGCATCAGCATGGCGGATATGGCGGCTGAGGCGCACGCGCGGATTCTGGATGTAACCCGGCTCGTGTCGCGTATCGGGCGTGGACCTCTGACGGGTGTTGACCGGGTGGAGCGGGCATATCTGAACCGCTTCCTGAACGACCCCGGGCATCTCTTTCTTTTGCTGCGGACATCCTTCGGGCATCTGCTTCTGCCCGGAGCGTCCGGCCGGGACATCCTGCGATTTCTCGACTCGCCTGCCAACCTTCCGCAGGCGGGCTTTGCGGGGCGCATCGGACGCAGCCCGACCGCGCGGGTGCTGACCGAAGCGGCGCTGCGACCCAAAGCCGTGGCGCGGGCGTGGCAGGGCGGACTGGCCCGGCTGATCCGTAGCGCCTGCCCCGGTCCGACGGCCTATTTCAATGTCGGGCATTCAAACCTGTCGGAAGGCACGCTCCGGCAGTTGGCTACCATTCAGGATCTGTCGGTTACGGTGATGATTCACGACACGATCCCGCTGGACCATCCGTCGTTCAGCGCTGCGGGGGCGTCGGAGGCTTTCCGGTCAAAGCTGACCGGTGCCCTCGCCCATGCCGACCGCATCCTCTGCCCCTCGCGCGCCACCGCCGATGCGGTCCGCCGCCATTGCCGCCCGCCGGACCGGTGCCCCGATATCATCGCCGCCCCGCTGGGACTTGATCTGGCGGCACCCGATGCAACCCGCCTGCCCGACCTTCAGCAGCCGTTCTTCCTGGCGCTGGGCACCATCGAGCCGCGCAAGAACCACGCCCTGCTGCTGGATGTCTGGGACCATCTGCACCTCAGCCTGCCGCCCGACCAAGTGCCCATGCTGGTCATCGCCGGGTCGCGTGGCTGGCAGAACGCGGATGTCTTCCGCCGCCTTGATGCCCGCCGACCCGGTATCACCGAACTAGCCGGATTGCCCGACAGCGCAGTCGCCGCCCTGCTGACCCGCGCCACCGCCCTTCTGATGCCGTCCTTCGCGGAAGGCTTCGGTCTGCCCGTGGCCGAGGCGCTGGCGCGCGGCTGCCGTGTCATCGCCGCCGACCTGCCGGTCTATCGGGAACTCTTCGGCAACTCTCCCGTTTACGCAGACCCGAACGATCTCTATTCTTGGGCGGACAAGATAAAAGAACTCGTTGCGGGCAGGGGCGAACGGGCGAAAAGCAGCGGCAGCATTGCCGGTCTGACATGGGAAAACCACTTCAAGGCAGTCTTGACGCCGATCGGTCAACCATGAACGACACGCGCCGGTTTCCCGCCTGACGGAAGGGTCGGATTGAGGGTCTGGGACAGATACAAACTCAGATGGCAGCGGCGGCGCTGGCTCTATCGCGCGTTCCGCAAGCGCCGGACGCTGTCGGCTGGCCACGACCGCACGGGCAGCATCCGTGCAAAGGACGTGCTCCTGTTTGCGACCCTGCGCAATGAACGTGTCCGGCTTCCCTATTTCCTGCGCTACTACCGCGACATGGGCATCGGGCATTTCCTGATCGTCGACAACGGATCGACCGACGGGTCGCGCGAGTATCTCGCCCAACAGAAGGACGTGTCGGTCTGGTCGTCGGACAGCAGCTACAAATCGGCGCGCTTCGGCATGGACTGGATGAACTGGCTGCTGTCGAAATACGGAACCGGCCACTGGACGCTGACCGTCGATCCGGACGAATTCTTCATCTACCCGTTCTGCGACACGCGGCCCATCCGCGCTTTGACGGACTGGCTGGACACCTATTCGACCCGGTCGTTCCCCGCGATGGTGATGGACATGTATCCCAAGGGGCCGATCGACCGGCAGCCCTACCGCGAAGGACAGAACCCGTTCGAAATCGCCGCCTGGTTCGACAGCGGCAACTACATGATCTCGAAGAACCCCAGGCTCGGGAATCTCTGGATTCAGGGCGGCCCGCGCGCGCGGACCATGTTCCACGAAACGCCCGATCAAGCGCCGTCGCTGAACAAGATACCGCTGGTGAAATGGCGGCGGTCCTATGCCTTTGTCAGCTCGACCCACATGCTGCTGCCGCGCGGCCTGAACATGACCTACGACGAATGGGGCGGCGAGAAAGCATCGGGCTGTCTGCTGCATGCCAAATTCCTGTCGACCCTGACCGAAAAGGTCGAAGAGGAGATGCAGCGCAACGAGCACTTCGCGGGGGGGCGCGAGTATCACGCCTATGCCGAGACGCTGAAATCGAACCCGGACCTGTGGTGCAAATGGTCCGAGAAATACATCAACTGGCGTCAACTGGAGATTCTGGGTCTGATGTCCAAGGGCAACTGGGCATGAGCGTCGGGTTCCTGATGCTCTGCCACACAGCACTTGACCGCGCGGCCGAGGTGGCCCGGCACTGGTCGCAGGCCGGGTGTCCGGTCGTCATCCATGTCGACAGCCGGGCACCCAGAGCCGCAATGGATAACCTCAAGGCGGCACTTGCCGACCGTGACGATATCAGCTTTTCGCGCCGCTATGCCTGCGAATGGGGCACCTGGTCGCTGGTGCAGGCGACGCAGGCCGCCGCCACGCAGATGCTGGCCCGGCATTCCGGGGTACGGCATGTCTATCTGGCGTCGGGGGCCTGCCTGCCGCTGCGCCCGCCGACCGAGCTGATCGACTATCTGGGCGCACGTCCCAGGACCGACTTCATCGAAAGCGTCACCACAGCCGATGTCGGCTGGACCATCGGCGGGCTCAGCGCGGAGCGCTTCACGCTGCGCTTTCCCTTCTCGTTCCGCAGGCAGCGCCGCTTCTTCGACCGCTACGTCGCGCTGCAACGCAGGCTGGGCTTCCGCCGCCGCGTACCGGCCGGACTGGTACCGCATCTGGGCAGCCAGTGGTGGTGCCTCACGCGGCAGACCTTGTCGTCGATCCTCGAAGATGATGAACGCCATGCCCATGACCGCTATTTCCGGCGCGTCTGGATACCGGATGAAAGCTATTTCCAGACCCTCGCCCGGCTGTATTCAACGCAGATCGAAAGCCGGTCGCTGACGCTGTCGAAGTTCGACTTCACCGGCAAACCGCACACGTTCTATGACGATCACCTGCAGCTTCTGCGCCGGTCCGACTGTTTTGTCGCCCGCAAGATCTGGCCGCAGGCGAACAAGCTTTACCAGGTGTTCCTGTCGCCCGCCGAACAGCAGGGCGAACGCGCCGAACCCAATCCCGGCAAGATCGACCGCCTGTTCGCGAAGGCCGTCGAGCGCCGCACGCGCGGACGACCCGGATTGTACATGCAAAGCCGCTTTCCCCTGAAGGACCGCGAGAACGGCAAGACCTGCGCGCCCTATTCGGTGTTCCACGGGTTCGGCGACCTGTTCGAAAGCTTCGATGCCTGGCTCGGCAAGTCAGTCGGCGGGCGCGTGCACGGGCACATTTTCGCGCCCGACCGCGCCGAACTGGCGGGCGGCGAGACAATCTTCAACGGCGCGCTGACCGACAGCGCGGTGCTGCGCGACTACAATCCGCGTGCTTACCTGACGAATCTCGTCTGGAACACGCGGGGCGAACGCCAGTGCTTCCAGTTCAGTCCGCGTGACAATCAGGACGTCAACTGGTTCATGGCGACAGACCCGAACGCGCAGATTTCCGTCATCACGGGAACATGGGCCATTCCCCTTTTCCGCGCGAACCAGAACTTCACGTCGATCCGGAAAGAGGCCGCGCGCCTGCAGAAGATCGAGACCGAGCATCTGACGATCCTGCGGTCGATGTTCGTCAAGGCCCGCGTCCGCATCTGGTCGATGGCCGAATTCATCGACAATCCGATGGAACCGCTACAGACGATCATCGACGAAATCAGCCCGCGCGCGACACGCCGCCTGTCCGAAGCGCCGCGCATGGTCGACCTGTGGGGCTTCGGGCAGTTCCTGCAGAACCTCAAGAACCAGGGGATGCAGCCGACGCTTATGGGCGACTTCCCGGTGGGCGAGGAGCCGGGCCAGGCCCAGGGTCGCCGGTCGCGACCCTATCTGGTGAAATAGACCTGTCGTGCCGGGCGCATTCACCAGCTTCGTGATCTTCTGCGGGATGCGGACGGGATCGAACTTCCTTGAAGCCAGCCTGAACGAAGTTCCCGGCCTGACCTGCCACGGCGAGGCGTTCAACCCCTACTTCGTCGGCTGGCAGGGACGTGACAGCCTGCTCGGCCATGATCTGAAGCGGCGCGAAGGCGACCCGTCCGGGTTTCTGGCCAGACTGAGGGCCCAGCCTGGTCTGAACGGCTTCCGCTATTTCCATGACCACGATGCGCGCGTGCTGGATGGCCTGCTGGACGACCCGCGGTGCGCCAAGATCATCCTGACACGGAACCCGGCGGACAGTTTCATCAGCCGGCGGATCGCCGGGGCCACCGGGCAATGGAAGATCACCCGCGCGCGCGACCGCAGCAAGGCCGGCGTCAGCTTCGACGCGGCCGCCTTCGAAACGCATCTGTCCGATCTTCAGGGGTTCTACCTGTCCATCATCCGCGCGCTGCAGACGCGCGGGCAGACTGCGTTCCACATCGCCTATGAAGACCTGGGCGATATCGATGTCCTGAACGGGCTGCTTGCATGGCTGGGTCTGGACCACCGCCTGGACGCGCCGTCGCGCGCGATTGTCCGCCAGAACCCCGAAGGACTGGCCGAAACGGTGTCGAACCTGCCCGAAATGGAGCAAAGCCTCGCAAGGCTCGACCTGTTCAACCTCGCGCGCATCCCGAACCTCGAGCCGCGCCGCGGTCCCGCAGTCCCGGGGTTCGTCGCGGCCAGGGGTGCCCCCCTCTTGCACCTGCCTGTCCGATGCGGACCCGAGGCATCGGTCCGGGAGTGGCTGTCGCGGATCGGTGCGGCGGCATCACGCGGAACCGATACGGAGTTCACCCGCAATTCGCTGCGCCGCTGGATGCAGGACCACCCCGGACACCGGAAGTTCACCGTGCTCACGCATCCCGCCCTGCGCGCCTTCCGGGCTTATCGCATGCACATCCTGTCCGACGGCTATGCCGACCTGCGTGCCACGTTGCGCAGCGCGCATGACATCGACCTGCCCGAAGGGACGGCCCCCGCAGACCTGCGGCGCGGTTTCGCGGGGTATCTGTCATTTGTCCGCATGAACCTTGATGGCCAGACCGGCCTGCGCACCGATCCGATCTGGGCCAGCCAGACCGCCCTGCTGGATGGCTTCGCCCAGCTCTGCCACCCGGACGCGATCCTGCGTGAAGACCGGCTGGATGCCGACCTTGCCGTCCTCGCCGCATCGGTCGGGGCGAAACCGCCCCCGGTGCCCGCCGGACCGGACGACGGCGCAACCCTTCTTGCTGCGATCTGGGACGCTGACCTCGAAAAGGCCGTCCACGCGGCCTATCGGCGCGACTATCTCAACTTCGGCTTCGCGCCCTACGCCGCCTGATTGGACCGCGTCTCGGTCAGGACGGCATGCAGCGCCGCCGGATCGGTGTTCGCGCGCAGCTTGGCACAGACTGTCCCGTCCCGCATCGTGCGCGACACCAGTGCCAGCGCCTTCAGATGCTCGACCCCCGAATTGCGCGGCGCGAACAGGGCGAACACCAGATCGACCGGCTGGCGGTCGACCGCATCGAAGTCGATCGGGCGCTCCAGCCGCAGGAACAGCCCCAGGACGCGCGACAGCCCGTCGATCCGCGCATGTGGAATCGCAACACCGTGCCCGACGCCGGTCGGCCCCAGCGATTCACGCTCCTGCAGCGCATCGACGGTGTCGGCGGCGTTCAGGCCCAGTACGGTCTGGGCCAGATCGCCCAGTTCGTGGAACAGGCGTTTCTTGCCCGCCATGGTCGCAAAGACCTTGACGGCGTTCGGCTGCAGCAATGTGGAAAGTTGCATCTTGCTCTACTGGTTCCGCGCCCCCTGCCCCGGGGTCGCCTGTTACTGCGTCGCGGTCGGGTCGATCCAACCGACGTTTCCATCGTCGCGGCGGTGGACGATGTTCACCCCGCCGTTCTTGTCGTTGCGGAACAACAGGAACGACTGCCCCGACAGTTCCATCTGCATGACCGCCTCGCCCACACTCAGCGACGGAATTTTCGCCTCCATCTCGGCGATGATCACCGGCTGCAGCGAACCCGGTTCCCCGTCGTCGTCGTCCGCGTCCGGCGCGAGCACATACATCGCCGCCCCTTCGAATTCAACCGGCAAGGCCCGGGTGCGGTGATGATCGCGCAGGCGGCGCTTGTAGCGGCGCAGCTGCTTGTCCATCTTCTCGCGGCAGCTGTCGAAGGCCGCGTAGACTTCGGTCGATGTCCCCCGCGCGGACGCTGTCATGCCGGTCGACAGGTGAACCGTCGCCTCGCAGGCGAATTCATGCGCGTCGCGCGAAAAGATCACGGTCGCGTCGGTCGGCCGCTGGGCGTATTTCTCGACCGCCGCGCTCAGTTCCGAACGGACATGGACCTGAAGGGCGTCACCGACATCCATCTGTTTGCCGCTGATCTGGTATCGCATGGGAACTCCTCACATGGGGTGAGCGACCCGCCGGGCAGGCGGACCGTCACATCTTCGGTCGATTCCAGGAAGCCGGTTCTGCGGTCGTCCGACGCTGACCCGCAGCTTTGGACAGCTTTCGCCGTCGGCGTTCGAACGATGACGGGATGCGCATGCATTTCCGATATTTGGCGACAGTTCGGCGTGCGATGTCAACGCCCTCGTTTTTCAGTTGTGCAGCAATCGCCTCGTCCGCAAGGGGTGCCGCAGAATCTTCCGATGCGATCAGGTCCCGGATGCGCCGCTGAACGTCAAAGACCGAGATCACGCCCCCGGATTGCGGCAAGGCATGCGAAAAGAAACCAGCCAGTGCAAACGTCTTTCCGCCGAAGGCCAGCGACTTGTCCTGCATCGCCCGCGCAAGCGTTGACACGTGCAGGGCGAGCCCCTCGGACACCTCCGCACGCGACAGAGGCCGCAGACTTTCAGTGCCCCCTGCAAAGAATTCCTGTTGCGCGTGCACGATGGCCCGGGTGATCCGCAAAAGGGTCCGCGACCTGGCCTCAAAGGCCGACAGAAACGCGGTTGCGCGGAACCCGTATGCGCGCATCCTTTCGTTTGCCGACGCAGGAACCGCCATTGCCGTCAGCCGGGGGAAGACATCCGGGTTCATGTGCGGCACCGGACCTGCCGGGCCTGCCTCGACGATCACGTCCGGAATCCGGGTCAGGATCGGCGGGGCCGGATGCTCGACCGGCACCGATGTCAAAGTGCGCATGACGGACCCGATGCGCTCGGCTTCCGACGGTGTCACATGCACCGCCTGTGCGATGCGCGCCCAGCGCTCTTCCGCGATGTCATCCATCCGCGCGACCAAGGCCCGGGCCAGCACAGCGTTTTCCCCTGCCTCGATCAGCTTCAGCGCCAGGCATTCCTGCAACGTGCGGGCACCGACGCCGGGCGGGTCGCAGGTCTGCAACGCCGCAAGCCCTGCTTCCAGGTCCGTCAGCGGCAGGCCGGTTTCGTCAGCGACATCGTCAAGCCTGATGTCCAGATAGCCGTCTTCGCGAAGTTCACGCGCCAGAACCAGGGCCGCGTCCGCGACCTTCGGGGGCAACCGTTGCTGGGAAATCTGCTCGGCCAACGACACAAACAGGCTGGTGGGTGCAGCTTCGGTCGTATCGATCCCGGCAAATCCGGTCGATGACGGGGAATACGTGACGACCAGCAGCGGGTTCTCGGCCGCTTCGCGCGCGATCTCTTCGATCAGCTGGTCGGCCGGCATCCGCAGCATCGCCAACGATGTGCGCATGCCCGGCGTCATCGCCAGTCGCTGGTTCTGCCGGACGGTCAGGCCGGGCCGCATCGCCATGCTGCCGCCGCCCCCTACTGGATACGGAAATTCTGACCGAGATAGACGCGGCGCACGTTCTCGTCACGCACCACTTCGTCCGCTGTGCCGCTCATCAACACGGTGCCGTCATGCAGGATATAGGCGCGGTCCACGATTTCCAGCGTCTCGCGGACATTGTGGTCGGTGATCAGAACGCCGATTCCCGCGCGACTTCAGGTCATGGACCAGCGTGCGGATATCGCCGACCGAGATGGGGTCGACCCCCGCGAAGGGTTCGTCCAGCAGCAGATAGCGCGGGTCGGCCGCCAGACAGCGCGCGATTTCCACGCGCCGCCTCTCGCCGCCCGACAGCGACAGGGCCGGCGCGCGCCGCAGATGCGTGATCGAGAAGTCGCTCAGCAGTTCCTCCAGCCGTTCGCGCCGCTTGTGGCGGTCGGCTTCGGCCACCTCCAGCACGGCCATCACGTTGTCCTCGACCGACAGGCCGCGGAAAATCGAGACTTCCTGCGGCAGATAGCCGATGCCCAGCCGCGCGCGGCGGTACATCGGCAGGGCGGTCACGTCGCGTCCGTCGATGATGACCTGCCCCGAATCCGGCGTGATCAGCCCGGCGATGTTGTAGAAGCAGGTCGTCTTGCCCGACCCGTTCGGGCCCAGCAGCGCCACGACCTCGCCCCGCGCCAGGTCCAGCGACACGTCGCGGATCACTGGCCTGCGGCGATAGGACTTGCGCAGGTGCCGGACCTTCAGCCCGGCGGAGCCTTCCGCGACCGTCAGGACGGGCGGTGCCATCAGTTGCCCCCCGGATTGAGGATGGTCCGCACCCGGCCCTCCATCTTGCCGGTGCCTGTGGTCAGGTCCACCGTCAGCACCTGACCCGAAATCGCGTTCGGCCCCTGCGTCAGCAGCACATCGCCGCGCAGGATCACCACGCCCTCAGCCACCGAATACTCCGCCTCGCGCGCCTCGGCAGCATCCTTGCCGCTGGCCAGCGTGACGCCGCCGGTGGCGATCAGGCGGTCGATCCTGCGCTGGTCACCGGTCGCGTATTCCACGCGGACCTCAGCCGCCGAAAGGCGCATCTCTCCCTGCGCGATCACCACGCCACCCGAGAACGTTGCCGATCCGTCCGTCTGGTTGACCGAAAATGTCTCGGACGTCACCTCGACGGGCAGCGTCGGGTCCGCCTTGATGCCGCCGAAGGCGACACTCGCACCCTGCCCGAACACGGGCGCGGAGAGCGCCATCGCGGCAGCGAACATCACAAAGGCAGGACGCGGGAATGTCATCGGTGCTCTCAACTCTTCGGATCATATACCAGCCGCACCCGGTTCTTGAACACCAGAATGCTGTCACCTGCGTTCCCGTCTGCGCGATCCAGCTGCATCGCGCCCGCATCGATACGCCCGAACGGCGCCTCCGCCACGACGGCGCCCGGGGCCGACAGCTGCGTGCGGTCCAGCCGCCCGGTCAGATCGCCCGTCTCCAGCCGGTAGCCCGCCGATGTCTCGACCCGGACACCGCCCGACATCGACAGTGTCCCTGCCGCCTCGTCAAAGTCGCCCTGTGCCGCTGACAGGTCGATGCGCAGCCCGCCTTGCAGCTCGTACCGCGCCACGATGGCCGTGGCGACGACACCCGCGGCCGTCGGGCGCGCAAGGTCGCTCCGAACAGTCAGCGCAGCACCGTCTTTGGTCATCGCCGAGTATTCCGGTGCCGACAGCTGCGGATCGCGGGCCAGCGCGTCCAGATCGACATCGGAGAACGGCACCGTCCCGTCACCGCCAAGGTTACGCGAGACCAGAAACAGCGTGGACAGGATCGCCAGCGCGATCAGCGGCAGCACGATCTTGAGCCAGAAAACAACCCGCGAATGGCCGTCGCCGGCCGTGGCCATCGCTCAGGCGACCCCGGCGCGCAGGCAGTCGTGAATCTGCAGGATGCCATCGGGCCGCCCGTCGCCATCGGGCGGCACCACGAACAGGCAGGTGATCTTGCGCGCGTTCATCGTGGCCAGCGCCGACTGCGCCAGCGCATCCGGAGCGATAGTCATCGGGTTGCGCGTCATCACATCCGACACGCCATGCGACAGCAGCCCGTCCATGTGCCGCCGCAGGTCGCCGTCCGTCACGATTCCGGTCAGCCGCCCGCTCGCATCGGTCACGCCGACGACGCCGAAGCCCTTCTGGCTCATCACCAGAAGCGCCTCGGCCATCGGCGTGTCCGATGCGAACCAGCGGCATCTCGTCGCCCGCGTGCATCAGGTGCCGCACCGTCGTCAGCGTCGCGCCCAGCTTGCCGCCCGGATGGAAGTCGCGGAAATGCGCGGGCGTGAAACCGCGGCGTTCCATCAGCACAACCGCCAGCGCATCGCCCAGCGCCAGCGTCATCGTGGTCGAGGTGGTCGGCACATTGCCTGTCCCGCAGGCCTCTTCCGCCTGCGGCAGGACGATCTGCACGTCGGACTGGCGGAGCAGCGTCGAGCCTTCGCGGCTGGCCACGCCGATCAGGGGAATGCCGAAGCGGCGCGCATAGGTGATGATGTCGGACAGTTCGGTTGTCTCGCCCGAGTTCGACAGGATCATCACCACGTCGTCCGGCGTGACCATGCCGAGGTCGCCGTGACTGGCTTCGGCGGGGTGGACATACTGCGCCGGCGTTCCGGTCGAGGCCAGGGTCGAGGCGATCTTTCGGGCGATGTGGCCGGACTTGCCCATGCCCGAGACAATCACCCGCCCGCGCGCGGCAAGGATCGCCGCGACGGCCTTCTCGAACCCTTCGCCCAGCGCGTCGGACAGGGCGGCAAGGCCCCGCGCCTCGATCCCGATCACGCGGCGGGCGGTGGAAAGGATGTCGTCGGCCATCAGTGTTCCAGCACGTCGGTTTCGCCGCCCCAGCCCATCAGGTCGAGTTCGGCCCGCGTCGGCAGGAAGTCGAAGCAGCGCTGCGCCAAACCGGTGCGCCCCTCGCGCGCCAGCCGAGTGTCCAGCTCGGCCTTCAGGCGGTGCAGATACAGCACGTCGGACGCCGCATATTCCTTCTGCGCGTCGGTCAGGGTTTCGGCCCCCCAGTCCGAAGTCTGCTGCTGCTTCGATATGTCGATGCCCAGCAGTTCCAGCAGCAGGTACTTCAGCCCATGCCGGTCGGTGAAGGTGCGGACCAGCTTGGCTGCGATCTTGGTGCAGTAAACGGGGGCCGTCACCACGCCGAACGCCTTCTGAAGCGCGGCGATGTCGAACCGCCCGAAATGGAACAGCTTCAGCACCGCAGGATCGGCCAGCATCCGTTCCAGATTGGGCGCGCGGGTCTGACCGGGCGCGATCTGCACCAGATGCGCATCGCCGTCGCCGGAGGACAACTGCACCAGGCACAGCCGGTCGCGGCGCGGGTCCAGACCCATCGTCTCGGTGTCGATGGCGACAACGTGCCCGAGGGCCAGGCCATCGGGCAGGTCGTTCCTGTAAAAATGCACCGTCACCGCAACTCCTTTGGAAAAGCCCGGCCACGGACCCTGCGGGCTGACCGGTCAGATAGGCCGGGCGCGCCGCAAACTCAATCCGTTTCGGTTTGACACCCTTTCGTGCGCTCACCCGGATGTGAGGATTGCGCGGTACGTTCGTCGCGCAGAAAGGGTGGCATCCCGACTTCAGCAGAGGGTCTCAGATGCCGAACCGCCGCCGCGCCATGCAGACACTTCTTGCGACCGTCCTGATGGCCGGCCTTCCCGGCCACCTTGCCGCGCAGGAGGATGCGGAGCTGCGCCTGATGCGGGACGCCGTCTTCGGCGGCACCGGCGAACGGAAGGCGGCCCTTGCGACGATCACCGCCCGTGGAATGCCGGACCTGGCCGCAGGGCTGATCCTCGGGATGCGCTTCACTGAAAACGGCGAGGCAGAGGTGTCGCCGGTCCTGCGCGCCATAACGGGAAACACATCCGCGCGAACGTGGTTCGACTGGATGCTCTGGCAGGAAAGTCACCCCGAGGTGGTGCCGCATCCCAGCTACGCCATGCTGATGCGTGATCTGTATCTGCGCATCGATCCGGCCTTCGACGTCTTCCTGGACCCTACCCACCTGGAGCGCGACAAGGCCCGGATCAGGATCGAAGAGATCGTCTGGGGCGGCGTCCTGAAAGACGGCATCCCGTCGCTCGACAACCCTGCCCTGATCGGTGCGGCCGAGGCTGACTATCTCAAGGGCGACGACCTGGTCTTCGGCGTGTCTGTCAACGGCGATGCCCGCGCCTATCCCCTTCGCATCATGGGCTGGCACGAGATGTTCAACGACGTCATCGGCGGCGTGCCGCTGGCGCTGGCCTACTGCACCCTTTGCGGGTCGGGGATTCTGTTTGAAACGCACGTCGCCGGTCGTGCGGCACCCTCGGTCTTCGGATCGTCCGGGTTTCTCTACCGGTCCAACAAGCTGATGTACGACAAGGGCACCAACACCCTCTGGAACCAGTTCACCGGCCAGCCTGTCGTCGGGCGACTGTCCGGCAGCGGGATCGCGCTGAAGCAGCGGCCCGTCGTCATCACGGACTGGGCGTCATGGGCCAACGCTAACCCGCAGACGAGGGTCCTGTCGCTCGACACGGGCTTCCGCCGCGATTACGGCTCAGGCGTCGTCTATCAGGAGTATTTCGCATCGCCCGACCTGATGTTTCCTGCGGTCAGCGACCAGTCAGTCTTCCGGCAGAAGGACTATGTCTTCGGCATCAGGTCATACGGCGGCGCGAAGGCATGGCCGGTCGATGCGTTCCGTCGGCGGGCGATCATCAATGATGCGGTGGCGGGCGTGCCCGTCGTCCTGATCGGCGATGCGTCCACCCGCACCGTCCGCGCCTACGAACGCGGCGACCTGACCCTGCGACGGGCAGGCGAACGGCTGGTATCCGACGACGGCGCGCTCTGGACCGAGACCGAAGAGGCCCTGACATCCGGCGACGGACGACGTCTGTCACGGGTGGCCGGACACATCGCCTTCTGGTTTGCCTGGAACGGATATGTCGGGGCCGAGTTCCGAACTCTACGCCGAATGACCCCTCTGGTAGCCGGGGTTCATGGTGCCCAGGAGAGGACTCGAACCTCCACGTCTTGCAACACTGGTACCTGAAACCAGCGCGTCTACCAATTCCGCCACCTGGGCAGGTGTCGATTGCGGCGAGATAGCCGGGGGTGCGGGCGGTGTCAACGGGGGCGCGGCGGAATCTCATCTTGTGACATGGGGGGCGGGGCAGTATTCACCGAAGCCAACGCAGCGGGGGAAATCGCGCCCATGTCGAACCTTGTCACGATCTACGGCGGCTCGGGCTTTGTCGGGCGCTACATCGCGCGGCGGATGGCGAGGGAGGGCTGGCGCGTGCGTGTCGCGTGTCGCCGCCCGAACGAGGCGATCTTCGTCAAGCCCTACGGCACGCCCGGCCAGGTCGAGCCGGTGTTCTGCAACATCCGCGACGATGCGTCCGTCCGCGCCGCGATGGCTGGGGCGGATGCGGTGGTGAACTGCGTCGGCACTTTCGACAAGGGCGGGAGGAACAGTTTCGAGGCGGTCCAGCATCAGGGTGCCGCGCGCATCGCGCGGATCGCGGCTGAGAGCGGTGTTGCGCGGATGGTCCATATCTCGGCCATCGGGGCCGATCTGCAGGGGGCCAGCGCCTATGCGCGGTCCAAGGCGGCGGGCGAAGCCGCCGTGACCCGGGCATTCCCGGGCACCGTGATCCTGCGGCCGTCGATCATCTTCGGGGCCGAGGATCAGTTCTTCAACCGCTTTGCCGCGATGACGCGGCTCGGGCCTGTTCTGCCGGTCATGGGCGGGGCGACACGGTTCCAGCCGGTGCATGTCGATGACGTGGCACAGGCCGCCGTGGCGGGCGCGACAGGCGCTGCGGCACCCGGTATCTATGAACTCGGCGGGCCCGATACGGATACGTTCAAGGGCCTGATGGGCCGCATGCTGGCGGTCATCAACCGCCGCCGACTGGTCGTGAACCTGCCCTTCTGGGTGGCGCGGATCATGGCCGCAGTGTTCGACTTCGGCCACTGGGTGACGGGCGGGCTGGTGCCGAACCCGGTCATCACGCGGGATCAGGTCAAGTCGCTTGCCACGGACAATGTCGTCGCACCACAGGCAAAGGGCTTTGCCGATCTCGGCATCGCGCCCACCGCGATGGCCGCCGTCCTGCCCGACTATCTCTGGCGGTTCCGCCCCTCCGGCCAGTACGACGCGATCAAGGCCTCGGCCAAGAACCTGCGGAAGCACGGCTGAATGGCCGAAACGACGCTGGCCGCAGCCGCCCTCGGGCTGCTGGAAGGGCTGACTGAATTCATTCCGGTGTCGTCTACCGGCCATATCCTGCTGGCCGGGCATTTCCTGGGGTTCGAGAGCGCGGGCAAGACGTTCGAGGTGGTCATCCAGCTGGGCGCGATCATCGCCATCGCGGGCGTCTATTTCGGCAAGATCTGGTCAACCGTCGCCGGGCTGCCAGGTGACCCGCAGGCTCGCCGGTTTGCGCTGTCGATCCTGCTCGCCTTCCTGCCCGCCGCAGTCATCGGCGTTCTGGCGCATGACGTCATAAAGACCGTTTTGTTCGAGAGCCCGCGCCTGATTGCCTGGATGCTGGTCATCGGGGGCGTGGTGCTTCTCGCCGTCGACCGGCTTCCTCTGCGCCCGCGCCTGATGCAGGCCGACCGCTTCCCGCTCGGCACATCGCTGGTCATCGGTCTGGCCCAATGTCTGGCAATGATCCCCGGTGTCTCGCGGTCGGGCGCGACCATCGTGACCGCGCTGCTGCTCGGCGCAGACAAGCGCGCGGCGGCAGAGTTTTCGTTCTTTCTCTCGATCCCCACGATGGCAGCGGCGTTCAGCTATGACCTGTGGAAGAACCGCGATGTGCTGGACGGCGGCGCGGTCTGGGAAATCGCGGTCGGCTTTGCCTGCGCCTTCCTTGCGGGCCTGTTCGTGGTGAAAGCCCTGCTGAACTATGTCAGCCGCCACGGATTCGCCCTGTTCGGCTGGTGGCGAATCATCGTGGGCGGCGCAGCTTTGGTGGCGCTTTACAGCGGGTTCTGACTGATAGGTCAGCATAAGTTACCTTTACTCCAGCTGATAATTGCCTTTGGTGATGCGTGGCACCACAAAATACCAAAACAAGGTCAGTAATAGTGACTTTTATTTCGTTTGCCCGCTTGCTAAACCAGCGCGCGATGATCCGAGGGAGGCGTTGTCATGGCCCAGCAGAAAATGCTCCGCTTTGTCACGGTGTCGAAAGAGACGCCGGAGAAGCGTGCGGCCACTGTACGCGCGCAGGATTTCAGCGAGATTTACCGCGAGTTCGCGGCGCAGAAGGCCGAGGAACAGGCGGGCCGGTGCAGTCAGTGCGGCGTGCCGTACTGCCAGACGCACTGCCCGCTGCACAACAACATTCCCGACTGGCTGCGCCTGACCGCCGAGGGGCGCCTGCAGGAAGCCTACGAGCTGAGCCAGGCGACCAACACCTTCCCGGAAATCTGCGGCCGCATCTGCCCGCAGGACCGCCTGTGCGAAGGCAACTGCGTGATCGAGGCGTCAGGCCACGGCACCGTGACGATCGGCGCGGTCGAGAAGTACCTGACCGACCTGGCCTGGGACAACGGCTGGGTGAAGCCGATCAGGCCGCATGACGAGCGCCCCGAAAGTGTCGGCATCATCGGCGCTGGCCCAGGCGGACTGGCGGCGGCGGACGTGCTGCGGCGGCAGGGCGTGCAGGTCACGGTCTATGACCGCTATGACCGCGCGGGCGGTCTGCTGACCTACGGCATTCCCGGCTTCAAGCTGGAAAAGGATGTCGTGATGCAGCGCATCGCGCAGCTGGAAGCAGGGTGGCGTGCAGTTCGTGCTGGACTGCAATGTCGGCACCGACATCACCTTCGATGCGATCCGGGGGCGGCATGACGCGGTCGTCATCGCCACAGGCGTCTACAAGTCGCGCGACCTGAAGGGGCCGGGGTCCGGGGCAGGCGGCATCGTCCGCGCCATCGACTTCCTGACCGCCTCGAACCGCGTGGGCTTCGGCGACGAGGTGCCGGAATACGACAGCGGCGAGTTGAACGCCGCCGGCAAGCGCGTCGTCGTCATCGGCGGCGGGGATACGGCGATGGACTGCGTGCGGACGGCGGTGCGGCAGGGCGCGACAAGCGTCAAATGCCTCTACCGCCGCGACCGCGCGAACATGCCGGGGTCGCAGCGCGAAGTGGCGAATGCCGAGGAGGAAGGCGTCGAATTCGTCTGGCAGTCGGCCCCGCAGGGCTTCACGGGCGGGACCGAAGTCGAAGGCGTGATGGTCCAGCGGATGCGGATGGGCGCACCGGATGCGACGGGCCGTCAGGCCCCCGAGATCATCGAGGGCGCGGATTATGTCGAAGACGCCGATCTGGTCATCAAGGCGCTGGGCTTCGAGCCTGAGGACCTGCCCGCGCTCTGGGGCGTGCCGGAACTGGAGGTCACGCGCTGGGGCACGATCAAGGCCGATTTCCGCAGCCATGCGACCAGCCTGCCCGGCGTCTTCGCCGTCGGCGACATCGTGCGCGGCGCGTCCCTTGTCGTCTGGGCGATCCGCGACGGGCGCGAGGCGGCGCAGTCGGTCCTGACCTATTTCACGTCGCCGCTTCAGGTGGCGGCGGAGTAGGGTCGGCAGGGTGCCAGCACACTGCCAGCAACCGTATGGCAATGCGCCATACGCCCGTGCGGCAGCCGGTTGCGGGCAAAGATTAACGGGTCAGGAAGTCTGACCCAGAGGATGAAGGAAGTGTTGCAGTGAAGTTCTTCGCTATCCTTGGTCCGGCAACGTTTGCCGCCGTCGCGGCGCTGCCCGCCCATGCCGCCGGAACCTTCCCGGTCCCCGAAGGCTGCACGGCCTATGCGACCGTGCAGCAGCGCAACTGCCAGATCAGCCAGCACTACAGCTGCGATGCCGATCCGCGCGGGTATCAGTGGATGACCTATCTGGACGGCCAGGGCCCCTATTTCTCCAGCCAGATCGACCGCGAGACGCGCTGGGTCGAAAGCATCGACCTGTATTCGGGCGAAACCGACCGGCTGCAGGACGAAACCGATCCGGCGTCCTTCACCGTGCTGCTGCAATCGGGGCGGGACGATTTCGATTTCACGACGGTTGCCAGCAGCGGCGAGGTGCGCCGCTACAAGGGGTTTGACCAGCTGACGGGCGAGCGCGTGACGATCGACGGTGTGCCGCTGGAACGTACGCGGTTCGAGCTGACCGCCTATGGGTCGGACGGCGCGCAGATCTGGCGGCGGGCGGGCAACCAGCTGATCCACCGCGAGTGGCGGCTGTTCTATTCGGACCGGGAAGAGTTCACGAACACGGCAGGCGACCGCGAGAACCGGATCGACACGCCGGTTGAGTTCTCGTTTCCGGGAGATGAGGGGTTCCTGTCCGCTGATCCGAAGTTCGACTGCGATGTCGTGACGGCCCGCGCAGATACCCGTCTGTTGATGCAGGTCGATCCATGACAGCGCCCGGCACCGCTCTTCAGGGCCATTGCCTCTGCGGCGCTGTCAGCATCACCGTCGCGGGGGCGCACGACCCGCGACCGGGGGCCTGCCATTGCCGCATGTGCCAGCGCTGGTCGGGCGGGCTGTTCCTGTGCTTCAACGCGGATGCGGCGGGCGTGACGGTGAAGGGGCCGGTGACGCGGTATGCGTCGTCGGACTTTGCGGAACGGGCGTTCTGTTCGGTCTGCGGCTCGCATCTGTGGATGCGGAACACGGACGGTGCCGCCTACGACCTGATGCCGGGCCTGTTCGACGCAGTGCTGACGGCACCCCTGCGGTCGGAGGTCTATTCCGACCGGGCGATGGCTTCCGTGCATCTGGCGGGCGACCACCGCCGCGCGACGGGTGCCGAATACGAACAGAAGAACCGTTTCGTCGAAGGAGACCCGCCATGACCGAATTCACCGCGAACTGGATGGCCGAGGAAGAAGCCCGCCGCGCCTTCATGGACGCGCATTCGCTCTACCGCGCCGAGGATGAGCATTCGTCCTGCGGGGTCGGTCTGGTCGTCTCCATCGACGGCAAGGCCTCGCGCCGGGTCGTCGAGCATGGCATCGAGGCGCTGAAGGCGGTCTGGCACCGGGGGGCGGTCGATGCCGACGGCAAGACCGGCGACGGCGCGGGCATCCATGTGCAGATTCCGGTGAAATTCTTCCACGACCAGATCCGCCGGACGGGCCACGAGCCGGACCTCAAGGCGCTGATCGCGGTCGGCCAGGTCTTTCTGCCGCGCACGGATTTCGGCGCGCAGGAACGCTGCCGGACCATCGTGGAAACCGAAGTGCTGCGGATGGGCTATTACATCTACGGCTGGCGGCATGTGCCGGTGAACGTCGATGTGCTGGGCGAAAAGGCCAACGCCACGCGGCCCGAGATCGAGCAGATCATCATCAAGAACTCCAAGGGCGTCGATGAGGAGGCGTTCGAGCGCGAGCTCTACGTCATCCGCCGCCGGATCGAAAAGGCGGCGGCGGCGGCGCAGATTTCGGGGCTGTATTTCGCAAGCCTGTCCTGCCGGTCGATCATCTACAAGGGCATGATGCTGGCCGAACAGGTGGCGGTGTTCTACCCCGACCTGATGGACGAACGCTTCGAGAGCGCCTTCGCGATCTATCACCAGCGCTATTCGACCAACACCTTCCCGCAATGGGCGCTGGCCCAGCCGTTCCGCATGCTGGCCCATAACGGCGAGATCAACACGCTGAAGGGCAACGTCAACTGGATGCGGAGCCACGAGATCCGCATGGCGTCGGGCACGTTCGGCGACATGGCCGAGGACATCAAGCCGATCATCCCGAACGGCACGTCGGATTCCGGCGCGCTGGATTCGGTGTTCGAGGTTCTGGTGCGCGCGGGCCGGTCGGCGCCGATGGCCAAGACGATGCTGGTGCCCGAAGCCTGGTCCAAGGCTGTCACCAACATGCCCAAGGCCTGGGCCGACATGTACGCCTATTGCAACGCGGTGATGGAACCCTGGGACGGCCCTGCGGCGCTGGCGATGACCGACGGGCGCTGGGTCTGCGGCGGGCTTGACCGCAACGGCCTGCGCCCCTTGCGCTATGTCGTGACCGGCGACGGGCTGCTGATCGCGGGGTCCGAGGCGGGGATGGTCCCGGTGGACGAGACGCGGGTCAGGGAAAAGGGCGCGCTGGGGCCGGGGCAGATCATCGCCGTCGATATGGCCGAAGGGCGGCTCTACCACGACCGCGAGATCAAGGACCGGCTGGCCGCAGCGCAGCCCTTCGGCGACTGGATCGAAAAGGTCACCGACCTGAACGCGATCATGCGCGACGTGCCGGAGAAGCACATCTTCGAGGGCGGCGACCTGCGCAAGCGGCAGATCGCGGCGGGCTATACGGTCGAGGAGCTGGAACAGGTTCTGGCCCCGATGGCCGAGGACGGCAAGGAGATGATCGCGTCGATGGGCGACGACACGCCGCCCGCGGTGCTGTCGTCAGTCTACCGCCCGCTGTCGCATTATTTCCGGCAGAGCTTCAGCCAGGTGACCAATCCGCCCATCGACAGCCTGCGCGAAGCGCGGGTGATGAGCCTGAAGACTCGCTTCGGCAATCTGAAGAACGTGCTGGACGAGGATTCGTCGCAGACCGAGATTCTGGTGCTGGAAAGCCCGTTCATCGCCAATGCCGAATTCGACGCGATGCTGGGCATGTTCGGCGCGCATGTCGGCATGATCGACTGCACGTTCGCCGAAGGACCGGACGCGCTGCGTCTGGGTCTGGAACGCATCCGGGCGGAAGCGGAGGATGCGGTCAGGTCGGGGGCCGGGCACCTGGTGCTGACTGACCAGCATCAGGGTCCGGGGCGGATCGCGATGCCGATGATCCTGGCCACCAGCGCGGTGCATTCCTGGCTGACGCGCAAGGGGCTGCGGACCTTCACATCGGTCAACGTGCGGTCGGCGGAATGCATCGACCCGCACTACTTCGCCGTGCTGATCGGCTGCGGGGCGACGACGGTGAACGCCTATCTGGCGCAGGATTCCATCGCCGACCGGCACCGGCGCGGACTGGTCGAGGGCGCGTTCATCGACGCGATGCGGCGCTACCGCGACGCCATCGACGCAGGGCTTGCTGAAGATCATGTCCAAGATGGGCATCTCGGTCTTGTCCTCGTATCGCGGCGGCCTGAACTTCGAGGCGGTGGGGCTGTCCCGCGCGCTGGTGGCGGAATATTTCCCCGGCATGCAGAGCCGCATTTCCGGCATCGGCCTGACCGGGCTTCAGCAGAAATGCGAAGGCATCCACGCCAAGGGCTGGAAGGGCGGCACGGACGTGCTGCCGATCGGCGGCTTCTACAAGGCGCGGCGGTCGGGCGAAAAGCACGCCTGGGAAGCGACGACGATGCACATGCTGCAATCGGCCTGCGACCGCGCGTCCTATGACATGTGGAAGCAGTATTCAGCCACGATGCGGGCGAACCCGCCGATCCATATCCGCGATCTTCTGGACATCAAGGCGCTGGGCAAGGCGGTGCCGATCGAGGAAGTCGAAAGCATCACCTCGATCCGCAAGCGCTTTGTCACGCCGGGCATGTCGCTGGGGGCGCTGTCCCCCGAAGCGCACAAGACGCTGAACGTGGCGATGAACCGGATCGGGGCGAAGTCCGACAGCGGCGAGGGCGGCGAGGACCCGGCGCATTTCCACGCCGAACCGAACGGCGACAACCCGTCGGCCAAGATCAAGCAGGTGGCGTCCGGGCGCTTCGGCGTGACGGCGGAATACCTGAACGCCTGCGAAGAGCTGGAGATCAAGGTCGCGCAGGGGGCGAAGCCCGGCGAAGGCGGACAGCTGCCCGGCATCAAGGTGACGGCCCTGATCGCGCGCCTGCGTCATGCGACGCCGGGCGTGACGCTGATCTCTCCGCCGCCGCATCACGACATCTATTCCATCGAGGACCTCGCGCAGCTGATCTATGACCTGAAGCAGATCAACCCGCGCGCCAAGGTGACGGTGAAACTGGTGTCATCCTCGGGCGTCGGCACGATTGCCGCCGGTGTGGCCAAGGCCAAGGCGGACGTCATCCTGATCTCGGGCCACAACGGCGGCACCGGCGCGTCCCCTGCGACCAGCATCAAATACGCGGGCCTGCCGTGGGAAATGGGCCTGACCGAGGCGCATCAGGTCCTGTCGATGAACCGCCTGCGCGAACGCATCACGCTGCGCACCGACGGCGGGCTGCGCACCGGGCGCGACATCGTCATCGCGGCGATGATGGGGGCCGAGGAATACGGCATCGGCACCGCCGCCCTGATCGCGATGGGCTGCATCATGGTGCGCCAGTGCCAGTCGAACACCTGCCCGGTCGGCGTCTGCACCCAGAACGAGGCGCTGCGGGCGAAGTTCACCGGATCGGCGGACAAGGTGGTGAATCTGATCACCTTCTACGCGCAGGAGGTGCGCGAGATTCTGGCGGGCCTCGGCGCGCGGAGCCTGGATGAAGTGATCGGGCGGGCGGACCTGCTGGTACAGGTGTCGCGCGGGGCGGCGGAACTGGACGACCTCGACCTGAACCCGCTGCTGATCACGGTCGATGGGTCGAACCGGATCGTCTATGACCGGTCGAAACCCCGGAACGCGGTTCCCGACACGCTGGACGCCGAAATCGTCAAGGACGGCGCGCGGTTCTTCGAGGATGGCGAGAAGATGCAGCTGTCCTATGCGGTGCGGAACACGCACCGGACGATCGGGACGCGGGCATCGAGCCATATCGTGAAGAAGTTCGGGATGAACAACGCGCTCCAGCCCGACCATCTGACGGTCAAGCTGACCGGGTCCTGCGGGCAGTCGCTGGGGGCGTTCGCGGCGCCGGGGATCAAGCTGGATGTGACGGGCGATGCCAACGACTATGTCGGCAAGGGCCTGTCGGGGGGACTGATCGTCGTGCGCCCGCCGATGGCATCACCGCTGGTCGCCAGCGAAAACACGATCATCGGGAACACAGTCCTTTACGGCGCGACGGATGGCTGGCTGTTCGCCGCGGGCCGTGCGGGCGAACGCTTCGCCGTGCGGAACTCGGGCGCGAAGGTGGTGATCGAGGGGTGCGGGTCGAACGGCTGCGAATACATGACGGGCGGCGTCGCGGTGATCCTGGGCCGGATCGGCGCGAACTTCGGCGCGGGGATGACGGGTGGGATGGCCTATGTGCACGACCCGGAGCGGATGACCGGCCCTTTCATGAACATGGAGACGCTGGTGACGGGCGCCGTTGCGCATCCGCACTGGGAGGCGCAGCTGAAGGGGCTGATCGAACGGCATCTCGCCGAGACGGGCAGCCGGAAGGCCGCGACGATTCTTGCGGACTGGGCGACCGAGCGCGCGAACTTCGTGCAGGTCTGTCCGAAGGAGATGCTGGCGCATCTGGCCTATCCGCTGAGTGATCGGGCCGAGGCGATTCCGGCGGAGTGACCTGACCGACCCCGGATCTCCGGGGCCGGTCAGAACCCGGCACAGGCCGTCAGAGCAGCACGTGCGGCCATCTGGTCAATATCCGAAAGACGGCCCGCCCGTCTGACGACCCTGTCCGAATCCAAAGTGGCGATCTTGCTGGCGCGCAGCAGGGACTCAACTGGCAGTCCGGCACTCGCCAGATCGGTAATCGGCGCATTTCCCAGACCTGGGAAGATCGTGCTCGTGATCATCGCAACCCATATCCTGCCATGCTCGTTCTCCATTTCCTCGTCCGAAACAACAAGCGCGGGACGCCGCTTTTCAGCAAGGCGGTCAGAGTACGGGAACGGCACAACCACGACATCAAACGGACGGAACGTCATAGATCACGATACGCGCGCTCATCCGCGTCACTTGACCACTCCGAGAAGGCCGAGAACGGATCGCCTTCGATGTCGTCACTCACGATCTCGATTTCGGAAGCGCTGATCAGATTCGGCTGGCCGGTGATGTCGCCGCGCATCCGAAGCGACACCCCGCCCTTCTTCAGCCGGGCCGCAACGGATTCTATGTCTTTCAGGAAGAACTGGTTCGACGCCTTGTTGTGCTGCGGATCGACCGCACGGTCGGCGAGGATAAAGTACCCGTCACCGTTCTTCATCGGCGTGTAGATTTCAGTCCGCCCGTCAGAAAGACGGCGTCGCCGAACAAGGTGAAGTGACATGCTGGTTCCCGTCCTGATCTTGCAATACAATAACCACTTATATATTGAAAAACAACACTTTTCAAGTGGGAACATTGCAACGTCATCAAGCGCTTCGCAAATTTTCTACCCGAGAAGCGGGCTTTTACGTGTTCAGTTATTGGTTCCAGAGCGCCAACCAAGCAATGAGCGTGGACCTCAAAGATTTCTCCCAAAGCGCTTTGAATGTGCTAGGATGGCTCAAGTCAGCGCCTTCGGTTGCGGCATTCGCTCACACGGAGACCCCCCATGTCCGATCTCGTCATCGTCGCCTTCCCCGATGAAGCCACCGCCTTCGCGCTGCGCGCTGAACTGGTGACGCTGCAGAAAGAATACCTGATCGAGATGGAGGACGTCGTCATTGTCACGCGCGAACCGGACGGCGACGTCAAGCTGCATCAGGCGATGAACCTGACGACCGCAGGTGCCGCAGGCGGGACGTTCTGGGGCGCGCTGGTGGGCCTGCTGTTCCTGAACCCATTGATCGGCGCGGCTGTCGGGGCCGGGGCCGGGGCGCTGGCTGGCAAGCTGAGCGACATCGGCATCAACGACGACTTCATGAAAAGCGTCGGCGCATCGCTCGACAAGGGCGGTGCGGCCGTCTGCGTGCTGATCCGCAAGATGACCGCCGACAAGGTCCTGGACCGTCTGGGGTCCTTCAAAGCCAAGGGCCGGGTTGTCCAGACGTCGCTGTCGAAGGATGCGGAAGGGGCGCTGAAGGGGCTGCTTGAGCAGATGGCCCCGCTGCATCAGTCGTCGGACCAGCTGGGCGGCGGCAAGGGCTGACCGCGGGCGCTTGACCGTCCGGCCTGCGGCATGCTTTTGCTGGCCGGGATGGCGACGGGCAAGACAACAAGAACGCGGAAGAAACCGGCGGCCGCGGCGCGCGCGCCGCTGACGCTGCGCGGGGCAGTCCGGCAAGTATTGCGCTGGGGGCTGCGGCTGATCGGGGCCTGGGCCGCGATCCTCCTGTTCCTCGTCCTGCTCTACACCGTCGTGAACCCCCGTCTGACGCTCTACTCGATGTCGGAAAGCTGGCGTCTGGGCGGGATCGAGCGTGACTGGATACCCATAGAAGAGATGGCCCCCGAGGCGGCGCGGTCGGTCGTGGCGGCAGAGGACGCGAATTACTGCCTGCACTGGGGCTTTGACATGGCCGCGATCCGCGCGGCGCTGGACGCGGGCGCGAACCGGGGCGCGTCCACCATCACCCAGCAGGTGGTCAAGAACGTGTTCCTCTGGCAGGGGCGAAGCTGGGTCAGGAAGGCGATGGAGGCGGTGCTGACCCCGGTGGTGGAACTGGTCTGGACCAAGCGGCGGATCATCGAGGTCTATCTGAATGTCGCGGAAACCGGGGAAGGCATCTTCGGCTTCGAGGCGGCGGCGCAGCATTACTTCGGGGTGTCGGCGGCAGACCTGTCACCGGTGCAGGCGGCGCGGATCGCCGCCGCTCTGCCGGACCCCAAGGACCGCGACCCGGCCAATCCGACACGCTTTCTGCGCGGGCGGGCGGCGGAAATCGCCGACGGGGCGGCGACGATCGAGGCGGACGGGCGCGCGCGCTGTTTCGAGGATTGAAGCGGGGAAACCCGCCCGCTATCAGGGACGAAAGTCAACGGATGGCCCGCCAAGGATGACCCGCCTTTATCACGTTCCCCTGTCGCCCTTCTGCCGCAAGGTGCGGCTGACGCTGGCCGAAAAGAAGATCGAGGTCGAGCTGATCGAGGAGCGCTACTGGGAGCAGGGGCAGGAATTCATGCGCCGCAATCCGGCGGGCAAGGTGCCGGTTCTGAGGATCGACAACCGGACGATGTCGGAAAGTCAGGCGATCTGCGAGTATCTGGACGAGACGGTGCCGCAGCCGCCGCTGATGCCGCGCACGGCGGAGGGGCGGTACGAGGTGCGGCGTCTGTGTGCCTGGTTCGACGACAAGTTCCATTCCGAGGTGACGGCCAACCTGCTGTATGAGCGGGTGAACAAGAAGATCATGGGGCTGGGATACCCGGAGAGCAAGAACGTCAAGGCGGGCGCGTCGAAGATCAAGTACCACCTCGACTATCTCAGCTGGCTGCTCGACCAGCGGCGCTGGCTGGCGGGGAATGAGCTGACGCTGGCCGATTTCGCCGCTGCGGCGCATCTGTCCTGCCTCGACTACATCCGCGATGTCGACTGGAACCGGCAGGCGAACGTCAAGGACTGGTACGCCAAGATCAAGTCGCGGCCGTCCTTCCGGTCACTTCTGGCCGATCAGGTGCCGGGCTTTCCGCCGCCCGCGCATTATGCGGACCTGGATTTCTGATCCCGCGCCGGGGGCCCTGCCCCCGGACCCCCGGAGTATTTCTGCGAAGATGAAGGTCAGGGCCGATGGACCGCGCTGACCTGCGCGCCGCGCTGGAACGGCAGGCCGAAGCGGAAGGCTTTGCCCGGCTCGGTATCTGCGCGCCGGATGCGGTGCCGGAGACTGCCGCAAGGCTGGCCGAGTTCGTCAGTGCCGGGCAACACGGCCAGATGGGCTGGATGGCCGAGCGGATGGACTGGCGCGGCAGCGCCGCCGCGCTGTGGCCCGGGGCGCGGTCGGTCATCATGCTGGCCGAGGTCTATACGCCCGGCCATGATCCGCTGGCCGTTCTGGACCTGCCCGACCGTGCTGCGATCAGTGTCTATGCCGGCGGCAAGGACTACCACGATCTGGTCAAAAAGCGCCTCAAGCGGCTGGGGCGATGGCTTCTGGATCAGTGCCCCGGCGAAGCGATCAAGGTCTTTGTCGATACCGCCCCGGTGATGGAGAAGCCGCTGGCGCAGGCGGCGGGGATCGGCTGGCAGGGCAAGCACACCAACCTTCTGTCGCGCGATCTGGGCAACTGGTTCTTTCTGGGCGCGATCTTCACGACGCTCGACCTGCCGAGGGATGCGCCCGAGGCGGAGCATTGCGGGTCCTGCACCGCCTGCCTCGACATCTGCCCGACGAACGCGTTTCCCGCACCCTGGCGGCTGGATGCGCGGCGGTGCATTTCCTACCTGACGATCGAACACAAGGGGCCGGTCGATGAAGACCTGCGCCCGCTGATGGGCAACCGCATCTACGGCTGCGACGACTGTCTGGCTGTCTGTCCGTGGAACAAGTTCGCGGTGGCGGCGTCCGAGACGGGTTATGCGTCGCGTTTCGCGGAACCGCCGAGGCTCGCCGAGCTGGTGCGGCTGGACGATGCCGGGTTCCGCGCGATGTTCGCCGGATCGCCGGTCAAGCGGATCGGGCGTAACAGATTCGTGCGGAACGTCCTCTACGCCATCGGGAACTCGGGCGACGCGGGCTTGAGAGAGGTGGCCGCGCGGTTGACGTCCGACGCTGATGAGGCGGTGGCGGACGCGGCACGCTGGGCCATCGGGCGGCTTGACGCTTCCCTGACCTGACGCCGGGGACTGCCTTGCGCGCCCTGTCGGCGGCGGCCCGCGCAGAGCGCGGCGCACGTTCTGATTGTTTGGGTTGCACAGCAAAGGATGCTATCGTCATGCACCGGACCCGGGAGGATCAGCCATGACACGTCATCTTGCCGATCACGCCGCCACGACGACTGTCGGCAGCGTCAAGCGCTATACGCAGATCGAACTGGCCCAACGGCCGGAGGGATCCCACCCTTCGGCGAAGGCGCTGCACAAGCGTCCCGCGACCCGTGAAGGCGCTACGCGGATGCGCGCCTATACAAGGATCGAAAAGGGCATGCTCGCTTGATCGGACCCCGGTTTCAGCCATAGTCGTCCCGGGCCAGAACCCCGGTCCGTTCGGGGCATGTCCGTTGTATCGGAGTCGGGGGTTCAAATGCGGAAGTCAATTCTGATCGTGCCGGCGGTGCTGGCGCTGCTGGCAGGCTGCGACGCGTCGAACGATGCCGTCGGCATCGGGGCTGCAAGCGGGGCCGCCCTGGGTGCGATCGTCGCGGGTGACGGCAATGAGCTGAGGGGCGCGGTGGTCGGCGGCGCGCTGGGTGCCACCATCGGGGCCGCAAGCGAGCCGTCGCAGCGCGGCCCGCAATGCCGGTATACCTATGCGGATGGGAGCAGCGAAGTGCGGCCCTGCCCGTAACGGCGGCGCAATTCCCAGTCCAACGTCAAGGGGGACGCTTCCGGCTCTCTTTGCTCAGGACACTGCGTGACCTCTAGGCCCTGACCAGCCGCTCATACTCCGTCGCCACCCGCTGGGTCAGTGCGCCGACCTCGAACATATAGTCCCCGATCTGCCCGACCGGCGTCACTTCCGCCGCCGTGCCGGTCAGCCAGCACTGCTCGAAGCCTTCCAGCTCCTCCGGCATGATGTGGCGTTCATGCACCTTCACCTGCATGTCGCGCAGCATGCCGATGACTGTCTGGCGCGTCAGGCCGTTCAGGAAGGCGTCGGCCTTGGGCGTGTGCACCTCGCCGTCCTTGACGAAGAAGATGTTCGCCCCCGTCGCCTCGGCCACATAGCCCCGGTAGTCGAACATCATCGCGTCCGAACAGCCCTTCGCCTCGGCCGCGTGCTTGGACATCGTGCAGATCATGTAAAGGCCTGCCGCCTTCGCCTCGGACGGGATCGTCTCGGGCGATGGCCGCTTCCATTTGGCGATGTCGAGCTTTGCGCCCTTCATCTTGGCGTCGCCGTAGTAGTTGCCCCATTGCCAGGCCGCGACCGCCATCCGCACCGGGTTCCGCTTGGCCGCAACGCCCATGTCCTCGCCCGAGCCGCGCCAGGCGATGGCGCGCACATAGGCGTCGGTCCATCCGTTCGCCTTCAGCACCGCGTCCTTCGCCGCGTCGATCTGATCCGCGCTGTAGGGGATCGGCATGTCCAGCAGCTCGCCCGACCGCAGCAGCCGCAGCGAATGCTCATGCCCCTTGAATATCTTGCCCGTTGTAGCACCGCTCGCCCTCGAACACGGACGATGCATAATGCAGCGCATGGGTCAGGATATGCACCTTCGCATCGCGCCATTCGACCAGCGCCCCATCCATCCAGATCTTGCCGTCACGGTCGTCATAGGCCCCGGCCATGTTTTTCTCCCTCGGGTCGCATCTTTTCAGATATTGCGCTGTATAGGTCCGCATCGGACATAATGTTGCGCAAATTCCCGTCCCGGCTATCAGTTGAGTCGAGGAAAGTCAATAAGGCTGACATATCTCCACCGGACACCCGGCGCACAGCGCTTCGCGCTTGGATCGTCAGAGTCACTGACGTATCATGGCTGCGGCGACATCGGGGGCAGGTGAATGGCGGAACCTGGATCGGGCGGCGAGAACCTTCTGTTCCTGACCGACGAACAGCTGCGCAAGGGCATCGAGGCGATGTTCTTTGCCTACCGCGCCTTCACGTCGGACCCGGACCGCATATTGGAGACCAAAGACTACGGACGCGCGCATCACCGGGCCGTGCATTTCATCAACCGCCAGCCCGGCCTGACGGTGAACACGCTGCTGGCGGTGCTGGGCGTGACGAAGCAGTCGCTCAATCGTGTGTTGCGCAGCCTGATCGAGGACGGTCTTGTGGAAAGCCGGGTCGGACGGACGGACAAGCGGGAACGCCACCTGTTTCTGACGGCTTCGGGGCAGGCACTGGAGCGGGAATTGTCGGATGCACAGCGGGCCCGGATGCGCGCGGCCTACCGCGCGGCGGGTCCGCAGGCCGTGGCGGGGTTCCGGCAGGTGCTCGAGGCGATGATGGACCCGGATATCAGGCGGTTCTATCAGGCGATGAAGGAAGCGGGATGAGACGGACGGTGACACGGTGACAGGTGACGCGGATACTCATCTTCTGATCGTCGATGACGACGAACGCATCCGCGGGCTTCTGCAGAAGTTCCTGATGCGCAACGGCTTTTTCGTGACCGCCGCGCGCGATGCCGCGCACGCCCGTCGCCTGCTCGCCGGTCTCGACTTTGACCTGATCGTGCTTGACGTGATGATGCCGGGCGAAGACGGCATCAGCCTGACGCGCGACCTGCGGTCGAGGTCTGCCACGCCGGTCCTGCTGCTGACCGCGCGCGGCGAAACGGCGGACCGCATCGCGGGGCTGGAGGCGGGGGCGGACGACTACCTGGTCAAACCGTTCGAACCGAAGGAGCTGCTGCTGCGGATCAACGCGATCCTGCGGCGAACGCCGGTTCCGGTAGCCGAAGTGAAAATCGCCAAGGTGCTGCATCTCGGCCCCGTGCGCTATGATGTGGACCGGGGCGAGATGTGGCGCGGAGACATGGCCGTGCGCCTGACATCGACCGAAGCGGCACTGATGCGCCTGTTCGCGGCGCGGCCCGGCGAGGCGTTGAGCCGGACAAAGCTGGTCGACGACCTTGGCCGGTCGTCGGGCAAGGATGGCGGGCAGGCGCAGGAGCGTGCGGTGGATGTGCAGATCACGCGCCTGCGCCGCAAGTTCGAGAGCGACCCGAAGCAGCCGCGCTATCTGCAGACGGTGCGCGGGGCGGGATACATGCTGTCGCCGGAGTGACAGCCGCAGCTGCCGTAGCCTCCGGCGGGATATCTGAATGTCATTGGAAGACCGGTCTTGGGCACTTTATTCCTGACGCACGAAGCGGGTCTGGGGCATGTGACGCCGCCCGGTCATCCGGAACGGGTGGAACGGCTTGCGGCCGTGCAGAGGGCGCTGGGCGGCCCTGACTTCGCGGGCCTGATCCGGCAAGAAGCGCCGCCGGTCAGTGACACCGATCTGCGGCGCGCGCATCCGCCAGGTTATCTGGACCGTATCCGCGCGGCCGTGCCGGACGAGGGGGTGTCCGACGAGGGCTGGGCGCAGCTTGACCCCGACACCTTCGTGTCGCCCGGCTCGCTGGAGGCCGCCTACCGCGCGGCAGGCGGGGTCTGCGCGGCAGTCGATGCGGTGATCGCGGGCGCGGCCGGTAACGCCTTTGTCGCCATGCGGCCGCCGGGGCACCATGCGGAACGCGACGTTGCGATGGGGTTCTGTCTGTTCGGGTCGGTGGCCATCGGGGCGCTGCGCGCGCTGGACCACCACGGCCTGGCGCGCGTCGCGGTGCTCGATTTCGATGTGCATCACGGCAACGGCACGCAGGACATCCTGTGGGACGAGGCCCGCGCGATGTTCGTGTCGTCGCACCAGATGCCGCTCTATCCGGGCACCGGGGCAGCGTCCGAGCGTGGAGCGCATGACAATGTCCTGAACCTTCCCCTGCCCGGCGGCTCCGGTGCCGCCGCGATGCGCGCCGTCTGGGGACCCGCACTCGATCGCGTCGCCGCCTTCGCACCCGACCTGATCCTGGTCAGCGCGGGCTTCGACGCGCACC
Source organism: uncultured Alphaproteobacteria bacterium (assembly GCA_963738635.1). Classification (GTDB taxonomy): domain Bacteria; phylum Pseudomonadota; class Alphaproteobacteria; order Rhodobacterales; family Rhodobacteraceae; genus JAOADN01. The sequence continues at coordinate 92,790 of CAVTXE010000003.1, read as the reverse complement.
GCGCCGACCCGCTGGCGGGTCTGAGCTGGACAGAGGCCGACTTCACCTGGATCACCGGCGCGATCTGCGATCTGGCCGACCGGGTCTGCGGCGGGCGGGTGGTATCGTCGCTGGAGGGCGGCTATGATCTGGACGCGCTGGGGGCCTCGGTCGCGGCGCATGTGCGGGTTCTGATGGAGCGTGGGGCATGAGCGACATTGCGGGCATGAGCTTCGAGGCGGCGATGGCCGAGCTGGAAAAGGTCGTGCGTGACCTGGAATCGGGCAATGTCGAGCTGGAAAAGTCCATCGCGCTGTACGAACGCGGCGCGGCGCTGAAGGCGCATTGCGAGGCCCGGCTGAAGGCGGCCGAGGAAAAGGTCCAGAAGATCACGCTTGTCGATGGCCAGCCGACAGGGACCGTGCCGGTCGAAGGCCTGTAAATGTTCGCCGCGCGTCTGAAGGCCGTCCAGACCGCTGTCGGGGCGGCTGTGACGGCAGCGCTGGCAGACAGGCCGGACGTGCCCGTGGTCCACGCGATGCGCTACGCGGCGGCGGGCGGCAAGCGTCTGCGGGCGTTTCTGGTTCTGGAGGGGGCGCGGCTGCACGGGCTGAGCGATGCGCAGGCGATGCCTGCGGCGGTGGCCGTCGAATGCCTGCACGCCTATTCGCTGGTGCATGACGACCTGCCTTGATGGATGATGACGATCTCCGGCGCGGGCAGCCGACAGTGCATGTGAAATGGGATCAGGCGACGGCGGTTCTGGCGGGCGACGCCCTCCAGACTCTGGCGTTCGAGCTGTGCTGCGACCCCGTTCTGGGCCGCAACAGGGTCGAACTGGTCGCGGCACTGGCGAAAGCTTCGGGATGTCAGGGCATGGTGCTGGGACAGGCGCTGGACATCGCGGCGGAAACGTCGCCAAGCCCGCTGACGCTGTCCCAGATCACCGCCTTGCAGGCGGGCAAGACCGGCGCGCTGATCACCTTCGCCGCCGAAGCGGGCGCGATCCTCGCAGGGGCCGACCGTGCGCCCTTACGCGCCTATGCGCAGGCGCTGGGCCTCGCATTCCAGATCGCCGACGATATTCTTGACGTGACCGGCGACCCCGAAAAAACCGGCAAGCGCCTGCACAAGGATGCGGCGGCGGGCAAGGCGACGTTCGTGTCGCTGCTGGGTCTGGACGGGGCGAAGGCGCGCGCCCGCGACCTTGTGGCAGAGGCAGAGGCGGCGCTGGCGGGATACGGGGCAGCGGCAGATGACCTGCGCGCCTGCGCGCGCTATGTGATCGCGCGGGAAAGCTGACCGCGTAAAATTCCTTGCACGCGCAGTTGTGAAAACCCACCGCCGCCCTCACGCGCTACGCTCCGCTTATCCTTCGGAGACCCGCCATGCGCATCCTGACGGCCTTGCTAGCCCTCGTCGCCCTTCCCGCCTTCGCCCAGACCCCTCCCGCTGCCGCCCGGATCGCCGCCTATACCGGCCTTCACCGTGCCGCCCATGACGGCGATGCCGTCGCCATCCGCAGCCTGATCGCGGGCGGCGCGGACACCGAGGAGACCGACCCCGACGGTCGCACGCCTCTGATCGTCGCCGCCTTCGCCTCGCAGGACGGTGCCTTCGCTGCGCTGGCCGAAGGCGGCGCGGATGTGAACGCGCAGGACCCTGTCGGATATGATGCCGTCACCATCGCCGCTGTCGCCGATGACCCCGACCTCATGTCGCTGGCCCTGAGCCTCGGAAACCGTCCCGGCAACATTCACACCAACTGGAACGGCACCGCGCTGATCGCCGCCGCGCATCTCGGCCATGCCGAGGTCGTGCGCCGCCTGATCGCGGCGGGATCGCCGCTTGACCATGTCAACAACCTCGGCTGGACGGCCCTGATCGAGGCAGTCGTGCTGGGCGACGGCGGACCGGACCATCAGGCGACGGTCAGGGCGCTGGTGGATGCGGGAGCGGATGCGGGGATCGCCGACCGCGACGGACGCACACCCCTGCAACTGGCCGAGGATCGCGGCTACGACGCCATCGCCGTCATCATCCGAAGCGGCGGAGGCTGAGCGGGCCAGCGCGGAAAGTGCGGGGGTCCGTGCCCCCGCGCACATTCCTCAGGCCGCCACCCTCGGCAGCTTCCAGCCCGGCCGCGCGAAGTGGCACGTATAGCCGTTCGGGATGCGCTCCAGATAGTCCTGATGCTCCGGCTCCGCCTCCCAGAACGGGCCGGCCGGGGCAACCTCGGTCACCACCTTGCCCCGGCCACAGACCGGAGGCATTTACGTCCGCGATGGTCCGCAACGCTTCCTCATGTTGCGCCTCGTTCTGGTAATAAATTCCCGACCGGTACGACTTGCCCCGGTCGTTGCCCTGCCGGTCCAGCGTCGTCGGATCGTGTATCTGGAAGAAGAACTCCAGCAGCTGCCGGTAGCTCGTCTTCGCGGGGTCGAAGATCACCTCGATCCCCTCGGCATGTGTCCCGTGGTTGCGGTAGGTGGCGTTGGCCACGTCGCCGCCGGTGTAGCCGACGCGGGTCGAGATCACGCCGGGCATCCGCCGGATCAGGTCCTGCATCCCCCAGAAGCAGCCGCCTGCCAGGATCGCGCGTTCGGTTCCGGACATCATTTCCCTCCTTTGCGGACCGCGTCCGCGAATTCGCCGTAGCCTTCCGCCGCAAGCCGGTCCAGCGGCACGAACCGCAGCGAGGCCGAGTTGATGCAGTAGCGCAGGCCGCCCGCCTCGCGCGGGCCGTCGTTGAAGACATGTCCCAGATGGCTGTCGCCGTGCACCGACCGAACCTCGGTCCGCGCCATGCCGAGCGTCACATCGGACTTCTCGGCGACATGCGCCGGGACGGCGGGCCTGGTGAAGCTCGGCCAGCCGCAATGGCTGTCGTATTTGTCGGCGGATGTGAACAGCGGCTCGCCCGACACCACATCGACATAGAGGCCCGGTTCCTTGTGGTCCCAGAATTCGCCGGTGAAGGCGCGCTCGGTCCCGTCGGTCTGGGTCACGCGGCGCTGTTCGGGCGTCAGCCTCGCCAGCGCCTCGGGCGTCCTGGCATAGATCCTTGGCGCATTCGTCGCATCTGCGGTCATGGGAGTTCCTCTCGTGCTGTGGATCGCATCGGCATGTGGGCGCGGGTGGCGCAGGTTCAAGTCACTGTAACATCTGCCCCGCCCCCGCTCACGCCCTTTCGATCAATGTGTCAGGCGCGCAGCCTCATCTCCCCGCGTCTTCCATAGCGAGAAGACAACCCCGGCCGTCAGGATGGCGAACGTGACGCCGAGCGACCAGCTGGCCGGGAACTTCTCCCACCCCAGCAGGTCGGCCACGAATATCTTCGACCCGATGAAGACCAGAAGCAGCGCAAGCGCGTATTTCAGGTAGTGGAAGCGGTGCAGGATCGCCGCCAGCGCGAAATACAGCGCCCGGAGGCCAAGAATCGCGAAGATGTTCGAGGTGTAGACGATGAACGGGTCGGTCGTGATCGCAAAGACCGCAGGCACGGAATCGACCGCAAAGACCAGGTCGGCGATCTCGACCAGCACCAGCGCGAGGAACAGCGGCGTCGCATAGCGCGTCAGCTTTCCGGTCGCGGGGTCGGGCTTGCGGACGAAGAACCGGTTGCCGTGCAGGTCGTCTGTGACATTCATCCGCCGCTTCATCAGTCGCAGGACCGGGTTCTGCGAGATGTCCATGTCCTTGTCGTCCGTCACCATCATCTTGATGCCGGTGAAGATCAGGAAGGCCGCGAAGATGTAGAGCAGCCAGCCATACTGCGCGACCAGCGTCGCGCCGAGCCCGATCATGACGCCACGCAGCACGATGACGCCCAGAATGCCCCAGAACAGCACGCGGTGCTGATATTCGCGGGGAATGGCGAAGTAGGTGAAGATCAGAGCGATGACAAAGACATTGTCCATCGCCAGCGTCTTTTCGACAACGAAGGCCGTCAGATAGAGCTTCGATTCCTCAAGCCCGATCTGCCACCAGACAAATCCGGCAAAGGCCACCCCCAGCGTGATGTAGAGAGTGGACAGCCGCAGGCTTTCGGCGATGCCGATCTCGTGGCTCTGCTTGTTCAGAATGCCGAGATCGAACGCCAGAAGGGCTATGACGATGCTGACGAACAGCAGCCACATCCAGACGGGCTTACCCAAGAACAGCAGTGCCAGAAATTCCATGCCGGACCCCTTGTCATGTTATGCCAGAGGTCATCCGAAGGCGTGCCGGGCTGACATCGGGCCAATGCCGATGCGGTCCGACATCACGAAGAGCCTGTCTTCGTCAGAGGGGCCCGGCCCGCAGATGGGCATATGGATCGGTATCCCGGCCGTTCAAGGGGCGGCCGTCCGGAACTCTCACGCGGCCGTGAACGGACCGGTCGCTCCTTGGAAGCGCGACGTTGACGCAGAAGCGTCGGCGGGGCAGTCTCTCGTTGTTCGGAACTGCGCTTGGGGGACAGGGAATGACACGACATGTTGCGGCCGTCGCCGCAGGACTTTGTCTGGCGGGATTCGCGTCAGGTGCGGCGCTTGCCGGCGGCATGGCCACGCCGGTGATGGACGAGGCGGTGGTCGTGGAAGATGCCGCGTCGTCGTCGGGTGACAACTGGGTCGGCATCCTGATGCTGGTCCTTGTCGCGGCGGCCGTCGCGTCGAACTGACGGCTGGTCCGGCGACAGCCTAGCCGGCCTCAGCCCGCAGGATCGCGCGCAGGCCGCTGCGGTAGTCCGGATGGATCAGTCTGACACCCAGATCGCGCTTGATCCGGTCGTTCCGGACCCGTTTCGACTCGGCGTAGAAGCTCGCCGCCATCGGAGACAGATCAGCCTCGTCGAACGGCACGGCGGGCGGAACCGGCAACCCGAGCAGCCGCGCCGCTTCGGCGATCACGTCTTCGGGCGGGGCCGGATCGTCGTCGCAGACGTTGTAGACCGCCCCGGATCGGGCCGCGCGATGGACGCCGCCAGCACCTGCGCGATGTCATCGACATGAATGCGGCTGAACACCTGCCCCGGCTTGATGATCCGCCGCGCAGTGCCGTCCCGCACCTTCTCGAACGGCCCGCGACCGGGGCCATAGATGCCCGCAAGCCGGAAGATATGCAGCGGCAGGCCCGTCCGCACGGCAACATCGCGCCACTGGCGCTCCGCCGCGACCCGCGCCCGTCCGCGTTCGGTCGTTGGCGCAAGGGGTGTCGTCTCGTCCACCCAGCCGCCCTGATGGTCGCCGTAGACACCGGTTGTCGACAGATAGCCCGCCCATTTCAGATGCGGCGCAGCATCCGCGATGGCATCGCCTTCGGCATTGAGCAGCGGGTCGCCTGCAGCATCCGGCGAAATCGACGTCAGAAGGTGCGTCGCCGCGCCCAAAGCAGGCGCCAGATCATCTCCCGGCCAGACCAGCCCCTCGATACCACTGCCGCGCATCGCCCGCGCCCGCTCGGCGCTCCGCGTGGTGCCGATCACCCGCCAGCCCTGCGGGATCAGAACGCGCGCCAGCGCGTCAGCCGAATAGCCATGGCCGCAGGAAAGAAGAACAGTCGCCATACCGCCTTATCGGATGGCAAAGATGCAACGGCAAGCGCCGCAAGTGCCCGTAATTCCGCCGATTTTGCAATTTCCGTCCTCAACGCACTTGAGTTGCCTGACGGGGACGTTACACCTTCCGCGGGGGCAACCGATTCAACCATAGCGGTAGGAGCCGAAACTCCGGACGCATGGTGAATAAGAAGTACGACGGTGCCGACGATGCAGAAAGTGATGTTTGCCAAGGTCGAGCTGTGGCTGGTGTCCCTGCTGGCCGTCCTCGGACTGATCGCCATGATGGTCTTCGGCGCGCAGGTGCTCAAGGCCGAGCGTTACAAGAAAGCGGGGCCGGTGGCCCAGACGGCGCGGTCGGTGGCGCAGCTTCCGGCACTCGTCAGCAATGTGCTGGGCGAAGACAAGGCGATCCGAATCTTCGGCGAAGACCGTTTTGCCGGCAGGCCAGCAGGCTGGACCTTCCCGAACGGAAAACCCAACCCGCCGTTGCCCGGTTATGTCCTGCTGAGCCGCTATGACGCGGATATCCTGCGCAACAAGATCGAGCTGGTGCGGCTCGGCGACTTTCAGACCGTCCATGAATGGGTTCAGAACGCCGAGGCCGACCTGAAGGACGTGCGCCGCACGTCGACCCTTGCCAACTACAACAACTGGGACAACGCGCATTTCCGGCAGCTGCACCCAGTTCTGATGCCGAACGGCGACATCATCACCAAAGACCATTATTCGCCGATGTTCCGCCTCGATGCCTGCACCCGACGTCTCTGGGCGCAGGACGCGATCATGTTCCATCACTCGACTGAAATGGATGCCGACGGCAACCTCTGGGCACCCGCCGTGACCGAGCCCTCGGCCGTCGAAGGCGTGCCCGACGACTTCCGCGACGACACCGTCGTGCAGGTGTCCCACGACGGTGACATCCTGTTCCAGCGGTCGATCGTGCAGCTTCTGATCGACAACGGCCTCAGCATGACGATGTTCTCGAACGACCACTACTATCCCGATCCGCTGCACCTGAACGATGTCGAACCGGTCCTGGCCGACGGCCCCTACTGGAAACGCGGGGATGTGTTCCTGAACCTCCGCAACCTGTCGATGGTCATGCTCTACCGCCCCTCGACCGATTCCATCGTCTGGTCCAAGACCGGGCCCTGGACGTCACAGCATGATGTGGACATCGTCGATGACCACCGCATCCGCGTCTACAACAACGACGTGCAGGACCGTGGCGGCAAGCCGGTCTATGACGGATACTCCGACATCGTGACCTATGACTTCGCCACCGACAGCGTCACCCGCGAGATGGTCGATGTGTTCGAGCGCGAGAAGATCATGACATTCCACGCCGGCCTGCACACGGACCTGCCGGGCGGCGTGACGATGATCGAGGATTCACGCGATGCGCGGTTCATGATCGTTTCGGCTGACGGGAAGGTGCTGGCGGATTTCCTGAATCGTTCAGCGGACGGCCATATCTATCAATTGGGCTGGAGCCGCTATATCGAACAGGACTATGGTGATAGAGTTCTGGCGACCGTAACCAAAGTGGATTGCAATGAATAGACAGCTTTTCCCGATCGCCGTCCTGGCGGCGCTTGTGCTTGTGCAGCCTGTCGCCGCGCATGCCTATATCGGTCCCGGCGTCGGGGCCGGTGCTATCGCGGCGGTTCTGGGCGTCCTCGGGTCGATCTTTCTGGCGATCGTCGCGGTGCTCTACTATCCAATCAAGCGGATGATGAAGGGCCGCAAGGCAAAGTCGTCAGCGCATTGCCTCAGACAAGCCTGCCGAGTGAGATGACCTGGATTCTGGTGGCGCTGGCGGGCATCCTTGCCAGCGAAGCCATGCTGCGTCTGCCGCTGATCCGCTCGGCGCGCGGACTGGCGCAGGTGTCGAAGAAGTCGATGCACGTTCTGGCCAGCAAGAAGATCTCGGACCACTGGAAGGAACGCATCCTGCCCGCCTATTCGCTGCGCATGGCCAGGAATTCCGTAGGCTTCTTCGCTTTTCTCTGCCTCGCGCTCGCACCCGTCGCGCTGGTCGGGCTCGCCTTTCCCGGCGGGCTGGCCGCCTGGACCGAGACGCTGCTGAAACCGCTGGTCATCCTTGTGCTGTGCGCCGTGTCCATCGCCTATATCTGGCTGAGGGTGAAGCTGTCCCGTGTCTGACTATTCCGCGCTCGACCGGCTGCTGCACGGCATGGCGCTCGGCCCGCTGGCCGAGATGATGCATGACATCGAACGGGGGCGATTCCTGAAAAAGGCTCCCGCCGACAGCGGCAAGCATGTCTTCGTGACCGGCCTCGCCCGCGCAGGCACGACAATCCTGATGCGCGAAATCCACGCCACCGGCGCATTCGGGTCGCTGACCTATGCCGACATGCCCTTTGTTCTGGCCCCGAACAGCTGGGCGAAGCTGTCCAAGCGCGGCCAGAAGACGGGCAAGCGTGCCGAGCGCGCGCATGGTGACGGGATCGAGGTGGATTTCCAGTCGCCCGAGGCGCTGGATGAGGTGTACTGGCGGGTCTTCGACGGCAAGTCCTATCTCCATGCCGGTCACCTGGCCCCTCACCGCCCGGATGCCGAGGTCATGGCGGGCTACCGCGATCTGGTCCGCCTGATCCTGCTGAAGACAGGCAAGACGCGCTATCTGTGCAAGAACAACAACAACATCCTGCGGCTGGGACCGCTGGCACGTGCCTTTCCGGGTGCCGACATCCTCGTCCCGGTCCGCGACCCCCTGCAGCACGCGCGCAGCCTGCTGGACCAGCACAAGCGCTTCCTGACCGCGGATGCCTTCACCCAGCGCTACATGACCTGGCTTGGCCACCACGAATTCGGCGCGACGCACCGGCCGTTCCGGTTCGGCGCGCCGGTCACCGGCGATCCGATGGGCATCGACTACTGGCTGGCGCTCTGGATCGCCGCGCATCAGGCGATGCTGGCGGTCGAGGAAACCCTGTCCAACATCCGATTCATCCCGTCCGAAGCGATCTCGGGCGACCCGGTGCTCTGGCGGATGATCGCCCGGCGGCTGGAGATTCAGGCTGGCCCGCTCAAGGAAATCCGCGCGCCCAGGGTCACGGACATCGGGCCGCATGACGCCGGAATGGCAGCAAAGGCCCGGGCGCTGCACGCCCGCCTGATGGACCGTTCGCGCCTCAAGCTGGCCTAGGTCAGACAGGCGTCCCGCCCGCCCCTTCAGATGCCCGCATACCATTCATAGCCCTGATCGGCCCAGTAGCTGCCGTTGCCGTCGCCGTAGTCCACCAGCGTCGATGCCAGTTCGATCGTGTGGACGTATTTGGCCATCTTGTAGCCCAGCTGCCGTTCCACCCGCACCCGCAGCGGCGCGCCGTTCGCCACCGGCAGCGGGCTGCCGTTCAGGCCGTAGGCCAGGATCGTCTGCGGATGATAGGCATCGATCATGTCGATGCTTTCGTAATACTTGATCGGCCCCGCCAGACTGCGGTCGATGGTATCGAAGCAGTGGAAGACGGCATAGCGCGCCGTCAGCTTCGGCTTTGCCTGATCCAGCACCAGTGCCAGCGGCACGCCTGTCCATTTGGCGATGCAGGTCCAGCCCTCGACGCAGTCATGCCGGGTGATCTGGGTGCGCGACGGCATCGCCTGCAGCTGGTCGCGCGACAGGGTCAGCGGCGTCTCCACCAGCCCCGTCACCGTCAGGCTGTAATCCGCGAACCCGTTCGCGGCCAGCGCCTGGTAATCCGCGTCCGGCGGGTTCGTCACGCCGTTCGGGCGCTGGCCCTGCCGGATGTCGGCCTCGGTGTATTCCGGTGCCAGCGTATGCCCGCCGCCGATCAGCCGCTGCGCGCCGGTAGGTCAGCCCGTTCGCCCCGGCCATCAACGTTGCGCGTGCCACGCCGTCGGCGTGTCGAACACCTTGCAGCCCGCCAGCCCCAGCGCCGACGCGCCGATCAGACCCTGCCGCAGAAATCCCCGCCGGTTCATTTGCTGTCTCCCTTGTCCGGATCGATCCGGTACCAGCCGGTCATGATCGACCGCAGTTCATTCAGCGGCCCTGCCGGCCAGGATCATCAGCATGTGCACGGCAAAGAACCCGACCAGCGCCAGCATGACCAGGAAATGGATCGTCCGCGCCGTCTGGCGGCCGCCGAAGACGTCCAGCAGCCAGGGCGCCGAGGCGTTGAAGCCGGGCGACATGCAGAGACCCGTCAGGATCATCAGCGGCAGCGCCACGAACAGAACCCCGGCATAGGCCAGCTTTTGCAGGACGTTGTAGTCGCGCGAATGGTGGAACCGCAGGCGGGCATGGTCGGCAATGTCGCGGGGCAGTGCCCGCAGGTCCGCCAGTGACGGGATCAGCTGCCGCAGATGCCCGTTCAGCGCCGACGCGACCAGCCAGACGGCCAGCGTGACGACCAACGCCCAGGCAAAGAAGAAATGGATCGACCCGCCCCGTCGCCAGACTACTGATAGGACGGGATCGTCAGCGCCGCCGGAAAGGCCCGCGCCTCTTCGCCGGTCCAGCCGAGCCAGCCGGTGGTGTCGAATTCCGCGCCGAACACGCGGGTATAGCCCTGCACCGCATCGCCCTGCTGCCGCGCGCCGATCTCGAGGATCGCGTTGTCATAGTCGAAACCGGATTCCAGGCCGACATGCAGTGACGGATGGGCATTGAAGATCTGCAGGCCGGTCAGCAGCAGGAAGAACAGACTGACCGCCCAGATCCAGTGCGTCGCCCGCGTCCAGATGCGCTGGCGGTAGACCAGCGGTCCCTGCGATGCCCCGGTTCCGGCCATTGCCCTGTCCTCCGTCCCTGATTTCCGCCTGAAGCTACGCGGGCCTGTCCGCAAAAGTTTCAGCGCGCGCGCCCTGCGGCTGCACCTTGGCATGCAGCGGGGCGGCGCGACCCATTGCTTCACGTTCATCACGCGCAATTGCCTGCACGTTGCAATCCGCAGCCATGGGGACTATTTCCTGATCCACTTGCGGGCGACCGGGACGAGGACAGCATGAACTGGATCACCAACTACGTCCGGCCCAAGATCAACTCGCTGTTCTCGCGCCGCGAGGTGCCCGAGAATCTGTGGACCAAGTGCCCCGAATGCGGGACGATGCTGTTCCACCGCGAACTTGCCGACAATCTGAACGTCTGCTCGAACTGCGATCACCACATGGCGATCACGCCGCGTGAACGGTTTGACCACGCTGTTCGACGGCGGCATCTTCACCGAAGTGAAGGTGCCCGAACCGATCGCCGACCCGCTGATTTCCGCGACCAGAAGAAGTATCCCGACCGGATGAAGGCGGCGCAGAAGGCGACCGGCGAAAAGGACGCGATGCTGGTCGGCGAAGGCGAGATCGGGCGCACGCCCGTCATCGTCGTCGCGCAGGACTTCACCTTCATGGGCGGATCGATGGGCATGTATGTCGGCAACGCGATCATCGCCGCCGCCGAACGCGCGGTGAAGCGCAAGGTGCCGCTGATTCTGTTTTCCGCTGCGGGCGGGGCGCGGATGCAGGAGGGCATTCTGTCGCTGATGCAGATGCCGCGGACCACCGTCGCCGTGCAGATGCTGAAAGAAGCCGGCCTGCCCTATATCGTCGTCCTGACCCACCCGACGACGGGCGGCGTCACCGCCAGCTATGCGATGCTGGGCGATATCCAGATCGCCGAACCGAACGCGCTGATCTGCTTTGCGGGCCCGCGGGTGATCGAACAGACGATCCGCGAAAAGCTGCCCGAGGGCTTCCAGCGCGCCGAATACCTGCTGGACCACGGCATGCTGGACCGCGTGACGCACCGCAAGAACCTGCGCGACGAACTGATCGCCATCACGCGCATGCTGATGCGGCTGACCCCGGCGGTGAAGGGCGACCTGCCCAAGCCCGACACAGTGCCGATGCCAGCGCCGCAAGCCGCCGCTGCAGAGTAACCCACGTGACACAAGGCTCGGACGTCATCCTGGAACGGATGATGACGCTGCATCCCAAGGTCATCGACCTGACGCTGGACCGTGTCTGGCGGCTGCTGGCAGCGTCTGGGCCACCCGGAACGCGACCTGCCGCCGGTGATCCACATCGCCGGGACCAACGGCAAGGGATCGACCCAGGCGATGATCCGCGCGGGGCTGGAAGGCGCGGGAAAGTCGCGTTCACGCCTATACCTCGCCGCATCTGGCGCGGTTCCATGAACGCATCCGGCTGGCGGGCGACCTGATCGCGGAACCGGCGCTGGCAGACGTTCTGGACGAATGCGTGGCCGCGAACGGCAGCGACCCGATCACCTTTTCGAGATCACCACCTGCGCCGCCTTTCTGGCCTTTGCCCGGACGCCCGCCGATTTCACGCTGCTGGAAGTCGGCCTTGGCGGGCGGCTCGATGCGACCAATGTGGTCGACCGCCCGCGCCTGACCATCATCACCCCGGTCAGCCTCGACCACCAGCAGTACCTTGGCGACACCGTTCGCCGCTGATCGCCAGCGAAAAGGCCGGGATCATCAAGCGCGGTGTCCCGGTCATCGTCGGACCGCAGACCGAGGAGGCGCTGGAGGTCATCGAAGCGCATCGCCGCCCGGCTCGGCGCCCCGGTTCTGGCATCCGGCCAGCACTGGCAGGCCTGGGCTGAACGCGGGCGCATGGTCTATCAGGACGAGAACGGCCTTCTGGACCTGCCGCTGCCGAACCTGCCGGGCCCGCACCAGATCGACAATGCCGGGGCCGCGCTGACGGCGCTGCGGCATCTCGATGTCGGCATGAGGCGGCCTATGAGGCCGCCGTGACCCGCGCCGACTGGCCCGCCCGGATGCAGCGCCTGCGGCACGGGCCGCTGGTCGATGCGGCGCGGGCGCTGCGAGCTGTGGCTCGACGGCGGCCACAACCCGGCGGGGGGCGAGGCCATCGCGGCGACCCTGGCCGGCATGGCCCGCAAGCGCCACGCATCTGATCTGCGGCATGCTGAACACCAAGGACATCGCGGGCTATCTGCGCCCGCTGGCGCAGCAGGCGGCCAGCCTGCACGCCGTGTCGATCCCCGGCGAGAAGAACACCCTGCCGGCGGAAGACACGCGAGCCGCCGCGCTGGCCGCCGGCATCGACGCAGCGACCGCGCCCTCGGTCATCGGACGCGGTCGCGCGGCATTGCCGCCGCAACTCCCGGGGCGCGCATCCTGATCTGCGGGTCGCTGTATCTGGCGGGATCGGTGCTGCGGGAGAACGTGTGACGCCCTTCGGCATTCATCTTCGCCCAAATACTCCCGCCGGAGGCCCGATTTTTTGCAGAAAAATCGTCTCCTTCGCCCGCGCATTCCGCACACATCCCCTGTGCATCCCTGCCCATTTGCACAAATCCCCCGCCTCACCTACCTTCCTGACAACCCCATCCGCCCATGAGATGCATCATGATCGAACTCGGCCTCGACACTTTCGGCGACGTGACGAACGGCCCCGACGGCCAGCCCCTGCCGCATGACCAGGTGCTGCGCAATGTCGTGGCCGAGGCGGTCCTCGCCGATCAGCTGAATATCGACTTCATCGGCATCGGCGAACACCACCGCGCCGATTTCGCGGTCTCGTCGCCCGAGATGGTGCTGGCCGCCATCGCCAGCGCCACCAGCCGCATCCGCCTTGGCTCGGCCGTCACCGTCCTGTCGTCCGACGACCCCGTCCGCGTCTTCCAGCGCTATTCCACGCTCAATGCCCTCTCGAACGGCCGTGCAGAGGTGATCCTCGGGCGCGGGTCCTTCACCGAAAGCTTTCCGCTCTTCGGCCTTGACCTGAACGACTACGAGGTCCTGTTCGAAGACAAGCTCGACCTCTTCGCCACCCTCCTCAGGGGCGGCCCCGTCAACTGGCAGGGCCAGACGCGGCCCCCGCTCAAGGTCGGCGGCGTCTATCCAACGCTATCCCAGCCCCTCGCCGCCTGGATCGGCGTCGGCGGCAGCCCCGAATCGGTCATCCGCGCCGTCCGCCACGACCTGCCCATGATGCTCGCCATCATCGGCGGCGACCCGCGCCGGTTCCGGCCCTTCGTCGACCTCTACCACCGCGCCTGGGCGCAGATCGGCAAGCCTGCGAAACCGCTTGGCGTGCATTCGCATGGCTTTGTCGCCGCGACCGATGAAGAGGCCATCGAGACCGCCTGGCCCTACCACAAGGCAATGTTCGACAAGATCGGCGGCGAACGGGGCTGGCCGCCGACCACCAGGGACCATTACCTGTCCGAAGTGCGCAGCGGCAGCCAGTATGTCGGTTCGCCCGAAACCGTCGCCCGCCGGATCGCCGATACGGCACGGGCGCTGGGCATCCAGCGCTTCGACATGAAGTATTCGATGGGCGCGATGCCGCACGACGTTATGATGCGCAGCATCGAACTCTACGGCACCAAGGTGATCCCGATGGTGCGGGATATCCTGGCAACCGACAAGGCGGCTTAAGTCCAACCCCTTCCCCTTGCCCCTCCCACGAGGGGAGGGGGCGACATCACCCGCCCCACTCCGCCCCCTGCATCTCGCGCAGGCGGCTTGCCGTCCGTTCGAACTCGAACGACCCCGAGCCTTCGATATACAGCCGCTCGGGTTCCTCCGCCGCCGATGCGATCAGGCGCACGCGGCCCTCATACAGCGCATCGACCAGTGTCACGAACCGCTTCGCCTCGTTGTAGTTCTGCGACGACAGCTGCGGGATGCCCTCGACGATCAGCACCCGGACAGCCCCCGCGATCGCCAGAAAATCCGCCGGTCCCAGCGGCTGGCCGCAGAGATCCCAGAATGACGCCCGCGCCACGCCCGCCCATTTCCGGGGAAGCACCACGTCGCGCCCGTTCACCCGAGCCGCAGCGGCTCGCCCGCCGCCCCGCCTGTCAGATCGGCCCAGGCCGCGTCGATGGACGTCCGCGCCATCTCATCGACCGGCGTGAAATAGACCGGCCGCCCGGCCAGACGGCGCTGGCGGTAATCCGTCGGGCCATCCAGCGGCAGCACCTGAAGGCGGTCCTTCAGCAGGTCGATGAAGGGCAGGAACAGCGCGCGGTTCAACCCGTCCTTGTACAGGTCGTCCGGCGGGCGGTTCGATGTCGTGACCACCGTCACGCCCCTGTCGAACAGCAGCTGGAACAAGCGTCCGACGATCATCGCATCGGCGATGTCGCTGATCTGCATCTCGTCAAAGCACAGAAGCCGGACCTCAGCCGCAATCGCCTCGGCGACCGGCCCGATCGCGTCGTCCGCCCCGGCCTTGCGCGCCTTGGCGATGCCCGCCTGCACCTCCTGCATGAAGGCGTGGAAATGCACGCGCCGCTTGGCCGTGGTCGCAACCGAGGCATGGAACAGGTCCATCAGCATCGACTTGCCGCGCCCGACACCGCCCCAGAGATAGACACCCTTCGGTGCCTCGGCCGGGCGCGCAAAAAGGCCCTTCAGCCCCTTCGCCTGCGGCCGGTCCAGCGCCGCGCGCAGGCCGTCGAGCAGCGGCAGCAAAGCGCGCTGGGCCGCATCGGGCTTCAGGGTGCCGTCGGCGGCGCGCGCCTCGTAAAGGTCGGTCAGGCTTTCCGTCATCGCATCTTGGGTAGCCTGCCGCCGCGTGCAGGGGAAGGCGCGATTGTGGCGATCACAATTGACGATTTGACCCTGCCGGTGCATCGGTCCATGACGCGGCGAACCCGAAGGAAGTTCCGATGACAGCCGCCCGCGCCCCCCTGATCACCCCCGTCCTGATCGCGGGCTGCGTCATCATCATGGCGGGTTTCGCCGTCCGCGCGACCTTCGGCCTGTTCCAGCTTCCTGTATCCGCCGAATTCGGCTGGGCGCGGTCCGAATTTTCGATGGCCATCGCGATCCAGAACCTCGCCTGGGGCTTCGGCCAGCCGATCTTCGGCGCGCTGGCCGAGAAATTCGGCGACCGCCGCGCCATCATTCTGGGTGCCCTGTTCTACGCGGCAGGGCTTGTCGCCTCGTCCTTCGCCGTCACGCCGGGTCAGCACCAGCTGCTCGCCATTCTTGTCGGTTTCGGCATCGCCGGGATGGGCTTCGGCGTGATCCTCGCCGTGGTCGGGCGCGCCGCGTCGGACGAAAACCGCTCGCTTGCCCTCGGCATCGTCACGGCGGCAGGGTCCGCCGGTCAGGTCGTCGGGCCGCCCGTTGCCGAAGGCCTGCTGACCTATCCTGCCCTGGCAGAGCGTATTCGTCATCTTCGCAGTCCTGCTGCTGCTGCTGTCCCTTGCCGTCCTGCCGATGATGCGCGCGCCCGAACGCGCCAGCCGGGCCGAACTGGCCGAGAGCATGGGCACCGTCCTTCTGCGCACCTTCCGCGACCCATCCTATACGCTGATCTTCCTCGGCTTCTTTTCCTGCGGCTACCAGCTGGCCTTCATCACCGCCCATTTTCCGGCCTTCGTGACCGAGATGTGCGGGCCGATCGCGCCGGGGTCAGCGCTGGCGATGATCGGCATCACCTCGACGTCAGCGCTTGGTGCGGTTTCGATTTCAGTCATCGGGCTTGCGAACATAGTCGGGTCGATCACCGCTGGCTGGCTCGGCAACCGCTATTCCAAGAAATACCTTCTGGCCATCATCTACACGCTGCGCGCGCTGTTCTCTGCCCTGTTCATCCTGTTTCCGATGACCCCCGGAACCGTCCTGCTGTTCTCGGTCGGGATGGGGTCGCTATGGCTTGCGACCGTGCCGCTGACGTCGGGACTTGTCGCGCATCTCTACGGGCTGCGCTACATGGGCACGCTGTTACGGGCTCGTGTTCTTCAGCCATCAGCTTGGGTCGTTCCTCGGCGCATGGCTCGGCGGGCGGCTTTATGACGCCTATGGCACCTATACCGTGGTCTGGTGGATCGGCGTCGGGATCAGCGTGTTCTCGGCGCTGGTCCATCTGCCGATCCGCGAACGCCCGCTGATCCCGCAGGCCGTCGCCGCCTGACCCGCGTCAGCGGTGCCGCCGCGCCACGTCGAGGATGTAGCGCGCCGTCATCAGGTCCAGATGCGCCCCGCCGCCGTTCTTGCAGAGCGTGATCTCCTCGTCATGCGTCCGCCCGAAGGCCCCTGACGCGATGTCGTAGAAGTCGCCCCTGACATCCGCTGCCCGGATCACGCCCTCGCGGATCGGCACCGTCAGCTCGCCGATATGGTCGATGGTCGTCGCCCGCGCATCGACGAACACCGACGCCCGGCGGAAACACTCGCTGTCTGCCTCGCGCATCTCGGCATTGTAGGCCCCGATCAGATCCAGATGGACCCCCGGCTTCAGCCACACGCCCCGGATCAAGGGCTCGCGCGCCATTGTCGCCGTCGCGATGATGTCCGCCGCCTGCACCGCCGCCTCGAGGTCCGGTGCCGCCGCCACGCCCGCCGCCCGCGCGAAGTCCGCCCGTGCCGCCTCGCTCCGCGCCCAGACCATCACCTCGGCATGCGGCCAGACCGCACGGTAGGCATCGACCATCGACCGCGCCACCGCGCCCGCCCCGACGATCAGGATCACCTTCGCATCCGGCCGCGCCAGCCGCCGCGCCGCCAGCAGGCTGTCGCCCGCCGTCTTCCACTTCGTCACCAGCCCGAAGTCGATCATCGCCTCCAGATGCCCGTCGCTGTCCGATAACAGGTTCACCGCGCCGTGGATCGTCGGCTTCCCCGCGCTCCGGTTGCCCGGAAACAACGTCGCCGCCTTGACCGCCAGCCCCATCCCGTCGATCCAGGCCGACCGCGTCAGCATCGCATCGCGGCCGCGGTAGAGCAGCGTGTCCGTCACCTGCGCCTTGGGGCGTTCGTGCCCCGCCTCCAGCGCCTCGGTCAGCCGGTTCCAGTCGAGATAGCGCCCGACCTCCGGCCCCACGATCTCGATGCTCATGCCGCCTCCTCCGCCGTCAGCAGGCCCTCGGCCACCAGCCGGTCAGCCCAGCCCTCCGGCCCCTCGAACAGATGCGTCCCCCAGCCCCGCGCCTCCGCCGCCGCGATGTTCTCCGGCCGGTCATCCGTGAACAGCAGCCGCTCGGGCGCGATTCCGCAATCCGCCTCGACCATAGCATAGATCGCGGGGTCGGGCTTGGTCACACCCATGTGCCCAGAGATGTAGCGGCGGTCGAAGTCGCGCAGAAACGCATACCGCGTCTCGGCATGGGCAAAGCTGTGGCTGCCGAAATTCGTCAGCGCGAAGACCGGCACGCCCCTGGCCCTGAGCGCCCGCTGGAGCCGGATCGACCGGTCGATATAGGGCGAGGCGAGGTCGAACCAGTTGTCGAACCACATCCGCACATAGCCCGACCAGTCCGGATGCCGGTCCGCCCAGTCATAGACCGTCTCGCGGAACAGCGCGCCCTTGTCGATCAGCTCGTTCATGCCGTGCAGATCGACCTCGGCGAACATCTTCCTGCGCATCGCCTGCGGCATGATCGTGTCGTAGAACCGCTCGGGCTGCCAGCCGCAGAGCACATTGCCGATGTCGAAGATCACCGCCTGAGGTTTCATGCCCGCCTCACCCTGCCCTCGCGCCAGAACGCATAAAGCCCCGCCCCGCAGATCAGCGCAATCCCGACCCAGGCCGTCAGATCCGGCCAGCGCCCGAAGACGACACCCCCCCACAGGATCGCCATCGGCATCGCCGCATATTCGAACGGCGCGATCAGCGCCGCCTCGCACAGCCGGTAGGCCTGCGTCACCAGCAGCCCGCCGACCGTCACCGCCAGACCCGTCGCCAGAAACCACGGCCAGTCGGCGGCGGGCGGCCATATCCATTCCCGGAACAGGAACGCAATGGAGGGGTCCGACGACCCCGAAAACCGCCCGTCCCCGACCGTCAGCCCCATCAGCGCCGACACGACGACAAACCCGACCTGCACGAAGAAGCTGAGCGTGACGGCGCTTTCGGTGCCCCGCATGTGCCGCGACATCAGGTTCACGCAGGCATAGGTGAAGGCCCCGAACAGCACCAGCAGCGACGCGGGCTGGATGACCCCCGATCCGGGGCGCAGCATGACGATGACGCCGACCAGACCGACCGCAACCGCCGCCCAGCGGCGCGGGCCGACCCGTTCGCCCAGCACCACGACGGACAGCGCCGTGATGATCAGGGGCGAGGCGAAGGCGATGGCCGTCGCGTCCGCCAGCGGCAACGCCGCAAGCGCCACGAAATAGCTGAAGTTCGACAGGATGACAAAGGAGAGCCGAAGCAGATGCGCGAGCGGTCGGCGCGTCGTCAGCTGACGGAAGCTGCCGCGCGTCGCAAGGATGAAGGCGATGACAAAGACGATCCCGATCAGCGCCCGGATCAGGATCACCTGATGCAGCGCATAATCGCCGGACAGGTGCTTGATCGCCATGTCATTGACCGAGAAGGCAGCACTTCCCGCCAGCACGCAGAGGATACCGATCAGCGGTGCGCGGGCTGCTGCGGGCAGGGAAGGCGTCGGCAATTCGGTCATGCCCGCTGTCTCGCCCGACCGCGCTCAGCCCGTCTGTCCCGCCCGCGACATCACCGTGCCGCCGCCCGCAATTCCCGGTCCAGCACATCCAGAAACCGCGACCGGTCGGCCTTGCCGAACATCCGTCCGCCGCCCTGCCGGAACGGGTCCGCCGCCCGCAGGTCCGCCATCAGGTCGCGCGTCGCCAGCACGTTGCCGATATTCGCACCCGTCAGCACCTCGCCGTTGTGCTTGATCACCCGCGCCCCCGACGCCACGCATTTCGCGGCCAGCGGGATGTCCCCCGTCACCACCACGTCGCCCGGCCCCGCACGGTCCGCGATCCACATATCCGCCGCGTCCGGCCCCTCGGGCACGTAGACCATCTCGGCCAGCGGCCATGCCGAGGGGCGCAGCCCGCCGTTCGACACGATCTTGACCGGCACGCTCAGCCGTTCGGCCACCCGCAGCGCCTCGTCCTTGACCGGGCAGGCATCGGCGTCGATGAACAGCGTCACCTCAGCACCGTCATGATCTCGCCCAGCGCCTTCTTCCGCTTCGCTGCCGCAGGGACCGTCGCCCCCTCCGCCGCATGACCGACCACAAGGATCATCACCGGCTTTTCGCTGTCGGGCCGCCCGCACATCGCGTTCAGGAACTTCATCGGGTTCGGCGTATGCGTCAGCATCGACAGCCCCGCCCGGTGCAGTGCCGCGATCAGGAAGCCCGTGGCGATGCCGACGCTCTCCGGCACGTAATAGTTCTTGTAGCGCCGCCCGTCCGTCGTCATCCCCCAGCGCTGCGCGAAGACCACGATCAGCCAGGGCGCATCCGTCAGATGCGGCTTGTCCACCCCCGTCCCGATGGGCTCCAGCGCCGCCAGCCACTCATCCCCCGCGCCGCCCGCATAGAACGCGCGCTCCTCGTCCTCGGCCGCCGCGCGCACCCGCGCTTTCAGAGCCGGATCGGCAATCGCGACGAAATGCCAGGGCTGATGGTTCGCGCCCGACGGCGCGGTCCCCGCCGCCGCGATGGCAGTTGCGATCACCGCCTCGGGCACCGGCGCAGTGGCGAAGTCCCGCACGGAATGGCGCTTGCGCAACTCTGCCAGAAATCCCTGAACCGCAGCCAGCGCAAGGTCATCGGGCAGCGACACCCGGTCCGGCAATGGCAGCGCCTGATAGCTTACTTCGCCTTTGGCATACATTGCCTGCTCCCCTCGCATTCATCTTGACGTAAATACTCTCGGGGGTCCGGGGGGTGAACCCCACGTTGTGCTAAGCTGGCGTATCTGCCGCGCTACCCGCCGCCGATCAGCGCGCCTGCTGCAAAGACCAGCGCCCCCCCCAGAACCACCTGGAACGCCGCCCGCAGAAAGGGCGTCTCCATGAACCGGTTCTGTATCCAGGCGATCGCCCAAAGCTCCACAAACACCACGGTGATCGCCACCGTCGTCGCGGTCCAGAAATCCGGGATGAGGTACGGCAGCGCGTGGCCCAGGCCGCCCAGCGTCGTCATCACGCCCGATGCCAGCCCCCGCTTCCACGGGCTGCCCCGCCCCGACAGCACCCCGTCGTCATGCGCCGCCTCGGTGAAGCCCATCGAGATGCCCGCGCCGACGGACGCCGCGAGGCCGACCAGAAAGGTCGTCCAGGTGTCCTGGGTGGCAAAGGCCGTGGCGAATATCGGGGCCAGCGTGCTGACCGACCCGTCCATCAATCCGGCCAGTCCCGGCTGCACCCAGGTCAGAATGAACTGCCGCCGCGCCGCCTGATCTTCTTCCGTCTTCGCGTCGGCAGGCAGGTGATGATCGGTCAGCGCCTCGGCCCGCTTCTCGTGCTTCGCCTCCGCCGCGGCGAGGTCCCCGAGCAGCTTGCGGGTCTCGGCATCGGTCGTGCCGGCAGCCGCCCGCAGATAGAACGCGCCCGCGACCCGCTCCATCTCCTCCGCCTCCGCCCGCATCCGGTCCAGGCTCAGGTTCCCGACCAGCCAGACCGGCTTGCGCGCATAGAAGCCCGCCACATGCTCGCGCCGGATCAGCGGTATGACATCCCCGAACCGCGCCTTGTGCCGTTCGATCAGCCAGCGGCGATGCGTGTCTTCCTCGGCCGCCATCGCGTCGAACACCGCCGCCGAGGCCGGATACTCCGCCCGCAACCGCTCGGCATAGGTCCGGTAGATGCGCGCATCATCCTCTTCGGACGACACGGCAAGCGCCAGGATTTCCTGTTCCGTCAGGTCCTTGAAGCGGCGGCGCTGGCCGAAACCGGGGATCATGGGCAGGCTCCATATTAGAATGATTCCAAGCTAGAGCGACGGGGAATGCGGGGCAAGGGGCCGCACGGCAGACCGGCGATCCGGGACCGTGCTTCCGCAACCGCCGTCGCGGGTTTGCCCCGCCCGTGCTCGGCCCCTCAGGCGACGTCCCGCACCTGCATCCGCCCGGCGTCGGTCTTGACCTCGAACCGGCCCGTCTTCTTCAGGAGGTCGGAGAGCTTCGGCGATCCGTAGGTGCGCGAATCGAAGTCCGGATTGTCCTTGACCACGAACTGGCCGATCAGCCCCAGCGAATACCACTCGCCGTCCGGGTCGATCTTCTTCATCGCCGCCAGGATCATCGGAACCGCCTTTGACGGCGGCTCCTTCGGGGCCGAGGCCGCAACTGTCTTCGGTGCTGCGGTCTGCACCAGAAGCTGCGTCGCAGGCGCCGGCTCGACGTCATCGATGATGTTCTCGATCAGCACGAAACGGTTGCACACCTTTCGCAGCGCCTCCGGCGTCTTCGCCGCGCCGATCCCGATCACCTCCAGCCCGTCCTCGCGGATGCGGCTGGCCAGCCGGGTGAAATCACTGTCCGACGACACCAGCACGAAGGCATCGAACTTGCCCGCATGCAGGATGTCCATCGCGTCGATCACGAGGCCGATATCGCTTGCGTTCTTGCCGGTTGTGTTCGCCGACTGCTGGTGCATCACCAGACCCAGATCGCGCGCCTGCGTCTTCCAGCCCGACAGCTGCGCGCTCGACCAGTCGCCATAGACCCGCCGCAGCGCGGGCTCGCCGAACTTCGTGATCTCGCGCAAGATTGCCTCGGCGTTCCGCGACGGCACGTTGTCGGCATCTATCAGCACCGCCAGAAGCGAAACCCCCTCGCGCGCCATCAGATTTGCGCCGTGATGATGGTCACTTCAGTTCGTCCATCGAATGGATCACTTGCCCCAGCAGTCCGTAGTCCAGCGCGCCCTGCGTCGTCAGCCAGAAATCCCGCGCCGTGTCCGCAGCGATCTTCTCCGGCTTCTGCCCGGTCGCCGCCGCGAAAAGGTGATTGAACCGCTCGCGCATGATGCGCAGCTGTTCCGCCTGGATCTGGATGTCCGACACCTGCCCGCCGACGCCGCCCGAGGGTTCGTGCAGCAGGAAGCGGGTGTTCGGCAGGCAGTAGCGGTCCGCTTTGTCCGCCCCGATGAAGATCAGCGCCCCGGCGCTCGCCACCCAGCCCGACCCGATGGTGCGGACCCGCGGCTTGATGAACTTGATCATGTCATGGACCATGTCGCCGCTTTCGACATGCCCGCCGGGCGACGAGATGAACATGTTGATCGGCGCGTCGCCGTCCTCGGCCAGCGCCAGCAGCTGCGTCACCACGCGCTGCGCCAGCTTGTCGTTGATCTCGCCCGTCACCAGGACGTTGCGGCTCTTGAAGAACAGCTTGTCGGCCTGGCCGCCCTGCGCCTCGTCGTCCTTGTCCTTCTTCGACGTCTCTTCCAGAAGCGTGCCCACGATGTTCTCCGTCCGTTTGTCCCCCAACACCTAGGCCGCTGTCCCCCGGCCCGCAAGGGACGCTTGGTGCTCCTTGCCCGCCACACCCCCGCACGTCGCAGGAAGATCGTTCACGAACGATCTTCGTCCCCGAAGCGCTTTCGGGGAAACGCTTCCGCCGTGCCGGGCACCTCGTCACCGCCCGGAATCAAGCCGAAGGCGCCGGGCGAGCGCCTGCCCGTCCCCCCGCCCGCCCCTCAGCCGTTCCGCGCAACGCCCCCTTTCGCCGGGTCACCCTGCCGCATCCGCAAAGGGGACCAACATGTCAAACACCGGAAACGAATCCCAACCCACCACGCCACCTGACCCAACCGCCAGAAACACCCCGCCGCCCGAACCCGACCGCATCATCCTGGTGCCGCTGTCCGACATAAACCCCGACGCCCTGCCCCGCGACCGCAGCCACCAGTCGCCCGAAACGATCGAGGAACTCCGCCAGTCCATCCTCCGGTCCGGCCTGCGCCTGCCGGTCGAGGTTCTTGCCTACACGCACCCGGAGGCCCCGTTCCGCTATGGCCTCATCTCCGGGGCGCGCCGGTATTCGGTCTTCCGCGCGCTGGCCGAAGACTGGGGCCACGCCCGCTTCGCCGCGATTCCCGCCATCGTCCGGAAAGTCGGAACCGAGGCCGAGGCGCTGTCCGCCATGATCGAGGAAAACGACCTGCGCGATGACATCTCGCCTTGGGATCAGGCGCGCATCGCGGTCGATGCCGCCGCTGGTGGGGTCTTTGCCACGGTCGATGCCGCCATCGACCAGCTGTATCGCTCTTCCGACCGCCAGCGCCGCGCCCGCATCCGCGCCATGTCCGAGGCGGTCGTGACCTTCGGCGGCCTCTTCCGCACGCCCCATCTTCTGACCCAGCGCCAGCTTCTGCGTCTCGCAACCGCCGCGCGCGCCGGGTTCACCGACCTTATCGTGGCCGCACTCGGCGAACTGACCCTGCCGGACCTGCCCCGCCAGATGGCGCATATCGAGAATGTCCTGACCGAAGCCGAGGCCGAACTGCGTGACCCCTCACCCCGCGATCCGCGCCCCGGCTACCCGCGCCGCCTCGCCACGCTCCGGCCGGGTGTCATGATCCGCCGCGAACGCCGGCCCAGGGGATGGAGCCTGCACTTCACCGGCCCCGACGCCAAGGGCATGCTGATGGATGACATCATGGACCAGATCGAACGCGACTACGGGCGGTAGGGCGGGGTTCACCCCGCCATCCATCCGTCCAATGCCTCGCCCCGCGCCCGTAGGGTGGGCGATTCCGCCCACCACGCGCCGCCGTCCCGGGCCCGACCCGGGACCTCGCTTCACGAGGGTGATGGCAATCGTTTTCATTGCACAGCGGTCAAAGGCGTCCGCTTTGCGGACGAAGCGGCCTTTCCGATACTTGAAACACAGGGCAGCGCCTGACCGCCGGGCGGGCGCAGCGACGCTGGTTCCCTGGCGCTTAATGATGCAAGAACATCCCCAGAATTTCTTCGCGTTGAGCGTGCAGAAGCGCCTGCCCGAGGGGGCGGGCAGGCGCTGCCCGGCGGGCTTCGCCCTTGATTCCGGGCCAGGAAAACACTGTGCGATGTGTCGGACGCTGACCCAAGCCTGACACGCGACCCGACCGTCACACGTAGGGCGGGGTTCACCCCGCCATCCACCGCCCAATGCCCGCCCCGGCCCGTAGGGTGGGCGATTCCGCCCACCACGCGCCGCCGTCCCGGGCCTGACCCGGGACCTCGCTTCACCAGGGTGATGGCAAGCGTTCTCAACGCATAGCGGTCAAGGGCGTCCGCTTTGCAGACGAAGCTGCCGGTGGTTCTGATCGGACCAGTGTCGCTCTCACGTCGCGCCCGGTTGACTTCCTTTGGCTGCGACGTGATGGTTTCTGGTATATTTCGTCAAAAGGCTGGGGAATCGACTGAAATTCTGGTGCGGATGGCCCGCGACGAGAACGATATCGAAGCGGCGCGTACCTTTGCCAAGAGTGGCTGGATTGGCATTGGAAAAACTACCCCCCCGGTTGGCCCACAGGTGCTGATCATCCGATGGATCCCGAAAAGTTCCAGGCGATCCTTGATAACCTGCCTGAATTGCATAAACGACCGCGTGGCGGCATCCTTGTTGCCTTCTGTGAAACGGGACTCCCGCCGGATGTGTCATGTATAGCCAGGCGGGTCCGGGTCGTTGCTGAATTCAAACGGATGTTCGTCAGCGTCGCTGGCCGGGGCAATGGGCTTGGTCGCAAACTGTTGGAAGGCCATGTTCGAACAGATGGTTGCTGACGGATATGAACGTGTGTTCTTTTCGTCCGCGGTGTTTTTGACGCATGCACGCGCAATGTATGAGAACGCCGGTTTCGTCGGCATGCCACACCCACAAGACTTCCCGGATGCGTGGCGCGACAAAGTCTATTTCATGGAGCGCTCGCTCGGTTAGTCGCACAGAATCGTCGTTCTGGCCTTCCTTTCCGCTGTTTGACGCGGCCATTCGCTCTCCAAAAGCATGTTGGGAGGTTTGGGCTCAAACCGAACGATGCAGCCCGACTGCGCTTCGCCGCGCGCCGATTCCGGGCAGGAACCCGGCAAGCCGAACGCCCGACCAAACCTTACCACCAGGTTAACAACTCCCAGAAAACCCTTCCTCCCAATCACTTACAGATTTGTCCACATGTGGACACGCCCCGGCAGGCCGGGGCCCCGCCCCTCAATACACCACGACCCCCCTTATGCTCTCGCCCCGCTTCATCAGGTCGAACCCCTTGTTGATGTCCTCCAGCGGCATCACGTGGGTGATCATCGGGTCGATCTCGATCTTGCCCGCCATGTACCAGTCCACGATCTTCGGCACGTCCGTCCGTCCCCGCGCGCCGCCGAAGGCCGTGCCTTTCCAGACCCGCCCCGTGACCAGCTGGAACGGCCGCGTCTCGATCACAGCGCCCGCCGGGGCGACGCCGATGATGATCGACTGCCCCCAGCCCCGGTGCGTGCATTCCAGCGCGTCCCGCATCACCTTCACATTGCCGGTGCAGTCGAAGGAATAATCCGCGCCGCCGATCTGATCGAACGGGGTCTTCGTCATGTTGACGACATGGGCGACGATGTCCGTCACCTCCCGCGCGTTCACGAAATGGGTCATCCCGAACTTGCGGCCCCAGGCCTCGCGGTCCGGGTTCAGGTCCACCCCGATGATCATGTCGGCCCCCGCCAGCCGCAGGCCCTGGATCACGTTCAGCCCGATCCCGCCGAGGCCGAAGACGACGGCCTTCGCCCCCGCCTCGACATTCGCGGTGTTCAGGACGGCGCCGACCCCGGTCGTGACGCCGCAGCCGATGTAGCAGATCTTGTCGAACGGCGCGTCATCCCGGACCTTCGCCAGCGCGATCTCGGGCATGACGGTGAAGTTCGAGAAGGTCGAGCAGCCCATGTAATGCAGGATCGGCGTGCCATCCAGCATGCTGAACCGGCTGGTCCCGTCCGGCATGACGCCCTTGCCCTGCGTCGCCCGGATGCTGGTGCAGAGGTTCGTCTTCCGCGACAGGCAGGACGGGCAGGTCCGGCATTCGGGGGTGTAGAGCGGGATGACATGGTCGCCCTTCTTCAGCGTCGTGACGCCCGCGCCCGACTTCGACGACGACACCTGCGCCCTCATGCCCCAGGATCGCGGGGAACATCCCCTCGGGGTCGGCACCCGACAGGGTGAACTCATCGGTGTGGCAGATGCCCGTCGCCTTGATTTCGACCAGCACCTCGCCCGCCTTGGGGCCGTCGAGGTTGACCTCCATGATCTCCAGCGGCTTGCCTGCGGCGACGGCGACGGCGGCACGGGTTCTCATCGGTCGGTTCCTCCCCTAGACTTGCGCCGACTTTCGGCGAAAGCCCTGCCCATGGCAACAACAGAGGAGCCTGCCCGATGCTTCGATATCTCTGCCCCGCCGCGCTGATCGCGCTTTCCGCCTGCACGCCGCTGCCGCCGGTCGACGACGGATCTGCCGACACCTGCGGCGCTGGGTCATGGCAGGATTTCCTCGGTGCCGGGATCGCCGAGGCCCAGGCCTCCGGCCTGCCCGCCGCCGCGCGGATCATCCGGCCGGGGCAGGCGGTCACGATGGATTTCAGCCCTGCGCGGCTGAACCTGCTGCTCGACGGCAATGACCGGATCGTCCGGGCCTATTGCGGCTGACCGACGCCGAGGCAAATAAAAACCCGCACCGGCGATCGGTGCGGGTCCGGATTCTGCGCGTGGGGCGCGCTCAGCTTTGATACGCCTTGTGGCAGGCGGTACAGGCCGCGCCGATGGCACCCATGCCTGCGCCGACACCTTCGACCGTTGACGTATCCATCGCCTGCGCCGCCTTCATCAGGTCGGCGGCTTTGGCCTCAAAACCGGAATAGTCCGCCCAGATATTGGGGCTGGCCTTGGATTTGGGATCGCTCGCCTGGGTGCGGAACACATCCGCGATCATCGCCGAGGATGCGGCAAGCCCGGCTGCCGCCTCGGCAGCCTTGGCGGCATCGAACGCGGTCTTGCCGCCCGCCATGTCGCCGAGAATCTTCGCGTTGCCCCCTTGCCCGTCCATCAGCGTCTGCCAGGCCTTCACCGTCGGATCGGTGGCTTCCGCCGCGATGGCGACGCCCGCGACCGACAGAAGACCGATGGCCAGAGTTTTTCCGAATACGTTCATCAGGCGCTCTCCCGCGTTTATGTCCGGTGCGAGCATACGTCACATCCCGCTCACTCCAAGTCGCATTGCCGTGAAGACGCTGATGCAGAAATGCACATAGCTATCCTCATCTGCGCACAGTGATCCGCTCTCGCCGGAGCATGATGTGAACATCTCGTCACAATGCGCCTTTCGTGATCGTGGCCCGGATCGAACATACGCGGGCCCCGGTTCTTTCCGCCCCCGCTGGTTACCGGGCTGGAACCGGGCCTGAACAGGGCGGAGAGGAATTGCCTCCTGAGGGCGGGCCGACAGCGCTATTGCCGCGCGATGCCATCCGCCTTCAACCGCTCGTGAAGGGTGCGGAAGGTCCGCGGGCCGACGAATGTCCAGTCGTACGGCAGGACAGCGGAACGCGCCCTCTGCCCCAGATCGCGACGCAGATCCCCGGACCCCGCAAAGGCGGCGATCCGGTCCGCCAGCGCGGACGGGTCCAGCGGCGGAACCTCGACATAGACCCCGGTATCGGCCCCGAAGCGGCCCGCGCCGACGACGGTTGCGATAATGGGAAGCGCATGCGCGGCTGCTTCATAGGTCACAAGGGCGTCGCCCTCTTCCAGCGACGGGAACAGGAAAACATCGGCATTCAGGTATTCGGCCGCCACATCGCGGGTAAAGCCGACGGATGTCACCGACGGCAGGTTCAGCACATCGCGGTACAGACGGATCAGATGCGGCTCGATCCCGCCGACGATACGAAGGCGCGCATGCGACGGCGCGGATTTCCAGGCCTCGAGAACCGTCTGCAGGCCCTTGCGGACGGATTGCTGGCCGACGAACAGGAATGTGACGGGGTCGCCTGCGGATTTCAGGTGCCGTTCGGGCAGGGCTGCCGGGATCGCCGCACCATAGCTTGACGGCAGGATGCGGGCGCTTATGGCCGGATCAGCCAGCGCGGCTGCGGTTCCGGGACTGGGCGCAAAGATATAGTCGGCCAGCGCGTAACGCTCGGCCTGCTCGGCAATGCGCCGGTCGGTGATGCCGTGGCCGGGCGGCAGGCCGAGCCGCGCATAAGCGTCTTCAAGGATCGGCCGCGCGACCGCCATCCGGGTGTTGATCGCCTCGGCGACGATGGGGACGCCCCGCGACTTGAGCGCGCGGTAGACGGAAACCGGCACCGAAGGCCAAAGATATGCCACTTCGCCCGGCTGCACCGACGCAAGAAATCGACGGTGCAGAAGATTTCCGGCCAAGGGGCGCACCGCCCAGTACGGCACCTGGCCGAACACCGGCCCGAGGACCGTCCGCACGGGCAGGGAAGGCTCCCGCCCGCCGTCAAACCGCGATGTGTCGAAGGTCAGCGGGAACCCGGCGCGGGTGGCCGCTGCAAGCACGCTGCGGCATGTGCTGCCGACGCCTGACACGGCGCATGGCATCGTCATCAGGGCACGGACCCTGGGCAACCCTGACAGGCTTCCGGTCATTCCGGACGACGCGGCGGATTCGAGATACATGCGTGTTCACCAAATAAACGCGGGAACAACGGCCGAGGCATCACGGCGCATATTCCTTTCCGAAGGCCAGGCGCGCGGCGGGGCCCTTGATCCTCTGCCGGACTTCGACCGGCGGCGGGCGATCAAAACTTGCGCCCAGCAGCACGGCCGCCTCGCGGCGGTGTCCCTTCATTGCCATCTGCGCGGCCTTGAGAAGGGTGAAGGCCTGCGCGGTCGGCCAGGCCAGCGGGCGGAAGCGGCGCATGAACCGCATCCGGTTGCGATGCTTGAAGTAAAGCGAGAAGGGCGACCCGACGCGGTCGAGCCGGGGCGAACCTATCGAGGTTCCGGCGCGGTGATAGACGATGCCGCCGGGGCAGTAGGCCAGCGGCAGGTCGCCGCGCCGCATGGCCCAGTCGACTTCTTCGTAATACAGGAAATAGTCTTCGGCCATCGACCCGGCGCGATCCCAGAAGGCGCGCGACACGACCATGCTGGCACCGGTGATGAAGTCGAGAGAGGCGGGGTCGGGCGCGGGCGTCGTGCTGGCAGGTGCGCCGATGCCGACATTCATGGTTACGCCGGTGCGCCAGTTGACGCGCCCGCCGTCGATCTGGATGCAGTCGGGGTCTTCGAGGTAATTCACCCGTCCGCCCATCAGGGAAAACCCGGCTTCGGGAACTGGCTGGGTCGCAAAGGCATGCGCCGACGACGCTGGAACGGCACTGTCGGGGTTCAGGATCCAGAAGCGGTCGAGGCCGGGGACCTTGGCAAGGGACATCAGCCCGGCGTTGACGCCCGCGGCATAGCCGCCGTTGACGCCCGCATGGACCAGCAGAACGGACGGAGCGGCGGGAACAGCAGCCGGACCATCGCTTTCGACAAGCGTCAGGGGCTTCGGTGCCGCAGTCAGGGGGAACGGCAGATCGCCCGCGACGACGTAGCCCGGCCTGCCCGAAGCCCAGTCGCGGATCAGTGCAACTGTATCGTCGGTCGAGGCATTGTCGACGACGACGATATGCAGCCGGACGCCCTGCGACGCGATCAGGCTTTCGAGGCAGTCAAGGACGACATCGCCCGAGTTGAACGACACGATGGCAACGCCGATGGCCGGGGTTGCGGGATCGGCGGGCACAGGACGGCCAGTTTCGGAGTCAGTTCTGCCAGTCATCGGATCAGCTTCTTACGTTTCTTCCTGCCTGCCGACGACGGATGCTGTCAGAGAATCGCGTGTAGGTCAGACCGCGCTGCGGGCGCAAGGGATCGGCGGAACCCGAATCCGCTTCGGCTGCCCCTGTCACGGGGAGCGCTGCATCCGCCGACGCGGCGGCCGCTTCTGGAATGAGCTTTCCGCGCAGGCGAGACACCGGGCGGGACGACCCGCGCGGTTCGGGCGTCGGCGCTGCGGCCGCTGTTTCTGCGTTCGCAGGCTGCCAGGTGGCCATCCACATTCCGGCGCCCAGCATCATGAAGACGAAGGAATAGATGGCGGTCCAGATATGGACGGTGCACAGCGTGAAGCTGAGGCCGAGGAAGGTGAAGACCCAGGCCAGCCGGAACTGGGTCAGGGTCGCGTCGCCTTCGAACTTGCGCCGCATGATGCGCTGGATCGCATCGATGTAGCCCAGCGCGATCAGGACAAAGCCGGGGATGCCGTAGCGGACAGCCATGACCAGCCAGAAATTGTCCATGCTGCCCGAGGCCATGTAGGACGGGCGTATCCAGTTGCGCAGCCCGAGGCCGAAGATCGGGTTGGCCCAGACGTTGAACATGCCCCAGTCGAAGATGATGCTGCGCCAATAGGCGTTCCAGGCGGAGAACGTCGCATAGCTCATGAACACCTTGATCGGCGTCCGGGTCGAAAGCAGGTCGATAACCACATAGACCACAGCGAACAGCCCGAGCAGCAGCCACCAGCGGCGCTGGTTGTTCCGGAAAATCCATGCCCAGCCGATCAGCCCGACCTGCAGTGCAAGTGCCAGCAGCGCGCCGCTGGACAGCGCCAGGAACGTGCAGGTCCCGATCAGCGT
Source organism: uncultured Alphaproteobacteria bacterium (assembly GCA_963738635.1). Taxonomy (GTDB): domain Bacteria; phylum Pseudomonadota; class Alphaproteobacteria; order Rhodobacterales; family Rhodobacteraceae; genus JAOADN01. Next base: position 61,900 of record CAVTXE010000003.1, on the reverse strand, counting down.
TCCGAACAGCCAGCGGTTCACATCGAAGAATATTCCGCGGAACGCCACCCAGCAGAGCGAAAACGCGACCGAACAGAACAGCCCGTAGTGAATCGGATGCGCGAACACCCATTGCGACCGCTCAAGCCCCATGCGCGGGTCAGCGACCACGTCAAAGAAGGTGGTCAGCCCGGAGATGCTGTTGATCAGGCCGAGGATCACCGGTTTCCCGGTCTGGGATTCGGCGATCACAAAGGGCAGCGAGAGGATGACCATGAAGAACAGCGCGCGCGCAAGCGCCGCAAAATCGGCAGGGGTGCGGATCATGGCACGTCCGATAAGATAGCCGCCCAGGAACTCGACCGACGTCGACCCCATGTTCTGGACGACCATGCCGGGGTTGTTCACGGCCATCGCGATCGTGGCCCAGAGGATATGCATGACGAACAGGATGTCGACGGGAAGGACACGTCCGTATTTTCCGCCCATAAGACCGAAGAACAGCGGCAGGATGGTGATCAGCAGCACGACCCGCATGCCGGTCATGGCAAGGCTGCCCATGTTGAATCCGATGGGCAGGGCGATGGTCGCCAGGTAAAGAAAAACCACGATGGGCAGCTTGCCGACCCCGGGCACCGAGAGATTGCGCTCTCCCAAAGACCCGGGCGACCGGGGCATGGCTTCGGCCAAACTCACCGCCAGACCCCTTCTTTCACCTGCGCAACCCGCTGGTTACAACGGATGTGCTGATACTGCATTTCCACTCTGACGGCGAGCCGCAAACTGTCCTGTCACGCCGCCGTCATCGGTCCTTCCGACCAAATCTGACTTAAGCGCCCGCAATTGTTGCGTTTCGCGCAACACGGCACAGGCGATGTTAAGCCTGCCGTCCGAAGCGGCCCGATGGTCGCCGCATGGCAGGACCGTTCCGGCCGCGGATTCAGTCGCGGTCAGTGTTCCGTCCTGCACCAAACGGGAATCGGAGGCGTCATGCAGTTATTTCTTGGCACATCAGCTGCAGCGCCGGTTTATCCGCCCGGCGGCGGACAGGGCGGTGGTCAGAACGCGCCGATCACGGCCGTCGGTGCCGATGGCTGGACGGCCACCCATCCGTCGCCGCCGACCTTCGATCCCGTGGGAAATCCGGTCAGCTTCACCGTTCAGCGCGCGGGGTTCACGGCGACAGGCGTGCCGACGACCCACACGGACACGCTGACGGTCACGAAACGCGTGCGGCAGGTCTATCCGAACCAGGCGACCCTGACGCCCGCGACCGTGTCTCTCTCGGACTACGTCTATGCGGGCGATGTCATCGCGGGCGCGGTCAACAACAGTGCCGAAGTGTCGCCGCAACCCGTCGCGCAGTGGGTCATGCCGGACCGGGTGGTTGTCGGGAACAGCGTGACGCTGGAACTTGTCGCATTCCACCGGAATGCGCGAAACGGCGAACAGGTGGCGTGCGTCGAATTCAGCGCGACGGATGGGACCACCACCCTGACGCAGAAAGTGTCGGCGTCGGTCGTGTCGGGCCGCGCGTCCGACCGGAACGCCGTCATCGTCTATCGCGCTGTGCTGGACATCTCGACGCTGGCGAACCCTGCGGTCGTGACCTGCAACGCCAAGGTCTATCCGTGGATCGGAGCCGCTGGTTCGGTCCGCGACAGCGCCTTGTCCAGCGCCGCCCGGGAGTTCTCGCCGCGGGTGTTCGCGCGCGATACAACGAAATTCAGCGCCCCGCCCTTTGCCTACGTCGCAACGGCAGGCAGCGATACGACCGGGGTCGTCTCGACGACCGCCGCCACGGCGGCAGCGACACCGTTTCTGACCATCGCGGCCGCCCTGAAAGCGTTCAAGACCCAGGCGGGCGTGACGGGCGGCGTGCTCGACGGCTGCGTCCTGCGGGTGGGGGCGGGCAGCTTCGTCATGGGTTCGACGGCGGTGGCAGCCGATGTGGCCATGACGGCGGCTGGCGTCACCATCACGCGCGACCCCAATGTCGCCAAAGCTGCCGCGATTGTCACCTTCGGTGCCGCCGCGTTCCGCACGCGGTTCCCCTGGCTGCGGATCGCCGACTGCACGATTCAGCGCACGGGACTGCTGACCCTTCAGGGCGAGGCGGCTGTCGCAGATGGTCGTGACGCTGGACGATGTGACCTTTGACAATGCAGGCAACAACGCGACGGTCCTGTCGAATTCGCATATGCTGCTCTACGGGTGCGAGCTGCTGAACGCGGGGACTTCGCCGTTCGCTGCCGGGACGTTCGAGGTTCGGATGATCCGCGGCCTGCAATGCGCCAGCGGCGCCACGGTGGAGAACTGGCTGGTCGTCGGGTCGCGTCTGACCGGGGGCAGCCACGCGAACGGCCTGCTGGCCGGGGGCACCCGGTCAAGCAACGGGGCGGTCTGCGCGTTCAACTATCTGTCGGGCTATCGCCCGAACTATGGCGGGCTGGCCGAGACGATGTCCTGCGCCCTGGTCCAGAATGTGATCGAATTCTACTCGGCTACATCAAACACCGGCTTTTCGGTCAGCTCGGACAGCGCGACGACGAACACTCTGCATGCGCTCGCGTTTCACAACACCGTTGCCGGGTTCTTCAACCACGGGCGGTCGAACCTGTTCTATGATGAAACGGCAGGCACGGCGCGTACGCACCGTCTGATGGCCGTCAAGGGCAACATCCAGGTGTCGGTGAACAACAAGGGCGACGTCTTCATCCTGGACGGCGCGCGCATCGGCAACTGGCCCTATCTGTTCGGCGTGGGCGTTGCGCAGGACTTTCATCAGTTCGACGCGGCGGCCCCGGCTTTCCGGCAGGAATTCATCGGTCTGGGCAGCCTTGTCGGCGCCTCGCAGGCCACGCCGATCCTGCCGCTGTTCACGTCCCCCGCGCACACGACCACCGGACCAGCTGCCGGGGCGGGTGGCGGCACGTATGCGTTGCAGGCTGCGTCGCCGGCCAAGGGGCTGGTCACAGGCGGTCTTCTTGCCTTCGACCTTTCGGGGGCGGCGCGCCCCTTGGCCGCAACCTCGGCCGGGGCCTATCACTAGCCGGACCGAGGGACGGAAATCACCGACAGTGGCGGCAGGACGGCCGGACTGTTTCACCCCCCGGCGACAGACGCGTTGCCATGATCCCGAACGGCGCTTAGGAAGTCCGCGCCGTTCACCGTGTCATGGGTCCAATGCCGCCGTCGCCCTCTGCCTTCGCTTCCCCGGGTCTCGCGCGCGTGGCGCGTGGATCGCTGTGTTCGGGCTGCGGGGCCTGCGCGTCGATCGCACCAGACAAGGTCAGCATGGCGATGACCCCGCCGGGCTTCCTTCGCCCCAGACAGACGGCAGGCCTGTCAGCGCAGGAGGAGGCGAGCCTTGCGGCGGTTTGTCCGGCGCTGGGCCAGTCGGTGGAGGCTGCAGGCCGCACGGACGATGATCTTTGGGGCCCCTATGTCCGGGCCGAGACGGGCTGGGCGACCGACCCGGCGGTGCGCCATGCCGGGTCGTCCGGCGCGGGGCTGACGGCGATCCTGTCGCATCTTGTCGCCTCCGGGGCGGTGGACGCGGTCGTGCAGACGGGGTCCTCGGCAGATGTGCCGGTCGCAAATGCAACGGTCATCAGCACCGGGCCCGATGACATCCTGACCGCCGCCGGATCGCGCTATGCACCGTCCGCCCCGCTGGCCGGCCTGCACCGGCTGATCGGTGACGGACGGCGCTATGCCTTCGTCGGCAAGCCCTGTGACGCGGCGGCACTGCGCGCCTGGTCCGACCGGGAAGCACCGGTCCGCGACAGCTTTCCGGTCATCCTGTCGTTCTTCTGCGCCGGAGTGCCGTCGCAGACCGGGGCCGAACTGGTGCTCAAGGCTCTCGGGACGTCCCTGCCCGAGACCAAAAGCTTCCGCTATCGCGGCAACGGCTGGCCGGGCCGGGCGACCGCAACGCTGAAAGACGGGTCCGAACGGTCGATGACCTATCACGACAGCTGGGGCAAGATCCTGTCCAAGCATGTGCAGCACCGCTGCAAGATCTGCGCCGACGGAACCGGCGTCGCGGCGGACATCGTCTGCGCGGACGCGTGGGAGGCCGATGACGATGGCTACCCCCGGTTCGAAGAGGCCGATGGGGTCAGCCTGATCCTGTCGCGCACGCCCCTTGGTGCCGACATCGTCGATGCCGCGCGCGTCGCTGGCGTGGTCGTGACCGAGAGCTTTGACATCGGCGGTCTGGCCGCGATCCAGCCCGGCCAGCGCGAACGCCGCCGCGCCCTTCTGGCGCGCCTTGCCGCGTTGCGGCTGCTTGGACGCCCGGTGCCCCGTTATCGTGGCCTGCACATCTGGGCAGCTGCGCGCCAGAACCCGATGAAACGCAATCTGAAGAATTTCCTCGGCATGGCGCGGCGGGCGATCAGGGGGCGGTTCTAGCGCACCCGACGAAACCAGTTCTCATTCCACGCGCGCCCGTGCTACGTGCCGCGCGCCGTCCAGATGACCAAGGAGCCTATCGCTTGCCCGCTTCCCTGCCCGACCTGCGCGTCTGCCTGATCTATCATTCGACCGTATCGGACAACCTGGGGGTTGGCGCGCTGACGGTGTCCGAGGTCGAGATTCTGCGGGCGCTGGCCCGCGAGGCCGGGCGCGGGCTGAGGATCACCGTGATCGACTGGAAAGACCCGCGCGCACCCTACGTCTCCGGACCCGATATCGAGGTGCTGAAAGTCGGCGGCAAATTCCTGGTTTCGCCGGGCGGGTTCTTCCGGACGGTCCGGCGTTGTGACGTCGTCATCGACATCGGCGCAGGCGACAGTTTTGCAGACATCTACGGGCCAAAGCGGCTGTCCCGGATGTTCCTTATGAAATTCGCCACCCATCTTGCGCGGCGCCCGCTGGTCGTGGCCCCGCAGACCGTGGGCCCCTTCAAGCACGGCCTGTCGAAGCTGCTTGCGCGCTGGACGCTGAACCTCAGCGCCGTCGTTGCGACGCGGGACGCGATGTCGACCGCCTGCGTGCGCGAGCTGGGCGTGAAGCGCCCTGTCATCGAGGCATCGGATGTGGCGCTGAAACTGCCCTTTGAACGTGCCGCACCGCGCGATGGCGGGGTGCCTCGGATCGGTCTGAACGTCTCGGGCCTGCTGATGGCGGGCGGCTATGACCGCAAGAACATGTTCGGGCTGAAATCGGATTATCCCGGCCTGGTCCGCGACATCATCCGGTCGTTCCAGGCGTTGCCGGGGGGGTGCGAGGTGCATCTGGTTCCGCATGTCATCCTGCGCGGGACCGGATCGCCCGAAGATGACTACGCCGCATCCGAGGCGCTGGCGGCCGAATTCGCGGATGTGATCATGGCCCCGGCCTTCGCCACCCCGTCCGAGGCGAAGACCTATATCTCGGGCATGGATTTCTTCATGGGCGCGCGGATGCACAGCTGCATCGCGGCGTTCTCTTCCGGCGTGCCGGTCGTGCCGATGGCCTACAGCCGCAAGTTCGCGGGTCTGTTCGGGACCATCGGCTATGACAGGACGGTCGACTGCACGACCGAGACGTCCGAGGCCATTCTGACCAAGATCATGGCGGCCTACCGCGACAGGGACGCGCTGAAGGCACAGGTCGAAACATCGTTGGCCCGCGGCCGGGCCAAGCTGGGCGCGTACGAAGATGCGCTGCGGGGCGTGCTGGCGGGCCGGTAGGTCCGGTCCCTGCCCGCTTACCAGAGTGCGATCAGGCCCCCGGCGGTGGTTCCTGTCGCGTTGATGCGCGCTGCGCGGATCGGCAGCAGGGTCCCCGCCGCCACGGCCTGAAACACCACCGTCTGGCCACCGGGCATCAGCGCCGCAAGGTTTCCCGCCACGCCGACATAGACCGCGCGCGGCATGATCGTCAGCCCGACCGTGTCGCTGGGCGCGATGGTCTGCGCATCGCGTGCGGGGGTCGTAAGAGTTGTCGGCAAGCCGTCGAAAGGGTCCATCTGCTCTGTCCTGCTACATGATTGTGGCGACCGTGCCCGGCCGGTCCGACCCGCTGGCAGCATGAAATCGACAAGAATTGTCGCATACCGTCAGGCGATGTCGAATTGTGCTTACGCACCGGAAGGGTCGGCGCAATTCTTCCGGTTCTGCGTAAATTTAAGCGAATCCTGCGCACGGACGTATTGTTTCCTCTACGGAACCCGTAAATCCCGCGCGATTGGATTAATGCTAATTTAATGATTTATAACGACTTTCCGCACTCAGGACGATTTATCGGCGGCGTCACACCCATACTGCATTGCTGCCCCATTTTGGTCATGTTCTGACGCATTGTTCTGTGCATCGACACACTCGAGGATCGAGAGGGATACCGTATGCGCCTGATCCGCACAATTCTACTGACCAGTGTCGGACTAGTTTCCTGTCTCACCCCGGCCGTTGCGACAGACTTTTACGTTCAGGCCATCAAGGCCGGCCCGGTGGCCGGTACGGCTCTTGCCGTGGTCACCCTTCAGGCGAGCACGACCGGAACCGCGCCGACCGCAGATTCCGGCAACGTGACGCTGCTTGCGCTGAACCCGACCACGGCCGGCAAGTGGATCCGTCCGAATTCGACACAGACGGCGACACCGACCACAACGATTCCGCTGACGGGCACGACGACAACCACGGCCACTGCCCCGACGACATCATCGACCACCACCACGACAACCGCCACAGCTGCGCCGGTCGTGACCGCTGCCGCTGCTGCGGCACCTGCCGGTGCCTCGACGTGGAAATCGCTGGGGGTCCTGCTTAGCTCGGGTCAGGTCAAGGGCGGCGACCGCATCTTCCTGATGGATGGCTATCACGGGCCGATCACCTTCCGCGGCATGGCGTTTTCGTCGACCGTCGTGGTTGCGCCGATGGCCGGCAAGACCGCACATGTCGATACCATCCTGGTCGACAGCTCGAAGAACATCGTGTTCCGCGGGCTCAAGGTCTGGCCGCTGACCTCGACCAACAACGGCGCGATCATCCGTACCTACGGTTCTGCGTCGGACATCACCTTCGATGCCCTCGACCTTCGGGCCGATGCCGATTCTGCGAACTACATGAAATGGCCGCTCACCACCTGGACCGCCGAAAAGCGGATCGGCTTCATGACCCAGGGCCCGCGGAACACCGTGTCGAACAACCGGATCACCGGCATTCAGCACGGCATCCTGTCGATGGGCAGTTCGGGGCTGGTCGAAAAGAACATCGTTGACGGCTTCAGCGGTGACGGCATGCGCGCGCTCGGCAACGACACGATCGTGCGTAACAACAAGGTCCAGAACTGCTTCCAGATCGACGGCAACCATGCTGACGGCTTCCAGGCCTATTCGGTCGGCCCTGGCGGCACGCCCGGAACCGGAACGCTGATGAATCTGGTGGTCGAGAACAACAAGTTCTTCGAATGGACCTTGGCAACCACGAGCCCGTACCGCTGCCAGCTGCAGGGCATCGGAATGTTCGACGGGATGTATGACGGGACCCGGATCGAGAACAACTCGATCATCGCCTCGGCCTATCACGGCATCACCGTCGCCGGCGCCCTGAACACGATCATCCGCCAGAACACCGTCGTGCACTCGAACGGCGCGGGCGGCAAGAACCCCTGGATCCGCGTCTCGTACCACAAGAACGGCACCGCGCCGCGGAACGTCCAGGTCGTGAACAACTTCGCCACCAACATCATCGACACGACCAACGCCGCCACCAACATCTACTTCGGCAACAACCTGCGGGCAGGCATTGCGACGAACGAATTCCCAGGATGGGCCGCGCAGAACCTTGCGCTGAGGGCGGGTTCCAGGGCGATCGATGCCGGCGACAAGACGAAGACCAACAAGGCCGACATTCTTGGCATCGCCCGATGGAAAGGCAATGGACCGGACGTGGGCGCTTTCGAAAGCTTCTGACCGCCAGCTTCACAACTTAGTCCCGCCGGGCGCGATCCCGGCGGGATTTTCGTTCTTTTGCCGACTGAATGGTCACGGCAGCCGTTGCGATGCGTTGCTCTGGCTGGTCAACGGATCGTCCGTCCGGCGGCCTGCTGCAGCATCCAGACCGCCCGCAGCAACCGAAGCCGGACCAGCGTGCCGCAGCCGCGCAGCCGCTCGCCCGGGCCATCCAGCCGGCTGTCCGCCAAGACGCGGGGCAGGTGCGCCGCCCCGCTTGCCGCAACGGCCACCGCGCGCAGCGCCCAGCGCGCCCGACCGCTCCGCGTCAGGTGGAGCCGGAACATCTCGTCCGTCAAACGGCGCCACTTGCGCCGCAGCGCCGGCCAGTCCGACCGGGTCGGATGCGACACGCGCAGATCCTCGGCCAGCGCGATCCGGAACCCGGCGTCGCGCGCGCGTCGGCACCATTCCTCATCCTCGCTGACACCGTCGATGAACGGACCGGTTGCCAGGAAGACATCGCGCCGCGTCAGCAGGTTCGCGGTGACAGAAAATCCCTTGTTCAGGATGTAGTCGCGGTAGTTGAAGGCAAACACCGTCTCGAAGGCCTGCGCGCCGGATCGCGGCGGCGGGGTTTCATCGAACACCGTGATCGCACCGCCGACGATGTCGCCGAGATCACGGTTGCGCATGGCCGCCGCGAGCCAGTCCGCAGCCGGCACACAATCCGCATCCAGGAAGAACAGGTGCGGGGCATCCGTTTCCGCAACACCCCGGTTGCGCGCATTCGCCGCGCCCTTGCGCGCCTCGGTCACGAACCGCACCTGCGGAAAATCCGACCTCAGCGCGTCCATCGCGTCGGTCGATGCGTTATCGACGACGACGATGTCCGCCCCCGCGATGTCCCCGGACACGAGTGCCGACAGGCATCGCCTGAGCCGGACAGTGTCGTTGAAGTGCGGGATGATGACGGCGCAGTCGGAAGTCATTCAGATGTGATTTGCTTTTGCCGCGACAGTCGCTGCGGCTGCCGATGGTGTCCAGCGCGGCGTTCCTTCCCGTGGGTATGCCCGGCTCTGGTTGCTGGATATCGAACACATCAACACTTCGTTCACCGATTTGAGACAGTAACCTGTCACGGCCCCGCAACGGGCCGCGAAAGGGCGCTGAATGCCGGTTTCCGACGCAGTTTTCCGGGGCTGAAGCGTGATTTACAGCCTCTGGTTGATTCGCCCCGCTTTCAACACGGTTAACGGCAGAATTTTGTCTTTTGGACGTTTGATTCACGGCAAAATGTGCTAGAATTGTGTTCGGGTGTATTTTCTCTACGTTACCTTGAAGGGGTGTTTCATGTTTCAACGCAACAAACTTGCCTGCGTCGTCGCGGGCGTTGTCCTTGCAGTCGGTGCGACCGCTGCTTCGGCGACGACCATCGACTTCACGAAGGCATCAACCGGAACGTCCGGGATGGCCGGCAACGTCGGCTGGACGCTGACCGCCGGGACGAATGTCGGACTTGCCGGAACGGCGAACAATTCGCAGCTGTTCGACGGATCTGATCTCGGACCTCTCCGGCACCGGTCTTGCCCTGCAGCGCGACGGCTACGGCGTGCGTTCTGCGCTGGACAAGCAGACGAGCGACGACGAAATCTCGTCGATCAAGAAGGGGTCTGAATATCTTCAGCTCACCTTCGACTGGGCCGTCAAGCTGACCGGCGCGTCCTTCCTCGATCTTTTCATCGCTGCCAACGGCGATTTCGAAGAAGGCTACGCTGAAACGGATGACGGCACGATCATCGCCTTCTCCGCCACCGACCTCGCCAACTCCGGCGGATCGAAGCGGGCGGGCTTTGCGGGCGGGTCATTCGTCGGCATCGTTACGCAGTCGATCAAGTTCTACATCGGCCTCGGCAACGACGCGCAGGGCGTGGCGGACGGCGCGCTGGCATCGGTCGACATCGCTCCGGTTCCGGTTCCTGCCGCAGGCCTGCTGATGCTCGGCGGTCTTGGCGGACTGGTCGCTCTGCGCCGCCGCAAGACGGCCTGATCGGTTCCTGAACAGATATGAAAAGGCCGGGCGAACGCCCGGCCTTTTTTCATTTCGTCCGCAGTGTTGGATGTGGGCGCGCGGCCCTGTCAGTACGTACCGTAGGTATAGCCGACCGAGTCATCCGCATAGCGGCACTTGTTCAGCACAACGCCCAGCACGTTTGTCAGCTGCGCCAGTTCCTTCTCGCAGATGTCGATGTTGGACATCCGGGTGCTTTCCGCCGCAGCGACCAGGATCGCGCAGTCAACATTCCCCAGGAAGCCGACATTGTCATCGCTGGCCAGCATCGGCGACATGTCGAAGATCATCACGTCGGGCTTCCACCGCGCTTCGATCGTGTCCAGCACATCCTTCGTCGTCTGGCTTTGCAGCAGCTCGGCCGGATGATCGCAGGGCGTGGCATTCGTCCCCAGCACCAGGTTGGTATCCATGCGCACAGCAATATCCTCGAACGCGACCTTTCCATCCAGAACTTCCCAGAACGACCGCTCGGGCGTGTGGCCGACCGTCTTGTTCAGGTTCGGGCGCCGCAGGTCCATGTCGAACAGCATGACGCGCAGGTCCTTCTGCCGCGACAGGCTCAGCGCAAGGTTCAGCGAAATCGTCGTCTTGCCGCAGCCCGCATCGGGCGAGGTGACGGCCAGGCGGCTCCACGACTTTTCCTTGAGCTGCCTGATCGTGCGCGACCGCAGCATGTCATAGGGCACCGCGTCCTTGCCGCCCAGCAGCGCGCTGATCCGGTTGCGCAGAGCGCGGTCCGCCGGAATGACCAGTTCCGGCAGGTCGGTCCAGTCCGCGCCTGCCGGCCTGGCGGCGGCTGCGGTCGCACCGGCAACCGCGCGCACGGGTTCGATTCCTTTGCGCTGTTCGCGTGCCTTCGCGAGGGCGGCTTCAAGTCTTTCCATCTTCGGCTTTACCTGTCTCTTGTCCCCGGCGCGACCACCTCGTCAGAGGCTGATCCCGAATTTCGATGCAACGCGGCTCAGGATCAGGTCGAGCGGCTGATAATAGACATGCACGGCATAAATCAACGCTGGAATTCCGACAACTGCCACCAACAGCATGCCTGCGAAGGCACCCCGGCGCATCACCGTTTCGGACGGCGTCCGCAGGTAGGGTATGGTCGACAGCGGCGTGATGCCAAAGCTTTTGATCAGGTCTTTCGGGCGGCGCACGGACCGGTTCAGAAGTTCCATCAGGAAGATCAGGCCGATCCCCAGCCCCATTCCGGCCCCAAGGCCGCCAAGGGCGATCAGCGGACGGTTCGGACTGGTCGGCTGGTTCGGGGCGGTTGCCGCATCCGTCACCGTGATCCGTTCGCCCTTCGACATCAGTTCGATGCGCTCGCCCGTCGCGGCCTGTGACAGCCGGCCCGTCGCCTGATTGTACTGCTGCTGGATGTTCGTGTAGTCGCGCGTCAGGGCATCCAGCGCGATCTGGTTGTCCGGCGTGCGATCGACCGTGTCCGTCAGCTCGACCAGTTTTTCATCAAGGATCTGTTTCTGGTCCTTCTTGTCCTGAATCTGCGAATCGATTCCCGCGACCTGCACATCCAGCATCATCTTCGCCGGATTGGCGTCAGGTGCGGCCTGGACGGGCGATTGCATCCGGACGATCTTCTCCAGCGCCGTCACCTTGTCCTTGGCGACCTTCACCTTCGGGTTCGTGTCGGACATGGTGATCATCATCGTCGTCAGCGCATCGCGCGCCTGGTCCAGCTGGACCTGCTCGGGTGTCTTCTGCACGCCCGGCGTGTTGCCGACCATCCCGGTCGCCTCGAACACCGCGATCAGGTTCGTCTTCTGGTCCTCAAGCGTGCTGATATCGCGTTCCAGCTGCGCGATCTGGGTCTGCATCGCCGTCTGCTGGTTCATGCGGAAGTTCAGCGTGTTCGGCAACGCGTCGCGATTGGCGTTCTGAAAGTCCAGAATCTTCTGGCTCATCCGGTCAAGCTCGGCGCTCAGGCTTTTGACCTCCTGCTCGAAGAACTCCAGCGTCTGGCCCGCCCGTTCCGTCCGCAGCGCAAGGTTCTCGTTCAGGATCAAGGTGACGTACTCGTTCACGACACCCGCCGCGACCTGTCCTTTGTCGGCGGTGAAGCCGATATCCATCGCGGTCGCCTGATCCTTGCCGGCGCGCTTGTTGATGCGGGTCTGGGCGCGCATGGCCATGACGATCTCGTCCGGCCGCATCGTGTCGATATCCTTGAAGACCTTCAGACGCTTGGCGATGTCCAACAGGTTAGCGCGCGTCATCAGGCGCTGTTCCATCGTCTGAAGCTGTTCCATCGCCGCCATCTGCACCGTCGGCGCGGCCATGGGGCCGGGAATTTGCGAGCTTTCGATCAGAAGCGAGCTGCGCGCCTCATAAGACGGCGGAAGCAGAAAGGCCGCAGCCAGGGCAGCCGCCGTCACAAGCGCCGTCACCAGGATGAAGTAGTGGATCCGCCGCAGGAAGACGGCAAAATAATACGAAAAATCAATGTTCATTTACGCTTCTCTTCATCGGCGGCCGCAATCTGGGCCGCAAAGAACACACCGTCGTCCAGCACCGCCTGCACGACCCGTTCGTCAACCTGGTGATGGTCCATGCTCCATGCATACAGCAGCGACATGTCGCACAGCTGGTTCACAAGCCGCGGCACGCCATGCGTCACCGCATGGATCCGGCGCGCGGCATTCTCGGTGATCTCATGTCCTGTCCCGCCCGCTGCCTGCAGCCGGTAGACGATCAGTTCCGTCACCCCGGTCGCATCCAGCGGCAGCAGGTGAAAACTGGCCGCGATGCGCTGCGCCAGCTGCCGCAGCGACGGGTCCAGCACCATATCCCGCAACTCGGGCTGTCCGACCAGAACAAGCTGCAGAACCTCGTCCTTGCCCGAGTTGATGTTGGTCAGCATCCGCAGTTCTTCCAGGCTTTCGGCCGAAAGGTTCTGCGCCTCGTCGAAGATCAGCACGACACGCTGGCCGCGCGCGTATTCGTCGATCAGAAAGTCCTGCAGTTTCTGGAACATCTGGACATAGCCTGTGGCCGGATCGAACGGCACGCCCAGCGCGTTCAGCACCCACTGGATCAGCTCTCCCCGGCCGCCCTGGGCGTTCGATATCAGTCCGACGGTCACGCGGTTCTCGAACTGGCGCAGCAACTCGCGCAGCAGCGTGGTCTTGCCGCAGCCGACGCCCCCGGTGACAAGCGTGATGGGCGCACGCGACAGGATGCCGAATTCCAGCACGGAATAGGCACGACGGTGCTGCGCGGACCAGAACAGGAAATCCGGATCAGGGACGAGCGTGAACGGACGCTCGGTGAACCCGAAGAAATCCATGTAAAAGCCGATGCTGCCCGCGTCGTCCGTTCTGGTCTCAACGACCTTGTTCATCCAACATCCATTTCAATCAGGGCCAAGGCACCACCGATGCCCAAAGCCACAGGACTTTTTACTCTGATTGCACCCGAAACACACGAGGCAATGCGTCACACAACTTCGTCAACTTGATGGCGTCTCCGCCGGAGATGTCTTCAACGACCCGCCGCTGTCATTACGCGCGATTCGCCTTCTTGTCTGCCCCCAGATCAGAACCGCTGTTGCCTTAAGGTACATCAATCCACGTTCGCCAAGCGGCTTGTCGCCCTGAAAGAAACACCGGCCCGGCGGGTTTTCGCTGCATTGCAGCACAAACCGCCGACCTATGCCCAAAACCTATGCGGAAAACGTGAGATTCGGACAAGGTCAGGATTTTCGTCATTTGAGGGTGCGAATCTTGGTGCTAGAAACGGGAGCGCTGATGTCGATGCGTCGGATCGAGTGAAATAGGTAGGTAAGGGTGGGGCCGATCAAGAAACGGTCGGTGGGCCGCACCCGGAGTGTGCCAATGACAATGCAGCTTAACGACCGCACCGACAGCATCGCGCGATCGAGCGCGCCGGTGGGACAGGTGGTTCTGCCCCGCAAGCCTGGTGTCTACAGGAACGGCCTGAAGCGCTGCTTCGACCTGGGCTTTGTCCTTGCCACCGGCATCGTGGTCGTCCCGTTGATCCTGATCCTGGCGCTGATCGTCGCGCTGGACGGCTACAAGCCGTTCTACAGCAGCCCCCGCGTCGGGCGGAACGGCCGCGACTTCAACATGATCAAGCTGCGGACGATGGTGCCGAACGCCGACGCCCAGCTTGAATCCTTCCTGAACAGGAACGATGGCGCGCGGCAGGAATGGAACAGCACGCAGAAGCTCAAGCAGGACCCCAGAATCACGCGTTTCGGGCGGTTTCTGCGCAAGACATCGCTCGATGAGCTTCCGCAGGTCTTGAACGTGCTGATCGGCGACATGTCGATCGTCGGCCCGCGTCCGATGATGCCGCAGCAGCGACCGCTTTATCCCGGGCTGTCCTACTATGCCCTGCGCCCCGGCCTGACCGGCCTCTGGCAGGTCTCGGCGCGCAACGACAGCAACTTTGCCCAGCGGGCCGAATTCGACCGGCTCTACGAACAGGACCTGGACCTGACCGGCGACATAAGGCTCGTCTTCCTGACCTTCCGCGTCGTGTTCAAGGGCACGGGTTATTGACGGATACGGCGTCGTCGCCTCAAATCCGCCAAACAATCCATTGATACCTCTTCCGAAATGATGGTTCTGCCCTACCTATCGGGTTCGGCACTCTGCGACCGGGGCGGGAATGACGATTTCAGGTGTATTGAAGGCCTTTGCGCTGTCGCTTGCGTTGACGGCGCTTGCCGCCTGCGATTCGGCCGAAGAGCGTGCCCAGAAGCACTTCGAATCCGGGATGCTGCTGATCCAGGCGGGTGACGTCGACCGCGCGCTGGTCGAATTCCGCAACGTCTTCCAGCTGAACGGCAGCCACCGAGAAGCGCGCCTCGCCTATGCCGAAGCCGAACGCGACCGGGGAAACCTGCGCGAAGCGTACGGCCAGTACCTGCGCCTGGTTGAACAGTACCCTGACGATCTGGACGGTCTGCGCGCCCTGTCGGAAATCGCGACCCAGGCCGGTGAGTGGAAAGAGGCCGAACGTCACCTGACAGCGGGACTTGCCAGCTATCCCGACGACCTGCGCCTTCAGGCCGCCCGGCTGGCGGCGGATTATGGTCAGGCCTCGATTGCCGGGGACGAAGCAAAGTTGGCTGCCGCCGCCGCCAAAGCGTCCGCACTTCTGGCCAGGATTCCCGAAAGTGTCCTGCTGAACGGCGTTCAAATCGATAACCATCTGCGCCTGCAGGACTATCCAGGTGCCCTGAAAGCCGTCGACGCAGCGATTGTCGTCATGCCCGAAGATACCGGCCTCTATGCGGTCAGAATATCGACCCTCGCCGCGATGGGCGACGAGGCAGGGGTGGAATCCGGCTTGAAGGACATGGTCGCGCGGTTCCCCGATGACCAGGGCATCAGCGACGGCCTGGTGCGCTGGTACCTGTCCAAGGACAACATCGATGCCGCGGAAGACTTCCTGCGCAGCCGCATCGACCCGGCCGACAAAGACCCGGTCCAGACGCTGGTCCTGATCCGCTTCCTGTCAGACCATCGCGGCCTTCAGGCAGCTCTGGCCGAGCTTGACGAGGTGATCAAGGTCAACCCGAACCCCGTCTTCACCTCGTCGCGTGCCGGTCTGAAATTCGATCTGGGCCAGCGCGACGAGGCCGTCGCCGAAATGGAAGCGATCCTGAAAACCGCCGAATCGTCCGACGACACGCGCAAGATCAAGGTCGGACTGGCGCAGATGCAGGTCGCCACCGGAAATCAGGTCGCGGCGCGCGCACTTGTTGAAGAAGTGCTTGCCGAAGATGAAGGCAACGTCGAGGCGCTCAAGCTCAAGGCCTCGTGGCTGATCCTGGGCGACGAGACCGGTGAGGCGATCACTGCGCTCCGCAAGGCGCTGGAACAGAACCCGCGCGATTCCTCCGTGATGACGCTGATGGCCCAGGCCTACGAACGTGACGGAAACCGCGACCTGATGCGCGAGATGCTTCAGCTGGCGGTCAACTCGTCGAACAGCGCGCCCGAGGAATCGCTGCGCTTTGCGCAGTTCCTGATGACCGACAGTCAGGACGTCGCCGCCGAAGACGTGCTGATCGACGCGCTTCGCCTTGCCCCGGGCAACCCGGCGCTTCTGGGGCTGCTGGGCGATGTCTACATCCGCATCAGGGACTGGCCGCGCGCGGAATCCGTCGCGGCAGAGCTTGAAGGGCTGGCTGCCCCCGAAACGGTGGCGGCGGCCACCGGCCTGCGTGCGGCGATCTTCGCCGGTCAGGAAAAGACCGATGCGGCGATCAGCTATCTGCAGGGCCTGGTGGACCAGGGTGCAGGCGGCCTTGCCCCCAAGATCGCGATCATCCGCGCCCATCTGGCCAAGGGTGACACGGCCACGGCCCAGACCTATGCAGACGATCTTCTGGCCGAAAATCCCGATGATCCCTCGCTCAAGTTCATAGCGGCGTCCGTCTGGGGCGAAACCGGCGACACGGCGCGGTCCGAAGCCGCCTACCGCGAGCTTCTTGATGACGATCCCACGCGGCTGCAGGTCTGGATGGCCCTGTTCCGATCGGTCGGGTCGGATCCCGCACGCCAGGACGAAGCGGGCAAAGTGCTGGAGGACGCGGTCACAGCCCTTCCTGATGCCGCCGAACTGCAATGGGCCAGGGCCGGGCTTCTGGAACGCGGCGGCGATGTCGCGGGTGCAATCGCGGTCTATGAGGCGCTTTACGCCAAGGACAGCTCGAACCTCATCATCGCCAACAATCTCGCCAGCCTTCTGTCCACGCATTTCGATGATGCAGAAAGCCTGGAGCGCGCTGAAAGAATAGCGCGCCGCCTGCGCGACAGCACGGTTCCGCCCTATCAGGATACCTACGGCTGGATCGAATTTCGCCGCGGTCACCTGGACGAAGCGCTGCCCGCGGTTGAAAGCGCCGCTGCGGCCCTGACGGACGATCCCCAGGTTCAGTACCACCTCGGGATGATCTACGTCGCCCTGAACCGCGACGCAGCGGCCCTGGAGCAGTTCGACAAAGCGCTGGCGCTGGTCAAGGAAGACGATCGGCGCCCCTTCGTGGCGAAATCGCGCGCCGAAGTCGCAAAACTGGCCGCGAAGGGCGTGACCAAAGACAACTGAGGCGTGGAAGGTACCTGTTGCCACATGGGCACGCTGCGGCGCGGCGCGCCCGCCTTTCGGGCTGGTGATGAAGTTAAGACTTTGTTTTCTTTTGTCTTGCGGCGTAACCTTAACCCGATTTGATTATTGCCGGGTGACTTCATGTTCAGACCCCTACTCGCCGCTCTCTTCGCGCTTCTGCTCGCACCCTTTGCCTATGCGCAGGGTTCCTACCAGATCCAGACAGGCGACGTGCTTCAGTTCGAGGTGCTCGAGGATCAGTCGCTGAACCGCAGCCTGCTTGTGCTGCCCGACGGCACGATCAGCGTTCCCCTTGCCGGGTCCGTCTCGGCGGCGGGTCTTACGCTCGACAGCGTCCGGGGTGCGATAGTCGCGGCACTTGCGCCGAACTTCGCCTCGGCCCCGACCGTGTTTCTGAACATCGGCCAGGTCTCGCCGCAGGCGCAGGCGCAGGCCAATGCCGCAACCGCGGCCGCGACGGCCTTCCAGACGCCGCCCGGTGCGGTCACTGTCTATACGGTGGGCGAGGTCAACAATCCCGGCAAGGTGGATGTCAAATCGGGCACCACGCTGCTGCAGTTTCTTGCCCAGACCGGCGGCCTGACCAAGTTCGCCGCGACCAAGCGCATCCAGCTGCGGCGCGCCGACCGGAAAACCGGGTTGGAAACTGTCTACCAATACAATTACAAGGCTGTTCAGGCCGGGGCCAAATCGCCGATCATCGTGCTGCACAATGGCGACGTGATCGTGGTACCGGAGCGCAAACTTTTCGAATAAGGGCGGGATCGCCGGTGGGGACGAGCATAAACAAGATCGCGTCAATCGCGGCACTGACAAGTCTGATCTGGCCGACCGGCGTATCCTCTCAGGGTGCGGCGGGCGGCCTTCAGGTCGATATCGGCGTGAATTCGTCGCTGAAGGTCGATGACAATTTCAAGCTGAACCCGAACAGCACCGGCACAACGTTCTTTTCCGACACGCAGCTGACCTTCGGCATCAGCAGCGTCACGCCGAATTCCTCGGCCACGCTGTCGGGGTCAACGATCCTGCGGGTCGGCGACATTCCCGGCAGATCGCTTGCCGGTTTCGAGGATCAGAACCTCCGCTTCGGCTACATCCTGTCGTCGTCGAACAGCAAGCTGACGCTTGACGCGCGCTACCGCAATGTCGACCGCGAGTTCATCGACCCCTTCCAGGTCGAGCGTGAAGAGCAGATTTTCGGCAGCCTTGTCGGCGGCGGGGGCGTCCAGAAGAACCGCTTTGCCTCGCTGAACTTCCAGACCGGACTGAACGACCCGATCGGCTATTCCGTCACGCTCAGCACCAACGACAAAAGCTTCAGCGGCGTCGTCAACCCGGCAATTTTCGACACCCGCACCGATATTGCGAAAGGTTCGGTCAGCTTTGCCGTGTCGCCCGTCAGCAGGGTATCGCTGAACGGCGGGCTGACCTGGTTCAAGGCCGACGACGCCGTCCAGACCGACCGCGTCACCCGCGATCTGTCCGTGGGTCTTACGCAGGACGTCAGTCCCAGCCTTCGCTTCGACGCCACGCTCGGCACGACCACGGTCGAAACCGACCGCATCGGCGGCACGACCAAGACCTCGGGCACAACCGGGTCTTTCCAGGTCACGCGCGACGTCCCGGACGGAAGCTACAATCTTTCGCTGTCGCGCTCGGTCAACCAGAACGGCGGGCGGACGACGCTGCAGGTGGGGCGCAGCCTTGATCTTCCCCGCGGCAGCTTGTCCGCGAATGTGGGCCTGACCCGCGGCGATACCGGCAGTGACCGGACAACGGCGAACATCGTCTACCAGCAGCAGCTGAAGGCCAGCAAGTATTCGGTCTCGCTGAACCGCAGCATCTCGACCAACAGCGCCTCTCAGGACGTGCTCGATACCCGCCTGGCGCTGAACTATGGCTACGACATCGACAACCAGTCGCGCATCGACGTTACGCTCGACTACGGCATCACGGAAGACGCCGGAAACGGCACGCTGCCGACCGTGCAGCGGACCAATCTGCGCGCGTCCTACACCCGCGCGCTGACTTCCGACTGGAACCTGCAGGGTGGTGTGCTGATCCGCAATATCAACGACGATGCAGCGGTCGGCCCCGCCCACTCGAACTCGGTCTTCGTGACCGTGGACCGGAACTTCAGTTTCCGCCCCTGACACAATCCCGGAAAGCGTCCCCCGCTGGTGCGTCAGCTTTTTGTATTTTCTGCATTGAAGCTCGCAGAAATGCCATCAATGCCCTATATTCCCGACCAGCCGTTGCTGCGGCAGCATACCCGTGCCGCATCCCTTTAACGTCTGGTCGAACATCCTGCCGATGACGAACACCGCCACCGACCCCAAGCCTTCGGGCCTTGCAGGAATCGGCCTGAGCCCTGCCGGGCTGGCTGCATTTGTCCTGCTTGTCGCAGGCTCAGTGCCGATCTTCTGGATCGGCTTTCAGTCGCTGGCCCGTGCCTGGTCCACTGCCGAATACAGCCACGGCCCGCTGATTCCGCTGATCTCGCTCTACCTCTTCCTGCGCGAGCTTCGCCGCGCGCCCCCGGCCGAAGCGACGGTCACCGACCGCTGGCCCGGCGTGATCGTCGTTGCCCTGGCCCTCGCCCTTGCCCTGATCGGCAACCTGACCCGCATCGCCGATATCGTGACCTATGCGATGATCGTCTGGGTCGGCGGCGTCGTTCTGACCGTCTTCGGCTGGCGGCGCGGCATCACCCACCAGCTTCCCGTGATCCACCTCGTCTTCATGCTGCCCCTGCCGCAGTTCCTGTACTGGAAGCTGACGATTTTCCTGCAGGGCGTCTCGTCCGAACTCGGCGTCTGGTTCGTCGCCCTTGCCGGAATCCCGGTCTATCTGGAAGGCAATGTGATCGACCTCGGCGTCTACAAGCTGCAAGTTGCCGAGGCGTGTTCGGGGCTGCGCTACCTGTTCCCGATCCTCAGCTTCTCCTATCTCTTCGCCATCCTCTACCGCGGACCCTTCTGGCATAAGGTTGTCCTGCTCCTGACGGCGGCCCCCCTGACCGTCCTGATGAACTCGGTCCGGATCGGCGTCATCGGCATCATCGTGAACAGCTACGGCACCGCGCATGTCGCGGGGTTCACCCACTTCTTCGAAGGCTGGGTCATCTTCCTGATCTGCGTCGCCATCCTGTTCCTGCTCGCCATCGTCCTGCAAAGGCTCGCCCCGAACCCGCTGCCCCTTGCCGATGCCATCGATCTCGACTTCGAAGGCTTCGGCGGCATCCTGTCGCGTGTCCTGTCGATCCGGTTCGCCCCCGCCCTGCTTGCCGCAGCCCTTGTGACCGGCGGCGTATCAGCGGCCTGGCAGTTCCTGCCGGCGCCTCAGGTCGGCGAGCTTCAGCGCGATCCCTTCACGGTCTTCCCGCGCGAAATAGACGGCTGGCGGTCCTACACGTCCCAGCTGGACACCGAGATCGAACGTGTCCTGGCCGCCGACGACTATCTGAACGCCTTCTTTGAAAAACCGGGTGAGGCCGCTCTGGTCAGCCTGTTTGTCGGCTACTACCTGAAACAGACCGACGGCGCGGGGATCCACTCGCCCGAGGTCTGCCTGCCGACCGGCGGCTGGGAGGTCTTCACCCTCGAGGAAGTCCCCCTCGACCTGACGGAAGCGGGCTATGGCACCTTCAACGCCAACCGCGCCGTCATCCAGAAGGGGCTGTCCAAGCAGCTCGTTTACTACTGGTTCGAAGGCCGGGGAAAACGCATTGCGAACGACTTCGAAGCCAAGCTGAGCGTGCTGAAGGACAGTCTGACGATGGGCCGCACCGACGGGGCGCTGGTGCGCTATGTGACCGCGATAGCTCCGGGCGAGACCGAAGCGGATGCCGAGGCGCGGCTGATGCGGTTCATGCAGACTTCCCTCAGGCCGCTGCCGCGTTTTGTGCCGTTCTGACCAGCCGCCGCCTGCGGGCCCGCCCAGATGACTGACCCCGCCGAGGGTGCCGCGCCTTTCGGGGACAGTGATGACGGCAGTCCCCGCTACCCCCTGCGCCAGCCCGCCCTGCTGGCCATCGCACTTGCCTGCCTGATGCCCGAACTGATCCTCAGCGGGGCTGACCTCGGGCTCTGGGGCAGCACACGCTGGCGCGGCACCGTCCTGCAGTATGCGGGCTTCTGGTCCGGCCTGCTGGGCAACTGGCAACCGAACTATCCGTTTCAGCCCGCCGCCATGTTCGCCACCTACGGCTTCCTGCATGCCGGGTTCAGTCACTTCCTGATCAACATGATCACGCTGTTTTCGATCGGCGATCCCGTCATCGCCCGCATCGGCACCACCCGCTTCCTATGGCTCTACCTGATCTGCCTTGCCGGCGGCGCGATGGGCTTTGCCCTCTTCTCGAACGAAATCGCGCCGATGGTCGGCGCTTCGGGTGCCCTGTTCGGTCTCGCCGGTGCGCTGCTGGCCTGGGAATTCACCGCCCGCCGCCGGAACCGCCAGCGGCTGACACCCGTCTACCGCTCGCTTCTGCTGCTGGCCGTCCTGAACCTGATCCTCTGGTGGGCGATGAAGGGCCATCTTGCCTGGGAAACCCATCTCGGCGGCTTTCTTGCGGGCTGGGTCTTCGCCCTTCTCGCGCACCGTCAAAATTCACGTCAATCAACAGGTTGATCTGCCTAACCTGCCAACTTATTGACGTATTCTTACGTTTCTGCTGCGGCGACAATACGCCGGCAAGACCCGGTGAAGGAGAGCCTGATGACCACAGACACACATGACCGGATTCATCCCGTCATACTCTGCGGCGGCTCCGGCACCCGGCTCTGGCCTTCGTCCCGCCGCGCCTTCCCGAAGCAGTTCTCGCCGCTTCTGGGCGAGGAAAGCCTGTATCAGGCAACCCTGCGCCGCCTGTCCGCCGAAGGCTTTGCAGCACCCGTCATCGTCACCCATTCCGACTTCCGGTTTCTGGCCGCCGATCAGGCCGCCGCTGTCGGCATATCGCCCGCAAGCGTCATCCTCGAACCTGTCGCACGCAACACCGCTGCCGCCGTCCTCTCCGCCGCCCTGACGCTGGAGGATACGTCTGACGCGCTGATGCTGATCGCCCCATCCGATCACAGCATTGACCGCCCCGATGCCTTCGTCACTGCGATCCGCGCGGGCGTGCCCTTGGCCCGCGACGGCCACCTTGTCACCTTCGGCATCACGCCCGACCGGCCTGCCACCGGCTACGGGTATCTGGAGCTTGCCGCCCCGCCGAAGTCCGGTGCCGGAATGCCGGTCCAGCGCTTTGTTGAAAAGCCGGATCAGGCGACCGCCGAAACCATGCTCGCCTCGGGCCGATACCTCTGGAATGCCGGGATTTTCCTGTTCCGGGTCGGCAGCATCATCGATGCCTTCCGTCAGCACGCCCCCGATCTGGAAGCCCCCTGCCGCGCGGCACTCGCCGCCCGCACGACCGATCTCGGCTTCCTGCGGCTGGATGAAGACGCCTACAAGACCGCCCGATCCATCTCGATCGACTATGCTGTCATGGAAAAATCCGACCGCGTCTCGACCGTCCCCGTCGATGCGGGCTGGTCCGACCTCGGCACCTGGGACGCCGTCTGGAAAGCGCAGAACCCCGACGCCAACGGCAACGTCACCACCGGCAACGCCACCGCCATCGACTCGAAGAATTCGCTCCTCCGGTCCGAGGACGAGAACATCCACCTTGTCGGCCTCGGCCTGACCAACATCATCGCCGTGGCCATGCGAGACGCCGTTCTTGTCGCCGACATGAACGCCGCGCAGGATGTCAGGGCCGTCGTGGATACGCTGAAATCCGAAAAGGCCCCGCAGGCCGAAGACTATCCGCGCTATCACCGCCCCTGGGGCTGGTACGAGACGCTCTGCCTCGGCCACCGTTTTCAGGTCAAACGCATCATGGTCAAACCGGGGGCGAAGCTGTCCCTGCAAAGCCATGTCCACCGGTCCGAACACTGGGTCGTTGTTGCCGGAACGGCAAAAGTCACGGTCGGTGAAGACGTTCGTCTTCTGACTGAAAACCAGTCCGTCTACATTCCCCTTGGCGCGCTTCACAGAATGGAGAATCCGGGGAAACTGCCGATGTATCTGATCGAGGTGCAGACCGGCAGCTATGTGGGCGAGGATGACATCATCCGCTATGAGGATGTCTACGCCCGCACCTGACCTGCGCCGCAATCGCTTTTTGCCGGGCCTGCGGACCCGGACCTGATCTGGAGTTGCTATGAAAGTCGTCGTGTTCGGCCTGGGGTATGTGGGCTTCACCGCAAGCTGCTGCATCGCGTCCGAAGGGCACCATGTCGTCGGCATCGATGTCAGCGAGGGCAAGGTCCGCGCGATCCTGTCGGGCAAGGCCCCCATCGTCGAACCCGGCGTCGATGACCTCTTGACCAAAGGGCTGGCCGAAGGCCGCATCAGCGCAGCCACCGCCATCGGCGACCACCTTCTGGATGCCGACCTCGCCATTGTCTGCGTCGGCACGCCCTCGGCCCCCGACGGCGGTCACAACATGACCTACATCGCCGATGTGTCGCGCCAGATCGCCCGCGCCATCGAGGGCGCGCAAAGGCGCGCCCCTGACCGTCGCCTACCGGTCCACGATCCGCCCCGGCAGCATCGAGGAGCTGATCCAGCCGATCTTCCATGCGGTCCTGGGGGATCGCACCGACACGCTGGCCAGCCTTGTGTACAACCCCGAATTCCTGCGCGAAGGGCTGGCGGTCAAGGACTACTTCGCGCCCCCCAAGATCGTCATCGGCACCGCCGACGGCCAGCCGAACCCGCAGATGACCGCCCTGAACGCGAACATCGCGGCGCCCACCTTCATCACCGGCTACCGCGAGGCGGAATTCACCAAATTCGCCGACAACACCTGGCACGCCGTCAAGGTCGCCTATGCGAACGAGCTTGGCCGCGTGTGCCTCGCGCTCGGCATCTCGTCCAAGGCGGTGCATGAGATCTTCGTGTCCGACACCAAGCTGAACATCTCGGCCTATTACATGCGCCCCGGCGGGGCCTTCGGCGGGTCCTGCCTGCCCAAGGACGTGCGCGCGCTCCAGCATATCGGGGCCGATGCGGGGGTGAACCTGCCGCTGGTCGAAAACCTGATCCGGTCGAACGACGCGCACAAACACTCGATCTATGCCCATGCCACCGCCGGGCTGAAACCCGGCGCGAAAGTCCTCCTCGCCGGTCTCGCCTTCAAGGCCGCGACCGACGACCTGCGCGAAAGCCCGAATGTCGATCTGGCCCGCAAGCTGCTCGCGCAGGGCTACGCGCTCGAAATCTTCGATCCGGCCATCGACGCCTCGAAACTGGTCGGCGCGAACCTCGGCTACGCCTATACCCAGCTGCCCGCGATCGAGCGGCTTCTGGTCACCAAGGCCCATGCCGAAAGCGCCGCCTATGACCGGGTGATCGCCGCCAACGCGACGATCAAGGGGCTGACCCTGCGTCCCGATGCCCCCGTCCTCAACATCGCGGAACTGCCGTGACGATGCGCGATACCGTGTCTCTTCCGGCGGAAACCGCGCTCGAACGGGTGCGCCGCACCCGGCCACTCGCCGGTCGCCGCATCCTGATCATCGTCGAAAACCTGCCCCTGCCCTTCGACCGCCGCGTCTGGCACGAATGCCGCACGCTGACTGCCGCCGGGGCCGAGGTCTCGGTCATCTGCCCGACCGGAAAGGGATATGAAGAGCCTTACGTCTTCCTCGACGGCGTCCATATCCACCGCCACACCCTGCCGTTCGAGGCAAAGGGCGCGAAGGGCTTCGCCGTCGAATACTCCGCCGCCCTCTTCCACGAACTGCGCCTTGCCACAAAGATCGCATGGTCGCGCGGCTTCGACACGATCCAGGGCTGCAACCCGCCCGACCTGATCTTCCTTGTCGCCTGGCCCTTCCGCCTGTTCCGCCGCCGCGCCTATATCTTCGACCACCACGACATCAACCCGGAACTCTACGAGGCGAAATTCAACCGCCGCGACTTCTTCTGGCGGCTGATGCTGCGCCTCGAACGCTGGAATTTCCGCGCCGCGGACGTCGTGATCTCCACCAACCAGTCCTACCGCGACATCGCCCTGACGCGCGGGTCCAAGCGCGCCGAAGACGTTTTCGTTGTCCGCTCCGGCCCCGACCTGTCCCGCCTGACAGTCATGCCCCCCGATCCGAAGTGGAAGAACGGGCGGCAGCACATGGTCGGCTATGTCGGCGTGATGGGCGATCAGGAGGGCATCGACCTCCTTCTGCAATCCGCCCGCGAAATCGTCCACGACATGAAGCGCGACGTGCAGTTCGTCCTAGTCGGCGGTGGACCCGCTCTGCCGGACCTTCAAGAAACAGGCCGCCGATCTGGGCCTGTCCGACCACGTCACCTTCACCGGCCGCGCGCCCGACGCCGACCTGTTCTCTGTCCTGTCCATCCGCCGATGTCTGCGTGAACCCCGACCGCGTGAACCCGATGAACGACAAGTCCACGATGAACAAGATTCAGGAATACATGGCCTTCTCGAAACCCATCGTGCAGTTCGACGTGACCGAGGGCCGCCACTCCGCGCTCGACGCCTCGCTCTACGCCAAGTCCAACGACACCGCCGACATGGCCGCCAAGATCGTCGGCCTGCTCGACGACCCCGCCCGCCGCGCCGAAATGGGCGAATTCGGCCGGAACAGGGTCGAAACCGAACTCAGCTGGGACCATCAGGTCGATGCCCTGATCGCCGCCTACCAGCGCGCCGCCGAGAATGCGCGCCTGCCGGTGCGCGACATGACGCTGACCTGCTTCAAGGCCTATGACGTGCGCGGTCGCCTTGGGCTGGACCTCGACGAGGACATTGCCTACCGCATCGGCCGCGCCTTCGCCGAGGAACTTAAAGCAACCACCATCGTCATCGGCCGCGACAGCCGCGCGTCCTCCATCGCTCTCGCCGCCGCCGTCACCAGGGGCATGACCGACGCGGGCGTGCATGTCCTCGACCTCGGCCTTGCGGGCACCGAGGAGGTGTATTTCGCCACCACCCACCACGATGCCGATGGCGGGATCGAGATCACCGCCTCGCACAATCCCATCGACTACAACGGCATGAAGATCGTCGGGCGCGGATCGGCCCCCATCGGCCCCGACACCGGCCTTGCCGCGATCAAAGCCCGCGCTGAAGGCCAGAACTTCGCCGCCCGAAAACCCGGCGGCAAGATCACCGCCATCCCCGCAACCCGCGCCGCCTATGTCGCCCGCGTCCTGTCCTTCATCGACATCGCCGCCCTTCGCCCCATGACCGATCCTCGTCAACGCAGGCAACGGCACCGCCGGACCCACCTTCGACGCCATCGCCGCCGAACTGACCGCCAGGGCGCGCCGCTGACCTTCCACCGGATGCACCACGACGTGGACGGTCAGCTTCCCGAACGGCATCCCGAACCCGCTTCTGCCCGAAAACCAGCCCGTCACCGCCGCCGCAGTCCTCGCCGCCAAAGCCGACATGGGCGTCGCCTGGGACGGCGATTTCGACCGCTGCTTCTTCTTCGACCACACGGGCCGCTTCATCCCCGGCGAATACATCGTCGGCCTTCTCGCGCAGGCTTTCCTGCTCAAACACCCCGGTTCCGCCGTCGTCCACGACCCCCGCATCATCTGGAACACCCAGGACGCCGTCGCCGCAGGCGGCGGGCGCGCCGTGCAGACCCGCACCGGGCACGCCTATCTGAAACAGACCATGCGCGACGAAGGCGCGATCTACGGCGGCGAGATGTCCGCGCACCACTACTTCCGCGACTTCGTGCATTGCGATTCCGGCATGATCCCCTGGCTCGTCATCGCCGAACTGATCTCGCGCAGCGGACGCTCGCTCGCCGATCTGGTCGAGGACCGCATGGCGCGTTTTCCGTCATCGGGCGAGATCAACTTCACCCTGACCGACCCGAAATCCGCCATCGCCCGCACCGTCGCCGCCTACCGCGCGGACGCCATCCACATTGACGAGATGGACGGCATCGGCCTGTCCTTCGCCGACTGGCGCTTCAACCTGCGGTCATCGAACACCGAACCCGTCGTACGCCTGAACGTCGAATCGCGCGGCGACGTCGGCCTGGTCGCGCGTCAGGTCGCGGCCATCTCAGCCCTGCTGACCTCGCCATGATCCTCGGCGACCGCCTCTTCACCCGCGACAACAACCTGAACCTGATCCGGGCCGTCGCCGCCGCGGCCGTCCTCGTCAGCCACGCCTTCCCCATCGCCCTCGGCCCCGGCACCCCGGAACCTTTCGAGGCCACGGCTGGCGCATCCCTCGGCCACATGGCCGTCCTCGTCTTCTTCGCCGCCTCAGGCTTCCTCATCACCGCCAGCTACCAGCGCAGCGCCACCCTCGGCACGTTCGCCGCCGCCCGTGCCGCCCGCCTGCTGCCCGGCCTCGCCGTATCGGTCATCCTGGTCGCCGTGATCCTTGGTCCGCTGGTCACAACGCTGCCGACGGCCACCTACCTTGCCGACCCGCAGACCTGGACCTTCATCATCCGCAACATCGTCACCTACCCCGTCCAGTACACCCTGCCCGGCGTCTTCGAGACGAACCCCTATCCCTGCCGTCGAAGGCTCGATCTGGACGCTCTGCTATGAAATCGCCTGTTATTTCGGCGTCGTCATCGCCGGGCTGACCGGCCTTCTCGCCCGCAGGGCTCTCGCCACCGCCGCCCTTCTCGCATGGATCGTCCTCGGTCAGACCCTCGATCAGGCTGGAATAGACACGATCTATCAGCTCGATCAGCTTCTGAATCTGTCACAGCCCTTCGTGCTCGGCATGCTCGCCTGCCTCTGGCGCGACCGCCTGCCCCTGTCCTTCGCCGCGCTCGCCGTTCTGGTCGCCGCCGCATGGGCTGTGCGTTCAACGCCCTTCTACGACGCGATCCTCGTCCTCGCCCTGTCCTACGGCACGCTCCTCCTCGCCCTCCGGCCCGGCGGCCCGATCCGCGCCTACAACAGGCTTGGCGACTATTCCTACGGCATCTATGTCTATGCCTTCCCCGTTCAGGGCCTGATGGTCTGGGCCTTCGGCCCGCAGACGCCCCTGATGAACATTCTCACCGCGTTCGCCCTGACCCTGCTCTGCGCCGTGGTCTCCTGGCATCTGATCGAACGGCCCGCCCTGCGCTACGTCCGGCAGCAGGCGCGGGCACGCGGCGCGGCGCTTACTCTGTAAGCCTGAATTCAGCGATCACCGTGTCCGTCCCGTTGAATGCATTGTCCGAAATCAGCGTCACCATCGTCGCCCCGTCCGGTGCCGCCCACAGGCTGATCCCCTCCATGTTCGGCAGATCGCCCGCCTCTGACTGGAACACGACCTCACCCTCGCCGATGCCCAGCGTCCCCACCGGAAACCGGCGTATACGGGTCATGAAGGACAGAAGGATCGTCGTGCGCCGCTCCAGGACATACAATTGCCCGTCAGGGCCGATATCCGCGCCAGCCGCCGAAAATCCGCCGTCCGCCGCCGGAATGGGCGGCCCCTCGGTCCAGCCCTGCACGTCTTCGATGAAGGTCGGATAGGCCCCGTCCCGCGCCCGTTCCAGAACCGCCAGCAGATGACCGTCCGGCAGCATGGCCAACCCTTCGAAGGCCTCGTTGCCCCAGAACTTCCGGAACTGCTCCCAGTCATGCAGCGCGACCGGGGCCATATCCGGCAGGTCGAACCCGCTGATCCGCGCATAGCCCTCGAAGGCCACGAAGACGCGGCCCTGCGCCCCGCGCGCCAGATCCTCCGCATCCTGCCGGAAGCCCGACACGTCTTCGCCCTTGCTGTCCTTCAGCCGCGCCTTGACCGCTGTTGTGACCGCCTCGATCCGCCCCTCCGCATCGCGCAGTATGCCCGCCTGCCAGATCGTCCCCCGGTCCGACACCGCGGTCAGCCCTTGCCCGCCCGGATCGACCAGAATGTCCGATATGCCCCCGAAATCGGCATCTTCGACCGCCCAGACAAAGCGCTGCATCTCCTCCAGCCGCACCGCCCCGCCCGGCCCCGCTGATGCCGCCAGCGCAGCCGCAACCCACGCACCCCTTGCAAACCGACTGACCATCCGCCTCTTCATCCGTGATCGGCAATTGAATGCCTGCCGCCACAATGCTCTAACACGCCTGCACTGCCTCTGAGTATCCCCGCATGGCCGCCCCGACGAATTCCTTGCCGATCCGCCTGATGCGGGCTGTCCGGTCGGCGCTTGATCCCGCCGTGCTGATCCATCCCCTGCGGCTCATGCACTTCTACGGCTACACCCATGTCCGCCAGCGCCGGAAACTGACGCTCGGGCGCGACGTGCGCCTCGCGCCGAACGTCTCTTTCGCCAATGCCGAACGCATCGCACTTGCCGACGGCGTGCAGGTCGGCGCGCGCTGTTCGCTCTGGGCCGGGAAATCCACCAGCTGGATCCGCGTCGGCGCGCGCACCACCTTCGGACCCGAATGCTTCGTGACCGCCGCTGATTACGGCCTCGCCGCAGGGCAGCGCATCACCGACCAGCCCATGGTCGAACGCGACATCACCATCGGCGACGACTGCTGGATCGGCACCCGTGCCATCCTGACCGCCGGGGTCAGCATCGGCGACGGCGCTGTCATCGGGGCTGGATCGGTCGTCACCCGGGACGTGCCCGCGGGGGCCATCGCCGTCGGCGTGCCCGCGCGCGTGGTCAGGATGCGCGGTTAGCGAAACCGCTGGCGCAGCCGCCGCAGCGCAAAACCGCGCAACCCCGACATCCCCAGCAGCGACAGGATGCTGACCGCGATCACGATCAGATACAGCGGGTGCCATTGCTGACCGAACGTCGGTGCCTCGGGCTCGGCCCACGACACAAAGGTCGACACCGTGCAGACCAGCGCCGTCAGCAGGATCGGGATCACCAGCGGCCTCAGCAGCAGGCCCGCCCGCGACCTCACAAGGTAGAGCGAAAACGCGAACCCCGCCGCCTCGGCCGCGACCGCAACCCAGCTGATCGCAATGATGTCCCCGGTCCGGATCGCGATGATCCAGGCGATCGGCAGCGCCGCCACCCGGAACAGGTTCGCCGCGATCGCGTTGCCCGCGCGTTCCTTGGCCAGCGCCACCACCGACGACCCCGTCTTCGCCACCCGCACCGCCTGCATCACCGCCAGCGGCAGCAGGATCGGCAGAATGTCGAAGTATTTCGGCCCCAGCAGATAGCCCACGACCGGCCCGCCGATCACTGCCGTGGCAAAGACCAGCATGATCCCCACGACCAGCCCCGCCTCCATCGTCACCTTGCCCAGATGCTGGAACTCGCCCGGATTGTCGCGTGCATTGCTCAGCATCGGCAGAAAGAACGACTGGATCGAATTCGCCATCACCAGCGTCGGCGTCAGCGTCAATGTGAACGCCATCGAGAAGATGGCCAGCGATGCCATCCCCAGCTCGCGCCCGACAATCAGCTTCTCGCCGTTGAAGATGCCGAACAGCAGGATCCCGTTCAGCAGCAGCGGCCAGCCGAACTTCATCGACCGCCGGATGACGTCCATGTCAAAGGCCAGCCTGTACCGGCGCTCGGCCGTCAGGTGCGACAGCAGAACCATCGTTGCCGCCTGGATGAACAGCGACACCAGCATCACCCGGTAATCGCCCCAGATCATCGCGATCGGCCACAGCGTCAGCACCGCGATCAGCGCGGGAATCGAGCTGGACAGGATGGCAGGCGTGAAGTTCAGGTGCCGCTTCAGCCGGTGCTGGTCGAAATGCTGCAACCCGTTCAGGAACGGCAGAACCGCCAGCACCTGATAGGCCCAGCCGACCTGCGGAATGCCCAGGAATGTCGCATAGGGAACGGCGATGGCGAACATGACGGCGGACGAAAACACCCCCCGGATCACCTGGAAGCCCTGCATGGCGGCCTGCACATGCGGATCGTCGCCGTCCTTGTCCACGACGATCAGCTGCTGCAGACCCAGATAGGACATCATCTCGACAATCGACATCGCAATCGCGAATGTTGACGCGATCCCGTAGTCCTCGGGGCTCAGCATCCGCGCCACCAGCAGGTTGCGGATAAGCAGCAGCAGCGACGCGAAGGCATTGCCCGACACGAGCATCAGGGCTTTTTTCAGCATGTGTGTCGCATGGTTCTTCGCTATGCCCTGCCCGGAATGCTTATTGATGGCTTAGGATGATCGGCGCAAGCCAAGAATGACTGACCTTCGTGACAGGACCACCAATGTCCTGTTTTCGCGGCAATTGCGCGGGGAATTGCGGTCATTTCTTAACCGACTTCCGGGTCAGTCCAAGGTCTGGTCCCAGGGGGTCGATCCTGCCAGATAATGCGTGGCCATCCGCAATGCCCGCTCCGCGTAGAGCCTCTGACTCGGGTCGTCCGCCGACGACCGCGCGGCGATCCAGCCTGCCGAGGCGAAGGTCCGCAGCATCACGAACAGCGGCAGATGCTGTCCCGCATCGGACCCCGGCCGAACCTCGCCATGGCCGCGCAGAAGACCCCGGACAATCTGCGTCAGGGCCGACTCCTCCAGGCTCTGAAAGATGGCCGTCGCCAGATCGTAGGACCGGAAGCCCCAGCCTGAATTGTCGAAGTCGATCAGCTTCAGCGACCGCCCGTCATCCAGCACATTCTCGCGCAGGCAATCCGCATGGATCAGCCCGAAATCCGATCCGCTGCGGACCAGCCGTCCGATATCCTCTTTGGCCCGCTCTCGCGCCCGTCCGATCAACGCGCGCTCGTCCGTTGAAAACGACGGGTTCTCCCAGAACCTGCCCCAGAGCGGTCGCTCCCCCAGATACCCCTCCGCGTCCCAGCGCGGGCGCTCGGTCGTGGCGGGCAGGCCCAGCGCATCGGTTGCGCCGTGCAGCCGCCCGATCAGACCGCCCAGCCGCTCCATAAGCGTCTCCTGGGCCGCTGCATCCCCACCCAGCGGCTGCTCCGCCGATCCGATGGGCAGGCCCCCGACCCACGTCACCACGCTGACGATCCGGTCCCCGGCCGTAGCAGTCAGCGCGCCCGTTTTGGTCGGCACCGGCACCGGCACCTCCTGCCCCGCATCGGCCAGTCCGCGCATCCAGATCAGCTCCGCCTCTATTGCGCCCCTTGTCTGGTAGCCCGGTCTGTGCAGCCGCAGCGCCGCACGAGTCCCGTCCCGCAGGCGCACCTCGAAGACAACGTTTTCCCGGTACTTGATCAGGCGCGACTGCTCCTCTGACCCGCCCCAGGCCACCAGCGCAGCATTCGCCACTTCATCGGGTCTCACGCCGGAATGCCTTTCAGCACGTCCACCAGCGTGCCCACCGCCTGATCCGCGTTCGACCGTGAAAACGGCATCGGCGGGCGCAGCTTCAGGATATGCTGCTGCCGCCCGGTCCGCCCCATCAGCACGCCGCGCTGGCGCATCCCCTCAACCACGTCATGCGCTGCCGCCGGTTGCGGCGCCCCGTCCCGCGCCAGTTCGATCCCGAAGAACAGCCCCGCACCCCGCACCCCCGCGATCAGCGGGTGGTGCAGCCCGCGCATCAGGCCCAGCGCATAGGCCGAAACGTCGCGCGCATGTTCGACCAGCCCTTCCTCCTCAATCACGTCCAGCACCGCCATCGCCGCCGCACAGGACACCGGATTGCCGCCGAAGGTATTGAAATACCCGAACGCCTCGCGGAACGCCGCCATCACATCGGGCCGCGCCACCACCGCCGCCACCGGATGCCCGTTGCCCATCGGCTTGCCGAGGGTCACCACATCCGGCGCAAAGCCCAGCCAGTCATGGCCCCACCAGTGGCTCCCCATCCGCCCGAAGCCCGGCTGGACCTCGTCGCACAGGATCAGCCCGCCTGCCGCCTTCACCGCCCGGACCGTTTCGTCCAGAAACCCCGGCCCCACGCCCGGCACACCCTCGTTCGCAAAGATCGGGCACAACATCAGCCCGGCAAATCCGTGCCCCGACGCCTCCAGGTCCGCAATCGCCGCCGTCACGTTCGCTCCAAAGGCCGCAGGCTGCGCCTCTGCCGACCCGCCCAGCGGCTCCAACGAATCCGGCGCGGGCACCCGGCGGATGTTCGCGGGCCACCCGCCGATGGGCGGTCGCCGCGTGGACAGCGCCGCGACCGCTGTCGTGTTGCCGTGATAGGTGTTGTCCGTTGCGATGAAGCCCGTCTTCCCCGTCACCGCCTGTGCCATCCGAAGCGCCACGTCGTTCGCCTCGGACCCGCTGCAGACCATTATGACCTGCGAAAGATCGTGCCCGAACTTCGCCGTCAGCCGTTCCGCATAGTCCAGAATTCCCTCGTGCAGATACCGCGTATGGGTGTTCAGCATCCCCGCCTGCCGCGCGATCGCCTCCACCACCTTCGGATGGCAGTGCCCGACATGGGCCACGTTGTTGTAGCAATCCAGATACCGACGACCCTCGGCGTCCCACAGCCAGACCCCCTCGCCCCGGACCAGATGCACCGGATCATCATAGAACGTCGCCACGTTCGGCCCCAGCAGCCGCGCCCGCCGCGCCATCAGGTCACTCGTCGTCATCGCCCGCCACCTTGCCCCGCGCCGCCTTGACCGTCCCGCGCACCGCCTTGCCCGCTAGCCGCCGCTGCGTGGACCCATAGGTCGGCCTGGTCGCCACCCGCCGCTTCGGGGCGACCAGCGCCTCCCGGATCATCTCCACCAGCCGGTCGCGCGCCATTTCGCGGTTGCGCGCCTGGCTGCGGGTTTCCTCGGCCCGGATCACGATGGCCCCCTCGGTTGTCCAGCGCCGCCCCGCCAGCCGCTTCAGCCGCGCCTTCTGCGCAGGGGTCAGATGCGGGCTCCGCTCCGCCTCGAAGCGCAGTTCCACCGCGGTCGAGACCTTGTTGACATTCTGCCCGCCCGGTCCCTGCGACCGCGTGAAATCTTCGGTCAGCTCCCAGTCGGCGATGAACACGGTGTCGGTGATGCGTAGCATGCGTGGCATACTAGCTGCTTCCTCCGGTGACTCCAGCGGGCTGATCGGATGCTTTCTGTCCTCATGCCGTGCCGCCATGCCCGCGACAGATTGTCGAAGTTAGGAACCCGTCAACCATATCTTGCGAAAACATGGTTGCGGATGCAAAGATGCAGATCACATCGAACCGGGGCCGACCATGTCGCTAGACCTTCGATCAACCGGCCAGTCCGAACTCATGCCAGTGGCGAAGGAAGGTATCGCCGCGCCGGTCCGCGCAGCAACTCAGGATATCATCGTGGGCGACTGTCTGCGTGTCATGTCCGGTCTTGCATCAGCCTCCGTGGATGTCGTCGTGACCTCGCCGCCCTATAACATCGGCGTTGCTTACAAGTCCTACTCGGACAGTCTTCCCAACGCGACCTACCTCGCATGGATGCGCGAGGTGTCAAAAGCGCTTCACCGCCTGATGCGCCCTGACGCCTCGTTGTTTCTGAATGTAGGTGCCACCAATACCGATCCGTGGCTGGACGCCGACGTAGCCTCCTGCTTCCGGGAAGACTTCATCCTTCAGAACAAGATCATCTGGGTGAAGTCGATTTCGGTCGGCGACGACACATTCGGCCATTTCAAACCGATCACCAGCGGCAGGTTTCTGAACAACAATCACGAGACAATTTTTCACTTCACCAAGACCGGTGCGCAGCAGATCGACCGACTGGGCGTAGGGGTGCCGTTCAAGGACAAGAGCAACATCAAGCGGTGGGGCCATGCGCGCGACCGTCGCTGCGCGGGCAACACTTGGTTCATCCCCTATGAAACAGTCCGGTCAAAGGCACAGAAGTTTGACCATCCGGCAGGGTTTCCAGTCGGTCTTCCGGAACGCTGCATCAAGCTTCATGGCCGAACGGATGCCGTTGTGTTCGACCCGTTCGTCGGCGCGGGCACGACGATGATCGCCGCCGGACGGCTTGGCATGACCGGCATCGGAATTGAGATCGATGCGGACTATGCGGCGATCGCCCGCCGACGGCTTGAAAGCTCGTCCTGAATGAAGAAGCCCTTTCTGGTGATCAGCCGGATCAGGTTTGACGCGGCGCGCATCGCCGAAGCATTGCATCTGTCCGAGCCGCAGGTCGTAACAGCGTTTACCGATGGCCGCGGCGCATGGCCCTTTTCTGAGTATTGGGGCGAGCAGCTGTACGAATTCCTGAAGCACAGCAACAGCAACAACCCTTTGTCGGACGGTGCGGTCGCACTCGAACAACTGAGGAACTTCAACGTCAGCGTGAAGGCCTTGACGGCCAATGGCATCAAATTTCAGCAATCCAAGGATGTCGGTTTCGGCAGACGTTCAACCAAGGAAGGACTGCTGCACTCGCTCGAGTCCTGCGACCGTGTCATCGCAGTCGATGTGACCGGGTTTCCCGTCGTCTCGTTCATTCCGCTGGACACAACGCGACTGGTGAGTGCCGTTCATCGTGGTGAGCTTGGGACGAACGGTTGGAAGCGTGCGCGGCTTCAAACCTGGCTGCACGACACTTACAACGTGTCGACCATTGACCTCGCACTCTGAGTGTCACCATGCAAAACCTCTCCCGGTCCCTGCGACCGCGTGAAATCTTCGGTCAGCTCCCAGTCGGCGATGAACACGGTGTCGGTCATGCGCGGCAGGCTAGCCGGATTTCCGACGATGAAAAGGGCGGGGAGCGGGAGGTTTCAACGTATGCACGTAATAAGCATGCCATATGCACGAGAAATGCATGCCGGAACGGCCCGAAACGGAAAGGGCCACCCTTGGTCAGGGTGGCCCTCCGAGATCTAAGGAGATGGCCCGGTTAGGGTGCCCCTGGACAAGGGCTGTACCCAATCAGGGATGTTCGACCTTCGGGACTGCCCTCAGGTCACGGCCCCCCTGACTGTTCCGACACCTCTCTCCAATATCACTCTAGACACTGGACCACCTCCTTTCGCTGTGTTGCAGATACCGAAAGCCTGCCACACATCTGGTGTGCGTCAAGTAAATTTACGCAACCTTTGCGGCATACCGGCGGATAAACATGCGGAAAGGCACCAATGCCACAAAAGCCAGCAGCATTTTCACGCCCCAGTCCGCAATCGCCAGCGACACCCACAGCGGCACGTCCGGCCCGATGCCCAGCGCAGGCAGAGCCTCGCCCGCCCAGCTGACATCAGTCGCCGGATCGATGAAGGTCAGCGCCGCCGAAAACGCGATGGTGAAGAAGATCAGCGTATCCAGCGTCGCCCCGAACAGCGTCGAGATGAACGGCGCTTTCCACCAGTTGCCATCCCGCAGCCGGTTAAAGACCGAAATATCAAGCAGTTGCGCACAGAGGAACGCGAGGCCCGAGCCAACCGCCACCCGGAAGCTGACCAGCGGCCCGAACTCGCCCGTGATCCGGCTGCCGATCAGCGAACAGATCACGCCGACCGCAAATCCCGCGATCACAACCCGCCGCGCCGCCGCCGCGCCCTGGAACCGGTTGGTCAGATCGGTGACCAGAAACGCGAATGGATAGGTGAACGCGCCCCATGTCAGCCACTGGCCATACAGGAACTGCACAAGGATGTTCGACGCCACCACGATAGCGGCCATGGCAAGGATGCCGGGCAGAAGGTGTTTCATGGACATATTCCGTTTTGACAAGGTCGCGGAGACTTGATCCCCGGATCGTCCGGGGATGCGCCGCGCTTACGCTTCGGCGGCGCAGGGGTCAAGCCGGGCGGCGCTTCAGGGGTCGATCCGATAGTCCACGATCTCCGTCCGCTGCCGCCGCCTGAAGTTATCATCCGAAATCATCGTCATCCGCAGCGACCCGTCCGCTGCCGCCCAGACCGCAAGCCCCTCCAGATTGTCGTGCACCCCGACCGTCGTCTCGAAAAGGACAGCGCTGTCCGTCATCCCCTCCGGTGTCATCCGCATCCGAAGCACCCGGTTTCTGAAGCCCAGCAATGGCCAGAAATCCCGTTCAAGAACGTAGAGATCCCCATCCGGGCCGAAATCTGCTCCCGTAACGCTCCATGTTCTGTCCTGCGGAATCTCGGCGGCCTGCGACCAGTCCGTGCCCTGTCCCGCATAAACCCGGTATCCCCGGAACAGCCCAGGCGCACCTTCGCTGATCGCCACCAGAGTCCCGTCTTGCGCCAGCGCCAGCGCCTCGATCCCCCGGTTTTCCCCCAGCGCCGACAGGTCTAGCCCCTCCGTCAGGATGACCGCCGCCGAGGTCGTCGCGCCGTACCCCGCTACCCGCGCCGTCCGGCCCGAACCCTCGAAGGACACGTTGAAAGACCCGTCTGACCGCAGAGCCAGCCCTTCGGCATCACGCACCGCGATTGCCAGTTCCTCGGCCTCGTCCCCCTGCAGCGGCTCCATCGCGTCCACGGCCACGCCCGTCACCCGGCCATCGGCGTCCCGCTCCAGCCGTCCCGCCACCGTCAGCCCGATATCCGACACAGCGCGGAACGTGACCCCGTCCTCCAGCAGGTCAAACCCCGACCAGCCTCCGAACTTCGGATCGTCCGAGGTCCAGACATAGGTGCCAACATGACGTGCCGCTTCGGCCGCGGCCGGGCCGGAGGTCAGCGCGGCGGCGATCAGTCCGACGACAGAATGGCAGCGCATGACTTCGGCAGGTCGGCCATGGTGAATTCCCGCGGCGTCTTCGGCCGCTTGCCCTTCGGCTTCTTCGGCGGATTCTTCGCCGGCTCCAGATAGGTCGTCACCCACCAGTTCAGCGTCTCGTCACAGCCATCCCCGCCATTCGACAGCTCGCTGACCGACGGCGTCTGCGTCTGACAGCCCGAACTGCCCCTCGGGCATTTCAGCCGCACATGGAAATGCGTATCGTGCCCGTAAAGGGGCCTGATCTTCTGCAGCCACGTCTTGTCCGACGCCCTGGCATTCCGGCACATGGCGATCTTGGCCGGTGGCGTCACGAAAATCCGGTCCACGCGCGGGTCCAGCGCCGCCGCTTTCAGAAGTGCCGCATGCGCCCGCGTCCAGTTGGCCGTCACGTTCCGCTGGTCGGCGGTCCTCACGGACGTGCTGCTGATCTCTTCGCGCTGTCCACGGCTCAGGTCCAGCCGCCGCGGCGGCAGCATCCAGATGTCGGCGTCCAGCCCGATCTGGTGGCTGGCATGCCCCGATGTCATGGGTCCGCCGCGCGGCTGGCTCATGTCACCGATATAGAGGCCGGCCCAGCCGATGGCCTTCGCCGTGCCCGAAAGGTCGATCAGGAAATCCACCAGTTCCGGGTGCCCCCAGTTGCGGTTCCGCGACAGCCGCATCGCCTGCCAGGTCGGCCCGGATTCCGGAAGCTCGGCGAAGCCGCCGCCGCAGCCTTTCGCATAGGTGCCGACCGATTGCGGGTTCTGGTTCGATCCTGCGTCCATCGCCCCGAACAGGTCCTTGGCCAATGGTGCCGCCTGCACCGGTCCCGACAGGGCGCAGGCCAGCAGGAACGCGGTCAGTCTGCGCATCTTCATCTTCCCCTCTCTCCATAGGGCCGGACCCAGATCAGCAGAACCAGCCCGATCAGCAGCAGCGGCACCAAAGGCGCGATCCCCAGGCGCGGACTGCCCGTCGCCAATGTCACGGCCGTGATCAGCGCGGGGGCCAGAAACGTCGTGGCCTTGCCGCTGAGGCCGTAAAGCCCGAATTCCTCGGCCTCGCGCCCCGGTGCCGTGTGATAGACCATCAGCGTCCGGCTGGCCGCCTGCAGAACGCCGCCCGCAGCCCCGATCAGCGCGCCGCAGACATAGAATATCTGGTTCGGCAGCGCCGACCCTTCGGCCAGCGGCATGCCGAACAGGCTGTCCCGGCTCAGCCCCACCAGCGTCACGCAGACCCCTGCCAGGATCAGGATACAGACCGCGATCACCGGTTTCGGACCGATCCGCGCGTCGATCCGCCCGCCCAGCCAGCTGAACACCCCCGCCGTGACCGCCGCGATGATCCCGAAAACCCCGCTCTGCACGACGGACCACCCCAGCACGTTCGAAGCATACGCCCCGCCGAGGCCGTAAATCGAATTCAGCGCGTCGCGGTAGAACATCGACGACGCCAGATAGGCCGCAAGGCTGGTCCTGTTCCGCAGGCCCTTGATCCCCGCCCAGAGCCGCGCCAGCGCCGCGCCGACCCCGATCCGCACCGCCTTCGGTGTCTCGCGCACCCACAGGACGAACGGCACCATGAAGACCACAAACCAGATTGCCGTGAACGGCCCCACGGCGCGCGTGCCTTCGCGCGAGAGTCGGGTCCAGCCCCAGACGCGGGTGCCAGTCCTGCAAAGGTTTTCCCGGTCGTCGCGCTTTCGGCGAAGAACAGCAGCATGACCGCCAGCGCCAGCACGCCCCCCGCATAGCCGAAGGCAAAGCCCGTGCCCGAGACCTTGCCCATCTCGTCGCGCCCAGCCAGATCGGGCATCAGCGCGTTGGTGAAATTTGTTGCAAACTCCATCCCGATGAAACCGATCGAAAAGCAGATGATCGGCCAGAACAGCGACGCTGTCCCCGGCATCAGCCACCAAAGCGCGTAAGCCCCCGCGACATACAGCACCGAAAAGAACCAGATCCACGTCATCCGGTTGCCGCCGCCATCCGCAATCGCCCCGAAGATCGGCGAAAACACTGCGATGAACAGCCCGGTGATCGTCTGCGCCCCGGTCCAGTAGGCCTGCGACGCTGCACTCGCCGCGTCGGCGTCCATGCCCTGGCCCGCGAAGTATCCCCGCGCGACCTCGGCAAAGTAGGGCCCGAAGATGAAGGTCAGCAGCAGGGTGTTGTAGGGCTGGCTCGCCCAGTCAAAGAAATACCAGCCCCAGATGCGCTTTCTCGCCGAGATCGCCATGCTGCCCGCCTGTCCCGCTTTACACCGGTCTTGCTTTGCGCCGATCAAGCCCGAAATCCCCCCGCCGCGCAAGGCGCGACCCCGGTTGCCCTTTGCGCCGACCTGCCCTACCTGTGGACGACCTGAATTGCGGAGTTGCCGATGGCTTCCTTGTTCGACGCGCTGATGCTGATCCTGAACGTCATCTGGTTCGTGATGATCGCGCATATCATCCTGTCATGGTTGATCAGCTTTCA
The DNA here is from genome assembly GCA_963738635.1 of uncultured Alphaproteobacteria bacterium. Lineage (GTDB taxonomy): Bacteria > Pseudomonadota > Alphaproteobacteria > Rhodobacterales > Rhodobacteraceae > JAOADN01. The sequence continues at coordinate 21,845 of CAVTXE010000003.1, read as the reverse complement.
GGTTCTGAACACCCGCCAGCCCGCCGTCGCCCAGATCTGGTACGGCCTGAACCGCCTGCTGGAACCGTTCTATGCCCCGATCCGGCGTTTCCTGCCGCAGACGCCCGGCCTCGACCTCGCGCCCCTTGTCGCGTTCGTCATCCTCTTGATCCTGCAGCGCACGCTGTCCAACAATGTCGGCTTCTTCTACGGCTGACGCCTGACCGTCCCCGGCATGCAACAGGCCGCAGACCTTCTGTCCACCGTCTTCGGATTCGGCAGCTTCCGTCCCGGCCAGGCCGAGGTCGTGGCCGCTGTTGCCGCAGGCCGCAACACGCTGGCCATAATGCCCACGGGCGGCGGCAAGTCGCTGTGCTTTCAGTTGCCCGCCCTGATGCGCGACGGCGTGACCGTCGTCATCTCGCCCCTGATCGCGCTGATGCGCGACCAGGTCCGCGCCCTGACCGAGGCAGGGGTCGAAGCGGGCGCGCTGACATCGGGCAATACCGACGAGGAAACCGAAAGCGTCTTCCAGCGGCTCGACGAAGGCCGGCTGAGGCTTCTCTACATCGCGCCCGAACGGCTGGCGGCCACCGGCACGATGGCGCTGCTGAGGCGCATCAACACAACCCTGATCGCGGTGGACGAAGCGCATTGCGTCAGCCAGTGGGGCCATGACTTCCGGCCCGACTACCTGCGCATCGGCGACCTGCGCCGCACCCTGAAGGTGCCGCTGGCTGCCTTCACCGCCACCGCCGATGCCGAAACCCGCGATGAGATCGTTGCGCGCCTGTTCGACGGTCATGCCCCCGACATTTTCCTGCGCGGCTTCGACCGCCCGAACATCCACCTCGCCTTCGCCGTCAAGAACGAACCCCGCCGCCAGATCCTCGACTTCGCAGCGGCACGTCCCGGGCAGTCAGGCATCGTCTATTGCGGCACCCGCGCCAAGACCGAGACCCTCGCCGCCGCGCTGCGCGACAATGGCCAGTCGGCGCTGGCCTACCATGCCGGGATGGAAGCCGAGGCGCGCAGGCTGGCCGAGACCCGGTTTCAGCGCGAAGACGGCCTGATCGTCTGCGCCACCGTCGCTTTCGGCATGGGCATCGACAAGCCAGACATCCGCTGGGTCGCCCATGCCGACCTGCCAAAATCGGTCGAGAGCTACTACCAGGAAATCGGTCGTTCGGGCCGCGACGGCGCACCTGCGGAAACCCTGACGCTTTATGGTCCGGAAGACATCCGCTTCCGTCGCACCCAGATCGACGAAGGCCTCGCCCCACCCGACCGCAAGGCCGCAGATCACACCCGGCTGAACGCGCTGCTCGGCATCGCCGAGGCGACCGCATGCCGCCGTCAGCGCCTGCTCGGCTATTTCGGCGAGACAGCCGATCCCTGCGGCAACTGCGACCTCTGCGACACGCCGCCCGATCTGTTCGACGCGACAGAGCCGGTGCGCAAGGCGCTGTCGGCCATGCTGCGCACCGGCGAAAGCTTCGGCGCAGGGCACCTGACCGACATCCTGCTGGGGTTGGAAACGGACAAGGTCCGCGCCCGCAACCACGCAGCCCTCCCGACGTTCGGGATCGGCCGTGACCTGTCGCGCGCCGACTGGACCGCGATCTTCCGCCAGATGACGGCGCAGGACCTGATCCGCCCCGACGCCGAACGCATGGGCGCGTTCCGCATGACCGACACTGCGCGTCCCGTCCTGCGGGGCGAGGCCTCCGTGACCTTCCGCCGCGACGCGATGACCCGCACGACCCGCGCGCCTGCCCGCGCCCTGATCGGCGACGAAGACGCGCCGCTGCTCGCCGCGCTGAAATCCAAACGCCGCGAACTGGCCGAGGCGGCGGGCGTGCCCGCCTACATCATCTTCACCGACCGCACCCTGATCGAGATGGCCGAAAAGCGCCCCGCGACGATGGACCAGATGGCCCATATCGGCGGTCTCGGGACGAAGAAGCTCGCCAGCTATGGCCAGATATTCCTGTCCGTCATCACCGGCAGCACCCCCGCCGCCCAGCACCCCGCCCGCCGCAAACTCGCGGGCCGTGATGCGGCGCAAATCTTTGACCGCCTTGCCGAAGTGCAACTGGCCCTCGCCCGCGGCCCCGACGGCACCGGCAAACCGCTCTCCTGCACGCAGAACACGTTGCGCCACATAGCCGAACAACGCCCCGCGACCCTGTCCGAACTCGACCGCATCACTGGCATGGGACCAGCCAAAACGGAACGCTTCGGCGAGGCTTTCCTCGACCTCCTGCGCGGCGATTGACCTGACACTCAGCCTTCGCGGCACCACACCGCCATGGTAAGATGCGCCCCTGGCATAAGGCATCGAGAGTTGATTGAGATGGAATTTGCAGAGGCGTTGGAGGTCATTTCGCAGACGTTTGTTGCCAATTCGATCCGGCGCGACACGGCAGCCTGCGCCGCAGCCTATTCTGAAGATGTGGAATACGTGTTCTCGATGTCCAGGTCCCTGAAAGGGCGGGATGCACTCCGCAAGGCGTTCGACGAACTGCCGCCGGTAACGTTCCTCGAAACGCTATGGCAGGACAGCAGCGGCGATATGGGATGCTGTATCCAGCGCGGGGAATGCGGTGGCGATTTTCACGTCATGCTGGTCTTCCGCAAGCAGCAAGACGGCTCGTGGAAAGTATCCGCGAAGTCGACCTGATCGTCTAGGTCACCCCCATCCGCTCGACATCCCCCGCCAGCGCGCGCACACCTTCCGGGCAGAACTCGACCACCCGGCCTACGATGTCCGCCTTGCGCAAAGGCTTGGTCATGTATCGGTCCATCCCCGCCGCCAGGATCGACACCTCATCGCCCGCCATCGCATGTGCCGTCAGCGCGATGATCGGCACACGCGCGGCGTGGTCCTTGGCCTCGATCTCACGGATCGCGCGCGTTGCCTCGCGCCCGTCCATCTCGGGCATCGAGATGTCCATGAAGATCAGGTCGGGCCGTTCCGCCCGATACATCTCCACCGCCTCGCGCCCGTTGTTCGCCATCCGTATGTCGATGTCGCAGTCCTTCAGCATTTTCCGGAACACCAGCTGATTGGTCTTGTTGTCCTCGGCGGCCAGAATGCGCATCCGGCGCGGCAGGTCCGGCTCCGGCGCGGCGGGCGGGGCAATTGCCGCGTCCGCTGCCTTCGGACATTCCGCCTTAGACAGGTCCTGCAGCATGCGGTGCAGCTGGCTGCGCATCACGGGCTTGCCCAGCACCGCCATCCGCACCGCAACCCCCGTCGATGCAGCCGTGGCGGCACTTGCCACCAGAAGGATGACGGGCACGTCCGGCCACAGTGCCCTGACCGCCCCCAGGGCTCGGCCCGGATCGCCCCCGGCCACGGTATCGTCAATCAGCACCACGTCGGGTGCAGCCGCCTTGTGATCGGCACGCGCCAGATCGCCCAGCCCCGCAGCATGGCGCGGTGCGATGCCGATCGCCTGCAGCTGATGCAGCAGAAGCGCCCGGTCGATCTTCGGCGGCGCGATGACCAGCGCCGATGTCAGTGTGATCGGGCGGTCGAGCCAGTCCGGATCGCCCGGCTGGGACTTCAGTGCCAAGCTGAACCCGAAACTCGACCCCTCACCCGGCACCGAGTTGACCCAGATCGATCCGCCCATCAGGTCGATAAGCCGCTTGGTGATCGCGAGGCCCAGGCCCGTCCCCTCGAACTTCCGGTTCGCCTGGTCCTCGACCTGCGTGAATTCGCCGAAAATCCGCTCGATCTGATCCGGCGCGATGCCGATGCCGGTATCCTCGACCGCGATCCGCAGGTCGTGGCATCCATTCGGCGCATCGAAGCCCACGACCCGCACGATGACATGGCCCTCCGGCGTGAACTTCACCGCATTGCCGATCAGGTTCGTCAGTATCTGGCGGATGCGCCCCGGATCGGCTACGAACCGCGTCGGCAGGAAGATGTCGAAATCGACCAGCAGCTGCAGGCCCTTATCCCGCGCCGCAGGCTGCAGCAGCAGCAGCACCTCGTGGATGCAGCGTTCCAGATCGAATGGCTCGGGGAACAGCTTCAGCCGCTCTGCTTCGGCCTTGGAGAAGTCGAGCACATCGTTGATGATCGTGAGTAGCGCATCGCCCGACGACCGGATCGTCTCGGCATAGAGCCGCTGTTCGTCATCCGTCACGCTTTCGCTCAGCAACTCGGCCATGCCCACCATGCCGTTGATCGGCGTGCGCAGCTCATGCGTCATGTTGGCAAGGAACGCCGATTTGGCCCGGTTCGCCGCCTCGGCCGTTTCACGCGCCTCTTCCAGTTCGGCCTCGCGCCGGATCGTGTCGGTGATGTCGATCGCCAGCGACACCAGATCGCCGTCGGGAGACCGCCGGTCGATCAGCTTGATATGCCGGTCCGGCTTCAGGACGATCACCCTCGGCGCGATCCGTTCGGCCATGATCCGCGCCGTCATCTCGTGCAGCCAGTCGTGGCTGTCCGTGCCGTCCAGTTCGACCAGTCCGGCCGACGCCACCTGCCGCAGCAGCGCGTCATAGCTTGTCCCGGGACCAAGTTCGACCAGTCCCCGGAAGGCACCGACATAAGCCCGGTTCGCGACCACCAGCCGCAGGTCCCGGTCGAACAGCGCGAATCCCTCGCGGAACGTGTCCAGCGCCGCCCAGAGCCGCCGTTCGGCCGTCTCGGCCACCGCATTCGCCCGGTCGAGATCCGTCAGCGCGCGGTTGTGCGCGCCCCGCAGGTCCGCCGCCTCGGTCTCTGCCCGCACCAGCACGCCGCGCTGGGCAACCACCTGTTCGGACAGGCTCAGCGCATGCTGCGACAGCCTCTGATGCGCGGCCAGAAGTTCGGTTTTCTTCTGGTCCAGCAGACGTTCCGCCGCCAGCCGCGCACGGCGTTCCCTGACAAGCTTTTCGCTGATCGTCTGCACCCCGACCTCCGCCCGTCCGGACCGCGCGAAACGGGCCGCTCGGCATCCCGCCCGACAATCCCGGTTTCAGGTGAATCAACCCTTAAGGCCTTGGTCCGCCGACCGTCCGCCGCGCGATACCCGCCTTGCCAGACGCGCACCGCCCATGCGACCATCCGCTCATTCCTATGGAAGGGAGTTTGCCGATGCGCAGCGTTCTGTCCGCGTTCTTTCTGGCCTGCCTCGGTCTTTCGCCCCTTCCCCTCGCCGCGCAGGACCGCACCTATGTGCCCGACCGGCGCCTGGTCCTGACCGAGAACACCGATTTCGCGGGCGGCGACATCCAGCAGATCTTCGACACCACACTCGAGGCCTGCGAACAGGCATGCCTGGCCGATGACGCCTGCACCGCCTTCACCTTCAACTCCCGCGCCGGGTCCTGCTTCCCGAAAACCGGCGTCGATGCCCAGGACTATTTCGAAGGCGCATACTCCGGCTGGGTCCGCACCGCCGATGCCGGTGCCGCCGCCCGCGCATCGTCACGCGCGGTCGACCTGAATTTTCTCGCCGACTACGATTTCGATGAAGCCCTGCGCCAGGCCCAGACGCTCGCCAATGAACACATCACCGGCGATTTCGCCGCCGAAGAGCATCTGCAATCCGCCGCAGATGCCCGCGCCTCGGGCGATCTTGAAACCGCCGCCCGGTTCCAGGGTGCCGCCCTGAACCTGACTGACGCCGCCGATCAATGGGTCGAATACGGCCAGCTTCTGCTCGACACGGAGACCGGCGATACCAATCTGAAGCAGGCCTACAACACCCGCGCCTTGACCGCCGCGATCAATGCCTATCTGCGCGCCGACAGCGCCCCCGTGCAGACCTCGGCTCTGGTCCTCATGGCCCGCGCGTTCGAAGTCAACGGGCGCGGGGCCAGCATGATCCCCGCGCTGCGCCTGGCCCAAGGCCTCCAGCCCCGTGACGACACTGCCGCCATGCTGGATGACGCAATCGGCAAATACGGCTTCAACATCACTGAAAACTCGGTCCAGAACGACTTCGCGAGCCCACGCATCTGTGCCGTCTTCAACCAGCCGCTGGCCGAATCCGGCGTGGACTATGCGACATTTGTAAAGCTGGACGAAACCGGCCTGTCCGTCGAAGCCTCCGGCCAGCAGATCTGCGTCGCGGGCGTCACCCACGGCAAGCGCTATGCCGTGACCTTCCGCGAGGGCCTGCCCTCGGCCACGGGCGAGGAACTGGCCAAGGACATCGCGCTGAACCTCTATGTCCGCGACCGGTCGCCTGCGGTCCGCTTTTCGGGCCGCGCCTACATCCTGCCGCGTCTGGCGGGGGCCGGCATCCCGGTCGAAACGGTGAACGCGCAGAGGCTGACCCTGACCCTGCAGCGCATCTCCGACCGCAACCTCGTCCGGTCGATTCAGAACGACTATTTCGCGCGCCCTCTCGACTACTGGCAGAGCGAGGGCTTCAACAACGACATCGCCGAACAGGTCTGGCAGGGTGAGGCCGATGTTGCGATGGAGGTGAACAGGGACGTCACCACGCGCCTGCCGATGGATGACGTGCTGGCCGACCTCGGCTCCGGCATCTACGCGCTTCAGGCCGCTGTGCCGGGCCGCGACCCCTATGACTTTCCCCCTGCGACGCAGTGGTTCGTGATCTCGGATCTCGGGCTCACGACGATGAGCGGCACGGACGGCCTGCATGTCTTTGTGCGCGGACTGTCCGATGCGGCAGCCAAACCGGGGGTGACGGCCACGCTGGTATCGCGGTCGAATGCAATCATCAGCACGGTGACGACAGACGATAAGGGCTATGCCAACTTCCCCGCCGCAATGACCCAAGGCGCGGGCGGCGCAGAACCTGCGCTCGTGACGGTCGAAGAGGGCGAGGATTTCGCCTTCCTGTCGCTGACCGACCCGGAATTTGACTTGTCCGACCGGGGCGTCGCAGGGCGAGAGGCATCGCCGCCCATTGACGTGTTCCTGACCACGGACCGCGGGGCATACCGCGCGGGCGAGACGGTGAACGCAACGATTCTTGCGCGCGATCCGCTGATGGCCGCGCTCGAAGGGCTGCCGATGACCGTGCGCCTGCTGCGTCCGGACGGAGTGGAATACTCGCGCCAGCTTGTCACATCGGCGGGCGCAGGCGGCTATGCCATCGGCCTGCCCATCGGCGGCGGCGCGCCGCGCGGCACCTGGCGGATCGAAAGCTTCGTCGAAGAGGAAACGGTTCTGGCCGGACAGAGCTTTCTTGTCGAAGACTTCCTGCCCGAACGCATCGACTTCACCCTGACCCTGCCCGAAGGCCCGATCAGCCTGGCCGACGCGCCCGAAATCGCCATCGACGCGCGCTATCTCTTCGGCGCGCCGGGGGCCGATCTTGGCATCGAGGGCGATCTCCGCATCAGCGCCGCCCCCGGCATCGAGGGTTTCGACGGCTACAGCTTCGGTCGCCATGACGAGGCGTTTTCACCCTTCGCCGACAGCCTGTCCTCTGACGGCGCGACCGATGCCGAGGGCAAGGCGCTGGCCTATGTCAGCTTCCCCGACCTAGGGGCCGCCGCGAACCGCCCGCTTGAAGCCGCTTTCGCCGTGCGCCTCATTGAAGGATCGGGCCGACCCGTCGAACGCCGCATCACCCGCACCCTGCTGCCCGCCGCGCCCGTCATCGGCGTAAAGCCCGCCTTCGACGGCGGCGTTGTCCCGCAGGGCACCGATGCGCGCTTCGACGTCGTGGCCGTCGGCCCGGATGCCAAGGCGGCGGATCAGGCGGTCCACTGGACGGTCAACCGGCTTGAAACCGACTACCAGTGGTATTCGCTTTATGGCCAATGGAACTGGGAAGTCACCACCACGCGCACCCGGGTCGCCGAAGGCGACGCGACCCTGACCGCCACCGGATCCGTCACCATCGCCGCCCCGGTGGACTGGGGCCAGTACGAGGTGCTGATCGAGGCGACCGACGGCTCGCTGGCCGCGACCTCGATGGAATTCTACGCAGGCTGGTATGCCCCCGCGGACGCAGCCGCGACGCCTGACACGCTGGAACTCTCGCTGGACAAGCCCGCCTACAAGTCCGGCGAAACCGCCACGCTGCGGCTTGTCCCCCGCGCCGCTGGAACTGCGCTTGTCACCGTCGTCTCGAACCGCCTGATCGACATGCAGGCCGTGCCCGTGACGGCAGGTGAAAACACCATCCCCCTGACCGTCACCGACGAGTGGGGCGCGGGTGCCTATGTCACCGCCTCCGTCATCCGCCCGCTCGACACCGACGCAGGCAGAAGCCCCGTCCGCGCGCTGGGCCTGTCCTATGCGCCCGTCGATCCCGGCGACCGCAAGCTGACCGTCGCGTTCGAAACCGCACCCGAGGCCGACCCGCGCGGCCCGCTTCCCGTCGCACTGAAAGTCGATGGCGTCGCCCCGGGCGAAACCGCCTATGCCACCATCGCCGCCGTCGATGTCGGCATCCTGAACCTGACCGGCTTCACGCCGCCCGACCCCGAAGGCCACTACTTCGGCCAGCGGAAGCTCGGCATCGGCATCCGCGACATCTACGGCCGTCTGATCGACAGCCAGAACGGCGCGCTGGGCACCGTCCGCTCCGGCGGCGATGCGGGCGCGGGCATGAAGATGCAGTCACCGCCGCCGACCGAGGAACTCGTCGCCTATTTCTCCGGCCCGATCACCGTCGGCCCCGACGGCTATGCCCGCACCGACTTCACGCTGCCCTCGTTCAACGGCACCGTGAAGCTGATGGCCGTCGCCTGGTCCGAAGTCCGCCATCGGGCAGGCCGACGCCGAAGTCCTTGTCCGCGACCCCGTCGTCGTCACAGCCTCCGTCCCCCGCTTCCTGTCGCCCGGCGACTCGAGCCGCCTTCTCCTCGAAATCGTCCACGCCACCGGCCCCTCCGGCCGCATGGGCCTTGACGTCACCGCCGATGGCCTGACGCTCGGCGCGGCCCCCTCCGGTGTCGATCTGGCGGACCTCGGCAAGGCCACCGTCACGATCCCCGTCACTGCGGGCGAGACTGAGGGCACGCAGACCATCCGCGTCGCCCTGACCACGCCAGACGGCAGACAGCTGCTGAAGACCCTCAACGTCCCTGTTCAGTCGAACGATCCCGTCATCAGCCGTCAGAGCCGCTTCACCCTCGCCGCCGGTGACAGCTTCACGCTCGACCAGAACGTCTTTGCCGGTCTCATCCCCGGCTCCGGCTCCGCGACGCTCGCTGTCGGCCCCATCGCCCGCTTCGACGCCCCCGGCATCCTCGCCACGCTCGACCGCTATCCCTATGGCTGCACCGAGCAGATCACGTCCAAGGCCTTGCCGCTCCTCTATTTCGATCAGGTCGCCACCGCGATGGGCCTAGCGGGCGACAATGACATCGCCAAGCGCATCGACGAGAGCATCGCCGAGGTTCTGCTGAACCAGTCCTCGAACGGCGCATTCGGCCTCTGGTTCGCCGATACCGGCGACATGTGGCTGGACGCCTATGTCACCGACTTCCTGTCCCGCGCCCGCGCCACCGGGCACGCCGTCCCCGACACTGCCTTCCGCAACGCGATGGACAACCTCCGCAATCAGGTGAACTTCGCCCCCGATTTCGACGCGGGCGGCGAAGCCATCGCCTATGCGCTGATGGTCCTTGCCCGCGAAGGCGCCGCCGCCATCGGCGATCTGCGCTACTATGCCGACGTCAAAGGCGACGCGTTCACCACGCCGATGGGTGCCGCCCAGCTTGGCGCGGCGCTTGCCGCCTATGGCGACCAGACCCGCGCCGACGCCATGTTCACCCGCGCCGCGAAACTGATCGCCGCGCAGGTGGCGCAGCCCGAGGCGCAGCTTTACCGTGCCGACTACGGAACCAACCTGCGCGACGCGGCCGCTTTGCTGGCACTCGCCACGGAAGCCGGGTCCAAGGCGATCCCCGCCAGCCTCGGCGACGCTGTCGCCTCCGGCCTCGCCGGTCGCAACCTCTCCACTCAGGAAGCCACCTGGGCGCTGCTCGCCACCCACGCCCTGATCGACCGCCCCGGATCAGAGGGCTTCACCCTGAACGGTGCCGCCGTCACCGGCCCCCTTGTCCGCGTTCATGGCTGACGATGCCGACGGCCCAGCCGCAGGTCATCGCCAACGGATCGGGAAGCGAGGCGACGCTGACGCTCACCACCTTCGGCGTCCCCTCCGAACCCGAACCGGCGGGCGGCAACGGCTATACCATCACCCGCAACTGGTACACGCTGGAAGGGCAGCCCGCCGACCCGGCGTCCGTCAAGCAGGGCACCCGCCTTGTGACAGTCATCGAGGTCACACCCTACGCCGGCGGCGAGGCGCGTCTCATGGTCAACGACCCGCTGCCCGCCGGGTTCGAGATCGACAACCCGAACCTCATCGCGGGCGGCGACATCGCCGCGCTCGACTGGCTGACGACGGTGGAGGACACGCGCCACACCGAATTCCGGCAGGAACGCTTCCTTGCCGCCGTCGATTGGTACGGCTCCGAGCCCTTCCGCCTGGCCTATATCGTCCGCGCCGTGTCCCCCGGCACATTCCACCTGCCCGCAGCCGGCGTCGAGGATATGTACCGCCCCGACTACCGCGCCCGCAGCGAGGCCGGGTCCGTCACGATCACGGAATAGACTGTGCGCCGCGTCCTGCCCTTCGTCGTTGTCGCGGCGGTGTTCGCCGCCGCGACCGGACGGGACCTGATCGACAACTGGATCGACGCGACCGACCTTCCCTCGCTGTCGGTCCCGACCTCGACCGAGGTCTTGGCCCGCGACGGTACACTCCTGCGCGCCTTCACGGTCGCCGATGGGCGCTGGCGCATGGACCCCGGCCCCGTGGACCCGGCCTTCACCACGATGCTGGTTGCTTACGAGGACAAGCGGTTCTACCGCCACAACGGGGTCGATCCCGTCGCAATGATCCGCGCGGTGGGTCAGGCAGTATGGAACGGGCGCGTCGTGTCGGGCGGATCGACCCTGACGATGCAGGTCGCCCGGCTTCTGGAGAATTCGGGCACCGGCAAGGTGACTGGCAAGCTGCGCCAGATGCGCGTCGCGACGGCGCTGGAACGCCGCCTCTCCAAGGATCAGATTCTCGACCTCTACCTCCGCATCGCGCCCTATGGCGGCAATGTCGAAGGTATCCGCGCCGCGACCCGCGCCTGGTTCGGCAAGGACCCGCGCCGCCTGACGCCTGCGCAGGCCGCCCTGCTGGTCGCCCTGCCGCAATCGCCTGAAACCCGCCGCCCCGACCGCTTCCCGCAGGCTGCCACGGCCGCCCGCACCCGGGTTCTCGACCGCATGATCCGCGAAGGCATCCTGGATGCCGACCGCGTCGTCGCCGCCCTTACGGAACCGGTCCCGACCGTCCGCCGCGACTTTCCCGCGCTGGCACCCCACCTGACCCAGCGCCTGCGCAGCGCCGACCCGCTGACCGGCACCATCCGCACGACCATCGACGCCGACCTTCAGCGCGCGATCGAATCCCTCGCCCGCCGCGCCGTCGCCCGATCCGGTGAGCGTCTCTCCGTCGCCATCCTCGTCGCCGACCACCGCAGCGGCGAGATCCTCGCCTCGGTCGGCTCGCCCGGCCTGACCGACACCGCCCGCGCCGGGTTCGTCGATATGACGCAGGCGCTCCGTTCGCCCGGATCGACGCTCAAGCCCTTCATCTACGGCCTCGCCTTCGATGACGGCCTCGCCCATCCCGAAACGCTGATCGAAGACCGCCCCATCGCCTTCGGCACCTACGCCCCGCAGAACTTCGACCGCACCTTCCGGGGCACCGTATCCAGTGCGCGAGGCGCTGCAACTGTCGCTGAACGTGCCCGTCATCGAGCTGACCGAGGCTATCGGCCCCGCCCGCCTGCTGACGGCCCTCGAACCGCGCCGGTGTCACACCCGTGCTGCCCGGCGATGCGCCGCCCGGCCTGGCCGTCGCTCTGGGTGGCGTCGGGGTCACGCTGACCGACCTCGTGCAGACCTACGCCGCCCTCGCGCGCCTCGGCGACCCCATCCGCCTGTCCGTCCTTCCCGATAACGCCGCACCCCTGCTGCAGCCGCTGTTCGGACGCGAGGCAGCGTGGATGGTCGGCGACATCCTCTCCGGCCTTGCGCCGCCACCGAACGCCCCGCCGAACCGGCTGGCGTACAAGACCGGCACCAGCTACGGTCATCGTGACGCCTGGGCCGTGGGCTTCGACGGCGCGCATGTCGCGGGTGTCTGGATGGGCCGCGCCGATGGCTCCTCCGTTCCCGGCGCGTTCGGCGGCGACCTCGCCGCGCCGATCCTGTTCGAGGTGTTCGGTCGCATCGCGCCCGAACTGACCGACCTGCCTCCGCCGCCACCTGCGACGATCATCCTGCCAAACGCCCGCCTGCCGCAGAACCTGCAACGTTTCCGCCCGCCCGACGCGGTCTTTGCGGCTGTCGCCACCGGCGGCCCCGAAGTCGCTTTCCCCCCCGACGGAGCCGAGGTCGAAACCAGTGGCGTGCTGACCGTCAAGGTCCGCAACGGCACGCCGCCCTTCACATGGCTCGCCAACGGCGCACCCGTGGCCCTTGCCGACCGCGCCCGCGAAACCGCCCTGCCGCTGACCGGACCGGGCTTTGTCCGCCTGTCGGTGATCGACGCGCGCGGTCAGGCCGCGACGGTCAGCGTGACGCTCCGCTGAGACGGATCACCGTGATCTCCGGCGGCTGGAACAGCCGCAGCGGCAGCCCCGAAAACCCGATCCCGCCCGACACCACCAGATGCCGCCCCGCCTCCTGAACATGCCCGTAAGCATACCGGCCGCCGTAGCGCGACGGCGTCATCGGCCGCCAGCCAGCCAGATTCGCCTGCCCGCCGTGCGTATGCCCGCTGACCTGCAGGAATGCCCGCGTATCGCCCTTGGCAAAGTAATCCGGTTCATGCGCCATCAGGATAGCGGGCGCATCGCCCGTCACCCCTGCGAAGGCTTCTTCCGGTCGGTGGAATCCCGGTCGTTTCAGATGTTTCACCCCGTCCTGACTATCCATCCCGACCAGCCAGAACCCGCCCCCATGCGCTATCCGGAGCGCACGGTTCTGCAGGTGATGGATATGCGCCGCGTCCAGCGCATCCTGCACCGAGTTCCGCATGAAATCCGTCACCCGCGACGTCTCGCAGTCCCACCAGTCGTGGTTTCCCATCACGGCGAATACGCCCAGGGGCGCGCTCAGGGGGGACAGCGCCCCGATCACCGCCTCCGCGGTCTCACGCCGCGCGGGCAGATTCCGGTCCGCGATGAAATCCCCCGGCAACAGGATCACGTCCGCGCCAAGCGCGTTGACCTGGCCCACGATCCGTCCGACCATTCCCAGCGTCGTCCACGGGCGGCAGACATGCAGGTCAGACACGACTGCGATCGTCAGGTCGGGCAACCCGTCCCACCGCGCATCCGCCAGCCTGCGCGTGACGACGACCGGGTTCGAGACCATCGTCGCCACCCGACCGATCATCCCGGAATATCCCACGCATAACTGACCGCCACCCGGCCCTGCGGCGTAAGCAGCCACGCCCCGCGCCCCTCGACCACGACCGGCACAAGCGGACGCCCGTATCCCGTGCCGCCGTCGATGTTCAGCCGGTTGCCGTAGTGCAGCGGGCGTTCCAGCGCCGTGTGCCCGTGCACGACCAGAACCCCGTGGTCGCGCGTGTCGTCCAGAAATCCCTTGCGGATCCAGACCAGATCATCCTCGGCCTGATCGCGCAGATCGACCCCGGGCCGGATGCCCGCATGAACGAACAGGGCCTCGCCCCGCAGAAAATGCGCGGGCATCGCCCGGATGAAATCGCGGTGCGCCGCTGGGACGGCCCGCACCGCATCGGCATGGACCTCGTGAATCATCCGGTCCGCCGTGCCGACCTCATACGAAGCCAGCGTCGACGCCCCGCCCAGTCGCGGATCGAACCACTGCAGGTCATCGCGCAGCCCCCGGTCATGATGATCCGCGTCGTTCAGGAACCCCGCGAACATCCGGTCATGATTGCCCAGGATCGTCACCCAGTTCCGGCCAGCCTTGTGACCTGCGATCAGGAAGTCCAGCACGCCCCGGCTGTCCGGCCCCCGGTCGACCAGATCGCCCATATGCACAACCGGCGCAGTCCGTTCACCGTTCGCCGCGCGGTCCAACTCGATCAGGTCATGCGCCGCCGCCAGCTTGTCGCGGTGCCCATGAATGTCCCCGATGGCGTAGGTCTGCATGGCGCGCGCAATGTCTTTTGTTGACGGAAAGCCCGGTCTGGCGCTGGTGAGTTAGTTGGCGGAACCGGAAAGCACAAGTTTCTTGCGCGGCCGGTCGCTGGGGGGCCGGGTCAGGTCGCAGCCGAACGCGAAACGCCCGGCTGCAGCGACGACACACAGGCAAAGCGCAGGGGGCCAAAAATGCTGTCCGTCTCTCCGTCCGCCCGGCTCCGCCCCTCGCCCTTCCACGAGGCCACGCTGCGGGAAGGGGTGACGAGCGTCACCGTCTACAACCGCATGCTGATGCCGACCGGCTATGGCAAGCCCGACGAAGAATACTGGCGCCTGATCAACGGGGTCAGCCAGTGGGACGTCGCCGTCGAACGGCAGGTTCAGCTGCGCGGCCCTGACGCCGCGCGTCTGGCCCAGATACTGGCCCCGCGCGATCTGTCGAAACAGGTCGGCGGGCAGGGCAAATACGTTCCGCTCTGCGATCATCGCGGCGTGCTGATCAACGACCCGATCTGCCTCAAGCTGGCCGACGACCTCTACTGGCTGTCCATCGCGGATTCCGACATGTGGTTCTGGGCACGCGCGATTGCGGCCGAGCGCGGGCTGGCGGTCGAGATCAGCGAGCCCGACGTGTCGCCGATGGCCATTCAGGGACCGAAGGCCGCCGATGTCGTCGCCCATGTCTGCGGCGACTGGGTGCGCGATCTGAAATACTTCTGGTTCCGTGAAGCAGACATCGCGGGCATTCCGGTCGTCGTCCAGCGGTCTGGCTGGTCGAAACAGGGCGGGTTCGAGATCTACCTCCGCGACGGCACCAAAGGCACGGCGCTCTGGGACATTTTCCGCGAGGCCGGTCAGCCCTGGGGCATCGGTCCCGGCAATCCGAACTGGTGCGAGCGGATCGAAAGCGGGCTGATTTCCTACGGCGGCGACACCGATGACCGGACGAACCCGTTTGAGGTTCGGATGGGCAAATATGTCGATCTGACCGTGCCTGACGACACGATCGGCATCGCCGCCCTCCGCCGCATCGCCGCCGAGGGACCGGAGCGCCAGTCGCTCGGCGTGATCTTCGACGAGGGCGCGCCGCTGGGTCCGGCCTTCCGATGGCACGACATCACAAAGGACGGCCAGCGCATCGGCGACCTGACCAACGGTGTCTTTTCCCGGCGTCTCAAGAAGGACATCGGCTTCGCGCTGATCGCCTTCTCCGCTGCAATCGGCGACCGCGTGTCCGTGGCCTTGCCCGAAGGCCCCCGCCAAGGCACGCTCTGCGACATTCCGTTCCTCTGACACCGGAACGCCCGACAGAAGGAACGCCCCGATGACCGCCCTTTCCGATCTCGGCCTGACCAACATCGCCCTCTCTGACGATGAAGACGGCGTCGTCATCGCCACGCTCAACCGCCCCGCCAAGCGGAACGCCCTTGACGCCGTCAGCATCGAAGAACTGGTGCGCCTGTTCGATGCCGCTCCGCGTGCCGGGGTCCGTTCGGTGGTGCTGGCCGCAGCAGGCGACCATTTCTGCGCCGGGCTCGACCTGGTCGAACACCACGTGGCCGACCGCAGCCCCTCTGCCTTCTGGCAATTGTGCCTGCGCTGGCACGAGGCGTTCAACAAGATGGAATACGGCGGCGTCCCGGTCATCGCCGCGCTGAAGGGGGCCGTGGTCGGCGGCGGCCTCGAACTCGCCTCCTCCGCCCATATCCGCGTTGCCGACGCGACAACCTACTTCGCCCTGCCCGAAGGCCAGCGCGGCCTGTTCACCGGCGGCGGGGCCACGATCCGGGTCGCCGGACTGGTCGGCAAGGCCCGCATGATCGACATGATGCTTACGGGCCGCGTCTATCAGGGGCAGGAGGCCGTCGATGTCGGCCTCTGCCAGTATCTGGAGGCCGGATCGAGCCTGGACAAAGCCCTCGACCCTCGCCCGGGCCGCCGCCCGCAACCTGCCCTTGACCAATTTCGCGATCTGCTCGGCGATCAGCCATGTGCAGAACATGTCGGCGATGGATGCGTCCTACATGGAGGCCGCCGTCGCAGGCATCGTCAACACGCAAGCAGACGCCCGCGAGCGCCTCGCCGCCTTCGCCGACAAAACCGCCGCGCGCGGGTCAGGCCGAACGCGACCTGACCCTGTGCTGATGCCGCCTCACGCCACCTCGAATTCCAGCGCCTTGACCTGCTGGAACATGCCCGTCCCTTCCAGCGTGTCGATGACCTTCGGGTCGATCGCCTGATCCAGATACAGGATCGCGATCGCCTCCTGCCCCGCGCCCGACCGGCCGAGCGTGAAGTTCGCGATGTTCACGTTGTTCTTGCCCATCGTCATGCCCAGCAGGCCGATGATGCCCGGCACATCCTCGTTCGTCGTGTAGAGCATGTGCCGCCCGATCTCGGCGTCGATGTTGATGCCCTTGATCTGGATGAAGCGCGGCTTTCCGTCGCTGAAACAGGTGCCCGCGATCGACCGTTCGCGCTTGTCCGTCACCATGGTGACCTTGATATAGGCGTCGAACACACCCGACTTTTCCTGCCGCGTCGTCGCGATCTGGATGCCGCGCTCCTTGGCGATCACCGGCGCGCTGACAAGGTTCACGTCCGGGTTCGTCGCCTTCATGATCCCCGCGATCACCGCGCAGTTCAGCGCCTGACAGGTTCATGTCGGCGACCGCCCCGTCATAGAGGATATTGATCGCCTTGATCGGCTCGTCCGTCATCTGGCCGACGAAGGCCCCCAGATGCCCGGCCAGCTTGATCCAGGGGCCCATCACCGCTGCCTCCTCTGCCGTCACCGACGGCATGTTCAGCGCGTTCTGCACCGCACCGGTCAGCAGATAGTCCGACATCTGCTCGGCCACCTGCAGCGCCACGTTTTCCTGCGCCTCGGTCGTGGAGGCGCCCAGATGCGGCGTGACGACGACGTTCGGCATCCCGAACAGCGGCGAGGCCGTCGCCGGTTCCTCGGCGAACACGTCCAGCGCCGCGCCCGCGACATGACCCGATTTCAGCGCCTCGGCCAGCGCCGCCTCGTCGATCAGCCCGCCGCGCGCGCAGTTGATGATCCTGACACCCTTTTTCGTCGCCGCGATGGCCTGCTTCGACAGGATGTTCCGCGTCTTGTCGGTCAGCGGAACATGCAGCGTGATGAAGTCCGACCGCGCCAGCAGCTCGTTCAGCTCGACCTTGGTGACACCCATATGCGTCGCGCGGTCATCCGACAGGAAGGGATCATAGGCCAGCACCTTCATCCGAAGACCCAGCGCGCGGTCGCAGACAATCGACCCGATGTTCCCCGCGCCGATCACGCCCAGCGTCTTGTTGAAGACCTCCGTCCCCATGAAGCGGTTCTTTTCCCACTTGCCGGCATGGGTCGAGGCAGACGCCTCCGGCAGCTGCCGCGCGACGGCGAACATCATGGCAATGGCGTGTTCGGCTGTCGTGACCGAGTTTCCGAAGGGCGTGTTCATCACGATCACGCCCTGTTTCGACGCCGCCGGAATATCGACATTGTCCACCCCGATCCCGGCCCGCCCGATCACCTTCAACCGCGTCGCCGCCGCCAGCACCTTGTCGCTGACCTTGGTGGCGGACCGGATGGCGAGACCATCGTAATTGCCGATGACGGAGAGCAGCTTTTCCTTGTCCTTGCCGAGATCGGGCAGGTAGTCGACCTCCACCCCGCGGTCGCGGAAGATCTGCACGGCGGTTTCGGAGAGGGCGTCGGAAACGAGGACTTTCGGGGCCATGATCGGGGTCCTTTTCGGGATTGTCACCCCCGCGCAGGCGGGGGTCCATGTTCGGGGAAGGGTGGGTCCCCGCTTGCGCGGGGATGACATTCGTAGGGTGCGCATCCATTGCGCACCGGCGTTACGCAGCTTTGGAAAGCGTCTCTATCTCAGCTGAAAACGCCCAGTCGATCCACGGCATCAGCGCGGCAACGTCGGACGCTTCCACCGTCGCGCCGCACCAGATGCGCAGCCCCGGCGGCGCGTCGCGGTAGGCTCCGGCGTCCAGCGCGACGCCCTCTTTCTCCAGCCGTTTCGCCACGGCTTTCGCAAACCCAGCGCCGTCGGCGATGCGCGGATCGGTGAATTTCAGGCAGACGCTGGTCGTCGAAGCCGTCGCCGGGTCTTCCGCCAGGTTGGCGATCCAGCCGCGCGTCGCACAGAACTCCGCGATCACCCCCGCATTCGCGTCGCACCGCGCGATCAGACCCGGCAGCCCGCCGACCGACTTCGCCCAGTTCAGCGACACAAGGTAATCCTCGACCGCCAGCATCGACGGCGTGTTGATCGTCTCGCCCTCGAAAATCCCCTCGATCAGCTTGCCCTTGGACGTCAGGCGGAAAATCTTCGGCAGCGGCCAGGCGGGCACATAGCTTTCCAGCCGCTCCACCGCGCGGGGCGACAGGATCAGCATCCCATGCGCCCCTTCGCCACCCAGCACCTTCTGCCAGCTGAACGTCACCACATCGAGCTTGTCGAAGGGCAGATCCATCGCAAACGCGGCAGAGGTCGCGTCGCAGATCGTCAGGCCCTTCCGGTCCGCCGGGATCGC
Source organism: uncultured Alphaproteobacteria bacterium (assembly GCA_963738635.1). Classification (GTDB taxonomy): domain Bacteria; phylum Pseudomonadota; class Alphaproteobacteria; order Rhodobacterales; family Rhodobacteraceae; genus JAOADN01. The sequence goes on along the minus strand of CAVTXE010000003.1, from coordinate 3,155 downwards.
GTTGCCATTGGGCAGGCGCACACCGCGATGTCGTGCCGTTCCAGGTGAAGACGACATCCCTGTCAAAATCCACGAGGCCGAAATCCACGATCTGCCCGTAGGGCGCCACCCGACCGTCGCATCCAGCTTCAGCTGCTTGACGACATCCGTCACCCAGCCCTCGCCGAACGACTCCCAGGCCAGCATCTCCACCGGGCGCTGCCCCAGCAGCGACCACATCGCCATCTCGACAGCGCCGGTATCCGACGCCGGCACGATCCCGATGCGATAATCCGCCGGAACGCCCAGCACCTCGCGCGTCAGGTCGATGGCCTGTTTCAGCTTGGCCTTGCCCACAGCCGCACGATGCGAACGGCCCAAGGGAGCGTCCGACAGCATCGACAGGTCATATCCGGGGATTTTGGCACAGGGGCCGGACGAAAAGCGCGGGTTTGCCGGGCGCGCAGCCGGTTTAGCGACGTCTGTCATAGTATCCTTCCAGATAACCGCCCTTCGTTGGGGAAGGGTGTCCCAAGGCCGGGAATACGGGCGGCGGCGCGCTGGCGCAAGAGGAATTTGGCAGGTAAGCGGCAGATCATGTGCCGGATACGACCGGATGGGGGGGCGGAAATGCCGGGCAAGCTGACCGACGACCAGACGGCGCGCTGCCTGTCCGCAATTGTCGCGGCTCATCCGGCGCTGCACGCCGAAGCTTTCACTGTTCTGACCCATAGCTGGGACAGCATCGCCATCGCCCTCGGCCCGATGACCTTCAAATTCCCGCAATCCGAACCCGCCGCGGCTTCGCTGCGCCGCGAGGTCGCCTTGTTGCGTGTCATCCGCCCGCGCCTGTCCGTTCCGGTTCCCGACATGGCCCTGTTCGAAGGGCCACCGGTCTTTTCCGCCCACCCGACTCTTCCCGGCGACCACCTTCCCCCTGACGCCTATGCCGCCCTGCCCGAGGCCGCCAAAGCCCGTCTCGGCGTCACGCTCGGCAGGTTCTACGCGGACCTGCACGGCATCCCCGACGATCTTGCGCAAAACGCCGGTGCCCTGCCCGCGCAGCGGTGGGCCGAACCGGACGTGCTGCTTGATCGCGCTGTCCCGGCGCTGCCCGAACCGTTGCATGCCCGCGCCCGCGATGTCATCGGGCAGTATGCCACTCTCGGCCCCGATCCGCTGGGTGAGGTCTGCGGTTACTTCGACGGGCACGGCTGGAACATGGCCTTCGACTTCGCCCGGAAACGCCTTTCCGGACTTTACGACTTCGCCGATGCAGGTTTCGGCCCGGTTCACCGGGAATTTGTCTATCCCGGCTTCATCGCCCGCGATCTGGTCCTGCGCATCGTCGCTGCCTATGCCGCCGAAACAGGGCGGAGGCCGGACCAGCGCCGGATCGACATCCTCACTGCCGCCCTGCGCCTGTCCGAGTTTGCCGGGGCAACCGGCAACCCGGACCATCTCGGCGATATGCGTCGGAATGCCGTCGAATGGCTGGCGCTGATGGCCTGACCGTTGTGGCCCGCGCGGCGATATGGTCTGAGGGGGCCGAAATCTCGGAAGCCCGCGCACCCATGTTCACCGCCACCCTGATCGCCGACCCCGCCCGCGCCGGCCTTGACCGCGCGACGGTCGAATTGCTGCGCAACGCGTGGGGCGGCGGCGAGGCCCGCTGGCTGAACCCCGGCACGGCGGCGGAGTTTCCGTTGCCCGCCATGCCCGCCAACCGATGGGATGTGTGGCAGTCGCTGCAATCGCTTGGCTTCGACCTTGTCCTCCAGCCCACTGCAAACCGCCGCAAGCGCTTGCTGATCGCCGACATGGATTCGACCATGATCCGGCAGGAATGCATCGACGAACTTGCTGCCGAGGCTGGGGTCGGCACCCATGTCGCCGCGATCACGGCCCGCGCGATGAACGGAGAGCTCGATTTCGAGGCAGCCCTGACCGAGCGTGTCGGGCTGCTCAAGGGTCTGGCCGAAGGCGTCATCGCCAAGGTGCTGGCCGAACGCATCACCATGATGCCCGGTGGAGCGACCCTTGTCGCCACGATGAAGGCGAACGGGGCATATACCGCCCTCGTCTCCGGCGGCTTCACTTCCTTCACAGGTCCCGTCGCCGCGCGCCTGGGGTTCGACGAACACCGCGCCAACACCCTTCCGGCGACGAACGGCATCCTGACCGGCGACGTCGTCCGCCCGATCCTCGGGCGCGAGGCAAAGGTGGCGGCGCTGCGCGACATCTCCGCCCGGCTCGGCTTCACCCCCGCAGACGCCATCGCCGTCGGCGACGGCGCGAACGATCTGGGGATGCTGGGACTGGCGGGCACTGGCGTTGCCCTGCACGCCAAGCCATCGGTCCAGGCGCAATGCGATATCCGCATCAACCACGGTGATCTGACGGCGCTGCTGTACCTTCAGGGCTATGCGGCGGATGAGTTCGCCGATGTCTGACCTGACCATCCGGGACACCTGCGCCGACGACGTGCCTGCCCTGACCGAGCTTCTGAACGAGATCATCCGCGCAGGCGGCACAACCGCCCTTGAGACGCCACTGACCGAGACCGAACTGTCCGAATGGTTCGTGACGGGCGAGCCGGTGGTCTCCTCCGTGATCGCAGAACGAGACGGGGTAGCGCTGGGGTTCCAGATGGCCTCGACGTTCGATCCGCTTCCCCATGGCTGGGCCAGCATCGGAACCTATGTCCGCATCGGGGTGACCGGTGCCGGCATCGGCAGCGCGCTGTTCCGCCTGACCTGCGCCAATGCCCGCGCCGCCGGTCTGACCGCGCTCAAGGCCACCATCCGCTGCGACAACACCGGCGGCCTCGCCTACTACGCCCGCATCGGGTTCCGCGACTATGACAGTAATCCGGATTTCACCCTGTCCGACGGGCGGGTCGTCGGCCAGACCCACCGCCGCTTCGACCTCTGACGCGTCTCCGCCCGCGCTCAGGCGAACTCTGCCGCCAGCCGCAGCTCCGCCGCCGCCAGCCCCCGCCAGTTCCTCTGCGGCCCGGTCAGCAGGCGCCCGACCACCGGATGACCGCCTTCAAGCGCGCCCAGCCGCAACAGCAAGGCTGTCATCGCCGCGTCCCGCCCCCGCGCGCCGCCATCCTCGATCTTCAGCGCCACGCCGCGCTTCTGATCCGTCAGGATGGCCACAAAAACCCCGTC
>CAVTXE010000002.1:0-19366 GCA_963738635.1 uncultured Alphaproteobacteria bacterium | reverse complement strand
AGCTGCGCAAGGACGAGGTGGTCAAGATCGTGATGTCGATGGCCCAGGCCGTGCCGGAACTGGCGGCGGCGCTGAACCTGCCGGAAGGGGTCAGGTTGAAGCGGGAAGGGTAGGGCGAGGGCGCGCCGCCATGCCCGTAGGGTGGGAATTTGATCGCCCTACTATTATCAACGCAGGAGTGCTAGAATTCGGGTCCAACTGTAGGAATTTCAGTTTGATGGTCCCCGCAAGTTAAACAAACCGGGGAATTATTGTAGTAAGTGAGAATCTCACGTTTCCTTTGCAGTCTCCATCGCTGCACGGCTCTCTTGATACTTTATAATTCTGTTCGCACACTGCACAATATATCTCATCGTCGGACACGAGTGTCGCCGTTTCATGACCAATCAGGCCTGACCAACGCTCCAAGCACGCAGCGGAGCAGCAGTCATAACAGATATAACGGCGCCTTCTTTTTGGAAACCCAAATATGATTGAGAACTCAGAATTAGTTAGCAGCCCGACAAGTATTGGAATAACTTCCAGGACACGAGTAAATTCTGTAAAGTTCTTATTATCGAAAAAGTGCGATATTCTTCGCTTAGAGGAGTATTCGATCCAGTTCTTGAAAGTGTTGCCCATCCCATAAATCATGATATTGTTCGACAAGCTCAGCTATGACTTTGTTGTGATCAAATCCGCTTGACGCTTGCCCAAGATGAACAATCTTGTTTCTGATGGATCTATTTCACCGAGGATTGGATAAACCGATGAGTTACTTTTTTATTTGAGACGGCATTTGCTACAGCAGGAAGATCAACCGCATCAATGGTCCGAAGTTCGGTAAAATCAACTAACTCAACCTCTTTTTGAAACTTATTCTCGGTATTGATGAGCAAGAGGAATGGGCTGACCGCGCAAATTCGAGATCTAAGTGCCAACTCATTTGCCTGCGCCATCAATGTGTAGACTTCTTGGAGTTCGTGAACAGATTTATCGATGTAATCGCGAAACCCAAGATTCCAAGTCACTTCGCTTTGATCTGGATTATCAATGTGAAACTGATCATAGGCTCCGACGGCTTCAAGCATTAGCTCCCATGCTGAAAAATGAGAACGAAGCGCAGAGGATTTAGACTTTCTGCAGTTGGTTCATTTACAATCATCGCACCAGCATCTCCGCCGCATAGATGATCCGGTCCACGACCTTTTCCGCCGCGCGGATGTTGTGGAACGCGATGTAGCCCTGAATCTCGTGCAGTCTGGCGCGGCTCCGGTCGGAAAGACGACCTTCATTCCAGGCCGAATTCCTTGCGCATTTTGCCGATGGGCGCTGACCTGCCTGCGTCAAGGTCCGCGACCCCTTCCGCGATGTCCCCGGCGAGCCAGTCGTCATAGCCGCCGACCGGGGCTTCCAGCTTCTCAGGGGCCTCGGCCCACTTGCGCGCCGTCTTGGGATCAGGGGCTTTGTTCATGGGCAAAAGCTAACGCAGGTGGTAGGTCAATTTCAACCGCCGCACATCCACGGACACCCCCATGCCCACCGCCTTCCTCACCGACGAACGCACGCTTCTGGCACGGCGGCGGGAACTATGCCTTTACCCTGCCTGTCGGCGGCCTTGTCCAGCCCGGCGCGGCGCCTGCCCGAAAGCCCCGAGACCAAGCGCCGCCTGCTGAACCTGATCGATGGTCACCGGCCTCGCCCGCGACCTGTCATCGCTCGGCCCCCGAGGCGACCACGCGAGGACCTGCTCCGCGTCCACCCGCAGCCTATCTCGACGCGTTCAAGGCCGATGTCGGACGCAGGCGGCGGCGAACTTGGCCTGCGCGCGCCCTTCGGCCCCGGGGATACGAAATCGCCGCCCTTTCGGCCGGGCTCGCGATCGCCGCCCTTACCGCGTCCTGACCGGCGAGGTCAAAACGCCTATGCCCTGTCGCGCCCGCCCGGCCACCATTGCCTGCCCGATTTCCCGAACGGGTTCTGCCTGCTGACCAACATCGCTGTCGCCATCCGTGCGGCGCAGGCCGCACGGTCTGGCGCAACGCATCGCCGTTATCGACTGGGACGTGCACCACGGCAACGGGACCGAGGCGATCTTTCTGGACGACCCCGATGTGCTGACGATCAGCCTGCATCAGGACCGCAACTACCCGCTCGACACCGGCGCCGCGACGGCGCGGGCGGGCAAGGGGCACGGGTTCAACATCAACGTGCCCCTGCCCCCCGGCACCGGCCACGCGAGCTATCTCTAGCTTGGACCGCATCGTCATCCCCGCCCTGCACCGCTTCCGCCCGAGGCGATCATCGTCGCCTGCGGCTATGACGCCGCGGCCTTCGATCCCCTGGGTCGGATGCTGGCCACTGCCGAGACCTTCCGCCGATGACCCGCGCGGTGATGCAGGCGGCGGACGAGCTCTGCGATGGCCGGCTGACGCTGGTCCACGAGGGCGGCTATTCCGAAGTGCTATGTGCCGTTCTGCGGCCATGCGGTGCTGGAAGAGACTGTCCGGCAGCGCCTCCCGCCCCCGATCCGCTGGCCGCGACGCTGGCCAAACGCCAGCCGGGGGCGGTGTGGCAACGCCACGTCAGCGATCACATTGCGGAACTCGCGCAATATTTCCTTTGACCGCGTCGGGAAGTGAAGGCATGTCAGCCGCGCGCACCCTGCGCGCCGATGCGCCGCCGCGCACGGTGACGCGCTTCTCCCTCGGCGAATGCGACAGGCTCCCGTGACCGACGCCCGACCGGAGGCCGCCGCCTCGCCCGTGCCCGCAAGCAGCTGGGTCCAGATCCTGTCCAAATACCGTGAACCGAACGAAGTGCGCAGCACCTTCGAACTGGCCGCCACCCTTGTCCCGTTCCTCACCTTTGGGTGCTGGCCTGGTGGCGCTGTCGGTCAGCCCCTGGCTGGCGCTGGCGATGGCGATGCTGAACGGCGGCTTCCTCGTGCGCATCTTCGTGATCCAGCACGATTGCGGCCATGGAGCGTTCCTCGCAAACCGCACCGCACAGGACTGGGTCGGCCGCGCCCTTGGCGTCCTGACCCTGACGCCCTATGCTGTGTGGCGGCGGACCCATTCCATCCACCATTCCCACCCGGCGACCTTGACCAGCGCGGCATCGGCGATGTCCTGACCCTGACGATCGAGGAATACCGCTCCCGTACCCCGTTCTGGCGGCTGATGTACCGGCTTTACCGCCACCCGGTGGTGCTGTTCGTCCTTGGCCCCAGCTACCTGTTTCTCTTCAGAACCGCCTGCCCTTCGGGTTGATGCACTCTGGCTGGCGCTACTGGCCTCCGCCATGGGCACCAACGCGCTGATCGCGCTCGCCCTTGGTCTCGTGATCTGGTTCGGCGGGCTTCATGCCGATCCTGCTGATCTTCCTGCCGACGGTCGGTCATGGCCGCGTCCATCGGCGTCTGGCTGTTCTACGTCCAGCACCAGTTCGAGGAGACGCACTGGTCAAAGGTGAGACCGACTGGCAGCTGCATGACGCCGCCTTGCGGGGCAGTTCGCACTACATCCTGCCGCCCGCCCCTGCGCTGGTTCACCGGAATATCGGCATGCACCACGTGCATCACCTCTACAGCCGCATCCCGTTCTACCGGCTGTCACAGGTTCTGCGCGACCACCCGGTGCTGGCCGACAGCCAGCGCCTGACGATCCGGCAGAGCCTGTCCTGCATCGGCCTGCATCTGTGGGACGAACAGAACCGCCGCCTGACATCCTTCCGGCAGGCCCGCGCGACCTACGGCGCGATCTGAGGGCGCGGGCAGTCAGCCCGCCGCATCTTGCAAGACGCGCGGTCCTGCCCCACACCTCCCGCCGGACCCTGCAAGGACGACCTGCCGATGCCCACGCCCAACCCCGCCGCGATGGACTTCCTGCTGACCCGACGCTCGCGGCCCGCCCGCACCCTGACCGCGCCTGTCCCGACCCGCGATCAGCTGGCCCCCATCCTGACCGCCGCCGCCCGCGTGCCCGACCACGGCAAGCTGGAACCCTGGCGCTTTGCCGTGCTGGAACGCGCAGCCCTGCTGCGCCTCGCCACGGCTGCTGAAATGCTCGGCCACCGCCTCAACCTCGACCCCGACCGCATCGCCAAGGGCACCGCCCAGTTCGCCGACGCCCATCTGATCGTCGCCGTCGTCAAGCGTCCGCTGCCCACCGACCGCATCCCCGAGATCGAACAGACCCTGTCCGCCGGCGCCGTCTGCCTGACCCTGCTGCAAGCCGCCCTCGCATCCGGATGGGGGGCCTGCTGGCTGACCGGCTGGCATGTCGCCGATCCCGGTTTCTGCCGCGATCACCTCGGTCTCGCCCCCGGCGAATGGGTCGCGGGCCTGATCCATATCGGAACCGAGACCTCCGCGCCCCCCGACCGTCCGCGCCCCGATATCGCGGCGATCACCACCTGGGTTGCGGCGTGATCATCTACTCGTTTTCACTTGCCCGAAACCAAAAAGGCGATCGCCGACTCAGCATCGCCCAAGGCATCTGCATCGCCTTTTCGATCGCACTTGTGGTCTTGGCATGGGCCGGAATCTGGGCGCTTTCAGGAAAGCGACAACTCGCCAATGCACGAGGTCACATCGTCAATTGGCTTCATATTTGTCGTTTCGATTTGGGTGATGCCCTTTGTTGCCTCGCTCTATGGGGCTCTGTTTTCTGACGACATCGCCGCCGCCGTCGAGGCGCGGCACTATCCCGACCTACCAGCCATCCCAAACAGACCGTTAGCTGACCGCGTGGCATTCGCAGTAATCTACGGAACGATCCAGATAGCATCGAATCTTTTGGTCCTCGGCCTCCTCGTTGATACGGGCCTGGGGAGTGGAACAGCAGACATAATCAAGTTCATGTTTTCCCCGGTTGTGTGCTTGATTTTGAATGGTTGGTTGCTGGGGCGGCTGTACTTCCTCGCCGCCGCCGAGCGGCACCTGAGCAAGGCCGACGCGCGCACGCTCTACAAGAAAGAGTTCGGCATGGTCTGGGCTGCAGGCATCTCATGGCCGCGCCATTGCTGGTGCCGGTTGTGAACTTGATCATCCCGGCACTGGGGGCCGCTACGTTCACGCATCTCGTGCAACTGGAGGAAGTCGAAGCAGGACGAAAGTGATGACCTGTCCTCTGCCAACGACAGGGACGGCTCCGAAAACAGGATGAGGAGCCGATTCCGGTCAGGCGAAGCCAGTTCGTGCCGACCATCCGACCAACTCCCTCGTCACCCTCGCGGATACCGACGGATGGCGGGCCGTGATCCTCCGCGCCTTCTTCCTCTCCCTCGGCCAGATCGCCGACGGCCGGTTCCTGCGCGTCCTCCTCGTCGGTGTCGCGCTGTCGCTGGCGCTGCTTGTCGCCGTCTATGCGGCGTTCCTCTACCTGCTCATCGGCCTCACGCCAGACACCCTCGACCTGCCCTGGGTCGGCGAGACCACCCGCGTCCATGAACTCCTCGGCGCGGGATCTCTCCTGCTGATGATCGGGCTGTCGGTCTTCCTGATGGTCCCCGTCGCCGCCGTCTTCACCGCGCTGTTCTTCGACGACGTGGCGGTGGCTGTCGAGGCGCGGCACTACCCGGCCCTGCCCCCGGTCCCCCGCCAGAAACTCTCCGACGGGCTGATCGCCTCGGTCAACTTCTTCGGCGTGCTGATCGCCGTGAACATCCTCGCGCTGATCGCTTATGTCTTTGTCGGCCCCTTCGCGCCGCTGATGTTCTGGGCCGTCAACGGCTGGCTTCTGGGACGCGAGTATTTCCAGACCGCCGCCATGCGCCGCCACGGCCGCGACGGGGCGCGCGCGCTTTACCGCGCCAACCGGGGCCGGGCCTGGCGCGCCGGGCATGCTGATGGCCGCGCCCCTGTCGCTGCCCTTCGTCAACCTGCTGATACCGGTTCTGGGTGCCGCGACGTTCACGCATCTCGTGCAGATGACGGCGCGGCGCTAGTCAGCCGGAGCAGTTGTCTCCGGCCCCATCCGCCCGAACACGTCCAGATCGCGGATCGTGATTCCGCCCCACAGGATCACCGCCGTGATGACCGATGCCAGCGGCACCGCCACCAGGGTCGTGATCCACGCCTTGCGCTTCACGTTCTCCTCCGCCGGGGCCGAGGCTGGCGTGCCCGGCACCACCTCGCCCGCATCCGCCTGCGACCGGAACCGGATCGGCAGCACGATGAAGAACACCATGAACCAGGTCACCGAATACAGCACCAGCGCCGCCGTGATCGTCATGCCCTTACACCTCCTCAAGCTCGATCAGGCAGCCCATGAAATCCTTCGGATGCAGGAACAGCACCGGCTTGCCATGCGCCCCGGTCTTCGGCGTGCCGCCCCCCAGCACCCGCGCGCCCTCCGCCACCAGCCGGTCGCGCGCAGCGATGATGTCGTCCACCTCGAAGCACATGTGATGGATGCCGCCGAAGGGTTCTTCTCCAGAAACCCCGCGATGGGCGAAGCGTCGCCCAAGCGGATGCAGCAGTTCGACCTTGGTGTTCGGCAGCGTTATGAAGATCACCGTCACGCCGTGGTCCGGCTCGTCCTGCGCCTGCCCGACATGCGCGCCGAGCGTGTCGCGATAGCGCGCCGCTGCCGCCATAAGGTCCGGCACCGCGATCGCCACATGGTTCAGCCGTCCGATCATGCCTGCCCTCCGCCGCCTGCCGTGCCATCCATACCCTGCCTCGCCGCCCTGCGCATCCGCCTTCACCGCCCGTTAGGTAATGCCTGTCTTACTCCCGGCAATGACGCGCCACACCCCTGCCAGGGAATGCCGAATGACCGACGACGTGAATGACCTGTTCTTCTTCCGCGGGCCCGCCGCCGGACGGCCGTTGAACGGCACCACGATCCTTCTGGTCGAAGACAGCCGCTTTGCCTGTGACGCGATGCGCCTGCTCTCGCTGCGGTCGGGCGCGCGCATCCGCCGCGCCGACAGCCTGAAATCCGCGCACCGGCACCTGCAATGCTACCGCCCCGGTGTCGCCATCGTCGATCTGGGCCTGCCCGACGGGTCGGGCATCGACCTGATCCGCGATCTTGCCGCAGCCCCGGTCCGCGTCCCCGCGATCCTGGCACTCAGCGGCGACACCGCCCGCGCGGATGAGGCGCGGGCCGCCGGGGCTGACGGATTTCTTGCCAAGCCCCTCGAAAGTCTTTCCGAATTCCAGCGTGCCGTGCTGACGGCCCTGTCCGGGGGTGGCGCCGCCGACCTGCGTCTCGTCGCCGAAACCGGCACGGTCGTCCCTGACTTGCTGGCCCTGCAGGACGACCTGACCCACGCCGCCAGCGTGCTGGACCGGCCGGCAGACGCCAGTGCCATCGCCTATGTCGCGCGGTTCGTCGCCGGCATCGGCCGTCTTGCCCGCGACCGCGATCTGGAGACTGCGGGTGACGACGCGTCCCGCGCGGCTGCTACGGGGCGCGCACTTGAGGCGTCGGTGCGGGCGTTGCGGCTTGTGATCCGGACTAGGCTGAGGCTGCGGGCGACGATCTGAAGGGGCAACGTAGCCTTATATTCGGGCTGGGTCCGTTGGTCGATTGTTTTGCAATGTTTGCCGCATGGGACCATGGGGGAGTTCAAACGAAAACGGAATAACCACCAGACCTGCCCGCAAGAGACGGGCTTGCGTCCACCAAAATCCGCCCAAATGCACAATACCTCAGCGCATGCCAAATCTACCCGAAAACCTCCGCTACCGCACAAATTTTTCATTCTCCTTCCGAAACTTGCGACGGAGAGCCCCAGTCGACATTAAACCCACGAACATCCACGTGAACAAAACCACCATTCACGCCTATTCCGCCAGAGAATATTCCTTCATCTCTCATACTCCGAAGTATCTTCGCCCAATCTGAAGGCGTACCTTTACTCGACTTGAAATCAACAGCACCGCCTGTGAGGTGCTGGCTGTCTCTTGCTACCGCCGCTAGCGTCGCATTATATTCTGGTGACCGATACGCCGAGACGATCTGAACCGACGCGCCATGCCGCTTCCTGAACTCATCCAGAACAACAGCAATTTTTGCCACGTTTGGCCACAATGAAGCAGGAGGCGGGCCATTTTTTCCAAATGCTGGGGAATTTGGATTTAAGGAAGATGCTCCGCCGAACAAAAATTCCTCAGGGCGGAAGTTCTGGAGGCTTAAACTATCCATGAACTCCAGATACCCGCCCAGATAATTCTGATCCAAGATCAGCGGCGCAGACCTTATATCTGCACCTCCCTCGATCTCTCTGGTCAGTTGTGCAATTTCACGATTAAGTCGCTCAATTTCACGGGCGTCTTGGCTGATTTCAAGCTGCTTTGCCTCGAGGGACAGGGTTTGCCTGGCGGCTTCCGCACGAACGATCTCTCTTTCAATTGAACCAAGGTATTCCGTCCAAGACTTTTTGACGCTAGTATCCGTCGCTACGGTTGTGACATAAAAAGCGAAGTCACGCCGGTACTTCAAGTCACCATTCATCACGTGCTCTGCGAAAGTTTCCAGAAATAGGCGCTGCTGCTCCTGCTGTTTGATGAGATGTTCGGCATTTTTATTTTGCGCGTCAAGCGCTAATGCTAGTTCATTCGATCTGGATTTAATCTCTGCTATTGTCACGGCAGAAACCGCACCAACTACAGATATCGCCAAAGCGGCTACACCTGAGACCCACTTGACTTTCATCCATTCTAGATGATTTTGTTTAAGTATGCGTTCTTGCTCTAGGTCAAGCCGCCTCTCTTCCAGAGAAAGTCTTCTGTCTTCTAGACTGTCGCTGTTCACGAATGCACCTTAATCTCAAGCCTAACGACAGAATCAAATTTCTAGTCAGTATACATTACCGTTTGCCAATGGCACACAAGATTTTTGAACGCTGCTGTGAAGTGGGAGGTCGACAGTTGCCATCGTCGTCCAGATTTTGAGGCAGTAGACACACGGGTACCGCCAGCCTCAGCATTGGTCGGGGACTTAATTCTCTGTTTTGACGCGCGCACCTCCTTTGCCATCCCCGCCCGTCACCTACCCCAGCGCCGGGTCCTGCATCACGATGACCGGCGCCGTCAGCGCCATCAGACTGCGCTTCTGCCGCCCCTCCGCATCGAAATTCGCCGGGTCCAGCCACGCCTGATACGCCGCCTTCAGCGCGGGCCATTCCTTGTCGATCGCCGCGAACCAGGCCGTGTCGCGGTTGCGCCCCTTGATCACCACCGCCTGCCGGAAAACACCCTCATAGCTCAGTCCCAGCCGGATCGCCGCGCGCCGCGACGGCAGGTTCAGCGCATTGCACTTCCATTCGTATCGCCGATAGCCCGCTTCGAAAGCCCATTGCATCATCAGGAACATCGCCTCGGTCGCCGCCCGCGTCCGCTGCAGCGCCTTTGAATAGTTGATGTGCCCGACCTCGATGCTGCCCGCTTCGGGCGCGATCCGCAGATAGGTTGCGACCCCTTCCGCCCGGCCGGTTTCCCGGTTCCGGATCACATAGAAGAACGGATCGCTCGCCCCCGCCATCTGCTCCAGCCACGCGCGATACGCCGATCCTTCTGCAAACGGCCCGTAAGGCAGATAGTCCCAGATCGCGTCATCCGCCCGGTTTGCCGCATGCAGCTCCTCCCAGTGACGCGCCGCGTCCAGACGTTCCAGCACCGCATACCGCCCCGTCAGCACCGCCGCATCCGGTCGGCGCGGCGGCGTCCAGCCCGGCACCCGGACACCCAGCCTGCGATCATCCTGCCCCATGCGCGCATCCTTCCGAACCAGTCCCGACCGTTGCGCACGTGGCCACAGACCGTTCGCACCCGCAACGCTTTTCCCGGGATTGCGACCGAAAATGCCGGGATGCTGTCGCGCGCCTGTCCCAATCATGCCGCAATCGGCAAGCACGTTTGCAATGTGGGAGCCCGGTTTTGGGAACGGGCTCGGGAGTGAGAAGATGAAAGACGCAGCCATCCGTATCGCATCGAACGAGCGCATCACGCGCGCCACGCATTGGGCCGTGTTCGGCCTTGGCGCGCTGTCGCTGTCGGTCGCCATCGCCGCGACTGCCGCCTCGGCGTTCTGACCCCCGCGCCCGGCGCAGCCCGCCGGGCCGGCAAAGCCCTCCCTACAGCAGGATCCCCGGATCCTCGCCCAGATCAAGGCCCGGAAACACCCCGCCCTCGATCACGCTGCGCTCAAATCCGAACATCCCCCGCATCGCCCAGCCCGCATAGGCGCGCACGTCGCCCGTCGGCATCAGGTCGCGCCCGTCGTACAGGTCCGCCTCGGCCAGACCCGGCCAGCGGCCATAGACCCGTCCTCCCCGCACCGCGCCCCCCGCCATCAGCATCGCGCCCCCCGTGCCGTGATCGGTGCCCCGCGACCCGTTCTCGCGCGCGGTCCGCCCGAACTCCGTCACCGCCAGCACCGTGGTCTGCGCCCAGACCGGCCCGAGCCCCGTCTTCAGCGCCAGGATCACCGCCTGCAGCCGCTCCAGAGCCTTGCCCATCATCGGGGCCTGCCCGCGATGCGTGTCCCATCCGGTCAGCGAGAACGACGCGATCCGCGTCGCGCCCCGCAGTTTTTCCGCCGCGAACTCCGCCAGCGCGATGCCCGCCTGCGCATTGCCCGACACCGCGCCCGGCAGCATCGCCGCATCGCCCGGCTCGTCCGTCATGCCCGCCGCCAGAACCGGTTCAGCCCCCAGCTCCATCGCCAGCGCCGCCGCCTCGCGGAACAGCGCATCGTCGTGATAGACCTGCTCCAGCAGCAGCCGCGCCTGCGGCGTCAGCGACAGCCGCGCCTCGGGGGCCCAGGACGATACCGGCGCGCGGCCCTGCAGGATCAGCATGTCCTCCACGCCCACCGAAAACGCCGTTTCGGCCGTCGCCCCCGGCAGCACCTGCACCAGCCGGTTCAGCCAGCCCTCGCGCGCCGACGGGTCCGGCACGTCCGGCCCCGTCCCCGCCTCCAGAATATCCTGCCCGTCGAAATGGCTGCGCTTGTCGCGGTAGGGGGTGGACACGGCATGGGCGAAGCCCAGCTCGCCCGCCGCCCAGAGCGGCATCAGCCCGGACAATCCGCCATGCAGCGCATAGAACCCGTCCAGGTCCGCCGCCGCACCCGCACCCGGTCCGGTCTTCAGATTCGGGCGATAGGCCGCCAGCATCGGGTCGCCGTAAGGCTGCAGCACGTCCAGCCCGTCCATCGCGCCGCGCAGCACGATCACCACCAGCCTGCTGTCGCCCGGCACGCTTGCAAGAGTGACGGTCGAGATCAGGGGATGCGCTGCGGCAGAACAGCCCAGCACTGACGCCCCTTTCAGGAATACCCTGCGTGTCAGCATCGCCCGCCCCCTATCTCCGGTTGAACCCGGGCGAGGCGAGGATCAGCCCCACCCCGTCTTCCCGCGTCTCGGCCCGTTCCGCCGCCCGGACCAGCGCCGCATCCGCCTGCCCGCCCAGCGCCACCTCCACAAATCCGCGCGGGTCCGGCATCGCGCCCCCCGCCGCCGCCACCAGCCCCGCCGGTGCCCGCATCGCCCAGTCGATCCGCGCCGCCATGCCCTGCGGCGTCACCCAGGCCTCGGCCTCTTCCGGCCAGCCGTCCGGCCCCGGTGCCTGCAGCCAGGGCTGGCCCATCACGTCCAGCTGGTCCGTCAGCAGCGCCCGGAACCGCCGCCGGGGCATCGTCACCAGCGTCCGCCCGTCCAGCCCCAGCGCCCGCGCGCCCGCCAGCACGTAATCCACCGGCCAGCGCACCTTGGCACCGGGTCCGCCCACGCCGCCGGATGCTCCAGCATCGCCGCATAGACCGCCGTCAGGTCGCCCCCCGTCACCGCAAAGGCGTCGGCCATCGCCTCGACCAGCCCGGCATCGGGCGTGTCCGACACGAAATGCACCGCCAGTTTGCGCGCGATATGCCCCGCCGTATCGGGATGCACCGCCAGATCGTCCAGCGCCGCGTAGATATCCTCCAGCCTTGCCGGATCGCCGCCATAGCTGGCCCCAAGCACCTCCTCCGACCCCGGCTCGGCATTCGCCTGTCGGAACCCCGGTTGCCATCCTTCGACAGCGCCAGCCCGGTCAGCAGCTCGGCGAACTGGCGCACATCGTCCTGCCTATAGCCCCCGCCGACGCCCAGCGTGTGCAGCTCCAGCACCTCGCGCGCCAGATTCTCGTTCAGCCCGCCGCCCGCCCGCCGCTTCCTTGCCGTCGCCGAATTCGGCCCGATGGATCCGACCTGGCTCAGGTAGATCATCATCATCGGATGCGTGACCGCGGCTTTCAGCATGTCCGCGAACCGGCCCGCCACATGCGGCCGCACCGCATCCTCGATAAGGCCGGGGCCAGCGCGCGGTGCCGCGCATTCCGCGCCCGCACGGTGAAATGGTCGGTCCAGAGCAGCGTCAACCGTTCGCGGAAGCCGATCTCCGCATCCATCCAGCGCGCCGCCATCGCGCGCCAGGACTCGACCAGCGCCGCATTGATCTCGTCCTTCAGATCCTTCTGCGCCGTCCCCGCCTCGGTCCCGCGGTCCGCCCGTTTCGCGGGCGCATAGCGCGCCACCATGTCCATCGCCGCCGCCGTCCGCACCGCCGGGAAGGCGTCCGCCAGGTCGTCCGGCCCCGCCAGTTCCGCCAGCAGATCAGCCGCGCCGGGGTCGATGTTCCGCACCGCCGGACCAAGCCCCGCGCCGAACCGGATCGCCCCGTTCGCCCTGCCGCCCGCCATGCGCGTCCTCCTTCGCCTGCCCCGTTATACGCAGGGTGCCGCAGGGTCCGTCGTGCGCCTTGGCGATCCTCCGCCGGTCAGCGCGCCGGCTGCGACCGCTTCAGAAGCTGAAACCCGGCGGATAGTCGTGCAGCCCGTCGAAATCCGCCTTGCCGATCACTGCCCCGTTGACCCGCAGGATCGCAAAGGCCATGCCGGTGTGGAACAGGAAATTCGGCATCCCGAACAGATGCAGGAAGTCCTCCCCGCTCTGCTCCAGTTCGCTGAACCCCGCGACATGGGCTATGATCCGGCCCTCCGCGCCCTCGAAGTCCGCAGGCCGCAGCGCGCCCAGCGCCGCCCGTGTCACATCCAGCCGGACGCCCAGCCCCGCCGCATCCGTCCCGGCCCCCACATCCCCCGGCACCGCCCGCCCCGCCAGCGGATAGGACACCCGCAAGGTCAGCCGCATCGCCGTCGCCATCTGCTGGCCCAGCGGGAACATGTCAGCGGCCAGACGGCGGGTCAGAAGATCGGGCGTGGCATGGGACATCAGTCCCTCGATGCGGTCAGGTAGTGCAGGAAGACGGGGATGTGATCACGTGTAATGCATTGCTCGGTTCCTTTTGGTTGAAACGTGCCGTTACGGCAGTAGTGGTTGTCTAGGGCAGCGGTTTTTGGAGTCGAAATCGGCCAACTACAGGTAGAAGCGACAAATCGGCGACGGCGTTGCGGGCAATTCCGTACGATACGCGGGAAAGACCATCGTTGCCACGAACTTGCCAGGATTCCGCCTTTGCCCTTTGGCACGTGGTGTTAGACCGCCGTCGTGGCAGTCCGCAAAGGATTTCCTAGTCCATGTCCCACGGTCGGGGCAATCCGGATGTACTAGTACCGGAATGTCCCGGACGGCAGACGGTGATCACCGTCGTGTGCCAGCAGAAGTTCGGATTCCACTCTCGACCGGCATCCCCGGTCCTTTCAATCAACGCGGCCCTTTTTTCGCCTAGGAGTAGTGCATATGAAACGCTCAACGTGGAAAGTCCTGTCAGTCCGAGTAGCGTGCGGGCTCTTGCTGTGCGCTGCGGCCTGTGTTCCGCAGCCCGCCTACGCGCAGTTGAATTTCAGGGTTAGCGGCCAACGCCCCTCGCCCGCTGATGTTGAACGGGGTCACTCCAACGACGCACGGACCATCGCGCTTCATTGAAATTGGAAAAGCCATTTTGAACGAGGCCGTCAATCGTGCTAACGAGCGACCGTTCGACCCCGAATACGATCCCGGCCCCTTCTATCCGCCGGATCGGGCGCAGTATCGGCCGCAGCCCAAACCCACACCATCTGTGCCCAAAAAGAACTCGGTGCCCCCAGCGGCCCGCCAAACCCAAGGGCAACCTATACGCCGGATTAGACTATGCTGACCCCCAGGTCCTCAGCGCGGGGCTGGCTACCTTGGATGGGCTGAATACGAAAGAAATCGACGTTATGAAAGCGGACGAAACAGAACGCCGAGTCGGTGGTCGCCAATGCCGGAGCGGGGGCGGCCGTCATGGCCGGCGTGAACGGCGATCCTAGCGGCACTCTGCAAAAGCTGGCGGAGCTAACCGACGCCGCGAAAAACGGCGACGTAGAAAAAGTGAAAGTACTGCTTAGCGATCCCAAGACCGGGATCAACAATCCGGACGCTCAACAGCAAGTGCTTGCAGCCGCGGAAATGGTTCACGCTGCAGACCGGCTGGAACAAGGGTATTTGAATGGCGCATCGCCGGAACAGATGCAGCAGGAGCTGGAGCGTATTGGCAGTGATCTGCAGCAATCCAACTTACCTGACAAAATGAAAACCGACATGCAACAGCATTTAAACAATCTGGGCCAGCTGAATGACCTGACTGGCATCATGGAGCAAATCCTGGCAGGTGACCCGAATACCGGCAATGTCACCCTTGGCGACTGCCCCCGGCGATATTCCCGTGATCAGTGGTCCCGGTCTGCCCGTTGACCCGGTTCTGGCCGGACCAGACGGACCGATTCTGGTGGGTGATGACACCGGCTCGGTCGGGACCACCACAGCGGCGGACACACTTGGGCTGCCGACCACCGCTGGCGAACCCGTGCCCGATGCCGAAGGCGCCGATGCCCGGGAGATTTATCAGGGCGTGCTGATCATGAACTCCATCGATTCTCCCGGCTCAATCAACTACACGCTCAACGGGCATCCGTTTACTATCCAACCCGGCTTTAAGCAGAAACTTGACGCCTCGCAGAACTGGACGATTGAATTCGACCGTGGAGAGTCCTTCGGGGTGGCAACCTACGGACTATCAGCTGGGACCTACCAGTTCCAGATCGCCGACAAGGGATGGTCGCTCTTCAAGACGCGCTTTGAAGTCAAGATTGACAACTCGGGCAATAGCAACGAATTCAATTTCACGGTTAACGAAAAGCAGGCTGTTGTGTCGGGCGGCGGCGTGCAGACGCATACCAGTGACTACCCGCCGCTGGTTGGATACGACCGAGGTGACGGGGCGAGCCGGTCTATAAGCGAATCGGTAAGAGCGGCTCGTTGCACGTTGGCGTCAATCCCGAGGACAATGTGGTCGAGTTGTTTACTCCCAAGGAGTTCAAGAACCAACAAAAGACGGATCGCCAAGTCGAGGCACAATCGCGCCGTGGAAATCTAATCTCGGTAACGGCTCGCGATCGAAAAGCCCGCCGCTCTCCCGCCAGTCGCCCCACTCTCGGTAAGACCCGATAGAGATGACTGGGCGACATCGAACCGCCGCGGGTGGCTGCTCCGGCCTGGAGGCCAGAGTTAGCCACGGCCTATTTTTGGCCTCTTGCTGATCAAACTGCGGCCAGCGACTACAATCGGTTACCACAACTTCAGGTGATCTCAATGGAAACCGACGCGTCTTATCGCCTCCTAGCGCTCTATCGCGGCGGGGATCAGCAGGCCGCGGAAGAGATTTGGCGGCGGTACGTGTCGCGCTTGGTCGCACTCGCTCGTCAGCGGATCTCAGGACGCCTGGCGGGCAAACTCGACGCTGAAGATGTTGTGCAGTCAGTATTCCGCAGCTTCTTCCGTGGCGCAAGACGGCCGTTTCGTACTGGATGAGCATCACAAGCTTTGGCCGTTGCTGGCGAAGATTACTCTGCTGAAAACGCTGAAGCAGATCGAGCGCCACACCGCGGCAAAAAAGGACTTCCGCCGTGAGGAAGGTCAGAGTGCGGATGGAGTTGACTTGCTCGAAAACGCGAGTCGCGAGCCCACACCGGAAGAAATCAACTGCTTGGCCGATGAATTGAACGCTGTCCTAGTCAGTCTCATGCCCGTGCATCGCGAGATCGTGGAGCGCCTCTGCGTAGCGAGTCGATGTTTGCCATTGCGGAGGCCACCAACCGCAGCACCAAAACCGTCCGCCGAGTGTTGGAGTCGCTTGAATCCGACCTCAACGAGCGGTTTCGTGCTTCGGCAGCAGATTCCGCCGGGAGAGTCTGATGGCGGCTGATTCGCCAACGCAACACCCGAAAAGACTCAGCAGCTCCTCGTTCTCGCCCACTCGCTCCACTGCTCGATGAATTCGAGGACGCCTGGCAGGCGAACAGTCCGCCGTCCATCCAAGTATATTCGCTGCTTGGGGCCTCGCCAGAGTTCGATGAGGCCGGCCACAATCTGATTTGGGAATTGGTTGCCATCGACATGGAGCATCGTTGGCGGCAAAGGCCAAGCGATCTCCAGACGACTGACTCGCTCGCAATTCACGAGGATGTGCGACAAGCCCTGCCGGCCAAGCCCCTTTTGGAAGACTACCTGCGATGGTCGCTAGGCGGTGGCATCGAGAGCCGCCTCTGAGCTGCTGTCGCCGATGAATTTCGGGTCCGCCTGGGTTGGGGCGACGCACCAATTATCGACGACTACGTCAGACGTTTCCCGCAGTTTGGTGAGCAATTACCCATCTGCCTGGCGTCAATTCTGGCCGAAGTCCAGCCCTGCCGATTGTCCGTCAGTGTTGATTGCTTGCCCGTGCTTTCGGCGGCGTTATCTGGTCACCTTCAGATCGGACGGCAATGCCCTAAGAGCCCGCCCCCATTGTCTTGAGCAGCAACATCTGGGGGCCGAAGCTGGTGTTGGCGTGCTCGAAGACCGATCCTTGTCGCGGGCGCAGTGCCAGCTGCTGCGAGTGGAACGGCACATCCTGCGCGTAAAAAATCTGGGCAAGCGAGCGATAGAAATCAATCAAGAACGCGACGTCGAGCGAGGACAAAGTCGCGATGTCGAGCTGCCCACCTTGATTAAGATCGGCAAGGCGGTATTACGACTCGATATCATGCGCCGCAGCTTGAAGGACGGTAAGCCATTCCGCTTGTTGGCGTCGCTGAAAGGTTTCGCTGTGTTCTCCTGCCGCTGCGCCGCTCTCGCACGGAGGCCGATGGCGAGCCGTGTCACTTTCGGTGTGCGGCTTAGTGTGTTGCTCCATGCCCACCGTGCTACAATCGCCGCCGTCACCTGCGGAGCTGCGTCATGCCTGAATCTGCTGCCGATCGGAATTTGCTGTTTGGTCTTTTGGCGGTGCAACTGGGATTTCTCTCGCGAGAGGATTTGCTGGCCGCACTGCGCGTCTGGACGCAGCACAAGTCGCGGCCGCTCGCTGATATTCTTCGCGAACGCCAGGCGCTCGCACCTCCTGTGCTCGACCTGCTGGCTGCAATCGCCGTCACGCATCAGGAGCTGCACGGCGGCGATGTTCACCAGAGCCTGGCCACCCTTTCCAGCATCGGCTCCTTGCGCGAGGACCTGCGCAGCTTGGCAACGCTGACGTTGAAGCGACCCTCTCGATCGTGGCCACCGAGCGCCGGGAGCCTGACAACGGCCATTTGCCAATCGACCGGCCGACGGCCCGCGGTTCCGCATCCTGCGGCCGCACGCCAAAGGCGGCCTGGGCGAGGTCTTCGTCGCCCAGGACGTGGAGCTGCACCGCGAGGTGGCCCTCAAGGAGATCCAGGACCAGCTACGCCGACGACCCCGACAGCCGCTGCCGCTTCCTGCTGGAAGCCGAGATCACCGGCGGCCTGGAGCATCCGGGCATCGTGCCGGTCTACGGCCTGGGCAATACGCCGACGGCCGGCCGTTCTACGCCATGCGGTTCATCCGCGGCGACAGCCTGCAAGGAAGCCGATCGAGCAGCTTTCACGCCAGCGCCGCGGCAGGCCAACGCGACCGGCCGCGAACGTCGTTGGAGTTGCGCAAGCTGCTGCGGCCGGTTCATCGATGTCTGCAACGCCATCGACTACGCCCACAGCCGCGGCGTGCTGCACCGCGATCTGAAGCCGGGCAACATCATGCTCGGCAAATACGGCGAGACGCTGGTCGTCGACTGGGGCCTGGCCAAGGCCGCTCGGCCAGGTCGGAGCACGCCGAACGCCGACCGCGAGCGCCGCTCGCGTCCAGCTCGGCGCAGCGGCATCGCACGCGCGACGCAGATGGGCGCGGCCATCGGCACGCCGGCTTCATGAGCCCCGAGCAGGCCGCCGGCCAGCTCGATCGAGCTCGGCCCGGCCAGCGACGTCTACAGCCTGGGCGCCACGCTCTACTGCCTGCTGACCGGCCAAGTCGCCGTTCGCCGACGCGAGACGACTGGCGAGACGCTGCTGCAAGGTGCAGGCGCGGCGAGTTTCCGCCGCCGCGCAGCGTCAAGCCGCGATGTGCCGCGGCCGCTCGAAGCGATCTGCCTGAAGGCGATGGCCCTGCAGCCGGAGGACCGCTACGCCTCGCCGCGGCGCTGGCCGACGACGTGGAGCGCTGGCTGGCCGACGAGCCGGTCTCGGCTATCGCGAGCCGCTCGCGGTGCGCGCCAAGCGCTTCGTTCGCCGGCATCCAGTGCAGTGTCGGGCGCGGTCGCTGCGACGGTGGTGTTGGTGCTCAGTCTGGCGGCTGGCCTGGGTCTGACCGCCCGTCACAATCAGCAACTGACGCAAGCGAACGCGCGCGAACAAGCCGCCCGCAAGCTGGCCCAGGACAACGAAAAAACGGCCCTCGCCAACGCCACGGTCGCCCGCGAGCAGAGCCAACTCGCCCTCAAGTCGTTGGAAAGTGTCATCTTCGACATCCAGCGAAAGCTGGCGAACGTCCCCGGTGCGGGCGACCTACGACGCTCGCTGCTCCAGACCGCGCAGGCCCGGCTCCAGGAGGTCTCCGACAAGTTCGCCTCCCGCTCCGCGATCGACCGGAGCACGATGGCCGCCCTCAATGACCTTGGCGACGTCTTTCTCCGGATAGGCGCCTTTGACTCCCCTCTCCCCGGTACTCCGCAATAGTGTTCGGCACGGGATTTGCGCCGGGACTGACAGCATTTATAAGGCTGTCAGAATGGCACAGAAGCGGACGAGAACACGAAAAGCGCGGCGACAGCGGACGAGGCTGCGGCACGGCGGCTGCGTTCGGTGCGGATGATCAAGCCGCTGCGGCAGTTGCTCAAGCAGATTCATCTCGCGGGGACGGAGCGCGATCGGGCGGGCAACCGTAAGTTTTTTTACGACCATTATCTGTCCTTGTTGCTGTTGTATTTCGTCAATCCGTCACTGACCAGTTTACGCTCGTTGCAAAACGCTTCGAACTGGGAGCAGGTCCGCAAGCGGCTGGGGATTCCACGGGTTTCGCTGGGTTCGTTGAGCGAGTCGGCGCGGGTGTTTGATCCTGCGCTGGTGCGGCCGATT
>CAVTXE010000001.1:0-418773 GCA_963738635.1 uncultured Alphaproteobacteria bacterium | reverse complement strand
CTTCTTGGCATCGCGATGTCGCGGTATTCCGGGTGCTGGGTCGGGTTCAAGGTCATCTCGGAAACCGTCGAGATCACGACCGTCGTTGATCTGGGTCAGGAGCAACGCCAGTACACGCAGCCGCAGGATTTCGAGCTTCCTCCGGATGGTCTGAACCTGCGCTGGCCCGACCCGCCGCTGGTGCAGGACGAACGGCTTCAGGAACACAAGGGCTATGCCGCCATCGCCTTTGCCCGCGCCAATGGCGTCGACCGGGTGATCATCGACACGCCCCGCGCCCGCTTCGGCATCGTCGCCTCGGGCAAGGCCTATGAGGACGTGCGCCAAGCGCTGGCGGAACTGGGGATCGGCCCCGAGGAACAAGCCATCATCGGCCTGCGCTTCTACAAGGTCCGGATGCCCTGGCCGCTGGAACCGGAAGGCATCCGCGCCTTTTCGCAGGGTCTGGAAGAGGTGCTGATCGTCGAGGAGCGGCGCGAGATCATCGAGAACCAGATCAAGCAGCAACTGTTCAACTGGCGGGCGGATGTACGCCCGCGCATCGTCGGAAAATTCGATGAGACGGGGAAGCCGTTCCTCAGCCTCTCGGCAGGGCTGACCGTGGCGCGGGTTGCGGGGGCGATCGCGGAACGCCTGTTGCGTCTCGATCTGCCCGAGGGGTTGGCGAACCACCTTCGCCGCCGGGCAGAGCACCTTCATGAGGCCGAAGCGCGGGGCAGCACCCATTTGCCACCGGTGGTGCGGCTGCCGCACTACTGCGCAGGCTGCCCGCACAACGCCTCGACACGGGTGCCCGAAGGGTCGAAAGCCATGGCCGGGATCGGCTGCCACTTCATGGCGCAGTGGATGGACCGCCGGACCGAGACCTTCACCCATATGGGCGCCGAGGGCGTGCCATGGACCGCGATTAGCCGGTTCACCGACGAGAAGCACCGCTTCGTCAATCTGGGCGATGGCACGTTCTTCCATTCCGGCCATCTTGCCATACGGCAGTCGGTCGCCGCTGGCGCCAACATCACCTACAAGATCCTGTTCAACGATGCCGTTGCGATGACCGGCGGGCAGCCGGTGGACGGGGTTCTGACGCCAGGGCAGATCACACACCAGATGTATCACGAGCGGGTGACCCGGATCGTGCTGATGTCGGACCGGCCCGATCTTTACTCGGCTGCCGAACTGGCGCCGGGCACCAATATCCGCCACCGGGACGAAATCGACACGGTGATGCTCGAACTTCGGGAGGTGCCGGGCGTGACCGTCATCGTCTTCGAGCAGACCTGCGCGGCCGAGAAGAGACGGCGGCGCAAGCGGGGCGTTCTGGAAGACCCGGACCTGCGGCTCTGGATCAACCCGGAGGTCTGCGAGGGGTGCGGCGATTGCTCCGAGAAGTCGAACTGCCTCGCGGTCGAGCCGGAGGAGACCGAGATGGGCCGCAAGCGACGCATCAACCAGTCGATGTGCAACAAGGATTATTCCTGTCTCAAGGGATTCTGCCCGTCGTTCGTGACGGTTCGCGGCGGCAAGCTGCGAAAGCAACGCGCGGAGAATGGGCCGGAGGTGGCGTCCCTGCCGCAGCCTGTCTTGCCCGAGATCAACCGGGCCTGGAACCTTGCGCTGGCCGGGGTTGGCGGCACCGGGGTGCTGACCATCAGCGCGATCCTCGGCATGGCGGCGCATGTCGAAGGCAAGATCCCGATGATCCTCGACATGGCGGGTCTGGCGCAGAAGGGCGGCGCGGTCATGAGCCATGTCCGGATTTCACGGCCGGACCGTCCGGTGGCAGCCCCGCGCATCGCTGCGGGCAGCGCCGACCTGCTGCTTGGGGCGGATCCGGTGGTGGCGGCGTCGAAGGACTGCATCGTCCTCTGCGACCCCGAGCGGACCGAGGCGGTGCTGAACGCTCGCATCACCCCGGTTTCCGACTTCATCCGCAACCGCGATTTCGACTTTCAGGAGGCGGCTGTCGAACGAAGCGTCGCGAGGTCGGTCAAATCGGACCGCCATTTCCTGGACTTCTCCACCCTGGCGACACGGCTTGTCGGGGACGAGATCGGGGCCAATCTCATGATGCTGGGCTATGCTTGGCAGCAGGGGTTCGTGCCGATCGGACGCGAGGCCATCCTGCAGGCGATCAAGCTTAACGGGGTGGCCGTGCGGGCCAATACCGACGCCTTCAACTGGGGCCGGGTTCTGGCGCATGACCCCGCCCGGATTCAGAAGCTCGCCGGCGCACCCTCCAGACCCGATCTGGAGACGATGTCGACCGAGGACATCGTGGAACATCGTGTGGCGCACCTGCGCGCGTATCAGAACGAAGCCTTGGCGATTCGCTACCGCAGCTGGCTGGCGAAGATCGACGAAGTCGCGGCACCTGCGCGGATCGGCGTCAACGATCTGAAACGCCAGGTCGCGATCACCTATGCCCGAGTCCTCGCTTACAAGGACGAATACGAGGTCGCCCGACTGTATACTGCACCGGAGTTCCGCCAGTCGCTGGAGAAGGTCTTCGAAGGTGACTTCCGCATCGCGTTCAACCTCGCGCCGCCGATACTGCCCGGCAACGCGGCTGACGGGCGACCGAAGAAGCGGGAGTTCGGCCTGTGGATCCTGCCCCTGTTCCGCCTGTTCGCCCGGCTGAGAGGCCTGCGCGGGACCTGGGCGGACCCGTTCGGCTACACGGCGGACCGCAAGCTGGAGCGGCAGTTGATCGCGTTCTACGAGGAGGATCTGGCGCTGGCCGTCAGGAAGCTGAGCGCCGAGAATCTGCCGCTGGTCCGAGAATTGCTTTCGCTGCCCGGGACGATCCGGGGATATGGTCCGGTCAAGGAAGCGGCCTTCCACCAGCAGATGTCACGGCGCGCAGCGCTTCGCGCCGAGCTGGACCACAACGGCCCTATGGCCATCGCCGCAGAATGAGGGGTGAGTGACATGTTCAACGCATCGATGAAATTCGACCTGGGCGATGAGGTCAACGCGCTGCGTGACATGGTGCACCGCTGGGCGCAGGAGCGTGTCAGGCCGATGGCGTCCGAGATCGACCGGGACAACGAGTTTCCGCCAGAGCTATGGGCCGAGATGGGTGGCCTCGGGCTCCTGGGCATCACCGTCCCCGAGGAATACGGCGGGGCCGGAATGGGCTATCTTGCGCATGTGGTCGCGGTCGAAGAGATCGCCCGCGCCTCGGCGTCGGTGTCGCTCAGCTACGGGGCGCATTCGAACCTGTGCATCAACCAGATCAAGCTGAACGGCACCGAGGCGCAGAAGCGCCAGTACCTGCCCGGCCTGATCAGCGGCAAACGTGTCGGCGCGCTGGCGATGTCCGAGGCCGGGGCGGGCTCAGATGTCGTGTCGATGAAACTGCGAGCGGAAAAGCGCAACGGCTACTACGTTCTGAACGGCACGAAGTTCTGGATCACCAACGGGCCGGATGCCGATACTCTGGTCGTCTACGGCAAGACCGACCCCGAGGCCGGATCGAAGGGTATCACGGCCTTTCTCGTTGAAAAGGCCATGAAGGGTTTCAGCACCTCGAAGCATTTCGACAAGCTCGGGATGCGCGGCTCCAACACGGCCGAGCTGGTCTTCGACGACGTCGAAGTTCCCTTCGAAAACGTCCTAGGCACCGAAGGCAAGGGCGTGCGGGTCCTGATGTCCGGCCTGGATTACGAGCGTGTGGTGCTTTCAGGGATCGGCACCGGGATCATGGCGGCCTGCCTGGACGAAATCATGCCCTATCTGGTCGAGCGGAAGCAGTTCGGCAAAAGCATCGGCGATTTCCAACTGATGCAGGCCAAGATCGCGGACATGTATACCAAGCTGAACTCGGCCCGCGCCTATAGCTACGAAGTGGCAAGGGCTTGCGACCGGGGCGAGGTGACGCGACAGGACGCCGCCGCCTGCGTTCTCTACGCCTCCGAAGAGGCGATGGTGGTCGCCCATCAGGCCGTCCAGGCCATGGGCGGTGCCGGGTTCATGAACGAAACACCGGTCAGCCGTCTCTTCCGTGATGCCAAGCTGATGGAAATCGGCGCGGGAACCTCGGAAATCCGGCGCATGCTGATCGGGCGTGAACTCATGCAGGCAATGAGCGCATGACGATCCTGTCCTCGGCCATTTCTCCGCGATCGGAAACCTTTCGTGCGAACCAGGCGGCCAACCTCTCTGCGCTGGAAACCGTTCGCGCCGCCGCTGCCCTCTCCCAGGCCGGTGGCGGCCAGAAGGCGCGTGGCCTTCATCAAAGCCGCGGCAAGTTGTTGCCGCGCGAGAGGATCGCCCGCCTGATCGACCCCGGCTCGCCCTTTCTCGAAATCGGGATCTTCGCAGCCCACGATCTTTACGACGGCGCCAGCCCCTGCGCCGGTCTTGTCACCGGGATCGGCCGCGTCGAAGGCCAGGAGGTGATGATCGTCTGCAACGATGCCACCGTGAAGGGCGGCACCTACTTTCCGATGACGGTCAAGAAGCACCTCCGCGCCCAGGAAATCGCCGAGGAGAACCATCTGCCCTGCGTCTACCTCGTCGATTCAGGCGGCGCAAACCTGCCCAATCAGGACGAGGTTTTCCCCGACCGCGACCATTTCGGCCGCATCTTCTTCAACCAGGCCAACATGTCGGCCAAGGGTATTCCGCAAATCGCGGTGGTGATGGGCTCCTGCACCGCCGGAGGGGCCTATGTGCCGGCCATGTCGGATGTCACAATCATTGTGAAGGATCAGGGCACCATCTTTCTGGCAGGGCCACCGCTGGTCAAGGCGGCGACCGGCGAGATCGTGTCTGCCGAGGATCTGGGCGGCGGCGATGTCCACACGCGCCTCTCCGGCGTGGCGGACCTGCTGGCGAACGACGATCTGCACGCGCTTGCCCTCGCGCGGCGCGCGGTCGCCAATCTGAACCGGCGGAAGTTGCCGCAGCTTGCCCTGCAATCGCCCGAACCGCCACTTTATGATCCTGAAGAGATCATGGGTATCGTGCCCTCGGAACTGAAGACGCCCTATGACATCCGCGAGGTCATCGCCCGCATCGTGGACGGCTCGCGCTTTGACGAATTCAAGCCGCGCTATGGTGCGACCATCGTCTGTGGGTTTGCCCATGTCATGGGAATTCCGGTCGGACTGATCGGCAACAACGGTGTGATTTTCTCGGAATCCTCGCTGAAGGCCGCGCATTTCGTCGAGCTTTGCTCGCAGCGCAACATCCCGCTGGTCTTCCTGCAGAACATCTCGGGCTTCATGGTCGGCCGGTCCTACGAAAACCGCGGGATCGCCAAGGACGGGGCGAAGCTGGTGACGGCGGTGGCGACGACGCGGGTGCCGAAGATCACCTTCCTGGTCGGCGGCTCTTTCGGGGCGGGCAATTACGGCATGTGCGGCAGGGCCTATTCGCCCCGCTTCCTCTGGTCATGGCCGAACAGCCGGATTTCCGTGATGGGCGGCGAACAGGCGGCGGGGGTTCTCGCCAGCGTCCGCCGCGATGCGATCGAGCGCAAGGGCGGCCAGTGGACAGCCGAAGAGGAGGCCGCGTTCAAGCAGCCCACGGTGGAGATGTTCGAACGCCAGTCGCATCCGCTTTATGCCTCGGCCCGGCTCTGGGACGACGGGATCGTGGACCCGCGTCACAGCCGCCAGGTGTTGGCCCTGTCGCTCTCGGTTGCCCTGAACGCGCCCGTCGAAGAGACACGCTTTGGCGTGTTCCGGATGTAGGGGAAGCAGATGTTCGCCAAAATCCTGATCGCCAATCGCGGTGAAATCGCCTGCCGCGTCATCACCACCGCGCGCCGGATGGGAACGAAGACGGTCGCCGTCTTTTCCGAGGCCGATGCGGGTGCCAAGCATGTGGCGCTGGCTGACGAGGCGGTCCACATCGGCGGCGCTGCGGTTTCCGAGAGCTATCTTTGCGGCGAGGCGATCATCGCCGCCGCCCTGCGCACCGGCGCCGAGGCGATCCATCCCGGCTACGGCTTCCTGTCGGAGAACCCCGATTTCGTCGAGGCGGTCGAGGCTGCCGGGCTGGTCTTCATCGGCCCGCCCGCCAGCGCCATCCGCGCCATGGGGCTGAAGGATGCCGCGAAAACCCTGATGACCAAGGCTGGCGTCCCTGTGGTCCCCGGCTATCACGGCGGGAACCAGGATGCTGACTTTCTGGCGGCTGAGGCGGCCAGGATCGGCTATCCCGTCCTCATCAAGGCGCGGGCAGGTGGTGGTGGCAAGGGAATGCGCCTTGTCGAGGACCCCGCCGGTTTCCGTGACGCTCTTGAAAGCGCCCAGCGTGAGGCCCGGTCGAGTTTCGGCGACCCCGCCTGCCTTATCGAGAAATACGTAACCCACCCAAGGCATATCGAGATTCAGGTCTTCGGCGACGCCCGTGGCAACGTGATCCACCTCTTCGAACGAGATTGCAGCCTGCAACGCCGCCATCAGAAGGTGATCGAAGAAGCCCCCGCACCCGGTATGCCTGCACATGTCCGCTCCGCGATGGGCCGTGCGGCGGTCGAGGCGGCGAAGGCCATCGGCTACCGCGGTGCGGGAACCGTCGAATTCATCGCGGACGGTTCCGGCCCGCTGCGCGAGGACGGCTTCTGGTTTATGGAGATGAACACGCGGCTTCAGGTGGAACATCCGGTTTCGGAAGCTATCACCGGGCTCGATTTCGTCGAACTCCAGCTCCGCGTCGCGGCCGGAGAACCACTGCCGGTCCGGCAGGAGGATCTTAGCATCGACGGCTGGGCGTTCGAGGCCCGCCTTTATGCCGAAGACGTTTCGAAAGGCTTCCTGCCCGCAACCGGCACGCTGGAGCACCTGTCCTTTCCGTCGGGCGTGGTGTTTTCGCGCGGCGCAGTCCGGGTCGACAGCGGCGTGCGCCAAGGCGATACGATCACGCCCTGGTACGATCCGATGATCGCCAAGGTCATCGTGCATGGCGCGAGCCGCGCCGCAGCGCTCAACCTGCTGGCAGCGACCCTGAGCGAGGTCCGGGTGGCTGGGACGACAACCAATCTGGAATTCCTGAGCGTCCTTGCGCGGCACGAAGGGTTTGCCGCCGGCAACGTCGATACCGGCCTGATCGACCGTGATTTGGCTCAGCTGACCGCAAGACCGGCGATGCCGCCCGCGATCCCGGCACTGGCCGCGTTGGCCGCCCTTGGCGCGTTGACCGATCCCCGGGGGAACGATCCGTGGGACCTGCTGAGAGGCTGGCGCGCTTGGTCGGAAGCGGAGGCCTTCGTGACGCTCGGGCTCAGTGGAAGAGACGTCCACCTGCGCATCGTCCACCTTGGGGAGCGGCGTTTCCGGGCGATTTCTAACGACCAGCGACTGCACCCTGACCATCGCACAAAGCCGCGAGGGCAGTGCTCTCTTCGACAGCGACGGGCTCCGCTCGCGGGCGGAAATCGTGACCGGCGCCGGCGTGGATTTCCGTGTTTCATGACGGTCTCTGCTACGATTTCAACCTGATCGACGACCTCGCCGTCGCGGAAGAAGCGCAAGCCAGCGGTGATTCCATCATCGCGCCGATGCCCGGCCTCGTGTCTGCGGTCAGGACGGCGAACGGTGCGAAGGTCCGCAAGGGCGACGCGCTCCTTGTCCTCGAAGCGATGAAGATGGAGCATGTGCTGACCGCCCCCCGCGACGGTGTGGTCGCGGAAGTTCTGGTCGACGAGCGGGATCAGGTCACGGACGGTATGCTGCTTCTGCGGCTGGAGGCTCAGGATGGCTGAGCGGGTCACCATTTTCGAGGTGGGGCCGCGTGACGGACTGCAGAACGAGGCCCGGCTGATCCCGACAGCGGACAAGATCCGCCTGATCGACGGCCTGTCGGCCTGTGGTTTCAGCCATATCGAGGTCGCGAGCTTCGTCAGCCCGAAATGGGTGCCGCAAATGGCCGATGCCTCGGCAGTTCTGGCGGGCATCCAGCGCAGGCCGGGCGTCTCCTATGCGGCGCTGACGCCAAACCTCCAGGGTTTCGAGCGTGCGCTTGATGCCCGTGCAGACGAAGTGGCCGTCTTCGCCTCGGCCTCGGAAGGGTTCTCGCAGAAGAACATCAACTGCTCGATTGCGGAAAGCCTTGAACGTTTCCGCCCTGTGCTTCTTCGCGCAAAAACCGCCATGCTGCCAGTGCGGGGCTATGTTTCCTGCGTGACGGACTGCCCGTTCGATGGACCCGTGGCACCCGAAGCTGTGGCACGCGTGGCCGAAGCCCTCATCGAGCTTGGATGCTATCAGGTGAGCCTCGGCGACACGCTTGGCTCCGCCACGCCCGCCTCAACCGGAAAAATGCTGGAAGCCGTCCTCGCGCATTTACCTGCATCCCGGCTGGCCGGGCACTTCCACGATACCCGTGGGCAAGCCCTGCACAACATCGCTCTCTGCCTCGATCTTGGTCTGCGCACGTTCGACAGTTCGGTGGGAGGTCTCGGCGGATGCCCCTATGCGCCGGGCGCGCAAGGTAATGTCGCAACGGAAGCGGTCGTCGCCATGCTTCACGATCAAGGCTTCGAGACCGGCATCGATACCCAAGCCCTGGC
The DNA here is from genome assembly GCA_963738635.1 of uncultured Alphaproteobacteria bacterium. Classification (GTDB taxonomy): domain Bacteria; phylum Pseudomonadota; class Alphaproteobacteria; order Rhodobacterales; family Rhodobacteraceae; genus JAOADN01. The sequence continues at coordinate 410,252 of CAVTXE010000001.1, read as the reverse complement.
CGCCATGTCCCGATGTGCCCGAATCCTCAGGAGGCCGGAATGAGCTGGAGAACCCTCGATGTCAGGACAGACGGGCGCGGCGTTGTCGAGGTAATGCTGAACACACCCGAAAAACGGAACGTCCTCTCCGCGCTGATGATCGCTGAGCTGACCGAGATGGCCGCAACCATCGGCAATGACGGAAAGACCCGCGCCATCGTCCTCTCCGGCGCGGGAACGACATTCTGCGCTGGTGGAGACCTGAACTGGATGAAGGCCCAGATCGAGGCCGACCGGGCGCAGCGCATGCGCGAGGCGAGGAAGCTCGCCGAAATGCTGCAGGCCCTGAACACCATCCGCGCCCCGCTGATCGGCCGCCTGCACGGCGGCGCGTTCGGCGGCGGCATCGGCATCGCCTGCGTCTGCGATGTGACCCTGGCTGAGAGCGCGACGAAGTTCTGCTTTTCGGAAACCCGGCTGGGGATCATTCCCGCCACGATCGGGCCTTACGTGCTGGCAAGGATGAGCGAAGGCAAGGCCCGCCGGGTCTTCATGTCGGCTCGCGTCTTCGACGCGGCAGAGGCCGAGCGCCTCGGCATCGTATCCCGGGCGGTTCGGCCGGATGAACTCGACCAAGCAGTCGAGGCAGAGGTTGCCCCCTATCTCCAGGTAGCACCTGGCGCCGTGGCGGCGGCCAAGAAACTGGCCCGCGATCTCGGCCCCCGCATCGACGCCGAGGTCATCGACGACACGATCCGACGCCTCGCGGACATCTGGGAAGGGCCCGAGGCGCTGCACGGCATCGCCGCCTTTCTGGACAAGCGGCCCCCCGATTGGGCGGAGCAGGTCCCCGGATGACGCGGCTTCACGGGACGCAAATGCGGTAGGTCTTAGCCGGCGGATGTATCCTTTCACGTCGAATCACCAGAGGAGCGGCCGTTTGCTTCTCCCGCTGAACAGCGGCAAGCGCTGCCAGTTCCTGTTTGCCAGGAACATCGGCTTCCATCGGCAAAACGGACTGAGCGGTAGCTGAAGTGCTGCTGAACACATCAAAGGCTGCTTTGTGGAAGCTGCAGCGCGGCGACCTCTGCCGCTCGGATGGCGGCTTTGGGCCGCGCTGGCACGACCGATGGCCAGAACGCTTGGACGGTTCGTTTCGCGGTAAGTGCGGTTCCGCTGTACGAGCTGTTACAGCCGGATGCGCCATCCGGTGCGGAAGATCCACCAGACCGCCACCAAGCAAAGCCCTTTGAAAAGCGCAATCGCGAGCAGGCTGACGACAACCGGCACATCGGCGGTGTCGAACAATGACCAGCGGAAGACCGACATCAGGTGCACCACCGGATTGAACAGCGCGATGGTCCGCCAGATGCCTGGCAGCATGTCGACGCTGTAGAAACTGCCGCTCGATGCGATGCAGGCCGCAGTCGATCCCCTCGGCCAGCACGTCGCGCCAGACACACCGGGCGCCTTAGGTGCGGGCGCTGGCGATGAAGCTCGCCCGCACCTTCGCGCCGATCTCCTCGTCTTCCCGGCTGCGCCTCGACGGTGCGCGACCGAGCCAGGCATTGAAACCGGACCGCGATACATCCAGCGCTTCGCACAGCCAAACCACCGGCCAGATGTGGCGGTGCCTCGCGATGAAAGCGAACCTCATATCACTTCCCTCGCGAAGTAGGCTGCGGCCTTTTCTAGGATGTCGCGCTATGCCTTGAGCCTGGCGACTTCGCTGCGCAGTCGATCGATCTCAAGCTGCTCCGGCTTTTGCTGCCCGTGCCCGGGGAAAGCCTGCTGCGGGTCTGCCGACAGTTCCCTCACCCATTTGCGCAACACGTTCTCGTGCAGATCGAGATCCCGCGCCGCCTGCGCAGCCGTCACCCCTCGATCTCTCACCAACTTCACCGCCTCAAGCTTGAACTCGCGGCTGAACTTCCGTCTCTGCATCCATAACTCCGATTCCGTTGAAACACCCTAACTCGGTGTCCACGAAACCGGCAGCAGGCCAGGAGGAATTTATCGAACACGCGCTTGAGTTTATCTCAAGCCCCTGGAATATATGGAAAAATGGGTCATTGGCCATGCGTCAGACTGTACTGCGATTGGCCTTTGCAGAGCCCTTGCGATACTCCGGCGCAAGTGGCTATCGAACACCTGAAATGGCGTTTCCATTCAGGGTGTTAGCCGGAATTTCAACGTCGAAATCTGGTCTGGTGGAGCAGAGGGGAATCGAACCCCTGACCTCGTCATTGCGAACGACGCGCTCTCCCAACTGAGCTACTGCCCCGGCCGGACATTCTTTTGTCGGATGGTCAGGGCGATGTCAATATGAAGGCCTGCGGTGCCCGGCAGGTTCCCCCCATCCATCACGGCAGCTTCGCCGCCGTCACTTCGACCTCGACCAGAAAATCGGGCCGTGTGAATCCCGCGACGATGACCAGCGTCGATGCCGGCAGGCGCGCCACACCGCGCAGCCATTCGTCACGCGCCTGCATGTAGCCCTTCATATGCGCCCGATCAGTCACGAAAGCATTGATCCGGATCACATCCGGCGGCCCCATGCCCGCTTCCGCCAGGATCGCCGCGCAGTTGGCCAGGCACAGCCGCGCCTGTTCGAGCGCGCCCTCCGGCACGCTGTCGTCAGGCCGGGCCGCAAGCTGGCCCGACGTCACGACCAGCCGCGCACCGGGCGGCACTTCGACCCCGTGCGCGTAGGCCGCGAAGGGCGCCCGGATCACGGCGGGAAACAGCGCTTTCATGTCACCTCCGAAGCGGTCCTGCCGTCCGATCCCGGCCGACCGTGACCGATCCATCCAGATATTCACGCCGCGCGCCAGACCGGTCGCGCGCGTCCCGCCTCAAATCTGCTCAAATCGCTTGCCCTTTGACCATTCCTTGGGCTTTGATCCTCCGATCCGGCGACAATGCCCGGCACCGCCCTGTCCCCGCGGAGGCCGGGACCTAGGTTGGCACCAGACAGGAATCAAAACTCGGAGGATGATGTGAGAAACGCCCTGAAGACGACCGTTCTGACTGCCCTGGCAGTACCCTTCGCCAGCGCGGCGCTGGCCCAGAATGTGGCCGTGAAGTTCGGCACCAACTGGGTCGCCCAGGCAGAACACGGTGGCTACTACCAGGCCGTGGCCGACGGCACCTATGCCGCCTGCGGCCTTGACGTGACGATCATGCCGGGCGGCCCGCAGGTCAACAACCGCGCGCTGATGCTGACCGGCGAAGTGCAGTTCAACATGGGCGGATCGACGCTGGACGTGTTCTCGTCCGCGCAGGAAGGCGTGCCGGTCGTGGCCGTCTCTGCCGCGTTCCAGAAGGACCCGCAGGTCATCGTCACGCATCCGGGCGCGGCGGCATCCTTTGCGGACCTGGCCAAGCTGGACAAGCTGCTGATCTCGGATGGCGGCGTGCTGACCTTCTGGGCCTGGATGATGAAAGCGTATGGCTTCAAGCCCGAACAGCGCGAGGTGTATACGTTCAGCGCGGCACCGCTGCTGGCCAACAAGACCTGGGGGATGCAGGGGTACCTGTCGTCCGAACCATTTGCAGTCGAAAAGGAAGGCGGATTCAAACCCGATGTCTGGCTGATTGCCGATGCGGGCTACACCGCCTATTCTACTACGGTCGAGACGATGGCCGACACGATAGCCAACAGCCCCGAGGTTGTGCAGTGCTTTGTCGATGGATCGGCCAAGGGCTGGTACAACTACATCTACAACGACAACTCCGCCGCCAACGCGATGATCAAGGCCGACAATCCCGACATGACCGACGAGGCCATCACCTACGCCGTTGAATCGATGAAGGCGAACGGCATCGTGGATTCGGGCGATACGCTGACGATGGGCATTGGTGCCATGACCGACGAAAAGATGGCCGACTTCTTCCAGAAGATGGTCGATGCGGGCGTCGTTCCGGCCGATCTGGACTACAAGGCTGCCTATACGACGCAGTTCGTGAACAAGGGCGTCGGGCTTGACTTGAAGCCGGCCCAGTAAGGACGGTTGCCGGGGGCAGGTCTGCCCGCCCCCGGCCGTTTCCGATGACCGATCCCGTTTCCCGACAGACGGCCCCGCTGGGCCAACGCCCGCGCCTGATGCAGATGCAGGGCATCGCGAAGGTGTTCAACGGCACCGTGACGGCCTTGCGCAACATGAACCTGACCGTGAACGAGGGCGATTTCATCTCGCTGCTCGGCCCCTCTGGCTGCGGTAAATCGACGGCCCTTCGGCTGATCGCTGGCCTGATGCAGCCGACGCAGGGCCGCATCCTCTGGGAAGGCGGGCAGCACGCGGGCGATCTGGGCGTCGTGTTTCAGGAACCGACGCTGATGCCCTGGGCCACGGTGGCGCGGAACGTCTATCTGCCGTTCCGCCTGCGCGGGCAGTCCTATGCCTCGGTCCGGGGCGAGATCGAAGATACGCTGGCGCCTGGTCGGCCTCGACAAGTTCGCCGGTGCCTATCCGCGCGAACTGTCCGGCGGCATGAAGATGCGCGTCTCCATCGCCCGCGCTCTGGTGACGAAGCCGCGCCTGATCCTGATGGACGAACCTTTCGCCGCGCTGGACGAGATCACGCGGCAAAGGCTGAACGACGACCTGCTGGCGCTCAAGGCCCGCATCGGCTGCACCGTGATCTTCGTCACCCATTCCGTCTTTGAATCCGTGTTCCTGTCGGACCGCATCGTCGTCATGGCCGCACGGCCGGGGCGGGTGGTTGAGGAAATCGCGATCCCCGCCGCCTATCCGCGCGGCATGGACTTCCGCACCTCCGCCGACTACGCCGCCCATACCCATGTCGTGTCTGACGCCCTTCTGCAGGCGATGGGGGAACACGCATGACCATCGCGGACAACAATGCCGAAGCCGTCTGGGACGCCGAAGAGGCGCGCCGCGCCCGTGCGCGCAGGACCGAAAGCATCGCGCGCTGGCTACTGCCGGTGCTGGTCGTCCTCGGCACCTTGTTCCTCTGGGACCGCTTCGTCATCTGGAACGAAATCCCGCACTACATCCTGCCCTCGCCGGGGCGCATCTGGGACCAGCTCATCAAGGACTGGGACATGCTCTTCGCGTCCCTGAAGGTCACGCTCTGGATCACCGTCATGGCCCTCGGCGTCGCGGTCGGCGGCGGCGTTCTGCTGGCGATTCTGTTCAACCAGAGCCGCTTTGCCGAACTGATCTTCTACCCCTATGCAGTCATCCTGCAGGTCACGCCCATCGTGTCGATCGCGCCCCTGATCTTCATCTACGTCAAGGAACCGACCGCGCGCGTGCTGATCTGCGCCTGGATCGTCGCGTTCTTTCCGATCCTGTCGAACACGACGCTTGGCCTCAAATCCACCGACCACAACCTCCGCGACCTCTTTTCCATCTACAAGGCGACCCGCTGGCAGAAACTGATACACCTGCAACTGCCCTCCGCCTTGCCCTACTTCCTCGGCGGCCTCCGCATCGCGGGCGGCCTTGCCCTGATCGGGGCCATCGTCGCGGAATATGTCGTGGGCACCGGCGGGGCAGGGTCCGGCCTCGCCTTCCGCATACTGGAGGCGAGCTACCGCCTGAACATCCCCCGCATGTTCGCGGCGCTGTTCCTGATCGCCCTTGTCGGCGTCGTGATCTTTGCGCTGACCGCGCTGGTGTCGCATTTTGCCCTGCGCAAATGGCACGAAAGCGCCGTGAGGCGCGAGGGATGATCCTGCCCGAGGGCCCTCTGCGGCTGGAGAACATCACCGTTCCGGCCTGCTTGCTGGGCCAGCCCGGCGACCTGACCCGCACCGCGCTGTCCATCGCCGATGGCCGCATCGCGGCAGGCGGCGGCACGCCCGTGGACATGAAGGGCGCGATGGTCTTCCCGGCTTTTGTGGATATGCACACGCATCTGGACAAGGGTCACATCTGGCCCCGCACCCCCAATCCCGACGGCACCTTCATGGGGGCATTGAACGCCGTCGGCAGCGACCGCGAAGCCAGCTGGTCGGCGGACGATGTGCGCGCCCGGATGGATTTCTCCCTTCGCTGCGCCTTCGCCCACGGCACACGCGCGATCCGCACGCATCTGGATTCGATCCCGCCGCAGGACGACATCAGCTGGGCCGTCTTCCGCGAAATGCGGTCGGACTGGGCGGGCCGCATCGACCTTCAGGCCGTTTGTCTCGTCGGCTGCGAAGGGGTGGACGCCGACGGCCCCTACCGCGCCACGGCGGACCTCGTCGCGGCTTCGGGCGGCGTTCTCGGCATGGTCACCTATCCCGTGCCCGACCTGCAGGACCGGCTCGACGCCTTCTTCCGCCTCGCCTCCGACCGCGGCCTTGCCGCCGATTTCCACGCCGATGAAACGCTGGACCCGACCGTCAACACACTGGCCGACATCGCCCGCACCGTCATCGACCTCGGTTTCGACGCGCCCGTCGCCGTCGGGCACTGCTGTTCGCTGTCGGTCATGCCCGAACGCGACGCGCTGGCCACCCTCGACCTTGTCGCCCGCGCAGGCCTGAACATCGTCAGCCTGCCGCTCTGCAACCTTTACCTGCAGGACCGCCAGTCCGCCCGCACCCCCCGCAACCGGGGCATCACGCTGGTGCACGAGTTGAAGGCGCGCGGCATCAATGTCAGTTTCGCCTCGGACAACACCCGCGACCCGTTCTACGCCTATGGCGATCTCGATATGATCGAGGTGATGCGCGAAGCCACCCGCATCGGGCATCTCGATCATTCTGATCCCGACTGGACCGACTCCTTCCTGACCAACCCCGCCCGCGCCTGTGGCTTCGACGCGCCTTCGCTGGCCGTGGGTAGCCCCGCCGATCTGGTCATCTGCCGCGCCCGCACATGGACCGAGCTGTTTGCCCGTCCGCAATCCGACCGGATCGTGCTGCGCGGGGGCCGCGCCATTGACCGCAAACTTCCCGACTATGCCGAACTCGACCACCTGATGGGGAAAGCATGACCACGCCCGACATCGCCGCCGCAAAGGCCGCCCTCGCCCATCTGGACCTTGACGAAAAGCCGGTGTCGGTGCGCGCGAAAAGCCGCGATTTCTTCTGGTATTCCCCGGTCCTCAAAGCCCGCCTCGACCATGTCACCGCCGACTTCGTCGTGGCACCAAAAACCGAAGCCGAGGTCATCGAGGTCCTGAAGGACCTGCTACAGATACAACGTCCCCGTCACCACGCGCGGCACCGGCACCGGGAACTACGGTCAGGCGATGCCGCTTGCGGGCGGCTGCATCCTGCACATGCACCGGATGAACGCGGTCAAATCCGTCCATCCCGGCCGCGTCGTGGTCGAACCCGGCTGCCTGCTGAAAGACCTCGACGCCGCCTGCATCGCCGACTCCGCGCAAGAAATCCGCATGTTCTCGTCCACCTGGGCCACCGCGACCATCGGCGGCTTCATCGCGGGCGGGTCGGGCGGCGTCGGCTCCGTCCGCTGGGGCGCGCTTACGCGATCTCGGCAACATCATCCGCCTGAGGGTCGTGACGATGGAGGAAACCCCGCGCATTCTGGAATTCACCGGCGAGGAACTGCACCGCGTCAGCCACGCCTACGGCACCAACGGCATCATCACCGAAATCGAGATCCCCCTCGCCCCCGCCTATGACTGGGTGCAGCTGTTCGTGACGCTGAACGACTTCGCCGACGCGGCGCGCTTCGCCTACGACCTGGCGAACGAGGACGGCATCCTCATCAAGCTAGCGACGGTGTTCGAGGCACCCATTGCCCAGGACTATTTCCAGCGCGTCTCGCCTTACGTCAAACCCGGACAGGCCGTGCTCGCCCTCATGGTCGCCCCCCATGCGATGGACGCCTTCGCCACCTTCACCGCCCGCCGTCCGGGGGCGCAAGTCATCTACCGGTCGGACGAAACCCACTGGGACCGCGAACCCGGTCCCGTCTTTGAATACGGCTGGAACCACACGACGCTCCGCGCGCTCAAGGTCGATCCGGCGATCACCTACCTTCAGGTCGGCTACGGCACCGACCGTCCGCTGGAGCTGATCGAGGAAATCCGACGCGCGTTCTCGCCCGAGGTTCTCCAGCATCTGGAGGCGTCGCGGATGGGCGGAAAGACCAGTTCGCGGGCCTCTCCCTTGTCCGCTTCACCACCGAGGAGCGTCTGGATCGAAATCGTCCGCCTGCACGAAGCCGCGGGCGCGATGGTCTTCAACCCGCACCGCTACACGCTCGAGGAAGGCGGGCGCCAGACTGTCGATGACCGCCAGCTCCGCTTCAAGCGCGAAGCCGATCCCGAAGGGGCTGCTTGAACCCCGGCAAGATGATCGCCTGGGATGATCCCGACTGGTCCTATGACCGCATGTATGCCTTCCCCCGCCTGATGAAGGCCGCCGGATGACACGCGTGCTGGTCCTTTTCGCGCACCCCTGCGACGAAAGTTTTGGGGCCGCGCTGCATACTTGTGTCGTCGATACGCTGACGTGCGCGCGGCTGGGATGTCGATGACTGCGACCTCTACGCCGAAGACTTCGCGCCAGTCCTGACGGCCGCCGAACGGCGTGGCTACCACGACACCGCCACCAACTGCGCCCCGGTTCAGGACTATGTGGACCGCGTCCGGGCCGCCGAGGCTCTGGTCTTTGTGCATCCCGTCTGGAACTTCGGCTTCCCCGCGATCCTGAAAGGCTTCCTCGACCGCGTCTTCCTTCCCGGCGTGTCCTTTCGCCTCGACGACGGGCGGGTGAAGCCGAACCTCACCAACATCCGCCGTCTCGCCGCCGTCGCCACGTATGGCGGCCCGCGCCACCGTGCGTTCCTTATGGGCGATCCGCCGCGCCGCCTGATGGGGCGCGTGCTGCGCGGCGTGACACTGGCACCGACTTACCGCTATCTTGCGCTTTATGACATGAACCGCGCGACGGATGCCGACCGCGCCCGGTTCCTCGGCAAGGTCAGCGAAGGGATGAAAGCCCTCTGATGCGCGCGCTTGTCATCTACTGCCACCCGGCTGCGGACAGCTTCACCGCCGCCGTCCGCGACACCGTGCTGGCCAGGCTCCGCGCCGCCGGGGCTGAAACCCGCCTGACCGACCTCTACGCAGACGGCTTCCAGCCCCTGCTGACCCCGGATGAATGGCAGGGCTACCTGAACTTCCCCGCCAACCGCCAGCCTGTCGATTCGCACTGCGCCGATGTGCAATGGTGCGACACGATGATCTTCATCTACCCGACCTGGTGGTACGGCCTGCCCGCCATGCTGAAGGGCTGGCTCGACCGCGTCCTGCTGCCGGATGTGGCCTTCCTGATGCCCGATGACCGCTGCCGCACCATCCGCCCGGGCCTGCGGCACATCACCGGGCTGGGCATTTTCACGACCTGCGGGGCCAGCCGCTGGCTGACCTTCGCGGTGGGATCGCCCGGCAGGCGGCTGCTGACGCGCGGCGTCGGATGGCTGTGCAATCCGCGCAAGCGGACAGTATTCGCGGCGCATTACCTGATGGATTCGTCCAGCGCCGCGTCCCGGGCGCGGCATCTGGCCCGTGTCGGGGCAAAGATGGACCGGCTGATCGGACCCGCGCCCGCCGCGCGCCGCGCGGCCCTGCCCGAGGCCGCCGAATGACCCGCCGTCTTGACTGGCAGGACTTCCGCGCGCCGGAATACCGCGACATCGACCCGATGCGCACCATTGCCATCATGCCGACTGCCGCAATCGAACAGCACGGCCCGCACCTGCCGGTCGGCACCGACACGATCATCAATCAGGGGCTGCTTGACCTTCTGCGCCAGCGGTGCCCGGATGACCTCGACCTGCGCATCCTGCCGGTGCAGGCGGTGGGCAAGTCGAACGAACATCTCTGGGCACGCGGCACGCTGACCCTGACCGCCGAAACCGCGCTGCGCGTCTGGACCGAGATCGGGCTGTCTGTCGCGCGGGCAGGCATCCGCAAGATCGTCATCCTGAACAGCCACGGCGGCAATGCCGATCTGATCTCCATCGTCGCGCGCGAACTTCGCGTGCAGGCGGGCATGTATGCCGTCCGCCTCGGCTGGAGCGCCTTCGGGCCGCCGCAGGGGATGTATTCGCCGCAGGAAACGACGTTCGGCATCCACGGCGGCGATGTCGAAACCTCGCTGCTGCTCGCCTTCCGGCCCGACACCGTGGACATGTCGCAGGCGCGCGATTTCCGGTCCACGGCGGAAACCGGGGTCATCGCGCCCATCGGCACCGTCGCTTATGGCTGGATCGCGTCCGACCTCAACCCGGCGGGCACCGTGGGCGAGGCGCATCTGGCGACGCCCGAAAAGGGCCATGCGACCGCTGAGAAGTATGTGGGTGACGTGATCGGGTTGCTGCGCAAGGTGGCGGATCAGCCGCTCGACGGGTTTGCCCCGGTCGGCCCGCCCGCCTGACAGAACACCGGCACGCCCCGCTTCATCTTCGCTGAAAAACTCCGGGGGTCCGGGGGCTGACCCCCGGCCTACCCCAGCCCCACAACCCCCGTATCCGCCAGCGACGCGATCTCGCCCCCCGAATACCCCGCCGCCTCCAGCACCGCCGCCGTATCCGCGCCGAGCATCGGCGCTGCCCGCGCGGCCACCCGCTCGCCGTCCAGCCGCACCGGCCCCGACACCACCCGCAGACCCTGCCGCAGCGGATGATCCACCGCCTGCAATCCCCCCGTCGCCGCGAAGTACGGGTTGTCCAGCGCCTCGCTCAGCGTCTTCACCGGGGCTGCGGGCACCGTCCCCGCGAAGACCTCCATCCACTCCGCCGCCGTCCTGACCGCCAGCGCCGCATCGAGCACCCCCGCCAGCGCATCCCGGTTCGCGAACCGCCCCTCCGGCGTCGAAAACCGCGCGTCCCCCGGCAGGTCCGGCAGCCCGACTGCCTTGCACAGGGCCTCCCAGAACTTCGGCAGGATGCACATCAGGAATATCTGTCCGTCCTTCGTCGGGAACAATTCGCACGGCACCACCGACGGATGCCCCGACCTCGGCCTGCGCGAAATCGCGTCGCCCTCGTTCAGGTACCAGACCGCCGGATAGGTCAGCTGATACATCGCCACATCATACAGCGTGACATCCACGTCCCGCCCGCGCCCCGTTTTCAGCGCCCCCACCAGCGACGCCGTCAGCGCATAGGCCAGCGTCAGGCCCGACATGTAGTCCACCACCGACAGGCCCATCCGCGCCAAGGGCGTCCCCGGCTCGCCCGTCAGATGCAGATACCCCGCCTCGGCCTGCGCCAGATAGTCATAGGCGGGCCACTGCGCCCTCGGCCCCGTCCGCCCGTACCCCGACAGATGCCCGCAGAGAATGCGCGGATTGATCTTTCCCAGCACCTCATAGGTCAGCCCCAGCTTGCCCGGCTGATCCCCGCGCAGGTTATTCAGGACAATGTCCGCCCCCGCCACCAGCCGCTCCAGCACCGCCCGCCCGCCCGGTTTGCGCGGATCGAGCGCCAGGGATTTCTTCCCCAGATTGAAGCTCTGGAAGAATTGGCTGTTCCCCGGCCCCAGGAAATGCGGCCCCGTGTGGCGCGAACTGTCCCCCGTCGCAGGGTCCTCGATCTTGATGACCTCCGCCCCCATATCGGCCAGATACATGCTGCAGAACGGCCCCGCCGCGTACTGCTCGAAGGCCAGCACCCTTATCCCGTCCAGCGGTCCCGCCGTCATGCTGCACCCCCGACACGCGCCCGCGCCAGAACCCGCTCCATCTGACGGACCACCGGACGCTCCACCAGTTTCCCGTCCACGGTCGCGAGGCCATTCGGGCTTTCCCGGTACGCCGCCACGATCCGCTCCGCCCGCGACACTTCCTCGCCCGAGGGCGTGAACACCGCATGGATCGCCGCCACCCCCGCCGGGTGCATCATCGCCTTGCCCGTGAACCCCAGCGCTCGTGCCGCCTCGGCCTCGGCCCGGATCGCGCCCTCGTCCCGGAAGGCGAGGCAGGGCACGTCGAGGCAATCGACCCCCGCCCGCGCCGCCGCATGGACCAGCCGCGACCGCGCGTAAAGCAGCGCCTCATGCGTCATCGCCACCCCAAGATCCGCCGCCAGATCGACCCCCCCGAACAGCGCGAAGACGATCCGGTCGCTTGCACCAAGGATCGCGCCCGCGTTCTCCAGCCCCTCCGCCGTCTCGATCAGCACAGCCAGCCGCAGCCCCGGAGCGCCTTCCTCCAACAGGTCGTGGGCCAGCCGCACCTCGCCCGCATCCATCACCTTCGGCAGGAACACCACGCCCCGCGCCGGGGCTGCGTCGAGTATCGCCGTCATGTCGCGCAACCCATCCGCCGACCGCAGCGCGTTGATCCGCACCACCCGCTCCGGCCCAGCGTCAGCCGCGCCCGTCAGGAATGGCACCGCCGCCGCCCGCGCGAGCGCCTTCGCCCCCGGCGGCACCGCGTCCTCCAGGTCAAGGCAGACGATATCCGCCCCCGACGCCAGCGCCTTGTCATGCACCTCGGTCCGATTCGCTGGCGCAAAGAGCAGGCTGCGTCTGGGGGTCATCGGTCATCCCGTCGTGGCTTCGCCCGCCGATCATCCCCGTCGCGCCGCGATGCGCAAGGGCCAGCACCGTCATCCAGTCCGCCATCTGCCGTTGATTGACGTGCCTCAGCCCGCTCGCCTATCCTTCAGCCGAATGCCCGCGACCCTGGACCCCACCCCCACGATGAAACCCACCGTCCATGACATCGCGCGCGAAGCGGGCGTCAGCCTCGCCACGGTCGACCGCGTGCTCAACGCCCGCCCCGGCGTCCGTGACAAGACCGTCGCCCGCGTCCAGTCCGCCATCCAGACCCTCGGCTACGTCCGCGACCTCACCGCCGCCAATCTTGCCCGTCAGCGGCTCTACCGCTTCACCTTCGTCCTGCCCGAAGCCACCACCGCCTTCCTCTCCTCCATCCATGCCGAGGTGGCGGAAGCCGTCGAACGCGCCCGCATCGACCGCGTCGATGTCCGCGTCCTCCACGTCCCCGCCTTCGATCCCCATGCCGTCGCTTTGACCCTGCACGGCCTGACCGCGCAGGACGGTGTCGCCGTCATGGCCCCCGACACGCCCGAGGTGCGCGATGCCGTGCGCCGCCTGCGCGATACCGGAACCATCGTGGTGGCGCTTGTCTCGGACCTGTCCGACGCCCATCACGACCACTTCGCGGGCATCAACAACATCGCGGCCGGGCGCACCGCCGGCCTTCTGATGGGCCGTTTCCTCGGGCAGCGCAGCGGCAGCGTGGCCGTTGTCGCAGGATCGATGATCGCGCGTGACCACGTCGAACGCCGCAAGGGCTTCGACGATGTGCTCCGCACCGAATTCGCCGCGCTCCGCGTCCTTCCTTCCGTCGAGGCCCGCGACGACCCCGACACCGTCGCCCGCCTGATGACGCGGCTCCTCGCCAATACCGCCGATCTCTGCGGTGTCTATTCCCTCGGTTCTGGCAACCGCGGCCTGCTCCGTGCCATCGACACCCACGCCGCGCCGAGCGCCGTCACCATCATCGCCCACGAACTGACGCCTCTCCACCGCGCGGCCCTGATCGACCGCAGGATCGACGCCGTCATCAATCAGGATGTCGGCCATCTTGTGCGGTCCGCCCTGCGCGTGCTGCGTGCCAAGGTCGACGGCATCGGCATCGTGGAATCGCAGGAGCGGATCAGGATCGACATTTTCCTGCGCGAGAACCTGCTTTAGACCTGACCGGGAATCGGGCCGACCGCAGGGATGCCCCGCATCGCAGACATGGAGAGAGACGCATGAAGACGATCAAGGGCCCGGCCCTGTTTCTGGCGCAGTTTGCAGGCGATGCGGCACCGTTCAATTCCTGGGCGTCGATCACGAAATGGGCCGCCGATTGCGGCTATCGCGGCGTTCAGGTTCCCAGCTGGGACGCACGCCTGTTCGATCTGGCGAAAGCCGCAGCATCCAGGGATTACTGCGACACGTTCAAAGGCGTCGCTGCTGAAGCCGGGATCGCAGTCACCGAGCTTTCGACCCACCTTCAGGGCCAGCTGGTCGCCGTGCATCCAGCCTATGACGAAGCGTTTGACGGGTTTGCCGCGCCTCAGGTGCGCGGCAACCCCAAGGCACGCGCGGAATGGGCGGCTGAACAGGTCAGGCTGGCTCTGACCGCGTCGAAGAATCTCGGACTGACGGCGCAGGCGAGCTTCTCGGGGGCGCTGGCCTGGCCTTATCTGTATCCTTGGCCGCAGCGCCCGGCGGGTCTGGTCGAGGCGGCGTTCGACGAGCTGGCGCGGCGCTGGACGCCGATCCTGAACCATGCCGAGGACTGCGGCGTGGACATCTGCTTCGAGATCCATCCCGGCGAGGATCTGCATGACGGCGTGACGTTCGAGATGTTCCTCGACCGCGTGAAGGGCCACAAGCGCGCCAACATGCTTTACGACCCCAGCCACTACGTGCTCCAGCACCTGGACTATCTGGACCACATCGACATCTACCACGACCGAATCCGCATGTTCCACGTCAAGGACGCCGAACTGAACCCGACCGGGCGGCAGGGCGTCTACGGCGGCTTCCAGTCATGGGTCAACCGCGCCGGCCGCTTCCGCAGCCCCGGCGACGGCCAGGTCGATTTCGGCGGCATATTCTCGAAGCTGACGCAGTACGGCTATGACGGCTGGGCCGTGGTTGAATGGGAATGCTGCCTGAAGCACCCCGAAGACGGCGCGCGCGAAGGCGCGGCCTTTGTCGATGCCCACATCATCCGCGTGACCGAAAAGGCGTTCGACGACTTCGCGGGCGGCGGCACAGACGACGCGGCGAACCGGCGGATGCTGGGGATTTGAGAGAGGGAACAAGATGACGATCGAGGGCAAGGCGGACGGACGGCAGGGGCGCATCCGGCTGGGCATGGTCGGTGGCGGGCGCGACGCGTTCATCGGCGCGGTCCACCGCATCGCGGCGCGGGTCGACGATCAGTACGAACTGGTGGCAGGGGCGTTCAGCTCGACCCCGGAAAAGTCGAAGGCGTCCGGGGCCGATCTTGGCATCGATCCGAAACGCGCCTACGGCGACTTCGCCGAAATGGCCCGGGCCGAGGCGCGGCGCAAGGATGGCATCCAGGCCGTCGCCATCGTCACCCCGAACCACATGCACGCGCCCGCTGCCAGGGAATTCCTGAAGCGCGGCATCCACGTCATCTGCGACAAGCCCCTGACCGCGACCCTGCCCGAGGCGAAAAAGCTGGCGGCGGCGGCCGCCGCTTCGGACGCGCTGTTCGTCCTGACCCACAACTACACCGGCTATCCGATGATCCGGCAGGCGCAGGCGATGATCGCGGCTGGCGAACTGGGCGAGATCAGGGTCGTTCAGGCCGAATATGCGCAGGACTGGCTGGCCGAACCGCTGGAGCAGACCGGTCAGAAGCAGGCCGGGTGGCGCACCGACCCCGCCAAGACCGGCGCGGGCGGCGCGACGGGTGACATCGGGACACATGCCTTCAACCTTGCGTCCTTCGTCACCGGGCTAGATCTGGATACACTGTCCGCCGACCTCCAGGCCTTCGTTCCGGGCCGTAGGGTCGATGACAACGGCCATGTCATGCTGCGCTTCAAGGGCGGCGCAAGGGGCATGCTGTGGTGTTCGCAGGTCGCCAGCGGTTGCGAGAACGCCCTGACGCTGCGCGTCTACGGCACCAAGGGCGGCATCGAATGGGCGCAGGAGAACCCGAACTACCTGTGGCACGGACCGCTGGGTCAACCGCGCCGCATGCTGACGCGGGGCGGGGTGGGCACCGGCCCGGCGGCGGGCCGGGTCAGCCGGGTGCCTGCGGGCCATCCGGAAGGGTATCTCGAAGGCTTCGCGAACATCTACGCCGAAGCCGCCCGCGCGATTCGCGCCCGCGCGGCAGGCCAGCCGATCCCGGGCGACGTCGTCTTTCCCACGATCCTGGACGGGGTCAAGGGCGTCGCCTTCGTCGATGCCTGTGTGCGCTCCTCCGCCCGCAACGCGGCCTGGGTGACTCTGGCTATCTGATTGTTCTGGAAGGGTATTCCCTGACGCTTGGGCTGCAAAAACCGGCGCGGTCCATTTCTGAGGTACGTTCCTCAAATTTCTGTGGACAGGCCCGTACCGCCGCGTCTATGGTCGGGGAAGTCAAGAAGACCGGGTGCGACCCGGCCAGCAACCAACTTGGGAGGAGTTACTCTGATGAGATCAAAATATCTCGCCGCGACGGCTGCCCTTGCAATCACATCCGCACTCGGCCAGGCCGCGCAGGCCGAAGACCTGACGCTCTGCTGGGCCGCATGGGACCCAGCCAACGCGCTGGTCGAACTCTCCAAGGATTTCGAGGCCGCATCCGGCCACAAGATGACCTTCGAATTCGTGCCGTGGCCGAACTTCGCCGACCGGATGCTGAACGAACTGAATTCCAGCGGCAAGCTCTGCGACCTGATGATCGGCGACAGCCAGTGGATCGGGGCGGGTGCCGAAAGCGGCCATTACGTCAAACTGAACGACTTCTTCGACGCCAACGCCATCTCGATGGATGCCTTCGTGCCTGCCACCGTCACCGGCTATTCCGAATGGCCCAAAGGCACGCCGAACTACTGGTCGCTTCCCGCCTTCGGCGACGTCGTCGGCTGGACCTACCGCAAGGACTGGTTCGAGCGTCCCGAAATCCAGACCGCCTTCAAGGAAAAATACGGTCGTGACCTCGTGGCCCCCGCGACCTTCGCGGAACTCAAGGACATCGCCGAATTCTTCCAGGGCCGCGACATCGACGGCAAGACCGTTTACGGCGCGTCGATCTACACCGAGCGCGGCTCCGAAGGTATCACGATGGGCGCGATGGACGTGCTCTATTCCTTCGGCTTCAAATACGACAACCCCGACAAGCCCTATGACATGGCCGGTTTCGTCAACTCGCCCGGTGCCGTCGCGGGTCTCGAATTCTACAAGTCGCTCTACGACTGCTGCACACCGCCCGGCATGTCCAACGCCTATATGGGCGAAGGCATCGACGCCTACAAATCGGGGCAGGTGGCGATGCAGATGAACTTCGCCTTCACCTGGCCTGGGTTCGAGGTCGATCCCAATGTCGGCGGCGGCAAGACCGGCTATCTGGTCAACCCGGCAGGCCCCGACGGCGAGCGTTTCGCGCAGCTGGGCGGGCAGGGGATTTCGGTCGTGGCCTACAGCGAAAAGCAGGACGCGGCGCTCGAATACATCAAGTGGTTCGCGCAGGCGGACGTGCAGGCCAAATGGTGGTCGATGGGCGGCTTCTCGTGCCTGCGCGCGGTCGTCGAAGACCCCGGCTTCGCCTCCAGCCAGCCCTATGCGCAGACCTTCCTCGACAGCATGGCCATCGTGAAGGACTTCTGGGCCGAGCCCAGCTACGCGACCCTTCTGCAGGACACGCAGAAGCGCTTCCACGATTACGTCGTGGCAGGTCAGGGCACCGCGCAGGAAGCGCTCGACGGGCTGGTCGCGGACTGGACCGTCACCTTCGAGGACGAAGGCAAGCTCTGACGCCCTGGGACGTCACACCCCGGACTTGATCCGGGGCCCCGCTCCACTAGGCTGCGATGGCCGGTCCCGGACTAGCTCCGGGGCCGCCCAATCGGTGCGATCCCGTCGCGGTCAAACCAGAAGCCCGGAAGAACTCAGATGTCCGACACCCCAGCAGATATCCTCGCCCGCGTCACGCCCGACAGCGCCGCGCGCCGCATCCGGGGCCTGTCGGACCGCGCCATCGCCTGGATCTTCGTCGCCCCCACGATCCTGCTGCTCCTCGCCATCAACATCTTCCCGCTGATCTGGACCATCCGCCTGTCCTTCACCAACTTCCGCGCCAACCGCCCGAACGAGCCTGTCGAGTTCGTCGGCCTGCGCAACTACCAGCGCATCCTGACCGACGCCGACACCTGGGCCACGATGCAGGCCACCGCGCATTTCCTGTTCTGGACCATCGTCCTGCAGGTGCTGATCGGCTTCACGCTCGCCTGGCTCATCAACCGCAAGTTCCGCGGCAACGACCTGATGACCACGCTCATCGTGCTGCCGATGATGCTGTCGCCCGCCGTGGTCGGCAACTTCTGGACCTTCCTCTACCAGCCGCAGATCGGCCTGATCAATTACGCCGTCGAATTCCTGACCGGGATTCCGGCCTCGTCCTTCACCATGCTCGGCTCGGTCGCCCTCGCCCCATGGGCCGTCATCATCGTCGATACCTGGATGTGGACGCCCTTCGTCATGCTGATCTGCCTCGCGGGGCTGCGCGTCGATCCCCGACTACATCTACGAGGCGGCCGAGGTGGACCGCGCCTCGAAATGGCGGCAGTTCTGGACCATCACGATCCCGATGGTCCTGCCGTTCCTGATGCTGGCCGTCCTGTTCCGGGGCATCGAGAACTTCAAGATGTTCGACCTGGTGGTGCTGCTGACCGGCGGCGGCCCCGGCGACACCACGCTTCTGTCCTCGATCGAGCTGAAGCGCGAGGCGTTCGAGAAATGGCGGACGGGGTATTCCAGCGCCTACGCGATCATCCTCTTCGTCACCGTCTTCGGCCTCGCCTCGATCTACGTGAA
Source organism: uncultured Alphaproteobacteria bacterium (assembly GCA_963738635.1). GTDB lineage: Bacteria > Pseudomonadota > Alphaproteobacteria > Rhodobacterales > Rhodobacteraceae > JAOADN01. The sequence goes on along the minus strand of CAVTXE010000001.1, from coordinate 391,751 downwards.
GGCGCTGAACAAGGTCAAAGAGAGATGACCGCCTATTCCATCACCGAACCCTCTCAGCGGTCGAAATGGGTCGCAGGCGTCCTTGTCACCCTCTACATGGTCATCACGCTCCTGCCGCTTGCCTGGATCGTCTCGACCGGCTTCAAGACCGGCCCGGACAGCATCAGCTATCCGCCCAAGGTGTTCTTCCAGCCCTCCATCGAAGGCTATGTGAACCTCTTCACCGACCGCACCCGCGCCACGCCCGAGCAACTCGCCACACATGCCGCCGCCCGCGAACTTCGCCGAGGAAATCGTGCGCCGCCGGAATGAGGTCATCACCGGCCCCTCGCGCTTCGGCGAGCGGTTCCTGAACTCGGTCATCATCGGCTTCGGCTCGACCTTCCTCTCCATCGTCCTCGGCACGCTGGCCGCCTATGCCTTCAGCCGCTTCAAGGTGCCGCTCAAGGACGACCTGCTGTTCTTCATCCTCTCGACCCGGATGATGCCCCCCATCGCCGTCGCCATCCCGATCTTCCTGATGTTCCGCCAGCTTGGCCTCTCCGACACGCATCTCGGCATGATCCTGCTCTACACCGGCGTGAACATCTCGCTCGCCGTCTGGCTGCTGAAGGGCTTCATCGACGAAATTCCCCGCGAATACGAGGAAGCCGCCCTGATCGACGGCTACACCCGCTTCCAGGCCTTCCGCAAAGTCGTCCTGCCGCAGGCCGCCACCGGCATCGCCAGCACGGCCATCTTCTGCCTGATCTTCGCCTGGAACGAATACGCCTTCGCCGTCCTGCTCACCTCCGGCAACGCCCAGACCGCCCCGCCCTTCATCCCGACGATCATCGGCGTCGGCGGCCAGGACTGGCCCGCCGTCGCCGCCGGGGCCACGCTGTTCCTGCTGCCGGTGATGATCTTCACCATCCTGCTGCGCAAACACCTCCTGCGCGGGATCACCTTCGGGGCGGTGCGCAAATGACAGGTCACGCCTATCCGCCGCAGGTCGTGGCGCTTTTCGCGCTGACCGGCCAGACCGTTCCCATCGTTCAGGCCCCCATCGGCTCTGCCGCGACACCTGCGCTTGCAGCGGCCGTCTCGCGGGCGGGCGGGCTTGGCGGGCTGGCCCTCAGCTGGTCCGACCCGGACGCCGCCACAGCCGCCGTGAACGCCGTCCGCGGCGCGGCGGACGGGCGCAGCTTCTTCGGCAACTTTGTCCTGCACTTCCCTTGCGAAGCCTTCGATGCGGCGCTGGGTGCCGGGCTTCCCGTGGTGACCTTCTCCTGGGGCATCGACGCCACAAGGGTGGCGCGGGCGCACCGGGCCGGCGCGAAGGTCGGCATTCAGATCGGCAGCGCCCCCGGCGCGCGCCGCGCGCTCGACGCCGGGGCCGATTTCCTGATCGCCCAGGGAGTCGAGGCGGGCGGCCATGTGCAAAGCACTACCCCCGGCGGCACCCTTCTGCCCGCCGTTCTGGCCGAGGCGGGCAACGTTCCGGTCATCGCCGCAGGCGGCATCGCATCCGGCGCGGCCATCGCGCGCGCCATCTCTGCCGGGGCCGCTGGCGCGATGATGGGCACGCGTTTTGTGGCCACCGCCGAGGCCGGATCACACGACGTCTACAAGGCCGCCCTCGTCGCCGCCTCGGGCAGTGACACCGTCTTCACCAACTGCTTCGACATCGGCTGGCCCCACGCCATGCACCGCGTCCTGCGCAACGACACGCTGACCACGTGGGAAGCAGCAGGTTGCCCGCAGCCCCCGCACCGGCCCGGCGAAGGCGATGTGGTCTTCCGGCTCGGGGACGAAGATTTCCCGCGCTACTGCGATACGACGCCCATGCCGGGGGCCGTCGGGTCGCTGCATTCGGCCTGCCTCTACGCAGGCATGGGCGTCGGCGACATAAGCTCGGTCGAACCGGCCGCGGACCTCGTGGCGCGGCTCGGGGCCGAAACAGTGGCGGCACTCGCAGATATCAGGGGCACCAAATGACCGCCTTCCTCTCCCGGCCTCGCCCGCCTCCGCCGCGGCCCCTGGGAAATCGTCGCCACGATCCTCATCGCGCTCGGCGTCGTGATGCTGATGCAGCCCTTCGCGCTCTGGCTCTACACCTAGTCCTTCATCGTCACCCTTGCCGGCACGGTGATGTTCATCATCGTCAGCCATTTCCCGGAATGAAACATGGCTGAAATCGTCATCCAGAACCTCCGCAAGGAATTCGGCGCGTTCACCGCCGTCCAGTCGTCGTCCTTCACCGTCGGCGACGGCGAGTTCTTCATGCTTCTCGGCCCCTCCGGCTGCGGCAAGACCACCACGCTCCGCATGATCGCGGGTCTCGAACTGCCGACCTCGGGTCAGATTCTGATCGACGGTCAGGACGTGTCGCAGAAACCCGCCAGCCAGCGCGACATCGCCTTCGTCTTCCAGATGTTCGCCCTCTACCCGCATATGAACGTCCGCAAAAACATCTCCTACCCGTTGATCAGTCAAGGGATGCCAAAGGAGAAAATCCGCACCAAAGTCGCCGAGGTCGCGCGCATCCTCGGCATCGAATCCGATCCTCGACCGCCCCGTCGGCGGCCTGTCCGGCGGCGACCGCCAGCGCGTCGCCCTCGCCCGCGCCATCGTCCGCGAACCCGCAGCCTTCATGATGGACGAACCGCTCGGCGCGCTCGACGCCGAATTCCGCGAACATATGGCCGAGGAACTCCGCGCGCTGCACGACCGGATGGGCGCGACCACCGTCTACGTGACCCATGACCAGCTCGAGGCGATGCAGATGGGCGACAAGATCGTCGTGATGAACCACGGCGTCGTCGAACAGTTCGGCACCCCGCAGGAAATCTATGACCGCCCCGCCACCATGTTCGTCGCCGAATTCATCGGCAGCCCGCCGATGAACTTCCTCCGCTTCGACGCGCAGCTTCCCGCAGGCACCGCGTCTGTCGCGCTCGGCGGCACCGACCATGCCATCCCGCGCCTTGCCGCCGATGCATCGGGCGCGCTCGCCTTCGGCGTCCGCCCCGAACACATCCACCTGTCCGGCGACGCCCCCTTCCGCGCCCGCGTTGTCGCCACCGAATATCTCGGCACCACCCAGATCATCACCCTCGACACCGCAAACGGCCCGCTTAAGGCCCGCGCCCCCGCAGGCCAGGTCGCGCGCCCCGGCGAAACCGTCGGGCCTCAGCTTCGACGCCCGCACCATCACGCTCTTCGATGCAGGCTCCGGTCGCGCCCTGTCTTCCGCACTGCACGGGGGTGCGCACTGATGGCCGAAGTTTCCATCATCTCCGTCTCCAAGCGCTTCGGGGCCACCCAGGCCACCGACGGCGTCTCGCTCACCATTCCCGACGGGGCCTTTGTCGTCCTCCTCGGCCCGACCGGCGCAGGCAAGACCACGCTCCTGCGCCTGATCGCCGGACTCGAGCGCCCCGATGCGGGCGACATCCATATCGGCGGCCGCAGCGTCGTCGGCGACACGCCCGCCCAGCGCGACGTGGCGATGGTCTTCCAGCAATACTCGCTTTACCCGCATCTCACCGTCCGCGAAAACCTCGCCTTCCCGCTCCGCTCGCCGGTCCTGAACTGGCCCGAGGACCGGATCGCCGCCAAGGTCGCCGAAGTCGCCTCCGTCCTGCGCATCGCGCACAAGCTCGACAACAAGGCCACGCGGCTGTCGGGCGGCGAGATGCAGCGCGTCTCCATCGGGCGCGCCCTGGTCCGCAACCCCGCGATCTACCTGATGGACGAACCCCTCTCCTCGCTCGACGCCAAACTCCGCGCCGACCTGCGCGTCGAGCTGAAGCGCATCCACCATGACCTGAAGGCCACCCTCCTCTACGTCACCCACGACCAGATCGAGGCGATGACGATGGCCACCCATATCGGCGTCCTCGACCAGGGCCGCCTCGTGCAGTTCGGCACTCCGCGCGAGGTCTACGAGAACCCCGTCAGTCTTTACGTCGCCCAGCGCCTCGGCCAGCCCCGGATCAATGCGCTGCCCGCAGCCCTGTTCGGCGGCGCGCCCGCCGGGGCGACCGTCATCGGCCTCCGGCCCGAACACATCCGTCAGGGCGACGATGGGGGCCGCCCGGCGCAGGTCACGCGCGTCGAACGCCTCGGCGACCAGACGCGCCTGCACTTGGCGCTGGACGGCCACCCGATCATCACCCTGTCGGACGTTCACACCGCGCTCGAACCCGGTGCCATGCTGACCATCGCCCCCGAGAGCCCGCTCTATTTCGACGCCGCTGGCCACCGCATCGCCCAAGGATAAGTCCATGACACAGTTCATCAACGCGAAGGAATCCCTCGTCACCGAGGCCATCGACGGCACCTTGCGCACCGCTGGCGACCGTCTCGCCCGGCTCGACGGCTACCCCCACATCAAGGTCGTCATCCGCACCGACTGGGACCGGTCCAGGGTCGCGCTTGTCTCGGGCGGCGGGTCGGGGCATGAACCGAGCCACGCAGGTTTTGTCGGCTCCGGCCTGCTGACTGCCGCCGTCTGCGGCGATGTCTTCGCCAGCCCGTCTGTCGATGCGGTTCTGGCGGGCATCCTCGCTGTGACCGGAAAGGCCGGATGCCTGCTGATCGTCAAGAACTATACTGGCGACCGGCTGAACTTCGGCCTCGCCGCCGAACGCGCGCGTGCCTATGGGCTGAAGGTCGACATGGTCGTTGTCGACGATGACATCGCCCTGCCCGATCTGCCGCAGGCGCGCGGGGTCGCGGGGACGCTTTTTGTCCACAAGATCGCGGGGGCGCTGGCGGATCAGGGGGCTGATCTCAACACCGTGGCCGAGGCAGCGCAGAGAGTCATCCTGGGCGTTGCCTCGATCGGGATGAGCCTTGACACCTGTACCGTGCCCGGCAGCCCCAAGGAGCACCGGATCGACCCGGGCATGGCCGAACTGGGCCTCGGCATCCATGGTGAGGCCGGGATCGAACAGGTGGGCTTCAGCGACGCCCGCGCTGCCATGCGCACCGTCGCCGACCGGCTCGCCCCCCATGCCGGGTCCGGCCCGCTGGTCGCGCTCCTGAACAACCTCGGTGGGGCGACGCCGCTGGAGATGGCCGTTCTGGCTGAGGAACTCGTGCAATCCAGCCTTGGGCCGCAGGTCGAACTGATGGTCGGTCCGGCACCCTTGATGACCTCGCTGGACATGCAGGGTTTCTCCGTGTCTGTCCTTCCCCTGACACCCGCGTTCCGCGAAGGCTTGGCGCATCCTGTCGGTGCCCATGCCTGGCCCGGCGCGCTGACGGTCGGGCCGGTCGCCGTGCGGCCCCTGCCCGACGGGCTGACACCGATCTTGCCTCTGCCGTCCGAGCACCCGGCCACCGCCGCCTTCATCGCGCGCTGCTGCGATATACTGATCGCGGCCGAGGCCGACCTGAACGCGCTCGATGCCAAATCGGGCGACGGCGACACCGGGTCGACCCTCGCCGGGGCTGCCCGCGCTTTGAAAGGAGCGATGGCGCGCCTGCCGCTGGCCGATCACACACAGCTGTACCGCGCCGTCGGCCAGGAGCTGTCCCAGACCATGGGCGGGTCCTCGGGGGTGCTGCTGGCGATCTTCTTCGCCGCCGCCGGCGATGCGTCCGCTGGCGGGGCGGATACGGTCGGTGCCCTGCTGGCAGGGCTCGACCGCATCCGGCAGGTCGGGGGTGCCAAAACGGGCGACCGGACGATGATCGATGCGATGGAGCCGGCGCTGGCGGCACTGCCCGGCGGGCTGGCCGCAGCAGCAGCGGCGGCGCGGGCCGGGGCGGACCGGACCGCAGGAATCGTCCGCGCCAAGGCGGGGCGGGCAAGCTATATCTCCGAGGCGAAGCTGGCTGGACACAACGACCCGGGGGCCGAGGCGGTGGCGCTGCTGCTGGAGCGGCTGGCGGGGTAGGGTTTGGGGATGTCCCACGCCGGGACATTTTTCTGGGTGAGGGATTTCAAGGGGTTGCCGGGTCAAATTAAGCCGGGATTAACTATTGGCCTGTGCCGGAGCGATCCGCGCACGGCGACCTGAGTGCAACATTCGTGCGCCCTTTCGGTGCTCTGCCCGACACACGCAGCGCGCAATGTGCCGGGCGTGACGTCCTCGCAGCGCCGATCCGTCAGGCGACGGCGGCGAGTTCGAACCGCTCATTCACGACGTCCCGACCCACGACGCTGAGTTTGCGCATGGTCGGCAGGAAGAGGTTGAAGCGCGATACCTCGCCCAGACTGGCCATCCCGATGCAGTATTTCGAACATTTGGCCATCGGTCGCTCATGCTGCTGGCGGAGGCAGATATCCGCATAACCGCGCCCAAGGTCCGATTTTGTTTCGATGATGAACATGTCGGTGCCGACGCTGAGCGACTTATCCGCTGACCGGAACCGCAGGTCGGTGTCGATTGTCATCCGCTCGCCTCCGTCCTTGGCGACCAGCGTCACCCGCTTGTAGCGGACATCGAGGGTCCATTGCAGGTCATAGCGGAACGGCTTGCCGTAGTGTTCGGCATAGGTTGACTGCGCATATTCCCTGGCTTCGGGCGTCAGGCGTCCGCTTGCGGCCGGATCATGCGCGATGCGGTTCTTCATCGTCATGCCGCGCTGGCCCTTGACCTTGACCTCGAGATAGCAAAGCCCGGCATCGAGGTAGCGGCGGGTGCGGACCTTGAAGCCTTTGCGGATGCCCTGGTGGTGTTCGTAGTAGGCGCTGTGCTGAGCATCGTCGAAGTAGCGCGTATCATAGGCGAAAGCACGCTTCCCCCCGATGTCCAGGATGTCGAACCGGTCGAGCAGATGCGGAATGACCTGCTGCAGCGCCGCGCGTCCGACGATGTATTTGTTGTCGATCCGCGACATCATTTCCGCCTTGAGGTTCAGGTCGTCGAGAGAGATCGGATCAAAGCTGTCCAGCAGCCAGGCCATTCCGAGATCGGGGTTATGAACGGTCATCTTCGGCTCCTATGTGCGGTAAAAGACGTTGATGCGGGCCAGATCGCTGACGTAGTTCAGCTCGACAATCTGGAAGGTCATCACCTCGACCCCGAGGCGGCCCGACAGATCCGCCTTCATCCTGGCGTAGTCGGACAGGACGTGCGGGTCGATCCGGTCCAGCGTCAGCTTGGCGCTGCTGGCTGATTTCAGCATTCTGGGATGGTCGATGACCCAGGCGGCGATCAGCACGAAACCGGTGATGGTTCCGACCAGCGCAAGACTGGTCCCGAGAACGGAGCAGATGACCGCAAGCGCGATCGAACCGAAGAAATAGGTGATTTCGGTCTTGCTGATCTGTTCTGACCGCAGACTGAACAGGGCGAGGATGGCGAACAGGCCGAAACCTGCGGCGACACTGAATTCGACCGATGAGAGGACGGTCAGCACCGCGAAGGCGAAGATATTGAACAAGGATGCCGAGGTGGCCAGTTCCTTGTCGCGATAGCGCCGATAGTACATGCCGAAGATCAGAAGGGTCATGGAGGCGATGTCGATGGCGAAGCGTGCGGCCAGTTCTGCGATGGGGCCGGTAAGGTCAAACGGCGGCATAACGGTGCTTTCTGTGACTGGGCACCACATGCGGGCACCGATGTCACAGAACTATTACAAAGGAGCCGGTGGGGACCTCTGCTGAAGGTCGGGTCAAGTTTCAGACCTAGGGCCGAGGAAATGTCAGACGAATGAAAGTCGGGTTCGGATGCGCGTGTGGGCGCGGAGCTTGCGCATGGCGGTCCAGCCGGGGTGGAGTCTTCCCAGTTCCTGACCCCCGCCTCCTCGAACGCGGAGAGACGGCATCTGGTCGGACGCGGGCGGCTTTCGCATCCGTCGCATGGCGGATTTAGCCGGAAATTAACGGCTTCGGCCGATGCAGATCTGCAACCATTTCCAGGCCCACCATGGCAACGCTTCAGTTCGTGACGACGCTGTTCTCCGGTCCGCTCGGCGCGGGGGCGCGCGTGACCGACATGCTGGTCAATGTGACACCGTCCGGAACAACGCTTGTCGCCGGCGCGCAGCCCGGCGGCGGACTGATGACCTTTGCCTTGCAGCAGGGACAGGCCGCAAACCTGACCGCGACGCTTGGCTATTCGCCGCTTGCCGACATCATCGGTCCGACACGGCTGGACCTGATGCAGATCGGCAGCCAGACAATCCTTCTGGCACCCGGCCGCTTCGGCCCCGAGATGGGCGGAAACATCCTGACCGGCAGCGGCACGTTCGGCGGCAGCCGCAGCTATCCTGACGGCGCGGGGGTGGCGGGCGACCTGACCGAGCTGGAGGTAGTCCGCATCGGCGGCGATACATGGATCTACGGCAGCACCCCGGCAGGCGGGGGCATCCAGTCATGGAAGATCTCCGCCGGAACCTCGACCGTGACGCCGCAAGGCACCTTTGCCGACGACGCCTATTCCTACGCCGACGGGCTCTCGGCGATGACGTCGGCGACGGTCGCGGGCGCGCAGATGGTGCTTGTTGCCTCGGCAGATGAAAACGGCGTCACGGCCTTCCGCGTGCAGCCGGACGGCAGCCTGACCCAGACCGGTGCGATCGCCGCGCAGGATGGGCTGGGCATCGATACCCCCTCCGCGATGGAAGTGGTGACCATCGGTCAGGCAAGCTTTCTGCTGCTGGCCTCTGCCGGATCATCGACGCTGACCAGCATGCGGATCGATCCGACGGGCCTCGTGCCGGTCGATCAGGTGGTGGATTCCCTCGCCACGCGGTTTCAGGCTGTCGGGGCGATCGAAACCGTCAGCCTCGCCGGGCGTATCTATGTCATTGCAGGCGGCGGCGATGACGGACTGTCAGTCTTTCAGATGCTGCCTGACGGTCGGCTGATCCTCTCCACGACACTGGACGACACGGCAGGAATGGCGCTGGCCAATGTCTCGGCGATCGAGGCCGTGCCGGTCGGGGGCGAGGTGCAGGTCTTTGTCACCTCGGGCGCAGAAGACGGCATGACCCAGTTCAAGCTTCAGACCGGGCCGGTCGGTGTGACTCTCTCCGGGGATGCGCTGGGCAATAGCCTGACGGGCGGCGTGCTGGACGACATCCTGATGGGCGGCGGCGGCGCGGACACGCTGGCGGGCGCGGCGGGCGAGGACATTCTGGTTGACGGGGCCGGAGCCGACACGCTGACCGGCGGCGCGGGGGCGGACCTCTTCGTGCTTCTGACCGACGGTGTGACCGACAAGGTGACGGATTTCGACCTGCGCTTCGACCGGATCGACCTGTCGGATTTCGCGCTGCTTTATGACGTGTCGCAGCTGACCGTGACGCCGACGACCACAGGTGCCTTCCTGACCTACGGGACCGAGACGGTGGAGATCGTCTCGGCCGATTTCAGCACGCTTCTTGCGTCCGATTTCACGACTGCCAACACGCTGAACCTGCCCCGCTCGCCCGTCCAGCAGATCCTGAACGGGCGCATCGATCCGGGCAGTGCTGCCGATGACAGCATCATCGGCACGATTTTCGATGACCGTCTTGGCGGGCTTCAGGGCAACGATACGCTCTGGGGCGGGGCGGGCGACGACACGCTGACCGGCGGGCCGGGGGCAGATGTGCTGAACGGCGGCATCGGGGTTGATATTGCGGAATATGCTGCGGCGACAGCGGGCCTTACCGCCGATCTCGCCCAGCCCGCCCTGTCGACGGGCGAGGCCGCAGGCGATGTCTTCATCGGCATCGAGGGCCTTTCGGGGACGGGTCTTGCCGACACGCTACGCGGCGATGCGGGCGCGAACTGGCTGGACGGGGCGGACGGACCAGACGGGCTGGAGGGGCGTCTGGGCCAGGATACGCTCGACGGCGGTGCGGGGGACGACACGTTGCAGGGCGGCGCTGGGGGGGACGCGCTGATCGGCGGGACGGGGTTCGACATGGCCGACTATTCCGACGCGACGGCTGCGGTCATTGCCGACCTTGCCGTGCCCGGCGGCAATTCGGGGATTGCCGCCGGTGACAGCTATGCCGGTGTCGAGGGTCTGGCCGGATCGGGCCTTGCCGACACCCTGCGCGGCGATGGGGATGCAAACCTGCTGTCCGGGGCTGCCGGAAACGACAGCCTTTCCGGCGCGGCGGGCGATGACACGCTGGATGGCGGTTCCGGGGCCGACCGGCTGGACGGTGGCGCGGGGTTTGACACGGTGACGTTCGTCGGCGCGATCGCCGGGCTGGTCGCCGACCTGACGAACCCTGCACGCGGAACCGGCCTTGCGGCGGGCGATGTCTTTCTGTCGGTCGAGGCGCTGACGGGCACGGCATTCAACGATGACCTGCGCGGGGACGGCGCGGCGAACCTGCTTGCGGGGCAGGACGGTGTCGACTGGCTGACAGGACGCGCGGGGGACGACAAGCTTCTGGGCGGCAACGGCAACGACAACCTGATCGGCGGGGCGGGGGCAGATCTGTTCGACGGCGGCGCGGGATTTGACCGCGCGCATTACAGCGACGCGCTGACCGGCGTGCTGGCCGACTTCCTGATGCCGTCCCGCAATACGGGCGATGCGGCGGGTGATGCCTATGTGTCCGTCGAAGGGTTCCGGGGTTCGAACTATGACGACGAATTCTGGGGGGATACGGGCGCAAACAACATCGATGGCGGCTCCGGCAATGACCGCATGTACGGGCGCGACGGCAACGACCAGATCATCGGGCGCGCCGGGGCCGACCTGCTGGACGGGGGCAATGGCAACGACGTTTTTTATGGCGGTGCCGGGGCGGATACGCTGGCGGGCGGGGCGGGCACTGACCGCGCGCATTACGGCGACAGTTTTGCCGGGCTGATCGCCGATCTGGCCAATCCGGACCGCAACACGGGGTTGGCGGCAGGCGATGTCTACAGCTCGGTCGAGGATCTTCAGGGCAGCGTCGGGGACGATGATCTGGGCGGCGATACGGGCGATAACGTCCTGACGGGGTCGAAAGGCCATGACCTGATCGCCGGGCGGGACGGGGCCGACTATCTGATCGGGGGCGAGGGCGACGACACGCTGGACGGGGGTGCGGGGGCCGACCTTCTGTTCGGCGATGCCGGGGCCGACCTTCTGTTCGGCGATGCCGGGGCCGATGCCTTTGTCTTCGGCCCCGGATTCGGGGCGGACCGTGTGCTGGATTTTCAGGCAGGCGCCGACCAGCTCTGGCTCGACGATGCGATAGCGGGGCTTGCAGGCATGCAGGTTGCCGATGTCATCGACACCTATGCGCGCACGACGGGGGCGGACACGTATTTCGACTTCGGCAATGGCGACACCATCCTGATCCGCAATATCGCCGATCCGGACCTGTTGTTGGGCGACATCCTGCTGTTCTGAGACAGTGATTCAGGCGGCCTGCGCCGTCGCGGTCAGAGCCGCCCTGTCACGGCGGCCAGCCGCAGGGCCAGTCCGCCCGCCCGCGTCTGGCGCGTCAGGCCCGTCCCGGCCAGCAACCCCAGCGCGCGCGGACCCGTTGTCCGGCGCAGCGCCTCGAACCGCGCGAGGGTCTCGCGGTGGTCATCCCGCAGCAGCTGAGCCGAGGCCCTCAGCGCGACAAGGTTGCGCCCGTTCCAGTCGCGGAACACCCCGCGCCACAGCGCGCGGAGCCGGGACAGTCGTGCGCGTGTTCCGGAATTCGCGCCGATCAGGTTGCCGCCATGCTGGCGATACAGAAGCGCCGGGCGGCGGTCGAAGACGAACCGGCCCCCGGCCCCCGTCACGATCTGGTAGGCCCACCAGTCATGGCAGACCGGTGCAACCTGCTGACCCGCCCGCATGATCAGGTCGCGTGCGGCGGCGTTCATCACCAAAGTGTTGCCGCCCGCCAGGTTCTGGACCAGCGCATTGCTGAAACAGGGCGGCTTGCGGAAATCCGGCGACAGGCCGGTGACGCGCAGCTGCCCATCGGTCAGGATCGTGCGCGCGCCGTAGAGTGCGGGCCCATCGCAGGCGGCGATCATATCCAGCGCCCGTGCCAGCTTGCCGGGCAGCCAGACATCGTCCTGGTCGCAGAACGCGACATAGTCCGCGTGGACGACTGGATCGCAGAGCAGCGACAGGAAATTCGCCGTGGCTCCGCGCTGCGGCCCGCGCCGCAGATGCATGACGCAGTCGGGATGCGCCCTGCGGAAGGCCACGATCCTGTCCACGGTCGTGTCCGACGATCCGTCATCGCTGATCCAGAGCGACCAGTTCCGGTGCGACTGGGCGGCTACCGAGGCGAGCTGTTCGTCGATGTAACGCGCACCGTCATGCGTGGCCAGCAGGATGGCAACGTGGGCGTCGGTCTCGCGCATCGTGCGGCGTCAGCCCTGGATCAGGCGGCCCTGATGCCGCCGGATCAGGCCGCCGCCGACCGCGAACAACGCCGCCGATACCGCCAGCGTGTAGGCCAGACCTGACGGGTCCGACTGTCGGGCCCCGAAGAACGCCGCGCGCATCGCGCCGACGACATGCAGGACCGGGTTCCACCAGACGGCATCGGCCAGCCCTTCTGGCGCGCTGTCAGGGATGAAGAGAATGCCTGACACGATGAAAAGCGGTCGGTTCAGCACGGACCAGATCTGCCGCCATGCAGGGAAGAACCCGGCAATCAGCGCGTTGAAGGTGCCTATGCCCAGCCCGAGCATGGCTGCCAGGCCAAGGCTTGCGGCAAACGCGCCGGGGACAAGGGGCAGGGGCAGGTTCAGAGCGACGGTCAGGCCGAAGATCAGGAGGACAGCAATCACGACATGTGTCAGGGCGTCGAGAAGCGCGCGCGCCAGGATTGCATCCAGCGCCCCGATGACCGGATAGGCCAGCAGCCCGCGGTTCTGCGTGATCGCGTTCACCGCGCCAGCGGCAACAGCATTGTACATGAGGAACGGGATAAGGCCGGTCGCATAGAAGAACAGGAAACTGTCGCCGAGCGGCGGCGACTGCACGATGAAGCTGAAGGCGACAGCCAGAAGCACGGCGCCGCCCAGCGGCTCGAGAAAGGCCCAGAGATAGCCGCCCCAGGCGGTTCCGAACCGGGCCAGCGTTTCGCGTATGATCAGTGCCGCCAGAATGCGCGGCCGCGCCGGAAGATCTGCGGCGATCATGGCGGGTCCTTTTCCACAGGGGCGTCCCCAACACGCAGGATGCACCGATCACGGTTAACCGATGATTTCCGATTCCGCCCGATAACAGGGTGTCGGGCAGGAGGCCCGCATGCCGAAGGACAATGCCCGTGGATATTGCCCGATCACTGCCCGAAGAGCGCGCGCCGCGCCTGCCCGGTCTCCGGATCGCCGGAGCAGGTGCCTCCGGTGACACCCTGTCCCCCCCGACTTTCCTGCCGTTCGCCCACGCCCGCCCCGCCGCCATGTCGGGCTTGCCGCCAGTTTTGTGGGGCTTGTCGTGCTGCCGTTCCTGGTGACGGCGGTCTATATGTTCGCCGTCGCCGCCGACCAGTACCATTCCGAAGCTGCGTTTTCGGTCCGGTCCGAAGATCGGTCGGGGGCATCGGCGCTGGGCGTGCTGGGCGCAATCACGCAGATCGGCGCGGGCCCGGCCTCGGATACCGACATCCTGCAGGACTTCATCGAGAGCCAAAGCATGGTCGAGGCCGTCGATGCAGATCTGGGTCTGCGCGCGATCTTTGCGAGGGCCGGCAGCGACCCTGTATTCGGCTTCCGCGATGACGGCACGGTCGAGACGCTGCTGCGCTACTGGAAGCGCATGGTCCATGTGACCCATGACGCACGGGCCGGAACCATTGCCCTGCGCGCGGATGCCTTTGCCCCGGCGGATGCGCAGGCCATCGCGTCGGCGGTGCTCGCGCAGTCCGGGCGTCTGGTGAACGACCTGTCCGACCAGGCGCGCCGCGACGCGGTCCGTTTTGCCGAGGCTGACCTGACCGACGCCGAACGCGGGCTACGCGCCCTGCGCGGACAGCTGGCGCAGTTGCGCGACCAGACCCGCATGATCGACCCTGCGGCCGACGTGGCGGGCCAGATGGGCGTGATCGGAGCGCTGCAGGCCGAACTTGCCGAGGTGCTGATCGGCCGCGATACGCTGATCGCCTACGCCCGGCCGACGGATCACCGCGTCATCAAGGCCGACCGGCGTATCGCTGCCCTTCGGGACCGCATCGCAGCCGAACGCTCGGCGCTAGGGGCGGGATCTGACGGTGCCGACCCGAGCGCGGTGATGGGGCAGTACGAGGCCATCCTGACCGACATCGAGTTTGCGCAGGCGGCGTATACGCAGGCGCTGACCAATCTGGCACTGGCGCGCACGGAATCACGGCGCGAGGCGCGCTATCTGGCCGTGCATATCGAACCGACGCTGGCGCAGTCGCCGCTCTACCCCCGTCGCGGCCTGCTGACCGGTCTTGCCGGTCTGGGTCTGCTGCTCGGCTGGGCGGTTCTGGCCGTCGCCTTCTATAACGTCCGCGACACGTGTGCCGGCTGACGGAGCGGTCGCCATGATCGACTTTCGGGGCGTCTCGAAATCCTACCGGGCAGCTGGCGGGCGGAAACTCATCCTTGATGATCTCTCCCTGATCCTGCCCGCTGGCGCGCGGGTCGCCCTGATGGGACGAAACGGTGCCGGGAAATCCACGCTGCTGGGGTTGATCGCGGGCACTGTGCCCGCAGACGGCGGACGGATCGTGAGACAGGGCAGCATGTCATGGCCACTCGGCTTCGCGGGCAGTTTCGCCAATGACCTGACCGGCATCCAGAACACCCGCTTCGCCGCGCGCATCTACGGGGCTGATACGGATGCACTGGTCGACTATGTCACGGCCTTTTCGGAACTCGGGCCCTTCATGCGGATGCCGGTGCGCACTTATTCCGCCGGAATGCGCGCAAGGCTCGCCTTTGGACTGTCCATGGGCCTGGGCTTCGACTGGTATCTGGTCGACGAAATCACCGCTGTCGGCGATGCCGCCTTCCGCACAAAATCGCTGGAGGTCTTCCGGGAACGGCTGGGCAGCGCCGGGTTGCTGATGGTCTCGCACTCGGTCCCGATGCTGCGCAGTTTCTGCACCGCGGGTCTTGTTCTGGAAGCGGGCACGGCGCGCTATTACGACGATGTCGACGACGCCATCGCCGCGCATGAGGCGGCGATGGTGTGATGCGCCGCCCCGGCAGGGCCGCCAGGTCAGGCCGCTTCGGCCAGAAGGGCGTTCAGGTCCAGCCGCGCGTTGAACATCTTCAGGTTCCCGCCTTCGTCCATGGGCCATTCCGGCTGCGGACGGTCGCGGTAGATCTCGACGCCGTTGCCGTCCGGGTCTCGGAAATAGATCGCCTCGGACACACCATGATCCGCCGCCCCGTCGATCGGCCAGCCCGCATCCACCACGCGCTTGAATGCCCGCGCCAGATCGGCGCGCGAGGGATACAGGATCGCGGTGTGATAGAGCCCGGTGTGGTGCGGCGGCGGCGGCGTGCCGTCCTTGCTCTCCCAGGTGTTCAGGCCGATGTGGTGATGATAGCCGCCAGCGGACAGGAACGCGGCCCCCGTCCCGTAGCGCGCTGTCACGGTGAAGCCGAGCATGTCGGTGTAGAACGCGACGGCGCGGTCAAGGTCCGCGACCTTGAGATGGACATGGCCGATTTTCGTTTCGGCGGGGGCGATGAAGGTCATCTCGGGTCTCCTTGGTGCTGGGCCCAAGGTAATGCATGTGCGCCAGATCACCAAGATGCGCAAATGCCGATGCTGCTGTGCAGAAAAGCCGGTCTCGGTCTCGGCGGGGTGCGACACCTCCCGGGGGAAGGGGAGGTGTCGCGATGCCTGGCGGCATGGGCCGGTACGGGGCTACCGGACGATTTGAGAGCTAGGCCGATTCTGAAACGGCATGATGACAGGCAGTGCGGATGTCAGCCCCGGCGCGACCGGATCATGCCGGTGATGTCCAGAACCCGGTCGAGGATCGGGCGGGCCAGCGCGTCGGCCCGGTCCGCGCCCTGGCCGAGAATGCGGTCGATCTCGGTCGGATCAGACATCAGCCGTTTCATCCGCTCGGTCATGGGCGCGAGCCTCGACACCGCCAGATCGGCAAGCGCAGGCTTGAAGGTGCCGAAACCCTGCCCTGCGAAGCGCTGCGTCACCTGATCCGGCGTTTCGTCTGCAAGCGCCGCGTAGATGTTCACGAGGTTCCGCGCTTCGGGCCTGTCTTTAAGCGCTGCGGCTGTCTCGGGCAGAACTTCCGCATCCGTGCGCGCCTTCCGGATTTTCGACGCGATTGCGTCGGCGTCGTCGGTCATGTTGATCCGGCTCTGGTCCGCTGGGTCCGATTTCGACATCTTCTTCGTCCCGTCGCGCAGCGACATCACGCGCGTCGCAGCCCCTTCGATCACCGGTTCCGGCAGCGGGAAGAAATCGACGCTGTAGTCGTGGTTGAACTTCGCCGCGATGTCGCGGGTCAGCTCGACATGCTGCTTCTGGTCCTCGCCCACCGGCACCATCGTCGCGTGATAGAGCAGGATGTCGGCCGCCATCAGGGATGGATAGGCATAAAGGCCCAGCGACGCGGCCTCGGCGTTCTTGCCCGCCTTGTCCTTGAACTGCGTCATCCGGTTCATCCATCCCAGACGCGCCACGCAGGACAGAACCCAGCCAAGCTCGGCATGGGCCGAAACCTGGCTCTGGTTGAACAGGATCGACCGGGCAGGGTCGATCCCCGCCGCGATGAACCCCGCCGCCGCCTCGCGCGTCTGCTGGCGCAGGCGCTCCGGGTCCTGCCAGACCGTGATCGCGTGCAGGTCCACAAGGCAATAGACCGTCTCGATCCCCTCGTCCTGCTTTTCCACGAACCGCTTCAGCGCGCCGAGGTAGTTGCCGAGCGTCAGCCCGCCCGACGGCTGGATGCCCGAGAAGATGCGCGGCGTGAAGGCGGCATTCGCCGCAGGGGCGCTGGCGGTTGCGGTCATCTGCCTGGCTTCCGTCTGGAGTTTCGGGTCGGCCTCGCATATCGCTGGCGGCACGGGGCGTCAACAACGGGGCAGACGATGCAGGGCGGCTACAATTCCTCACCTCTGAACCCCGTGCCGCCCATCGTCTGGCTGCTTGTCCTGCCCATCGCGGCGATGGAGATCGTGCTCAGCGCGGGCGATCTGGGTCTGGCGGGCGGCGCCTTCGGCATCGGCTGGCGCAACGACGCGCTGCAACGCTTCGCCCTGCCGCCCGAGATGCTCGACCAGATGATCTCGCTCGGGCAGTATCCGCTGTCGCTGATCCAGCGCTTCCTGACCTATCCCTTTGTCCATACCTCTTTCCTGTCCGCCGTCTTCGCCGTCGCCATGCTGCTGGCGCTGGGGAAATTCGTGGCCGAGGTGTTCTCGCCGCTCTCGGTCATCGCCGTCTTCATCGTCTCGACCCTTGTCGGCGGTCTGGTCTATTCCGCCGTCCCCGGCCTGCGCCTTGCGCTCTACGGGGGCTTTCCGCCGGTCTACGGGCTGATCGGGGCCTTCACGTTCATCCTCTGGGCGCGTCTCGGGGCGGTGAACGCCAACCGTGCGCAGGCGTTCACGATGATCGGCTTCCTGATGGGCATCAACCTGCTGTTCGGGCTTCTCTTCGGCAACGACCCGACCTGGATCGCCGATCTGTCGGGCTTCGCCGCGGGCTTCGCGCTGTCATTCCTTGTCGGCCCCGGCGGCCCGACCAAGCTGATCCGCCGCCTGCGTCAGCGCTGACGCGCAAAGCCCGCGCGCAGGTCCGACGGTCGGAACGCTCCGGTAACAAGGCTTGCCGCCGCATAGACGGCGAGCCCGCCGAGGCAGAGCAACGCCAGCGCCCAATAACGGTGCCCGGCCTGGCCGAGCTGGCCGGACAAGGCCCAGGCCCCGACCCAGATCGCCAGACCCATGACGGCCGACGCGACAACGATGCGCGGGATGCGCGCGCGCAGACGGTCGTCGGCGCGCGCTGCTTCGCCCATGCCGCGCGTGCCCCACCAGAGCTGCGCCACCATGATCCAGGCGGCGGCCGTCGTGCCGACGGCGGCGGCGGCAAAGCCTATGACCGGGGCCAGCCCGACGGCGATGACGGCGTTGACGACCATCGACCAGATCGCGAAGCGGAAGGGTGTGCGCGTATCTTCGCGCGCGAAATAGAGGGGTTGCAGGATCTTCTGCAGCACGAATGCGGGAAGGCCGGCACCGTAGATCGCAAGAGCAAGGGCAGTGGGCGCAGTATCGACGGCGGTGAAGGCCCCACGTTCATACAGGACGCTGATCAGCGGCACTGCGATCACGACCAGTGCCACGGCAGCGGGAAGCGTCAGGAACAGCGCGAATTCGGTCGCACGGGACAGCGCATGGCGGCTGCCGCCAACATCGCCCGCCTTCAGCCGTCGTGACAGGTCGGGCAGCAGCACGACGCCGATGGCGATGCCGACGACGCCAAGCGGCAGCTGGTAGAGGCGATCCGCATAGGACAGCCAGGCGATAGCCCCGTCGAAAAACGATCCCGACCTGCCGCCCGACCAGCAGGTTGATCTGCACCACGCCCCCCGCCAGCACCGCAGGCCCGGCAATCGTCACCAGCCGCCGCAGGTCCGGCGTCATCCTCGGGCGGCGCAGGCGCAACGGGTATCCCATCCGCGCCGCCGCAACCCAGACCATCGCCAGCTGCGCCAGCCCCGTCACCGGCGTGGCCCATGCCAGCGTCAGCCCCATGTCCCAGCCCATCCGGTCGGCCAGCAGCATCGCCCCGATGAACAGGATGTTCAGAAGCACCGGCGCGCCCGCCGCCGCGACGAACCGCCCGCCCGCGTTCAGAAGACCCGACAGCAGTGCGGTCGCCGAGATCAGAATGATGTAGGGAAAACAGATGCGCCCCATCTGCGTCGCCAGCCCCAGCCGCGCGTCGCCCGCGAACCCCCCCGCCATCGCGAGGACCAGCCACGGCATCGCGATCATGGCCAGGACGGTCACGATCAGCGTCACGAACACAAGACCCGACAGGGCATCCTCGGCAAAGCCCTTCGCGTCCTCGCCTGCTTCCATCTTCTTGGAAAACAGCGGCACGAAGGCGGTGTTGAACGCGCCCTCCGCAAAGAACCGCCGGAACATGTTCGGCAGCGAAAAGGCCACCAGAAACGCCTCGGCCACCGGCCCGGTGCCAAGGTAATTGGCGGTCAGGACGTCGCGCGCAAAGCCGAAGATGCGCGACAGAAGCGTCCATGCGCCGACCGTCAGAAAGCCGCGCACCAGCCGGATCGGACGCATCAGGCCGTCGCCCTTTCCGCGCCTTCGGTGATCGCCTGACGCAGTTTCCGCTCCAGCACTTCCTGGCGGGATTTCGTGTGGAGTTTCAGGCCGAAGGCATCCTTGACATAGAAGGTATCGACGACCTGTGCGCCATAGGTCGCGATCACGGCCGAGGCGATGTAGATGTTGCTGGAGGCCAGCGTGCGCGTCAGGTCGAACAGCAGCGCCGGGCGGTCGCGGGTGTCGACTTCGACGATGGTGTAGATGTCCGATCCTTCATTGTCGAAGGTGATCGAGGTCGGGAACCGGAACTGGCGGTCGCGTTTCTTGATCTTGTCGCGGTCCTTCAAGGCGTCGCGCGCGACGACTTCGCCCTTCAGCGTCTTGTCGATCATGCTCCGCAGACGCGGCAGACGGGCCTCTTCATAGGGCCTGCCCTCGCCGTCCTGCACCCAGAAGACCGCCGTCGCATACCCGTCCTTGGATGTGTAGGTGCGCGCATCGACAACGTTCGCCCCGACCAGCGCCAGCGCGCCCGCGAGGCGCGAGAAGATGCCCGGATGGTCAGTCAGCGCGAAACAGGCGCGGGTCGCGTCATGGTCTGGGTCGGGCTTGATGTCGATCCGGATTTCGTCATCCGGGATCGCCCGCAGCAGCCGCGCGAAAATCGCCTGCGCGTCGGTCGAAAGTCCCTGCCAGTAGGGGTCGTAGTGCCGCGCGACCTCGGATTTGATCTCGCGCGCGTCCCAGTCTCCCAGCGCCTCGCGCAAGCTGCGCTTTGCCTCATCCGTGCGCTGATCGCGGTTCAAGGTTTCCAGGCCCGCATCCAGCGCCTCCGCTGTTTCCCGGTAGAGCCTGCGCAGCAGCATCGCCTTCCAGTTGTTCCACGCCTTCGGCCCGACGCCCCTTATGTCGCAGACCGTCAGCACCGTCAGCAGGTCCAGCCTGCGCCGCGATTTCACCGCCTTGGCAAAGTCGCGCACCGTTCGCGGGTCCGAGATGTCGCGCTTCTGCGCCATGTCCGACATCAGCAGGTGATAGCGGACAAGCCATTCGACCGTCTCGGCCTCGTCCTCGGAAAGGCCGAGGCGCGGGCAGACGCGCCGCGCGATCTGCGCACCCAGTATCGAATGGTCCTCCGGGCGGCCCTTGCCGATGTCATGCAGAATCAGCGCGACATACAGCACCCGGCGACTGACGCCAGTGTCCTGAAGGATGCCCGAGACGATCGGCAGTTCCTCGATCAGTTCGCCGCGTTCGATCTGCGCCAGGTTCGAGATGCACTGGATGGTGTGTTCGTCGACCGTGTAGCTGTGATAGACATTGAACTGCATCATGGCGACGATCGGTGCGAATTCCGGCAGGAAAGCCGACAGCACGCCCAGCTCGTTCATCCGGCGCAGCGCGCGTTCCGGATTGCCGTGCTTAAGCATGAGGTCGAGAAACAGCTGCGCCGCGTCCGGGTCGCCCTGCATCTCTTCATCGATCAGATCCAGGTTCGAAGCGACAAGGCGCATCGCGTCGGGATGGATCAGAAGGCCGGTGCGCAGCGCTTCCTCGAAGATGCGCAGCAGGTTCAGCTTGTCGCTGAGAAACCGCGCCGCATCCGCGACATGCAGGCGGTTGTTGACGATGCGGAAGCCGTCGCGGACCTTTTTCTTGCGCCGGAACATCCCGTAAAGTCCGGGTGCGCTCTTCACGTGCTGCGCTTCCAGAGTGGTCAGAAAGACGCGGGTCAGGTCGCCGACGCGGGTCGCATGACGGAAGTAGTCCTGCATGAAGTGTTCGACCGCGCGGCGTCCGGCATGGTCTTCGTATCCCATGCGCGCGGCCACCTCGACCTGGAGGTCAAAGGCAAGCTGATCCATCGCCCGCCCGGCGATCAGGTGCAGATGGCAGCGGACCGCCCAGAGGTAATCCGCCGCCTGCCGGAACGCCTCGTATTCCTCGCGGCGCAGGAACCCCAGGCCGATCAGGGCCTCGGCATCATCGACCCCGTGCAGGTACTTCGCGATCCAGTACATTGTCTGCAGATCGCGCAGCCCGCCCTTTCCCTCTTTGACGTTCGGTTCCAGCACATAGCGCTGGCCGCCCTGCCGTTCGTGCCGCGCGTCGCGCTCGGCCAGCTTCGCCTCGACGAATTCGGGGCCGGTCGTGCGATACAGATCATGCCGCAAGCGCTGATGGAGTTCTGCCGCCAAAGCCATGTCACCGACAACGAAACGGTGCTCCAGCAACGCCGTCCGGATCGTCATGTCCTCGCGTCCCAGGCGCAGGCAGTCCTTCACCGTCCGGCTGGCATGGCCGACCTTCAGCCGAAGGTCCCACAGGACATAGAGCATCGTCTCGATGACGCTTTCGGCCCAGGGCGTGATCTTCCAGGGTGTCAGGAACAGAAGGTCGATGTCCGAGAAGGGGGCCATTTCGGCCCGCCCGTATCCCCCGACCGCGATCACCGACAGCCGTTCGCCTTCGGTCGGGTTCGGCAGCGGGTGCAGGACTTTCGTCACGGCCTCGAAAGCCAGCGTGACGATCCGGTCGGTCAGACCCGCGTACGCGCGCACCGTGTCCTGCGCCCGGCGCGGGTTCCGGGCAAAGGCAAGCTCGATCCCGTCCGCTCCGGCCCTGCGCAGGGCTGCAAGTTCGCGCACCAGAACTGCGCGGCGCGCCTTGGCGTCCGGAACGCCCGCCAGATTGGCAGCCAGGATCAGGCGCATCCCGGGAAGATCGGGCGCCTCGCCCGGGACAGGACCGGATGTCGGGTCTTTCAGCGACGGTTCGGCCGGATCAGAACCCGGCACCGCCGAAGGAACGGGGGGCAGGATCAAGGATGACCACCTGGTTGTCGCGGATCTGCGCGACGGCCAGACCGCGCTCGTTCGTGCCGTCGGGGCGCAGGCGGAAGACGCCGTTGACACCGGCAAAGCCAGACCCCTGTGTCAGCGCCGAGGCCGACAGCGCATTCGCCCCGCCCTTGCGTACGAGGGCGCCTATTGCCGCGATGCCGTCATAGGCGAGCCCGGCGATGGGATGCGGCGGCGATCCGTAGGCAGCGGTGTAACGTGCTTCGAACTGGCCAGTCAGGCCGGGATCGGGCAGAGCGAACCAGCCGCCCTGCACACCCGGCAGCGCCAGCGTCGCCGAGGGTATGTCCCAGCGGGTCAGGCCGATGAACTGCGTGGTCGCCGGACTGACCCCGGCTTCGGGGATGAGCTGCGTCAGCAGCGGCAGCGCGCCCGCAGTGTCGGCCGTGAAGAAGATCGCGTTCGCGCCGCTGGAGCGGGTCTGGGCGACGATGCCGGGTACGGCCGAGACAACGCCCTGCTGCGAGAAGGCATAGCTCGCCGTGCCCACAACCGTCGCGCCCGACTGCGGCGCCGCCGCCGCGATGGCACGACCGCCCAGATCGCCCGCAGGCGATTGGTCCTTCACAACCAGAATCCGGCCGCGTCCCTGCTGTGCGGCATAGCCCGCCAGACGGTTTGCGGTGTTCTGGAACGTCGATCCGAGGACGAAGACGTTCCGCCCGGCGATGTCGGTGTTGTTCGAGAAGGACAGAACGTTCACGCCGTCACCGGCAACTGCCACACCCGCGGCATTCGCGGCATCGGCGAAGACCGGGCCGAGGATGATTTTTGCGCCTTCGGCCACGGCCTGGCGCGCGGCATCCGCGGCGGCGGCGGGGCTCGCGCCGGTGTTGTAGACGCGCAGGTCAATCTGCACGCCGTCCAGGTCTGCTATTGCAAGCTCGGCGGCGTTGCGCAGGCTTTGCGCGACAACTTCATCGCCCGAATTGCCAGACCCGGCCGGCAGCAGCAGGGCGACCTGAACCGGCGAGCCCGCCGAAGCGTCGGTCCGCCGGCCAGTCCGACGGGATCGCAGGCTGCAAGCCAAAGGGTCGAAGTCAGGATGGCCAGCGCGCGGAGCGGCTTGCAGGCGAAGGGCAAAACATGAAACATGGGACGCGTCCTCGACAGTGACAGGGCTTTGTGGCGGCGCTTCGGGCCTGGGGTTCGGGGGCAGTGCGGCGGATTGGCGCGAACCTAAGCGCAATGCCGCACGAAGTAAACTTTGCAGGAGCGGGTCCAGACGATGACATCAGGCCCGAAACAGCCCGACCCCGGCCTTTACCTGGTTGCAACACCGATCGGGGCCGCGCGTGACATCACGTTGCGCGCACTCGACCTCTTGACCCATGCTGAGGCGCTGGCCGCCGAGGATACGCGGACGCTGCGCCACCTGATGGACATCCACGGCGTCCCCCTCGCCGGGCGTACGCTGATCGCCTACCATGACCACAACGGGGCCGCCGCCCGGCCGCGTATCCTGGGGCTGCTGGCCGAGGGCCGGTCCGTGGCCTATGCGTCCGAGGCCGGAACGCCGCTGGTTGCCGATCCCGGCTTCGACCTTGTCCGCGCCGCAGCTGCGGCGGGACACAAAGTCTTTGCTGCGCCCGGCGCATCGGCGGTGCTGGCCGCACTGACCGTGTCGGGATTGCCGTCAGACCGGTTCCTCTTCGCGGGCTTCCCGCCCGCGACCGCCGCCGCGCGGCGGCGCTGGCTGGCGGATCTCGCAGGGGTGCAGGCGACGCTGATTTTGTATGAGAGCCCGAAGCGGATTCAAGCAATGCTAACGGATTGCGTGCAGAGTCTGGGCGGGGCGCGCAGGGCCGCGCTCTGCCGCGAACTGACCAAACGCTTTGAAGAGGTGCGTCGCGGCACGCTTGAGGGATTGGCGGCGGATATGGCGGCGCAGGACGTGAAAGGCGAAATCGTGCTGGTGATCGACCGGGCCGCAGAGGTGGCGACAGATGCGGCAACTCTCGACCGCGCGCTGACCGACGCACTTCTGACCCTGTCGGTCAAGGACGCGGCTGCGCAGGTCGCCGATGCGCTGGGCCTGCCGCGCCGCGACGTCTATCAGGCCGCGCTTCGTCTGGGGCGCGGGGCATGAGCGGCCTTGCCTCGTACCACGCCGGTCTTGCCGCCGAAGACAGTGTCGCGGCGATGTATGCTTCAGGCGGCTTTCCCATCGCGGCCCGGCGATGGCGCGGCCAGTCGGGCGAGATCGACCTCGTCGCGCGCGACGGCGCTGCCGTGATCTTCATCGAGGTGAAGCAGGCCGACACCCATGCCTGGGCGGCGGAACGCCTCAGCGAACGCCAGATGGGCCGCATCTATGCCGCCGCCTCGGAATTCATCGCAAACGAACCCGGCGGGCAGGAGACCGAGGTGCGCTTCGACGTGGCGCTGGTTGACCGTGCGGGAACGATCCGAGGTGATCCCGAACGCCATCGGGTACTGACCGGGCCTTCGCTCCGGTTGCAACTCCCGCCCGGAACGGCCATCACTCACCGCGTCCCTTTGCACAGGCCGCGTGACCCATGTCCCTGAATGTCGCGATCCAGATGGACCCGATCGGTCCGATCAACATCAGCGCCGATTCGACCTTCCGCATCGCAGTCGAGGCGCAGGCGCGGGGCCACCGGCTGTTCTACTACACGCCCGACCGGCTGGCCTACCGCGAGGGGCGCGTGCTGCGCGCGCGGCTGGCCGCTGACGCTGCGGCGCGAGGTCGGCAACCACTTCAGTCTCGGGCGCCGAGGCCGAAGTCGACCTTGCCGACTGGGATGTGGTCTGGTTGCGCCAGGATCCGCCCTTCGACATGAGCTACATCACCACGACGCATCTGCTGGAACGCATCCACCCGAAGACGCTGGTGGTCAACGACCCGTTCTGGGTGCGCAACTATCCCGAAAAGCTGCTGGTGCTGGACTTTCCCGACCTGACGCCGCCGACCTTGGTGGCGCGGAACCTGCAGACGATCCGCGATTTCAAGCACGCGCATGGCGACATCATCCTGAAGCCGCTCTACGGCAACGGCGGCGCGGGCGTGTTCCGGCTCGACCCGAACGACCGCAACCTCGCCTCGCTGCATGAGCTGTTCTCCGGTATCAACCGCGAGCCGCTGATCGCGCAGAAATATCGTGCCCGCGGTCACGAAGGGCGACAAGCGGATCATCCTGGTGAACGGCGATCCGGTGGGGGCGATCAACCGCGTCCCGCAGATGGCGAGACGCGGTCGAACATGCATGTCGGGGGGCGGCCGGAGAAGGTGGGCCTGACCGACCGCGACCGGGAAATCTGCGCGGCCATCGGCCCGACCTTGCGCGACAAGGGGCAGATATTCGTCGGCATCGACGTGATCGGCGACTGGCTGACCGAGATCAACGTGACCTCGCCGACCGGGCATCCAGGAGCTGGAGCGGTTCGACGGGACGAACACCGCCGCGCTCATCTGGGATGTGATCGAGGCGAAGCGGCGCGGCTAGCGACCGCTCTACTGGGTCGCCTGCAGCGTCAGACGATAGCTGACCGCCTCGGCCACATGCGCCTTGCGCACATCCTCTGACCCGGCCAGATCGGCAATCGTGCGCGCCACGCGCAGCACCCGGTGATAACCCCGCGCCGACAGGCCCATCCGTTCCGCAACCCGCACCAGCAGGTCTCGCCCCTCGGCATCCGGCGTCGCCACCTCTTCCAGCAGCCGGCCCTCGGCATCCGAGTTCACCCGGACCAGATCGTGGTCCCCAAAGCGCAGGGCCTGCATGTCACGCGCCGCCGCGACGCGTGCCGCGACGGTTGCGGAATCGTCGCCCGTTTCGGGGATGCCGAGGTCGGTGTAGGCCACGGGCGGCACCTCGACGCGCAGATCGATGCGGTCCATCAGCGGGCCCGAGATGCGCCCGAGATAGTCTTCCCCGCACAAGGGCACCCGCGCGCAGGCGCGGGCTGGATCGGTCAGGAAGCCGCATTTGCAGGGATTGGCGGCCGCGACCAGCATGAAGCGGCAGGGATAGCGGATATGGGCGTTGGCACGCGCCACCACGACCTCGCCCGTCTCAATGGGCTGTCGCAGGGTCTCCAGCACGGCGCGGGGGAATTCGGGAAACTCGTCCATGAACAGAACGCCATTGTGCGCCAGACTGATCTCGCCCGGCTTTGCGTTCCGCCCGCCACCGACAATCGCCGCCATGCTCGCCGTATGATGCGGTTCGCGGAACGGGCGCGCACGGCTGATCCCGCCTTCGTCAAGCAGGCCGGACAGCGAATGGATCATCGATGTTTCCAGCGCCTCAGGTGGGGTCAGGGGCGGCAGTATGCCCGGAATGCGAGCGGCAAGCATGGATTTGCCCGATCCGGGCGTGCCGACCATGATCAGGTGGTGCCGCCCGGCGGCGGCGATTTCCAGCGCGCGCTTGGCGCGCTCTTGCCCCTTGACGTCACGCAGATCGCGCGCTGCCGGACCGCGCATCACCTCACCCGGTTGGGCCGGCGAGATCGGCGACTGCCCGGTATAGTGCCGCAGGACATCGGTCAGCGAGGCGGCGGCCAGCACCGGCACTGTGGCGACCCAGGCTGCCTCGGGTCCGCAGGCGCGCGGACACAGCAGTGATTTCCCCTCGCCCGCGGCCGCCATCGCTGCAGGCAGTGCGCCGATCACCGCGATCAGCCGTCCGTCCAGCGACAATTCGCCCAGGGAAACGGTCGCCTCGACATCTTCGTGCGGGATGATCTCGATCGCGGCCAGCAGCGCCAGTGCGATGGGCAGGTCAAAATGCGAGCCCTCCTTGGGAAGGTCGGCAGGCGACAGATTGATCGTTATGCGCTTGGATGGCAGGGCGATCGACATCGCATTCAGCGCGGCCTTCACGCGGTCGCGCGCCTCGCTGACCGCCTTGTCGGGCAGGCCGACAATGGCGAAGTGCGGCATTCCGGTTGCAACGGCACATTGCACCTCGACGATCCGGGCCTCGACCCCCTCGAATGCGACCGTGTAGGTGCGCGCGACCATCCATCCGCTCCGGCAAGGGATGGTTAACGCCTAGTGGGGTAGGTGTTTAGGAATGGTTAACGCGCGTCGGGTTCCAGCGATATCAGGCGGTCTGCCGGTGGCTGGTGACCATCGCGGTGAACTTTGGCCAAACTTCTGGGTCGGCCAGGGTCTTGTCGCGGCAGAAAGCGTTGCAGAACCCCCAGACATGGCCGTCAAGCGTCAGGAAGT
The DNA here is from genome assembly GCA_963738635.1 of uncultured Alphaproteobacteria bacterium. GTDB lineage: Bacteria > Pseudomonadota > Alphaproteobacteria > Rhodobacterales > Rhodobacteraceae > JAOADN01. Next base: position 364,555 of record CAVTXE010000001.1, on the reverse strand, counting down.
CGGTGACGGGTTTGCCGGAATAGGGGCAGGCGGCGTTGACGGACGGCCCCTCTGCGACAGCGGCGGACTGCGGAGCCGGGCCGGGCCAGCGGCGTTCGGCATAAGGCATCCGGTAGCTGGGCTGTTCCAGATGCTCCGCCCAGCCCATCGCGCGCCAGCGGCGGAGGGCGGGGTCATGCAGATGGGCATCGACATAGGCCTGCGCTGCGGGGCCGGTCGGCAGGTTGTAGGTCGCGATGCGGGTGGCGACGGGCGCGTAGAAAGCGTCGGCGGCTGTGTAGCTGCCGAACAGCCAGGGCCCGTCAGCGCCGAACCGGTCGCGCGCCCTCGCCCAGATGTCTTCGACCCGGGAGACGTCCTTCAGAACTTCGGCACGCGGCAGGCTGTCGCGGTAGCTCTTGGCCAGATTCATCGGGCAATCGCCTCGCAGGTCGCGGAAGCCTGCATGCATTTCGGCGGCCATGTAGCGCGCCATCGCGCGGGCGGCAGGGTCGGCGGGCCAGAGACCCGCATCGGGGTGGCGTTCCGCCAGCGCCTCGGCAATGGCGATGGTTTCGCCGATGACCTCTCCGTCCGGCAGGCGGACGGCGGGCACCTGACGCGCGGGGGCGTAGCGGGCAAGCATCTGGTAGAGGTTGTCGGTGTAAAGCACGCCGGATTCGACAATGACGGGAATTCCGAACTTCTCGAACAGCAGCCAGCCGCGCAGCGACCAACTTGAATAGGTGCGGTCGCCGATGGCGAGATGGTAGGTCATGATTGTCCCGTCTGTGGTGGCGCGCGCAGTGTAGCGCGGGATGGCGCGCAGGGTGAAATGCCGAAACGCGGGGTCGGTCATCACCCCGCGTGATGGTCGGGGTCATCCCGCAGGCGGCATTTCGCCTTTCAGGACCATCGGCAGACCGGCGAGGACAAAGACGACCGTGTCGGCGCGGGCGGCGAGACGCTGGTTCAGGCGGCCTTGTGCGTCGCGGAACTGCCGGCCGATGGCTGTGTCCGGGACAAGCCCGAAGCCGACTTCGTTCGAGACGATGACAATGCGGGCTGGGCAGGCTGTCAGTGCCGCAGACAGATCGTCGCAAACCGCATCGCAGTCGTGCCCGGCGAGCAGATGGTTCGACAGCCAGAGTGTGGCGCAGTCGACCAGTACGCAGGCGGCGGGGCCAAGACCGCGCAGGGCTTGGGCAAGGTCCAGCGGAACCTCGATGGTGGTGAAGGCGTTGGACCTGTCAGACCTGTGACGGTCGATCCGGGCGGTCATTTCGGCATCAGATGGCGTTGCAGTGGCAAAGTAGAGCGGCGGAACACCGAATCCGATGACCAGGTTTTCAGCGAACGCCGACTTGCCGGACCGCGCCCCGCCGAGGATCAGCGTCAGGTGCCCCGATGCCGAAGCTTTGATTGATCCGCCTGTCATGATTCACCGTATCCTAAACAAATTGGTCAGACGCATCGCGACGGGAGGATAAGACATGCCCCTTGACGGATATAGCGACCACGGCTTTTCGCGCAAAGCGATGAAGGCCGAGCTTCTGGATGCGGAAACCGAATTGAAGCTGGCCTTCGCCTGGCGCGACCAGCGCGACGAGGCGGCGCTGCATCGGTTGATCACCGCCTACATGCGGCTGGCGATTTCGATGGCATCGAAATTCCGCCGCTACGGCGCGCCGATGAACGACCTGATTCAGGAAGCGGGTCTGGGCCTGATGAAGGCAGCGGACAAGTTCGACCCCGATCGCGGTGTGCGGTTCTCGACCTATGCGGTCTGGTGGATCAAGGCCTCGATCCAGGACTATGTGATGCGCAACTGGTCGATGGTGCGCACCGGGTCGACATCGTCGCAGAAATCGCTGTTCTTCAACCTGCGCCGCGTTCAGGCGCGGCTGGAGCGCGAGGCAGAGCAGGCGGGCGAAGAACTGGACGGCCACCAGCTGCGCGAACGTATCGCGCGCGAGGTGGGCGTGCCGCTGGCCGATGTCGAGATGATGGAGGGCCGGCTGTCCGGGTCGGACTATTCGCTGAACGCGACGCAATCGTCGGACGAGGACGGCCGCGAATGGATCGAGGCGCTGGAGGATGACCGCGGCGCAGGCATCGGAGACTGTGGCCGAGGCGCATGACGCGGCGACCCTGCGCGGCTGGCTGAAGGTGGCGATGGGGTCGCTGACATCGCGCGAGCGTTACATCGTGGCCGAACGCAAGCTGCGCGAAGAACCCCGGACGCTGGAAAGTCTGGGCGAGGAACTGGGTCTGTCCAAGGAACGCATTCGCCAGCTGGAAGCGGCGGCCTTCGCCAAGATGCGCCGCAGCCTGGAAGGGCAGTCGCGGGAAGTGGCGCATTTTCTGACCTGACGGGCCCCGACCGGGCCCGCGCTTGTCATCCCGGCCCCCCGCGCCTAATCCTGTCGCAGGCGGGCGGCGAGGTCCCTGATGCTGGCGGGCAAGCGGATACTTCTGATCATCGGCGGCGGGATCGCGGCGTACAAGTCGCTTGACCTGATCCGGCGGCTGAAGGAGCGCGGCGCATCCGTGACGCCGGTCCTGACCCGGGCGGCGGAGGAATTCGTCACGCCACTGTCGGCATCGGCGCTGGCGGGCGAGAAGGTCTATCGGCATCTGTTCGACCTGACCGACGAAGCCGAGATGGGCCATATCGAACTGTCCCGTGCCGCAGACCTGATCGTCGTGGCGCCCGCGACTGCGGACCTGATGGCGAAGATGGCGGGGGGGCAGGCGGATGATCTCGCCTCGACCCTGCTTCTGGCGACGGACAAGCGTGTGCTGATCGCCCCCGCGATGAACGTGCGGATGTGGACCCATGCGGCGACACGGCGGAATGCGGCAATTCTTGCAGCCGACGGCATCCTGACCGTGGGGCCGAACGAAGGCGACATGGCCTGCGGCGAATACGGGCCCGGGCGGATGGCGGAACCTCTGGAGATCGTGGCTGCCGTTGAGGCGGCACTGGGCGGCGGACCGCTCGCAGGACGGCATGTTCTGGTCACATCGGGTCCGACGCACGAACCCATCGACCCGGTGCGCTACATCGCCAACCGGTCGTCCGGCGCGCAGGGCACGGCGCTGGCGGCGGCGTTGCGCGACCTGGGTGCGAAGGTGACGTTTGTGACGGGTCCGGCAGCAGTGCCCCCACCGGCGGGCGTGACAGTCGCGCAGGTGGACACGGCGGCCGAGATGCTCGCGGCGGTACGGGCAGCACTGCCGGCCGATGCGGCGGTCTTCGCGGCGGCAGTGGCGGACTGGCGCGTGGCGAACGCGTCGACGCAGAAGATGAAGAAGGATAGCTCCGGCCGCGCCCCGGCTCTGGAGTTCGCCGAGAATGCGGACATTCTGGCCACCGTGGCGGGGATGACAAAGGGGCGGCCCGCGCTTGTAGTGGGTTTCGCCGCCGAGACGACGGATGTAGTGGCCCATGCGACGGCGAAGCGTGCGCGCAAGGGCTGCGACTGGATCGTGGCCAACGACGTGTCGCCCGAAACGGGCGTCATGGGCGGCACGGAAAATGCCGTGACGCTGATTTCGGATGCAGGGGCGGATACCTGGCCGCGCCTGCCCAAGGACGAGGTCGCGCGGCGGCTGGCGCGGAAAATTTCGGACGCATTGGCCTGATGGGGCGGATGCCTCCGGCGGGAGTAATTGGGTCACGATGAAAGCTGCGATGAAAGCGCCGCTGATCCGCGTGATGCGGGAGGATTGGGCGGACCCGCCATGCCGCTGCCCGCCTACGCGACGGCGGGGGCGGCGGGCGCGGATATCCGGGCGAACCTCATGCCCGGGGACCGCGTGGCGGGCTTACGCTGGCGCCGATGCAGCGGGCCGTGGTGCCGACGGGCATCCGGATCGAAATCCCCGAGGGATACGAAGTTCAGGTGCGGCCGCGTTCAGGACTGGCACTGCAGCACGGAATCAGCCTGCCGAACACGCCGGGCACCATCGACAGCGACTATCGCGGGCCGCTGGGCGTGCTGCTGATCAACTTCGGCGGTCGAGCCGTTCATCATCCGGCACGGCGACCGCATCGCGCAGATGATCGTCGGACCCGTTGTTCAGGCTGCCTTCCAGGCGGTCGATGCGTTGGGCGAAACGACCCGTGGCGCCGGCGGTTTCGGCTCGACGGGGCGGGGCTGACGTTGGAGGTCTTCGTCACCGCTCTCTGTGGTATCGGTCTTTGATCTTGGCCTGGCTGTCGTTGAGCGACTGGCCGCTCGATGCTCGTACTGCGGCGTCTCGGCTGGTATTGGCTGATCGCGCTTGCCGTCTTCTTCGCCATGATGATCGGAGGGGATGTCCGGGGCTGGTTTGCCCTGGCGGTCGTGCTTTGCGCGGCCGGAGCGTATGTCGTGGCGCTCCGGCGTCTGCGGCGGCGGGCAGCCCCGACGGATACCCCGGCGCAAGTGTCCAAGGCCGGGGCGTTCTCTGAGGCCGAGCTTGACCGCTACGCCCGCCATATCGTGCTGCGCGAAGTCGGCGGCATGGGCCAGCGGAAGCTGAAGGATGCGCGCGTGCTGGTGGTAGGGGCCGGGGGCCTCGGATCGCCGGTCCTCCTTTATCTCGCGGCGGCAGGGGTCGGGACCATCGGGGTCATCGACGATGACACCGTGTCGAACTTCGAACCTGCAGCGGCAGATCATCCATGCCGATGCGCGGATCGGGATGCCCAAGGTGTTCTCGGCGGAAATCGCGATGAAGGCGCTGAACCCCTTTGTGACGGTGCGGCCCTACAACCGCCGTCTGACGGCGGACGATCGCGGATGCGCTGTTCGCGGACTATGACCTGATCCTCGACGGGTCCGACAATTTCGACACGCGCTATCTGGTCAACGCGGCGGCGGTGGCGGCTGGGAAACCGCTGCTCGTCCGGCGCGATCACGCAGTGGGAGGGACAGCTGTCGCTGTACGACCCGGCGCACGGCGCGCCCTGCTACGCCTGCGTCTTTCCCGACCGGCCCGCGCCGGGACTGGCCCCGCCCTGCGCCGAGGCGGGGGTGATGGGCGCGCTGCCGGGGGTGGTGGGGTCGATGATGGCGGCCGAGGCGATCAAGGAAATAACGGGCGCGGGCGACAGCCTGCGCGGGCGGCTGATGATGTTCGACGCGCTTTACGGCGAGAACCGGGTCATCGCGGTGAAACGCCGGGCGGACTGCGCGGTCTGCGGCGGCAAGGTCGCCTGACATCTGGACTCTGCCGCCCAACACTTTACCTTCCGGTCAAAACCAACCGGGAGCCTGACCAATGAAAACCGACCCTTGTCGCGCTCGGCCTTGCCGCGCTGTCCATCCTGCCTGCCACAGCGCAGGACCTGCCCGACCTCGCGGGCCGCGAAGTCACCGTCGTGACCGAGAACGCCTACCCGCCGCTTGCAGTTCCTCGACGCCTCGGGCGCGGCCATCGGCTGGGAATATGACGGCATGGCCGAAATCGCCAAGCGGCTGAACATGGCGGTGAAATACGAGAACACCAGCTGGGATGCGATGATCCCGGCGGTCAGCGAAGGCCAGTATCGACCTCGGCATGACCGGCATCACGATCAAGGACGACCGCAAGGAGAAGGTCGATTTCTCCGACCCCTACATGCGGTCCGAAATGCTGATGATCGTGCGCGGCGACGAGAGCCGCTTCACCGACGCGGCGTCCTTCGCGGCGATCCCCGAGCTGCTGGTCAGCGCCCAGCCCGGCACCTCGCCGTTCTACGCCGCGGTCTACAACATCCTGGACGGCAACGAAGAAAATGCCCGCATCATCAAGTTCGAGACCTTCGGCGCGGGGCTGGAGGCCTTGAAGGCGGGCGATGTGGATCTGACCCTGTCGGACTCGACGGCGGCCAACGGCTATGTCGCGGCGTCGGACGGCGGCCTGAAGATCATCGGCGAGCCGCTGGCGTCCGAGGACTTCGGCTTCATCTTCCCCAAGGGGTCGGACCTGGTCGCCCCGATCAATGCGGCGATCGCATCGATGAAGGCGGACGGCACCATCGACGCGCTGAACAAGAAGTGGTTCCTCGACTACAAATTCGGCGAATGACCGCCTGACGGATGCTGGCCCGGGGCCGACCGCCCCGGGCCGCCGCCATGCAAGCAAACCCGACCCGACAGGGATTTCCCCTGGTGGCTCGTCGTCCTGGTGGCGCTGGGCATCTGGCTGTTCTGGATGGTCCTGCGGGATCCGGTCTATGCGCAGGCGCTGGCGACGCTGGCCAAGGGCATCCGCATCACCATCCTCGTGACGCGTGATCGCCTTCCTCTCAGCCTCGCTTCTTGGCCTCGGTCTTGCTGTTGCCGGCCTGTCGCGGCATCGTGGTCCTGCGGCAGGCGGCGCGGTTCTACATCGAGGTCATGCGCGGCGTGCCGATCATCGTGCTGCTGCTCTATATCGCCTTCGCGGCGACGCCCGCCGTCATCATCGCCTGGAACTGGGCCGACGGGCTGGACCGGCATCGACCCCTTGCGCACCCGCGACGTGCCGCTGCTGTGGCGGGCGGTGATCGCGCTGGCGCTGGCCTATTCGGCCTTCATCGCCGAGATTTTCCGGGCCGGGCTGCAGGCGGTGGACACGGGCCAGATCGAGGCGGCCAAGGCGCTGGGCCTGACCGGCTGGCAGCGGTTCCGGTTCGTCAGCTTTCCGCAGGCGTTCCGGATGATCCTGCCGCCGCTCGGCAACGATTTTGTGGCCATGGTGAAGGATTCATCGCTGGTCAGCGTGCTGGGGGTCACGGATGTGACACAGCTCGGCAAGGTCACGGCGGCGGGGAACTTCCGCTATTTCGAGACCTACAATCTGGTGGCGCTGATCTACCTCACGCTGACGATCACGCTGTCGCTGCTGCTGCGGCGGCTGGAGCGGCGTCTGCGCGGCAAGGATGAGAGATAGGGGTGGGTCGGACCCGCAAGGACCCCGGTCCGGGCGCATCCGATTTCCCCGCGGGGAAATAGCCCTGCATCAGGCAGAACCGTAACTGATTTCCCCGCGGGGAAATCGGACAGGGCGATCCCGGCCCGCCGCGCGACCTACAGCACCCGTGCCAGATCCCCGATGATGTCCTGTGCATCCTCCAGCCCCACCGACAGCCGGAAAATCCCCTCGCCCGCCCAGTCCCGATAGGACTGCATGCTGGCCTCCGGCCCCTTGAACGCCCCACCCAGCATCCCGTCGGTCCCCAGCCAGTAGATCAGCGTCCGCTGATGCCCGAGGCTGACGGCATAGTGGATGAAATCGAACCGGTCGATCATCGCCTGCGCCAGCCGCTCGCCGGTCGCGGCGTCGCCCACCTGAAACGCCATCATGCCTGAGGCGTTCGTCATCTGCCTCTGGGCAAGCGCGTGCTGAGGGTGCGACGGCAGGCCGGGATAGATCACGCGGCTGACCGCCTCCCGCGTCTCCAGCCATTCCGCCACCGCCTGAGCGCCCCTGGCATGTGCCGCCATGCGGATCGGCAAGCGTCGCTGCGCCACGCGCGATCAGCCAGGCGTTAAAGGGCGACAGGACGCCGCCGTGATGGATGCCCGCCTCAAGCCGCAGCCGCGCGATCAGGTCGGCCGGGCCCGGCGACCGCACCGCCGACCGCGTCGCCGTGACCGCAAAGGTATTTCGTCGCCGAATGCATCACCAGATCGACGCCAAGCGCGGCAGGCGTCTGCCCGATGGGCGAGGCGAAAGTGTTATCGCAGCTGACCAGCGCGCCTGCGGCATGGGCGATGCGGGAAATCGCGGCCAGGTCGGTCAGGCGGCAGATCGGATTGACCGGGCTTTCGCAATGCACCAGCCGGGTGTTGGGGCGGATCGCGGCGGCAAGGTTCGCCGGGTCGGACAGGTCGGCCAGGCTGACCGCGATCCCGAAGCGGGGCAGGGTGTTCCGGGCAAGCTCGGCCACGCCCGCATAGGAGATGTCGGATACGACGACATGATCGCCAGCCGACAGCAGGGTCATGAATATCGCGGATGCCGCAGCCATGCCGCTGGCCGTGCAGAGGCAGGCGTCAGTCCCTTCAAGCGCGGCGATCTTCGCCTCCAGCATCGCCACCGTCGGATTGCCCCAGCGTGCATAGACGAAAGGGCTGTCGGGCCCCATGTCATGCGCCGAAAACCCCAGCGGTTCATCCGCGACGAAGGTCGAGGACATGTGGATCGGCGGGGCGGACGCGCCGGTTGCGGGGTCAGGCCCCTCGCCCGCATGGATGGCAGTGGTCTGCGGGCCTTTCGGGTGATTGTGATCGTGCATGGCGCTCTCCCTTGCCCCCGCACTGTGGTCAGGGACGGTGCCTTGGGCTAGTTCTTTTCCGACATGCCCGCGAAGGAGGCCCGCCGATGACCAACCCGCTGCTTGCCGACTGGACTGCCGAATTCGCCCTGCCGCCGTTTGATGCGATCCGCGACGAGGATTTTGCGCCTGCCTTCGAGGCGGCGCTGGAAGAAGCGCGGACCAGGATCGGCGACATCGCCGGAAATGCCGAGGCACCGACCTTCGCCAACACGATCGCCGCGATGGAACTGGCCGAGGCGCTGCTGGACCGTGTGGGCGGCGTTTTCTACAACCTCGCCGGATCGGACGCTACGCCGGCGCGCGAGGCGTTGCAGCGCGATCTGGCCCCGAAGATGGCCGCGTTCTCGACCGAAGTTCTGACGAATCCGGCCCTGTGGGCCCGGGTGCGGACGCTGTGGGAGGCGCGCGAAACGCTTGGTCTGGATGCCGAACAGGCCCGCGTGCTGGAGCTTTACCGCCGGATGTTCGTCCGGGCAGGCGCGGACCTGGCGGGGGCGGCGCGCGACCGGATGGCGGCGGTCAAGGAACGGCTGGCGGTCATCACCACGCAGTTTTCGCAGAACATCCTGGCCGAGGAACGCGACTGGCATCTGCCGGTGACCGAGGCGGACCTTCAGGGCCTGCCGGATTTCGTGGTGGCGACGGCGAAGGCTGCGGCGGAGGAGCGCGGACGGCCGGGATATTGCCTTACACTGAACCGATCGCTGATCGTGCCGTTCCTTCAGTTCAGCCCGCGTCGTGACCTGCGCGAGGCGGCCTACTCGGCCTGGGTCGCGCGGGGGGCGAACGGCGGCGAGACGGACAACCGGGCGCTTGCAGCGGAGATACTGGCGTTGCGGGAAGAGCGGGCGGGGCTGCTGGGTTACGTCAGTTTCGCGGCCTACAAACTGGAGCCGGAAATGGCCAAGACCCCGCAGGCGGTGCGCGACCTGCTGATGCGGGTCTGGGAACCGGCCAAGGCGAAGGCCGATGCGGATGCGCGGGTGCTGACAGAGATGATGCACGCGGACGGGATGAACGGGGACCTCGAGGCGTGGGACTGGCGCTACTATGCGGAGCGGCGGCGCAAGGCGGAGTTTGATCTGGATGAGGGGGCGCTGAAGCCCTACCTGTCGCTGGATGCGATGACCGGGGCGGCCTTCGATGTGGCGTCGCGGCTGTTCGGTGTATCCTTCCGCATGCTTGACGCGCCGCTCTATCATCCGGACGCGAAGGCGTGGGAGGTGACGCGGGACGGGCGGCATCTGGCGGTGTTCATCGGGGACTACTTCGGTCGGTCATCGAAACGGTCGGGCGCGTGGTGTTCGACGTTCCGCGGGCAGAAGCGGCTGGACGGCGAGGTGCGGCCCATCGTGGTCAACGTCTGCAACTTTGCGAAGCCCGCGGCAGGCAGCCCGGCGCTGCTGTCATATGACGACGCGCGGACGCTGTTCCACGAATTCGGCCACGCGCTGCACCAGATGCTGTCGGATGTGATGCATCCGTTCATCGCAGGGACCAACGTCGCGCGGGACTTCGTGGAACTGCCGAGCCAGCTCTACGAGCACTGGCTGGAGGTTCCGGAGGTGTTGGAGAAACACGCGCGACACGCCGAAACGGGTGCGGCGATGCCGCAGGAGATGCTGGACCGGCTTATGGCGGCGGCGACCTTCGATCAGGGCTTTGCGACGGTGGAATATGTGTCGTCGGCTCTGGTCGATCTGGCGTTCCACGAAGGGGCTGCCCCGCCGGACCCGATGGCGATGCAGGACAGGGTGCTGGCCGATCTGGGAATGCCGCGCGCAATCCGGATGCGGCACGCGACGCCGCATTTCGCGCATATCTTTTCCGGCGACGGTTATTCGGCGGGCTACTACAGCTACATGTGGTCCGAGGTGATGGACGCGGACGCCTTCGCGGCGTTCGAGGAGGCGGGCGATCCGTTCGACGCGGGGCTGGCCGCACGCCTGGAACGGCACATCCTGTCGGCGGGCGGGTCCGAGGACGCCGAGGCGGCCTATGTCGCGTTCCGGGGCCGGATGCCGGGGGTCGAGGCGCTGCTGAAGGGGCGCGGATTGCTGGATGCGGCCTGAAAACGCATGTCCCTTGTCGGGACACGAAAACCACCATTGAAAAGAAAGGGGAATTTTCCGAAATTAACCGTTCGGCAAGACAGTTTGATATCGTCCTGATCTTGTCGGGTGGTCCGCGCGGGCTACACCCACGTCGGTAACTGCCAGCGCGCGAGGCGTATCGTGACAGACCTGACCCGACGTTCCCTGATCGCGCTGGGCGCGATCCTGCCGCTGGCTGCCTGCGCGACCGTTCCGCGCGGGCCTGCTGAGCCCGGCGCGCCGCTGACGCTGGTCGAGGCGTTTCAAGGGAAGGACGGTCGGTCGCGGGATCTTTGTCGCACCCGTCATCCAGTCCGAACGCCGCTTCACGGCAGTGCTGAACGGGCGGCTTGAGGGCGACACGCTGACGGTGGTTGAGGATTTCGCCTATGACGACGGGCAGGCGGACCGGTTGACCTGGGTGTTCACGCGGATGGGTCCTGGAACGTGGGACGGCCGGCGCGAGGATACGGTCGGCGTCGCGAAGGCAGTCGAGGAGGGCGGGCTGATCCGTCTGACCTATCTGGCGGACTTTGAAAGCCAGGGCGATGTGACGCGGCTGGGCTTTTCGGACGTGATCTATCGCGGCGAGGGCGGCACGGTCATCAACGACGGGATCGTCACGCGGCTGGGCATTCCGATCGGAAAGGTGCGGTTCAACATCCGGCGTGTCTGACATCTGCGCAGATGCGTGAGTGTATCGGGGACAGACTATCTGGTCGGCGTCACGCGGTTCACATGACCCATCTTGCGACCGGGGCGGGGTGCGCCCTTACCATAGAGGTGCAGTGCCGCACCGGGTTCGCGGGCGAGTGCGGGCGCGCGCAGGATGTCGTCGCCGATGAGGTTCTCCATCGTCACGTCCGAAAGCCGCGACCCGTCGCCGAGCGGCCATCCGGCAATCGCGCGGATGTGCTGTTCGAACTGATCGACGGCGCAGCCGTTCTGCGTCCAGTGGCCGGAATTATGCACGCGCGGGGCGATTTCGTTCACGATCAGGCCCAGCGGCGTGACGAACAGCTCGACGCCGAGAACGCCGACATAGTCGAGTGCGTTCAGGATGCGGGCGGCGATCAGCACAGCGTCGCTGCGCTGGGACGCTGTGATGCGGGCGGGGATGGTTGTGGTGCGCAGGATGCCGTCCTTGTGGACATTCTCGCCGGGGTCGAAGGCCGCGATTTCTCCGGTCAAGCCGCGCGCAGCGATGACGCTGATCTCGCGGTCGAAGACGATGAAACCTTCGAGGACGCAAGGTGCGCCGTGCATCGCAGTTAAGGCGGCGGGCGCATCGGCGGGGACGGTCAGGCGGACCTGGCCCTTGCCGTCATAGCCGAGGCGGGTGGTCTTCATGATCGACGGGGTGCCGATGCGGGCGATGGCTCGTTCCAGATCGGCGAACGAATTGACGGCGGCATAGGGGGCTGTTGCCAGGCCGAGACCTGTCAGGAAGTCCTTTTCGGCGATGCGGTCCTGGCTGATGGCCAGCGCACGGCGGTTCGGGCGTATCGGTCGCGCGGCCTCGATCAGGTCGAGGGCGGCGGTCGGCACATTCTCGAATTCGTAGGTCACGACATCGACGGCGGCGGCGAAAGCAGCCAGTGCGGCCGAGTCTTCGTAAGGTGCGGTCGTGACGGCATGGGCGACATCGGCGGCTGGCGGGCTGGCCGCAGGTTCGTAGATATGGGTGCGGAAGCCGAGGCGCGATGCGGCGACCGACAGCATCCGACCCAGCTGGCCGCCGCCAAGAATGCCGATGACGGCGCCTTGCGGCAGCGGATCAGTCATCGAGCGGCGTTTCCGGGATCGAGGCGGACAGGGTGTCGCGCCAGTGATCGAGGCGCTGGGCAAGGGCCGGATCGTTCAGCGCAAGGATGCTGGCGGCCATCAGGCCGGCATTGGCAGCACCCCCGATGGCCATCGTGGCCACCGGATAGCCGCGCGGCATCTGGACGATGGAATAGAGGCTGTCCATGCCCTTGAGAGCCTTGGTCTCGACCGGGACACCGATCACGGGGACGCGGGTCTTGGACGCCATCATGCCGGGCAGGTGGGCCGCCCCGCCCGCGCCCGCTATGATGACCTGCAGTCCGCGTGGGACGGCGGTCTTGCCATAGTCCCAGAGGCGGTCGGGGGTCCGGTGGGCGGACACGATCTTGGTCTCGAACGGCACGCCCAGTTCATCGAGGATGTCTGCCGCAGCTTTCATCACGGGCCAGTCCGACTGCGACCCCATGATGATCCCGACCCTGACTTCCATGCGCGGCCCCGTTCTGGCAAGGCGCGCACTATAGCGGCGGGCGGTCCGGGGGCAAGGCAGGAGGGACAGCGCGCAGCGCCGTCACAGCGGCGATCAGGCGATGATGTCGGGCGTCAGGATATCGTCGAGCCGCGCGATCTGGTCCTTCAGCACCAGCTTCTGCTTTTTCAGGCGTTTGAGCGTCAGCTGATCCCCCCGGCCTGAGGTTTCCAGCACATGGATCGCCTCGTCCAGGTCGCGGTGTTCGCGCCGGAGAACGGCAAGTCTGACACGCAACACTTCGTCGCTGTCCATCTCGAAAGTGGCGTTCATCTGGGAGGGTGCATCCGAGTCGGGCGTTTGTCGTGCGGAGTTATAGCAAGGCCGCGCCGGTGCGCCTAGCGTCCGACGCTATAACCGGAGCCGACGCAGCCGCAGCGCGTTCGCGATCACCGACACGGAAGACACGCTCATCGCGGCGGCCGCGAAGATCGGGGACAGAAGCATGCCCGTCAGGTGATAGAGAACTCCGGCGGCGACCGGAATGCCCGCCACATTGTAGACAAAGGCGAAGAACAGGTTCTGCCGGATATTCGACACCGTCGCGCGTGCCAGCCTGCGCGCGCGGACAATCCCCATCAGATCGCCGCCCAGCAGGGTTATGCCCGCACTCTGAACAGCCACGTCCGCGCCGGTTCCCATCGCGATGCCCACATCCGCCGCCGCCAGCGCCGGACTGTCGTTCACGCCGTCGCCTGCCATGGCGACTTTGCGGCCCTGTGCCCGGAGATCCTCGATCAGGGCCCTCTTGGCTTCCGGAAGGACGCCCGCCCGCACCTCGTCGATGCCCAGCGGTCCGGCTACTGCATCGGCGGTGCGCTGGTTGTCGCCGGTCGCCATGATGATCCGCAGGCCTTCCGCATGCAGCGCTCTGATCGCGTCGGCCGTCGTTGCCTTGACCGGATCGGCGACCGCGACCAGACCGGCAAGCCGCCCGGCAACGGAGAGAAACATCACGGTCCGGCCGGTCGCGCGGAGCATGTCCGCGCGCGCTTCGGCGGATGTCGTGTCGAGTCCGGCGTCGCGCATCATGGCTGCGTTGCCAAGCGCCGCGCTGCGGCCGCCGACCGTCCCCCGGACGCCTTTGCCGGTTACTGCCTCGAAGTCCGCGAGGGACATCCGCTCTACCCCACGCGCCGCAGCCCCGTCCACGATCGCCTCGGCCAGCGGATGTTCGGACCCGCGTTCGAGAGCCGAGGAGATGGCCAGAACGTCGGTTTCCGGGACGTCGTCCAGCGCGATCACGTCGGTCAGCCGTGGTCGGCCTTCGGTGAGGGTGCCGGTCTTGTCGACGATCAGCGTATCGACCGAGGCCATGCGTTCCAGCGCCTCGGCATCCTTGATCAGGACGCCAGCCGACGCCCCGCGCCCGGTCGCCGTCGTGATGGAAACAGGCGTCGCCAGTCCGAGGGCGCAGGGGCAGGCGATGATCAGAACCGACACGGCCGATGCGACGGCGAAGACCAGCGGCGGCTGCGGGCCGAAGATCATCCATGCCGCGAAGGCCGCTATGGCGATCAGGATCACGCCTGGCACGAAGACGGCTGACACACGGTCCGCCAGGCCTTGGATCGGCGCGCGCGACCTCCGCGCGCTGGCCACCATCGCGATGATCTGGCTGAGAACCGTATCCGCACCGACCCGCGATGCCTCGATCACCAAGGACCCGTTCTTGTTGATCGTAGCACCCGTCACGATGTCGCCTTGCGACTTCTCGACCGGGATCGGCTCGCCCGTGATCATGCTTTCATCGACCGACGACAATCCCTCGAGCACCTTGCCGTCGACGGGGATGGCATCACCCGGACGCACGCGCAGACGGTCGCCAGCAATGACATTGTCCAGCGGCACGTCATACTCTGTTCCGTCGGGCAGGACGCGGCGTGCCATCTTGGGCGCAAGGTCCAGAAGCGCGCGGATCGCGTCGCCGGTCCTCTCCCGTGCGCGCAATTCGAGAACCTGGCCTGCAAACACCAGGGCGATGATCACCACGGCAGCCTCGAAATACGTGCCGACCATGCCCCCCATGCTGCCGACGCGGTACGCAGCGGGAAAAAGCCCCGGAAGGAACGTCGCGACGACCGAGTAAAGGTAGGCCGAGCCGACCCCGAGCGAGATCAGCGTCCACATGTTCGGGGAACGGTTCACGACGGATTCCCACCCGCGCCGGAAGAACGGCAGGGCTGCCCACAGAACGACGGGAGTGGCGAGGGCAAACTCGATGAAGCCGGACATTTCGTGTCCGATCCGGTCGCGCAGAGGCAGCCCGACATGGCTACCCATGGTCAGGATCACGAGCGGGACTGCCGCCGCCGCGCTGATCCACATCCTGCGGGTGAAATCCGACAGCTCGGCGTTTGGCGCGTCCGTCGGGACAAGGGGTTCAAGAGCCATTCCGCAGATGGGGCATGTGCCGGGCGAGTCCTGGACAATCTGCGGATGCATCGGACAGGCGTACTGGGTGCCGGGTTTCGCAGCCTTCACTGCCTTTGACGCGTTACCCGACGCATAGAAATAGGGGTCTGCACCGAATTTCGTCCGGCAGCCGTCGGAACAGAAATGATAGACGGTGCCGCCGAATTCCTGCGCACGCGTATCGGTGGTGACGGCGATCTTCATGCCGCAGACCGGGTCGGTAGCCATCGGCGCATTCGGCGCGACGGGAGCCTCCGGCGGCATTCCGGCCATTTCCGAAGCGCCACTTGCGATCTGGCCATGTGTCATGGGGAAATTCCTCGAATGCCGAAGAGGTGCCGCCGCGTCCGGGTGGCGTAAACTGAACATAGCATGTGCTACGACAAAACGCGCCTCTTCCCCCGAAGTTCCGGCGATACGCCATCGGGCGGCTGGCCAGCCGACTGACGACCGACGTTTCTTCAACCTTGCAGCGGGCGTGCAGCCTCCCCATATTCAAGCTTGGATCGCCGCTGCGGGGTCCGCCATGCATGTCGCTTCAAACGAGGACAGGCCCGAAGATGACGAAACTGACCTTCACGGCCCATCCCTATCTTCTGGGCTTCGATCAGCTGGAACGGCTGGTGGAGCGGACGGCCAAGACCGGGAACGAAGGCTATCCGCCCTTCAACATCGAACAATCGTCGGAACACGGTTTCCGCATCACTCTGGCTGTCGCCGGTTTCCGCGAGGCGGACATGGCGATCACGGTCGAGGACAGGCAGCTGGTGGTGCGCGGACGGCAGACGGACGAGGGGGCGGACCGTGTGTTTCTGCACCGTGGCATCGCAGCCAGGGCGTTCCAGCGGTCGTTCGTGCTGGCAGAAGGGGTCGAGGTGGCGGGGGCCGAGATGGAAAACGGGCTTCTGCATATCGATCTGAAGCGGCAGGTCGCGGACAGCGTGGTGCAGACGATCCGCATCAAGCAGGGCTGAGGCGAAGGAGCAGGTTATGGACACGAGATACGAGTTCGGGCCGGAGTTCGGCGGTGGCAGCGGCCGCAGGATCGCCTATGTGCGTGAGGTGGCCGTGGCTGACTTGCCCGAGGAACTGCGGGAACAGGCGGATGGCCTGACGAAGATTTACGCCGTGCACGACGCCGATGGCGAACGTCTGGCGCTGGTCGCGGACCGCAGGCTGGCGTTCCATCTGGCGCGGCAGAACGATCTGGCACCGGTCAGCGTTCACTGATGTCGGCGTGTTATCTAGGCAGAAGCGTCACATCCTCGACGGCATAGGTGCGTCTTCCGCCGAAGGCCCATAGCAGGTCGCCCGCGAAGGTGGGCGAGGTATCGATCCGGACGTCCACGCTCACGTTCTCACTGGACAGCGGCACCGACTGTTGTCCGATGACCAGTGCTGTCGTGCCCTCGGGGATCGGGATGATCTGCGGCGCGCCGGTGAGGATCGTGCCGACCTGAACGGGGCTTTCCCCGGACTCGCCGCCGATCTGCGCGAAGACCGGAAGATTCAGACCGCTGTCGCCGCCGGTGATCTGCGGGACGATCTGGATCACGCGGCCGCCGCCGTAGAGCGTCGGGTCGATCAGTCGCCCGGTGCCGATATCCTCGGACTGGGCGTAGGCGGCGCCGAGACTGGAAAATATCGCCGACACCGCGATCTCGACCGGGGGCGCGGCTGCCTGGTTCTCCACACCCGACACGATGTTGGTCACGATGGCGGGGGCGGCGATGCCTGCGGCAATGGCCGCTTTGATTTCCTTCGCGCCGAAGCCTGTGGCGATGATCGCGCCCAGAAGCGCGAACAGACTGAGCCCGAACAGCACGCCGAGTTCGGGAAGCGGCTGCCCCGGTTTTGCCGAGTAAGACCCGGCAAGCTGCGCGATGGTCGGGCAGATGCCGCCCAAAGCGCCGAAGAACAGGCTTTCCTTAAGGGCCATGATCGTGCCTCCAAATTCCTCAACCAATGGGTGAAGGGTAGCACGGAAACCGAAACCGTTCCAGCGGCGCAAAGAAAAGGGCGGCCGAAGCCGCCCCTGACGCCAAAGGGACCGGTCCGGCATCTATCCCCGGATCAGCCCCATCTCCTCGAGCTTCAGGATCACCTGATGTGCGCAGTTGTCGACCTCGAGGTTTTCCGTCTCGACGCGCAGTTCGGGTTTCTCGGGCGTCTCGTAGGGGTCTGAAATGCCGGTGAATTCCTTGATCTTGCCCTCGCGCGCGAGTTTGTAGAGTCCCTTGCGGTCACGGCGTTCGCATTCCTCGATGCTGGTCGCCACATGCACCTCGATGAAGGCGCCGAAGGCCTCGATCATCTCGCGCACGGCGCGGCGGGTCGCAGTGTAGGGCGCGATCGGAGCGCAGATGGCGATGCCGCCGTTCTTGGTGATCTCGGACGCGACATAGCCGATGCGCTTGATGTTGATGTCGCGGTGTTCCTTGGAGAACCCCAGCTCGGACGACAGATGCTTGCGCACCACGTCGCCGTCCAGCAGCGTCACCGGGCGCCCGCCCATTTCCATCAGCTTGACCATCAGCGCGTTGGCGATGGTGGATTTGCCGGAGCCGGAAAGGCCGGTGAAGAACACGGTGAAGCCCTGCTTGTCGCGGGCGGCGACGTCTTGCGCAGCTGCGTCACGACCTCGGGGAAGCTGAACCATTCCGGGATGTCGAGGCCTTCGCGCAGGCGGCGGCGCAGCTCGGTGCCGGAAATGTCGAGCACCGTTCCGCCCTCGGGCACCTCGTTCGCGGGGTAGTACTGGGCCTTTTCCTGCACATAGACCATGTGCTTGAAGTCGACCATCGTGACGCCGATTTCAGCCTCATGTTCCTTGAACAGGACCTGTGCGTCATAGGGGCCGTAGAAATCCTTGCCCGCCGAGTTCTTGCCCGGTCCGGCATGGTCGCGCCCGACGATGAAATGGGTGCAGCCGTGGTTGCGGCGGATGAGCCCGTGCCAGACAGCCTCGCGCGGGCCGGCCATGCGCATGGCGAGGTTCAGAAGGCTACATCGTGGTGGTCGATGCCGGGTATTTGTCGATGCACCGCCTCGTAGCAGCGGACGCGGGTGAAGTGATCGACGTCGCCGGGCTTGGTCATGCCGACGACGGGATGGATCAGCAGGTTTGCCTGCGCTTCGCGCGCGGCGCGGAAGGTCAGTTCCTGATGTGCGCGGTGCAGCGGGTTGCGGGTCTGGAACGCGACGACCTTGTTCCAGCCGAGCTTCCGGAAGTAGGCGCGGAGTTCATTCGGGCGTGTCGCGCCGCGAACGGAAGTCATAGTGCACAGGGGCCTGAAGCCCGCGCACGGGGCCGCCCAGATAGACCGGACCGGCAGTGTTGTGCAGGTAGTTGACGGCGGGATGGGCGAGGTCGTCCGCCCCGAAGACCTTGGCGGCCTCGTTGTGCTTGTCGGGCGTCCAGCGGTCGGTGACGGTCATCACGGCAAGGATCACGCCTTCGGCGTCGCGCAGCGCGATTTCGGTGCCTGGCGCGACCTTGTCGGCAAAGGCCTCGACCCACGTCGAGTGTCACCGGGATCGGCCAGAGCGTGCCGTCGGCGAGGCGCATTTCTCGACGGTGCCTTCGTAGTCGGCCTGCGACTGGAAGCCCTTCAGCGGGTTGAAACCGCCGTTCATCAGCAGTTCCAGATCACAGACCTGACGCGGCGTCAGGTCCCAGGACGGCATCGCGCCCGCCTTGTCCTTCAGTGCCTGCGCCTCGGACGCGGGGACGTAGAGCTCGGGGATCGGGGTCAGGTTGGATTTTGCCGTGATCGACTGGGACATGACTGAAATGCGCCTTCGTAAGGGGGAATGGCGGTCCGGATGACCGCGCCCGCGCGGGGCTTTAGACCCGGAAGCGCAAATTTCAAGCGAATTGGCTGGGTTTGCGCAGGAAGGGCTGCGGAAAAGGCGGAAACTGCTGCAATGCGGCATGGGTCGCCCGGATTGTTCCGGGCGGCAGGAGAATGCAGGGGCATATGTTCCTGTGGGGATGCGGTTACTCTGCCGCCTTGGCCGACGTCGCTGCCTCCTGGGCCGCCAGCCATTCCTCGGCATCCAGCGCGGCCATGCAGCCCATGCCTGCGCTGGTGACGGCCTGGCGATAGATGTGGTCGGTCAGGTCGCCTGCGGCGAAGACGCCGGGGATCGAGGTGGCGGTCGAGCCGGGCGTGACCTTCACGTAGCCGCCGTTGTGCAGTTCCAGCTGGTCCTTGACCAGTTCCGACGCGGGCGCGTGGCCGATGGCGACGAAGAACCCGGCGCAGGGGACGTCGCGCGTCTCGCCCGTCTGGACGTTGCGGGCGCGGACGGCCTCGACCCCGCGCGGGTCCTGCGCGCCGAGGACTTCATCGACCGTGTGGTTCCAGATCACCTCGATCTTCGGGTGCTTGAAAAGCCGGTCCTGCAGGATCTTCTCCGCACGCAGATGGTCGCGGCGGTGGATCAGCGTGACCTTGGTGGCGAAGTTCGTCAGGAACAGCGCCTCTTCCACGGCGGTATTGCCGCCGCCGATCACGACGACCTCTTTCCCGCGGTAGAAGAAGCCGTCGCAGGTCGCGCAGGCCGAGACGCCGAAGCCCTTGAAGTGTTCCTCGGACGGCAGGCCCAGCCATTTCGCCTGCGCTCCGGTGGCAAGTATGACGGCATCGGCGGTGTAGGTCGTGCCGCTGTCGGCCTGCGCGGTGAAGGGGCGGCGCTGCAGGTCCAGCGACTGGATATGGTCGCTGATGACCTCGGCCCCCATCGCCTTGGCGTGCGCCTCCATCCGGACCATCAGGTCGGGGCCCATGACATGGGTGTCGCCGGGCCAGTTCTCGACCTCGGTGGTGATGGTCAGCTGGCCGCCGGGCTGGATGCCCTGGATCAGGACCGGGTTCAGCATGGCACGGGCCGCGTAGACGGCGGCGGTGTAGCCGGCGGGGCCGGAGCCGATGATCAGGACGCGGGTGTGGCGGGTGGCGGCGGTCATGGCAGGACCCTCGATAAGGCGGCGCTGCCGATATAGTGGTTCGGCGCGGCGGGCGGAACCCCTGCCGCCACGGTCAGCGCGCGGGGACAGGTTTGACAGAATCGCAGGGCAGGCATACGCTTGCACGTGTTCTGACACGATATTTTCCACCTTCGATTGTCGGCCCGGTTTCGGGAAATTTGTTAAGGAGTTAGTTCCATGGCGGACCCCGTCACGATTGCCGTTCCCAAGCGTCCCTTCTTTGTCGGTTCCTACGCCTTCCTGAGGGTCGATATTGACCCGGCCTCGGGCATCGTGTTCGACGACCTGGCCTTTTCGGTGCCGGACGGCCGGCGGGCGGGCAAAATCTCGCCCTCGCGCGATGTGCGGTTCAACGAGAAACGCCCGACGATCACGCTTCTGGTTGGCTACGAGCCGGGTGACTGGGTCATCCTGGTCACGCAGATTTCGACCGGGCAGGACATCGCCAAGTTCGAGTACCACGTGACGGATCGCTGGCGGGGCAAGCGGCGCGGGCCGCGGCTGTGGTTCGACGGCCAGAACATGCGGCAGGAATCGGGGCGGCCTGGGGCGGCGGGCCAGCGGGGCCGCAGAATATCAACGTGGCCCCTGCACGGGCACGCGGCGGATCGCGGTGCTGTTCGTCGAGACGGCATCGCAGGCCTATCCGACCGGCGCGGCGCTGGACACGATCCGCGACCGCTGGATGGATGAGCTGATCAACGGTGTGACCGTGGGTGGCGTGACCCGCAGCGCGCGGGCGTTCTATCAGGAAGTGTCCTACGGGAATTTCGACATCTCGGCGCAGCGGTTCGGCCCGGTCACGCTGAGCGGACCCTGGACGGACTATTTCAACGACGACGGATCGCCGAAGGGATCGTACTATCAGAGCTGCTTCACGGCGGGCGACAGTCTGATCGACTATACGCAGTTCGACACGCTGCTGTGCGTGTCGCAGAGCGTTCCGGCGACGATGACCGACCCGATGCGCAGCGCATGGCCCTATGCGTCGATCGGGTCCTGGGGACCCTATACGACAAGCGACGGCAACGTGACACGGGGCGTGATCTCGATGCCCGCCGAATGGGGCGCGACAGGTGCCCGCCACGCCTACGAGACGTTCTGCCACGAGCTTGGGCACAATCTGGGCCTGGGGGACCAGTATACGCCCGCCGTCGCGGGACGGAACCCGGGCGGGTGGGAGATGATGGACGCGGACGACCCGCTGCCGCATTTCAGCATCGCGCACCGGATGATGCTGGGCTGGGTTCCGGCGGGCCGCGTGCAGGGGTTCAATTTTCAGGCGCTGGGCGGCGCGCCGGTCGATCAGACGGTGGTGCTGCACGCGTCCGAAGAGCCGCCGCCGCCCGGCCGGGTGTCCGGGGTGGAGGTTCGGATCGCGGACGGGCTGAACTATTACTTCGAATACCGGTCGGGGCGGGCGGCGCAGATCGGTGACCGTGCGCTGCCGACCGACGGGCGGGTGCTGGGCACGGATGTCGCCTCGGCCCCGTTCGTGCCGCCCTTTGCGCGCCCGACGGTCCTGCTGCTGCCGAACGACCCGGATGGCGACGGGCCGGTTCTGGATACGCCGCAGAATTTTCGCCAGACGGATTTCTCGACCCCCGGTTTCCCGGCTGATTTCCAGGCCGAGGTGACGGCGCGGACGGTGGATACGGCGAACCTGCGCGTGCGCTATGGCGTGATCGGCAAGCCCGACCCGTCGATCCGGCCCTGGCCCGCAAGCGCCGACCGGCCCTGGCAGAGCCCGGACATCGAGGTCAGGAACGCGCGCAACATGGCGGATGCGGCCTGGTTCAACGTGCCGTGGGAGGGCAACGCGAACACGGTCGTGGCAAAGGTCCGCAACGGCGGCCAGATCGACGCACCGAACGTGCTCGTGAATTTCTTCGTCAAGAACTACAATATCGGCGGCGCGCCCGAGGTTTTCCTGGGGTCGGACACGCGCAATATTCCGGCGGGCGCGACGGTGGAGTTTTCGACCGCATGGCAGCCGCCGTCGCAGGGCCACTTCTGCATCATCGTGCGGATTCCGATCTATCTGCTGCCGGGCGGGGCGGCGGTCGAGATCACAGAATTCAACAACGTGGCGCAGAGCAACTATGACCGCTTCATCAGCCGCACGGCGTCGCCGCCGTCGCGCGAGACGACGCAGGTCGAGGTCGGCAACCCCTATGACCGGCCGACGCGGGTGTTCCTGATCGGCGGCCAGTCCAACCCGCTCTACCGCACCTATGTGGACACGACCTGGATGTGGCTCGATCCGGGCGAGACGAAGAAGGTGCGGATTATGCTGGAATCGGTTCTGGACCCGGACAAGGACCGGCCCGAGGATGTGGACCCGCGCGACTGGGACAAGTTCTTCAACCGGCCGGGCGACGTTGGCCTGACGGCCTTTGTCGAGGACCCGCATGACGACCCGCGCCATGCGCTGTGGCAGCTGGGCGGCGCGCAGGTGCAGGTGGTGACAGGGCGCGCGACCGAATTCGCGGGCGTCGATCCGGGGCGGAACAACGTCGTGGGCGGGGTCAAGGCGAAGGACGGGCGCGGCGAGGTCGATGGCGGGACGGTGCTGGTGACGCTGCGCACCGGGCGCGGCAAACGCGGGAAGTCAGTGACGGTCGAGACACCGCTGCGCAACGGCAAGTTCGGAACCGAGTTCGAGGGCAAGTGGGGCCGGATGGACCTGTACTACGTGCCGGCCCCGGATTTCGGCGACTGCATGGCAGGGCCGTTCAAGCTGTAAGCGACGCGAAGGCGGCGACTACCCCGGCATTCAGGCGGTCCTGAGCGCCGGGGCTTTTGTTTTCTTGCGCAACTGCGAAATTTTATTGCGCAATCAGGCCGCAGAATGTAGTTTCCGGAAAAACCGGGGATGGAACATGGCCGCCAACAAGCTGGACGATATCGACCGGATGATCCTGGCCGAGCTGCAGGCGGACGGGCGGATGACGAATGTCGAGCTGGCGCGCAGGGTGGGCATTTCCGCGCCGCCCTGCCTGCGACGGGTCCGGACGCTGGAAGAGGCGGGATACATCCGGGGATACCATGCCGATGTGAACCCGCGCGAACTGGGTTTCGAGGTCCAGGTCTTTGCGATGGTCGGTCTGCATTCACAGGCCGAGGCAGACCTGTCGGCCTTCGAAAAGCGGTGCCGGGAATGGTCGCTGGTCCGGGAATGCCACATGCTGAACGGAGAGATCGACTTCATCCTGAAATGCGTCGCACCTGACCTTTCGTCCTTTCAGAATTTCCTGACAGAACAGCTTCTGCGCGCGCCGAACGTGGCCAGCGTGAAGACCAGCCTGGTGATCCGGGGCGCAAAGGACGAGCCGGGTGTGCCTTTCGACGTTCTGGAGGAACGCGTCGCGCGCGGAGGATAGACCGGTTTGCGCGATGCCGGAACGACCCCGCGCAAACCGTATCGGGCGCGCCGCCTGACCCGACCGAGACGCGAAGCGGGTCAGGGACGCGCCTGATGGCGAAGCAACGGGGCTAGAGCAGCGCTGCGAACTCGTCGGCTGACAGGCGCGGATGCGCGACCGGGCCGAAATCGGCAAAGGTCTTCGCCTGCGGGAACAGGGACAGGAACAGGCCCTGCAACTGCGGGTCGATGACCTCGGTGAAGCCCGCACCGGGGTGATAGCTTTCGATCTCGATCCCGGCGGCGCGGACCGACCCGTGGCCGGACAGGACGAGGTGATAGACGGCGACCGGGGCCACCGGCGTCACCGCGATCACACATTCGCCGTCGATCAGGGCTGCGGCTGGTGCATAGGCGGCGTCGAGACCGGTCGCCATGCGGCAGCGAGGGTCGCGGAACAGGATGCGGGCGCGGGGCCCGAGGACAAGGTCGGGCATCGGACGGTTCAGGCCGAGGGCGTCGGCGGTGATCCGGGTCATCGCGACAGGTGCCTTTTCGGGTACGGCGCGCGGCGGGTAAAGCGTCATCGAGCCGATCCAGACGACCGTTTCGGTCCGGCCCTCGGCGGTGACGACACGGGCCCCGGGGGCCAGATCCTCGATGGCGACGGGGCCTTCGGCGGTGGCGATGACTGTGCCGCGGGCGAGGGCCGAGAAGGCCTCTTCGAATTCCGGGGTCGCGGGGGCGAGTTTCGTCGCCGTCTCGACCGTGCCGGACTGGTCGAGCCAGGAGATCTCGTAGCGCCGGGTCAAGGCGACGGTGCGGAGCGTGCGCTTTTCGACAGGGGTGCCGCGACCAGTGATCGGGCGGTGCAAAGACGGCGATGCCGCAATCGCGCGGTGGGGATAAGACAACATTACAAAAGCCTTCCGAACTGGTTAACTACCCGCGCCGGTCCCCACCGTAAGCCACGGGTCACAAGGGAAACGAATGTCCGAAGCACTGCCTATTGTCAAAACAATCCGATCATTCCGGTATTGAAGCGTGGCAATGCGGGTCGGCGAAGCGGCTTTGTCCACGCGAATGGCCCCTGTGGCGGTTAACCTTGGGTCACGCTGCGAAGAAGCGGGAGAATCAGGCGATTTCGCGCAGCGTCTGAGCGGCGCGTTGCCGATGGCTTGGCGGCAGGGACGGGTGATCGGTCGGCAGACCGGTATCCGCGCTGCCAGGGCAGGACGTGCAGGTCCAGTTGGCTTTCGCGCAGAACAGCGGTCATCCAGCGGGGGGTCTGTGTCATCGCGCTCTCCTTGCCGGGTCGTGTCGCGGTACCCGGCCGCAGTCATCTTCATCCCGGCGAGTGTCGCCCGCCAATGCGGCGGAGTTTTGTCATCTGAAATGGAAACAAACCGACTGATTGTCTGTAAGATGGGCAACTGAAACAGGCCATTATTTCACAATAATTTCAGATTAGTAGATGGTGCATTGGCCAGCATTGGCATAGACTGATTGGGGCTGAAATCGGGCCAATGCCGCAGGGCGCGCGGGCTGCGGCGGACCTATAGGCGAATGGCAGAGATCAGGCGGCCGTAGTCAGCCTGGCGATCCTGCTGACTGCGCCGGTAGGAATAGAACCGGCCGGCGTCGGAATAGGTGCAATGTCCGGTCCACGTTGCCCCGGCGATGCCGGCGGCGCGCAGCCGGTCACGACTGTAGGATTGCAGGCTGAACATCGCCCGGTCGGAGTTGCCTGCGCGAAAGTAGCGGTCAATTGCCGGGATCGTCGGCCAGGAAGGCGTCGACGAACTCCGGCCCGACCTCGTAGGCGCGCTGGCTGATCGACGGGCCGATGACGGCGCGGATGCGGTCACGGCGGGCACCAAGCGCCTCCATCGCGTCGACCGTCGCCTCCAGCACGCCCGACAGCGCACCGCGCCAGCCGGCATGCGCGGCGCCGATCACGCCGCGCCTCGGTATCGGCGAACAGGACGGGCTGGCAGTCGGCGGTCAGCACGGTCAGCGCCAGGCCCGGCGTGGCCGTCACCAGCGCGTCGGCCTTGACGGGCGTCGGTCAGCGGTCCGGTGACCGGCGACGACATCGGGCGAATGCACCTGGTGCACCCGACCAGTGCTTCGGGCGGCACAGCCCATCGCGTCGGCGACGCGGGCGCGGTTGACCGCGACGGCCTCGGTCTGGTCCGACGATGCCGGTGCCGCAGTTCAGGCCCTGGAAAATGCCCGAAGACGCGCCGCCGCGGCGGGTGAAGAAGCCGTGGCGCAGCGGATGCAGCGCCGGATCGGGTCAGGATTTCCAGCGTATCGGGCATCAGGCGGTGTCCGGTGCCGCGTCCAGTCCGGGCGGCGAGGGCGTTCCGGCGGATGGCAGGCGATCACCTTGAACAGCCTTCCCATTTCCTCGGGGTGGGTCAAGCGCCGATGCGCGGCGATGTGGGCTGTCGCGCGCGGGGCCGGTCAGCGACCGCGGCAAGCGCCTGCGCGCGGGCGGTGATGCCGAGGCGTTCCAGAAAGACGCCCTGTCGGTCATCGCGGTCGACGGCCGCGCCGCCGGTGCGAAGGCGTCGGCGCAGGGCGCGCGAAATCGACATGCGCGGTCAGGTCGGCCGTGCCGGGCTCGGCCAGCGGGTCGGCGCGCGCGTGGCCGCGCAGCGCCTGGAACGTGTCGCCGAGCGCTGCCCCAGCCGCCGTAGTCGATGACCAGCGCCGCGCCGCCGTGACGGGCGATGCGGCGCGGCGATGGCCGCGGCGATGGCAGGCAGGGCGGGGCAGTCTTCGACCACGTCGCCGTCGGCGTCGTGTCGTGCAGGCGACGCGTCCAGCGCTGCGATCCGGCGCGGCGGCGCAAGGCCGAAGGTCAGCGCGCCGTCGGCCAGACCGACCAGCCGTTCGCGCCCATGCGGTCGCCCGTGCGGAGGAACTGGCGGATCGGCAGGGCATCGAAGAACTCGTTGGCGACCAGAAACAGCGGGCCATCGGGCAGAGTGGCGATCGGTCGTGCCAGTCGCGGCGCGTGCCTCGGCCAGCGCGGCAGCCTGCCGGGCGCGCAGCGCGGGCGAGGCTTCGACCAGATGCACGCGCGGCGGCGGCGCGCATGCCGGGCAGGCGGGCGCGACGCGCAGGATGTCGGCCATCAGCGTGCCGCGGCCGGGGCCGAGTTCGGCCAGCACGAAGGGGTCGGGGCGGCCCTGGTCGATCCAGACCTGCGCCAGCCAGGCGCCGATCATTTCGCCGAACATCTGGCTGATTTCGGGGGCGGTGGTGAAATCGCCGTCGCGGCCGAAGGGCGTCGCGGGTCGTGTAATAGCCGTGCTCCGGGTGCAGCAGGCAGGCGGCCATGTAGTCGGCGAGGCGCATCGGCCCTTCGGCCGCGATCGCGGGCGAGGATCAGCGGGCGAGCGGGGTCATGCGCGCCGGCCGCAGCGCGGCGGGCCGGCGAAGCAGCCATAGGCCCGCGGCGATCATCGGCAGGGACAGGACCTGCCCCATCGACAGGCCGCATGCGCGCGCCGCCGATGACGTGGCCGTAAGGGTTGTCCGGCGTGATGAACTGGGCGTCGGCCTGGCGGAACACTTCGACGAACACGCGCGCAGGCCGTAGCCGACAGGAAGAGCGCCGATGATGCGCCCGGCGGCTTCAGCGCGCCGCGCCGGACGGAGGAACAGGAGCACGAGGCCGAGGACCAGCCCCTCCAGCCCCGCCTCGTAGAGCTGGACGGGTGGCGGGCGCAGGGCCTGGGCCGATCCCCGCGCAGGTCTGCGCGGCCTCGCCCGGAAAGATCACGGCCCAGGGCAGGTCGGTCGGGCGGCCCCAGAGTTCGGCATTGATGAAGTTGGCGATGCGCCCGAAGAACAGGCCGATCGGCGCGGCCAGCGCCATCGCGTCGGCGACGCGCAGGATCGGAAGCCGTTGCGGCGGCAGAAGCCGAGACCCGCCGCCACGACGCCGAGAAAGCCGCCGTGAAAGGACATGCCGCCTTGCCAGACCGCGAGGATTTCGCCGGGGTGCGCCAGGTAATAGGCCGGCTGATAGAACAGCACGTAGCCGAGCCGGCCGCCGATGATCACGCCGAGGATCATCGCAGGTCAGCAGGTCCTCGGCCCGCGCGGGCTCCATCGGTGCGCGCCCGCCGGCCAGAGCGCCGGGCGGCGCATCAGCGCTGCGACGATAGCGCCAGCCGATGCAGGATGCCGGCGATATAGGCCAGCGCATACCAGCGCAGCGCGAATTCGTATCCAGCGACCGCGATCGATGAACAGGGCGGGACCGATGTCGGGGAAGGGGATGGCGGCGTGCATGATCTCTCCGGGTCGCGACTGACTGACCGCGCGCAGCTGCGGCATTGTCAACCTTGTGCATTGAAGGCTGCCGGCGGACCATATAGGCTGCAGTTTCGCACGGAGGCCGCGATGAACACGTCCAACAAGATTTTCGATGACCTGTCGAAGCTGATGACCAATGCGATGGGCGTTGCGCAGGGTGCAAGGACCGAGGCCGAGACGGCGATGAAGGGCTGGATCGACCGCTGGATGGCCGACCGGAATTTCGTGACGCGCGAGGAATTCGACGCGGTGCGGGCGATGGCGGCCGAAGGCGCGCGAAGAAAACGAGGCGCTGAAGGCGCGGCTGGATGCGATGGAGGCGGCGGCGAAGCCGGCGCGGAAGACCAAGGGCGACGCGGTCTGAGGGGCTTTGGGGTCATGGCAATGCGGATGAACCGCCGTGCGGTGATCGCGGGCGCTGCCGGTCTGGCGATGACCGTCGCGGCGCAGGTGAAACCGGCGGCGGCGGCGACCGATCTGCGCGGCTTCATCGAAGGTCTGCGCAAGAAGACGACGCCGAACGGCGTGATGTCGGCCAAGGGCCTGAAACTGGCGGGCGAGGACCCGTTGCCCAAGGGTGCGACGCTGACCGACACCAATGTGATCCTGACCGGCGGCGTGACGCTGGACGGCTGGGACCTCGGCGGGCGCGGCATCCACGTGAAGGGGCGGGCGAGCATCGCCAACGTCCTGTCCACGGGGGTCCGGGGCGCGAAGCAGGGCGGGCCGCTCTATCCGGTGCAGATCGGAGTCGAGGGCGATCTGGAATGGGCCGAGTTCATGGAAATCCACGGCACCTACGGCAAGGTCGGCGGGCCGTCGAAGGCGCTGGCCGGGCAGGAGCGCGGTGCAGGGAACGGGCTGCGCACCGGGCGGATGCGGATGCTGCGGCGCAGCCGGTTCGAGGGGTTTCCGCAGGATCACACCTATACCTACGGCGTACCGGGCGGCGAGGAAGTGATCGAGGAGTGCTATTTCGGACCGCAATGGGCGGTGAACGGGACAGCGCCGCACGCGGATGTGGGCACGATCGGGGGCGCGGCGGGGCATGTGATCTGGCGGCGCAACCTGATCGACCACACGGCGGCGGGCAACGCGATCGGGATCAACAACATCTGGCGGATCGTGCGCAACAAGAAGGACCGCTACAACACCGGCAGTGTGCCCGTTGAATGGTTGACCTTCGAGGAAAACGTGGCCCACTACGACCCCGGCAAATCGTTCCCTATTCATATTGAATCGGGCGGACAGCCGGGCTGGGACAATCCGCGCATCGAGTTCATCGGCAACTGGCTGGGCGCGAATTCGCGCGGGGCGTACTTCTTCCCGGGATCGCGCGCGAAGGTGACGCGCTGGGAAGGCAACCGCGACGTGGACAGCGGGCGGGCGATCTGAGGCGGGTCTGACGACCGCCAGCACCCTGACGCGACTGCGCTTTTCCGCAATGCAGCGAAAATCCTGTGGGCAACCGTCCCGGTCGCGAAAATATGCCTTTACAGGTCAGGCCTTTGCCTACACCATATCTGGTAGGGGCGGTTGCAGGCAAACGCCGTTCCTATTAAAGACACCCAGCTTTTGGTGGGTTCAGGCCCGCTAGAGGCTAACGATAAAAGAGGCCCGGGCATGGCGCTTTCCGAAGACTTCCTCGGAACCGAGGATCTGCACCCCATCGACATCGTCGAGACGCTGGCGGAACACCATGACTGGGAGTTCGACCGCGTCACCGACGACCAGATCGCGATGGCGGTCGAAGGGCAGTGGCGGACCTATTCGATCACGCTGGCCTGGTCGGGCTATGACGAGACGCTGCGGCTGATCTGCACGTTCGAGATGGACCCGCCGGAGGACAAGCTGGCGAACCTCTACGAGGTGCTGAACCGCACCAACGACATGGTGCTGGTCGGGGGCCTTCACCTGGTGGCGCGAACAGAAGCTGATGGTCTGGCGCTATGGCCTGGTGCTGACCGGCGGGCAGACGGCCAGCCCGGAGCAGATCGACCGGCTGATCGGCCAGGCGGTGTCGGCAGTCGGAGCGGTTCTATCCGGCGTTCCAGCTGGTCGCCTGGGGCGACGACAGCCCGGAAAAGGCGATGCAGGTCGCCATTGCCGAGGCCTACGGGCGCGCATAACCTTTCCCTCCGATGCGCGGAGGGTTTCATGGACATGGATGCGGTCAAGGCCCGGGGGCTGGTGCTTCTGGGCTGCGGCAAGATGGGGTCGGCCATGCTGGAGGGCTGGCTGAAGCAGGGTCTGCCTGCGGCGTCGGTCTGGGTGATCGAGCCGAACCCGTCGGACTGGGTGCAGCGGCACGGGCGTGCACCTGAACGCAGACCTGCCCGCATCGCCCGCCGTCGTGCTGATCGCGGTCAAGCCGCAGATGATGGGGGCGGCGCTGCCCGTCGATCGCGGCGATGGGCGGCGGCGCGACGCTGTTCCTGTCGATCGCGGCGGGGACGACGATCGCAAGCTATGAGGCGCGTTCTTGGGGCGGAATCGCCGGTGATCCGGGCGATGCCGAACACCCCGGCGGCCATCGGGCGGGGGATCACCGCGATGACCGGCAACGCGCGGGCGACCGAGGCGCATATGCGGCTGGCCGAGGGCGCTGCTGGGCGCGGTGGGCCAGGTGGTGCGGCTGGAGGGCGAGCATCAGATGGACGCGGTGACGGCGGTCAGCGGGTCGGGGCCGGCCTATGTGTTCCACCTGATCGAGACGCTGGCGGCGGCGGGCGAGGCGGAGGGGCTGCCTGCGGGCCTGTCGATGCAACTGGCCCGCGCGACGGTGGCGGGGGCCGGGGCGCTGGCGGAGCAGGCGCACGGAAACGCCGACGCAGCTGCGGGTGAACGTCACCTCGCCCGCGGGGCACGACGGCGGCGGCGCTTGGGCGTGCTGATGGATGAGGCGACGGGGTTTCCGGCGCTGCTGAAACGGGCGGTGAAGGCGGCGGCGGACCGGGGACGGGAGCTGGGGAAGTGACGATCACGTTCGACGATTTCATGAAGGTGGATATCCGCGTCGGCCGGATCACGCGGGCGGAACCGTTCCCCGAGGCGCGGAAACCCGCCTACAAGCTCTGGATCGATTTCGGGCCGGAGATCGGGGAAAAGCGGTCCTCGGCGCAGATCACCAAGCACTATACGCTCGGAGGAACTGATCGGGCGGCAGGTGCTGGCCGTCGTCAATTTCCCGCCGCGCCAGATCGGGCCGGTGAAGTCCGAGGTTCTGACGCTGGGTGTGCCGGATGCCGATGGCGAGGTGGTGCTGATCGGTCCGGGGCATGAGGTGCCCATCGGCGGGCGGCTGTTCTGATGCGCGTGCTGATCACGCGGCTGCTGCCGGATGCGGTCATAGCGGCGGCGCGGGCGCGGTTCGACGTGACGCTGCGCGAGCTGGGGCGCCCGATGTCGGCGGAGGAAGCGGCGGCGGCGCTGCGCGACTATCGATGCGGTGCTGCCGACGCTGGGCGATGCCTTCGGGACGTCGGCGTTCGATGCGGTGGACGCACCGCGCTGCCGCCTGCTGGCGAACTTCGGGGTCGGCTACAACCATATCGACGCGGCGGCGGCCAAGGCCAAGGGCATCGCCGTGACGAACACGCCGGGCGCCGTGACCGATGCCACGGCGGACATCGCGATGATGCTGATCCTTATGTCTGCGCGGCGCGCGTCGGAGGGCGAGCGGCTGGTCAGGGCGGGGCAATGGACGGGCTGGCACCCGGTGCAGATGCTGGGCCAGCATGTGACCGGCAAGACGCTGGCGATCATCGGCATGGGGCGGATCGGCAAAGCCATCGCGCGGCGCGCGCATTTCGGTTTCGGGATGCGGATCGTGTTCTTCAACCGGTCCCCCGTGGCCGATGCCGGGATGCCTGCGGTGCAGGCCGCCACGGTGGCCGAGGCGATGGCGGCGGGGGATTTCGTTGTGACGGCGGTGCCGGGCGGCCCCGCGACACGGCACATCATCGGGGCCGATGCGCTGGCCGCGATGCAGCCCCATGCGCATCTGGTCAACATCGCGCGGGGGGACGTTGTGGATGAGGCGGCCCTGATCGCGGCCCTGACAGAACGCCGGATCGCGGGGGCGGGGCTGGATGTCTATGAACGCGAGCCCGTGGTGCCCGAGGCCTTGAAGGCATTGAACAATGTCACCCTGCTGCCGCATCTGGGAACGGCGACGTCGGAGGTCAGGACCGCGATGGGGATGATGGCGGTCGAGAACCTTCTGGCCTTTGCCGAAGGGCGGGCGCTGATCAATCCGGTCTGACCGCCTGACCGATGCCGGAGGGACGGTCCGCGCCGCCCCGGCATCGTGCATTCTGCTGCTGTTACGCCACGGCACGGCACACAGAATGGTTGTTGCCGCACTGCGAAAAATGTCTGACACTCCGCCCCAGAACCGGCAGGCCCCGGACCCCCGGGTGCAAAGTCGGCACGAACCAGAAGAATACGACGACCGGGGAGCGACCTATGCCCGATGGGGCTGAGCCTGTCCTTGATGTCAGGGGCCTGAAGACCGTTTTCAGGACGCGCGGGGGCGAGGTTCACGCGGTCAACACCGTCAGCTTCGATCTGCGGCCCGGTGAACTTCTGGGCGTTGTGGGCGAAAGCGGGTCGGGCAAGTCGGTGACGATGATGTCGCTGATCGGGCTTCTGCCCTCGCCGCCTGCCGATGTGCGGGGCGGGCAGGTGCTGTTCGGGGGGCAGGACCTGCTGAAATGCACGCCCGAGCACCTGCGGTCGATCCGGGGCGCGGATATCGGCTTCATCTTCCAGGACCCGATGACCAGCCTGAACCCGGTCTTCAAGGTCGGCTACCAGATCATGGAGCCCCTTCGGCCGCCATATGGGGCTGGACAAGGCGGGCGCGAAGCGGCGTGCGGAGGAACTGCTGGACCTGGTCGGCATTCCCGACGCGCACCGCAGGCTCGACGACTATCCGCACCAGTTCTCGGGCGGGATGCGGCAGCGCGTGATGATCGCCATGGCGCTGGCCTGCGACCCCAAGGTGCTGATCGCCGACGAGCCGACGACGGCGCTGGACGTGACGATCCAGGCGCAGATCCTGGAACTGGTGCGCGACCTGCGGCAGAAGCTGGGCATGGCGATCATCTGGATCACGCATGATCTGGGCGTGATCGCGGGCATCGCCGACCGGGTCATGGTGATGTACGGCGGGCAGGTGGTGGAACAGGCGGCCGGTGCAGTGACCTGTTCGCCGATCCGCGCCATCCCTACACGCGGGCGCTGCTCGCAGACGATCCCGCATGTCTCGGGCAAGCGCGACGGCCAAGCTGAACGTGATCGAGGGCCAGCCGCCGATCCTGCGCGCGGCCCCGCGACGCCTGCCCGTTCGGCGCACGCTGCGCGCATGCCTTCGACCGCTGCGCGGCGCGAGAACCCGCCGCGGCGGGGCGTCGGGCCGGGGCACGACGTGGCCTGCTACTGGGATGCACCCGTGGCCGCGCGGGTTGAGGCGGAGGCAGCGCATGCTTGATGCGGCCCCCGCGCGGCAATCTGGTCGAGGTGCGGAACCTCAAGATGTATTTCCCGATCCATGCGGGGCGTTCTGCGGCGCAAGGTCGGCGACGTGAAGGCGGTGGACGACATCAGCTTCGACA
The DNA here is from genome assembly GCA_963738635.1 of uncultured Alphaproteobacteria bacterium. Taxonomy (GTDB): domain Bacteria; phylum Pseudomonadota; class Alphaproteobacteria; order Rhodobacterales; family Rhodobacteraceae; genus JAOADN01. The sequence goes on along the minus strand of CAVTXE010000001.1, from coordinate 331,166 downwards.
TCCGCGCAGGGCGAGACGCTGGGGCTGGTGGCGAGTCGGGCTGCGGCAAGTCGACGACGGGGCGCGCGATCCTGCGGCTCTACGAGCCGACGGCGGGGTCGATCAAGATCGACGGGCAGCGACATCGCGGCGGCGGACGGCGAGACGCTGCGCAAGATGCGCCCGACGATGCAGATGGTCTTCCAGGACCCGCAGGCCAGCCTGAACCCGCGCATGACGGTGGGCGACGATCATCGGCGAGCCGCTGCGACGAACATGCGACGCTGGCACGGCCGGCGCGGCGGCGCGGGTCTACGAGCTGATGGACGCGGTCGGGCTGAACCGCGGCTTCGCCAACCGCTATCCGCACGAGTTCTCGGGCGGGCAGCGGCAGCGCATCGGCATCGCGCGGGCGCTGGCGCTGAACCCGAAGTTCATCGTCTGCGACGAGCCGATCGCGGCGCTGGACGTGTCGATCCAGGCGCAGGTGGTGAACCTGCTGGAGGATCTGCAGGACCAGCTCGGGCTGACCTATCTGTTCATCAGCCACGACCTGTCGATGGTGCGCCACATCGCGACCGGGTGGCGGTGATGTATCTGGGCCAGATCGTCGAGATCGCGGCCGCGCGACGCGCTGTACGAGAAGCCGCTGCACCCCTACACGCAGGCGCTGCTGTCGGCGGTGCCGGAGCCCGACCCGAGGTCGAGGCGCGCCGCAAGCGGATCATCCTGAAGGGCGACGTGCCGTCACCGGCCAATCCGCCGCAAGGGCTGCAACTTCTGCACCCGCTGCCCGGAGGTCCAGGCCGATCTGCCGGACCGACGAGCCGAAACTGACCGAAGTGGCGCCGGGCGCGGTTCGCCGCCTGCCATTTCGTGACCCGAATAACCTCAGGCGCCGGATCAACCGGCCGCCCCGAGGCAATCGAGCCAATCCAACAAGGAGCACTACAATGAAGCTGAAATCAGCCCTTCTGGGCGCTGCCGCCGTCATGGCGCTGGCCCCGGCGGCCTTCGCCGAGCGGGGGTCCGACGGCCAGGTCAACATCCTCTACTATCAGGCGGTGTCGATCATGAACGCCTATCTGTCCATCCGGCACCAAGGACATCGAGGCCGCGATCGCTGGTGCTGGAGCCGCTGGCCGGCTTCGACGAGAAGGGCGAGCTGTTCCCGCGTCTGGTCGAGGGCATCCCGACGGTCGAGAACGGCGGCGTCGCGGCAGACCTGACATCGATCACCTGGAAGCTGCTGCCGGGCCTGATCTGGTCGGACGGCACGCCGGTGACCTCCGAGGACGTCAAGTTCACCTGGGAATACTGCACGCATCCCGAAGGCGGCTGCGCGCAGGGCGCGAAATACGAAGGCGTGTCGGCGGTCGAGACGCCGGACCCGCAGACGGTGGTCGTGAAGTTCGCGGCACCGAAGCCCTATCCCTATCAGCCGTTCACGGGCGGCACCGCGCCGATCCTGCAGAAGGCGCAGTTCGAACAGTGCCTCGGCGCCGCGGCGGCAGACTGCACCGAGCCGAACTCCAAGCCGATCGGCACCGGGCCGTTCATCGTGACGGACTTCAAGGCCAACGACGTGGTGGTGCTAGCGGCGAACCCGAACTACCGCGACCCGGCGAAGCCCGCCTTCGCGACCGTGACGCTGAAAGGCGGCGGCGACGCGCAGGCGGCGGCGCGCTGCGGTGATGGAGACGGGCGAGTTCGACTATGCCTGGAACACCCAGATCAACCCGGACCTTCAGGCGCAGATGGCGGGCGGCGGCAAGGGCGTGTTCATCAACGCTTTCGGCACGCTGGTCGAGCGGATCGAGGTGAACCTGACCGACCCGTCGGCGGACCTGCCCGAAGGCGAGCGTTCGACCGTGAAGCACCCGCATCCGATCCTGTCGGACGTGAACGTGCGCAAGGCGCTGTCGATGGCGATCGACCGGCAGGCGCTGGTCGATATCGGCTACGGCGCGGCGGGCCGGCCGACCTGCAACCTGGTCCCGGCGCCGGAGGTCTATGCGTCGGACAACACGGCCTGCCTGACGCAGGACATGGAAGGCGCCAAGGCGCTGCTGGACGCTGCGGGCTGGACCGACAGCGACGGCGACGGCGTGCGCGACAAGGACGGCAAGAAGTTCGCGATCCTCTACCAGTCGACCGTCAACCCGGTGCGCCAGGACTTCCAGGCGCTGATCAAGGGCTGGTGGACCGAGCTCGGCGTCGAGGTCGAGCTGAATCCATCGACCCGGGCGTGTTCTTCGGCGGCGACGCCGGATCGCCCGACACCTTCCAGAAGTTCTATGCGGACGTCGAGATGTACGCCAACAACTTCGACGGCACCGACCCGGAACCCTACATGACGCAGTACCTCTGCTCGAAAATCCCGGGGCCGGACAACCAGTGGCAGGGCGAGAACATCACCCGCTTCTGCGACCCGGCCTATGACGCGATGCTGGCCGAGCTGTCTTCGGCGGCCGAGCCGGAAAAGCGCTATGAGCTGGTCAAGAAGCTGAACGACATGGTGACGAAGGACGGCCATGCGTCGATCGCGCTGGTCGATCGCGGTCGTCTGTCGGCCCATGCCAACAGCCTGGGCGGCGTGGTCCTGAACACCTGGGACAGCGAGCTGTGGAACGCGTCGGACTGGTTCCGCGTGAAGTGACGTGACGGGGGCTGCGGGTGCCGCGTGCATCCGCAGCCCTTTTCGTTTCCGCACCCGCATCTGAAGGCGCACCCGACACATGCTGACCTTCGTCGCTGCGGCGACTGCTGCTGGCGATCCCGACGCTGCTGCTGATCAGCCTTGTGATCTTCCTGATCGTCGATCTGGCCCCGGGCAGCCCGCTGTCGGACATTCCGCTGACGATTCCGCCCGAGGTGCGCCAGAAGATGATCGCGGCGATGGGCGCGGACCAGCCGATGCATCGTCCGCTACTTGCTCTGGCTGAAGCAGTTCTTCTGGATCGAGCCGCTTTATGCGCTGGACGGCTGGTTCGGGACCGACTGGGCGGGCGGCGCGCAGCGGATCATCTCCTGGCAGTCCAAGGTGCCGGTGTTCCAGATCATCGGCGAGCGCCTGCCGCAGACGCTGTGGGTGGTCGGCACGGCCTATCTGGTCGGCGTGCTGATCGCGCTGCCGATCGGGATCTATCTCGGCCTACCGGCAGTATTCCTGGTTCGACCAGGCTGGCACGTTCTTTTCGATGATCGGTTTCTCGGTGCCGACCTTCTTCACCGGCAACCTGCTGATCCTGATCTTTTCGGTGAAACTCGGCTGGTTCCCGACGATCTACGACACGCAGCCTGCGCGTCACCGACTGGGCGTCGGGCTACAAGATGATCATGCAGATGGTGATGCCGGTCACGGTGCTGGCGCTGTTCAACGCGGCCCAGATCAGCCGCTACACGCGGGCGTCGATGCTGGACAACCTGGGGCAGGACTATGTGCGCACGGCGCGGGCCAAGGGGATGGGCGAGGGCACGGTGGTGCTGCTGCACGTGCTGCGCAACTCGCTGATCCCGGTGGTGACGGTCATCGCGCTGGGCATGCCGACGATCTTCGGCGGGGCGATCATCACCGAGCAGATCTTCAAGATCAACGGCCTCGGCGCGGCGCTGATCGGCGGCGATCCAACGTCAGCGACCTGCCGATGGTGCAGACGCTGACCTTCATTTTCGCGGTGCTGATCGTGCTCGTTCAACCTGATCGCCGATGTCCTCTACGGCATCCTCGACCCGAGGATCCGCTATGACTGACGCGCCCCTGGACCACCCCGCCGTGCCCGTTGCCGTGCCAAAGGCGCGCAGCCAGTGGAACGACGTCTGGGACCAGTTCCGCGCGCACAAGGGCGCGATGGCGGGCGTCATCATTCTGGGCGCCTTGATCTTCGCGGTGCTGATCGGCCCGTTCCTGTGGCACATCGACCCGAACTTCATCGAACGGGACACGGTGAAGATGTTCAAGTCGCGGAACCTGCCGCCGAGCTGGGCGCATCCGATGGGCACCGATCAGCTGGGCCGCGACATGCTGGCGCAGATGATGCACGGCGGGCGGGTGTCGCTGGCCGTGGGCACCGTCGCGATGCTGGTGGCGATTTTCATCGGCACGTCGGTCGGGCTCCTGTCGGGCTATTTCCGCCGGCTGGACGGCATCCTGATGCGGCTGACCGACCTGTTCCTGGCGCTGCCGCTGCTGCCCCTGCTGCTGGTGATGATCATGCTGTTCCGCGACCCGGTCAGCGGCGTTCTGGGGCCGCGGATGGGGATCTTCCTGCTGATCGTGCTGGCCATCGGGATCACCAGCTGGATGCAGGCGGCGCGGATCGTGCGGGGCGAGGTGCTGGCGCTGAAGGAACGCGAATTCGTGCTGGCGGCGCGGTCCATCGGCACGCCGCCGCGCCGGATCATCCTGCGCCACATCCTGCCGAACGTGCTGTCGCCGATTCATGGTGTCGGCGACGCTGGGCATCGCCGCGGCGATCATCACCGAGATCGCTGCTGTCGTTCCTGGGCCTCGGCTTTCCGCCGGACTTCCCGACCTGGGGGCGGCTTCTGTACGACGGGATCGCGGACATCCGGACCTTCCCGGAGCGGGTGGTCTGGCCGGGTGTCGCGATTTCGCTGACGGTGCTGAGCGTGAACTACATCGGCGACGGGCTGCGCGACGCGCTGGACCCGCGGATCAGGGGGCGGTAGCGCGGGTGCCAAGCAGGGCGGACCGGCCCGTACCCGCGGGCACATGGGACTCACATCGCAGATTGTGCCAGAATACACTTCGACGCGTCTGGGCGCGCCTTGTATTGCCCTGTTCACGGGAGGACGTATCATGAAGAGCATCTTGCCCGCAGCGGCCATCTGCATCGGAAGCATCGCGGCGATGCCGGCCTGCGCGGGCATTGCCGACATGACCGCCGACGGAACCTGGGACTGCAGGGACGATGCCGGGGCTGACATTGTGACTGTGGTGGTCGCTGACACAACGTACGCCGTCCTGACGCCGGACGGCGCTCGCGCAAGCTATGGCACCCTGCATCCCCTGGGCGACGAAATCGTCGATACGCCTTATTTCATTGTGCCGAGCGGGTTCCTCAAGGACGAACTGAAAGTAATGGGTGTCACCATGCAAGGTCCCAAGGGTCATTCCGAGGACCTGTCGGGTGAAGTCTTCCTGGTGATGATCCTGGGCGAGGAAAATCTGATCTACTGCACCAGACGCAACGCGCCCGCTATCTGAGGCGGCCTGCGCGCGAATGGGCCTGGACTAACCTTCGCGCAAGCCGTGGCGGGCGACGTCATGTCTTTCATGCGCGCCTTTTCCGCATTTCCGACCGGCACGCGACAGCGTGGCGGTCGGGGTGCGGTTGGATCGAGCGCCGACCTCTGACTGTGAGTGCGGCATCCGAACGCGGCACCGTGCGGGGCAGGCGGGGAAAACGCCGCCCCGGAGCGTTGTCCGGTCCCGCCCGGCCCCAGATCACGATGCAAAGCCGCATGACCCAGGGGCGGCAGGGGCGTATCTGCTTCAGTCCAGATGTCGGCGCAGCCGCCGCACCATCAGCCAGACGCCCAGCACCACGAGTGGCACCAGCACGACGTCCAGCGCGTAGGCAGGGATTTCCCATGCGTAGTCAAAAATCGGCCCCAGGAAATAGCCCAGAAGCTGCACGGCGTAATAGCTGATCGCCACCACAGACAGCCCTTCGACCGTCTTCTGCAGCCGCAGCGCCATGTCGGCGCGTCGATCCATGCTTTCCAGAAGTTTCTGGTTCTGCGCTGACCGCTCGACATCGACCCGCGTCCGCAGCAGGTCGCCCGCGCGTTCCGCCCGTGTCGCCATCTGCTCCAGCCGCCGTTCGGCGGATTTCACTGTGCGCATCGCGGGGTCGTAGCGGCGCATCATGAATTCGCCGAAGGTCTGGCGACCCTCGAACCGCGTCTCGCGCAGCACCTCGATCCGCTGGTCCACGATGGCCTCGTACGCCCCGGTTGCGCCGAAGCGGAAGGAATGCTGTACCGACAGATTTTCGAGTTCCGCCGAGATCGACAGCAATTCGTCCAGTTCGGTATCCGCCGCCGTGCGGTCGTCGGCCATTGTCTGCACCAGCGCCGACAGCTTGGGGTCGATGGTGTTCATACGCGCGCCGAGTTCCCGCGCGCGGCCGAGGCCCAGCATCGACATGGCGCGATAGGTCTCGATCTCGCACAGGCGCTGGACGATCCGTCCGACGCGGCGCTGGCCGGTGCCGGGGCGGATGAAGACGGCAAAGCGCATCTGGCCCGCCGGGTCGATCTGGAAATCGCCCGCAATCACCGCAGCCTCGTCCACGACCGCCGAACAGGCGAGGCTTTCGCCGACGAACCAGTCGTCAAGTTTCGTGGTGATCTCGCCCCGGTTTTCCGGCATCGTCTCGACCCGGACAAGGATCGCGGCGATGCGCTTGCCGGGGGCCTCGGCCAGCCAGTCGGCATCGAAAACCTCGGCATCGCGGGGGTCGAAAGGACGGTCGGAGACGCCCTTGGAGAAGGCCGAATAGGTCACGAATTCGGTGTGGCTTTCCCATTTCAGGTCGTGCTTGCCGAGGGTCGCCGCATGATGCGTGGCACCGGGCGGCGGATGGCCCGCGCCGTGCCGGTCGAGAAGCGCCGTCAGATGCGCGGTGTCGCGGGCGCGGTCGCGGGCGGCGGAATTGCCGGTCTCCTTGATCGCGACATAGACGGCGGTGCAGGGCACATCGAGCGACGGGAAGGGCCGCGCGTGCAGTTCGTTGACCAGCTTGTAGCGGAAGGGATGGTCTTCGATGGGCATGGCGGCATTCCGGAGGGGCTGGGCCGGAAGCCTAACCGGGTGCCGGTCAAAGGCAAGGTGAAAGCCCTGCGGTTCCGGGAGGTTGCGGGAATACAGAGGAATGCCCGTCCGGGCTGATGCAAAAAGCGCCTGGGTCCCGCGACGGAACCGGCCGACCCCCGCGTTTCAACCATATCGGGGGCGGGTAACGAGGAGACGGATGATGACGAAAGTGATGATTGCTCTGGTGGTGGTGCTGACACCGATGGCGGCGGCTGCGGAAAGCTGGGACGTGACCGGGCCGCGCGGCGGCACGGCGACGGGCAGCATTTCCTGCGCCCGAGGGGACGGGACGCTGACCTGCGACCGGGCGGGGACGCTGACGACGCCGGGCGCGCGGACGGTGGACCGCGCGGCGGTGCGCGTCACCGACAGCGGCGGCACGGTCAAGACGATCACCAGCACGGGGGCAGGCGGCCGCAGCGTGACTGTGACGCGGACGCGGGTAAGGGGGAACTGACGGTTTGCGGGCGGGGAGGTTCCCCGCCCCTCACTCGATCATCGGCAAGAGCCCGTCCAGCGACTTCTTCGCGTCGCCGTAGAACATGCGCGTGTTGTCCTTGTAGAAGAGCGGGTTCTCGATGCCGGAGTATCCCGTGCCCTGTCCGCGCTTCGACACGAACACCTGCTTGGCCTTCCAGCACTCCAGCACCGGCATCCCGGCGATGGGGCTGTTCGGGTCTTCCTGTGCGGCCGGATTCACGATGTCGTTCGAGCCGATGACGATGGCGACGTCGGTGTTGGGGAAATCCTCGTTGATCTCGTCCATTTCCAGCACGATGTCGTAGGGCACCTTCGCCTCGGCCAGCAGCACGTTCATGTGGCCGGGCAGACGGCCCGCGACCGGGTGGATCGCAAAGCGCACGGTCTTGCCGCGCGCGCGCAGCTTGCGGGTCAGTTCGGACACGGATTGCTGCGCCTGCGCGACGGCCATGCCGTAGCCCGGGATGATGATGATGCTGTCGGCGTCGTTCAGGGCGGCGGCGACGCCTTCGGTGTCGATGGCGATCTGTTCGCCCGAGATTTCCATGGCCGGGCCGGTGGTGGTGCCGAAGCCGCCGAGGATGACGCTGATGAACGACCGGTTCATCGCCTTGCACATGATGTAGGACAGGATCGCACCGGACGAGCCGACCAGCGCGCCGGTGACGATCAGAAGGTCGTTGCCCAGCGTGAAGCCGATGGCGGCGGCGGCCCAGCCGGAATAGCTGTTCAGCATCGACACGACGACGGGCATGTCGGCCCCGCCGATGCCCATGATGAGGTGGTAGCCGATGAAGAACGCGGCGAGCGTCATCAGGAGAAGCGCCCACATGCCGGCGCCATTGGCATAGGCGATCAGCAGGATGACGGACAGCAGCGCCGCGCCTGCGTTCAGCATGTGCCCGCCGGGCAATTTGGTCGCTTTGCCATCGACCTTGCCGGCCAGCTTGCCGAAGGCGACGATGGACCCGGTGAAGGTCACCGCCCCGATGAAGACGCCGAGAAACACCTCGACCTTCAGGATCGCGACCTCGACGCCGGTCTTGTGGGCGAGGACGGCGGCGAAGCCGGTCAGCGCAGCTTTAGCGGCCTCGTCCAGGCCCTGAACGGTGCCAAGTTCCAGATGCGCGTTGAAGCCGATCAGCACGGCGGCAAGGCCGACGAAGCTGTGCAGCGCCGCGACAAGCTGGGGCATTTCGGTCATCTGGACGCGCATGGCGACCTGCCAGCCGATGACGGCGGCGATGGCGAACATCACGAAGACCAGCCAGAGGTGGCCGGAATCCGGCCCGAAGACGGTGGCGAAGACGGCGAGCGCCATGCCGACGATGCCGTACCAGATGGCGCGTTTCGCGCTTTCCTGCCCCGAGAGGCCGCCCAGCGCGAGGATGAACAGGATGGCGGCCGAGATATAGGCGGCCTGGGTGATACCGATGCTCATGCGCGGCTCCTCAGGATTTCTGGAACATGGCGAGCATGCGCCGGGTGACGAGGAAGCCGCCGACGATGTTGATCGAGGCGATGAGGACGGAGATCGCGGCGAGGATCACGACCAGCCAGTTGGATGACCCGATCTGGAGCAGCGCGCCGAGGACGATGATGCCCGAGATGGCGTTGGTGATGGCCATCAGCGGCGTGTGCAGCGAATGGCTGACGTTCCAGATGACCGAGAAGCCGACGAAGCAGGCGAGCGCGAAGACGATGAAGTGCGACATGAAGCTGGAGGGCGCGTAGGCCCCGATCAGCAGCATCAGCAGCGTGCCGACGGCCAGCAGCGTGACCTGACTGCGGGTCTGCGCCCTGAAGGCGGCGGCGTCGTTCGCGCGGCGTTCGTCGGGCGTCAGCTCTTTCGGCTTTTCCTTGGGCTTGGCCGCCGCGATGGCCTGGATCTTGGGCGGCGGCGGCGGGAAGGTGACGGCACCCGGCATGGGTGACGGTGGCGCCCCGGATCACGTCATCCTCCATGTTCTGGAAGATGACGCCGTCCTTCTTGGGCGTCAGGTCCGTCAGCATGTGGCGGATGTTGTTGGAATAGAGCGTCGATGCCTGCGCGGCCATGCGGCTGGGGAAGTCGGTGTAGCCGACGACCGTCACGCCGTTGTCGCTGACCACCTTCTGGTCGGGCACCGTCAGGTCGCAGTTGCCGCCGCGTTCGGCGGCAAGGTCCACCACGACCGATCCGCGCTTCATCGACGCCACCATGTCGGCGAGCCAGAGCTTCGGCGCGGGGCGGCCGGGGATCAGCGCGGTGGTGATGACGATGTCCATGTCCGGCGCAAGCTCGCGGAACTTGGCCAGCTGCTTTTCGCGGAATTCGGGGATGACGGGCGCAGCGTAGCCGCCGGTCGCGGCACCGTCCTGCGCAGGCTCGAAGTCGAGGAAGACGAAATTCGCGCCCATCGATTCGATCTGCTCGGCGACCTCTGGCCGCACGTCGAAGGCATAGACGATCGCGCCGAGGCTGGTCGCCGTGCCGATGGCGGCGAGGCCCGCGACGCCCGCGCCGATCACCAGCACCTTGGCGGGCGGCACCTTGCCCGCTGCCGTGACCTGCCCGGTGAAGAAGCGGCCGAAGTTGTTGCCCGCCTCCATCACCGCGCGGTAGCCGGCGATGTTGGCCATCGACGACAGCGCGTCCATCTTCTGCGCGCGGGAAATGCGCGGCACCATGTCCATCGCGATGGCGGTGGCGCCCTGCGATTTCGCCGTCTCCAGCAGCTTTTCGTTCTGGGCGGGCCAGATGAAGGAAATCAGCGTCTGGCCGTCGCGCAGCTTCTTCGCCTCGGCGTCCGAGGGGCCGCGCACCTTGGCGATCACGTCGGCCTCTTTCCAAAGTGCTACGGCGGTCTTGACGACCTTCACGCCCGCCGCCTGATAGGCCGCGTCGGTGAAGCCTGCGGCGGCGCCCGCACCTGCCTCGATCAGGCATTCGTGCCCGAGTTTCTGAAGTTGAAGCGCGCTTTCCGGCGTCATCGCGACGCGGGCTTCGCCTTCGGTCGTTTCCTTCGGTGTTCCGATCTTCAACGGATGCCCCCCGGTGCGGTCGGCCATGTCTGGCGGACGGAAATGATCCGGGTCGTCATAACATCGCGCAAGAATGTTTCACAAGCGGTTTGGGGGGGTTGCCGGGCAGGTCACAGCCACCGCCGAACCCGTGCGGCATAGGCGTCGAATTCCGCGCCGAAGGTTGCGCGCAGGCCCGCTTCCTCGCCGAGGATGAAGCGGCGGGTGATGACGGCCATGAAAACCGGGACCAGCAGAAGCGATGCGGCATCCCAGGCGAGCGCAGCGCCCGCCAGCATCAGCGCGTCGCCCAGATAGATCGGGTTGCGCGACCGGGAATAGAGGCCGCTGGTGATCATGGCACGGGGCACCTCGCGTGGCAGGATGGTGGTTTTCTGCGCGCGGAAGGCGACGGCGGAGGCGACGAGCAGCGTGGCCCCGGCGACGATCAGGCCGAGGCCGATCAGGCGGAGCCAGTGCGGAACCGGCAGCAGCGGCAAGAAACAGCGACTGCGCCCAGGCAAGGATAAGGAACAGCGCCAGCCAGGTCGGCGGGCTTTCCCATTGGCGGAGCAGGCGGTGGATGAAAGGAAGGTCGGACATGCGGCGAGTATGGCGGGGCGGACGGGACTTGTCACAGGGGATCGGTGACGCGCGGCGGATAGAAATCCTTTGAGCTTGAAATTATTTCGCCGCACGTCTTCCCAAGACCCCTGCGGCTGCGGTAGTTTCGGGCCAATCAGGGAGACTGCCATGACCGACTTTGCCGCCACGCGCGAGATGTTCCACCTGCCCGACGGCGTCGTCTATCTGGACGGCAATTCGCTGGGTCCGTTGCCGAAGGCGGCCGTCGCGCGGATCGCGGCCTGCGTGACCGAGGAATGGGGCAACACGCTGATCCAGGGCTGGTACAAGCTCAACTGGATGACGATGCCGGGGCAGATCGGCGACCGGATCGGGCGGCTGATCGGCGCGCCGAAGGGCAGCGTCGTGCTGGGCGACACGCTGTCGATCAAGGTCTATCAGGCGCTGGCCTCGGCTTTGGAACTGCGCCCCGACCGCAAGGTGATCCTGACCGACATCAACAATTTCCCGTCCGACCTCTACATGGCCGAGGGGCTGATCCGCACGCTGGGTCAGGGGCATGTCCTGAAAAAGGTGGCCCCCGAGGAGGTCGAGGCCAATATCGGCCCGGATGTCGCCGTGCTGCTGCTGACCCAGGCCGACTACCGCACATCGCGGCTGCACGACATGGCCACACTGACCGCCAAGGCGCATGCGGCGGGCGCGCTGACGATCTGGGATCTGGCGCATACGGCGGGCGCGATGGAGATCGACGTGGCGGGCTGCGATGTCGATTTCGCGGTCGGCTGCACCTACAAATACCTGAACTCGGGTCCCGGCGGCCCGGCCTATATCTATGTGGCGCCCCGGATGCAGGCCGACGTGCGCCCGGCTTTGTCGGGCTGGCTGGGGCATGAGACCCCCTTCACGTTCGACACATCCTATCGGCCAGGTTCGGGAATCGAGCGGATGCGCGTCGGCACCCCGCCGATCATCCAGCTGGCGGCGCTGGAGGCGTCGATGGACATCTGGGACAAGGTGGACATGAAGACGTTGCGCAAGCGGTCGGTGGAGCTGACCGAAGCCTTCATCAAGGGCGTCGAGGCGACCTGCCCGACCCTTGTTCTGGGCGTGCCGCGCGACCCGGCGAAACGCGGCAGCCAGGTCAGCTTCCACCACAAGGACGGCTGGGCGATCATGCAGGCGATGACGGCGCGCGGCGTGATCGGCGATTTCCGCACACCCGACTATCTGCGCTTCGGCTTCACGCCGCTGTTCACGACGATGGAGGACGTGCAGCGCGCGGTGGCGACGCTGGCCGAGGTTATGGCGGCGCACGAGGCGAAGGCGGCGTGAGCAGGGGCGATGTCTGACCATCACGGACATCTGGGCGCGGTCTATGGCGCGACATCGGCTGAGGAAATCGCCAAGCCTGTATGACGGATGGGCTGCCACCTACGATGCCGACATGGTCGCGGCGGGCTACCGGCACCCGGCGGTGGCATCCGCGATGTTCGCGCGGGCGGTGCCGAAGGGCAAAGGCCCGGTTCTGGACGCGGGGGCGGGCACCGGGCTGATCGGGACGCTGCTGGCGATCCTCGGATATCCGCGCATCGAGGCTTTGGACATTTCAGAAGGGATGCTGGCGGTGGCACGGGCCAAAGGCGTCTATTCGGACTTTCATCGTCTGGCCCTGGGCGGTCCGCTGCCCTTTGCCGACGGATATTTCGCGGCGGTCATATCGACCGGGGTCTTCACCAGCGGGCATGTCGGGGCCGAAGGACTGCCCGAACTGGTCCGCATCTGCCGTCCGGGCGGGGCGATTGTCCTGACAGTGAAGGAAACCGTCTGGCATGCGGGCGTCGGGGCGGCCATCGCGGATATGGTCCGGTCGGGGCAGGCGTTTACCGCTGACGAAACCGCGCCCTACGGGTCGATGCCGAACGAGACAGGCACAGTGCCCGCGCGCTGTCTGGCGCTGAAGGTCGCCTGATGAACTACGCGCCGGGTGCCGAAGCCTGCCCGTTGCCCTACAGCCCCTTCAAGTCCTGTACCGTGCCGCGACCGATCGGGTGGCTGTCGACGGTGAACGGCGCGGGCGTGGCGAACCTTGCGCCCTACAGCCAATGGCAGAACCTGTCCTTCGACCCGCCGATGGTGATGTTCGCGGCGAACCAGTATTCGGACGGGCGTCGCAAGCATACGGTCGTCAACGCCGAGGAGACGGGCTGGTTCGTCTGGAACATGGCGACCTTTGCCCTGCGCGAGGCGGTCAACATCAGTTCGGTCGAATGGCCGGACGGAGTGGACGAGTTCGGCAAGGCCGGCGTGACCAAGGCCCCCTGCATTGACGCGCCGGGTCCGCGCGTGGCGGAAAGCCCCTGCCATTTCGAATGCCGCTATCTGTCGACACATCGCCTGCGCGGAAGGTCCGCGCATGGCTGGGTCGATGTCGTGTACGGCGAAGTCACCCGCATCCATGTGGCCGACGACGTCCTTCTGCCCAGCGGCAAGATCGACGTGGCGCGCATCCGTCCGCTCGCCCGTCTGGGATACTATGACTATACCAGCGTGACCGAGGTGTTCGAGATGCGCATCCCCGGGGCGTCGGACGAGGCGAGCGCGGGGCTCGAGGGCAAGGCGGGCTAGGTCGGCGTCATACCCAGTAGGGCTGCGACCAAGCCCGTTTGCCCGCCGCGTCGACGACCGTCACGCGCAGCCAGGGCGAGCTGTTCAGCCTTTCTCGGCTTACGGTGGCGCGGGTCATCGAATTGCCGTGGGTCGCGCGCGCGCCGGTGCCCGCACCCTGGATGATGACGCTGACTGCGGCCGAGCATTCGACCTCGACGGTCTTCCCCGTGATCGCGACGCTGCGGATTTCCGGACCTTGGCTGGAATAATAGTTGCCAGCCTTCAGCGCCGTGACCAGAGCGTCGGGGTCATTTTCTTCAGCCTTCACCATTACCCAGCCGCCGAAATGATCGGGCTCGTGGAAATGCGCGTCATCCGTCGCGCAGAGCGACATCCTGCGGCCCTCGGTCAGCAGCAGGTCGGCGATGCCGAACCCGTCCGCCCGGTCGCAGCCCGCCCAGCAGCCGTGATTGTAGATTTCGACGGCATGGGCAGCCTCGATCGACCGCGCATCGGCCAGCGTCAGGCCAGACCACTGCGGATGCGCTACGGCGACGAAGGCCCCGGCGGCCCGGGCGCGGGCGGCAAGGTCCGAACCCGTCTCCATCCCCGGATGCACGCGGAAGTCGGGGCTGGCGGGGGGCGCGAAATCCGGCGGCAGGCCGACGGCCAGGATGTGCCACAGCTCGCCGTTCAGCATCGGGCCGGAATGCAGTTCGGCACCCAGGATGGTGGTGAAGCTGTTGGTGCGGAACGGCACCGTATCCACAATGGGATAGCCGTATGCCCCGACGAAATGGTCGGTCAGCGCCAGAAAGTCATACCCCTCTGCGCGGTAACGGCGGCAGACCTCTTCCGGTTTCAGCACGCCGTCCGACCGTGTCGAATGGGTGTGCAGGTTGCCGCGCCAGAAGCGGCCGGGGGCGGTGAAGGCATCGGTCATGTCGCAGGTCCGTTCATCGGGGCGTCAGAGCCATTTCTTCCATTTCAGCAGCAAGTACGTGACCAGAGCAGACAACACCATCAGCCCCAGCGCCATCGGATAGCCCCATACCCAGCCGAGCTCGGGCATCTGACGGAAATTCATGCCGTAGACGGTGCCGATCAGCGTCGGCGGCAGGAACAGGGCGGCCACGACCGACAGGATGCGCACGGTGGTGTTCTGTGCAAGGTTGACCATGCCCAGCGTCGCATCCGTGACATTCGCCAAGCGGGATGACAGAAAATCGACATGCACCTCCAGCGCCTGGATGTCGCGGAAACTGGCCTTGACGATCTGGCGCAGGTCGTCGCCCTTGCCGGTCTTGTCGGAGCCTTGGGTGAAATAACTGACCGCGCGTTCCAGGGTCAGAAGACCCAGCCGTACGCGGCCCAGCGCCTCGCCCTCGCGGCCTGCGTGGGCGAGCGCGCGTTCCAGCACCTGCGGACGGCGTGTCGCGGTGCCGTCGAAAATGTCGCGGGTGATGCCATCAAGCGCCTTGCCGGACCCTTCCAGAAGATCGGCGAGCCGGGCGACGATCTCCTCGAGCAGACCCAGGAAGACCGCCGCTGACGTGCGGCAGCCCGCCGCCGTCCGCTGCGCGCGGTCGGGAAACGTCTCGAACGGTCGGGGGCTGTGGTGGCGCACGGTGATCAGGCGCGGGCCGGTCAGGATGAACGTGACGGGGCCTGACACCTGGGTCTTCTCGGTCGTCTGGCCGGGCAGCACGACGGTCATGTAGTCGGCTTCGCCCTCGCGGTAGAGGCGGTTCGAGATTTCGATCTCTTCCATGTCGGCCAGGGTCGGAATCTCGACGCCCAGTGCCTCGACCTTGCTGACCTGCTCGGGCTGCGGGCGCCACAGGTCGATCCAGACGGCGGCAGCGATGTCGGCATCCGGCGCCAGCCGCTCCAGCCGCCCGGCGGCTTCCCGATAGGCAAACAGCATTGTCGAACCCCTTCGGCGGTCTGAGCAGCCGCGTCTGATGCCGGGGTATCGGGCAAGGATGCCGCCGGTCAAGCGCCCGGCTGACGGACAAAGGGAATCCGGGCACGAAAACGCACGATGAATGCCCACCGGGCGACACAGTCCTGCCGTTTTCGCCCGGCAGAACGGCGGCAGGTCCAGAGTGGAGTGGTGCCGTGTCGATCCTGAGCCAAATTTCCTTCGACGAAATCGCCGGAAGCCTTCTGGTCTGCTTCCTGATCCGCGAAGTGCTGATCATCGCGCTGCCCGACACGATCGCAGGCCCCGGTGGCTGGCTGATCGATACCGGACACGAAGACGCGTAGGGCTTCTCCGGCCCGACCGCGCGCAACGTTTATCCGACGCATCAGACCATCGGCGGTTTCGGCCAGAGCGCGGAGCGTTCGGCAGCAATCCGCGTAGCTGTCGCCCTATCGTTCCCACATGTCAGATCGCCTGTTAGGTTCCCCGGGTAAAGTCCGAGTGCGGAGGCGCGGCGATGACGCTGACCCGTCGAGCGTTTCACGCGGCTCTGCTGGGCAGTGCGGTTGCCGCTATCGCCTTCCGCCCGACCCCAGCATCTGCCTTGGCACAGGATAGTGCCGATCTTTTCCTGAACCGGCTGACATTCGGCACGACGCCAGCCGAGCGCGAGGTGTTCCGCAATCTTGGGCCGGAGGCTTGGCTGGAAGCACAGCTGGCCCCCGCGCCTGACCGCGATCTCGACGCACGGTTGGCTGACGCGCGTCTGCGGATTGCCTACGAGGCGGGCGATGACGGCGAGGGCCACAGCTGGTCCGCGCTGGACGAACTGCGCCCGTTGTCGTCGCTGACGGCCGATCCTGCCGATCTGGTACCGCTGCTCGATTTCACGAAACCGATGGACTACGCGCACCGCAACCGTCCGGCGGACGAGGTCATCGCCGCGTCGCTGATTCGCGCCGTTCACGCCAAGGCCCAGCTGGCCGAGGTGATGACGCAGTTCTGGCACGATCATTTCAATGTATCGGCGACCAAGTTCGAGGGCACGGCGGTGTTCTTCCCTGCCTACGACGCGATGCTGCGCGGCCACGCGCTGGGCAATTTCCGCGCGATGCTGGGCGATGTGGCGCGCGCGCCTGCGATGCTGAACTACCTCGGCAATGCGGACAGCCGTGCCAGCCCGGCGAACGAGAACTTTGCGCGCGAGCTGCTGGAGCTGCATACGCTGGGGGCGGGCAACTACCTGAACGACCGCTATCGGAACTGGCACGAGGTTCCGGGGGCGGAGGACGGGCTGGCGGAGGGTTACATCGACGGCGACGTGTTCGAAGTCGCGCGGGCGTTCACGGGCTGGACCATCGGCGACGGGCGCTGGATCGCCGAGGGCGCGCTGGCCCCGGTCGACGGGCGGTTCCATTTTGCCGAAAGCTGGCACGACCCTTATCAGAAGCGCATTCTGGGACGGGAGTTTCCGGCGAACCGTGCCC
Source organism: uncultured Alphaproteobacteria bacterium (assembly GCA_963738635.1). Taxonomy (GTDB): domain Bacteria; phylum Pseudomonadota; class Alphaproteobacteria; order Rhodobacterales; family Rhodobacteraceae; genus JAOADN01. The sequence goes on along the minus strand of CAVTXE010000001.1, from coordinate 314,251 downwards.
CGATGGCCGACGGCGAAGACGTACTCGACATGCTGGCGACGCACCCGGGAACGGCGCGGTTCGTTTGCACCAAGATTGCGCGGCGGCTGCTGAGCGACGGCCCGGACGCGGCCCTGGTCGGGCGCATGGCCGACCTGTTCCTGCAGACCGCCGAAGCGCCGGACCAGATCGCACAGGTTGTTCGCCTGCTGGCCCTGTCGCCCGAATTCCAGGCACCCGCCGCCAAGCTCCGGCGTCCGTTCGAATATCTGGCGGCACTGCTGCGCGCGTCAGGGGCCGATGTCGTGTCACCCGAGGCGGCATTCCGATGGGAACTTTCCAGGGCGGGCTGGCGGCAGCACGAATACCCGCCGCCGACGGGGCATCCGGACCAATTGGCCGATTGGGCAAATACGACGGTGCTGGCGCGGATGGTCGACACGGCGCTTTATGCGCATGAACCCTGGGCCGGGATCACGGACACCGATCCGGGTCTGGCAATCGCGCGCGGGCCGGTCACCTTCGCGGGCGTTGCAGATCACTGGGCCGATGTCCTGGGAACAGACCCCGATGCCTTGCGCGGATCGTACCTGACGGCGCTTGGCGCAGGGCCGGAGGATACTTTGCCGGAGGACCCGGATGAACGGCGCGGTCTGATCGCGCTGGCTTTCAGCTTTGCGGCGCTAAGCCCCGAAGTGCTGTTGCGGTAGGTGACGCGCGATGTCTGATCCCATTCTGGTTGTGGTGTTTCTGCGCGGCGGGGCGGACAGCCTGTCGCTGATCGCGCCCGCAGGCGACGCCGACTATGTCGCCGCCCGGTCGGAATCTCTCCGTGTGCTGCGGAAGGGCGACGCGGCAGGCCGCGTTCTGCGCAACCCCATCGCAGATGCCGATTTCCGGTTCCATCCGCAGGCGGGTGCCCTGGCCGATCTGTATGATGCGGGCGATCTGTCGGTGATCCATGCAACGGGCCTCGCCGAGGCGACGCGCAGCCATTTCGATGCCGAGGCGCGGATCGAGGCCGCGGGGCCGGGCTCGGTCGGGGGCGGCTGGCTGGGCCGCTGGCTGGCTGCGGCGCAGCCGGGCGGGCCGCTGCCCGCGCTGGCGGTCGGGTCGTCGATGCCGGGCAGTCTGGCCGGGTCTGGCGCGGCCGTGGCGAACGAGCTGCAGGACCTGATGGCCGCCGCAGGGCACTGGCTCGCCCCGTCGCTGCGCGCGCGGCTGGCGGAAGGCTTCGGCGCGCATCCGCTGCTGGGCGCGACGGTGGCGCAGCTTGCGTCGCTGTCCGAGGCGGTCGGCGCGCGGGTCTGGAACGCCGAGACAAACGAGGCGCTGACCTATCGGCCTGACGTGCCCTACCCGTCCGACACGCCCCTGTCGCAGCCCCTGATGACCGTGGCGCGCGCGATCAAGTCCGACCTGGGCCTGCGCGTCGCCACGGTGGACTACGGCGGCTGGGACACGCATGTCGGTCAGGCGGACCAGTTCGGCAGCCTGACATCGGGCCTGTCATCAGCGCTGGTGGCTTTCTGGCGCGACCTCGGTCCCCGGCAGCAGGACGTCTCGGTTGTCATCCAGTCCGAGTTCGGCCGCCGACTGCGCGCCAACGCCTCGGGCGGGACCGATCACGGACGGGCGGGGGCGATGCTGGTGCTGGGTCCGCAGGCAAAGGGCGGCCGGATGCTGGGCAACTGGCCGGGCCTGAAGAACGAGGCGCTGGAGGAAGGCGCGGACCTGGCCGTGACGACAGACTACCGGTCAGTTCTGGCGGAGGTGATGGCCGGACACATGAAGGTGCCGGACATGGGCGCGGTGTTTCCCGGCTTCATGCCCGCGCCGGTCGGTGTCTGGGGTTAGGCCTGCATCTTTCCGCTTTGAAACCGCGCCGCCGCCGCCCATATGGTGCGGTGAAGGCGCGAGGCAGAGCGATGGAGCATTTCGACCCCGGACCGGAGACATCGCGCGCATTCCGCGACGCGCTGGGGCGGTATGCGACCGGTGTCACGGTCGTGACGACGATGGGCGATGCGGGGCCGGTGGCGATCACCGCGAACAGCTTCACCGCCGTGTCGCTCGATCCGCCGCTTGTGCTCTGGTGTCCGGCCCGGCGGTCGTCGCGGTTCGAGGCGTTCCGCGGTGCCGTGCGTTATGCGATCCACGTTCTGGCCGCCGATCAGCTTGACCTTGGACTGCGCTTTGCCCGGTCCGGCGGCGACTTCGCCGATCTGCCCGATACGCTGACCGATGACGGGATGCCGCTGCTGCCCGGCGTCCTTGCCCGCTTCGACTGCCGCGCCCATGCGGTGCATGAAGGCGGCGACCATGCGATCCTTGTCGGCCGGGTCATGCGCGCGGCGATGCGCGACGGCGAGCCGCTGATCTTCTGGGGCGGGCGCTACGGCGACTTTCTGCACAATGGCTAGGTGGAGCGGCTCGGCAACATCCTGTGGTATAACGTAAATCCGATGCCCGGCCGGTCGCCGATGACGCGATTTGTGCCGATTGCCGCCTTAGTGCTGCCCCAAGCCTCTGGCACCCCGGCAGACATGAACAACAGCATGACCCTGCCGCACCAATGCCCGCCAAGGGGCCGCATCTGATGGACACGCTTCCCATCGGATGGATCGCCGCGCTGATCGGCCTTTCGACCGGCGCGATTCTTGGCCTTGCCGCAAGGTTTGGCGGATTTGGAACGCTCAGCGCGATCCGCGCGATGCGCGACATGGGCGACCAGCGGCGCGTGCGGGCCTGGGGCATCGCCGTCGGCGTCGCCATCGTCGCGACCTTCACCCTGGAATCCATGGGGTATGTGCGCATCCTGGCGACCCCCGCGCAGGCCGTGCTCTGGACGCCCTGGGCCAGTGTGCTCGGCGGGCTGATGTTCGGCTATGGCATGGCGATGGCCGGAAGCTGCGGGTTCGAGGCGCTGGTGCGCGTCGGCGCGGGCGACCTGCGCGCCCTTGTCATCGTGGCCGTGCTCGGCATCAGCGCGATGGCGCTTCAGGCTGGACCGCTGGCACCCCTGCGCGACATGGCGATCCCTGCACAGGCGGCCGAGATGGCGCAGGGTGTGGCGCATTTCCTGTCCTGGCAGGTCGGCCTGTCGCCGTTCTTCTTTGCCGTCATCGTGGCTGCGGTCTGCATTGCCATGGGCCTGACCTACATGCCGCTCCGCCGCGCGCCTTCACGCCTTCTCTGGGCTGTCGCGGTCGGACTGGCCGTTGCCTTCTGTCTTGCCGGAACGACATGGGTGCATGAACACACGATCGCGCAGGTGCCCGTCGAAGGGCCGGATTTCGCAGCCCCGCTGGGTCAGGCGGTTCAGTTCCTGATCGGCCCCTCTGATGCGTCCACCATGCTGGGCGCGGGACTGGTCGGCGGCGTTCTTCTGGGCGGCTTCATCGGTGCCACGTTCCGCGGGTTCTACCGCGACCACCATCGCGAAGCCAACCCGACGCTGGGCCGCATGGCCGTGGGCGCACTGCTTATGGGGTCGGGTGCCGTGATTGCCGGGGGCGACCTGATCGGCGCGGGCCTGTCGACCATGGCAACGCTGGCCTGGTCCGCGCCCGTCGCGGTGATCTCGATCATGCTGGGCACCTATCTGGGGCGGCGCTGGCTGGTTCCGGAGGACGTCCCGGGCGAGATCTACGACGACGGGCTGGATGAAGACGGCTACCGCGTCTGAACGACGCGCTGCGCTGCCCCGGCTTCAGACGGACCCGGATGGTTCATGCCCGACTGCCGCGGGCGGAATGCGCAGGGTCAAGGCTGATGCAGCCAGACCGAAGGCCCCTGCGACGATCCACATCTGCGGCCAGCCGACGCTCTGGATGATGGCGCCGAAAACCGGCGGGCTGGCCAGATATCCGACATAGGCGAGCCCCGTCGCCAGGGCCAGTGCGCGGCCCCTGTCCGGCCCCTGATGCCGTTTCGTGACCGACCGGAAGACGGCGGGTTCGATGGGCCCGATCCCGACGCCTGCAAGGAAAAACCCGAGGATGGCGACCCAGGCGGAGTCTGACACGGCGAGGATCAGGAAGGCGGGAAACGCGACGAGAGCCGAGGTGCGCAGGATCGCCATGTCGCGGAAGCGGTGTTCGATCTGATGCGCAGCCAACCGTCCGACGGTGAGGCCGAGCGTGATTGCCGCCGAGGCGAAGCCCGCCAGCGCGGGACCTGCGGCCAGCGGATGCTCCACGTAGATCGCCGACCAGACATGCGCGCCGCCCTCCATGATCGCACCGATGGCGGCAAGTGCGCCAAATGCCAGAAGAACGCCGCGCAACCGCAGCCGGGCCTTGCCCTTGGGGGCGTCGGGATCGGGACGCTGATGCGCGCCCGCATGCCGTTCGATCGCTGCTGCGACGACCAGCAGCAGTGCAAGCGGCGGAAAGACCATCCCAGGCGTCGCCCCGGCTTCGCGCGCAAGCCCGACAAGGGCCGATACGACCAGCATCGAGAAAGGGAACAGGGCATGCACGCGGTTGAAGAGCCTGAGACCGAATTCGCCCTCGATCCGCGCGACGCGCATGTTCAGCGAGATGTCGAGCGCGCCGGACGCGGCCCCCGCGACGAGCAGCGCCAGCGCGATCGAAAGCGGCCCCTGCGCAAGGCCGAGCAGGACCATGCCAGCCGCGAAGCCCGTCAGGCAGACCGGTATCGCCCAGGCCTGCACCCTGTGCAGGACGCGCCCGAGGCCCTGCATGGCGACGATGCCGCCGATGGTCGTCGCCGTGATCAGCAGGCCGAAGCGCCCCTCGCTCAGGCCGGAGATCGATTGGAAGGCAGGCAGCGAGGCGACATAGGACCCCCAGAACACACCGGCAACGGCATAGCAGGCAAAGATTGACGCAATCTGAAAGCGGCGCGACGCTGCGATCACGATGCGGCCTGGCCGGGCAGGTCGCCCACAGCTTCGCGCCAGTGGCGGCGGCAGAGGCTGACATAGGTCTCGTTGCCGCCGACCTGCACCTGCGGGCCTTCACGGAGGGCCAGTCCGTCCGGCCCCCTGCGCACGACCATCGTCGCCTTGCGCCCGCAATGGCAGATCGTGCGCACCTCGCGCATTTCGTCGGCCACCGCCAGCAGGGCGGCGGACCCGGGGAACAGCTCGCCCCGGAAATCGACGCGCAGGCCGTAGGCCATGACCGGAACCCCCAGATCATCGACCGCGCGGGCGAGCTGCCACACCTGGTCGCGGGACAGCCACTGCGCCTCGTCCACGAAGACGCAGGCGACCGGGCCGTCTGCGAGGCGGCCACGTATCTTGTTGAAAAGATTGGTTGCGGGGCCAAAGGTGTCGGCCTCTGCACTCAGGCCGATGCGGCTGCCGATCCGGCCCGGTCCTGCCCTGTCGTCGAAATTCGCGGTCAGCAGGTAGGTTTCCATACCGCCTTCGGAATAGTTGTAGGACGCTTGCAGAAGCAGCGTCGACTTGCCCGCGTTCATCGTCGAATAGTGGAAGTGCAGCTTGGCCATGACGCGGGTCTTAGCCGCTGGCGCGGGGGAGCTTCAAGCCGGGAAAGGCCCCCGGGGGTGCCCCGTGGCCGGGCACCCCCGAAAACAACACCTCACCATTCACCACAAGGACAGTTCACCACAAGGACAGTCCGCCGCGCAGCTGCGGGGAACCCCCCGCTCCGCCGTCCCGGAACGCCGGACGCGCGGCGGACGCTACCCGTTCCGGCCTGGGAATTGCCGGTCACTCGCACACCCGTTCCGGGCCTTGGAAAACCGGTCCGGAACGGTTTTTGTGTGACACGGGCAGGACATGCGGCTAATGGGAATGCGGCGCGGGAATTCCCCAATCGTCTAAGGCGAGCAGCGGCAGGGTCGGGACATGGCGGTCGGCAACTATCTGAAACGGCACAGCGAAGCGCTGGTCAAGGATGTGGGGATCGAGACGGCGGCGGCGCTGTCGGGCAAGTCGAAGGCGTCGCTGGGCCGGTACTATTCCGACGATGCCGAACATGCCGACCGCTTCATGCCGGTCGATGTCGTGGCGGCGCTGGAGGCGGCGGCGAAGTTTCCGCATGTGACGGCGGCTTTGGCGGACCTGCGGGGAATAACGCTGTCATTCCATGAGGATACGGTCAGCAACAAGAAGGGCGGCGTGAACCAGGACGTCGTCTCGCTGAGCCAGCGCTTCGCGCAGCTGATGGCCGAATACAGCCTGTCGATCAGCGACGGGAAGATCAGCCTGAACGAGGCGAAACGCCTGCTGAACGAGACGCTGGCGATCCAGAAGGTGCTGATCGACATGAAGCTGCATCTGGAGGACGAGGCGGGGTAGGAAACGCTCCGATCCCGGTTTCCGCCGCATGCACCTGACGTGCTTATCGCATGCTTATTACGTGCATACGTTGATTCCCGCTTCCTTCACCTTTCGCGCCGAAGCTGAGCCCCGGGAAAGCGCCCGGCGGGAGCCTCGGGCGCGGGGATGGGGGCAGCTATGGAGATCGGCAAACTGCCGAAGGCGCGGCGTGTCGGGTATTTCTGGATGGCCGACGTGATGCGGCGGCTGGAGCATGATCTGCATCACCGGATCGAGCTGACCGGGCAGGTGCCGAAGCTGTGGGAGGAGGTCGGCAAGACGCGGGGGCCGCAGCCGAAGGTCCGCATCAGCCTGTGGGTCGAGCGGGACGTGGTCCGGGTCTTCAAGTCGATGGGGGCGGGCTATCAGACGCGGATGAACGACGTGCTGCGGCTGTGGGTGCAGGCCCGGATCGCGGGCGTCATCCGGTCGGTCGAGCAGGCCGAGATGTTCGAAGCCCGCGATGGCCGCGCGCCCGCCCCGCAATGGGGCGAGGCGGAACGGGACATGGAGGAGGTGTTCGGCGACCGGGCGGCCGAGGCGAACGAGGCCTTCGGCTGGGCGACGGGGATCGAGGCAGATGCGGCGCGGAGGAAGGCGGGGAAGGACTGGGTGGAATAAGGGGGTGGGAGGTGCCCCGGCGTGACCAGACGACAGGCCAGTGGCCTGTCGGCCACGACGGTCGGGCGGAGGCGCAAGCCGGAGCCCGAGGGGGGTGGTGCAGCAGGCCGCACCTATCCAATCGGGATGCGCCTGACTGGGCTGGCGCGAATGCGCCTGCCACGGGCAGGCAGGCGCATCCCGATTTGTCACGGGACAAATCGGGGAGAGAGGGGTGGGTAGGGTGCGTGATGTCACGCACCGATGGCCCGGGGCGGTGGGATGGTGCGTGCGAGCACGCACCATCCCATCCACGGGTGCTACGCTTGTGACGGGTGCTTGGGCAGGGTGGATTGGCGGTGTAGGCGCGAGAAACGCGCCGATGGCGCTACCCGTTTGCCAACTCTGCGGTCAATCAACGTCCTATGCTGCATCGTTGAAATATGATAAACAAGAAGAGCTTTGAGCATCAGTAGGGCAATGCAAGTTAGTTGCCTTTTCTCCTTATTTTGGATTCTAGCTATGTCAACGCTTTCAGACCGTATTGCCCGACTAGAGGGAAAATCCGAAGCGTCTGAAAAATCGAGAGCGCAGAAGCTTGCAAAACTCGGTGGATTGGTTGCATTGTGCTTTGGCTTGGTTTCAGGAGCATATGCGGTTGTGGAGGTCTTGTATCTGAACCGTGTGCGGCTCGTTGAGGAGAGGCAATCTGCATTGGCTGAAATTCTGTCGAAGCTTGTAAGGATTGACATTGACATCGCAAAACTAAGAACTGAATCGAATAGTTATTTAGCAAACTTCTCTGTTCCACTATATTCGATAGAAAGAGATGCGTTGCTGTTCAGAGCCAATCAGTTGGTCGACTGATCTCGGTGCAAAAGACGGGTCTTTTGCGCTGATCCACTTAGCTTACGAAGAGCTTAATAATGGCAACCTTACCAATTCAGAGAAGTATGCACGAATGGCAACCTTGGTCGAGCATAACGAACTGCGTAGAGCGGCGGCCTACGGATACATAGCACGCGCAAAGGGCGTCATCCGGTCCGAGGATGCTTTGAACGAAGCTCGATCCGCATTTCATGAAGCGGAAAAAATTCTTGCGCAAAGTGTAGAACAATCAAAAGTTGGCTCACAAGATTTACTGTTCAGAGACTGGTTTACCTTGGAGCTGTACTCCGGTGAATGTAAAGCAGCATCCGAGCTTCGGGAGAGGGCATTCGGCGTTCTTGTGGCCGGCGATGTTTGGGGGAACAATTTGGCTGAGAAGTTCGACTTCTATGTGATGGAGCAATACGCCAGTTCAGGACGGTGCAAATAGTTGACCGTAGACTATGCGCCGCCCGGCATCATATACGTTTCACAGTCTAGTCTTCGCGTGGAGAGCAAAATACGACAGATACTGAGTTCAAGCGCCCACCACTAATAGTGAACCACTGTAACTCTGCGGCTGATCCGACAGCGCAGGTTCTCAGCGCTGAAGCTACTGGCCTCATTGCTGTTTTCCAAACCCTCACCCCTGCAACGTCCTCACCCCGTACCCCTCCCCCCGCGCCTGCATCGCCTGCACCGCCGCCACGCTCGCCGCCGCCGTCGTGAAATACGGGATCTTGTCGTAGAGCGCGACCGCCCGGATCTCGCGGCTGTCGCGACACCGCCTGCGACCCCTCGGTCGTGTTCATCACCAGCGCGATGCGGCCGTCCTTCATCTGATCGACGATGTTCGGGCGGCCTTCGTAGACCTTGTTCACGACCTCTGCCGCGACGCCGTTCGCCGTCAGGAACGCCGCCGTGCCGCGCGTGGCGATCATGGTGAAGCCCATGCCGGCCAGCGCCTGCATCGCGGCGGCCATGTCGGGGGTCTTGTCCATGTCCTTGATCGACGAGGAACACGCGGCCCGCGTCGGGCAGGATCGTGCCCGGCGCCCATCTGGGCCTTGAGGAAGGCGCAGCGCGAAGGTGCGGTCCCAGCCCATGACCTCGCCGGTCGAGCGCATTTCGGGGCCGAGGAGGGTATCGACGCCGGGGAAGCGGGCGAAGGGCAGGACCGCCTCCTTGACCGAGAACCACGGGGTTTTCGGGTCGGCCAGCGTCATCGGGTCGGCGTAGGGCAGCGGCGTGTCGGGGCCGACGCCCTGCGGATAGGGCGGCGCGCATCGGGAAGTTGGACAGGGGCTCGCCGGCCATCAGGCGGGCGGCGATGGCTGGCGATGGCGCTGTCGGTGGCCTTGGCGACGAAGGGGACGGTGCGGGAGGCGCGGGGGTTGACCTCCAGCACATAGATCACGCCGTCCTTGATCGCGAACTGGACGTTCATCAGGCCGACGACATGGAGGGCGAGGGCCATCTGCACGGTCTGGCGTTTCAGCTCGGCGACGGTGTCGTCGGTCGAGGGAATGCGGCGGCAGGCAGCAGGCGCTGTCGCCGGAATGCACGCCGGCCTCCTCGATATGCTCCATGATGCCGGCGACATGGACGTTGGTGCCGTCGCAGAGGGCGTCGACGTCCACCTCGATGGCGTCGGAGAGGTAGCTGTCGAGGAGGACGGGCGAGGAGCCGGAGACGGTGACGGCGGTGGTGATGTAGCGGGTGAGCTGGTCATCGTCGCGCACGATCTCCATCGCGCGGCCGCCGAGGACGTAGGACTGGGGCGGATGACGAGGGGGAAGCCGACGCGGTCGGCGATGGCGACGGCTTCGGCGGGGGAGCGAGGCGATGCCGTTGACGGGCTGCTTGCAGGCCGAGGCTGGTTCGAGCAGCTTCTGGAACCGCTCGCGGTCCTCGGCGAGGTCGATGGCGTCGGGGGTGGTGCCGAGGATCGGGATGCCTTCGTCCTGCAGCGCCTGGGCGAGCTTCAGCGGGGTCTGGCCGCCGAACTGGACGATGACGCCGTGCAGGGTGCCGTTCTCCTGTTCGACGCGGAGGATTTCGAGGACGTGCTCGAGGGTGAGGGGCTCGAAATAGAGCCGGTCGGAGGTGTCGTAGTCGGTGCTGACCGTCTCGGGGTTGCAGTTGATCATGATGGTCTCGTAGCCCGCCTTGGTCAGCGCGAAGCAGGCGTGGCAGCAGCAGTAGTCGAACTCGATCCCCTGGCCGATGCGGTTGGGGCCGCCGCCGAGGATGACGACCTTTTTCGCGTCGGAGGGCCGCGCCTCGCATTCGACGTCGCCCATCGCGGGGTGTTCGTAGGTGGAGTACATGTAGGGGGTCTGCGCCTCGAATTCGGCGGCGCAGGTGTCGATGCGCTTGAAGACGGCGGTGACGCCGAGGTGCGGCGGGCGCGGCGGACCTGCGCCTCGTCGCGGCCGGTGAGGGTGGCGAGGCGGGCGTCGGTGAAGCCCATCATCTTCAGGCGGCGGAGGGCGTCGGCGCGCGGTCGGCAGGCCGTCGTGGCGGATCGCGGGCCTCCTCGTCGATGATCTCGCGGATGCGGGCGAGGAACCAGGGGTCGAAGGCGGTGGCGGCGTGGATCTCGTCATCGGTCAGGCCGTGGCGCATGGCCTGGGCGATCGAGGCGCATGCGGTCGGGGGTGCTGTTCGGAGAGGGCCTTGAGGATGGCGGCGCGCGCGTCGGGCCTCGGCGCCGGGGATGGCGATCTCGTCGAAGCCGGTCAGGCCGGTCTCGAGGCTGGCGAGGGCCTTCTGCATGGATTCGTGGATGGTGCGGCCGATGGCCATTGCCTCGCCCACCGACTTCATCGCGGTGGTGAGTTCGGGCTTGGCGCCGGGGAATTTCTCGAAGGCGAAGCGCGGGATCTTGGTGACGACGTAGTCGATGGTGGGCTCGAAGGAGGCGGGCGTGACGCTGGGTGATGTCGTTGTCGAGCTCGTCGAGGGTGTAGCCGACGGCGAGCTTGGCGGCGATCTTGGCGATGGGGAAGCCGGTGGCCTTGGAGGCGAGGGCGGAGGAGCGCGAGACGCGGGGGTTCATCTCGATCACCACCATGCGGCCGTCTGCGGGGTTGATCGGCCCATTGGACGTTCGACCCGCCGGTCTCGACGCCGATCTCGCGCAGCACGGCGATGCTGCCGTTGCGCATGATCTGGTATTCCTTGTCGGTCAGCGTCAGCGCCGGGGCGACGGTGATGCTGTCGCCGGTATGGACGCCCATCGGATCGACGTTCTCGATCGAGCAGACGATGATGCGGTTGTCGGCGGTGTCGCGCACCACCTCCATCTCGAATTCCTTCCAGCCGAGAAGGCTTTCGTCGATCAGGATCTGGCCGACGGGGGAGGCGTCGAGGCCGGACCGGCAGATGCGCTTCGAAGTCCTCGCGGTTATAGGCGACGCCGCCGCCGGTGCCGCCGAGGGTGAAGGCGGGGCGGATGATCGCGGGCAGGCCGATATGTTCCAGTGCCTCGAGGCATTCGTCGACCCCGGCCTTGAGGTCGGGCTTGCCGTTCGGCAGTTTCGGCGCGGTGACGATGGTGGCCTTGGGGTTTTCCAGCCCGATGCGGTCCATCGCCTCGCGGAAGAGCTTGCGGTCCTCGGCCATCTCGATGGCTTCGCGCTTGGCGCCGATCAGTTCGACGTTGAATTTGTCCAGCACGCCCATGTCGGCGAGGGCCAGCGCGGTGTTGAGGCCGGTCTGCCCGCCCATCGTCGGCAGCAGCGCGTCGGGGCGTTCCTTTTCGATGATCTTGGCGACGACCTCGGGCGTGATCGGCTCGATATAGGTGGCGTCCGCCATGCCGGGGTCGGTCATGATGGTGGCGGGGTTCGAGTTGACGAGGATGACGCGGTAGCCTTCCTCGCGCAGCGCCTTGCAGGCCTGGGCGCCGGAATAGTCGAATTCGCAGGCCTGGCCGATGACGATGGGCCCCGCGCCGATGATCATGATCGACCTGATGTCGGTCCGCTTCGGCATCGGCTGGCCCCCTTGGCATTGCGCAAATTGCCGGGGTTATAGCCACGCGCGGGGCGGGTGCAAGGGCAGAAGGTCAGCGTGGCGTCCGGGCTTTGCCGATTGCTCCGGCGCGGGAAAAAAGCACCGCCATCGCGACCGTCATCACGACGCCCGCAAGCTGTGCTGCGGGGACCGCACCAAGCCCCGGCAGGTCGAGCGCGAGCGTCGGCAAGCTGATCGCGCCGATCAGAACGCTCAGAATGACAGTGCCGCGGAGCGGCCCGTGCCAGACGATCAGAAGCGGCAGGAAGGTGGCAGGCGCGATGTAGTAGTAGGACCAGCCGACCGGTCCGACGAGGGCGAGACAGGTCAGTGCTGCGGCCCAGATGGCGGCGCGGCGGAAGGTATCGCGCGCGGTCCGCAGGGCGCGGGCGGCAAGCAGGATGGTGACAAGCTGCAATGCCGCGCCCGCCGCCGTGACAAGGGCGGGTTTTGGCAGAACGTTCCAGCCGAGCACGCCGCCGTCGATGGGATCGCGCGCGGGATTGGCGATGAAGGTGATCCCGCCGGGCGTCAGAAGCTGCAGAAGGACAGAGTCGATGCTGTAGCTGACCACGGTGATGACGGCGGTTCCGGAGAGGACCTGCATCATGCGCAGGAAGTCGAGATGCAGCGGCCAGCCCGCCAGAAGAATTGAGAGAAGGCCGATGACCGCTCCGAAAAGCGCGAACCAGACCGCAGCGCGGCGGCTGCGGCCGAAAAGCCAGATCAGGGCGACCAGCGCAGGAAAGACCTTGATCGCGGCAGCGAGGGCAAGGATGGCCCCGGCGCTGCGGGGGGCACCGGATTCGGCCCGTTCGATGGCGAGAAGGGTGAGGAACGCCACGAGGATCTGCGGCTGGTCCTGCAGGACGGCGACATAGCCGATCATTGTGCCCATCAGCGCGACAAGGCCGATGGCCAGCCACAGCTCCTGCGGGATGCGGGTGCGGGCGATGCGATGGGCGAGGATCAGGCAGCCCGCGAGAAGCACGGGGTTCAGATAGCCCGCGATCATCAGGACGGATGACAGGTCGACATAGGCGCCGAGGCGTGCGGCAAGCGCAGCCCAGAGCGGTGGATAGAGATAGGGAAACACATCGCCGTCGCTGCCGCGCGCGGCCTGACGGGCGAACCATTCGGGCGGCGGCAGCATGGTGAACAGCGTCGTGTCGGGGGGGTAGACAAGATCGGTGCGGCCTTCACGCAGGACTTCACCGGCGAGCCAGAGAGCGGACAGGTCGGCAGATGCACGGCTGACAATGATCTGGCAGAGCAGCACGAAGAGGGCGATCAGGATCGCGGAACGGGCGTTGAGGAGCGGGCGGCGCGGTCGGGGGGGCTGCGTCATCGGTCCGCCGTCTTGACTGGGTTGCCCGAGCGTATAGGGGCAAACCCGGGCGCCGGGCAAGAAAACGGCCGGGGTTGCCCCCGGCCGTGGTGGTTGCGTGTCACGCCTGCGCGGCTCAGGTGACTTCGCCGACCGCGCGTTCGGCTGCCGCGATGGCGGACTTGCGGGCCGCGATGCGGTCGCCCGTGGGCGGGCCTTCGAAGCGGCGGTTCTCGACCACGAACCAGAGCACCAGCGCCAGGGCGATGAAGCCCGCGACGACATAGAGCACACGTTCGTTCGGCGGTGCGACTGCGATGTAGAGGATCACGCCCATGCCGATGACGGCGAGGACCGTGACCAGTTTGTAGAGACCCGCGGACATCGCCCAGGGGCCGGGGTTCGGCCATTTGGCGGTGCCGTAGGCGAAGAGCGCGGCCACCAGCGGGATGGTGAAGCTGAGGAACAGGAAGACGAGGGTGGAGTTCACCACGATCACATAGATCGAGGTCCCCGCGACCTTGATCGACAGCGCCAGCACCACGTAGAGGATGCACAGAACCGTTGCTGTCCAGATCGCCGCAACAGGCGTGCGGTACTTCGGCGACACCGAGGCGAGCGCCTTGGAGCCGACCGGCAGGCCATCATCGCGCGAGAAGGCGAAGAGCATCCGGCTGGCCGAGGTGACGGTGGCCAGACCGCAGAGGAACTGCGCGATCAGGATGAAGAAGTAGAGCACGATCTTGAGGCTCTGCGGCATGATTGCGTCCATGGTGCCGAAGAACATGCCCCAGCCCTGACCGGCCGCGACGGCCATGTCGGGGATCGCGAGGGTGATCGCGCAGATCATGATCCAGCCGACCAGCGAGGACCACAGAACGGCGCTGACGATGCCGCGCGGCACCGAGGTGGCCGCGTTCTTGGTTTCCTCGGAGGTATGGGCCGAGGCGTCGTAGCCGGTGATCGTGTAGACCGGCAGCAGCAGGCAGAGCAGGAAGAGATAGCCGATGCTGTCGGATTGCGGGAAGACGTTGCCGCCCGCCTCGCCCGAGTAGTTGGTGAAGGTCCAGAGCCGCGAGATGTCGATCGCGGGCGCGAAGTACAGGCAGGCCAGCACCAGAACGGCGGTGGTGGCGAAGATGATGTAGCCCGAGATGTCGGTCAGGAAGGTCGTGACCTTGATGCCGACATGGTTGAAGATCGCCTGCAGGATGGTGATCACCGCGACGAAGCCCACGATCTGCCAGTCGGTGCCGGTGAAGCCGAACATGCCGCCGAAGGTGCCGGTGAAGAAATAGGCGGTGCCGATGTTGATGGCGCCGAGCACGGTGATGAGGCCGAGCAGGTTGAGCCATGCGGTCAGCCAGCCCCAGAAGCGGTTCCCGAGGATGGACGCCCAGTGATAGAGGCCCCCGGCGGTCGGGAAGGCCGAGGCGATCTGCGCCATGGCAAGGGCGAACATGCCCGAGATGATGCACCCGACGATCCAGCCGATGCCTGCACCGGCGCCGCCGACCGAACTGATCGCCTGGGCGAACGAGTTGATGCCGCCCGAGAGGATGCAGATGATCGAGAACGAGATCGCGAAGTTGGAGAATTTGGACATCGAGCGCGAGAGTTCCTGCGCATAGCCCATGCCGTGGAGGACCTTGATATCCTCCTTGTGATCCTTGTCGGAATAGTCCGAAGCCATTGGTGTTTCCCTCCGTCCGTTGCCGGTCAATCTTATTGTGACCCTGATGCGGGAAGGGGCGTCGCGCCCCGTCCGCTGACGTGGCCCTATGAAACTCCTCAAATGCACAATCGGCAAGCATGGAATGAAATTCTGTGCATTAACGGCCCGTTTTGGGGTGCCGGAAGCCCCGGAATGTGCGGTTCGTGCAATAGGTCCGCAGATTACGAAGCGCCGGGGGATCGGTTCGGCAGGTGCGGGACGCGGCTGTTGCGGCCCGTCACGGGGCCTCTGCGGGGCCGGAGTCCCGCGCACACGGGGGCGAGTTCTGCTTGACATCGTGCGTGGCGCGCGGTTGATCGGCGCGAATTTCAAGCCCGCCGGAGGGGACGCCCCATGCACGCCTATCGCAGCCATACCTGTGCCGATCTCCGCGCCGCCGATGCGGGGTCGGACGTGCGCCTGTCGGGCTGGGTGCACCGCGTGCGCGACCATGGCGGCGTGCTGTTTCTGGACCTGCGCGACCATTACGGCATCACGCAGGTGATCGCGGACGGCGATTCGCCTGCCTTTGCGGGGATCGAACGCCTGAAGGCCGAGACGGTGGTCCGTATCGACGGGCGCGTGAAGGCGCGGGATGCGTCGCTGGTGAACCCGAAGCTGCCGACCGGAGAGATCGAGGTCTATGCGCTGGGCGTGACGGTGCTGGGGCCGGCGGACGACCTGCCGCTGCCGGTTTTCGGCGATGTGGATTACCCCGAGGAGACGCGGCTGACCTACCGGTTCCTCGACCTGCGGCGCGAGGGGCTGCATGCCAACATGATGCTGCGGTCGAACGTGGTGCGGTCGATCCGCAACCGGATGTGGGCGCAGGGGTTCAACGAATTCCAGACGCCGATCATCACGGCATCCTCGCCCGAGGGCGCGCGGGACTTTCTGGTGCCGTCGCGCCTGCATCCGGGCAAGTTCTATGCCCTGCCGCAGGCGCCGCAGCAGTTCAAGCAGCTGCTGATGGTGGCGGGGTTCGACCGCTATTTCCAGATCGCGCCGTGTTTCCGGGATGAGGACCCGCGGGCGGACCGGTCGCCCGACGGATTTCTACCAGCTGGACCTGGAGATGAGCTTTGTCACGCAGGAGGATGTGTTCGCTGCGGTCCAGCCGGTGATGCAGGGGATTTTCGAGGAGTTTGCGCCGGGCAAGACGGTGCATGCCGACTGGCCGCTGATTTCCTACCGGGATTCGCTGCTGTGGTACGGGTCGGACAAGCCCGACCTGCGCAACCCGATCAAGATGCAGGTGGTCAGCGAGCATTTCCGGGGATCGCGGGTTCGCGATCTTTGCGAAGCTGCTGGAGCAGGAGGGGAACGAGGTCCGCGCGATCCCCGCGCCGGGCGGCGGGTCGCGCAAGTTCGCGGACCGGATGAATGCGTTTGCCCAGAAGGAAGGGCTGCCGGGGATGGGGTATATCTTCTGGCGGGAAGCGAAGAGCTGCCGGACGAAGCGCTAAGTCGAGAGTTGACCACTCGGTTTGGAGTGGCCAAAGTGCTACGCTCAAGTGCAGGGCCTTTCGGATCTGAGCTAAATGGACAAGCGGCGAAATCCGTCTCAGAGGACTGCAAGCAGGCGATCTTGCTTGCGTCAAAAGCTGCCTCAATGA
The DNA here is from genome assembly GCA_963738635.1 of uncultured Alphaproteobacteria bacterium. Lineage (GTDB taxonomy): Bacteria > Pseudomonadota > Alphaproteobacteria > Rhodobacterales > Rhodobacteraceae > JAOADN01. The sequence goes on along the minus strand of CAVTXE010000001.1, from coordinate 297,812 downwards.
GCGGCGAGACCGCGAAATTCGCGTTGCATGCAAGCTCAGGTACGATCTTGGCTGAAGCCGCAGGCCCCGTCGCCAAGAACATTGGGCCAGAGCGCACCGAAGCGATCCGCCAGCAACTCGGCCTCGGCCTCGGCGACGCGGCCTTCTTCCTCGGCGGCAACCCTGCGACCTTCGAGGCCGTCGCAGGCCGCGCGCGGAACGAGATCGGGCGGGAACTGGGGCTGGTCGAAGAAAACTGCTTCCGCTTCGCCTGGATCGTCGATTTCCCGATGTTCGAGAAGACCGACGACGGCAAGATCGACTTCAGCCACAACCCCTTCTCGATGCCGCAGGGGGGCTGGAGGCGCTGAACGGCGATCCGCTGAAGGTGCATGCCTATCAGTACGACCTTGCCTGCAACGGCTATGAGCTGATTTCCGGCGGCATCCGCAACCACACGCCCGAGATCATGTTCAAGGCCTTCGAGATCGCGGGCTATCCGGCGGACGAGGTCGAAAAGCGCTTCGGCGGCATGGTCAAGGCCTTCCGCTACGGCGCGCCGCCGCACGGGGGCTGCGCCGCGGGCATCGACCGGATCGTGATGCTGCTGGCCGACGAGGCGAACATCAGGCAGGTGATCCTGTTCCCGATGAACCAGCGGGCGGAAGACCTGCTGATGGGCGCGCCGTCAGAGCCGACGAACGCGCAGTTGCGGGAACTGGGGATACGGGTGACACCGCAGGAATGACCCCAGCCCTCTACACAGCATCCGTCCCCGTCTTCCTGCACTATCTGACGCGCATCGAGGGACTGATGTCCCATGCCACGCCGCGATCTTCTGACCCGCCGTCTGGCCGCTGACATGTTCCCGCTGGGCCAGCAGATGGCGACGGCGATGCGGCTGACCTTGCGGGTGTCCTACCCGCTGGCGGGGCGGGCGGTGCCGGGGGATGTGGGGGCCGGGACGGATGCGGCGGGGCTGGGCGTCCGGCTGGATGTGACGCGGGCGGCGCTGGGCGCGCTGCGGCCTGCGGACTTCGAGGGCGCGGAGGGTCGGATCATCGCCCATGTCGCGGGGTTCAGCGAACTGGAGCAGAGCGGGGACGATTTCCTGCATCTGTTCGGGATGCCGAATTTCCTGTTCCACACCGGCATGGCCTTTGCGATCCTGCGGGTGAACGGGGCGGCGATCGGCAAGGCGGATTTCGACGGGCTGCACGACTATCCGCCGGGTTTCAGCTTCTGAAGCGGTCGCAGCCGGCGCGCTGACCGGCGGAGGATCGCCGAGGCGCACGACGGACCCTGCGGCACCCTGCGTATAACGGGGCAGGCGAAGGAGGACGCGCATGGCGGGCGGCAGGGCGAACGGGGCGATCCGGTTCGGCGCAGGGCTTGGTCCGGCGGTGCGGAACATCGACCCCGGCGCGGCTGATCTGCTGGCGGAGCTGGCGGGGCCGGACGACCTGGCGGACGCCTTCCCGGCGGTGCGGACGGCGGCGGCGATGGACATGGTGGCGCGCTATGCGCCCGCGAAACGGGCGGACCGCGGGACCGAGGCGGGGACGGCGCAGAAGGACCTGAAGGACGAGATCAACGCGGCGCTGGTCGAGTCCTGGCGCGCGATGGCGGCGCGCTGGGTCGATGCGGAGATCGGCTTCCGCGAGCGCCTGACCCTGTTCTGGACCGATCATTTCACGGTCCGGGCGCGCAATGCCCGGCACCGGGCGCTGGCCCCGGCGCATATCGAGGATGCGGTGCGGCCGCATGTGACCGGGCGCTTCGCGGACATGCTGAAGGCGGCGGTCACGCATCCGATGATGATGATCTATCTGAGCCAGGTCGGATCCATCGGGCCGAATTCGGCGACGGCGAAGAAGCGCAGGGCGGGCGGCGGGCTGAACGAGAATCTGGCGCGCGAGGTGCTGGAGCTGCACACGCTGGGCGTCGGCGGGGGCTATGGGCAGGACGATGTGCGGCAGTTCGCCGAGCTGCTGACGGGGCTGGCGCTGTCGAAGGATGCGCAACCGGGGTTCCGCGAGGCGAATGCGGAGCCGGGGTCGGAGGAGGTGCTTGGGGCCAGCTATGGCGGCGATCCGGCAAGGCTGGAGGATATCTACGCGGCGCTGGAGGATCTGGCGGTGCATCCGGATACGGCGGGGCATATCGCGCGCAAGCTGGCGGTGCATTTTGTGTCCGATACGCCCGATGCCGGGCTGGTCGGGGCGATGGCGGACGCCTTTGCGGTGACGGGGGGCGACCTGACGGCGGTCTATGCGGCGATGCTGGCGCATCCGGCGGCCTGGGCGGACCCCGGTGCCAAGGTGCGCTGGCCGGTGGATTACGTGCTGGCGGGCGCGCGGGCGCTGGGGCTGGACGGGCGGACGCTGGTGACGATGCCCCGGCGGCGGTTCCGGGCGCTGCTGACGGACCAGCTGGATGTGATGGGCCAGCCATGGCTGCAGGCACCGGGGCCGGACGGCTGGCCGGAAGAGGCCGAGGCATGGGTGACGCCGCAGGGCATGGCGGCGCGGATCGACTGGGCGATGCGGGCACCGGCGGGGCTGGTGGCGGCGGCGGGGGGCGCGATGCCGGACCCGCGCGGATTTGTGGAGGTGGCGCTGGGCGGGCAGGCGGATGCGGCGCTGGTCCGGGCGGCGGAACGGGCCGAGACGCGCGAAGACGGGGTGGGGCTGATCCTCGCCTCGCCCGGGTTCAACCGGAGATAGGGGGCGGGCGATGCTGACACGCAGGGTATTCCTGAAAGGGGCGTCAGTGCTGGGCTGTTCTGCCGCAGCGCATCCCCTGATCTCGACCGTCACTCTTGCAAGCGTGCCGGGCGACAGCCGGCTGGTGGTGATCGTGCTGCGCGGCGCGATGGACGGGCTGGACGTGCTGCAGCCTTACGGCGACCCGATGCTGGCGGCCTATCGCCCGAATCTGAAGACCGGACCGGGTGCGGGTGCGGCGGCGGACCTGGACGGGTTCTATGCGCTGCATGGCGGATTGTCCGGGCTGATGCCGCTCTGGGCGGCGGGCGAGCTGGGCTTCGCCCATGCCGTGTCCACCCCCTACCGCGACAAGCGCAGCCATTTCGACGGGCAGGATATTCTGGAGGCGGGAACGGGGCCGGACGTGCCCGACCCATCGGCGCGCGAGGGCTGGCTGAACCGGCTGGTGCAGGTGCTGCCGGGGGCGACGGCCGAAACGGCGTTTTCGGTGGGCGTGGAGGACATGCTGATCCTGCAGGGCCGCGCGCCGGTATCGTCCTGGGCCCCCGAGGCGCGGCTGTCGCTGACCCCGCAGGCGCGGTTGCTGCTGGAGCAGGTCTATCACGACGATGCGCTGTTCCGCGAGGCGGCGGCGCTGGCGATGGAGCTGGGGGCTGAACCGGTTCTGGCGGCGGGCATGACGGACGAGCCGGGCGATGCGGCGATGCTGCCGGGCGCGGTGTCGGGCAATGCGCAGGCGGGCATCGCGCTGGCGGAATTCGCGGCCGAAAAGCTGCGCGGGCGCGACGCGGATCGCGTCGTTCTCGCTGACCGGATGGGACACGCATCGCGGGCAGGCCCCGATGATGGGCAAGGCTCTGGAGCGGCTGCAGGCGGTGATCCTGGCGCTGAAGACGGGGCTGGGGCCGGTCTGGGCGCAGACCACGGTGCTGGCGGTGACGGAGTTCGGGCGGACCGCGCGCGAGAACGGATCGCGGGGGACCGATCACGGCACGGGCGGCGCGATGCTGATGGCGGGGGGCGCGGTGCGGGGGGGCCGGGTCTATGGCCGCTGGCCGGGTCTGGCCGAGGCGGACCTCTATGACGGGCGCGACCTGATGCCGACGGGCGACGTGCGCGCCTATGCGGGCTGGGCGATGCGGGGGATGTTCGGATTTGAGCGCAGCGTGATCGAGGGCGGGGTGTTTCCGGGCCTTGATCTGGGCGAGGATCCGGGGATCCTGCTGTAGGGAGCGCTTTGCCGGCCCGGCGGGCTGCGCCGGGCGCGGGGGTCAGAACGCCGAGGCGGCAGTCGCGGCGATGGCGACCGACAGCGACAGCGCGCCAAGGCCGAACACGGCCCAATGCGTGGCGCGCGTGATGCGCTCGTTCGATGCGATACGGATGGCTGCGTCTTTCATCTTCTCACTCCCGAGCCCGTTCCCAAAACCGGGCTCCCACATTGCAAACGTGCTTGCCGATTGCGGCATGATTGGGACAGGCGCGCGACAGCATCCCGGCATTTTCGGTCGCAATCCCGGGAAAAGCGTTGCGGGTGCGAACGGTCTGTGGCCACGTGCGCAACGGTCGGGACTGGTTCGGAAGGATGCGCGCATGGGGCAGGATGATCGCAGGCTGGGTGTCCGGGTGCCGGGCTGGACGCCGCCGCGCCGACCGGATGCGGCGGTGCTGACGGGGCGGTATGCGGTGCTGGAACGTCTGGACGCGGCGCGTCACTGGGAGGAGCTGCATGCGGCAAACCGGGCGGATGACGCGATCTGGGACTATCTGCCTTACGGGCCGTTTGCAGAAGGATCGGCGTATCGCGCGTGGCTGGAGCAGATGGCGGGGGCGAGCGATCCGTTCTTCTATGTGATCCGGAACCGGGAAACCGGCCGGGCGGAAGGGGTCGCAACCTATCTGCGGATCGCGCCCGAAGCGGGCAGCATCGAGGTCGGGCACATCAACTATTCAAAGGCGCTGCAGCGGACGCGGGCGGCGACCGAGGCGATGTTCCTGATGATGCAATGGGCTTTCGAAGCGGGCTATCGGCGATACGAATGGAAGTGCAATGCGCTGAACCTGCCGTCGCGGCGCGCGGCGATCCGGCTGGGACTGAGCTATGAGGGTGTTTTCCGGCAGGCGGTGGTGATCAAGGGGCGCAACCGCGACACGGCCTGGTTCGCGGCGATCGACAAGGAATGGCCCGCGCTGAAGGCGGCGTATCAGGCGTGGCTGGACCCGGCGAATTTCGACGCGGAGGGGCGGCAGAAGCGCAGTCTGATGGCGCTGACGGGGCCGGTCATCGTGATGCAGGACCCGGCGCTGGCGGGCTGACGGGCATTGCGTGTCGCGGCCGACGGCTACCCGCAGTCCGTCAGATCGCCGTGCGTGTCTGAAGCCTGCGCCGGATCAGCAGGCTGAGCGCGCGGATGGCGGCATCGGGGGCACGCCCGGCCAATGTGGCGCGCGACAGGTCGGCCCCGGCGGTTTCCAGATCGCGGTCGCGGGCAAGACGGCCGATGCCGGCGACGAACCGCGCGACATAGGCGATGGCACTGGCGTCTGCCGGCCGGTCCAGCACGCTGGCGGCGTGGGTCAGGTCGTCCTGCAGGGCCAGCAAGTCAGGGACGACCGTGCCGGTTTCGGCGACGAGACGCAGGTCGGCGGCGCCACCCCCGGACAGGGCCGTCAGCACGGCACGCTGGAATTCGGAAAGACTTTCGAGGGGCTTGGCAAGAAATCCGTCAGCCCCGGCGGCCCGCGCCTCATCCGCGCGGGCGGTGTCGCCGCTGAGTGCCAGGATCGCGGGGACGCGGACCGGGGCTGCGGCAAGATCGCGGATCAGGTCGATGCCCGACCCGTCGGGCAGGCCCAGATCGACGATGGCGACACCGGGGCGGTAGCATTGCAGGTGCCGGTGCGCGGATTTCAGGCTGTCGGCGCGGCGGATGCGCGCGCCCGACCGCAGCGAGAGCAGGCGCATCGCGTCACAGGCAAAGCGGCTGTCTTCGACCAGAAGGATCGTGGTGCCGTTCAACGGCCGTCCGGCGGCGGGCCCGCGGAAGAAGAACAGGTCATTCACGTCGTCGGTCATTCGGCATTCCCTGGCAGGGGTGTGGCGCGTCATTGCCGGGAGTAAGACAGGCATTACCTAACGGGCGGTGAAGGCGGATGCGCAGGGCGGCGAGGCAGGGTATGGATGGCACGGCAGGCGGCGGAGGGCAGGCATGATCGGACGGCTGAACCATGTGGCGATCGCGGTGCCGGACCTTATGGCGGCAGCGGCGCGCTATCGCGACACGCTGGGCGCGCATGTCGGGCCAGGCGCAGGACGAGCCGGACCATGGCGTGACGGTGATCTTCATCACGCTGCCGAACACCAAGGTCGAACTGCTGCACCCGCTTGGCGACGCTTCGCCCATCGCGGGGTTTCTGGAGAAGAACCCGTCGGGCGGCATCCATCACATGTGCTTCGAGGTGGACGACATCATCGCTGCGCGCGACCGGCTGGTGGCGGAGGGCGCGCGGGTGCTGGGGGGCGGCACGCCGAAGACCGGGGCGCATGGCAAGCCGGTGCTGTTCCTGCATCCGAAGGATTTCATGGGCTGCCTGATCGAGCTTGAGGAGGTCTGAGGGCATGACGATCACGGCGGCGCTGGTGCTGTATTCGGTGACCTGGTTCATGGTGTTCTTCATCGTGCTGCCGATCCGGTTCCGGTCGCAGGCGGATGCGGGCGAGGTGGTGCCGGGCACGCCAGCCTCGGCCCCGGCGGAGGAAAACGTGAAGCGCAAGGCGTGGATCACGACCCTGGTGGCGGTGCCGCTGGCATCGGTCATCACGGCGGTGATCCTGTGGGGCGGAATCACGATCCGCGATCTGGACGTGTTCGGGCGGATGGGGCCGGAGACAACTGCTCCGGCTGACTAGCGCCGCGCCGTCATCTGCACGAGATGCGTGAACGTCGCGGCACCCAGAACCGGTATCAGCAGGTTGACGAAGGGCAGCGACAGGGGCGCGGCCATCAGCATCCCGGCGCGCCAGGCCCGGCCCCGGTTGGCGCGGTAAAGCGCGCGCGCCCCGTCGCGGCCGTGGCGGCGCATGGCGGCAGTCTGGAAATACTCGCGTCCCAGAAGCCAGCCGTTGACGGCCCAGAACATCAGCGGCGCGAAGGGGCCGACAAAGACATAAGCGATCAGCGCGAGGATGTTCACGGCGATCAGCACGCCGAAGAAGTTGACCGAGGCGATCAGCCCGTCGGAGAGTTTCTGGCGGGGGACCGGGGGCAGGGCGGGGTAGTGCCGCGCCTCGACAGCCACCGCCACGTCGTCGAAGAACAGCGCGGTGAAGACGGCGGCGACGGGGACCATCAGGAAGACCGACAGCCCGATCATCAGCAGGAGAGATCCCGCGCCGAGGAGTTCATGGACGCGGGTGGTCTCGCCGACCCAGGGCAGGTCGAGGGTGTCTGGCGTGAGGCCGATGAGCAGGTAGAGGAACGCCGCATAGACGGCGACAAGCAGCGCCAGCGACAGCGCGACACCGACGAGGAGGACGCGCAGGAACCGCCCGTCGGCGATCTGGCCGAGGGATAGGAAGAAGGCGCGGAGGATCACGCAGGCACCCAGGTCGTGATCGCCGCGATATCGGGGCGCGGGCGGTCCGGGGGCGCGGAGGTCTCGGTCCCGATATGGATCAGGCCCGCGACCCATTCGCCGGGGGCGAGACCGAGGTGATCGCGGCAGAAACCGGGATCGGCGACATGCCAGCCGGTCAGCCAGCAGGCCCCCCAGCCGCAGGCGAGCGCGGCTTGCAGCAGGGTCAGGCAGACGGCGCCGGCGGACAGCGTCTGTTCGATCTCGGGGATGCGGTCGGTGGGCAGCGGACGCTTGACGACGGCGACGATCAGATGGGCGTCGGCGAACTGGGCGGTGCCCTTGGCGATGCGGTCGGGGTCGAGGTTGAGGCGGTGGCCGAGCATTTCAGCAGCCGTGGCGAGGCGCAGCGAGGGCTGCGCGTTCCAGCACGGCAAAGCGCCAGGGTTCCAGCTTGCCGTGGTCGGGCACGCGGGCGGCGGCGGTCAGGATGGGGGCCAGCTGATCGCGGGTCGGGACGGCGCGGTCAGGGTGCGGGCGGGCCGCGAGCGTCGGGTCAGCAGGAAGTCCATCGCGGCGGGGTTGGGCGTGGGCATCGGCAGGTCGTCCTTGCAGGGTCCGGCGGGAGGTGTGGGGCAGGACCGCGCGTCTTGCAAGATGCGGCGGGCTGACTGCCCGCGCCCTCAGATCGCGCCGTAGGTCGCGCGGGCCTGCCGGAAGGATGTCAGGCGGCGGTTCTGTTCGTCCCACAGATGCAGGCCGATGCAGGACAGGCTCTGCCGGATCGTCAGGCGCTGGCTGTCGGCCAGCACCGGATGGTCGCGCAGAACCTGTGACAGCCGGTAGAACGGGATGCGGCTGTAGAGGTGATGCACATGATGCACGCCGATATTCGCGGTGAACCAGCGCAGCACGGGCGGCAGGGCGTAATGCGAACTGCCGCGCAGGGCGGCGTCATGCAGCTGCCAGTCGGTGTCACCGTCCCAGTGCGTTTCCTCGAACTGGTGCTGCACATAGAACAGCCAGACGCCGATCGACGCGGCCATCAGGGCCGTCGGCAGGAAGACCAGCAGGATCGGCATGAAGCCCCCGAACCAGAGCACGAGGCCAAGCGCCAGGGCGATCGCGGCGTTGGTGCCCATGGCGCTGACCCAGTAGCGCCAGCCCGACCGCATCAGGCCGAAGGGCAGGCGGTTGGTGATGATGAAAAGGTAACGTCGGGCCCAGACCGAACATCACCGCAGGGTGACGGTAGAGGCGGTAAAGCAGACGGCCCATACGCGACCGCTGGCGGTATTCATCGACCGTCAGCGTCAGGACATCGCCGATGCCGCGCCGGTCGAGGTTCCCCGCCGTCGAGTGATGGATCGAATGGGTCCGCCGCCAGACATCGTAGGGCGTCAGCGTCAGAACGCCGAGCGCGCGCCCGACCCAGTCGCTGACATGGCGGTTGCGGAACAGGCTTCCGTGGCCGCAGTCGTGCTGGATCATGAAGATGCGGACAAGGAACGCGCCGTTGGCAAGCGCGATCCCGAGGGCCAGCCAGCCGCTGACCGACAAGGCCCACCAGGCGAGCGCCCACAGGATCAGGAACGGCACAAGGCTGACAGCCAGTTCGAAGGTGCTGCGCACTTCGTTCGGTTCACGGTATTTGGACAGGATCTGGACCCAGCTGCTTGCGGGCACGGGCGAGGCGGCGGCCTCCGGTCGGGCGTCGGTCACGGGAGCCTGTCGCATTCGCCGAGGGAGAAGCGCGTCACCGTGCGCGGCGGCGCATCGGCGCGCAGGGTGCGCGCGGCTGACATGCCTTCACTTCCCGACGCGGTCAAAGGAAATATTGCGCGAGTTCCGCAATGTGATCGCTGACGTGGCGTTGCCACACCGCCCCCGGCTGGCGTTTATCCAGCGTCGCGGCCAGCGGATCGGGGGCGTGGGCGGCGCTGCCGGACATCTGTTCCAGCACCGCATGGCCGCAGAACGGCACATGCGCTTCGGAATAGCCGCCCTCGTGGACCAGCGTCAGACGGCCCGCAGAGGTCGTCCGCCGCCTGCATCACGGCGCGGGTCATCAGGCGGAAGGTTTCGGCGGTGGCCATCATCCGGCCCAGCGGGTCGAAGGCCGATGCGTCATAGCCGCAGGCGACGATGATGGCCTCGGGGCGGAAGCGGTGCAGGGCGGGGATGACGATGCGGTCGAAGCATTCGAGGTAGTTCGCATGGCCGGTGCCGGGCGGCAGGGGCACGTTGATGTTGAAGCCGTGCCCCTTGCCCTGCCCGCGCTCGGTGGCCTGGCCGGTGTCGAGGGGGTAGTTGCGGTCCTGATGCAGGCTGATCGTCAGCACCTCGGGGTCATGCAGAAGATCGCTTCGGTCCCGTTGCCGTGATGCACGTCCCAGTCGATGACGGCCACGCGCTGCGCCAGACCGGCGGCCTGCGCGGCACGGATCGCGACGGCGATGTTGTTCAGAAGGCAGAAGCCGTTCGGGAAGTCGGGCAGGCAGTGATGGCCGGGCGGGCGGGACAGGGCATAGGCGTTGGCGGCCTCGCCCTTCAGGACGGAGGTGAGGCGGCGGTGGCGAGACCGGCCGACAGCGCGGCGATTTCATAGCCGCCGGGGCCGAAGGGCGCGCGCAGGCCAAGTTCGCCGCCGCCTGCGTCGGAGGCGGCCTTGAAGGCGTCGAGATAGGCGCGGGATGGACGCGGAGGAGGTCATCGCGGGTGGCCTCGGGGGCGGAGCGGATGTCGAGGTCGCGGGCGAGGCCGGAGACGCGGGTCAGGTTCAGCAGGCGGCGCTTGGTCTCGGGGCTTTCGGGCAGACCCGCGCCGGGCTGGACGAAGGGGCCGACGGGGAAGGTGAAGGCATAAGTGCCCCCGCCGTGCCAGAAGGTGCGTTCGTCGGTGAGGAAGGCGGTGGGCATGGGGGTGTCCGTGGATAGGATTGAATGCTTTAGTAGCATCGGGAACCAATTTGTGGGATAGGCGACTTCGTGTTTGCCCGGCATCATCCAAATCGCGGGCAGGAGCTCCAATGGACCGCAACGAAACATAGCCGTCGTTGACCGGCGGCAAGCCAGCCCTTCAGCGGAGGAGATGGCCCCGCTCATGTGGGCCGCAGTACGGGGGACCGCCGCGTCACGAGACCACAGAGCCAGCGCCCGTCCGCGTGCGGGCGAGAAGCGCCCGCCGGGGGCGGGACGGGCGCTGGCGGTGGCTTTGGGCCACCGGCGGTGCGGGTTGGACCGGTGTGCAGCGGCAGGCGATGGGGCCAGCCAAGGCGACCAAGAGCAGGAAGTGACAGTGCGGCGAGTTTGGGGGGCTGTCTGACGGAAGGGGCTGCCAAACTGGCGGGCAATGAATGCCCATCCGACGGGATGGCGCCCCGCTACCCCTTCCGCTTCAGCCTGTACACCCCTTCCGGCAGGTTCAGCGCCGCCGCAAGTTCGCGCACCTGGGCCATCGACATCACGATCTTGACGACCTCGTCCTTGCGCGCGTCGTACCTGTTCGACCGTCACGCATTCCTCGAAGCCCTGGATCGTCACATCCTCTTCCAGATGGGGTCGATCCCTCATCGACAAGGGTGATGACCGTCGCGTCGAAATCGTGCTCGATGGTGAACATGGGGGCAGCCTAGCGCGGGGCGGGCGGGGTCTCAATGCCGAAATCTTGCCGGAAATCCGGGCGCGTCGGGCGCTCCCGCGCACAACCCGGTGAGGGCATGCGCCGCAGGTCTTCCGGTCGCGCGGCGGACCCGCTAGGCTGTTGACCGAGCAGATCCGGAGAGGCCCATGAGAAGGCTTGCCATCCTTGCCGCGCTGGCCGCCCTGTCGGCCTGCACGGACCCCTATCCGCAGACGGACTCCCCGAGCCAGCGCCGCGTCGCCGCTTCCCGGCGCGGCCCCGGACGCGCAGACGGCGGCGCGGAACTTCGTCAGCGTGGTGACGCGGATGGAGCCGCTGGCGGAATCCGAATGCCGCGCGCGCACGGACGGGTCGAACTGCGACTTCCGCATCGTCGTCGATGACCGCCCCGGCCAGCCGCCGAACGCGTTCCAGACGCTGGATCAGGCGGGCCGTCCGGTGATCGCCTTCACGATTCCGCTGATCGCCGAGGCGCGCAACACCGACGAGCTCGCCTTCATCATGGGGCACGAGGCGAGCCACCACATATTGTCGCATATCCCGCGCCAGCAGCAGACGGCGATGACCGGGGCGCTGATCCTGGGCGGTCTTGCCGCAGCCTCGGGCGGGGATGCGGCGGCGGTGCGGCGGGCGCAGAACATCGGGGCGAGCGTGGGGGCGCGCAGCTATTCCAAGGATTTCGAGCTGGAGGCGGACGAACTGGGGACCGAGATCGCGCTGGATGCAGGGTACGACCCGGTGCTGGGGGCCGCGTTCTTTTCCCGCATCCCCGATCCGGGCAACCGGTTCCTCGGGACCCACCCGCCGAACGCCGCGCGGATCGGCGTGGTGCGCGCGACGGTGGCGCGGCTGCGGGGCGGGGGCGTGTGACGCTTCGCATCATCGACCCGGTGCTGACCGACCGGGGGTCGCGCTATGCGGTCGCGGGCGGCCCGGCTTCCAGCCGGGCCGAGGCGGAGGCGCTGGTGGCGGACCTGAAACGCGAGCGGCGGTTCGCAAAGGCCACGCACAACACATGGGGCGTGATCCTGCCGGACGGGCCGCTGAAGGCCGACGATGGCGAGGCCGGGGCGGGCACGGTGATCCTGCGGATGCTGGAGCGCGCGGACTGCCGGGGGCAGGTCGTCATCGTGTCGCGCTGGTTCGGCGGCGTGAAGCTGGGCGGTGACCGGTTCCGCAACGTGCAGGCGGCGGTGCGCGCCTGGCTGGCGGAGTTCCCGGGCGCAGGCTAGCCTTTCGCGGGGCGGAACGCGGGGGAGGCGGGGATGCTGGCGATTATCGGGGCGGAGTTGCGCCGGTTCGGGAACACGGCGAAGTGGTCGTGGCAAGGCTGGCGAGCGGCCTGGGCGAGCGAGAAGTCGCTGCGGCAGTGGACGGTGGTGAATGCGCTGTCGGTGGGGTTGGCTCTGGCGCTGGACCTGACGGCGGGGGAGCGCGCGCTGATCCTGGCACTGGGGCTGCTGGTGCTGGCGGCGGAACTGGGGAACACGGCGGTGGAGGAGATCGCGGACCATCTGTGGCCCGGGCAGGACGCGCGGGCGGGCAAGGTCAAGGACTGCGGCAGCGCGATGGTGGCGCTGGCGGCGCTGGCGGGGGGCGTGGCCTGGGTCGTGGTGCTGCTGGGGTAAGCGTCGCAAGGCAGGGGCGCTGCCCCTCTGCGGCCTGACGGCCGCATTCACCCCGGAGTATTTGGGTCAAGGTGAAGCCGGGGAGGCGGCCGGACGTTGCCGGTGTGCGGGGGGGGTCGTGTTACCATCCGGTGGCAATGTCGGAGGGCCGCACCGTGGGCAAAGACACCTCGGTCGCGCTGGGCGATCACTTCGCGGACTTTCTGGCCCGGCAGGTCGGGACGGGGCGCTACGGGTCCGCGTCGGAGGTGGTGCAGGCGGGCCTGCGGCTGCTGGAGGAGCGCGAGGCGCGGCTGGAGGAACTGCGCGCGCTGATCGCGGCGGGCGAGGCGGGCGGCTGGGACGAGGGCGTTGACCTCGACGGCTTTGTCGACGGGATGAAGGCAGGGCAGGCGGCGTGAGGCTCGATCTTCTCCCACGAGGCGCAGTCGGACATAAGGGACATCTACGCCTATTCGCTGCGGCACTGGGGCCGGAGGCGGGCGGACGACTATATCGACCACCTGCGGGAACGGATGACGGCGCTGGCGACGGGCGACCTGCCGGGGAAGGCAGCGGATGAGGTGAGGCCGGGACTGCGGCGGCAGCTGGCCGGGTCGCACGCGATCTGGTGCCGGGCGGAGGGGGAGGGGCTGAGGGTGGTGCGGGTGCTGCATCATGGCAAGGATGCGGGGGTTGGGGTGGGGTGAGGGGTGCCATCGTTGCCGCCTGAAAAAATTCGCGGACTCCGTTCCGCGAAGCGCCGGAATTGAGCGAGTCGAGGTACGCCCGGGCGAGCTTCTGATGGTCAAGAACCAGCTTGGATGGAGGTTGCTGCTGTATTCGCCTGTCGTCTGCGCGGTTCTTGACAGTCTGCGCCACCAGGTTGCACTTCTCTTCACCGTTGGACTATGGACGGATCCAGGGTTGCATTCACGGCCTATGACAGATGGACCGTACCCCGAACACGGAAGAATGACGCCATTGACCGGAAGTGCCTTCGTGACGGAAAGCCTGGAAGGAACCGCCCAGCCAGGAAGAGCACGACGACAGCTAACGCGTTAGGCAAATCGTTCTCGAAATGGTAGGAGTGCAGGTCGAAGGTCGTATTGGCCTGGAAATTTGTGACCTTTTCAGGTCGCCGAAGTGGGAGCTTCGCTTTCAAGGCGCACCGGTCCAAGAGTTCGGATTGCACCATATGGCACGGAATACTTAGTCGGGCGGCTCCCAAATCTGATTGTTTGACCGACGGAGGCGATGCAACTTTCGCAGGGTTACGGGTTTGGTTGAACGCTTCCAACGTTGATAAACGGTTGGGCGTATTGGAAAGACTGGCACGTATATCGCGCCCGATCGTCCAATGGGTTTAGTCGCGGGCCTACCGCATCTATCTCTACGATTTCTCAATTCAAACGTAACGAACGAATTTCTTCTGTTCGGTGGGCACTGGGTCTTGGACCAATAGTCGCTCACCCCACCCTCCCCCACAGATCATACTCCCCCGCCTCCTCCACCGTCACCGTCACGATGTCCCCCGGCGCCAGCCCCCCGAACCCCTCGTCGATGAACAGCTGCCCGTCGATCTCCGGCGCGTCGGCCTTCGTCCGGCAGGTCGCCCCCTCCTCATCCACAGTATCCACGATCACCTCGATCCGCCGCCCGACCTTGGCCGCCAGCTTCGCCTCGGAAATCGCCTGCGCCTTTGCCATGAAGCGGTCCCAGCGGTCCTGCTTGACCTCGGCCGCCACATGGTCCGGCAGGGCGTTCGACCGGGCACCGGCGACGTTTTCGTACTGGAAGCACCCGACGCGGTCCAACTGGGCCTCGTCCAGCCAGTCGAGCAGGGTCTGGAACTCCGCCTCGGTCTCGCCCGGATAGCCGACGATGAAGGTGCTGCGGAGCGTCAGGTCGGGGCAGATCTTCCGCCACGCCGCGATCTCGTCGAGGGTCTTCGCGGCGGCGGCGGGCCGCGCCATTCGGCGCAGCGTGTCGGGATGGGCGTGCTGGAAGGGGATGTCGAGATAGGGGAGGATCAGGCCATCCGCCATCAGCGGGATCAGGTCGCGGACATGGGGGTAGGGGTAGACGTAGTGGAGGCGGACCCAGGCCCCGAGGCCGCCCAGTTCGCGGGCCAGATCGGTGATGTGGGTGCGGACCTGCCGGTCCTTCCAGGGGTGGCTGTCATGGCGGCGGTCCACGCCGTAGGCGGAGGTGTCCTGCGAGATGACCAGCAGTTCCTTCACCCCCGCTTCCACCAGCTTTTCCGCCTCGCGCAGCACGGCATGGGCGGGGCGGGACAGCAGCTTGCCCCGCATGTCGGGGATGATGCAGAACTTGCAGGCGTGGTTGCAGCCTTCGGAAATCTTCAGGTAGCTGTAATGGCGCGGGCGTCAGGGTGACGCCGGTCGCGGGCAGCAGGTCGATGAACGGGTCGGGCGACGGCGGCACGGCGGCGTGGACGGCGTCGAGGACCTGTTCGTACTGCTGCGGCCCGGTCACGGCCAGCACGGTCGGGTGCGCGCCGGTGATGTAGGCGGGCTCGGCCCCCAGACAGCCGGTGACGATGACTCTGCCGTTCTCGGCCAGGGCCTCGCCGATGGCCTCCAGGCTTTCGGCCTTGGCGCTGTCGAGAAAGCCGCAGGTGTTCACGATGACGGCGTCGGCGCCCTGATAGTCGGGGCGAGATCGCATAGCCCTCGGCCCGCAGGCGGGTCAGGATGCGTTCGCTGTCCACCAGCGCCTTGGGGCAGCCGAGGGAGACCATGCCGATGGTGGGCTGGCCGGGTCGGCGCTGGTCGGGGATGACGGACCTTGCGAGGTCGGGGCGGAGGTTCGGGGGGTTCTGGGACATGGGGTGGGGATATAAAGGGCGGCGGGGGGCGGGGGCAAGGGGAAGAAAACGGGCGTGTCCACATGTGGACAAATCTGTAAGTATCTGAAAGTAGAATCGAAATTCGGAAACCGTTAACCTTGGGGAAACCATTTGGACCGCAGGACGGGGCCGTATGGGCCGGGCTGTGGGCGGGGCTGCGGGCGGGCAAGGGCGGCGGGGAACCGGTGGGTCCCCGCTTTCGCGGTCGGGATGACAGGGCGGGCGGGGCGTGGATGCGTTGACGGGGGACATCGTGTCAGGCTGCGGGGGCAGGCCCCGGCCTACGGGGTGCGGGCGGGCTCCGACCTTATTACGGCGACGCCTGGAGAGGTGCTGCGCGACACATCCGCGGAGAGCGGCGGACCAGATCTGCCTCGACGGCCGTGTGAATTCGAACGCGCAGGTACGACGGCTCTTCAAGGGGCCGACCGGATCGGAATTCGGCGGCGCAGATCGAGGCGTTCAAGTGACACGTGCATTCATCCGCCCTGAGCTTTTGCGCTGGGCGCGAGAACGGGCTGGTATCGACGACGTTGGACAATTGCTCGGTCGCTTCCCGCGAACTTGCCGAATGCGGAAGTCTGGCAATACGCAACCAACACTTAAGCAGTTGGAGCGCCTTTGCGCACGCCGTGCATGTGCCCATCGGCTACCTGTTTTTGCAGAAACCGCCTGAAGAGCCCCTGCCGATTCCGGATTTCCGCACCCATGAAGGGCGCGCCGTTCGGCGAGCAAGTCCGCGACTTGCTTGACATGCTCTATGCCCGTCAGGAACGGCAGGGCTGGTATCGCGACTTTGCGCTGACGGTCCGCTTGCCTGAGGCGGCCTTTGTCAGCAGCGCCGACCTTGGCGACCGCGCCGGAAGATGTTGCGTCACGCATGGCCCGACTGCTCGGCTTCGATGTAGGCGCAAGAGCGTCTTGCCGCACTTGCCGGAAGAGAGCGCTGCGGTTATTGCTGCGCCCAAGCCGACAAGATCGGAGTGTTGGTGATGGTGAGCGGTGTTGTGTTGAGCAACAACCGCGACTCTCGATCCGCAGGAGTTCCGCGGTATTCGCGCTCGCCGATAGCCGCGCGCCGCTGATATTCATCAACGGAGCGGATACGAAGTCGGCCAGATGTTTACGCTGGCGCATGAACTGGCGCATCTTTGGCTTGGCCATCGGCGGTGTCCGATGCGAGGCAGCGCCGCTTAGAGGCCATCGTCGCGAAGAGATATGGTGCAACGCAGTCGCGGCAGAGCTTCTCGTGCCTGTTGAGGCGCTGCGCTTGGCAATGCGAGTGGACGAACCGCTCGACCAGTCGATGCAAAGGCTTGCTCGGCACTTCAAAGTCAGCACGCTCGTCGTCCTAAGGTCGACTGCTGGATGTGGGCGCGCTTGATCGCCCCGCATTTGACCGCGTTTGGGCAAGCGGTAACGCGAACGGCTGAGAGAAATTGCCCAATCTAGCGCTGCCGGTGGTGATTTCTACCGGACGACGCTCGCTCGGGTTAGCCGCCGATTTGCTCGCGCACTCGTCGAAAGCACATTGGAAGGACAAACACTCTATCGTGACGCCTTCCGGATGCTCGGTGTATCGGAAACGGAGACGTTCAACAATATTGGTCGCGAAGTGGGGATGGTGCTTTGACCCGGTTCCTTCTTGATACAGATGTTTCATTCAGGCAAAGAACCTCCACTATGGGTTCGATTTCTGCCCGGCGTTCTGGGACTGGCTAATCGCCAGAATGCTGCCGGTCGTGTAGCAAGCATCGACAAGGTGAGCGATGAATTGCAGGCCGGCGGCGACGACCTTTCCGATTGGGCGAACACTCGCAGTCGCGTGTTCTTCCTTCCGCCGGATGATCTGCTGTTGCCTGCCCTTGCCCAAGTGAGCGCATGGGCAACGAGCAGCTTATGAGGCTGCGGCAATTGCGACGTTTCTTCAGGTGCTGACTATGGCTCGTCGCGCATGCGCTTGCGCATGATTTTGTTGTCGTCACTCACGAGGTTCCTTCGAATCAACGCGCAAGATCAAAATTCCCAATGCCTGTATCGGATTGGGTCTGTCGTGTATCAGCCCCTATGAAATGCTCCGGCGCGAACGCGCCCGGTTCGTTTTGACACTGTTACGTAACATGCGCGGCCACCGGGGTATTGATGCCGCCGTGGCACATTTGAAGTACTGGCGCCGGGTCGTGGGGCAAAAACTACTTCTACGAGCTCTGGATGGGGAGCTGGCGCTGGCTGATCGCGGCGGTGGGGGCGGCGGTGCTGACGGGGCTGGTGGGCAAGCGCGAGGAGTGAGGCCGGGCGTTTGGTGCGCAATGAATGCGCACCCTGCGGGTGGGGCGGTGCCGGGGTGAACCCCGGCCTACGGGCGCTTGCTGGCGCTGCGGGGGGCGGGGCTGCGGGGGAACCGGGGCGTCGGCCCTTGGGTTGCGCAGGTGTGACTTGTGCGGGGCGCGCGGCGGGGCCTAGACTCGGGCGTGGACCGGAGGGCGGGGCAGGCGATGCGGTGGATCATCAGGATCGTGGTCGGGCTGGTCATGCTGGCGGTCGTCGCGGTGGCGGCGCTGCTGCATGATGCCGTCGGACCGGGTGGCGGCGCTGGTCGGGCGGCAGATCGCGGCGGCGACGGGGCAGGAGATGACGACAGGCGGCGTGCGCGCGACGCTGTGGCCGGAGCCGGGCGTGACCCTGACCGATGTGCGGGTGGCAGGGCCGGGCGGCGGCGCGCCGCTGCTGGAGGCGCGGCGCCTGACGGTGGGGGTGGAGGCAGGCGCGCTGTGGGGCGGCGACGTGCGGGTGCGGCAGGTGGTGCTGGACGGCGCGGTGATAAGGCTGGTGCGGCGGGCGGACGGGACGGTGAACTGGGCGAAGGCGGGTGTGCCGACGGAGGCGGGGTCGGGCGCTGGCGGGTCGGCGGCGGAGGGCGCGGGCCCGGATCTGGGCGGGCCAGATGTGACCGGGCTTGTGCTGCCGGAGGGGCGGATCACGGACGGCACGGTGATCTATGCGGACGAGGGCGCGGGGACGACCTGGGAAGCAAAGGCGCTGGACGTGACTTTGCGCCTGCCGGGGGGCGGGGCACCGGGCACGGCGGCGTTCGCGGGCAGCGTGAACGGGACCGACCTGTCGGGTGCGGCGGAGGTGGGCGACCTGGCGGCGGCGCTGTCGGGGAAGGTGGTGCCGATGGTGCTGCGCCTGACCTCGGGCGCGTCAAAGGCCGAGTTCACGGGGCGGGCGGGTCTGGCGCCCTCGGCGGCGACGGGGCGGATCGAGGCGGTGCTGGTCGATCCGGCGGGCTTTGCGGGGGTGCTGGGGCAGAGCCTGCCGGACCTGCCGCAGGGGCTGGGGCGGGAGCGGGCGGAGCTGAGCGGCGATCTGACCTGGACGGCGGAGCGGAGCCTGCATCTGCGGGGCGGGCGGCTGGTGCTGGACGGGACGGCATTTCAGGGCGACGCGGACCTGACGACGGCGGGCGAGCGGCCGAAGCTGACCGCGCGCCTGACGGCGGGGGCGCTGGTTCTGCCGGAGACCGCGACCGGCGCGGGTGGCGGCGGCGGGGGCGGGGGCGCGGCGGCGGGGCCGAAGGGCTGGCCGACGGAAGCGATCGACGCCTCGGGGCTGGCGCGGATGGACGCAGAGGTGCGGATCGTCGCGGAGAGCGTGACGGGCGGCGGCATGACGCTGGCGCCGGTGGACGCGACGCTGAGCGTGGACCGGTCGCGGGGGGTGATCGACATCGCGCGGATGGGGGCGTTCGGGGGCAGCGTGGCGGGGCAGTTCGTGATGAACAACCGGGGCGGGCTGTCGGTGGGGGGCAACCTGACGGCGTCGGGTGTGGATGTGCAGGCGCTGCTGTCGTCGGTGGCGGGATACGACAAGCTGACGGGGACGGGCGACGTGGCGGTGAAGTTCCTCGGCTCGGGTCCGTCTGTGCAGGCGATCATGGCGGGACTGTCGGGAGAGGGGTCGCTGGCGCTGCGCGACGGCGAGGTGACGGGGGTCGATCTGGCAGGGATGCTGCGGTTCCTGGATGCGGAGCGGGTAGGGGCGGCGGAGCGCACCGCGTACGACAGCCTGACGGCGAGTTTCACCGTGGAGGGCGGGGTGCTGCGGAACGACGACCTGCGGCTGGCGGCCCCGCTTGTGACGGCCTCGGGGACGGGCGTTGCGGACCTGGGCGCGCGGACGCTGGACTACCGGGTGGTGCCGGTGGCGCTGCCGGGGGCGGACGGGACGTCGGACCGCCGCGTGCCCTTGCGGATCACGGGGCCCTGGGATGACCTGTCGTTCCGGCTGGACCTTGCGGCGCTGGCGGAGGAGGAGTTGAGAAAGCAGGAGGACAGGCTGCGCGCGGAGGCGGAGGCGGAGCTGGCGGAGCGGCTGGGGGTGGAGGCGGAGCCGGGCGAGAGTTTGGAGGACGCGGCGAAGCGGAAGCTGGAGGAGGCGCTGCTGGACGGGCTGGGCGGGCTGCTGGGGGGGAATTAGGGGCGGGCGGATGGCGGGAGGACGAGGGTCTGCTGGGCGGACGGTGCGGACCTTCGCACGCAGGGTGTTTTCCAGTTTCCGCAGGAGACCGATCCTGCGGAGTTGCCCCCGAGAGGCCAACCGAAGCGCTCCGGACGATGTCAGCATGTTTGCTGGACATGAGCAGAACTTGGCCGCGGGGCGCGTATTTTCAGATCACCGTTTATCCTGTGCCGCCAGGCTTTGGAAAATTCGCGCATGACTCAATGCTCTTGGCGGTCGCAGATAGCCGAGGGCGCGGACATCCTGCATCCACTGTCCGAAGGGGCTGGATTTCGAAAGGCTGGACCCGCCAAGGGCATGGCACAAACTCCCCAAGGCCTTTTCCGAAAGATCGGCAATCGCAAGCTTGCCGTGCAGGACATCGAGGCCCGCCCTGTCGGAGCCAAGGGATCGCGACATCCCTTCGAAGGCCTTTTGCGCCAGCCAGATTTGCGTATCGGCTTCGATCCAGGCGGACTGCTCGAATGCCGCCAGCCGCTCTGCGCGCTTTCCAAGGCTGCGTTTCGCCTCGGCTGCGGCGGCGTCAAGAATGCCCATGATCACTGCCGAGAACATATAGCCGATCACCGGCGCGATTGCAGGAAACAGGTCAAGAACCCGACCCTGCAGTCCGTGCCGTTCAACCTGCACGTTGTCAAAGCGGAACGCATGACTTTGCGTCGCAGCCATGCCGATCCCATCCCATGCCCGCACCATTCTGAGCCCCTGAGACCCGTCCCAGGGAAGATCGCGCATGTCGAGCAGAAAGATGTCTGGACGCTCTTCGCCGTCGGGGCATGCGATCGTCATCATGAAAGAGGTGATGCCCGAACCGCTGCCCATGAATTTGTCGCCGCTCATGCGCCAACTGCCGTCCGCCTGCAGGCTTGCCGTCGAACGGGTCGCGAATATGTCGCCGCCGATGCCCGGTTCGGACGCGATTGTTCCGAACCAGCGACCGGATTTTGCATCGTCAAATACCTTGTCGCGTTGTTCCTTCCATCCCCTTGTTGCTGCATGATCCGGTTCGACCAACCAAAGCAGCAAGATGGTCGGATGCATCGACGCGACCAATGCCAGCGACGGGTCCACGCCAGCCAACTTGCGCAACAGCCTCGCGACATGCGCAGCCGATTGCGCCGGATCCAGCCATAAACCTCCGTGGCTGACCGGCACGCCGGTGAGCGTAAAGCCGGTCGCGGCCAGATCATCGAAGTCAGCTTTCTCAAGGGCTACCCGTGCCATCCGCGACGAGCGGTCCGGTGTCCAGATCGAGATCAGCGCATCCAGATTGGCTTCTAGTGTCTGGAAATCCACGGCACAAACCCCCTTTGTCGAGAAAAGAATTGCCACGCTCACACTGGACGGAAGTGCATTTGAACCTGATGCAAGGTTGCGGAAAACATGCTCCTTCCCAGATCACTAGACAAGCGCGTCGGTCACGCAGCGTTTCCCAGATACATCTGCGCATGAGGTGGGCGTCGTTCACGCGCGGCCTGATCGGTTTCCTGCGGCAACACGCAGGACTGCCTCTTGCTCGACACTGTCATCGCCGGACGAAGCGTTCCCCAGGAAGATCAGGTCGCGTCCGGAGCGACAATTTCGGTAACTTGAAGACATGCGGGGCGCGGACGCGCATCAAACGGCGCGTGACGCGGCGAAGCGGACGCAGGACCAGAGCTGCTGGACGGGCTGGGGCGGCTCGGGGAATCCGGGGCGGAAATTTGGCGTTGGAGGACAGCGCGCGGGACACCGGGCCGGAAACGGACCAAAAACCGGAAGGACATGCCATGGCCATCGCCAAGAATACGATCTGCCTCTGGTACGACAAGGACGCCGAGGCGGCGGCGCGGTTCTACGCCGCGACCTTTCCCGACAGCGCGGTCACGGCCGTCCACCATGCGCCCGGCGACTATCCGTCCGGCAAGGCGGGCGACGTGCTGACGGTGGATTTCACGGTCGCGGGCATTCCCTGCATGGGCCTCAACGGCGGGCCGATGTTCAAGCACAGCGAGGCGTTCTCGTTCCAGATCGCCACCGACGATCAGGAGGAGACCGACCGCTACTGGAACGCCATCGTCGGCAATGGCGGCGCGGAGAGCGCCTGCGGCTGGTGCAAGGACAAGTGGGGCATCTCCTGGCAGATCACGCCGCGGGTGCTGACCGAGGCGATGGCGGCGGGCGGCGCCGAGGCGAAGCGCGCCTTCGCGGCGATGATGGACATGCGAAGATCGACGTCGCGGCGATCGAGGCGGCACGGCGGGGCTGAGGGGCCTGCTGGCTGATGCGGGCGGACCCCGTCCGGCGCTGGGGGCGACTGCGCGGGGTCGCTTTCGGGCGTGACATCCGCTTGGTGGCAGGGCGAGGTGGGAGCAACCACACAAGGATGCCCCGATGAACCTGACCGCCGCCGCCCCGAACCGCACGCTTGCCGCGCTGGGTGCGATCCTGGTCTATGCGGTCATCATCGGGTTCACCGACAACTGGGTGCAGGTGATCGCGGCGGATGCGGGGCTGTGGCAGTTCCATGCCACGCGGACGGCGATGGCGCTGGTGCTGATGGGGGTGGCCGCGGTGCTGCTGGCGCTGCGGATGCGGCCGGTGAACGGGCGGGCGGTGCTGGGGCGCAGCCTGATCCACGGGACGGCGATGCTGGTCTATTTCGGGTCGCTGGCCTTCCTGCCGGTCGCCATCGTGGCAGCGGGTCTGTTCACGGCGCCTCTGTTCGTGCTGCTGATCTCACGGCTTATCTATGGACGCGCGATCCGGGCTGCGGAGGCCGCCGCCGTGGCGCTGGGGTTTGCGGGTGTGCTGCTGGTGCTGGGGCCGGGGCAGGAGAGCTTCGGGCTGGCGAGCGTTCTGCCGGTGGCGGCGGGTGCGCTGTATGCGATGGGCAACATCGCGACGCGGGAATGGTGCGAAGGGGAATCGGCGACGACGCTGCTGGCGGGGTTCTTCGGGATGCTGGGGGTGTTCGGGCTGATCGGGATGGGGGTGCTGGCGGCGCTGCAGCCGGTGGTGCCAGCGGGGGCGGAGGGATTCATCCTGCGGGGGGCGGTCTGGCCGACGGCGGAATTCTGGGGTTGGACCTTCGTGCAGGCGGCAGGGTCGGTCATCGGCGTCGGGATGATGGTGCGGGCGTATCAGATGGCGGATGCGCGGGCGGTGTCGGTGTTCGAATACGCGATCCTTCCGGCGAGCGCGGTCTGGGCATGGGTGATCTGGGGCGAGGTGCTGTCGGCGCGGGCGGTGGCTGGGATGGCGATGATCGCGGCGGCAGGCGTGCTGGTGGCCTGGGCGGGGCGCGGGCGCTGAAGTCCGATGAGGTCAAGTATCCCACGGTGGGTCCGGGGGAGGGCAAGATCGCCTTCACGGACGATCTTCCGCAGGGAAGGAATTTCGTGAAATTCCTTCCCTGCGGCGGGGTCAGGCGGCTTTCGCCTGACCGCCGAAGCGTCCGTAGAACGTCTGCCCCTTCGCGGCGATCTCGCGCAGGAGGCCGGGTGTGGCGAAGCGCGGCCCATGCGCCTTTGTCAGCGCCGTCGCAGATCTCGGCGGCCTTGCCCGCCCCGATGATGTCGAGCCAGCTGAACGGCCCGCCGCTCCACGGCGCGAAGCCCCAGCCGAGGATCGCGCCGACATCGCCTTCGCGGATGTCGGTCAGCACGCCCTCTTCGACCGCGCGGACGGCCTCCAGCACCTGCGCCATCAGCAGGCGGTGCTGGACGGTTGTCAGGTCGGGTTGCACATCGGCGACCGGATGGGCCTTGGCCAGTCCGTCCCAGAGGCCTGTTCTTTGGCCTTTCTCGTCATAGGCGTAGAACCCGGCGTTCGATTTGCGCCCAAGGCGGCCCTGATCGGCCATTGCGAACAGGACGGCATCGACAGCGCCATCGGGATAGGCGTCGCCCATCGCGGCGCGGGTTGCCTTGGCGATCTTGACGCCGAGGTCGATGGAGGTCTCGTCCACCAGCTGCAACGGGCCGAGCGGCATGCCGACCAGTTTCGCGGCATTCTCGATCAGGGCGGGTTCGACGCCCTCGGCCACCATCCGGATGCCTTCGTTGATGTAGGGGATGATGCAGCGGTTGGCGTAGAAAAACCGCGCGTCGTTGACGACGATCGGCGTCTTGCGGATCGCGCGGACGAAATCGAGCGCCTTGGCGACGGCGGTGTCAGAGGTCTCCTTGCCGCGGATGATCTCGACCAGGCTCATCTTGTCCACCGGGCTGAAGAAATGGATGCCGATGAAGTTGGCGGGCCGGGCGGAGGCTTTCGCAAGGTCGGTGATGGGCAGGGTGGAGGTATTGGTGGCGAAGATGGCGTTTGCCCCAGTGGCCGCATCGACCTTGGCGGTGACACCGGCCTTGACCTTCACATCCTCGAAGACCGCCTCGACGATCAGGTCGCAGTCCTTGAGCGCGGCGTAGTCGGTCGTGGCGGCGATGCGGGCAAGCACCTCGTCCTTTTTCGCCGGGGTGACCTTGCCGCGCTTGATGCCCTTGTCGAGCAGGTCGGCGGAGTGGGATTTGCCTTTGTCCGCCGCGTCCTGCGTCGCGTCGATCAGGATGACGTCGATGCCCGCATTGGCGCTGACATAGGCGATGCCCGCGCCCATCATGCCTGCGCCGATGACGCCGAGGCGTTTGACGGACTGGTCGGGGACCTTCGGGCGGTTGGCACCCTTTTCCAGCGCCTCCTTGTTCACGAACAGGCTGCGGATCATCGCCGATGATGAGGGGTTCATCAGGACGGAGGTGAACCAGCGCGCCTCGACCTTCAGCGCGGTGTCGAAGGGGACAAGCGCGCCCTCGTAGACGGCGGAGAGAAGCGCCTTGGCGGCGGGGTAGACGCCTTGTGTCTTGCCCAGCACCATCGCGGATGCGCCGACGAAGGTCGGGAAGCCGGGGGCGGAATAGGGCGCGCCGCCGGGCATCTTGTAGCCCTTCTGGTCGAAGGGCTTGACGATGTCGGCCTCGGTCGCATTCAGGACCCATTCGCAGGCGCGGGCGAGGAGCTGGTCGGGGGCGACCACCTCGTCCACGATGCCTGCGGCCTTCATCTTCGCCGGGCTGTCGGTCTTGCCTTCCAGCAGGAAGGGCGCCGCCATCATCGGCCCGAGCTTGCGGACAAGGCGCGTCGTGCCGCCTGCGCCGGGGAAGATGCCGACCATGATCTCGGGCAGGCCGATCTTGGCGCGCGGATTGTCGGCGGCGAAGATGCGGTGGCAGGCGAGAGGGATTTCAAGGCCGATGCCGAGGGCCGTCCCGGGCAGCGCGGCGGCGACGGGCTTGCCGCCTTTCAGGGTCTTCGGGTCGGTGCCTGCGCGTTCGATCTTCCTGCAGAATCCGGTGCATGCCCATGATGCCGTCGAACAGGCCCCGCGCGGGGTCGTCGCCAGCATCGGTCTTCATCCGGGCGATGATGTTCAGGTCCATGCCGCCCGCGAAATCCTTCTTGGCCGATGTGATGACGATGCCCTTGACCGCCGGGTCGGCGAGGGCCGCGTCGAATTCCGCCTCCAGCTCGGCAAGGCCGGTGTAGGACAGCACGTTCATCGACCGGCCGGGGACGTCCCAGGTGATGACGGCGACGCCGTCGGGGCCGGTGGCGGTGGTGAAGTCGGTCATGCGGTGGTCCTTTCGGCAGTCAGCGGGGGCGCGGCGCGTCGGTGCCGGGTGCGGGAACCGGCATGTAGATGGGTTCGCGGTCGTTGGTGATGGCGTGGAGGGCGTGCGTGACGGCCCAGACGCCGTCCTTGCGTTCGATGATCATGCGGGAGGGATAGGGGGCCATCAGTCGTTCGGCCCGGCGGATCGTGTGGGTGTAGTGGACGCCTTCGATGCGGTCAGCACCGAGGCTGCGCGCCTCGCGGGCGATGCGGATGTAGTCGGTGACGCCCATGCCGCGCAGGGTCGCGGTGTAGACGAGGCACGAGGCCACCATCTCGTCTTCGTCGTCGTAGACGAATTCGGCGGTTTCGGTCGTCATGGTGAAGGGCACGCGGATGTGGTTCCGGATGATCTCGGCATCGCCGTGCAGGGTCGCGTAGGACAAGAGATCGATCACCTTCTGGTAGATGGCGAGCGGATTGGCCGGGACGCCGTCCGCCGGGGCGGGCGCTGGTCTGGACAAGGAACCGCTCACCTGATGCCTCCGGTATCTGCCGCAGGCCTGGTCGTGTCATGGCACTCTGTCAGAGGCACGACCGGCCTGGCCAGTCCGACGCTGCGTCAGGGGCGCGGGACTGCGCGGCAGTCTTGCCGATTTGACGGGCAAATCAACCGCCGCGTGCCACGGCTGCGGATGGTCGGCGCAACTTCGCGGGTGCCGCCCCGTCAACCGGTGCCCTGATCGGCTTTCGATGACACGACAGGCAGGGAGATCGGCCAGCGCGCATTGGACAGGGCATTGGTGATGGCGGCGCAGAGCCAGATGCCGTCAACGCGCCGGAGGGTGATCTGCGACCGGAACGGGGGCAGGACGCGGACACTGTTGGACAGCAGATGCGAGACGTAGAAGCCCGCCAGAAGATCGTCGCTGAGCATGCGGCCGTCTTCCGCCAGCCTGATGTAGTCGGTGACCTGCAATGCGCGCAGCATGGCCGTGAATTCGTCGAAGCCGCCGCGCAGCATATCCTCGGTGGAGACGGTCAGGGTGGCCGTATCGGTGACAAGGACAAATGGCAGGCCGACATATCTGCGGTAAGTATTCCAGTCGCCTTCGAGGGAGGCCCGGCTGAGCGTGTCGAGGTAATCCTGCAGGATGCCGAGCGCGATCATCTTCCGTGTCAGTCCCCAAGCGGCGCGCCATTGCGGCGCGTCCGGGTGATGTGGCCGTTCGTGCGGGTGTAGAGGCGGTCGATGTCGGCATAGTGGACGGTGTCGGAGGGCAGGCGGGTGCCGACGACCAGATAGGTGCAGGGGCGCGTCCGCTGCGGTTCTGCGACATGATGGGCGTTCGGGACGCCTGCGGGCCAGCAGGCGGCATCGCCGGGCTCGGAGGGGATGCGGGCCCGTCGTCTTCGATGACGGTGGGGATGCCGTCGAGGACGTAGAGGAATTCGTCTTCCTGTTCGTGCCAGTGGCGGTGCGAGGAGGATGCGCCGGGGGCGAGGGTTTCGGTGAAGGCCCCGAACTGGGACAGGCCGCCGGTGTCGGAGTAGAGGCGGGCGGTGAAGGCCCCGAGGGCGGCTTCCTGGCCGGGGGTTGACGCGTCAGGGCGGGCGTCGGCGGCGCGGATGATCGAAGGATTGGGCCAGGGGTCGGCGGGCGGCGGCGTCCAGTCGGGGCGCAGGTTCATGAGTTCGGGCGGCAGGTCGCCACCTTTGATGCGGGTGCCTTCGGTGTTCAGGATTTCCCATGACGTGTCATGGTTCACCAGGCGACGCCCAGAATCGGGATAGGTGCAGATGTCGCGGGCGATGCGGGTGCCGACTATCAGGTAAGTGCAGCCGGCGTTCGTTCGGTTTTGCACGCAATGCGCGTTCGGGACGCCGGCGCGCCAGACGGCGGCGTCTCCGGGCGTCAGGTCATGCGGGCCGTTGTTGTCGATAGCGGTGGCGGTACCGGACAGGACATAGAGGAATTCATCCTCGGCCGAATGCCAGTGACGGTCCGATGAGGACGCACCGGGTGCCAGCGTGTCGGCATAGGCCCCGAACTGGGTCAGGCCGCCCGCATTCGACAGATAGACCAGAAGGCCGCCGCCTTCGCCTTCGTCCTGCGGCGCTGTTCCCTTGCGCACGATCATCGCGGGCCGTCCCACGGTGTGCCGTCCTTGTAGGTGAAGGCGACCTTGCCATCGTCCGACACGAGGCGGAAATCCAAATCGGAATACGTTGCGACTTCGTGCTTCGCCTTGGTTCCGACGACGAGGAACTTGGCGATGCTCTGCGTCCGGTTGATGAAATGGTGCCCGTCCGTGCTGCCCGCCGGGAAGGCGGCGCAGTCGCCGGGGCGCATGACGGTTTCGCCTGCATCCTGGATCAGGGTGCATTCGCCTTCGGTCACCATCACGAACTCATCCTCGGCCTGGTGCCAGTGGCGGAGCGAGGACGGCGCGCCGGGTTCCAGGATGACGAGGTTCGCGCCGAACTGGGTCAGGCCGCCTGCGTCGCCGAGGCGGAGCGACGAGCGGCCCTTCATCATCGCGGCATAGGGTTCGGGGTAGATGGTGCCGGTGCGGGGCACGATGGCGGACTGGTCGATGACGGGCATGGCGGGGTTCCGTGTGCTGCCGATGCCCGGAGTTTTCTCGCTTTCCCGCGGCGGCGCAAGGATGCGGGTCCTTCATTTTCGGGACCGAGCCGATCACCGACGATGAACAGCCGGACGGCGCGCCAAAAGAAGCGTCTTCACGAAGACGCTTCTGGCGGAAGATCGTTCGTGAACGATCTTCAGGGTTCCGGGCGAAAGAACCTGCCCCGGCGTCGCGGCCTAAGCGGCCTTGTCCAGCCCGAAGGCCTGGTGCAGGGCCTGCACGGCCAGTTCCATGTATTTCCGGTCGATCAGAACGGAAATCTTGATCTCGGACGTGGCGATGACCTTGATGTTGATGTTCTCGCGCGCCAGCGCCGCGAACATGGATGCGGCGACGCCCGCATGGCTGCGCATGCCGATGCCCACGACCGACACCTTGGCCACATCCTCGTCGCGCACAAGTTCGGCGAAGCTGAAATCGCCCTTGTCATGGGCGTCCGCGATGGCCTTTTCGGCGCGCTTCACCTGATTGACCGGGCAGGAGAAGGTCATGTCGGTGAAGCCTTCCTCGGATATGTTCTGGATGATCATGTCGACGTTCACGCCCGCGTCGGACAGGGGTCCGAAGATCGCGGCGGCGACGCCGGGGCGGTCGGCGACCTTCAGCAGGGTCATTTTGGCCTCGTCGCGCGAATAGGCGACGCCGGAGACGACTTTCGATTCCATGATTTCATCCTCGTCGCAGACAAGCGTGCCGGAGTGTTCGTCGGTGTCTTCAAAGCTGGACAGCACGCGCAGGCGGACCTTGTAGCGCATGGCAAGTTCGACCGACCGTGTCTGCAGGACCTTTGCGCCGAGCGAGGCGAGTTCCAGCATCTCCTCATACGCGATGCGGTCGAGCTTGCGGGCCTTCTTCTCGATCCTTGGGTCGGTTGTGTAGACGCCGTCGACATCGGTGTAGATGTCGCAGCGTTCGGCGGCGAAGGCCGCTGCGAAGGCGACGGCGGTGGTGTCGGAGCCGCCGCGGCCGAGCGTGGTGACGCGTCCTTCGTGGCTGACGCCCTGGAAGCCCGCGACGACGGCGACCTTGAAGCCCTCGGCGAACTTGGCGTCGATATTGGCGCGGGGGATCGAGACGAAGCGGGCCTGCGAATGCGCGGATGTCGTGTTGATGGGCACCTGCCAGCCGGCCCAGGACCGGGCGGGCACGTCCATTTCCTGCAAGGTCAGGGCCATCAGGCCCGCAGTGACGTTTTCGCCGGACGAGACGACGGCGTCGTATTCGCGGGCGTCGTAGAGCGGCGAAGTCGCTTCGACCCAGCCGACCAGTTCGTTCGTCTTGCCGGACATGGCCGAGACGATGACGATGACGTCGTAGCCGCGTTCGACCTCGCGGCGGACCTTTTCGGCGGCATTCGTGATGCGCGCGAGGTCTGCGACCGAGGTGCCGCCGAATTTCATCACCAGAAGCGGCATCGCCTGTCCCCTGCGCATCGCCGACCGAAAACCGCCGGTGTCTTATGCGATGGTCATGGGGGGCGCAAGGCGGGGCAGGGCCTGCGTCACAGCGTCTTGCCGCCGGCGTCGGGGTCGGCAGTCTCGGGCGCGGCCGGGGCATCCTCGAACACCTCGCCCGCGCGTTCCAGCACGATGCGCCACCAGTCGAATGTGTCGTCGAGGTTCTTCGGCGTGACGCCGCCCCAGAGGTTCACATCCATTTCGATGGCGATGTCGCCGTCGGCGTCGATATAGGCCTTGCCGAAGCGGCGGTCGCGGTTCCACGCGTTCACGGCGACCAGCGCGTCCCTGGGCGCGGTGGCATAGGTCCAGAACTGGATCGTGGTGCAGTCCTTGCCGTCCTCGCAGCCGAAGAAGAAGACGGAATAGCGCGTGCCGTCGATGCGGGCGCGGATGAGAGGCGCGCCTTCGCTGTCCTCCTCGAGCTCGGCCGAACCGAAGCCGCGGGCGATTTCGAGGATCTTGGCGGGGTTGTCGGCCGCGACGAGGTCCTGCGCCGTGGCTGCGGGGGCGGCGAGCAGGAAGATGGCGAGGATGGCGGGCAGGCGGTGTAAGGGCGACATGAACCGGACGCTTGTGAGGGAACCGGTCCTGACGATACGGCGGCCCGTGCGATGCGCCAAGCGAAACCTGCCGCGCGGGACGCGCGGCAGGGTCGGATGGGTCACAGCCGGACGCGGTCAGGTGCCCACGACGCCGCCGTCTTCGCGCGAGATGACAAGCGTGGCTGAGCGGGGAACGGACCCGTCGTAATCGGGGAAGCCCGATCCGAAGTTCCCGGCGGCAAAGTCTTCGGCGCTGGCATGTCCGCCCGGATGCTGGACGTTCACGAACATCGTCGTGCCGTCCGGTGTGGCGGCGATGCCCGTGATCTCCTGCCCCCAGGGGCCGGTCAGGAAGCGTCTGATCTCGCCCGTCGCGGGGTCTGCGGCCAGCATCTGGTTCAGGCCGAAGTCCTTGAGCGGGCCTTCCTGGGCGGGGCCGATGTCGCCCATGTCGGTCTGGATCCAGAGCCGCGAATTGGCGTCGCACCAGATGCCGTCGGGGCAGGCGAAGATGTTGTCCTCGCCCAGCGCCTCATCGTTGAACGTGGCCGACTGCTTGGCTGTGCCCGCGATGACGAAGAGGTCCCAGGCGAAGGCGGTCGCGGGTTGGGTCGCGCGCCTTCGTACCGCCAGCGGACGATCTGACCGTAGTTGTTTTCGGCGCGCGGGTTGACGGCATCGACCTGAAGCTGGGTGCGGCGGTTGTTGTTGGTCAGGGTGAAATAGACCTCGCCCGTTTTCGGATCGACGGTGCCCCATTCGGGGCGGTCCATCTTGGTGGCGCCCGCCTGATCGGCGGCGAGGCGGGTGTTGACGATGATGTCGGCGAGATCGGCGAAGCCGTTCTCGGGCGTCAGGCCATTCTGGCCGGGTGCAAGGGCGAGCCATTCGCCGGTGCCGTCCTCGTTGAACTTCGCCACATAGAGCGTGCCGTCGTCGAGCAGCGCGCCCGAGGCGGTGGCGGGGTCGTAGGGCTGCGGCAGAGACGAATTTGTAGATGTATTCGAACCGGCTGTCGTCGCCGGAGTAGCAGACGATGGGCTGGCCCGCGACGGCGGGGGCGAAGACGACGCCTTCATGCGCGAAGCGACCGAGCGCGGTGCGCTTGACGGGGACGGAGGCGGGGTCGAAGGGGTCGAATTCGACCATCCAGCCGAAGGTGTTCGGCTCGTTCCGGTAGTCCTCGGCGGCACTTGCGCCTGTGGCTGTCGCATTGAAGCGGATGTATTCGTCGGCCGCGGAAGCCGCCTTGTCCCAGCCGTAGCGGGTTGCCTCGTCCGACACGCCGTAGCGGGCGTGTTCGCGCGGCTGCTCGCCGGGGCTGACGAAGTAGCCGGCCCAGTTTTCCTCGGCCGTCATGTAGGTGTTCCAGGGCGTGTGGCCGTTGGCGCAGTTGTTCAGGGTGCCGCGTGTCTTCGTGCCGTCGGGCGAGAATTTCGTCACCAGATGCGCGGACCCGGCGGCGGGGCCGGAGATCGCCATTTCGGTCAGGCCGGTGATGCGGCGGTTCATCGGGTCGGCGACGATGGCCCAGGTGCCGTCGGCACCCTTGGTGATGCGCGCGACGGTGCAGCCATGCGCATTGATCTCGGCCAGAACCTCATCATCGTCGCGCTTGCCGTCGGCAGTGTAGACGACGGTTTCGCCGTCGAGCGCCTGCCCGGCCCATTTGACCGCGTGCATGTAGCGCGGTTCGACATATTCGTGGTTGAAGACCAGAAGCCCGTCGTCGTTCGAGCCTTCGATGGCGAAGAAACTCATCCCGTCATGGTGGCTGCCGACCTGCGCGCCCTGTGCTGCACCTGTTGCGCCGCCGGGGACATAGGCGGGCATGTCGCCGGTGACGGGCGTGCCCCAGGGTGCGAGAACCTGCACCTTGTAGCCCGCCGGGACGATGACCTTGTCTTCCAGCGAGACGGGGACGGGCGTGAAGCCGAGCAGGCCCGAGGGGGATGCGGTCTGGGCGAGGGCGGCGCGGCCTGTCAGGGATGACCCGAAGATGCCGGTGGCGATGGCGGCCATGCCGCCCATCAGGAAGCCCCGGCGCGCGACGCGGGTTTCGATCACGTCATAGAATGTCGGATTGGCAGAGGTGTTCGACGGACGCTCGTCGCCGTGTTCGTGGTGCGGCGATGCGCGGAAGTCGGGATAGTCGTTTTGATAGTCCTTCATCGGGCAGCTCCTGCTGGAATGCGCGCGCTTGCGGCGGCTTCGGTGCGGGGGACCGTGACGGATTCGTGTAACAGGTTCTTGGCGGCACCCGCGACAGGACAGCGCACCCGGCCAGGCGCAGCCAGAGTCAGTTGACGCGGCGCTGCGGCAGGAAGGGAAGGGGGGCGACGCCGATGCCGTCTTCGATCAGCTGGCGCGCGTCGTCATGGTTCGCCTCGCCCCAGATCGAGCGGCCGGGCGCGTCGCCGTCATGGATCGCGCGGGCCTCGGCGGCGAAGTTCAGGCCGACATAATCGGAGTTTTCCTCGATCTGGCGGCGCATCGCGGCCAGCGCGAGCTCCAGGGGCGTCCCGGGCGTCGAGAGGACCGGGGGCGCGGCGGGCGGCGTTGCCGGTGAGGGCGTTCCATCGGATGCGGGGCCTTTGGCCTCATCTGGCAGGCGGTCGGTGCGGACGCTGGGGGCCATGAGCGACTTGACGACACGGGGCGAGCCGCAGAGCGCGCAGGTCACATGGCCTGTTGCCACGAGGCTATCGAACGCGGCAGCGGACTTGAACCAGCTGTCGAATTCATGGTCGCGGTCGCAGGTGAGGGCGTAGCGGATCATCGGGACCTAGCCTTGCGGGGCGGCGTCATCACGTCGTTACCTAAGCGCTGCCGCCGGGAAAGCAACGGTCATCAGTCGGTCGCGCGCCTAGACGGCGACGAACGTCCCCAGAATCTGTTTCAGTTCGGGTTCCGCGACAAGTTCGGCTGCGCGGTGAAGTGCGAACCACGCCCGCTCGCGCTGGCCTTTTTCGGGGAATTTCTCTCTGAGCTCGGTGACCCGGACGGGATAGACCGATACCACGCAGGGCAGCGCGCGTCCGTCGCCCATCAGCTTCTGATATCCGTAGACACCGAGGCAGTCGCCGGACAGATCGCCCTGAACGCCCGCCTCTTCATATGCTTCGCGGAGCGCGCATTCGCCTGCGCTGCGGCTGCGCATGGGCCAGCCCTTGGGCAGCACCCAGCGTCCGGTTTCGCGGCTGGTGATCAGAAGCACCTCGGTCCCGGTGGCGGAGCCGCTGCGGAAGCACAGGGCGGCGTATTGCGTCAGGGCGGCTTCGGCACCCTGGCGGAGCGCGTCGGACTTTTTCATCATGCACCTGGGCGACCCTGCGGCCGTCCCTTTCTAACCTGCCAAAACTAAACCCGGTCTTTGTGCCGGTCTTGTGGCAGGAATATCATGAAATCCGGGCACTTGCCACAAGGGGCGCGTGAGTTTTCCACAGGCGCTGCGTCAATTCCGCGTCAGTCGGAGGGAAAGGGCCGTTCACGGGCCGGGGCAAGCGCCGGACGACCGGTCGCGGCAGCGATGGCAACCAGCAGCGGGTTCAGAGCTTCCCTCGGCGCGAACGGCGCAAGCGCGGCCCGTGCTGCGGTCGCGCGGCGGCGCTGCAATCCGGGGTCGGCGAGATCGGCCAGCGCTGCTGCCAGCGTCGCGGCGTCGGTGACGGGGGTCATCGCGTCTGCGGCGCGCAGGGCGGCGAAGGGTGCGGCAAAGTTGGCGACGTCGGGGCCGGAGAGGATGACGGACCCGGCGGCGGCAGGTTCGAAGGGGGTATGGCCACCCTTCGGAACCAGCGACCCGCCGACAAAGGTCATGCCGGAGGCGGCGTACCAGAGCGGCATCTCGCCGATCGTGTCAGCGAGGTAGACTTGGGTTTCGGGTACAGCCGGCTGGCCGCGTGAGCGGGTGGCGAAGGCAACACTCCGGGCCAGGATCAGCGCCTCGATGCCGTCGCGGCGGGCAGGATGGCGGGGGGCGATGATGAGGCGGAGAGCGGGCTGATGGGCATGGGCGGCAAGATAGGCGTCGAGGATGACGGCATCTTCGCCCTCATGCGTCGAGGCTGCGAGCAGGGTGAAGGGGCGCTGGAACGGCAGGACGGCATCGGTGGCTGTGGGCGAGGCGGCGGCAAGGGCCTTGAGTGCCAGGACGGGGCCGATGCGGGCTGGATTGATCCCGATTGCGCTGAAACGGTCGGCGGAGGCTGTGTCCTGCGGCGACAGATAGGCGATGGGGCCCAAGAGCTGATCGGCAACCTCGCGGAAGAGCGCCCAGCGGCGGGCAGAGCGTTCGGAGAGGCGGGCGCTGACGAGGATGACGGGGATGCGGCGGTCATGCAGCGCGGCAAGGCGGTTCGGCCAGAGCTCGCTTTCGGCGGTGATGCAGGCGAGGGGACGCGTGCGGGCGAGGAAGCGGGCGAGAGCAAGCCGGTGATCGAGGGGCGCGAACGTGACGCGGATGCGCGCGTCGTTCCATCCGGCGGCCAGGCTGCGGGCGGTCGCCGTGTTGACTGTCACATGCAGGCGCAGGGCCGGGTCGGCTGTCAGCAGCCGGTCGATGAGCGGGCGGACGGAGGTGACCTCGCCGACCGAGGCGGCGTGCAGCCAGATCGTCGGGTCTTTGGCGGCGGGGACAAGGCCGAGCCGCTCGGACAGGGGCGCGAGGCTGCGCGACCGCAGCGCTTCGGCTGCGGCCCGGATCAGGAGCAGGGGGAAAGCGAGGGAAAACAGAAGGCGGTAGAACAACACGTCGGGTCCGCCGTTCTGATGTCAGGGGACCCTGGAGGCGAGTATCGGAATCGAACCGATCTACACGGATTTGCAATCCGCTGCGTAACCTCTCCGCCAACTCGCCGCAGGGTGCGGGGGATGTAGCGCAAGGGCAAGTGTGGCGCAACCCGGCGTTGGGAAGTGGATGGGCGACGCAGCGAGGGAAGGGCTTTCACGAAAGCCCTTCGTAGCTGAAGATCGTTCGTGAACGATCTTCAGCAGCCGATGACAGCTTCCGGGGGGCTGGGTAACCGGGGGGCCGGGCGGTTGCGGGGGGCGTGGTTCTGTGGCAAGACGGCGCAAAGCGATGAGAATGATCGTTCACTCCCGATTGAAGTGATCTGACAAATGCCTGATTTTGCACAGCGCCGCACGATGATGGTGGATACGCAGGTCCGCCCGAACGACGTGACCAAGTTCCCGATCATCGAGGCGATGCTGACGATCCCGCGTGAGGCGTTCGTGCCAGCGCCGAGGGTCGAGGCGGCCTATATGGGCGAGAACATCGCGCTGCCTTCGGGCCGGGTGATGCTGGAACCGCGCACACTGGCGAAGATGCTGGACGCGCTGGACATCGCCCCGGACGACCATGTGCTGCTTCTGGGGGCGGGGCTTGGGCTATACGGCGGCGGTGATCGCGCGGATGGCGGGGTCGGTGGTCGCGGTCGAGGACGACGCGGGCATGGCGGCCGAGGCGCGGGCGCGGCTTGCGGCAGCGGGCGCGGGCGACGTGCTGATCGTTCAGGGGCCGCTGACGGCGGGTGCGCCTGACAGCGCGCCCTTTGACGCGATCCTGATCGAGGGCGGCGTCGAGACGGTGCCCGAGGCGCTGCTGGCGCAGCTGAAGGATGGCGGGCGGATCGGCGCGTTCTATATGGAAGGAGCGCTGGGGACGGCGCGGGTGGGCCACAAGTCGAACGGGCAGGTGGCCTGGCGGTTCGCCTTCAACGCGGCGGCTCCGGTCATGGCGGGGTTCGTGCGGGCGCGCGGTTTTGCGCTGTGAACCGGACGGTCCGGACTGCGCGGCAGGCGCTGCGCAAGATGCCGGGACAGACGTAGGGAAGGTGATCTGGTGTTTGACCGACTGAAATCCGTTCTGATGGCTTGCGCGCTTTCGCTGGCTGCGGCACTGCCCGCCGCGGCTGAAACTCTGGCTGACACGCTGGTGCTGGCCTATCGCAACTCGAACCTTCTGGACCAGAACCGTGCGGTGCTGCGGGCGGCGGACGAAGACGCGGCGCAGGCGCTTGCATCCTTGCGTCCGGTCATCAGCTATGTGCTGCAGTCGGGCTATGTCAAGACGGCGTTCGGCGACGGCACGGCGTCGAGCCTTAGCTGAGCGCACGCCTTCCGATCTATGATTTCGGGCGTGGCAAGCTGGGGATCGAGATCGCCAGGGAAACCGTTCTGGCGACGCGCGAGGCGCTGGTGGGAGTCGAGCAGAACGTTCTGCTGGGGGCTGTTCAGGCCTATTTCGACGTGAAGAGCGCGTCCGAAAACGTGGCGATCAACGACAATTCGGTGAACGTCATCGGCGAGGCGCTGGAGGCCGCGCAGGCGCGGTTCGAGGTGGGCGACATCACGCGGACCGAGGTGGCGCAGGCCGAAGCGCGGCTGGCGGCGGCGCGGGCAGGTCTTGCGGCGGCGGCGGGCGGGCTGGCGGTGGCGCGCGAAGCCTACAAGGCGGCGACGGGGCAGTACCCCGGACGGCTGTCGGCGGCCCCGAAGGCCCCGGCGCTGCCGCGCAGTCTGGACGAGGCCAAGGCCATCGGACAGCGGACGCATCCGCAGGTCAAGCAGGCGCAGCGCGAGGTGACGGCGGCGGAACTGGGTGTGGCGCTGGCGGCGGCGCAGCGGATGCCCGAGATCGATCTGGGCGCAAGTGCCACGAACGACGGCGATGACACGACGGGCCAGATCGGGCTGCAGATGTCGCAGACGCTGTATACCGGCGGCGCAAAATCGTCGTCGCACCGGCAGGCCATAGCGCGGCGCGATCAGGCGCGCTCGGCCCTGCTGCAGGCGGGCGTCGGGATCGGCCGGGACGTGGGCAACGCCTGGTCGAACCTGACGGTGACGCGGGCCCAGATCGAGGCGATCGACCGCCAGATCCGCGCGGCGACGGTGGCCTATCGCGGGATCAGCGAAGAGGCGAATCTGGGGGCGCGGACGACGCTGGACGTGCTGGACGCGGAACAGGAACTGCTGGATGCGCAGGCGGACCGGATCACGGCGGAAGCCAATCTGCAGGTAGGGATTTATTCGCTTTTGGCGGCTATGGGTCTGTTAACGGTTGACCACCTGAATCTCGGCGTTCCGACCTATGACCCGGCGGCCTATTACAACGCGGTGCGCAACGCACCTGTCACAAGCGTGCAGGGCGAAAGCCTTGACCGTGTCCTCAAGGCCATCGGGAAGAACTGACGCAACGCTTCGCGTTGTCGCGCGCACGGGCGGGGGGTATAGATCGGTCCTGGCCGAAGGAAAGTCCGATGTCTGATCCGATGACGAATGTCGAAATCGAAGATGTGCTGTCGTCGATCCGCAGGCTGGTCTCGGAAGACCTGCGGGGGCCGGAGAAGGCTGTCGTGCGCGCGGAGGATCGTCTGACGTCCGGGAAACCGGTGCAGGCGGACAGCGAAGCAGTGGTGGCCAAGCTCGTCCTGACGCCCGCGTTCCGGGTTGCGGAGCCGTCGGCTGAAGCGGCAGAGGATGCGGCGGACGAAGCGGACGGCGACTGGCGGCGCGATGCCGAGGCGGATACGGCTGTTCAAGGACCGACCGCGGACGGAGATGCCGTGCCGGGGACGCTGGAAGACACGATCGCCGAGCTTGAGGCAGCGGTCGCCGGGATCGACGACGCGTTCGAGACGGACAAATCGGCCCCTGCGGAAGCGGGCGGGTCGGGGATGCCGGGGTTTGCGGATGTCGGCGGGGCCGGCGCGGCAGACGAAGGCGACCCGGCGGAAACCGGCGCGGGTGACGTGGACGAAGATGCAGGCGCTGTGACACCGTGGAAAAGCCTGCGGACCAGCACGGCGAAGCTGCGGTCCGAGCCGATCTGGCAGTCCGGGGAAGCCGGGATTGATGCGGGTGCCGATGCGGACGCGCCCGCGCAACCGGCGTCCGACGACGATCTGATGGAAGCGCCGGTCGCAGGTGACGCGATGCGCTTCGGTCGCGCGGCGGCGCGGGATGACCTGAGCTTGTCTGGCGGGGCCGAGGCAATCCCGGCACCGGACGATGCAGGGACTGGTACAGCGGACAGCGGCGCGGTGCTGTTCGGGGCGGCGGCGTTCCGCAGTCCGCGGATCATCCGCCCGGCGGAATACAAGGCGGATGCCGGCGTGGCAGAGACGCCTGCCCCTGCACCCGAGCAGGGTCCGGATACGGATGCGGACGGGGGTCAGGACCAGCCCGGTGCCGACCCTGCGGAACCCGTGGTGACGACGGAGACCGATGCCGATGTCCCGCGCGATGCAGATGGGGCGTTCGGCCTGGGCGAGCTGTCGGGCGCGGTGCCGGATGAACCCGCCGAGGACGCGGGGCTGTTCGATCCGGCGGACGACATGGTGATCGACGCGGACGCGCTGCGCGACCTGGTGGCAGAGATCATCCGGCAGGAACTTCAGGGACCGCTCGGCGAGCGGATCACGCGCAACGTCCGCAAGCTGGTGCGGCGCGAGATCGCGCGCGCGATGCAGGCGCAGTCGATCGACAGCGGACGATCTGTCTGAACCGCGCCCCCGGCGGGACAATCACACAGGGAAGGCGGCGGGCGCGGGCGAACTCGACCGGCACATCCGCGGAAGGAACAGTGCCGGACGACATATCCGCGCTCGTCAAGCCCTTTCCGGCTTTGCTCGCTGCGGTTCGGAGACGAGAGCGCGAAGCGGCTCGATGAGTGTTGCGGGCGCGCGGGTTCCGTCGCAACCGGCCAAGAAGCGCGTATTCTTCATCCGGCGTCGATTCGGAGATTCCGTTTTCAATCGCACCCGGCGGGGCGCATCATCCGTGGCGCGGGTGGATGCAGGACGGGCGGCGGAGGCATGATCTGAATACCCCTGCGCACCTGATCTTCGGGGCAGCGGCCTTTGCGCGCGCGGGCCAGCCACGGGTGACTGCGGCCGCGCTGGCGGGTGCGCTGGTGCCGGATATGTCGCTTTACCTGATGGTCGCCTGGTCCCGATGGGTCGCTGGCGTTCCGGCGCGGGTGATCTTTGACGAGATGTATTTCTCGGACGCATGGCAGGCGGTCTTTGCCGTGGACAACAGCTTCGTCCTGTGGGGACTGCTGCTTGGACTGGCGCTGTGGCGTCGCGGCCCGGCCCTGACGGCGTTCGCGGGCGCGGGGCTGCTGCATCTGGTCTTCGATTTCGGTCTGCACAACGAGGATGCGCGGCGGATGTTCTGGCCGCTGTCGGACTGGGTGTTCCGCAGCCCGTTCAGCTACTGGGACCGTCATCGCCACGGGAACATGATCGGCCCGCTGGAGATCGCGGTCTGTCTGGCGCTGTCGGTCGTGCTGTGGCGGCGGTTCCGGACGCTGGCTGCACGCGCGCTGGTCGTGGCGGCGATGCTGGCCGAGGCAGCGCCTGGGATCATCTTCGCGCTGATGTTCCGGGGCTGAGCGGACATGAAAAACGCGCCTTGCGGCGCGTCCGTTCATCGTATTTCGGGAACCGTCGTCAGGCGGCTTCCGCCTCGGCCTCTTCAGCGGCGTGGCGGCGTTCGCTTTCCTCGCGCGAGAGGGCAACCGACGTGCGCACGCCCTTGGACACGAAATCCATCAGGCCGGTGACGACACGCTCATTCGGGTCGATCCCGGCGCAGGACAGCACTTCGCGCCCGTCGCGCGACCGCGCCCAGCGGGCGATCTGTTCGGGGCCGTTGCCGTATTTCTTGTCATCTGCAATGGCATCGTCGAGCGCGGCAAGAACAACGGCAGCGAACAGCTTGCGGCTGCGCTGACCCTGTTCGTAGTTGAAGGCTGTGCCGTCGACGAAATCACGCATTGCTTCTGACCTTTTCTTATTGCTCTTGCGTTTTCCAAGTCCGGCTGAATACCTCTATTCCGCCGTGATTCGGTATGCCCTGTATCGAATGTCTGTCATGTCCCCAGCGCATGACTGGGCGCGAGAGCACACAGGATTTAGTCCAGTTGTTCCCTCTTGCAGGGGCATATATAGGGACGCTTCCAATTCCATCAACCTTTTTGTCATGGTTCCGCAACATGCCCAAGATCAACGGTAACGAAATCAGGCCAGGAGCCATCCTGGAACATGACGGCGGGCTGTGGGCGGCGGTGAAGGTGAACCACGTCAAACCGGGCAAGGGCGGGGCCTTTGCACAGGTTGAACTGAAGAACCTGCGCGACGGCCGCAAGCTGAACGAACGCTTCCGGTCCGAGGACAAGGTTGACGAGGTGACGCTGGACCGGAAGGACCAGCAGTTCCTCTACGAGACGGACGGGCGGCTGGTGTTCATGGACTGTGAGACCTATCGAGCAGACGGAACTGGATGCCGAGCTTCTGGGCGAGAGGCGGCCGTTCCTGCAGGACGGGATGACGGCGACGGTTCAGTATTTCGGGGATGAGGCGCTGAGCGTGACGATCCCGCAGAAGGTGCGCTGCAAGGTGGTGGACACGGAACCGGTGCAGAAGGGCCAGACGGCGGCGAACAGCTTCAAGCCCGCGATCCTCGACAACGGCGTGCGGATCATGATCCCGCCGTTCATCGGACCGGATGAGGATATCATCGTGCATACGGAATTCCTGGAATATTCCGAACGGGCGTAAGGGTGGCCGTATGGATATTGTTGCCGTCGGGCCCGAATCCGCCGCGCGGCTGGTGCCGCTGAACGCGGTGGTGCAGGCGCTGCACGCGGCCGAACGGCCGGATATCTTCAAGATGCGGACGGATCCGGCGGCGGTAGCAGCCCTGTTCGGCGATCTGCTGGCGCGGCCGGGCCACTTCGCGCTGATCGCACAGGGGAAAGGCGGCGATCTGGGCTATGCCTACTGTGAAATCCTCGACACGCCGGATGATGCCCTGACGCGGGCGCGCCGCCGGGGCGTCCTGCATCACATCGCGACCATTCCGGAGGCGCGGCGGCAGGGCGTCGCGACGGCGCTGATCGGCGCGGCCAAGGCGCGGTTCCTGGCGGCGGGTGCGGCGGAATGGACGACCAGCTATCACGCCTTCAACGAGGCGTCGGCGGGTCTGATGCGCAAGGCAGGGCTGCAGGTGACGATCCTGCGGGCGGAAGGGCGGCTCTAGGGTTCCGGCGTCCAGGTGACACGGGCATCGCCGGCGCGCATCACACCCTCGGCGCGGTCGAACCGCAGATGCGCGATGGCGTGGCCGCGCGACTGGGTGAACAGTGTTCCGGCCTCTTTCTGTCCTGCCATGATCGGGGTGCCGAC
Organism: uncultured Alphaproteobacteria bacterium; assembly: GCA_963738635.1. Classification (GTDB taxonomy): domain Bacteria; phylum Pseudomonadota; class Alphaproteobacteria; order Rhodobacterales; family Rhodobacteraceae; genus JAOADN01. The sequence continues at coordinate 256,446 of CAVTXE010000001.1, read as the reverse complement.
CGGGGCCGCGCCGTCGACCGCAACGCGGGCGAGGCCTTTGCGCAGGTCGGTCTTGTGCTTCATCCGCGCGGTGACTTCCTGCCCGACATAGCAGCCCTTGCGGAAATCGACACCGTGCAGGCGCTCGAACCCGGCTTCGAGGATATAGGTATCGTCCGGGATCAGCTCGATACCGGTTTCCGGGATCAGGTGCTCGACGCGGATCGCGTCCCAGTCGATGCGTGGCGGGTCCGGCGGCGGCGCGTCCGTAGGCGCGCCAGCCGAGGGCCGGGTGACGCGGGTCGGCGAAGGCCGCCGTCGCGGGGCGGGGCCGAGGCCGCAGGTGACGGGGATGTCGGTGGGGGCGATGGCGACATCGGCGCGCAGGCGGTACATGGTCAGCCGGCGGGCGAGGGCGTCAGCGAAGGGCGCGGCGATGTCGATCAGGATCGCATCAGGCTGCGGAACAAGCAGGAAATCGAAGAGGTATTTGCCCTGCGGGGACAGGATGGCGGCGTAGACGAGGCCGTGATCCAGGCGTTTCAGGTCGTTGGTGACGAGGCCCTGCAGGAAGCTTTCGCGTGCGCTGCCGGTGACACGGAGGATGCGGCGGTCAGGGGCCGGTTCGCCAACGGGGGCTATGGGGCCGGTCATGGGGGTCATTCCGCAAACTGCAGGCGGCAGAGGCTGGCATAAAGCCCGTTCTGCGCGATCAGGTCATCATGGCGGCCCTCTTCCACCACCCGCCCCTCCTGCATCACGACGATCTTGTCAGCGTTCCGCACCGTGGCGAGCCGGTGCGCGATGACAAGGGTCGTGCGCCCTGCGGTCAGCCGGTCGAGCGCATCCTGCACGGCGGCCTCGCTGGCAGCGTCCAGCGCCGAGGTCGCCTCGTCCAGCAGCAGGATCGGCGCGTCGCGCAGGATCGCGCGCGCGATGCCGACGCGCTGCCGCTGGCCGCCGGACAGGGCCGACCCGCGCGGACCGGCGCGGGTATCGAGACCCTCGGGCAGGGCATCGGTGAAATCGCTGACATGCGCGGCTGCGACGGCCTGACGCAATCCTTCGTCCGACGCGGCGCGGCCGACGAGGATGTTGTCGCGGATGGTTTCGTCGAACAGCGCGGATTCCTGGCTGACGACCGAGAAGATGCCGCGCAGCGCGGCAAGGTCGAAGCGTCCGATATCAGTGCCGCCAAGGGTGATGCGCCCGCTGTCGGGGTCTGCGAGGCGCGTCAGAAGATTGAAGACGGTGGTCTTGCCCGCGCCGGAAGGGCCGACAAGCGCCGTGGTCTGCCCGGCCTCGGCGGTGAAGGACAGACCGCGCAGGACGCCCTGCTGACCGTAGGAATGATGGACGTCCCGGAACGCTATGGATGTATTGCCCGCGCGCGGGTCCTGCGGGTCCTGCGGGGCGGTCTGCGACGGCTGGGTGTCGAAGAGGCGATAGACGCGGGCCAGGCTGACGAAGGCGGTCTGCCAGGTGCCCGCAAGGTCGCCGAGACGGCGGATCGGCTGGAATGCCAGGCTGATCGCGGTGAAAAAGCTCATGAACTCACCCACCGAGCGTTCGCCGCGCATCACGGACTGGCCGCCGAGGACAAGGACGGCAAAGAAGCCGATACCGGTGACGACGTCGATCAGGGCGGGCATGGCGGCGCGGGTGCCTGCGGTCTTGACCTGCACATCCAGAATGCGCTGCAGAAGCCGCGCGAAGCGGTCCCCCTGATAGGCCTCCATCCCGTTCAGCTTGACGGCGTTGATCCCGTGCAGCACCTCGTCCAGCCGCACAGTGCGTTCCCCCGACACCTGACGCACGATCAGGATCTTGCGCCGGATGTACCGCTGGATGGCAAGGGCGGGCAGGATCAGCAGGGGCGTGCCGACCAGCGCGGCGAGGGTCCAGTACGGGTCGATGGCGATTGCGACGCCGAACAGCGATACGATGGCCACGACATCGCGCCCGACGCCGAGGATGACGGCGGACCAGATGCCCTGCAGGGCTGCGGTATCGCCGACGATCCGGTCGATCAGGGCACCGGGCGGATTGGCCTGGAAGAACCCGCTGTCCAGCCGCAGGATATGGGTGAAGAGATCGCCCTGCATGTCGGCGGCATTGGCCTGCGAAATGCGGGTCAGGATCATCCGGCTGAAGATCAGGCTCAGCCCGCGCAGGATGAAGAGCGCCAGAATGCTGCCGCCGACCCACCAGATGGCCGTGCCGTCCTTGCCGACGAAGATGCGGTCGAACAGCGGCTTGAGCATCCAGGCGAGAACCGCGAGGACGGACCCTTCCACAGTCATGATCAGGAAGGCCAGCGCCATGCGGAAGCGGTGCTTGTGCAGATAGTCGCGCCAGAAACGCCGGAACAGCGCGCGCGAGGAATAGTCGTCAGTGGTCTCGGTCTGCGGTGTCACGCTACCTACGGTTGCCAGGGCGCGTGTCGGACGGCCAGCATCCGGAACGCTGAAGGACAGGCGCGCGATCTATCCCGAACCGGGACGTGAAGCAAGGCAAAGGGGGTGCAGGGATGTCCGGCACCGGGCAGACGGGTCCGGTTGACCGCACCCTGCGCGCTTGCCATAGCTGCGGCGCGGAATTGGCAAGGGATGCGGGAATGAGCCTGTCGAACGGTCGGAGTTACGTGGCGATCCCCGGTCCCTCGGTCGTACCGGACCGGGTTCTGGCGGCGATGCACCGGGCTTCGCCCAACATCTATGCGGCCGAACAGACCGCGCAGATGGCGTCGGTGGCGGCGCAGCTGCGGCGCGTGGCGGTGACGCGCCAGAACGTCGCGATGTACATGGGCAACGGCCATGCGGGTTGGGAAGCGGCGGCGGCGAACATCCTGTCGCGGGGCGACCGGGTTCTGGTGCCGGTGACGGGGCATTTCGGATCGACCTGGGCGCGGGTGCTGAACCGGATGGGGGTTGCGACCGACCTGATCGACTTCGGCAAGCGGTCGCAGGCGGATGCCGGGCGGATCGGCGACGCCCTGAAGGCCGACCGCGAGGGGCGCATCCGGGCGGTGATGCTGACGCATGTCGATACGGCGACCTCCATCCGGAACGATATCGCAGCCGTCCGCGCGGCGATGGACGCGGCGGGGCACGACGCGCTGCTGGTGGTGGATGCCATTGCGTCCCTCGGCTGCGACCCGATCCGGATGGATGACTGGGGGATCGACGTGCTGATCGCGGCGAGCCAGAAGGGACTGATGACGCCGCCGGGGCTGGCTTTCCTGTGGTTCTCGGACCGGGCGAAGGGGGTGGCGAAGGACCCGGACCTGCGGACGCCCTACTGGGACTGGGGTCCGCGCGCGGACCCGCAGGAGGACTGGCAATACTTCAACGGCACGGCGGCGACGCATCACATCTTCGCGCTGGACGAAGCGCTGACGATGCTTCTGGACGAGGAAGGGCTGGAGGCGGCCTGGGCGCGGCACGAGTTGCTGGCGCGGGCGGTCTGGGCGGCCTTCGATGCCTGGGGGACAGGCGGGGACATCGCGCTGAACGTCGCGACGGCGGACTGGCGCGGGCGGTCGGTGACGGCGGCGCGGATCGGCGGCGGCGGGGCGGGGCGGTTGCGGGAGTGGACGGAACGGCAGGCGGGCGTAACGCTGGGCATCGGCCTCGGGATGGCCGAGCCGGGGTCGGCGGACTACGGCGACTTCCTGCGGGTGGCGCATATGGGGCATGTGAACGCGCATATGACGCTGGGTGTGCTGGCGGCGATGGAAGCGGGCATGACGGCGCCTGCAGGTTCCGCACGGAGGCGGGGCGCTGGATGCGGCGGCGGCGGTGATCGCGGGCGGCTGAGGTTGCGTCAGGCGGGCGCGTCGTCGTCCAGATAGGCTTGGATAATCTGGTCGAAATCCGTCTCGGCGGTGAAGCCGAGGGCCGTCGCGCGGGTCGCATCGACACGCTCGGCCCAGCCGCCGACGATGCGCGCGACGGTCTCATCGGGGACGCGGCGGATCAGGTCGACGGCATTCTGCCCCGCGACGCGGCGCAGTGCCTCGATCTGTTCAGCGACGGTGGCGGAGAGGCCGGGCATGTTCAGCGCGCGGGTCGGACCAAGCCGGTCGGTGCCCAGCGTAGCGGCATGCAGGAAGAAACCGACGGCGGCGCGCGGGCTGGCGAACCAGTGGCGGACCGTATCCGGGACGGGCAGGATGGCGGGCAGCCCCGCCAGCGGTTCGCGCAGGATGCCCGAGAAGAAGCCGGAGGCGGCGCGGTTCGGCGCGCCGGGGCGGATGCAGATGGTCGGCAGGCGCAGCGCGATGCCGTCGAAAATCTCGCGCCGTGTGTAGTCAGAGATGAAAAGCTCGGTCGCAGCCTTCTGCGTGCCGTAGCTGGTGCGGGGCGTCAGGTGGAAGTCGTCGGGGATGACGGTCGGGAAGGGCGGGCCGAAGACGGCGATGGAGGACGCGAAGATCAGGCGCGGGTGGTAGTCGGGCAGGGTGCGGATGCCCTCGAACAGCGCGCGCGAGGCGTCGAGGTTGACGGCATAGCCCTTGTCGAAATCGGCCTCGGCCTCGCCCGAGACGATTGCGGCGAGGTGGAAGATGATGTCGGGGCGGCCGGTGATGAGACGGTCTGCGGCCCCGGGGTCGGCGAGGTTGATGGCGATGGCGTCCGCCTGTCCGGTGAAAGCGGGCGGTGGCGGGGCGGCGATGTCGGCAAGCGTCAGGCGGGTGACGGGGCGTGTGCCGATTGCGGCGTCACGGACGATGCGCGCGGCCAGCTTGCGCCCGATCATGCCGCCCGCGCCGAGGATCAGGATATGCATGTCAGCCCTCCGATGCGGCGGCAAGCGCCTCTGGCAATGCGGCGGCGAAGGTAGCGAGCGCTTCGGGCGGCGCGCAGGTGACGCGGATGCAGCGGTCGAGCGGGGCCGCGCCGGGCTTGCGGATGAAGACGCCGCGTGGCCGAGTTCCGCCAGCACGCGGGTTGCGAAGGCACCGTCGCGGCGGCAGTCGATTGTGACGAAGTTGGTGGCCGACGGGATCGGCGTCAGGCCGTTCGTGCGGGCGATGGCGGCGATGCTGTCGCGGGCGGTGGCGACCTTCGCTTTGACATCAGCGAGATAGGCCTGATCGGCCAAGCGCGGCCAGTGCCCCGGCCTGGCTGACGCGCGACAGGCCGAAATGGTTGCGCACCTTGTCGAAGGCGAGGATCAGGTCGGGATGCCCGATGGCATAGCCGACGCGCGCGCCCGCCATGCCGTAACCCTTTGAAAACGTGCGCATACGGATGACGCGGGGGTCTTCGGGGGTAAGCGGCGGAACGGTGCCGTCCGGGGCAAGATCGGCATAGGCCTCGTCCAGGATCAGGAGCGTGCCGTCGGGGACGGTATCGATCATCCGGGCGATGGTGGCGGCGGGGTGCCAGGTGCCCATCGGGTTGTCGGGGTTGGACAGGTAGATGAGCTTCGCGCGGGTTTCCGTTGCGCGGGCGATCAGCGCGTCCGGGTCCTCGTGGTCGTCTTTGTAGGGCACTTTATGCAGCGCCCCGCCGAAGCCCGCGACGTGGAAGTTGAAGGTCGGGTAGGCCCCGTCCGAGGTCACGACGGCATCGCCCGCGCCGACCGTCAGACGGACGAGCAGGCCGAGCAGGCCGTCGATCCCCTCGCCGACCGCGATATGGGCGGGGTCGATCCCGTGATGCGCGGCGATGGCATGGCGCAGGTCGTGCACCTCAGGGTCGCCGTACATCCACGCATCACGGGCGGATTTCGCCATGGCTTCAATGGCTTGCGGCGAGGGGCCGAAGCCGGATTCGTTGGCGCCGAGGCGGGCGGCGAAGGGACTGGCCCATGCGCCGTTCCAGCGCCTCGGGGCCGGTGAAGGGGACCGTTGAGGGGAGTGAGACGGCGAGGGGGGTGAGGCGGGGGCCGGGCATGGCGCAAAGGAAGCCGAAACGCGCGGCGCTGGCAACCCTGCCAAGGCGAACCTTGGCAGGGTGTCTTCCAACGAGACGGTCATCGGCGTCCCCGCCTGTACCGTGCGCTCAGTCTGGCGCGATCAGGGTTTCCAATGAGTTAAAATATCCCCGCCGGAGGCACAAAAGTATTTCTGCCTCCGGCGGGGATATTTGGGTCTCATTGGAAGGTCAGCCGATGTCGGCCAGACGGGTCAGCGCGGCGGTGAGCTTGGCCGCCTCGGCCTGCCGCAGGGCGAGGTTCTCGCGGGCTTCCTCGACCACTTCGGGCGGCGCGGACACGGCGAATTTCGGGTTGTTCACGCGGCCCGCCAGACCGGCGATTTCCTTGTTCAGCTTCTCCAACGCCTTGGAAAGGCGCGCCTTTTCCGCCGCCACGTCGATGACGCCCGCAAGCGGGATGGCGAAGGTGCCGCCGTCCACGGTGATCGTGATGCTGCCCTTGGGTGCTGCCCCTTCCGTGACGCCCTCGATCCGCGCAAGGCGCTGGATGATGGCGGCGTTGCTGGCCAGCGCGGTGCGGCCCGCGTCGTCGAGCGCGGTCTGGATCAGCGGCAGTTTCAGCGCTGCGGGCACGCCCATTTCGGCGCGGGCCGAGCGGATTTCGTCGATCAGCGCGATGACCCAGGTCATCTCGCGGTCGGCGGTTTCGTCAACCAGTTCAAGGCCATAGGTCGGCCAGTCGCCGTGGGCGAGCAGGCCGGTGTGGCCGGTCTGCGCCCACAGGTCCTCGGTGAGGAAGGGCATGATCGGGTGCAGCATCAGATAGCACTGGTCCAGAACCCAGGCCATCGTCGCGCGGGTCTCATCCGCCTCTGCCCCGTCCATCAGGGGCTTGGCGAATTCGACATACCAGTCGCAGACGCGGCCCCAGACGAAGGCGTAAAGCGCGTTCGCGGCGTCGTTGAAGCGGAAGGCGGTCAGCGCCTCGTCCACCGCGATGCGGGTCTTGGCGGTCTCGCCGATGATCCAGCGGTTGACCGTATGCGGTGTGCCAGCGCGCGTATGGCATGCGTATGGCTTCCTGCCATACGCGGGCCGGCCAGCGCGCCGTTCATTTCGGCGAAGCGGGTGGCGTTCCAGAGCTTGGTGCCGAAGTTGCGGTAGCCCGCGATGCGGTCCTTGGACAGCTTCAGGTCGCGCCCCATCGCGGCCATCGAGGTGAGGGTGAAGCGGACGGCGTCGGCGCCGAATTCGTCGATCAGGTCGAGCGGGTCGAGCACGTTGCCGAGCGACTTCGACATCTTCTTGCCCTTCTCGTCGCGGACGAGGGCGTGGACATAGACGGTGCGGAAGGGGATGTCGTTCACGACGGCCAGCTGCATCATCATCATCCGGGCGACCCAGAAGAAGATGATGTCGAAGCCGGTGACGAGGACGGAGGTGGGGAAGTAGCGTTTCAGTTCGGGGTGTCTGCTCGGGCCAGCCGAGGGTGCCGATGGGCCAGAGGCCGGAGGAGAACCAGGTGTCGAGGACGTCGGGGTCGCGGTGAAGACCGATCATACCTGTTGTTACGTCCACCTAAACGAACGGTGAGCGCAAAGCCGTCGTCGCCGGTCTCGAGCGCCGAAACTTCGACTCCTTCGGAAGGCTGTCCATAGTAATTCTTCGGCCATTCTCATAGCGGCCAGAACCGTTTGAGGCCGCGACTAAATGGTTTCGGTATGGATCATCGGCGTGCAATGGCAGGTCAGCGATCAGAGCAGTCTAACTTTTGACCCCTACCACACCGGGATCTGGTGCCCCCACCAGAGCTGCCGGCGAGATGCACCAGGGCTCGATGTTCTCCAGCCAGTGGAAATAGACCTTCTCGTGCTGCTCGGGCAGGATCCTCGTCCGGCCGTCGCGGACGGCGTCGAGGGCGGGCTGGACGATCTTGGCGGTGTCCACGAACCACTGGTCGGTCAGCATCGGCTCGATGACGACCTTCGACCGGTCGCCGTGGGGCTGCATGATCTTCTTGGATTCGATCAGGGGGAATGGGCGCGGGATGCCGATCGTGGCGGCGTGCCCCGCCCTACGGGTCCCGTAGGTTCGGGGCGGACGCTTGTCGACGGTTTCCCCAGTCGCGGATCATCCGCCCGGGTCATCACCGACAGCCCTTCCGCCTCGATCTGCGCCACGACGCGCTTCCGCGCCTCGTAGCGGTCCAGACCGCGCAGGTCGTCGGGGACAAGGTTCAGGGCGTCGATCTCGCCCTCGGACGGGTTCAGCGGCTGTTCGGCAAAGCCGGGGGTCGCGTAGCCCTTGCGGACCAGCCAGGCGCGGGACAGGGCCTGCGCCTGTTCGGCGGCCTGCGCATAGGGCACGCCCGTCCGACCGCATCGCGCCTTGGTGTCCATCAGCCGGTAGAGCGGGATGCCGTTGCGGGTGGCGACGCCGTAGTCGTTGAAGTCATGCGCGCCGGTGATCTTGACGGCACCGGAGCCGAAAGTCGGGTCGGGGTATTCGTCGGTGATGATCGGGATCAGGCGGCGGTGTTCCTTGTGGCCCGACGGGAATTTCGCAGAGATGCCCGACGATGGCGGCGTAGCGGGTGTCGGACGGATGCACCGCGACCGCGCCGTCGCCGAGCATGGTTTCGGGGCGGGTCGTGGCGATGGAGATGTAGTCGCGGGTTTCGCGCAGCGTGATGATGCCGTCGGCGTCGCGTTCGATGTAGTCATAGGTGGCCCCCCCGGCGAGCGGGTATTTGAAGTGCCACATATGGCCGTCCACCTCGGTCTGTTCGACTTCGAGGTCGGAGATGGCGGTTTCAAAGTGGGGGTCCCAGTTCACCAGGCGCTTGCCGCGGTAGATCAGGCCCTTGTTGTGACATCGTCCACGAAGACCTTGATGACGGCGTCGTGGAAGTTGCCGTCCTCGCCCGCAGGCGCGCCGGGCGCGCCGGACATGGTGAAGGCCTCGCGGCTCCAGTCGCAGCTGGCACCCAGGCGGTCGAGCTGGGCGCGGATGTTGCTGCGGCGACGCGGACCTTCTGTTCCCAGACAAGGCCGGTGAATTCGTCGCGGGTGAAATCGGTGCGGCGGCGGTTGGTCTTGCGCCAGTTCCCGCTCCACCACCATCTGGGTGGCGATGCCGGCATGGTCGGTGCCGGGCTGCCAGAGCGTGTCGTGGCCGCGCATCCGGTGCCAGCGGGTCAGGATGTCCTGCAGCGTGTTGTTGAAGGCGTGGCCCATATGGAGCGCGCCGGTGACGTTCGGCGGCGGGATGACGATGGAGAAGGCTTCCGCGCCCGGTTTGGCGTTCGCCCCTGCGCGGAAGGCCTGCGCGTCGTCCCAGCGTTTCGCGATGCGGGCCTCGGCCTCGGCGGCGTTGAACTTGGTTTCCATCGGCATGAAGGCGGCCCCGCGTTGATCGGGGCCGTCTTAGCGTTCGGTCGGGCGAAGGGGAAGCGGTCAGGGCAGGAAGGGCTGGCCCTGCAGGGCCTGCCAGAAGGTGAAGATGACAAGGGCGGTGAAGCCGAGGGCGGCGGCGATTGCGGCAAGGGTGGCGGCGCGGGGCGGCAGCGACAGCGTCGCGGCCAGCGCGGCGAGCGGAATGAGCGTGCATCGCGTGGGTGGCGAGGAAGTGGGCGACGCGCAGGTCGCCGACCTCGCGCGACCAGCCCATCAGCGGGACCATGGCGCCGGTGACGGGCGTGCCGACAAGGTGGCCGGTGGTCGAGGACATGTAGCCTGCGACGATGACGGTCAGGGGGAAGGTGAGGATCAGGCCGAGGGACAGGCCCGCGCGCATGGCAGGCGGCAGTCCGGTGGCGGGATTGCGGGCGATGGCGATGCCGAAGACGAGGCTGGCGGAGGTGAGGGTGACGGCGGCCGCGCCCATGAGGCTGTAGAGGAGCGCCATCGCGGGGGTGGCGGTGTTGAAATGCGAGGCGGTGCCGTTGGCGGCAGCCCCGATGATCCAGAGGAGTTCCGCGACGATGGCAGCGCAGACGACGGTCGTGAAAACGCGGAACCAGCGGCGGGTGGCGAGGCCGGGGGGGAGCCAGCGGGCATAGGCGGCGAGGGTGAGGAGGTAGAGGGTCAGGGCGGTCTGGAACTTGAGGGGCTTGAGCCAGATGCCGGTGCCCTGGAAGAGGCGGGTGTCGGTGAGCATCGCAGCAACGGTGGGGGCGAGGGAGAGGGTGATGAGAAGGGCGAGGGCCGTGAACTGGGGGGCGTCGCGGAACATCCGGTTCAGGAGCGCGGGCGGACGGAGCCGGGCCACAGGGGCGGAGAGGGGCAGGTCGGTCATGGGGAAACCTCAGACAGGTTGAGACTGGCGCGCGCGGGTGACGGCGCGGAGGGCGGAGAAGGCGAGAAAGCCAGCAGGGCCGAAGAGGAAGGTGAGGGCGAGGCAGGGCAGGACGATCCAGTGCGGGATGCCGCTGGCGCGGGCGGTGCGGACGATCCAGGCCCCGATGAAGAGGTCGAAGGCGAGGTAGTGGACCCAGCCGGCGAGGGCGACGCCGGGGCTGTCGAAGAGCGCCATGACGTTGGGAAGGGTGTCGAAGCCGCCGGTGCCGGAGGACCAGAAGGTGAGGATCAGGGCGGTGTAGGCGACGGAGAGGAGGAGGGGGATCAGGGTGGCTGCGATGCGGTCGGCCCAGACGGGGGCGAGGGGTGACAGGGCGAGGGCGACCCAGCCGACGAGGGCTGTGGGGTTGGCGAACTGGAAGACTGTGTCGGGTTGCATGGGCGGTATCCTGACAGTGACAAGATAACCGTGAAGGTAGATCTTTTCGCTGTCAAGATAATATTTTGACACTGCCAAGATGTGGCGCTAAGCAGGGACCATGACCGACGATCCGACCCTTGCCGAACCGGCGGACAGGCCGCGCTATCACCACGGCGATCTGCGCGGTGCGCTGATGCGCGCGGCCGAGCAGGAAGTGCTGGAACGCGGGATCGAGGCGTTTTCGCTGCGCTCGGTGGCCAAGCGCGCAGGCGTCAGCCACGCCGCCCCGGCGCATCACTTCGGCGATGCGAAGGGCCTGCTGACGGCGCTGACGGCGGAGGGGTTCCGGCGGTTCCTTGCGACGCAGCATGCGCGCGAGGCGAAGGCGTCCCCGGATGCGCGGTCGCAGTTGCTGGCGGCGGGACTGGGATACATCGACTTCGCGCTGGGCAGCCCGGCGCTGTACCGGCTGATGTTTTCGTCGAAGCGGCCGGATTTCCGGTCGGACGAGCTGGACCGGGCGGCGCGTGCCGCCTACCGGCACCTGACGGAACAGGTGGCGGCGGTCGGCGGCGCGGCGCGGGCGGACGGGACGCCGACGGAGGACGTTGCGGCGGTCTGGGTGGCGGCGCACGGGCTGGCCGACCTGATCCTGTCGCGCCCGATGGCGGGCATCGCGGCGCTGCCGGAGGCAGAGCGTGACGCGTTCTTTCTGGGCGTGATCGGGCGGGCGCTGCCGGACTGACGCATGGCCGACGGGCGATTGCGCCGCGCTTCAGGTCATGCCGGGCCGACCAGCGCCGCCATCGCCCCCTGCGGATCGGCCGTGACGGTGATGAACGCGCCGCCGGGAACCTCTTGCGGACCGTTGAACACCTTGCCGCCGCCCGCCTTGACGCGGTCCATCGCGGCCTTGACCGATGCCGTTCCGAAATAGGGCAGCCAGAACGGCCGTCCGGGGCCGGGCATTCCGGGCGCGATGGCCATCATGCCGCCGATGTCGGTGCCGCCCCGCGCGAAGATGTGGTAGGTCATGCCGGGGGCCATTTCCATCGACGCGGCTTTCCGCCCAGCCGAACAGCTTGCCGTAGAAGTCCAGAGCGGCCTTCGGATCAGACGTCATCAGTTCGTGCCAGTTGCCGTGGCCCGGCTTCTGCTGGTCGAACGCGCCGCCTGCCGAGCCATCGGGCATCAGCAGGGGTTGCAGGATGCCGAAAGACGCGCCCTGCGGATCGGCGAGAATGGCGAAACGCCCGGTGCCGGGGATGTCCGCCGGGGGCATGTGAACCGCGCCGCCCGCATCCGCGACGGCCTTCGCGGTGGCGTCGCAGTCGGTGACGGCGAAATAGGTCAGCCAGGAGGGCGGCGTATCCAGCTGCGCCCCCATCGACGCCCCGGCGACCATCGTGCCGCCCATCGAGGCGAGGCGGTAGTCGAAACCCTCCATCCCCGCGTCGGCCCAGGACCAGCCGAGCAGGTCCGCGTAGTAGGTCTGGGCCGCGCCCAGGTCGCCGGTGGTCAGTTCATACCAGCAGGGCGCGCCGTGGTGGTCGGTGGTCATGTCAGGCTCCTCGCTTTTCCCGTGCGAAGGGTGAGCCTGTCGGGGCGCGAAAGCAACGGGGCGTTCGGTGCGCTCGGCACGGCAGGCTGACCTTTGCCGTCACCGGCTATGTGGCCGGAACAGGCTCCAGACCGTCGCGGAGCCGACCGGTCCTGACCCGAGGACCGAGAAGCCGAAGCGGGCGTACCAGTTCAGGTTTTCAGGGTTTGAGGTGTCGAGCGCCAATCCGGCAGATGCCGGATCGCCATCGGCAAGTATGCAGAATGCACCGATCAGGGCGGCACCGAGTCCCGCGCCCTGAAAGTCCGGATCGACGGCAATGACGCCCAGATAGTGATGCGGGCGGGATTCCCCGAACGGCGAGGTGGCGCGGTGGTATTCCTCGAACCGGTCCGCGAGGCCGGGCGTGGAGGCGATGAAGCTGTCCCACTCTGTCTGAACGTCACCGGGCCAGGCGGCGGGGTCCGGGCCGTAGCCCATCGCGATCCCGGCAATCCGCCCGGCGGAGGAGGCGACGAGGCAGGGCGCGCCGATGGCGAGCCGCGCGCGCAGTAGGAGGCCCGAGAACCGCGTGACGGCGGCGGCGCGGGGAGCGGAGGGACCGGGGAAGAAGGCGCTCATCAGCGGCTCGGTAGTGAAGGCGCGTGCGACGCAGCGCGCGGCCTCGGCAGCATCATCGGGACCGGCGTCCCGGACCACGGTCTCCGGCTGGGCGCTCGTCACCGTCACACCGCCCTGTCCAGCTTCGTCGACAGATGGATCAGGCTCTCGCTCTGGCGCACCCCTGTCATCTCGCCGATCTGGTCGAGGACCTGGTCGAGCGCCGTCGTCGATGATGCCGCGACCTGCAGCAGAAGGTCCACGCGGCCCGAGGTGGTGTGGACACGCTCGACCTCGGGGATCGACCGCAGGCGGGTCAGGACGTTGGCCTGCGCGCGGGGTTCGATTGTCAGAAGGACGGTGGCGCGGATGCGGCCCTGGCGGGCGGCTTCGCCGAGCTTGACGGTGTAGCCGGCGATGATTCCCGTCGTCTCGAGCCGCTCGAGACGCGCCTGGATGGTGGAGCGCGCAACCTTTAGCCGTCGGGCGAGCGTCGCCACCGATATGCGGGCATCGGCCCCGAGCAGGGTCAGCATCGAGCGGTCGAGATCGTCCATTGTGCAACACCGGCGATTTGTTCAAAGTCTTCGTCATTATAACGAAAGATCGCTGCAGATATACACTTTTGATCGGTGAAAATGTGTCCCATATCGCGCATCGTTGAGTGACAGGAAAAGGGCGCCTCTGAGAGCGCACCTGGCCTGGTTGGACAGACCGCGTAAGCGTCTCCCGACCCGTTCTGCCGGGGCAAGAGGTGGCTGCGCCTTGTTGGCAAAGGGAACACGCCGATGGGGCTTTCTAAGACGATCTGGGCTTCGCCCAGCGAGCTTATCCGCACGCAGACGCCCGAGAACCCGGTGCTGGTCTTTGCGCCGATGGCTCTGCAGGCGACCGCGCGGCGGTTTCTTGAGGGATTCCCGGGGCTTGTGACCTATGCGGTCAAGTCGAACCCGGACGAGATGGTGATCCAGAATCTGGTCGCGGCGGGCGTGAACGGTTTCGACGTCGCCTCGCCCTTCGAGATCGCGATGATCCGCCGCCTCGCGCCGTCGGCGGCGCTGCATTACCACAACCCGGTGCGGTCGCGCGCCGAGATCGCCTTTGCGGTCGAACACGGCGTGACGGTCTATTCCGTGGACAGCCGGTCGGAGCTGGCGAAGCTGGCCGAGATGGTGCCGGCCGATGGCACGGAAGTGTCGGTGCGCTTCAAGCTGCCGGTCGCGGGATCGGCCTATAACTTCGGCGCGAAATTCGGCGCGACGGCCGATGTGGCTGCGGACCTGCTGCGCGAGGTCGTGGCGCATGGCTTCACGCCGTCGATCACGTTCCATCCGGGCACGCAGGTCAACGACCTGACGCTCTGGTCGCAGTTCATCCATGCGGCGGCGGGCATCGCGCGGGACGCGGGTGTCACGATCGCGCGGCTGAACGTGGGCGGCGGATTTCCGTCGCAGCGGACGCGTGAGGGCGTGCTGGCGCTGGAGGCGATTTTCGATGTGATCGGCAGGGCGACGGCAGAGGCGTTCGGCGCGAAGGCCCCGGCGCTGGTCTGCGAACCGGGCCGGGCGATGTGCGGCGACGCGTTCAGCCTGGTGACGAAGGTCAAGGCGATCCGCGACGATGCGCATGTGTTCCTGAACGACGGCGTCTACGGCGGTCTGGCGGAAATGCCGATCATCGGAATGGTCGAGCGGATCGAGGTGATCACGCCGGAAGGTGTGCGCTGCGCCGATGCGCCGGTGGGGCGGATCGTGTTCGGGCCGACCTGCGATTCGGTGGACCGCCTGCCGGGGGACATCCCGCTGCCGGGCGACATGACCGAGGGCGACTATGTGGTGTTCCACGGGATGGGCGCCTATTCCACGGTGACGAACACGCGGTTCAACGGCTTCGGCGAGATGACGATCGTCACGGCGATGGCGCTGGGCTGAAGCGGGGCGATCCGGAATGTAAGGAGGCCCGCGCATTGCGCGGGCCTTTTTCATTTGCGGCCCTGCGGATGACGCGGCACAGGTCTGGCCTTCCCCACTGGACAGCCCCGGCGGCCCGACTACTGTCGGTCTGACAGGCGCGAGGGGCACCATGACGGCATTCGGAAAATCCCAGACGACAAAGCGGTTCGAGGATGTGCGGTTCCTGACCGGCGGCGGGCGGTATCTGGACGACACGGTGCCGGAGGCCGCGCTGCACGCGTTCTTTGTGCGGTCGCCCTATGCCCATGCGGACCTTCTGTCGCTGGACGTCGCGGAGGCCCGCGCGATGCCGGGGGTGCATGCGGTGCTGACGGCGGCGGACCTGAAGGCGGCGAAGATGCGGCTGGACATGGTGTACGAACGGATCGAGCTGCCGCAGGGCGGGCGCGGGGCGAAGGTGACGCGGCCGGTGCTGGCGACGGACCGGGTGCGCTATGTGGGCGAGCCGGTCGCCGTGATCGTGGCCGAAACAATGGACCAGGCGCGCGACGCAGCGGAAGCGGTCGTGGCGGAGTATGCGGAGCGGGATGTGCATCTGGCGGTCGCGCCCGGCGGGGTGCCGGTGCATGACGATGTGCCGGACAACGTGGTGTTCGACTGGCATGTCGGCGACGCGGCGGCGGTGAAGGCTGCCTTCGGGCGCGCGGCGCATGTCGTGCGGCTGCCGGTGCACCACAACCGGGTGATCGCGAACCCGATGGAACCGCGCGGGGCTTACGCGGAATGGGTGGACGGGCGGCTGCATGTGGCGATCTCGGCGCAGGGGGTCTGGCCGCTGCGCGACGAGCTGGCGCGGGCGTTCAGGCTGAAGCCCGAACAGGTGCGGGTGACGACGCCGGATGTGGGCGGCGGGTTCGGCATGAAGGCGATGGGATACCCGGAATATGCGGTGATCGCGCAGGCGGCGCGCATGACGGGGCGGCCGGTGCGCTGGATCGCGGAGCGGACGGAAGGGATGCTGAGCGACAACGGCGGGCGCGGTCTGGAGGCGCTGGCCGAGATGGCGTTCGACAAGGATCACCGGATTCTGGCCTACCGGGTGGAGATCCTGTCGAACCTGGGGGCCTATTCGTCGAACTTTGCGCAGTTCATCCAGTCGGAGCTGTTCGCCAAGGTGCTGACCGGGTCCTACGACATTCCGGCGGCATGGATGGGCTGCAAGGGGATTTTCACCAACACATGCCAGATTGACGCCTACCGGGGGGCCGGGCGGCCAGAGGCGATCATGACGCTGGAACGGGTGATGGACATGGCGGCGCGGCAGCTGGGCGCGGACCCGTGGGAGCTGCGGCGGCGCAACTTCATCCGGAAGTTTCCGCACCGGACGGCGACGGGCAGCCGGTACGATGTAGGAGACTTCGCGCGCGTTCTGGCGCGGGCGCGGTCAGAGGCGGACGCGGAAGGGTTCGGTTTGCGCCGTGAAAAGGCCGCGAAGGCGGGCAAGCATCGCGGCATGGGCATCGCGTATTACATCGAGTCGATCCTCGGTGACAGGAAAGAGGCGGCGGATATCGCGTTCGAGGCGGACGGGTCGGTCAGCCTGATGGTCGGCACGCAGTCGAACGGGCAGGGGCACGAGACGGTCTATGCGCAGTTCCTGTCGGACCGGACGGGAATACCGGTCGAGAGGATCAGCATCGTGCAGGGTGACAGTGACCGGATTGAATGGGGCGGCGGCACAGGCGGGTCGCGGTCGGTGACGGTGCAGTCGAACGCGACGCTGGGCACGGTGACCCAGATGATCGCGGCGATGACGCCGTTCGTGGCGGCCGAGCTCGGCGTGGCGGAGGCGGATGTCGCCTTCGATGACGGGGCGTTCCGGGCGAAGGGGGCGAACCGGTTCCTGACCGTGATGGACGTGGCCGACCGGGCGCGGGTGGCGGGGCGCGCGGACCTGCTGCGCCACCGGGCGATGAAGACCTTGCCGGCGCGGTCGTTCCCGAACGGCTGCCACGTGGCCGAGGTCGAGGTGGATGACGCGACGGGGCAGGTTTCAGTCATGCGCTACACGGTCACGGACGATTTCGGCAACCTGATGCACCCGACGCTGGTCGAAGGGCAGATCCACGGCGGCGTGGCGCAGGGGATCGGCCAGGCGCTGATGGAGGATGCGGTCTATGACGCATCGGGCCAGCTGCTCACGGCGACGTTCATGGACTATGCGATGCCGCGTGCCGAAGATGTGCCGCTCGTTGCGTTCACGACCGAGTCAACTCCTTCGACGACGAATGTTTTCGGCATGAAAGGGTGCGGCGAGGCGGGGACGGTGGGTGCGCTGGCGGCGGTGTCGAACGCGGTGCTGGATGCGCTGTGGCCGATGGGCGTGCGGGATGTCGTCATGCCGATGTCGCCGCACCGTGTCTGGGCGATGATGCAGGAGGCAAGGGCGGAAGGTGCGGCAGCTTAGGGGCAGATTTCTTGACTGGCTGCGCCTTGGCCGCAAGGTCGAGACGCAGCCCGCCCCCATGCGCGCGATGCGCGGGCAGACCGACCATGTGATCCTGATCGACGGCACGATGTCATCGCTGGAACCGGGGTCCGAGACGAATATCGGCCAGATCTACCGCCTGCTGCAGGCGGCCCCGCATGTCCGCCCGCTGTCGATCTACTACGAGGCGGGCGTGCAGTGGGAGATGTGGCGCGAGATCGCCGATGTGGCGATGGGGCGCGGCATCGACGACCAGATCCTGCGGGCCTATGGCTGGCTGGCGACCCGCTACCGCGCGGGCGACCGCATCTATCTTCTGGGCTATTCGCGCGGGGCGTTCGCGGTGCGGTCGCTGGCCGGGATCATCGACCGGGTCGGCCTGCTGCGGTCGGCGGAGGCGACGGAGCGGAACATCCGCCTGGCCTATCGGTACTATCAAGCGCCCGAGACGCGGCCCGGGCAGCGGGTGTTCCACGATAAGTTCTGCCATGCGGACGTGATGGTCGAGATGATCGGGGTCTTCGATACGGTCAAGGCGCTGGGGCTGCGGCTGCCGTTCCTGTGGATGCTGACCGACCCGAAGCACAAGTTCCACAACCAGGCGCTGAGCCGGGTGGTGCGGCACGGATATCAGGCGCTGGCGCGGGACGAGACCCGCGCGGTGTTCGAGCCGATCCTGTGGAGGACGGACGGCGGGACGCCGGGCGCGGACTGGAAGGGCCGGGTCGAGCAGGTCTGGTTCCGGGGCGCACATGGTGACGTCGGCGGGCATCTGGGCGGTTTCGACGCGGCGCGGCCGCTGGCGAATATTCCGCTGATCTGGATGCTGGACCGCGTGCAGTCGCACGGGCTGTCGCTGCCGGATGGGTGGAAGGCCCGGTTGCCGGTGGACGAGAATGCGCCCTCGGTCGGCACCACGCGGGGCTGGGGCAAGCTGTTCCTGTTCCGGGAAAGGCGGGTGGTCGGGGCCGATCCGTCCGAGAGCCTGCACGGGACGGCCGTGGCGTCGGCGCGCGCCCGGGGCGTGCCGGGGCTGGCACGGGTCGGGCGGGCCTGACGGATCGCCTCAGGCGACCTTTTCCAGCACCGTATCCTGGGTGACGCCCAGCGCGTGGCAGACCTGCCGCGTCAGGTGCGGGCGGTTCAGCGTGTAGAAGTGCAGATCCTCCACGCCGCCCTGGATTAGCCGGTCGCACAGCACGGTGCACTGGGTCAGCGACAGCAGTTCTTCGCGGCCGTCGCGCCTGGCCATCGTGAACGCCTCTTCCAGCTTCAGCGGCACATGCGACCCGCAGCGCTGGGCGAAGCGTTTCGCGCCGTCCCACGAGATGATCGGCAGGATGCCCGGAATGATCGGCGCTGTGATGCCCGCCTTCGCGCAGGCGTCGCGGAAGCGGAAGAAGGTATCCGCCTCGAAAAAGAACTGGGTGATGGCCGATGACGCGCCCGCGTCGATCTTGCGCTTCAGCCAGGTGACGTTGGCGGCGGTATCGGGCGCGTCGGGATGCGCCTCGGGGTAGGCACCGACGCGCAGGGTGAACTTGCCGGTCTTCGCCAGCGTCTCGACCAGATCGACGCTGCTGGCGAATCCCATCGGATGCGGCACGAAGCGGTCGGCCCCCTTGGGCGCGTCACCGCGCAGCGCGACGATTTCAGTCACGCCTGCATCGGCATAGGCCTCGGCGATCGCCAGCGTCTCGGTCTTGGTCGCATCGACGCAGGTCAGGTGCGCCGCGACATTGACGCCGTAGTTGCGCCCGATGGTCGTGACCGCCTCATGCGTCAGTTTCCGCGTGGTGCCGCCCGCGCCGTAGGTGACGGAGACGAAGTTGGGTTTCAGCGGGGCCAGCGTCTGCACGGTTTCCCAGAGCCGGAAGGACGCATCAAGCGTCTGCGGCGGGAAGAATTCGAAGCTGACGCGCGGGGCTTTGGACATGATGCGGGCGATCCTTCTGTTGCCCCCTTGTCTCACGCGGCTTTAGGTGAGACAAATTCATAATCCTCACGATCAATATGAGTTTTTCGCATGTATATCGAATTGAAGCACCTGCGGACGGTGAAGGCGATCCACGAGGCGGGGGGGCTGGCCCGGGCGGCGGACATGCTGAACATGACGCAGTCGGCGCTGAGCCATCAGGTCAAGGGGCTGGAGGATCAGGCGGGCGTCCAGCTGTTCGTGCGGCGGTCGAAACCGATGACGCTGTCGGCGGCGGGCCTGCGGTTCCTGCGGGTGGCGGAGCGCGTGCTGCCCGAGGTGGATGCGCTTGCCGACGATTTCCGCGCGCTGCGGTCGGGGAAATCGGGGCGGCTGCACATCGCCATCGAATGCCATGCCTGTTTCGACTGGCTGTTCCCGGTGCTGGAGCAGTTCAGGCGGGCCTGGCCCGAGGTGGACGTGGACATAAGGCCGGGGCTGGCCTTCGGGGCGATTGCGGCGCTGATGCGCGAGGAGGTGGATCTGGTGATCTCCTCCGACCCGGAAAAGCTGGAGGGTGTTCAGTTCCAGCCCTTGTTCGACTATGCGCCGGTCTTTGTGGCCTCCGCAGCCAACCCGCTGGCGGGCAAGGCATTCGTGGGGGCCGAGGATTTCCGGGATCAGATGCTGCTGACCTATCCGGTGGACCGGTCGCGGCTGGATATTTTCACCGAGGTGCTGACGCCCGCCAAGGTGGAGCCTGCGGGCGTGCGGCAGGTCGAACTGACGGCGGTGATCCTGATGCTGGTCGCGGCGAACCGGGGGGTGGCGGTGCTGCCCGACTGGGTGCTGCGCGAGGTGAAGTATCAGCCGGACTACGTGACGCGGCCGGTGACGGCGACAAGGGGCTGGTCAAGCGGATGTATGCGGCGGTGCGGGACGAGGATGCGGGCAAGCCGTTCATGGGGCATTTCCTGCGGCTGGGGCGGAGCGAGCCGGTGAAGCTGCAGCGGGTGTAGGGCGCTGCCTTGCCGTGGTTGCCACAGCATGCGCCGCGCGCTAATTTGCGCGTACCGTTCCAACTCGGCCCGAGCGGGAGGGCTGCATCATGCTTCTGCGGCATCTGACCTATGGGCCTGTCACTGCCCTGCACTGACGGTGCAGGGCGGGCCGGACGTGTAACTCTTGCTCTGGTCTGCCTGTCGGGCTGACGCGGTTTCATCCGATGTCGGCGAACCCTGAATGCCGGTCGCCCGATGGGGATGACCGGCACGGCAGACGAGATAGCACGATGACCCTGATGACCCTGCGCGGCCTTGGCGTGATGCTGGCGGCACCCCTGTTTTCCGATCTTTCCCTGACAATCCAGCCAGGCGACCGCGTCGGCCTTGTCGCGGCGAACGGGCGGGGGAAATCGACCCTGCTGCGCTGTCTTGCCGGAACGGCGGAGGCGACGAGCGGAGAGATCACCCGGTCGCGCGGACTGCGCGTGGGGCATGTGACGCAGGAGGTTCCCGACGATGTGTCGGTTCTGGCGCTGGCCGATGCGGTGCGCGGCGCGCTGTCGCTGGAGCAGCAGGAAACCGAGGGCTGGCGTGTCGATGTCGTGCTGGATGATCTGGAGGTGCCGCGTGACCTGCGGTCGGTGCGGGTGGGCAGTCTGAGCGGTGGCTGGCAGCGGATCGCGATGCTTGCCTGCGTCTGGGTGACGGAACCGGACATGCTGCTGCTGGACGAGCCGACGAACCATCTGGACCTGCACCGGATCGGGCGATTGCAGGACTGGCTGGGGGCGCTGCCGCGCGGCCTGCCTGTGGTGGTGGCGAGCCACGACCGCGCGTTTCTGGATGCGGTGACGAACCGGACGCTGTTTCTGCGGGCGGAACGGTCACAGGTGTTTGCATTGCCCTATACCCGCGCGCGGGCGGCGCTGGACGAGGCGGACGCTGCGCAGGGGCGGCAGTTCGCCAATGACCTGCGCAAAGCGGATCAGCTGCGGCGGCAGGCGGCAAAGCTGAAAAATATCGGGATCAATTCGGGCAGCGACCTGCTGGTGGTTAAGACGAAGCAGCTGACCGAACGGGCGGAGAAGATCGAGGAAGCCGCCCGGCCCGCGCACCGCGACCGGTCGGCGGGGGCGATCAGGCTGGCAGGGACGGGCAGTCACGCGAAGGCGCTGGTGACGCTGGACGATGCCGAGGTCTGCGCGCCGGACGGGCGGATGCTGTTCCGGACCGGGCGGAAATGGATCGGATCAGGGGACCGGGTGGTTCTGCTGGGGCCGAACGGTGCGGGCAAGACCCAGCTGGTGCAGGCGCTGGCGCGGGCCTTCCGCGTGGCCGTTCCGGGGATCAGGGTGTCGCCATCTGTGCGGCTGGGCTTCAGCGATCAGGGGCTGACGCATCTTTCGGACGCGGAAACCCCGCTGGCGGCGATCTGCGCACGCTTCGATGTCGGCGATCAGGCGGCGCGGGTTCTGCTGGCGGGGGCGGGGATCGGGGTCGACTGGCAGGTGCGCCCGACCGGAGTGCTGTCCGGCGGGCAGAAGGCGCGGCTGGCGATGCTGGTGCTGCGGCTGACGAGGCCCGGGTTCTATCTGCTGGACGAACCGACGAACCATCTGGACATCGAGGGGCAGGAGGCGCTGGAAGGTGAACTTCTGGCGCAGGACGCGGCCTGCATGCTGGTCAGCCATGACCGAAGTTTCGTGCGCACGGTGGGCAACCGGTTCTGGCGGATCGACGGGAAAAGGCTGGTCGAGGAGGACGGGCCGGAGGGGTTCTTCCGGCAGGCACTCGGGCACGGTGAATGAGACCGGACCCGCGAGGCGTCCCCCTTTCCTTCGGCGGGGGCCGCGACTATAGCGACCGCCTGACCCATCCCGGAGCGTGCGCGACATGCAAGGCACTGCCAACCTGAACCTGATGATCAAGGCGGCACGGAAGGCGGGGCGGAGCCTCGTCAAGGACTTCCGCGAGGTCGAGAACCTTCAGGTGTCCTCGAAGGGTCCGGGCGACTTCGTGACCAAGGCCGACCGCGAGGCCGAGCGGATCATCAAGGAAGAGCTGATGGGCGGTCGCCCCACCTATGGCTGGCTGGGCGAGGAGACGGGTGCTGCGGCGGGGCAGGACCCGACCCGGCGCTGGATCGTGGACCCGCTGGACGGCACGACGAACTATCTGCACGGTTTGCCGCACTGGGCGGTCAGCATCGCGCTGGAGCACAAGGGCGAGATCGTCGCGGGCGTGGTCTTCGACCCGGCCAAGGACGAGATGTACGTGGCCGAAAAGGGCCAGGGCGCGTGGATGAACGAGGCGCGGATGCGGGTGTCGGGCCGCAGGTCGATGGCGGATGCGGTCTTTGCGACGGGCATCCCCTATGGCACGCGGGGGGCGCTGCCCGCGACGCTGCAGGACATGGCGCGGCTGTCACCGCAATGCGCGGGCGTGCGGCGCTGGGGGGCGGCGGCGCTGGATCTGGCCTATGTGGCGGCGGGGCGCTTCGACGGGTTCTGGGAACGCGGCCTGCATGAATGGGATATGGCGGCGGGGATGATCCTTGTGCGCGAGGCGGGCGGCATGATCGGCGCAGTGCGCGAAGGCGAGGACGTGTTTGCGACGGGCGGGATCATCGCGGGGAATTCGGATCTGTTCGGGACGTTTGCGGGCGTGATCCGGGCTGAGTGAGCGCCCGCGCCGACGGCCATGTGACGCTACGGCAACAACGCACCGCTTTGCGGGGCGGTGGGGAATTCCGGACTTGCCGGATCGGAGGATTCGGATGCACAAGGCGCGTCCTGAACCGCCGCAACCGAGGGAGGCATCCATGATCTGTATGAATACGACCGTCTCCGCCCGTCAGGCCGGTTCGAGTTACCGACCGATCTGACAGCCGCCAACCTTTCGGCGCATGAGGTCTGCTCCCCGCAAGGGGGTGACCGGGATCGGGCATCCGGCCTTTTCCTGAACCGTCTTCGCAGCCCCGTTCAGGGGCAGCATTTCCGCCATTTCAAACCAGAGGAACCGCGATGCGAGAAGCATCCGGTCATTGCCAGCCATGAATGCACTTCGTTTCGACGACCGTGTCGTAGCCCTCGGCGCGATGCGGGACATGATCGACCGGTTCGGCCTGCGGGTCAGCCTGGGCGCGCTGCTGCGTGCGGCACTCGCCGGGGCAGGTTCGCGTGTCATGCGGGCCGAGGACATCCCGGACCGCCTGAGGGAAGATGTCGGGCTGCCGCCGCTCGGCGACAGGCCGCTGCCGCTGCTCGGCCTGCGCGATCTGCGCGCGCCGTGGATGCTGTAAGGCCGGGGAGGGCCGATATGACGCACCTTTCCCCGCTTACAGCGTCACTGGTTCCATGACACCGGGCGTCAGGACACTGACGCCCGGCAGCCCGTCGATCAGCGCCTGCGCGGACTGTTCGAGGATCGGGAAGGTGCGGTAGTGGCAGGGAATGACCGTCCTGAAATCGAAATACCGCTTCGCGGCCCAGGCGGCGCGGGCCATGTCCATCGTGAAATGTCCGCCCGCTGACAGGATTCCGATATCGGGCCTGTGGTAGTCGCCCATCCACTCCATGTCGGCCATGATGTCGGTGTCGCCCGAGACGTAGATCACATGCCCCTCGGCGGCGATCATGTAGCCCGCCTCGTGCCCCGCATAGACCGGCCCCTCGCGCCCCGCGAGCGACGAGGAATGGCTGGCGTTGACCATCGTCACCCGCGCCTTGCCGATGCTGACGGTGCCCCCCTTGTTGAAGCCGGTGCCGTCGATCCCCTCGGCTTCCTGCCAGAAGCTGATGAGGTCATAGCTCCCGAAGACGGGGATCGAGAGTTCCCTGGCGATGGCAAGCGTGTCGCCCGCATGATCGCCGTGGCCATGGGTCAGCAGGATGTGCGTGGCCCCGGCGATAGCGTCGGCACGGCGGGCTTCGGGAAACATCGGATTGCCGGACAGCCAGGGGTCGATCAGGATGGCGACGCCTTCGGTCTCGAGCCGGAAGCCGGAATGACCGAGCCATGTCAGCCGCATTGGAAATCCCCCACTGGATGCTACTTTGGCGGAACCTAGCAGGGATGGACGGCGGGGTGGACTGGTTTCAGGCGGTCGATGCCTATTGCGAGCGGACCGGGCCGGAGTACTGGTCCGAGCCGCTGAACGCGGTGACGAACGCGGCGTTTCTGGCGGCGGCTCTATGGGTCTGGGGGCTGACGCGGGGATATGGGCTGGCGCGCGTGCTGGCGGTCAACCTGGGCGTGATCGGCGTCGGGTCGTGGATGTTCCACACGCAGGCGACGCGGATCGCGGGGCTGGCGGATGTGCTGCCGATCGCGGCCTTCATCCTGATCTACATCCTTGCGGCCAGCCGCGATCTGCTGGGGCTGCGGACAGGGTGGGCGTTCGCGGCAGCGGCAGCGTTCCTGCCCTATGCGGCGGCGACGGTGCCTGTCTGGTCGCTGCTGCCGGGTCTCGGGTCGTCGGCGGGTTACATGCCGGTGCCGGTGCTGATCCTGTTCTATGCGTGGCTGCTGCGGTACCGGAACCCGGAGGCGGCGCGCGGTTTCATGCTGGGGGCGGGGCTGCTTCTGATCTCCATCGCGTTCCGGTCGGCGGACGGGCCGTTCTGTGCGGCGCTCCCCGTGGGCACGCATTTCATCTGGCATCTGATGAACGCGGTGATGCTGGCGCATATGATCCGGGTTCTGGTGCGGGGCCGACGCGACGGGCTTGCGCTGCGGGCGGGTGCGGGCGATGAAGTCGGGACCGGAGGGAGTGCCGCATGACCGATCTGATCCTGTCGCAGCTGACCGACCCGTTCCGCATCGGTCTGATCGTGGTGATGATGCTGACAGCCTACCGGACGCGGGGCGCGATGGGGCTGATGACACCGATGGCGATGGGCGTCGTGTTCGTGGCGGCGATCATCCCGATGACGATGCAGCCGGACAGCCCGGATCAGATCTTCGCCATCGGCGCGGGGGTGGTGGCGAACGTGATCCTGCTGCTGGCGGCGATGGCTGTCAGGGCGGTCATCGTCAGAGTTACTCGGCGCGGCGCCTGAAGATTCGGCTCTCGGCAAGGGACACGGAACGACGGTTCTTGTAGACTGGCGGCGATCTGTCAGGTCATCGAAGGACACCCCATGGCACGCGATATCGTCTCCACGGCCAAGGCCGCAGCACCGCCTCCGACCTACAGCCAGGCGGTGAAAGCCGCAGGGCTGGTCTTTGTATCCGGGACCTCGCCGACCGATCCGGCAACCGGTCGCCTTCTCGAAGGGACAGTGCAGCAGCAGGTCGCGCAGAGCCTTCGCAACATCGCCGCGATTCTGGAGGCCGCCGGATCGAACCTCGACAAGGTGGTCAGTGCGACGCTTGTCGTGGCCGACGAGGACGATTTTCCCGCAATCAACGAAGAGTGGCTGCGCTGGTTTCCGACCGATCCGCCTGCGCGTCAGGGCGCGAAAATGCCCGTGCGCATACCTGGCCTCAAGGTCTCTGTCGCGGTGATCGCCGAGGCATGATGCCGGGGCGCACGCTTGGTTCCATCCCGCTTGCAGCGCCCGGCTTGCCTCGGTAAACGGGTCCGATTTCCTGCGCCAAGGTGCCTCCCTATGTCGATCGACACCGATACAGCCCGCCGCGTGGCGAAGCTTGCCCGCATCGCGGTACCCGAGGCTGACCTGCCCGCGCTGGCGCGCGAACTGAACGGGATCATCGGTTTCATGGAGCAATTGAACGAGGTGGATGTTGCAGGGGTGGAGCCGATGGTGTCGGTGACGCCGATGCGGCTGAAGCGGCGGGCGGATGTGGTGACGGATGGCGGGATGGCCGAAGCGGTGCTGAAGAACGCGCCGGACGCGCGCGAGGGGTTCTTTGCGGTGCCGAAGGTGGTGGAATGACCCTGAACACTCTGACCATCGCGGCGGCGCGGGATGCCCTGCGCAAGGGCGAGGCAAGCGCGGTCGATCTGACGATGGCCTGCATGACGGCGATGGACGCGGGCGACGGCCTCAATGCCTTTGTCCACAGGACGCCGGAGATCGCGCTGGATCAGGCGCGGGCAGCGGATGGGCGGATCGCGAAGGGCGACGCGCCGGCGATGTGCGGGATACCGCTGGGGATCAAGGACCTGTTCTGCACCAAAGGGGTGCCGTCGCAGGCAGGGTCGAACATCCTGAAAGGGTTCCGCCCCGAGTATGAATCGACCGTCACGAGCCAGCTTTTCGCCGCGGGCGCGGTGATGCTGGGCAAGCTGAACATGGACGAATTCGCCATGGGGTCGTCGAACGAGACGTCCTGCTATGGCAACGCCATTAACCCGTGGCGGCGCGGCAACGATGACGCCGCGCTGACCCCCGGCGGGTCGTCGGGCGGGTCGGCCAGCGCCGTTGCCGCCGATCTCTGCCTCGCCGCGACCGGCACCGATACCGGCGGGTCGATCCGCCAGCCTGCGGCCTTCACCGGCATCGTCGGGATCAAGCCGACCTATGGCCGGGTCAGCCGCTGGGGCATCGTGGCCTTCGCCTCGTCGCTGGATCAGGCGGGGCCGATGACGAAGTCGGTGCGCGACGCGGCGATCATGCTGGGCGCGATGTGCGGGGCATGACCCGAAGGATTCGACATCTGCCGACCTGCCGGTGCCGGATTTCGAGGCGGCGCTGACCGGGGACATACGGGGCAAGGTCATCGGGATTCCGAAGGAATACCGCATGGACGGGATGCCGGAGGAGATCGAGACGCTCTGGGCGGACGGCGTGGCGATGATGAAGGACGCAGGCGCGGTGATCCGCGACATCAGCCTGCCGCATACGAAATATGCGCTGCCCGCCTATTATGTCGTGGCCCCGGCGGAGGCGTCGTCGAACCTCGCGCGCTATGACGGCGTGCGCTATGGCCACCGCGCGAAGCTGGCGCAGGGCGACGGCATCACCGAGATGTACGAAAAGACCCGGGCAGAGGGCTTCGGCAAGGAAGTCCAGCGCCGGGTGATGATCGGCACCTATGTGCTGAGCGCCGGGTTCTACGACGCCTATTACAACCGCGCCCGCAAGGTGAGGGCGCTGATCAAGCGCGATTTCGAGACGGTGTTCGCGGAAGGCGTCGATGCCATCCTGACGCCCGCGACGCCTTCTGCGGCGTTCGGTCTGGGCGAGATGGCGGATGCCGATCCGGTGCAGATGTACCTGAACGACGTCTTCACGGTGACGGTGAACCTGGCGGGCCTGCCGGGCATCGCTGTTCCGGCGGGCCTCGACCGGCAGGGGCTGCCGCTGGGGCTGCAGCTGATCGGGCGGCCCTGGGAAGAGGGCGATCTTCTCAATCACGCCTACGTGCTGGAGCGCGCTGCGGGGTTTGTGGCCAAACCGGCGAAATGGTGGTAAGGCCCCGCGCGATCCGGACCTCAAGTGTCCGATGACTGGATGGAATCTTCGATGCGACTGACTGCCCCGATCCTTGCGCTGGCCCTGGCTGCAGCTGGCCGCCTGCGCGCCGCCCGAGCCGTTTGAAGAGGTCGGTGGCGTTGGCTTCGGCAGTCCCGCCGATTTTCAGGCGCAGCGCGAGGCGGAACTGCGGAACGGTCCGCAGCCCGGCTTCGGTGTTCCCGTGGCGGGCGCGGGCGCGCCGGTGACGCAGCTGCCCGCCGGGCCGGGTGCGCCGCTGCCGCCCGAGATTTACGCGGCGGTTGCGGCGGCCGAGGCGGGAACCATTCCGGCGACTGGGACGGCACCCCTGAACGGGACGCTGGCGACCGTGCCTGTGACGGACCCGTCCATCGGCGTGGCGGCTGTCGATCCGGCGGCGCTGCCTGCGGTCGATCCCAACAATACCGGGATTTCGGATGAGAACGACTTCGGTGCCGTCGCCTCGCGCGAGACGATCGAGACAGACAAGGCGCGGATCGAGGCGAACAAGGCGCAGTACGTCGAAATCGCGCCGACCGCGCTGCCGGAACGCACCGGCAACGCGACCTCGCCGATCATCGAATACGCGATCAACGCGCCGAACCGGCTGGGGCAGAAGGCCTATGAGCGGTCAGGTCTTGCGCTGGCCGACCATGAAAAGGCCTGCCTGCGCTATGCCTCGCCCGCCGAGGCGCAGGAGACGTTCCTGAATTCGGGCGGGCCGAGGCGCGATTCGAAGAACCTCGACCCCGATGGCGACGGCTTTGCCTGCAAATGGGACCCGACGCCGTTCCAGAAGGCGCGCGGATAGGATTGGTACCGGCGTTCCCCTCGCCGAACTTCGGGCCGCGCCGCGATGGGGCGACACCGACGCTGATCGTGATCCACTACACCGGCATGCCTGACTGCGCTTCGGCGCGGGCGCGGCTTTGTGATCCTTCGGCTGAGGTTTCGGCGCATTGGATTATCTCGGAGGCGGGCGAGGCGGAGCAACTGGTCGATGAGACGCTCAGGGCCTGGCATGCGGGGGCGGGGGAATGGGCCGGGATCACCGATGTGAATTCGGCCTCCATCGGGATAGAACTGGCCAATCCGGGCGACGCGCCGTTTCCCGAGGCGCAGATGGCGGCGACGGAGCGGCTGCTGGCGGACATCATGGCCCGCCACGCCATTCCGCCGCATCGGGTGATCGGGCATTCGGACATGGCGCCGGGGCGCAAGCGCGATCCGGGGCCACGGTTCGACTGGTGCCGGCTGGCGCTGGGCGGGCTGTCGGTCTGGCCGAAGGGTGGCGACGCGGGCGCGGAGTTCACGGCGTCGGCGCGAGCCTTCGGCTATCCTGACCATGCCGGCAGATCTGCTGCTTGCGGCCTTCAGGCTGCGGTTCCGCCCCTGGGCGACAGGGGCCACTCGGTGCGGCCGACCGGGCGGCGGCGGCGGCGCTGGCGCGGGATTATCCCGCCAGCGCGGCCCAGAGCAGTGCGGACAGGTAAAGCCCGAGGCCGAAGACCGCATGCGCCACAAGCCCGTGGGCGCGGTCGCGCCAGGGTGTCGCGCTGCGGCTGGCGGCCCAGCCGTTGCCCATGCCGGGCGACATCAGGAACCAGCCGAAGGCGATGGTGCCGATCCCCACGATCAGGGCAGGGCCGAGGGTCGGGGCTGCCGCCCATCCCATGCCCCAGAAGGTGAGAAGACCCGCAGCGAAGAGGACGCCCACGGCGTAGTGGCCGAGCCAGCCCCTGCCCTGTTCGTTCGCGACCGGTGCGGCGGCGGCGATATCGTCGTGGAACACGCGACCGCGCAGGGCATGGCTGAACCAGCGCCCCGGCATCCGCCAGTCGGAAGGTGCCTGACCGGTCGCCTTTGCCCGCGCGAGGCCCCAGAGATCAAAGAGGGCGGTCGCGCCGATGCCGATGAAGAGGCTGGCAGTCAGGAAGATCGAGAAAGCTGTAGAACAGCATGATGTGCGGCACCCCCGGTGGTCTGCGGGCGACCGTGGCGCGCTGCGGGCTGGAAGGCAACACGATTGAGCGGGGCAGGCCTCTGCCTGGGGGCCGGACCGCAACGCCCATTGCAACAGAGGGCGGCGCCTGACCGTCGGGTGGGCGCTGCAACGATGGTTCCCGAGCGCTTTATGGTCCAACCACTTCCACCGGCGTTCACCGCAATGAGGGTGCAGAAGCGCCCGCCCGAGGGGGCGGTCGGGCGCTGCCCGGCGGCGCGTGCCGCGCCTTGTTCCGGGCAAACAGGGGTTCGCCCGACCAGTCAGGCAGCGCCCGCCCGCCTTGACGCACACCCCGTCAGCGCCTAAGCCAGCCGTCGCGCGGACGGCTGGATGACCGCGACCCGACGGGCTCGCCCGGAGGTTCGAGGAAAGTCCGGGCTCCATGAAGACACGGTGCCGGGTAACGCCCGGCGGGGGCAACCCCAGGGAAAGCGCCACAGAGAAGAGACTACCCGCATCCGTGCGGGAAAAGGTGAAACGGTGGGGTAAGAGCCCACCGCGGGACTGGCAACAGGACCGGCAAGGCAAGCCCCACCGGGAGCAATGCCGAATAGGGGGTCCGTTGCGGGGCTGATCACCGGGCAACCGAGGATATCGCCGCAGGGGTGCTTCGACCCCGGACCCCGGGTTGGCAGCTGGACCCCGTCGGCAACGGCGGGGCGAGAGGAATGGTCATCCAGCGGGGGGCAACCCCTGTGGACAGAACCCGGCTTACAGGCCGTCCGCGCAAATCTCATCCGGCGGGAATGGGCGGCGTTGCGCCGAATTTCCGCTGCAAGCCGCTATGACTGTCACAGTCGGGCGCGTATAGTATTGCCAGCATTCGCAGAAGGGGCTGCCGCCATGAGCTTTATGAAAACGCTTGCCACGCTGGCCGTGGGCTTTGCCGCCGCGCGCGGGATCGACAAATACCGCAAGTCGGGCGGCATGCCGGGCGTGCAGGACATGCTGAAGCAGGCGCAGGCACCCGGCGGCATGGCCGACAAGATCGGCGAGGCGGCGGCAAAGATGGGCCTGCCGGTCGGGTCCGAGCAGGTCAAGACGATGCTTGACCAGATGAGCAGCGGTTTGGGCACCGCCGCCGACGCGACGGAAAAGGGCATGGGGCAACTGTCCACCGCGATGGGCGGGGCGGCGGCTGCGGGCACCGACATGTTCGAGAAGGCCATCGCGGCGGTGACCGGCGGCGCAGGCGCGTCGGCGGCGATGGAGGAGAACGCGCGGCTGATGATTTCGCGCGATGATCCAGGCGGCAAAGGCCGACGGAGCCATCGATGATGCGGAACGCGCGGCGATCATGGCGCATTTGTCGGGGGCGACGGCAGAGGAAAAGGCGTTCGTCGAGGATCAGATGAACGGGCCGATGGATATGTCAGGTCTGGTCGCGGCAACGGGCGCCTCGATGAAGACGCAGGTCTATGCGACATCGCTGACGGCGGTGAAGATGAACAGTCCGGCGGAAATCGCCTATCTGCGCCAGTTGTCTGCGGCCCTCGGCCTTGATGCGGCAGCGCGCGACGCGATTCACGCCTCGGTCGGGCTGGGGCCGCTGCCCCCCGCTTGAGAACGGACGAAGCCGGGCCGCCCTTGTCGCCTTGACAGGGCGGTCCGCATCGCTAAAAGGCGGGCTTCGAGAGATTTCGCGGGCCGCGCCCATCCGGGGTGCCCGCCCGTATCAGGAGTGACGACGATGGCGAAGCCGACAACGATCAAGATCCGGCTGAACTCGAGCGCGGGCACGGGGCATTTCTACGTGACCAAGAAGAACGCGCGCACGATGACGGAAAAGATGGTCGTCAAGAAATACGACCCCGTGAAGCGCGAGCATGTCGAATACAAGGAAGGCAAGATCAAGTAATCTTGATCCTGTCCTGACCTTAGGGGCCGTGCCGCAGGGCGCGGCCTTTTGCATTTCCGGATTGCTGCGCTACTGTCCCGGACATGACCGACACGATCACCATCCGGACAAGCGGACGGTCCGACCTGGCGCAGGTCGATGCCCTTCTGGCGCGGGCCTATCCGCGTCTGCTTGCGGGGCACTATCTGCCTTCGGTCATGGTGACGGCGCTGCCGCTGATTGCACGGGCGCGGCCTGACCTGCTGACCAGCGGCACCTACTATCTGGCGGTTGACCCGGATGGCCGCGTCATCGGCGGGGGTGGCTGGACCTTTGGCGCGCCTGCGGGCGGCGCGCGTCAGGCCCGGATCGGCCATATCCGGCATTTCGTGACCGATGACCGCGCGGTCAGGCGCGGCATCGGGCGGGCGCTGATGGGCCATGTCCTGCGCGAGGCGGGGGATGCCGGGATCACGATGCTCGACTGCCTTTCGACCCGGATGGCCGTCCCGTTCTATGCTGCGATGGGGTTCAGCGATGTGGGGGTGGTCAGCGTGCCGCTGCGGCCCGGCATCGACTTTCCGGCCGTCAGGATGCAGCGCGTGCTGCCATAGCGGCCAAATGAAAAGGGCCGGGGTTTCCCCCGGCCCTTGCTGTCGGTCATGCCCGTCAGGTCACTCGCGGTTGCCCATGAACTGCAGCAGGAACATGAACATGTTGATGAAGTCGAGATAGAGGCTCACTGCGCCCATGATCGCCGACTTGCCCAGCCATTCCTGATCCATGCTCTGCGCGTGCATCACATAGTCGGATTTGATCCGCTGCGTGTCATACGCCGTGAGACCCGCGAAGATCAGCACGCCGATGGCCGACACCGCGAAGTAGAGCGCGGGCGATTGCAGGAAGATGTTGATGATCGAGGCGGCAATCAGGCCGATCACGCCCATGATCAGGAACGACCCCCAGCCCGAGATGTCACGCTTGGTGCTGTAGCCCCAGAGCGACAGGCCCGCGAAGGCGATGGCGGTCACGAGGAAGGTCTGCGCGATGGACACGCCGGTGAAGACCGCGAAAATCCACGACAGCGACAGGCCCATCACGGCTGCGAAGGCGTAGAAGAACAGCTGCAGCCCAGCCTGCGAAAACCGCGAGACGGCGGCGCCGAAACCGAACGACATGGCGAGGGGCGCGAACATGACGATCCAGCCGAGGATGTTCGGCCGGAGCGTAGCGGGATCGCGGAAGATCGACAGCAGCGCGTCGTTCGATCCGACCGCCCAGGCGACGGCACCGGTGAAAAGCATACCCACGGACATGAGCCCGTAGACCTTGTTCATATGGGCGCGAAGGCCCTGGTCGATCTCGGCGGTCCGCGTGCCGGCGCGGCCCGTGTTGATCGTCTGATACTGTGCCATGGATCCCTCCGGTTAACACTGTGGTCGGGTCGCCCTTTGGACGATTGACCTTGCTGCCGATATTGGAAGGATCGGACCGGAATTCAAGAGTTTCTGTCGGGAATGGGGGCGCAATCGCTGCGGCGACAGGTCACGCCCCCGGATTGGGGCCCGGATCAGCGCCTGGTCCAGTTGGCGGGCACGTCCCAGACGTCGCGTTCGGATTCCTGCCGCGCCTCGTCGCGGGTCAGGCCGATGTCGTCGAGCAGGTGATCGTCGAGATCAAGAAGCGAACGGCGTTCGCGCCGGACCGCCAGCGCGGCCAGGATGCGCCCCGTGAGTGTGGACGGAGCGGCGGGCCGGAAGGACTGCGTGATGCTGTGTGCCATGATGAACCTCTGCTTTCCGTGATGTATCAGGCGGCTTCGATGAATTTCCTTGATCCTTATTGCAGGATCGGTCACATTACGGAAATGAATGATTGTTGGAATCGACATCAGGAACCGTGATATGGCCCGCAACCTCGACCTGACCTCGCTGCGCTCTTTCGTCACTGTCGCCGATACCGGCGGGGTGACGCGCGCGGCGGGCCTGCTGAACCTGACGCAGTCGGCCGTGTCGATGCAGCTGAAGCGCCTGGAAGAGGGGCTGGGGCGCGACATGTTCAGCCGTGCGGCACGCAAGCTGACGCTGACGCCCGAAGGCGAACAGCTGCTGGCCTATGCGCGGCGGATGCTGGATCTGAACGACGAGGCGTTGTCGCGGATGACGGACGCGACCTACGAAGGCGAAATCCGCCTCGGTGTGCCCCACGACATCGTCTATCCGCAGATGCCGGGCATCCTGAAGGCGCTGGCGAAGGAGTTTCCGCGCGTGCGCGTGAACCTCGCCTCATCCTTCACCCGCATCCTGCGCGAGGGGTTCGAGAAGGGCCAGTATGACATGATCCTGACGACCGAACCGACCGCAGGTCAGGGCGGCGAGGCGCTGGCGCGGCGCGACCTGGTCTGGGTCGGCGCGCCCGACGGGACGGCCTGGCAGCGCCGTCCGGTGCGGCTGGGGTTCAAGGACACCTGTTTCTTCCGCCCGATCGCGCAGGCGGCGCTGACCGAGGCGGGCATCCCCTGGGAAATGGGCTTTGACGGCGAATGCGAGCAGGTGATCGAGGCCACCGTGGCGGCCGATCTGGCGATTTCGGCGCGGATGCGTGGCGCACTGCCGGAAGGGGCGGAAGTGATCGAGGCGGGCAACGCGCTGCCCGATCTGGGCCAGCTGCTGATCTGCCTGTACGATTCCGGCACGCAGAGGGGTCCGGCGGCGCAGTCGCTGCGCGCGCATCTGCGCTGCGCCTACGGCAATGGCTGCCTACCGCAGGGCGACGACGACCTTGCCGGTCGCACCGCGGTTCTTGAGCAGGTCTAGGCCCCGCTGCGCCTGATCGCGGGGCAGGACATGGCTGATGCGCGGGTGAAGCCTGCCGTCTGAGTGCCATCCGATCAGGGTGGTCAGGCTGTCGGCCAGCAGGTCGGGGCGAAAGCCGGAATAACCGCCGAAATAGACGCCGATCACGTCGATGTTCTTGACCAGCAGGTGGTTGGCCCTGATCTGCGGCACCTCGCCGCTGGCAAAGCCGATGACGATGATCCGCCCCAGCGGTTTCAGGCAGCGCAGGCCTGTGTCGAACGACGCGCCGCCGACGGGGTCGTAGACGACATCGGCCCCGCCGAGTGCGCGCACCTTGTCGCGCAGGTCGCCCGCATCGCTGTCGATCAGATGATGCGCGCCCGCCGCCTGCGCGATCTTCAGTCGTTCGGCCCCGCGTGCGACGGCGATGACGCGCGCGCCCGCCAGCGCGCCGATCTCGACCGCCGTCAGACCGACACCGCCCGCCGCACCCAGCACCAGCAACGTCTCGCCGCGAGCAAGCCGTGCCCGCTGGACCAGCGCGATGTGGCTGGTGCCGTAGGCGATCTGGAACCCTGCCGCGACCTCGAACGGCATCGCGTCGGGAATCAGGATCAGCCGGTCGGCTGCGACGGCCGCAAGATCGGCGAGGCCCCCGGATCCCGGCAGGGCGGCGACACGCGTTCCGGGGGCGGGACCGCTTGTCCCCGGTCCCAGCGCTTCAACGGTGCCTGCAAGCTCAAGGCCCAGCGTCAGAGGCAGGGGCGGCATATCCTGATAGGTGCCCCCGGCCATCAGCAGGTCGGCGAAGTTCAGCCCCGCAGCAGCAACACGGATCAGGGCCTGTCCGGGTTCGGGAACCGGGTCCGGGATGGATTGCCAGCCAGGTGGCGTGTCGTGCGACGTGACCTGGAAGGCTTGCATGTCGGGTCAATCCTGAATCCGGCCGGCGGGGCCGGGGCCGAGTGTCGCATCCCTGCCCGGTCCGATCCAGATGAAGCTGGACAATTCCCGGTTTCGCTTTCTGCAAAACACGCAAAAGTTGCAATTGCGTAATGCAATACTCGCAGTGGGTTGTGCCATACGGAACTGGGTGGCGTGGTTCGATTCATGCCGCAAAGCACAATTCCGCGCAGGTCAAGGGCAGCTTTTGACCGGCCCCCGAAGAGTTCGGAACAGAATGTTCAATGAATTGACGGAAATTCCATGAGCAGGGTGCCAGCAGGGCATGGATGGCACGCTTTGTGCTTACATTACTGTATGAACGTTCAGTTTGTGGGAGAGATTGCGTGAAACACCCGGTCGACGTCCATGTGGGCAAGCGTATCCGTCATCGGCGCTGGATGGTGGGTATGACGCAGCAGCAGCTGGCCGACAAGGTCGGCATCAAGTTTCAGCAGATCCAGAAATACGAGACCGGGATGAACCGCGTTTCGGCTTCGCGGCTGTGGGACATCGCGTCGGCGATGGGCGTCTCGATCAGCTTTTTCTTCGAGGGTCTCGGGGCGGACCATCCGGCTGCGGATGACGATTCGGGCGATCTGATGGCCGACAAGGAGGCGCTGTTGCTGGTCCGCACCTATTACGCGATTCCGGAAGCGCAGCGCAGGCGTCTGTTCGAGCTGGCCAAGGTGCTGTCGGACGCGGCCTGATCTCGGATATCCGGTCGCTTGACCGGTCGCGCCGGGGCGGATACCGCTGACCCGAAGGCGGGGGGGCAGTATGGGGCTGACGACAGCAGATCGGGACGCCGTGATCGCCACCGCCCATGCGCTGGCCGATGCGGCGCGCGTTGAAACGCTGCGGCATTTCCGGACGGTCGGCCTGTCGGCCGAAACCAAGGACACCGACCGGTTCGACCCGGTGACCGTCGCCGACCGCGCCTCGGAACAGGCGATGCGGGCGATCCTTGCCGCGCGGCGGCCGGACGACGCGATTCTGGGCGAGGAGTTCGGGGCGACGCCGGGCACCAGCGGGCTGACCTGGGTGCTGGACCCGATCGACGGGACGCGCGGCTATCTGTCGGGCACACCGACCTGGGGCGTCCTGATCGCGGTGTCGGACGATTCCGGGCCGATCTTCGGGATCATCGACCAGCCGTATATCAAAGAGCGTTTCTCGGGCGGGTTCGGGGTGGCGGAATGCGTCGGGCCGATGGGCCGGTCGAAGCTGAAGGCGCGGCCAGCGCGGCCGTTGTCAGAGGCGATCCTGTTTTCGACCTTCCCCGAGGTCGGCACGGCCGAGGAGGGCGCTGCATTTCGCAGGCTGGTGCCGAAGGTGAAGCTGACGCGCTACGGCACCGACTGCTATGCCTATGCGCTCATCGCGGCGGGCCAGATCGACCTGGTGGTCGAGGCGGGGTTGCAGGCCTATGACGTGCAGGCCCCCATCGCGGTGATCGAGGCAGCAGGCGGGATCGTCACCGACTGGACGGGTGCACCGGTGCATCAGGGAGGCCGGGTGCTGGCCGCCGCGAACCAGACGGTGCATGCGGCTGCAATGGCGGTTCTGAACGGATAGGGCGGGGGTCTCGACCCCCGTGCCCCCGAGGATATTTTGGAGCAGAAAATGCCATGCGCGAGGTTCTGATCCGGGGCGCGGACGTCGTCGTGACGATGGATGCGACCCGACGCGAGATCGCGGGCGGCGACGTGCTGATCCGCGACGGGATGATCGCGGGCGTCGGGACGGGGTTGAAGACGACCGGCGAAGTGGTCAGCGCACGGGGCTGCGTGGTGACGCCGGGCCTCGTGAACACGCACCATCACCTTTATCAAACGCTGACCCGCGCGGTGCCGGGCGGGCAGGACGCGCTGCTGTTCGGCTGGCTGAAGACGCTCTATCCGATCTGGGCGCGGTTCGGACCGGAGCATATGCGGGTGTCGGCCTTGGCCGGGCTGGCGGAGCTGGCGCTGTCGGGCTGCACGATGACCAGCGACCACCTCTATCTGTTCCCGAACGGATCGCGGCTGGACGATACGATCGACGCCGCGCGGGAGATCGGGGTGCGGTTCCATCCGACGCGGGGCGCAATGAGCATCGGGGAGTCGGCGGGCGGTCTGCCGCCGGACAACCTGGTCGAAACCGAACGCGCGATCCTTGAGGACTGCATCCGCGTGGCGGACCGTTTTCACGATCCGAAACCCGGCGCGATGGTCCGCGTCGGGCTGGCCCCCTGCTCGCCGTTTTCCGTCAGCCGCGACCTGATGCGGGACGCGGCCCTGCTGGCACGGGACAAGGGCGTGATGCTGCACACCCATCTGGCCGAGAATGACGAGGATGTCGCCTATTCGGTTGAGAGGTTCGGCTGCCGTCCGGGGCAGTATGCGGAAGACCTCGGCTGGACCGGCCCCGATGTCTGGCACGCGCATTGTGTGAAGCTGGACGCGGGCGAGATCGGGCTGTTCGCGCGGACGGGAACCGGGGTCGCGCATTGCCCGTGCTCGAACTGCCGCCTTGGGTCGGGGATAGCACCCGTCCGGGCGATGCGGGATGCGGGGGTGAAGGTCGGGCTGGGGGTGGACGGGTCGGCGTCAGCAACGATGCGGGCAATCTGATCGGCGAGGCGCGGCAGATGATGCTGTTGCAGCGGGTGGCGCTGCGGGGCCGATGCCATGGGTGCGCGCGAGGCGCTGGAGGTGGCGACGCTGGGGGGCGCGCGGGTGTTGGGGCGCGACGATTGCGGGTCGCTGGAGGTGGGCAAACGGGCCGATGTGGCGGTCTGGGATATTTCGGGGATCGAGGCGGCGGGGGCTTGGGACCCGGTCGCGGCGCTGGTGTTCTGCGGCCCGCAGCGGGTGCGGCACCTGTTCGTCGAGGGGCGGCAGGTGGTGCGGGACGGGCAGGTGACGACCGTGGATATGGGGAGGGTGATCGAGGATCAGACGCGGCTGGCACGGGCGCTGATGGGGTAGGGAACGGACGGGGTGTGCGAGGTCCCGCGCAGGGACCTTCGCCCGGATGAATGGAATCAAAGGCTTGCGGGGGAGAATTAGGATTCTGGCAAGGATTGGCGCAACGGTCGGTGCGTAAAGGACCGTGCAAGGCGCGACTGACTTCGGGCGGCCGGCAATGCCCGATGATCCGGACGTCAGGCTGCCTTTGGAGCCACCCATGCCCGTCACGCAAGATCAGGCCAGCCGCATCGCCGCAGACCACACCGCCGCCTGGAATTCCGGATCGCCCTAGGCCGTCGCGTCCTTCTACCGCCATATGGCGGGATCGTCATCAACCGGGGCACGCCCTGGGCAACGCGCGGGCGTGTCGCGATGGCGGCGCCTTCTTTGCCGATGTGCCGGACCTGTCGCTGACCTGCGACGGCATCCGCGTTGCGGGGATCATGTGGTGTATCTCTGGACCTTCACCGGCCATCATTCCGGCACCAGAGCACCGCTGCGCATCGCTGGGTGGGAGGAGTGGGACTTCGACGCGGACAACAAGATCAGCGCGTCGCGCGGCTGGTACGATGCGGCGGACTACGCACGGCAGGTGACTGAGGGTTGACGGCGACCCGCGGGTACCGTGCGCCCATGCACAGGGCAGACGCCGGGCGGGTGAGTTGCGCATTGGGTACCGGTGTCGGATGATGGCTGACCCCAAGGAAAGCCAGATGTCCCCCGACCCCTATATCCACGCGCCGCAGCTGCGCGGGCGGATCGCCGATCCGCAGGCGTCGTTCTTCCGCACTTTTCAGCCCGGCGACTTTGACGCGGCACTGCTGGCGGCCGGGCGGCCCGCAGACTGGCGGTACACGGATGCGGACCGCGAGGCGCGCAGGCAGGCGGCGCTGTCGGGGCGGCTTCAGTCAGACATCTGGGTCTTTGCCTACGGGTCGCTGATGTGGGACCCGGCCTTTGTCTTTGCCGAGGTGCGAACCGGCAGGATCGCGGGCTATGCGCGGCGGTTCTGCCTGTCGGAAACCTATGCGCGCGGCACGCCGGATGCGCCGGGACTGATGGCGGGGCTGGATCACGGCCCGGATTGCGACGGGCTGGTGTTCCGGATCGCGGCTGCTGTGGCGGACCTTGAGACTGAAATCCTGTGGCGGCGCGAAGGGGTCGGACCGGCCTATACGCCGGTCTTCGCGCCGGTTGTGACGGGCGAGGGGACCGTGGAAGCCCTGGCCTTCGTGGCCGACCACGCCGCGCCGATCATCTTCCCTGACCTGACGCGGGAAGAGCAGGTGAAGCTGATCGCGACCGGGGTCGGTGTGCTGGGATCGAGCCGGGATTACCTGGAGAACATCGCCGCCCAGTTCGCGGCGCTGGGGATCGAGGATGGGGACGTGATGGACCTGCTGGAGGATGTGCGGGCGTATCGGGGGTAGGGCTGCAAGAGAACGAAGGGTGGCCGCTGGCCGGCTGACTTCGGCCCGTCTTTCCTTTGCCCTGAATCGAGCGCGGAGCCCGCCGGGGTTCCCACTGGTTGCGCCATTGGTTCAAGGCATCAACGGCGACGCCCTCGCTGCCCCCGGTTGTGGCGGAAACGGCATAGCGGTGAGCATTTCAGGGTATGACGGAGGGCGGTGGCCGTCCGCCGGGTGGGCACAGCATCATCCGTTCGTTGCGCTTTATGGTGCATCCTCTCCCACGGGCATTCTGCATTGGGACGTTGCAGTGTGCCCGCCCGAAGGGGGCGGACGGGCACCGCCCGGCGGCGCGTTCCGCGCCTTGTTCCGGGCGAAGTGGGCCGCAGTTGGCATCTGATCCGGTCAGCCGCGCAGCCGTCCCCCCACCCACACCGCCCTGACCGCGCGGTCATCCCCCATCATGATCGTCGGGAACAGCGCCTCCCAGATGTCGCCCGCCCGCGCCGCGCGCTGGGCGATGGCGGGGGTCGAGGCGAGGTCGATGACGGCGATGTCGGCCTCCATTCCGGGCGCAAGGTTGCCGATCTGGTGACTGGCATGCAGCGCGCGGGCCGAGCCGACCGTCGCCAGCCACCACAGTTGGCTCGGATGCAGCGCCTGACCGCGCAGCTGGGCGACCTCGTAGGCGGCGGCCATCGTGCGGAGCATCGAGAAGGACGACCCGCCGCCGGTGTCGGTGGCAAGCCCGACGCGGAGGCGCGCGGTGAGGGACATGTCGAACAGGCCGGACCCGATGAAGGTGTTCGAGGTCGGGCAGTGGACAAGGGCGGCACCCACTTCGGCCAGCCGGTCCTTCTCGCGCGCGGTCAGGTGGATCGCGTGGCCGTAGACGGCGCGTTCGCCGATCAGCCCCTGCGCCTCATACGTATCGAGATAGTCGCGCGACTGCGGGAACAGGTCACGCACCCAGGCGATCTCGTCCGGCTGTTCGGACAGGTGGGTCTGCATCAGGCAGTCGGGGTTTTCGCGCCAGAGCGCGCCCAAGCGCGGCAAGCTGTTCCGGGGTGGAGGTGGGCGAGAAGCGCGGGGTGATGACGTAGGACAGGCGGTCAACCCCGTGCCACGTCTCCAGCAATGCACGGCTGTCGTCATAGGCGGACTGCACCGTGTCGCGAAGGCCCTCGGGGGCGTTGCGGTCCATGCAGGTCTTGCCCGCATAGATGCGCTGGCCGCGCGTCTGTGCGGCTTCGAAGATGGCATCGACGGAGGCGGGGTGGATGGTGGCGTAGGTGCAGACGGTGGTGGTGCCGTTCGCCAAGGTCAGGTCGAGGTAGCGGCCGGCAATGGCGGCGGCATAGGCGGGGTCGCTGAACCGCATCTCCTCGGGGAAAGTGTAGGTGTTCAGCCAGTCGATCAGCCGCTTGCCCCAGGACGCGATGATGGCGGTCTGGGGGTAGTGGACGTGGGCGTCGACGAAACCGGCGGAAAGAAGCGCGTCGCCGTAATCGGTGACGCGGGCCTGAGGGTGGAGACGGCGGAGGTCGTCGGCCTGCCCCACGGCGCGGATGATCCCGCCCTCGATCAGCACACCGCCGTGTGCGGAATGGCGGGCGGCAGAAGGGCCTTCGGCGAAGGGGTCGCCGGTGAAGGCGAGGGTCTGGCCGAGGAGAAGGTCTGGCATCTGGGGCGTCCGGTTGGTCTGCCTTCAGACCATAAGTGAGGCTCACGCGGTGGAAAGAAGCGTTTTCACGAAAACGCTTCGGCCGGAAGATCGTTCGTGAACGATCTTCCTTGCGGTGGGGTGCCCTGCGCGCCCGCCCGCCGTTGCCTTCCCGCGCGTTCCGGCGTAGCGGGGAGCCGGGCGCGGGTTCGGAGGGCAGCGTGGCCGAGAGCGATCTTCAGGACCCCGACGGCATCGACGAGGATTATGCGCTGGACGAGCGCACCGTCGATGCGATCCTGGCGGCGGTCCAGGCGGGCGATCACGACGCGATCGACGCCGCGATGGAGCCGCTGCACGCCGCCGACATCGCCGACCTGCTGGAGCAGATTTCGTCCGGCGAGCGGCGCGATCTGCTGGCGCTGTGGTCAAAGGGGATCGACGGCGAAATCCTGTCCGAGATCGACGAGTCGATCCGCGAGGAAGTGATCGGGTCGCTGCCGCACGAGGTGCTGTCCGAGGCGGTGCGCGAGCTGGAATCGGACGACGTGGTCGATCTGATCGAGGATCTCGAGGAACCGCAGCAGGAAATGATCCTGGGCGTTCTGCCCGAGCCCGAGCGGATCGCGGTGGAGCGCGCGCTGGCCTTCCCGGAGGGATCCGCCGGGCGCCTGATGCAGCGCGAGGTGGTGACGGCACCCGAGCACTGGACGGTGGGCGAGGCGATCGATTTCCTGCGCGACAAGGCGGAGCTGCCCGAGCAGTTCTACCACGTCATCCTGGTTGACCCGAAGCACCGCCCGACAGGATATGTGACGCTGGGCAAGCTGCTGTCGTCGAAGCGCCCGGTGCGGCTGCGGGATATTCTGGAGGACAGCTTCCGCACGGTCGGTGTGCTGGAGGAAGAGGCCGACGTGGCCTATGCATTCAACCAGTATCACCTGATCTCGGCCCCGGTCGTCGATGAGCATGACCGGCTGGTCGGCGTCATCACCATCGACGACGCGATGGCGGTGCTGGACGAGGAGCACGAGGAAGACGTGCTGCTGATGGCG
Organism: uncultured Alphaproteobacteria bacterium; assembly: GCA_963738635.1. Lineage (GTDB taxonomy): Bacteria > Pseudomonadota > Alphaproteobacteria > Rhodobacterales > Rhodobacteraceae > JAOADN01. Next base: position 214,316 of record CAVTXE010000001.1, on the reverse strand, counting down.
GGCGTGGGCGAGGAAAGCTCCATCGCCGACGGGGTGTGGGAAACCGTGCGGCAGCGGACGCCCTGGCTGCTGGTGAACCTGCTGACCGCGAATTTTGCGGCCTTTGTCATCAGCCGGTTCGCGGGCACGATCGAAAGCTTCGTGGCGCTGGCGGCGTTGATGCCGATCGTGGCGTCGATGGGCGGCAATGCGGGGACGCAGTCACTGGCGGTAGCGGTGCGGGCGCTGGCGACCAAGGACCTGACCGCGTCGAACGCGCCGCGCGTCGTGCGGCGCGAGGCGGTGGTCGGGCTGGTCAACGGGCTGGTCTTCGCCGCGATCATGGGGGTGGTCGGTTACGCGTTCTTTGGCTCGTGGCTGCTGGGCGGCGTTGTGGGTGCCGCGATGGTCATCAACCAGATCGTCGCGGCGCTGGGCGGCATCCTCGTGCCGCTGGCGCTGGACCGGATGGACTTCGACCCGGCGCTGGCCTCGGGCACGTTTGTCACGACGATGACGGATGTGGTCGGGTTCTTCGTCTTCCTGGGGCTGGCGACGGTGGTGCTGATTTGACGATGGCGGACACCAAGGCCGCAGCGCGGGCGGAAGCCTATGCGCGGCGGAAGGCGGCCTTTGCGGCGCGCGGTCCGGCGGATGCGAAGTATCTGGCAAGCGTGCTGAGCGAGCACAGCGCCAAACCCCTGTCCGGCTACATGCCGATGCGGACGGAAATCGACCCGCTGCTGGCGATGGGCGGGCATGCGGGGCCGGTGGGCGTGCCGGTGATCGTGGGCAAGGGACAGCCCCTGCGGTTTCGCTGCTGGACCCCGGCTGCGGCGATGGTCCCGGGTGAGTTCGGGGCGCTGGTGCCCGAGACGGGCGACTGGATGCAGCCCGATGTCCTTATCGTGCCGTTGCTGGCGTTCGACCGGCGGGGCTATCGCCTGGGCTATGGCGGCGGATTCTACGACCGAACGCTGCAAGGGCTGCGGGCGCGGGGGCCTGTGCTGGCCATCGGCTTTGCCTTTGCGGCGCAGGAAGTTTCGGAAGTGCCGCGCGACGACACCGACCAGCGGCTGGACCTGATCGTCACGGAGACGGGTGTGATCGCTCCGGTCTGATGTGGCTGCTCAGGCCCGGCGGCGGCGCGCAAGTCCGAACAGCGCCAGACCGCCTGCGGCAAGCAGGGGGGCGGTCGCGGGCAGCGGCACCGGGGCGGGATCCATCGTCAGGTCGAGGGCATCGAGTTCGAACTGGCCGCAGGGCAGATCGCATTGCGGGAACTCGTAGGGGTTGATCAGGGTGATCACAAAGCTGTCGAGGCCGGCGAAGCCGTCGCCGAGGACGAGCTTCTGCAGGTCGTTGAAGCCCCGCGCGAGGCGGAACGTGGCCGAGGCGACCAGCGACCCGTTGGAGTAGCCGCTGACGACGATGTTGTCCTTGAGCGTGCGCACAAAGCCCGAGAATGTGTAGCCGAGCGAACGGATGTTCAGGCTCTGCACACTGAAGGTGCCACCGGTGGTGAAGGTCAGATCGCTGGAAAAGCCGGTGCCGGAGTCGGCGACAAGGACGGATCCGGCGCTGCGGTCATAGGCGACGGCCCCCGACCCTGACGACACCCGGACGCCCTGTTCCTCGTAGAAGCTGACATAGTTCTCGTCGTAGAGCGCGTCGCCTTCGTTCGGCACGTCATCGAATGTCAGTGTCGTTCCGAAGGCGGACCCTGCCGCCACAACCAGTGCAATCCCTGCCAAGGCTATGGCCGAACGAACCCCGTTGAACATCATGATCGCCCCCGCGACGTGACCCTGTTCAGTCCGTCTACGCGGGTCGCTGCGAAAAGGTCAATAAATCTTAACGAAATCGGCCTGTTTCGGCCCAAAATACATCCTTTGGTTGAGCCGAGGGCGACTTGCCTTCGGGTCAGTGCCCGCTTAGGCAGAAGCATGCGCATTCTGTTTCTGGGCGATGTGATGGGCCGGTCGGGCCGGGCGGCGGTCACGGCCCGCCTGCCGGGACTGCGCCGCGATCTGTCGGTGGATTTCGTCGTGGTCAACGGCGAGAACGCGACCAGCGGTGCGGGGTTGTCGCCGGATCACGCGCGCGAACTGCTGGCCGCCGGGGCGGATTGCGTGACCTTGGGCGACCATGCCTTTGACCAGAAGGACATGGCATCGTTCATCGAGACCGAGCCGCGCATCCTGCGGCCGCTGAATTATGCGCGGACCGCACCGGGGCAGGGCGCGCGCGTCTTCGACGCGCCGGGCGGACGCAAGGTTCTTGTCGCACAGGTGCTGGGGCAGGTCTTCATGAAGCGCCCCTTCGACGATCCGTTCAGCGCCATCGATGCGGTGCTGCAGGTCGCATCCGCCGGGGGGCGCGGTGCAGGCGGCGGTGGTGGACATGCATGCCGAGGCGACGTCCGAGAAGATGGGGATGGGCCACTGGTGCGACGGCCGCGTCAGCCTTGTCGTGGGCACACATACGCATGTGCCGACGGCGGATGCGCAGATCCTGCCGGGCGGCACGGCCTATCAGTCGGACGCGGGCATGTGCGGGGACTATGACAGCGTGATCGGCATGGAAAAGCTGGAGCCGATGCGGCGCTTCGTGACCGGCATGGCGAAGGACCGCTTCACCCCGGCGGCGGGCGAAGCGACGCTCTGCGGGACGTTTGTCGAGACGGATGACAAGACCGGGCGGGCATTGCGGGTGGCGTCGGTGCGCGCCGGCGGCAGGCTTTCGCAGGCAGCACCATGAGGGACCATGCCGGGCTGTTCGGCTTTCTGGTCTTCCTTGGCACCGGCTGGGGCCTGACCCAGACGCTGTCGAAAATCGCCGTTTCGACCGGGCACGGGGCGCTGGGGCTGATTTTCTGGCAAGCGGCCATCGGCACCGTGCTTCTGGGCGTGATCGTGCTGGTCCGGCGCGCGAAGCCGGTGGTGACCGGGCGTGGCGCTGTCCTGGTCGTTGCCGTCGCCTTCCTTGGCACCATCGTGCCCAGCACCCTGTCCTATGCCGCCTATGTGCATCTGCCTGCCGGGATCATGTCGATCATCATCTCGGCCGTGCCGCTTCTGTCCTTTCCCATTGCGATGGCCCTGGGCGTGGACCGGTTCAGCGCCCTGCGTCTGGCGGGCCTGCTCTGCGGCTTCGTCGGCGTCGCGCTGATCGCGGCCCCCGGCTCGGCGCTGCCCGACGCTTCGGCCCGGTTCTGGCTGATGATCGCGCTGGTCAGCCCGCTCTGCTACGCGTTCGAGGGGAATGTCGTCGCAAAATGGGGCACCGGCGGGCTCGACCCGGTGGCGATGATGTTCGCGGCCTCGGCTGTCGCGACCGTCGTCTGCCTGCCGCTGGCGCTGGCGACCGGCCAGTTCATCAGCCCGTTGCGCAGCTACGGCGCGCCGGAATACGCGCTGATCCTGTCCTCGGGCATCCACGCGCTGATGTATGCGGGTTATGTCTGGCTGGTCGGGCGCGCGGGGTCCGTCTTTGCGGCGCAGACCGGATACCTCGTGACCGGGGCCGGCGTTCTATGGGCGATGACGCCTGCTCGGCGAACGTTTTCCGCCGCCCGTCTGGCTGGCGCTGGCCGTGATGTTCGCGGGAATATTCCTTGTGCAGCCGCGCACTGTTTCTTCTGCGAAACCCGCCTGGATGACAGGCAAACTTGTTTTGCGGCGCAGCAATGATAAAGGTGCTGCGGATGCGAAAAGGCCGGGGCATATGTTCGACCTGACTCAATTCGTCTCGCCGACGACCGAGGCCTTGCTGGCCATCGCGATCGTTCTGGGGATGTTCATTCTGTTCCTGCGCGAGACCTACCCGGCCGAGGTCGTGGCGATGGGGACGGCGGCCCTGTTCATTGCGGCGGGGTTCCTGCCGGTGGACGTGGCGACCAGGGTGCTGTCGAATTCCGCGCCCTGGACCATCGCCTTCATGTTCCTGATCATGGGCGGGCTGGTGCGGACGGGGGCGCTGGAGCACCTGACGCGGGTGTTCGAGCGCGGGGCGGAACGGAACCCCAGGGGAACCATCGCGGGGCTGTTCGGGTCGGTCGTGACGGCCTCGGCTTTCATGAACAATACCCCGGTCGTGGCGGTGATGATCCCGGTGGTGATCCAGCTGTCGAAGAAGCTGGGCATCGCGGCGTCGAAGCTGCTGCTGCCGTTGTCGATCTTCACGGTGATGGGCGGGATGATCACGCTGATCGGGACGTCGACCAACATCCTTGTCGACGGCGTGGCGGTGAAGGAGGGGCTGGAGCATTTCTCGATCTTCGAGATCGCACCCGTCGGGATCGCGATCACACTGGCGGGGGCGCTGTTCGTGTGGCTGGCGGGGCCCCACCTGCTGCCCGACCGAACGTCGCTCGGGTCGCTGCTGTCGGACCGGCGCAAGATGAAGTTCTTCACCGAGGTGGCGATTCCCGAGGGGTCGAACCTGATCGGACGCCCGGCGCTGGAGATCGAGCTGTTCAAGCGCGATGGTGTGCGGCTGATCGACGTGCTGCGCGGCGATGCGTCGCTGCGCCGCGATCTGGCGCCGGTGGTGATCGAGGCAGGCGACCGCGTGGTGCTGCGGACCGAGGTGGCGGAACTGCTGGGGCTGCAGGCCAACAAGGACCTGCGGCTGGTCGACAAGCTGTCGTCGGTGCAGACCGAGACGGTCGAGGTGCTGATCACGCCGGGCTGCCGGATGGTCGGGCGGTCCCTGGGCGAATTGCGCCTGCGGCGGCGTTATGGCGTCTATGTGCTGGCGGCGCACCGGCGGAACCAGAACATCGGGCGCAGGCTGGACGATCTGGTCGTGGCGGTGGGCGACACGCTGCTGCTGGAAGGATCGGCCGAGGATATCGCGCGGCTGGCGGAAGACCAGGACATGGTCGACATCACGCACCCCGAAGGTGCGCCCCTACCGCCGCAAGCAGGCCCCGGTGGCCTTCGGCGTGCTGGCGGGCGTCGTGATCCTGTCGGCGCTGGACGTGGCCCCGATCCTGGTTCTGTCGTTCCTCGGCGTCATCATCATCCTCGCGCTTCGCTGCATCGACGCGGACGAGGCGTTCGAGTTCGTCGAGGGGCGGCTGCTGGCGCTGATCTTCGGGATGCTGGCGGTCGGCGAGGCGCTGGACCAGTCGGGCGCGGTCGAGCTGATCGTGGATACCGTCGAACCCGCGCTGGCGGGCCTGCCGGGCTGGGCGGTGATCGCGGCGGTCTATTTTCTGGGCCTGGTGATGACCGAATTCCTGTCGAACAACGCGGTCGCGGTGATCTTCACGCCCATCGCCATCGAACTGGCGCGGCAGCTGGGCTTGACCCGCGCGCCTTCGCGGTGGCGGTGATGTTCTCGGCCTCGGTCGCCTTTGCGACGCCGATCGGCTATCAGACGCATATGATGGTCTACGGTCCGGGCGGATACCGGTTTTCGGACTATGTGAAAATCGGCGTGCCGCTGGACATCATCACGGCCATCGTGGCCTGTCTGCTGATCCCGTTCTTCTGGCCGCTGTGAAGGGGGTTGCGATGAGACTGTATGCGCTGGCGATCATCGTTCCGTTTGCTGGCTGCGCGATGCTGGCGTCTGCGCCGCGCCCGGATGCGGTCAGCATCGGCGGGTCGGTGCTGGCGGTGCAGTTCACCAATGGCGAGACCTGCACGGCCACGCTGGATGCGACCGGCGGCGCGGGGACGTTCGCGGGCTGCGGCGGGGCCGCGTATGCGGTGACGATCACGGCCCGCAACCCGCTGGAGCCGATCCTCGGCACTGCGGTGGCACCCTATGCCGACGTGACGATCACCTCGGGGGACGGCGTGGTCACTGCCTTCCGCACGCCAGTGTCGCGCGACGACGACTGAGCCCAGCACGGGGTTGCAGGCCTGCCGATGGCCGGGCTATAGCGGCGGCTGATCGAAGACAGCCGTCGGGGACACACTATGGCCGGCCATTCCAAATGGGCGAATATCCAGCATCGCAAGGGCAAGCAGGACAAGCTGCGGTCCAAGATGTTCTCGAAGCTGGCGAAGGAAATCACCGTCGCCGCCAAGATGGGGATGCCGGACGTGGACATGAACCCGCGCCTGCGGCTGGCGGTCAAGGAAGCCCGGTCGAATTCGATGCCCAAGGACGTGATCGACCGCGCGATCAAGAAATCGCAGGCCGGCGACGCGGATACCTACGAGGAAATCCGCTATGAGGGTTACGGCCCGAACGGCATCGCGATCATCGTCGAGGCGCTGACCGACAACCGCAACCGCACGGCGTCGAACGTGCGGAGCTATTTCAGCAAGTCGGGCGGCGAGCTGGGCCAGACCGGGTCGGTCGCGTTCCTGTTCGACCGGGTGGGCGAGATTCACTATCTGCCCTCGGCGGGCGATGCGGACACAGTGATGATGGCGGCGCTGGACGCCGGGGCGGATGACGTCGAGTCCGACGAAGAGGGTCATTGGATCACCTGCGCGCAGGATTCCTTCGGTGATGTGGTGGCGGCGCTGGAGGCCTCACTGGGCGAGAGCGAAACGGCCAAGCTGATCTGGAACCCGCAGGCGCGCACCATGCTTGACCTCGAGACGGCGGAAAAGCTGATGAAGCTGATCGACACGCTGGACGAGGATGATGACGTCCAGACGGTGACGCACAACTTCGACATGACCGACGAGGTGGCGGCGGCGCTGGCGTGAGGCGAGGCTGTCAGGCAGCCAGTCTGGCCAGCCGGGCAAGGGCCGCCTCGGCCTCGGCCTGAACCGGACTTCGGAAGACATCGACCATCTGTCCGCCGGGCAAGGTCAGGCGGCAGGCATAATAGGTGTCACCGTCGCTGTCGCGTTCCGCCGCAACCCTTGCCTGCGGGGCGGTGCCTGCGGACAGGCGGTGGCGGCGCGATGACAGCGGCCAGCGTTCGGTGACGATCAGAGTATCGCCGTCGCGGGCGACGCGGACGAGCGGCTGCGCGAAGACATGCACAGCGCCCGCCACACCGCCCAGCCAGAACAGGACCATGATCGCGATCTCGATGTCGCGGCTGAACTGGTGAAAGCCGCCCTCGCGGACGAAGAGCCGGGTGAAGACCACCAGCATGCCGATCCAGATGGCCATGAAGACCCAGCCGGCAAGGGCCGAGCGGTTGGTGAGCGGGGCGGGCGGTCGGGTTGCGGTCACGGGCCGAATTGTAGGCGGGATTTGCGGCGAATTGCGGGCCGGACTGCGGGCGAGACGGTTTGACCCCCGCGCGCGCCCGTGCTTGTCTGCGGCATGTCCGATCCCTGCTACCCCTTCCGCCGCCTCGCCCGGAACGCGCTGCTTGCCAACCGCCGCCTGCATGCCGCTTGCGCGGCGCTGCAGCCTGGCGAGTGGGAAGCGGCGCGCGTGTCCTTCTTCCCCTCGCTGAAAGCGACGCTGAACCACATCCTGATCATCGACCGGTTCTATGTCGATGCGGTGCAGGGCGGCATGCTGGGACCCGCCGCCTGGGCCGACCCGCTGCCCTGCGCGACGGTGGACGATCTGGCCCCGGCGCAGGGCGCGATGGACCGGACGGTCGTCACGTTCTGCGATGGACTGGCCGCCGTCGATCTGGACCGCGCGGTGCATATCCACCGGACCGGGCGGGTGCAGACCGAGACGCTGGCCGATACGCTGATGCATGTCTTCCTGCACGACCAGCACCATCGCGGGCAGGCCCACGCGATGCTGTCGGGGACGTCGGTGAAACCGCCGCAGCTGGACGAGTTCTTCATGGCCGACGACGCGCGGTTCCGGGGCGGCGATCTGGCGGCGCTGGGCTGGGACGAGACCGCGCTCAGGCGATAAGCACGGCCTCCGCAGCGCGCCGGATAGCGGTGGTCAGCGGTTTCAGCGCCTTGGCGGTCAGCCGGGCGACCTGCCAGTGAAGCGGCACATCAAGCGGTGCATCGGGGATAAGCGCAACCAGACGTCCGGCTTTCAGATGTGCGCGCACAAGCGGTTCGGGGTTCATGCCCCAGCCGATGCCCAGGTATGCCGCATCGACAAAGGCGGTGCTGGAGGCGATGCGGTGGGTGGGCAAGGCAATGCGTTCCCCTGCAACGCCCGCTGCCCAGTCGTCCTGCAGGCGGTCCTTGTCGTTGAAGCGCAGCGCGGGCGCGCGGGCGAGGGCGTCGCGGGTTACGCCGTCGGGGAACCAGCGTGCGGCGAACGCAGGCGAAGCGGTGGCGACATAGCGGAGCGCGCCGAGCGGATATGTGTCGCAGCCCTGCAGCGGGCCGGGATGCGACGTCACGGCGGCCTGCACCTCGCCGCGTTTCAGCAGGCCTGCGGAATGGTCCTGGTCGTCGATCACCATATCGAAGAGCAGGTCAGGGACGGCGGCCAGCGCGGGCAGGACCCAGGTGGCAAGACTGTCGGCATTGACGGTGATGCGGACTGTCGCCGTTGTCAGTTTGGACCCCAGATCGGCAAGGGCGGACGCCTCGAGCAGCGCCGCGTCCTCGGCATGCCGGGCGAGGCGTGCGCCTGCCGGGGTCGCGGTGCAGGGCTGGCCGCGCACGATCAGGGCGGTGCCGATGCGGTCCTCGAGGGCGCGGATGCGCTGCGAGATGGCGGGCGGCGTGACATTCAGCGCGGCGGCGGCGCGGTCAAAGCTGCCGGTGCGCAGGATGGCGGCGAGGGCGGCGAGTTGGTCGGGGTCGAGCATAAGTGATGCTTATCTAGGCACAGAGGAATTAACAGGACTAATCATCCGGCATGAGTTAGGTCAAGCCCGCGCATGGATCGGGCAGGGGGGCAGAGCGAGATGACTGGCGAACGCGACCTTCAGGTGCTGATCGGCAGCATGCAGCCGGTGCTGCATGAAGATCCCTACGCCTATGCCTGCCTGCCAATCGGGAAAACGCCGCCTGCGGGCATCTTTGCGACGGTGGCGGAGGACGAAGGATTGACGCTGATCGCGCGGGCGTCGGTGCTGCGCGCGGCGGGGATCGACCCGGGCCCGCCCTTCGCGCGGATCAGCCTGACCGTGCATTCGGCGCTGGAGGCGGTGGGTCTGACGGCGGCCTTGGCGCGCGCGCTGGCGGATCGCGGCATCAGCGCGAATGTGGTGGCCGGGTTCCATCACGACCACATCTTCGTCGGCTGGGACGACCGGGATGCAGCGGTCGCGGCGCTGCTTGCCTTGAGCGGATCAACCGGTGCTTGAAGCGGCCTTTGCCGGGTTCCGCCTGTCGCTGGGACTGATCCTGGCCATCGGGGCGCAGAATGCCTTCGTGCTGCGGCAGGGAATACGGCGCGAGCATGTGTTTGCCGTCTGCCTGTTCTGTGCGATATCCGACGCGACGCTGATCGTGGCGGGCGTGTCGGGCTTTGCGGCGGCCACTGGGGCGGCCCCCTGGATCGGGCCGCTGCTTCTGTGGGGCGGGGTGGCGTTTCTGGTCTGGTACGGCGCGCGGTCGTTCCTGTCGGCCTGGCGCGGCGGGGGGACGCTGGCGGCGGCGGGCGGCGGGGCGGTGAGCCTGAAGGCCGCGCTGCTGACGGTGGCTGCGCTGACCTGGCTGAACCCGCATGTCTATCTGGATACGGTGGTGTTCCTGGGGTCGGTCTCGGCGCAGTATCCGGGGCAGGCGACGCCTTTCGGGGCCGCTGCTGCTGCGGGATCGTTCGTGTTCTTCTTCACGCTCGGCTACGGTGCAAGGCTGCTTGCGCCGGTGTTTGCAAGACCGGGCGCGTGGCGGGTGCTGGACACTCTGATCGGTGTCACGATGTGGAGCATCGCGGCGGGGCTGGTTGTGGGGTGACGGTTTACGGCGAGCACGATTCGTGCTATTCTCTCTTAAGTTGCGGAAAAGTTTTTTTTGCAGATTCCTATTTATTCAATCCGATCTCATTTTCCGGAGGATGTTTCGATGACTAGATTTTCTGTATTCATAGCCATTCTGGCCCTGATGCCGATCAGCGCACTTGCGCAGAACCTTCCGCCGCATACGCCCGGGACCATTTGCGTGATCCTTGGCAACTGGTGCTGGGCCGCACCGACCGGTACGCCGGGTCAGAGTTGCTCTTGCCCGACGCCGTCGGGCTGGGCCACCGGAACCCTGGGTTAGGGATGTCCGGCCATGGAAAACGACGAAGACCTGAACGATCTGGTGAATGACGCATTCCGGGTCGCGCGTTATGGCGTGCGGACGGGGCGTTTCACTGATGGCACCCTTTTCGAGGCGCTTCAAAAGGTGAAGGCGTCCGGCGTCAGCTGGTCCAATGCCGCTATCGTCGATCTGCAAGCAGCGCTGAACCTGGCGATTGCGGCCATACGTCCGGTGACGCTGGCCGATCTGCGAAACTGGGATCCCTTTGAGACGCCGCCGCGGATCACGAACATGAGGAAGGCGGGAAAGATTGCCTTCATGCTAGCGGCGATCCTGCTGATGTTCGTCTGCGGCTACTACACGATCTGGCAAAAGAAGGCGACGGCGCTGCTGTCTGAGCTGGCCGCGACCGAGGCACTGCCGCAGGACCGGCTTGTGAACGAGCTTCTGTTCTATACCGGCGATGACGGAGGTGATGCCGTCGCCCAGCGTCTTCCCGATATCACCGTGTCGGACAAAGTGGATGAATTGCGTGCAATACACGGACGCAAACAGCTGAACCATGCCGCCTACAATGAGCTTGAGGTATCGTCGGTGGTGTTCCGTCCGCAGTGGAACCGGTTCGTAAATCGTGCGCGCGGCCTGTTTTCCGCGACGGTCACGCCGGCAAATGCGGCCAATGCGCCCCTTGGAACCGGTACGGAACCGCCCGCGGCGGACGGCATGAAGCCCCCGGTCAATTGTGCGCAAGACGTTGATCCGCGACCTGCGGTCCGAGACCTCGAGGCGCTGGGATCACGTGTCGGTCACAGAGACGCCCTGCGCCGCGAAGTTTTTTGCATCCTCGACATCGACATGCCGCAGGACGACGCAAGAACGAATGCTGCCGCGATGACGCTGTTCCTGACGCAGTGGATCGACGTGCTTGGTCTCTGGATGCTGCCGGGGCTTTACGGAGCGCTGGGCGCGATGATGTTCTTCATGCGCAACTTCCTCGATCCGCTCTTGCCCGAGCCGAGTGTGATGAAGGTCGTGCTGCGCGTCTGCATGGGGATGTTTGCGGGCGTTTCGGTGGCCTGGGTCTGGGCCCCGAGTGCGCTGATTCAGGGGATCGGGATCACTGATGTATCGATCGCTGCGCTGACGCTGGCCTTCCTTGTCGGGTTCGGGATCGAAGTATTTTTCGCGCTTCTCGACAAGCTGGTGACGATGATTTCCGGCACCATCCAACGGCAGGATCAGGCGGGACCAACCTGACCGAGATATGGCACGCCTGACCCCGGCCCGATGGCTGGGGTCAGGCCTTCACCACGGCCCCCCTTGGGTTCAAGAGCCGCGCCAGAACCGCTTCGCGCGTGACCTGACCGATGGCCTTGCCGTCGGCCATCACCCGCACGGCGCGGACATCGCCGCGCAGCATGCTCATCACGTCGCGGATCGGAACCTCGGGTCCCGTCTCGCCGGTGCAGTCGATGGGGCCGGGATAGGGGACCATCGCGTCATGCGCGGTCAGCACACCGAGCGGGTTCATGTGGTTGACGAAGTCCGCCACGTAGTCCGAGACGGGGTTCGAGAAAATCTCGCGCGCGGTGCCGCACTGGACGATGCGCCCGCCTTCCATCAGGGCGATCCGGTCGCCGATCTTGAACGCTTCGTCGAGGTCGTGGCTGACGAAGATGATGGTGCGGTGCAGCTTCTCCTGCAGCTCCAGAAGTTCGTCCTGAAGCCGCGCGCGGATCAGCGGGTCGAGCGCCGAGAAAGGTTCGTCCATCAGAAGGATCGGCGCGTCGGTGACGAAGGCGCGGGCCAGGCCGACGCGCTGCTGCATGCCGCCGGACAACTCGCCGACCAGGGCATCGGCCCGTTCGGACAGGTTGACCAGCTTCAGCTGCTCGTCCACCTTGCCGCGCCGCGTCGCCTCGTCCTGCCCGCGCAGTTCCAGCCCCAGCCCGACATTGTCGCGCACCGACCGCCAGGGCAGCAGGCCGAACTGCTGGAACACCATCGCCACGGTCTTTTGCCGGATGCCGCGCAGGGTGGCCTCGTCGGCCTTGGTGACCGAGGTCATGCCTGACCCGGTGTTGATCTGCACATCGCCCCGGCAGACCGGGTTCAGGCCGTTGACGGCGCGCAGCAGGGTGGACTTGCCCGACCCGGACAGGCCCATCAGCACCAGAATCTCGCCATCCTCGACCGTCAGCGAACAGTCGTGCACGCCCAGGATCTGGCCGGTGGCCTTCTGGACCGCGGCCCGGTCCTGCCCCTTGTCCATCAGCGGCAGGGCCGTCTGCGGACGTTCGCCGAAGACGATGTTCACCTTGTCGAAAATAACCGCGCTCATGTCCGTGTCACCCGCAGCATCCGGTCCAGCATGATCGCCACGACGACGATGATGAAGCCGCTTTCAAACCCGAGGGCCGTGTTGACCTGCCCCAATGCCCGCATCACCGGCACACCCAGACCATTTGCGCCCACAAGGGCCGCAATCACCACCATCGACAAGGACAGCATGATCGTCTGGTTCAGCCCCGCCATGATCTGCGGCAGCGCGCTGGGCAGTTCGACTTTCCAAAGCACCTGCCGTTTGGTCGCCCCGAACGCCTGTGCGGCTTCAAGCAGGGCCTTGGGGGTGGACGATACGCCGAGATAGGTCAGCCGGATCGGGGCGGGCAGCACAAAGATCACGGTGGCGATCAGTCCGGGCACCACCCCGGTGCCGAAGAACACGATGGCCGGGATCAGATAGACGAAGGTGGGCAGGGTCTGCATCAGGTCGAGAAGCGGAACGATGGCGCGGTACAGGCGCGGCCGGTGCGCGCAGGCGATGCCGATAGGGCACACCGACGCCCATGCAGACGAGGCAGGACGACAGCACCAGCGTCAGGCTGCGCATCGTTTCTTCCCAGTAGTCCTGGTTCAGGATGAACAGAAAGCCCACGAAGACCAGCAGGCAGATCTTCCAGTTGCGTTGCAGGAACCACGTGATTGCGACAAAAATCGCAATGATCACAATGGGATGCGGGGTGAGCAGCGCCCACTGGATGCCGTCGATCAGGGCGTCCATGAACGACGACATCGCGTCGAAGAACCAGCTGAAATTTTCCTTGAGCCACTCAAAACCGGCCTCGGCCCAGTCGCCGATCGGGATTTTTGCTTCAGTCAGCCAGTCCATTGGCGCCTCGGGGTGTTGCGGGTGAGGGATGGCCGGGCAGAAACGCTCGACCGCGAGGGGGGAAGGGCCGCTGCGGCCCAAGATGCGTTTGCGGCCCCCGGATCACCCGGGGGCCGCAAGCGCAAGGATCAGTATCCGAACGCCGCCGACACGGCCGCAGCCCCATCGCCGCCGTCCAGCGTGGTCACGCCATCGACCCAGGCCAGCACGGTGTCCTTGTTGGCCTTGATCCACTCCATCGTCGCATCATCGGCATCCATGCCGCCGTCCAGAATCTGGCCCATGATCATGTTTTCCATCGGCAGATCGAACTTGAGGTTGGTCAGGAGCTTGCCCACGTTCGGGCATTCGGCGGCATAGCCTTTGCGGGTGACGGTGTTGACGACACCTGCGCCGCCGAAGAAATCCTCGCCGCCGGTCAGGTAGCTGATGTCGAAGTTGGAGTTCATCGGATGCGGCGCCCAGCCCAGAAACACCACAGGCTGCTTATCGTCATAGGCGCGGCGCACCTGCGCCAGCATGCCCTGTTCCGAGCTTTCGACGACTTCGAAACCTTCCAGCCCATGCGTATTGTTTTCGGTCAGGCTGACCAGATAGCCATTGCCCTCGTTGCCCGGCTCGATCCCGTAGATCTTCCCGTCGAGCTGCTCGCGGAAGGTGTTGATGTCGGCATAGGTTTTCAGGCCCGCGTCATAGGCATAGGTCGGCACGGCCAGCGTGTATTGCGTACCGGCCAGGTTTTCGGCGGCAATCTCGATCTCGCCGCTGTCCAGATAGGGCTGGATCGCGGCGGCCTGCGCGGGCATCCAGTTGCCGAGGAACACGTCCACATCGTCCGATTCCAGCGCGGCGAACGTCACCGGCACGGCCAGCACCTGCAGTTCGACGCTGTAGCCCAGCGCCTCGAGCACATGCTTGGTGGCCGATGTGGTGACGGTGATGTCGGTCCAGCCGACATCCGAGAAGCTGATTTCATCGCAGTCGGCGGCGAATGCCTGGCCCGCGAAGGCAAGAAAGGTTGCCCCGAGAAGGGCGGCACGGATGGTCATTTGTCGTCTCCCTGATCTGTTGTCATATCCGGCGGATTGCTTCGCCGTTTCCCCCGTCTGGGATGAAGCCTAGTCTATGCTTGGCCCCTCGTGAAGTCCGAGACGGATGCAACATGCCTTTTTATTGATTGACGAGTCAATAAACACAGATGTAGCCAGATCACATTCACCAGATAGTCAGAACATCGGGCCGGGTCCCGCAGCATGCCGAAACTTGGAATGGAACCGATCCGCAAGGACGCGCTTGTGCGCGCGACGATCGCCGAGATCGGGCGGGCGGGGTCGCTGGACGTGACGGTGGCGCAGATCGCGCGTCGGGCGGGGATGTCGAGCGCGCTTGCGCATCATTATTTCGGGTCCAAGGAACAGATTTTCCTGGCGGCGATGCGGCATGTGATGACGCTGTATTCAGCCGAGGTGCGGGGCGCGCTGGCGGTGGCGGACGGGCCGCGCGCGCGGCTGGCGGGGATCATAAGGGCGAGTTTCACGACGACGAGCTTCCGGCGCGATTCGGTGGCGGCCTGGCTGAACTTCTACGTGCTGGCGCAGAGCCTGCCGGATGCGCGGCGTCTGCTGCTGATCTATCAGCGCCGCCTGGGATCGAACCTGCGCCACGCGCTGCGCCCGCTGGTGGGCGCGCGGGCGGGATCGGTGGCCGACGGCGTCGCCGCGATGATCGACGGCGTCTATATCCGCGAGGCGCTGGGGTCGGATGTGCCGTCGGGGCCGCTGGCGGCCGCGCTGGTGACGGCCTATCTGGAGCGGGAGCTGGCGGCATGACGGCGGCGGACGGCACGCGCCCGAACATCCTGATCCTGATGGTGGACCAGTTGAACGGAACGCTGTTTCCGGACGGTCCGGCGGACTGGCTGCACGCGCCGAACCTGAAAGCGCTGGCGGCGCGGTCGGTGCGCTTCGCCAATGCCTACACGGCCTCGCCGCTCTGCGCGCCGGCGCGGGCGTCGTTCATGTCGGGGCAGCTGCCCTCGCGCACCGGCGTCTACGACAACGCGGCGGAATTTGCCTCGAGCATCCCGACCTTCGCGCACCATCTGCGGCGCGCGGGCTACCGGACGGCCCTGTCGGGCAAGATGCATTTCGTCGGGCCGGACCAGCTGCACGGGTTCGAGGAACGCCTGACGACCGACATCTACCCGGCCGATTTCGGCTGGACGCCGGACTACCGCAAGCCGGGGGAGCGGATCGACTGGTGGTATCACAACCTCGGCTCGGTCACCGGCGCAGGCGTGGCCGAGATCACCAACCAGTACGAATACGATGACGAGGTGGCGTTTCTGGCCGGGCAGAAACTCTATGACCTGTCCCGCGGCGGGGATGCGCGGCCATGGTGCCTGACCGTCAGCTTCACCCATCCGCACGACCCCTACGTGGCGCGGAAGAAATACTGGGACCTCTACGAAGGCTCGGCGCATCTGACACCGCGTGTGCCGCCGGTTGACTATTCCGCAACAGGATGCCGCATTCGCGGCGGCTGATGGATGCCTGCGACTGGCGGAAATCGGACATCACGGCGGATCATGTGGCCCGCGCGCGGCGGGGGTATTTCGCCAATATCAGCTATGTGGACGACAAGATCGGCGAGCTTCTTGCGGTGCTGAAAGACACCCGGCAAGAGGCGGTGATCGTCTTTGCCAGCGACCATGGCGACATGCTGGGCGAGCGCGGCCTCTGGTTCAAGATGAGCTTCCGCGACGGCTCCGCCCGGGTGCCGCTGATGATCGCAGGCACGGGAATCGCCCAGGGGCTGGTCGATGCGCCTGTCTCGACGCTCGATGTGACGCCGACGCTCTGCGACCTCGCGGGCGTGGCGATGGATCAGGTGGCACCCTGGACGGATGGCGAGAGCCTGCTGCCGCTTGCGCGCGGCGGCATGCGGATATCGCCGGTGCGGGTGGAATACGCTGCGGAAGGGTCCGAAGCGCCGATGGTGTCCTTGCGCAAGGGGCGGTGGAAGCTGAACCTCTGCCGTCTGGACCCGGACCAGCTGTTCAATCTCGAAGCCGATCCTGACGAGGCGGTGAACCTGGCCGACAGCCCGGCCCATGCAGCACTTCTGGCGGGACTGCGGTCCGAGGCAGAGGGATTCTGGGACCTCGAGCGTTTTGACGCGGCGGTGCGGGCCAGCCAGGCGCAGCGCTGGGTGGTGTACGAGGCGCTGCGCAACGGGGCCTATTATCCGTGGGATTACCAGCCGCTGCAGAAGGCGTCGGAACGCTACATGCGCAACCACATGGACCTGAACGTGCTTGAGGAATCAAAGCGATTTCCGAGGGGGGAATGACGATGCGTGCGCAGCCCGTGGCCAGCCATTTCGTGGACGGCGCCTATGTCGAGGATACCGCCGGGGCGGTGATCGACGTGATCTACCCCGCGACCGGCGAGGTGATCGCGCGGGTGCACGAGGCGACGCCTGCGGTGATCGAACGCGCCTTGGCTGCGGCGAAGCGCGCGCAGGTCGAATGGGCTGCGCGGAAGCCGGTCGAACGCGCGCGGGTGCTGCAACGCGCGGCGGCGATCATCCGGGAGCGGAACCGCGAGTTGTCGGTGCTGGAGACGCTGGATACGGGCAAACCCCTTCAGGAAACGCTGGTCGCGGATGCGGCAAGCGGCGGCGGACGCGCTGGAATACTTCGCGGGGCTGGCCCCGACCGTGACGGGCGAGACGATCCCGCTGGGCCGTGATTTCGTCTATACGATCCGTGAGCCGCTTGGCGTCTGCGTCGGCATCGGGGCCTGGAACTATCCGACCCAGATCGCCTGCTGGAAAGGCGCGCCCGCCTTGGCCTTCGGCAATGCGATGGTGTTCAAGCCGTCCGAGACGACGCCGCTCTGCGCGCTGAAGATCGCCGAGATTCTTGTCGAGGCAGGTCTGCCCGCCGGTCTTTACAACGTGGTGCAGGGGCGCGGCGCGGTGGGTGCGGCGCTTGTGACGGACCCGCGCGTGGCGAAGGTGTCGCTGACCGGGTCGGTGCCCACGGGACGCAAGGTCTATGCGATGGCGGCGGACGGCGTTCGGCATGTGACGATGGAACTGGGCGGCAAGTCGCCTCTGGTCATCTTCGACGATGCGTCGATTGAGGATGCGGTCGGCGGCGCGATGATGGCGAACTTCTATTCGGCCGGGCAGGTCTGTTCCAACGGCACGCGGGTGTTCGTGCAGCGGGGCGTCAAGGACCGGTTCCTGACCCGCGTCGCGGCGAGGGCAAGTGCGATCCGGCTGGGCGACCCCTTGGACGAGGCGACGCAGATGGGGCCGCTGGCCTCGGCGACGCAGCTTGAGAAGGTGCTGGGATATATTGCCAAAGGACAGGCCGAGGGCGCGCGGCTGGTGACAGGCGGCGGCCGGGGGGCGATGAACACGGGGTTCTATGTGGAGCCGACGGTTTTTGCGGATGTGACAGACGGCATGACCATCGCGCGGGAGGAGATTTTCGGGCCGGTCATGGCGGTGCTGGATTTCGACACCGAAGATGAGGTGATCGCGCGGGCGAACGCGACGGAGTTCGGGCTGTCGGCGGGGGTCTTCACCGGCGACATGGCGCGCGGGCACCGGATGGCGGCAGCGTTGCAGGCGGGGTCGACCTGGATCAACGCCTACAACCTGACGCCGGTCGAGGCGCCCTTCGGCGGCGTCAAGATGTCGGGGGTCGGGCGCGAAAACTCCAAGGCGGCTGTCGAGCACTACACGCAGGTGAAGTCGGTCTACGTGAACCTCGGGCCGGTCGAGGCACCCTACTGACATGACGGGAAGCATCGGCAACGCGCGCGCACCGGTCGCCGAGACGGCGGACTATGTGATCGTGGGTGCGGGGTCTGCGGGCTGCGCGCTGGCCTACCGGCTGGCCGAAGCGGGCAAGTCCGTCATTGTGATCGAACATGGCGGGACGGATGCGGGGCCGTTCATCCAGATGCCGGGGGCGCTGAGCTATCCGCTGAACATGGCACTGTATGACTGGGGGCTGAAGACGGAACCCGAACCGCATCTGGGGGGCCGCGTGCTGCACACGCCGCGCGGCAAGGTGCTGGGCGGATCGTCGAGCATCAACGGCATGGTCTTTGTGCGCGGGCATCCGGCGGACTTTGACCAATGGGCGGACGAGGGGGCGGCAGGATGGGGCTTTGCCGATGTGCTGCCCTATTTCCGTCGGATGGAGACCTGGCACGGGGGCGAGGCGAACGCGTTCCGGGGCACCGACGGACCCGCTGCATGTGACGCGGGGGCCGCGCGCGAACCCGCTGTTCGATGCCTTCGTGCAGGCCGGGCGGCGAGGCGGGATACGAGGTGACGGGGGACTATAACGGCGCGCAGCAGGAAGGCTTCGGCGCGATGGAGGCGACGATCTGGAAGGGTCGCGCGCTGGTCGGCGGCGAACGCCTATCTGCGTCCGGCCCTGAAACGCGCGAACTGCCGCCTGATCCGGGCGCTGGCGCGGCGCGTCGTCATCCGCGACGGGCGCGCGACGGGGGTCGAGGTCGAACGCGGCGGGCGGGTCGAGGTGATCGGGGCAAGGGTCGAGGTGATCCTGGCGGCATCCTCGATCAACACGCCGAAGCTGCTGATGCTGTCGGGGATCGGGCCTGCGGGACATCTGCGCGATCATGGCGTGCCTGTGGTGGCGGACCGGGCGGGCGTGGGGGCGAACCTGCAGGACCATCTGGAGGTCTACATGCAGTTCGCCTCGGCGTTGCCGGTGACGCTGTACAAATACTGGAACCTGTTCGGCAAGGCCTGGGTCGGGGCGCAGTGGCTGCTCACGGGCACCGGCATCGGCGCGTCGAACCAGTTCGAAAGCGCGGCCTTCATCCGGTCGGCGGCGGGCGTGCCCTATCCGGACATCCAGTACCACTTCCTGCCGATCGCGGTGCGTTATGACGGGCGCGCCGTGGCCGAGGGGCACGGGTTCCAGGCGCATGTCGGGCCGATGCGGTCGAAGTCGCGCGGGTCGGTGACGCTGCGGTCGCCGGACCCGGCGGCAGCGCCGGTGATCCGGTTCAACTATATGAGCCACCCGGACGACTGGGCGGAGTTCCGCACATGCGTGCGCCTGACGCGCGAGATTTTCGGGCAGGCGGCGTTTTCACCTTACGTGAAGCATGAAATCCAGCCGGGCGCGGGGGTGCAGACGGATGCGCACATCGACGACTGGCTGCGCGCGCATGTCGAGACGGCCTATCACCCCTGCGGCACGGCGCGGATCGGGCGGCGGGACGATCCGTTGGCCGTGGTGGACCCGGAATTGCGGGTGATCGGGGTGGACGGATTGCGGGTGGCCGACAGTTCGGTGTTTCCGACGATCACGAACGGCAACCTGAATGCGCCGTCGATCATGACGGGCGAGAAGGCGGCGGACCACATCCTGAACCGCCCTATGCTGGCCCCGTCGAACGCCGAGGCCTGGGTCAGCCCGCGCTGGCAGACGGCGCAGCGTTAATCAAGGTTAACAATTCCTTTGCGTTCTGGGGGGCTTCGGGTGAAGTGGCCCCATGCGGTTTGTGGTCGCCCTTTGCCTTGCCCTGCTCCCGGCCTTGCCTGCGGGGGCCGAGACACTGACCGGGCGGGCGCGGGTGGTGGATGGCGATACGCTGGACATCGCCGGTGACACGGTGCGGCTGTTCGGCATCGACGCGCCGGAGCATGGGCAGATCTGCGAACGCGCGGACGGGTCGGGATGGGGCTGCGGGGACTGGGCTGCGAAGGAACTGGGGCGGCGGGTGCGCGGCAGCCGCGTGACCTGCAAGGGGGATGAACGCGACCGTTACGGACGTCTGGTCGCAAGCTGCGCCGTGAATGGCGCGGATATCGCCGAAGGGCTGGTGCGCGATGGTGCGGCCTTCGCCTATCTGAAATACTCGCAGCGCTATCTGGCCGAGGAAAAGCAGGCTGCGGTCGCGGGCGTCGGCCTCTGGCAGGGCCGCGCGACGCGGCCCGAGGATTTCCGTGCCGCGACCGCCCCTGTCGCTCAGGCGAGGGCGGTCGCGGCACCGCAAGGCTGCGCGATCAAGGGCAATATCTCGGCTTCGGGGCAGATCTATCACCTGCCGGGGCAGGAGGATTACGATGCGACGCGGATCAGCGCGGGCAAGGGCGAACGCTGGTTCTGTTCCGAAGCCGAGGCGCGCGCGGCGGGCTGGCGTCGCGCGCGGCGCTGAGGTGGAACAGCGGGGCGGTACCGGGCGGCGAGGCAAAGCAGGAGAGGATGGCGCATGGATGCGAAAGTCCGCGAACTGGCCGAGACGCTGCTGAACAAGGGCTACGACGACCTGCCCGAGCGCGAGCAGCGGGTGCTGCGGCGGATTGCCGAGCGCGCCGCGATTTCCCGGAACGTTGCGGCAAGCGGCGGTGCAACGCTGGGCGAGCGCGTCGCGGACCGCGTCGCCGCCTTCGGCGGGTCCTGGACCTTCATCTTCCTGTTTCTGGCTGTGCTGCTGGCCTGGGTCGGGATGAACATCTGGGCGGCGGCGCGTGCTCCGGACCCGTTCCCCTTCATCTTCCTGAACCTGATCCTGTCGATGGTGGCCGCTTTGCAGGCCCCGGTCATCATGATGAGCCAGAACCGGCAGGCCGCGAAGGACCGCGAGGCGATGGCGCATGACTACGAGGTGAACCTGAAGGCCGAGCTGGAGATCATGTCGCTGCACGACAAGCTCGACGCGCTGCGGCTGCAGCAGGTCGATGCGCGGCTGGATGAGATCATGCGGCGACTGGCGGGAATCGAGGCGGGCCTAAGGACCTAGCGTCGCCGCGATCAGCCCGCGCAGAGAATTCCCGACCCACAGACGCGCGCGGGACAGGTCGGCGGCGGTCAGAACCGCCTCACGCGCCTGCCCCGTGGCCAGCATCTCGGCGCGGAGGACGCCGGGCAGGCAGCCGCAGGTGAGCGGCGGGGTGCAGAGGCCATCGCCAAGGTCGAAGAAGACATTGGTGATGGTGCCTTCGCAGACCTCGCCGCGTTCGTTCAGGAAGATCACCTCGTCGGTGCCGTCGGGCAGGGCGGCGCGGGTCTCATCATACAGTGCCCGGTCGCTCGTCTTGTGCCGAAGGCGCGGGTCGTCTGCGGCCAGCCGCACGGGCGACACCGCGATGCGCCATTCTGACTTCGCTTCGGGCAGGGGTGCCGCTGACATCCGCATGTCTCCCGCGCGGCCCAGCGTCAGGCGCACGCGCAGGGGCGTCGGCCCGTCCACCGCCCCGAGCGCGCGCGCCACGCCCCTCGGATCATGCACGAAGCCCAGCACCGCCGCACTCGCCGCCAGCCGTGCCAGATGACGGTCCAGCCGCGCAAAGGCCGTGCCGTCCCAGAGCAGCGTCTCGATCAGGCGGAGGTCGGTCTGGTGAAACGCGCTTTCCATAGCGCTTCCTCATATTCGCCCTCGGGCGTCGAGTCATGCACGATCCCGCCGCCGACGCCGAAGCGCGCGCGTCCGTCCGGGAACAGCGTCAGCGTGCGGATGGCGACGTTGAAGGATGCGGAACCATCCGGGGCTATCCAGCCCACGGCCCCGCAATAGACGCCGCGCGGGGCGGGTTCGAGGTCGCGGATGATCTGCATCGCGCGGATCTTCGGCGCACCGGTGATCGATCCGCAGGGAAACAGAGCGCGCAGGATGTCGGAAAAGCTGGTGCCGGGGATCAGGTCGCCGGTGATGCGGCTGACCATCTGGTGGACGGTCGCATAGGTCTCGACGCGGTAGAGGTCGGGCACGCGGACCGACCCGGTGCGGCAGACGCGGCTGATGTCGTTGCGCAGAAGATCGACGATCATCAGGTTCTCGGCGCGGTCCTTCGCGCTGCTGCCAAGCGCGTCGCGCAGGGCAGCGTCGCGGGCGGGGTCAGGCGTCGCGCGGGGCGGTGCCCTTCATCGGCCGCGTCTCGATCCGGCCCGCGGCATCCGTCGCAAAGAACAGTTCGGGCGAGCGCGAGACCATCGGCGGGCGCGTCGGGCAGCTGCACGACCGCGCCGTGCGGCACCGGCTGGCGGCGGAGAAGTGCTGCGTGCAGGCCAAGCGGCGTCCCTTCCCAGCGCGCATGCATCGGGAAGGTCAGGTTCGCCTGATAGATGTCGCCCGCGCGGATGTAGTCGAGGATGCGGGCGCAGGCCGGGGTGTAGGCCGCGGCATCCCAGCACGGCGTGACGGCGAAGATGCGCGAGGCGTCGTCGGGCATGGACGGCGGGGCAACGGGGCGCGTCAAAGACCCCAAGATGGATCAGCGGCTGGTCGCGGTTAGTGGGCAGGAGCGGCGCAAGGCGGGGCTCCAGCGTGTAGCCGAGTTCGTAGGACAGCATCCCCGCCAGCCACAGCCCCTCGGCGCGCGCGCGGTCGATGGCGTCGAGGGCGTCGGGCACGTCGCCTGGCTCGTCGGCGCGGATGATCCGGCGGGGCCGCGTAAAGGCCGCAGGCGCGCCGCCGGGACCGGCTTCGACAAGGATCAGGGGCTCGGGCGGGATGGTGGCGGTCATCGCGGGCAGGGTGGGCGCATGGCGGTCAGGACGCAAGGCGCGCAGGCGGCATTCCGGCGTCGGCCCGCGTCAGGCAGCGCGCGCCAGCGACCGGGTGCGGGCGATGACGAACGCCTGCGACAGGATCGCCGCGACACCGGACAGGAACATGATCCAGATCAGCGGCATCGCCCCGCTTTCCGCAGACAGCAGGTGCCCCGCCAGCACCGACAGCGCGGCACCCCCGCCGATCATCAGCACGCCGCCGAGGCCGGATGCGGTGCCGGCGAGCGAAGGGCGGACCGACAGCATTCCTGCCGTCGCGTTGGGGATCGTCATGCCGTTGCCGAGGCCGACAAAGACCATGAAACCGAAGAACGTCTCGGCCGAGCCTAGTCCGAGGGCGAAGACCACCAGCGACAGACCCATGCCGAAGGTAATGAGGATTGTACCTGCCAGCACCATCCGGTCGACGCCGACCCGCACGGAATAGCGGCCCGACAGGAAGTTGCCGAGGAAGTAACCGACGGCGGGCGCGCCGAAATAGAGGCCGAGACGCCCCGGATCGAGGCCGTAGATCGTGCTGCCGACGAATGGCGCGCCGCCGAGATAGGCGAAGAACGCGCCCGACGCGCAGGCGGATGCCATCGAATAGCCCCAGAAGCGCGGCGACCGCAGAAGCTCGGGGTATTCGCGGACCTGATCGCGGAACGGCTTGCCGCGCGACTGCGCGGTTTCGCCCGCATCGGCCCAGATCAGGGCGAGCGTCGCGATGCCCACGACAAACAGCAGCCAGAACGACGCCTGCCAGCCGAACTGCTGGTCGAGCCAGCCGCCGATGGCCGGGCCGATCATCGGCACGACAGCGGTGCCCATGGTGACGTAACCCAGCACCGAGGCCGACTGCGACTGGTCGTACATGTCGCGCACAATGGCGCGGGACAGCGCCATGGCAACGACGATGACGGCCTGCATCATGCGGAAGGCCAGGAACACGCCTGCGGTCGGCGCGAAGATACAGCCGAGCGTGGCGATCAGGAACAGCGCGAAGCCCCAGATCAGCACGGGCCTGCGCCCCAGCGCATCGGAGATCGGTCCGACCACCACCTGCAGGACGGCGTTCATCGCCAGGTAAAGGGCGACGGACAGCTGCATGAAGGCGTAGTCGGTCCGGAACCAGTCGGTCATACGGGGAAGCGAGGGCAGAAACACGCTCATCGTCAGGGCGCTGAGGCCGGTCATGGCGACCAGTGTCGCGACATGGGGGCGGTGCGGCGGTCGAGGAAGCGGACGGTCGGGCGCGTGTCGGTCATGGCGGCCCCCTATGCCTGCGCCCAGGGCGCGAAGATGAACCACGCGCCAAGCGCGATGAATCCGAAGCCCGCGAAATGCGTCCAGCGCAGCGCTTCGCCCAGATAGACGACCGAGAACACGGCAAAGACGGTCAGCGTGATGACCTCCTGTATCGTCTTCAGCTGGGCCGCGCTGAAATGGCCGTGGCCGATGCGGTTGGCGGGGACCTGCAGGACATACTCGAAGAACGCGATGCCCCAGCTGATCAGGACGACCGTCACCAGCGGTGCGGTCTTGAACTTCAGGTGCCCGTACCACGCGAAGGTCATGAAGACGTTCGAGGCGATCAGCAGACCGATGGTGATGACGGGAACGGGAAGTGCGGGCATGGCCGGACCTTGGGAAGGGGGTATTCCTGTCTGCTAGGCCCTTGCGCGATCAAAGACCAGCGGCGGGGCGCGGATTTCGCTTGGGGCGGACCGGATTCCTGCGCAATCTGGCGGCCAATGGGCGGACAGGTCCGCGGAGGGATAATGCAGGACATTCTGGCGGAACTTGAGGTGCGGCGGCAGGCGGCGCGCATGGGCGGCGGCGAAAAGCGCATCGCGGCGCAGCACGCCAAGGGCAAGCTGACGGCGCGCGAACGGGTGGAGCTTCTGCTCGACGAGGGCTCGTTCGAGGAATTCGACATGTTCGTCGCCCACCGCTGCACCGAATTCGGGATGGAAAAGGACCGCCCCGCAGGCGACGGCGTCGTCACCGGCTGGGGCACGGTCAACGGGCGCATGGTCTATGTCTACGCGCAGGACTTCACTGTCTTCGGCGGGTCGCTGTCGGAAACCCATGCGCAGAAAATCTGCAAGATCATGGACATGGCGATGCAGAACGGCGCGCCGGTGATCGGCATCGCCGACAGCGGGCGGCGCGCGGATACAGGAGGGCGTCGCATCGCTGGCGGGCTATGCCGAGGTGTTCCAGCGCAATGTTCTGGCATCGGGCGTCGTGCCGCAGATCAGCATGATCATGGGCCCCTGCGCGGGCGGCGCGGTCTATTCCCCCGCGATGACCGACTTCATCTTCATGGTGCGCGACACGTCCTACATGTTCGTGACCGGCCCGGATGTGGTGAAGACCGTCACGAACGAGGTGGTGACGGCCGAGGAGCTGGGCGGGGCGGGCGACGCATACGAAGAAGTCGAGCGTGGCGGACGGGGCGTTCGAGAACGATGTCGAGGCGCTGTACGAACTGCGCCGGCTGATCGACTTCCTGCCGCGCTCGAACCGCGACCGGGTGCCGGTCCGGCCCTTCTTCGACGATCCCGCGCGGATCGAGCCAAGCCTCGATACGCTGATCCCGGACAACCCGAACCAGCCCTACGACATGAAGGAGCTGATCCTGAAGGTCGCCGACGAAGGTGATTTCTTCGAGATCCAGACGGACTTCGCGAGCAACATCCTGACCGGCTTCATCCGGCTGGAGGGATCGACGGTCGGCGTCGTGGCGAACCAGCCGATGGTGCTGGCCGGTTGCCTCGACATCGACGCCAGCCGCAAGGCGGCGCGGTTCGTGCGGTTCTGCGACGCCTTCGAGATCCCGATCCTGACGCTGGTCGATGTGCCGGGCTTCCTGCCGGGGGTCAGCCAGGAACTGGGCGGGATCATCAAGCACGGGGCGAAGCTGCTCTTCGCCTATGGCGAGGCGACGGTGCCGAAGGTGACGGTGATCACCCGCAAGGCCTATGGCGGGGCCTATGACGTGATGGCGTCCAAGCATCTGCGGGGCGATTTCAACTATGCCTGGCCGACGGCGGAGATCGCGGTGATGGGGGCCAAGGGGGCGGTGGAGATCCTCTATCGCGCCGATCTTGGCGACAAGGACAGGATCGGCGCAGCGGGTGAAGGACTACGAGAACCGCTTCGCCAACCCCTTCGTCGCGGCGGAACGCGGCTTCATCGACGAGGTGATCATGCCGCATTCGACAAGGCGCAGGGTGGCGCGGGCCTTTGCGAGCCTGCGGGGGAAGAAGCTGACGAACCCGTGGAAGAAGCATGACAACATTCCGCTGTAGGATGGGAAAGATGCGCCCTGTCCTTCGCGTGCCGTTCTGGATGCTGCTGACTGCCGTGCCGATCGCGGTATCCGCAACGGGCATCGACGACCCCATCCCCGTCCCGTCGGGCCAGACCGTCACCTGGGTCGATACGATCAGCGACGCGGCGGGGCCGTCCGGACTGACGTTGCGCTTCCGGTTTCTCGCGCCCGCCATCGCGCGTGCGGGCGGAACCGTCACGCCCGAGACGGCGCAGGAGGACATGCTGGCCCTGTGCCGTACCTTTGCGCTGCCGCGCGTTCCAAATCTCGGTCCGCAGCCGCAGCAGATCGTCATCAGCCTGTCGGACCGCCCGGTTGAATTCGGCATCCCGGACGAAGAGGCGACGCAGTTCTTCGAGGCGTACGGGATCGCGGACGGGGACTGCATCTTGGAGATTTTCTGACGTCGGCACAGCATCTTGCGGGGCAGAGTTCACGCCCGGCGCGAATGGTGCATCCGGGTCACAACTGCGTTGGTTGCGGCCTTCGGGATAGGGCGCGCGGGCGGCTTCTGCTATGATCACCGGCAGGTCGCGGGACAGCGATCACGCAAGAATCATATGAGGCAGGCGGCACCGGCAAACGGCTGATCGCCTTCGACGCAGGAGATCACCATGCTGAACGTGCTGCTGGCAGCCGTCTTTGTCGCCTTTGTTGCCGCCTGCGCCACGCGGGAGGGGAATGTCGCGTCCTGACCTGCTGGCTCGAACGCCCTTGGGCAGGCGCGGGACTTGCGCCCGACCGCAGCCTGATGGCAAAGAAACCGCCATGCTTAAGCATCGCGGCTTTCCGGGGCGTCTGCCGGGGTCTGATTTCCAGTTCGTGATCCGCCGGGGCAATCCGCGCGGGGTCACGCCGATTGTGGCGCGCGAACGCTACCGCGACCGGTCGAACGTCGACCGGGGGGCAGATGCGGCGTTTCTGGCGGCGTTGTGGGAACACTTCGGCGACCAGCCGTTCGAGCGCGGGAACCTGGATGCGGGACGCCTGTCCTGGCTGTTCGGGCGCGAGGTGGTGCCTGCGACCGATCCATTCGACCCCGCGAGCTATGAGGCGCTGCTGCGGATCGATCCGGGCCGCGCGCGTGCGTCGTTCCCCGAAGTGTTCGGCGCACTCTGAGACGCGCGTTTCGGCGTCTTTCAGCGCATCGGACCGCGTCGCCGCAGCAGCAAGCCGCCGATCCGCTGACGGCGCGCAAGTTTGGCTTTGCGCCGGTGCCGCAATCGCGCAAGCTAGGGTTGAGGCGGCACTCTCCAGCAAGTCTGCGGCCTTAATAAGTACCGTTACCCTTCCCCTTCTGAATGGTCTGGCCACACCCCGGCCAGACCATTTTTCTATGCCGCATCGGCGCTGCGCTGCCGATGGCGGCGGGATCACGCCGAATTTTCTGACGCCGCCGGAACGTTGGGGTAGAGTCACAGGCAATAACAAACTTGCCGGAGGCAGTATCGATGCAGTTCACCAAACTCGCGCTTGCGGGCGCACTTGTCTCATCCTTGGCGGGATGCTTGCAGAATGACGGCCAGCGCGCGCTTGCGGGCGCCGCGGCCGGTGTGGTCGTGGCCGACGTGCTGGACACCAACCTTATCACCGGGGCGGCCATCGGCGGCCTCGGCGGTGCGGTCTGTGACGATCTGAACGTCGCGCTGTGCAATTGACGCGCTGAGCGGCGGGATTGACCGGCGGCTTCGGCAGAAACCGCATTCATCAGCGACCATGCGCCGTTCGCCGGGTTTGCGGACGGCGCTTTGCTGCCTGACGCGCTGACCGGCCTGACCGCCCCCTTGCGCCCCGCCCCGCGCGGGGGTGCATCCTGAGTGAAGGGCGCGATGCCCGATACGGAGGATGGACCCATGCCGAAGCGATCCTTTCTGAGACCGTCATTGGCGGCGCTGACCGCCATTCTGTCGTTGGCAGCCTGTCTGGATACGGATGCCGAACGCGGGCTGGCCGGGGCGGCGGGCGGGGCTGTGGTCGCCGATGTCGTCGGCGTCAATCCGGTGACCGGGGCGGTGATCGGCGGGGCGGGGGGATTTTTCTGCGACGAACTGAACATCGAACTCTGCAAATAGGGTCCGCAGGTTTTTCGGAACTCCGGGCCGGACCCTGACACCCGGCCCTTGCGCCCGGGGGGTGTTATCGTGTCCGATTGCGCAAAGCCGCGCGCGACGGGGCCGGGGGCACGAGGGGACGGATGTTCAGCAAGATTCTGATCGCCAACCGGGGCGAGATCGCCTGCCGTGTCATCCGGACGGCACGGCGGATGGGCATTGCCACCGTCGCCGTATATTCGGATGCCGACCGGGGCGCGCTGCATGTCCGCATGGCGGACGAGGCGGTGCATATCGGCCCGTCGCCTGCGGCGCAGTCCTACATCGTGATCGACCGGATCATGGAGGCGGTGCGCACGACTGGCGCCGAGGCGGTGCATCCGGGTTATGGGTTCCTCTCCGAGAACCGCGACTTCGCGGCGGCGCTGGAGGCGGCTGGGGTGGTCTTCATCGGGCCGCCCTCCAAGGCGATCGAGGCGATGGGCGACAAGATCACCTCGAAGAAACTGGCGCAGGCTGCCGGAGTATCGACCGTGCCGGGGCACATGGGGATCATCGCGGATGCGGACGAGGCGGTGCGGATCGCCAAGGGCATCGGCTATCCGGTTATGATCAAGGCGTCGGCGGGCGGCGGCGGCAAGGGGATGCGCATCGCGCATTCTGATGCCGAGGCGCGCGAGGGGTTCCAGTCGTCGAAGAATGAGGCGGCGGCATCGTTCGGCGACGACCGCATCTTCGTCGAGAAATTCGTGACCCAGCCGCGCCATATCGAGATTCAGGTGCTGGCCGACAGCCACGGCAACTGCGTCTATCTGCACGAACGCGAATGCAGCATCCAGCGCCGGAACCAGAAGGTGATCGAGGAAGCGCCGTCGCCGTTTCTGGACGCCGCGACCCGCAAGGCGATGGGCGAGCAGGCCTGCGCGCTGGCAAAGGCCGTGGGCTACACCAGTGCGGGGACCGTGGAGTTCATCGTCGATGACAAGCGCAACTTCTATTTCCTGGAGATGAACACGCGGTTGCAGGTCGAACACCCGGTGACCGAGCTGATCACCGGGATCGATCTGGTCGAACAGATGATCCGGGTGGCGGCGGGGGAGAAGCTGCCGTTCGCGCAAGATGACCTCAAAATCAACGGCTGGGCCATCGAATGCCGCCTTTATGCCGAAGACCCCTACCGCAACTTCCTGCCCTCCATCGGACGCCTGACGCGCTACCGCCCGCCCGCCGAGGTGGCCACCCCGACCCGCGCCGTGCGCAACGACACCGGCGTCTACGAGGGGGGCGAGATCAGCATGTTCTACGACCCGATGATCGCCAAGCTCTGCACCTGGGGGCCGACCCGCGCCGACGCCATCGAAGGCATGCGCGATGCGCTCGATGCATTCGAGGTCGAGGGGATCGGGCACAACCTGCCGTTCTGCCAGGCGGTGATGGACCATCCGCGCTTTGTCGAAGGGAACATCACGACCGCCTTCATCGCCGAGGAATTCCCGGATGGCTTCAAGGGGGCGGTGCTGCCGGACGCGGGTCTGCGGCGTGTCGCGGCGGCGGTCTGCGCGATGCACCGGGTTGCGGAAATCCGGCGGACGCGGATTTCGGGGCGGATGGACAACCACGAACGCCGGGTCGGGACGGAGTGGGTGGTCAGCCTTCAGGGGCAGGATTTCCCCGTGACCATCGCCGCCGACCGCGACGGCGCGACGGTCACTTTCGCTGACAAGACGGACCTGCGCGTCACATCGGAATGGACCCCCGGTCAGCCCTTGGCCCGCCTCGACGTGAACGGCACCGCCCTGATCCTGAAGGTCGGCAAAATCCCGTCCGGCCTGCGCATCCGCACACGCGGGGCGGACCTGCGGGTTCTGGTGCGCACCCCGCGTCAGGCGGACCTCGCGCGGCTGATGCCGGAAAAGTCGGCGGCGGACACGTCGCGCTATCTGCTTTGCCCGATGCCGGGGCTGATCGTGTCGATTGCCGTTGCGGAAGGCGACGAGGTGCAGGAGGGACAGGCGCTGGCGACGGTCGAGGCGATGAAGATGGAGAACATCCTGCGCGCCGAACGCAAGGGCGTGGTCAAGCGCATCGCGGTTGCGGCGGGTGCCAGCCTTCGGGTCGATGACGTGATCCTGGAATTTGCCTGAGGGGGCCGGACCCGTGATCGCGGCACCGGTGGCACCCGGACGGGACAGGGGCGATGCCCCGTGGTGGCTGGTGGCTCTGTGCCTGATCTCGGCATTGCTGACATTTGCGGGTCTTCAGACGGCGGCGCGGATTTTCGCGGGCGTGTTCGAGTACCCGCTGGATGACGTCTACATCCATCTGGCGATGGCCGAGGAAATCACGCGGGGGCATTACGGAGTTAACCCCGGCGAGGCGGTCGGGGCGTCATCCTCGGTGATCTATCCCCTGCTCCTGCTGCCGTTTTCTGGAACGGATGTGCAGTGGATGCTGCCCTTCCTTTGGAATCTTGCCGCGCTGGCGCTGGCGGCCTGGCTGTTCGGGCTGGCGATTGCCGAGGCTGCCGGGCGTGGCGCGCTGTCGCCTGCCGTGGCGGCGGTCATTGCCGTGGCGGCCCCGTTCGGGCTGAACATGCACGGCGTCGCATTCACCGGGATGGAGAACATGCTGCACGGTGCTGCGGCGCTGGCGGTTCTGCTGGGCCTGTGGCGGTTCCTGAATGACGGACTGCTCAGGGGCTGGTTCGTCGCTGCGGTCATCGTGTCGCCGCTGCTGCGCTACGAGGGGCTGGCGCTGTCGCTGCTGGCCGTTGCCCTGATCGGATTGGCGGGGCGGTGGCGGGCGGCTGCCGCACTGGGGTTGGCGATTCTGGTGCCGCTGGCTTTGTTCTCGGCCTTTCTGGTCTGGCTGGGGCTGGATGCGCTGCCCGGATCGGTCATTGCCAAGATGACGCTGGGCGACCCCGGCCTGACCGGCGTCGCGCGCATCCTGCGGAACCTGTCGCTGAATCTCGGCAAGCCGCAGGGCCTGTATCTGGCGGCGCTGGTGACCCTGACGCTGATGCTGGCCACCGCCCGCCGGGGTGCGGCGCGAAGGTTGCTGGCGGCGGCGGGGCTGGCGGGGGCGGCGCATCTGATCGTGGCGCAGCTGGGCTGGATGCACCGGTATGAGCATTACATCCTGTTCACGCTGGTCGCCGCTTTGCTTCTGACCATGCGTCAGGGGCTGCCGGGCGGCATCGCGCTGGCGGGCGTCGGTCTTGCGGTGATCGCGGGGGTGCCTGCCTATCAGGTGGACTTCTACCGCGAATATGCCTGGAACCCGGCGGCGATCCACCTGCAGCACGCGCAGATGGCGCGGTTTGTGCACAGCGAGCTGAAAGCGCCCGTTGCCGTCAACGACCTCGGCTGGGTCGCCTGGCGGAATGATGATTTTGTCTATGACCTGTGGGGCCTCGGCTCACGCGAGGCGCTGATCGCGCGTGCGGGCGGCGCGGCAGCAGACGGCTGGGCCGGGCCGTTGCTGGCGCGGCGGGGCATCCACGTCGCGATGGTGTACGAGAAGCACTTCGGCGCGGCGCTGGGCCCGGGATGGGCGAAGGTTGCCGATCTGGTGATGGATCCGCCGGTCGGGCGGCTTGGGGACTGGCGCGTGAGTTTCTATGCAGACAGCCCGGCGGAGGCGGCGATGCTGCTAGGCAAACTCAGAAGATTTGCGCCGACACTGCCGGTCGGTTCCATCATGGCGTTTTCCGGTCGCTACTGACCCACAGCGCGGCGGTTGCGGATTTCCTCGCGCCGGTCGGGCATCCGGTCGATGGTGCGCATCAGCTCGCGGACATCCCAGGGAAAAGGTTTGCGCAGAGCGACCGTGCCGTCCTTGTCGATCAGAACCATCGCAAAACCGCGCGGACGCAGCTTGGTCCGGATAGCGGTGGCGGCGGCGGGGTCGGTGTCGGCGATGACCGCCACGTCGCGGTCGGCCAGTTCGGGCCAGCGCCCTTCGATCAGGCGCATCTGTTCGATGAAAGCCGGGTCGGCGGGGGTGTCGGCAAAGACGACGAGGGGGCGTTTTTCTCCGCGCAACGCGCCAAGATCGGCATCAGCGGCCAGCGTGACCGCAAAAGCCGGCGGTGCGGCCACCGTCGCCATGCCTTCCCCTGCCGCAGCCGAGGCTGCGATCAGGGCGGAAAGCACCAGGGACATCATAGCGCGCATGTTCACATCCTCTTCCGGTGATATAGGCAGGGCAAGGGGCAGGGACAAACCCTGCGCGCTGCGGAATGAAGGCCGGACCAGATGGGCGGGAAAAACGACGGCTGGCGCGCTCTTGCCGCAAAAGAGCTGAAAGGCCGCGAACCGGACAGCCTGATTCATGACACGCTGGAAGGTATCCGGGTCCGCCCGCTCTACACGGCGGCCGATACCGCGGACCTGGCGCATATGGGCACGCTGCCGGGTGCGGCACCCTTCACGCGCGGCGTTCGCGCGACGATGTATGCGGGGCGGCCCTGGACGATAAGGCAGTATGCCGGGTTCTCGACCGCCGAGGAAAGCAACGCCTTCTACCGCGCGGCGCTGGCTGCCGGTCAGCAGGGGGTCAGCGTGGCGTTCGATCTGGCGACGCATCGCGGCTATGACAGCGATCATCCGCGCGTGACGGGGGATGTCGGCAAGGCGGGCGTCGCCATCGATTCCGTCGAGGATATGAAGGTGCTTTTCGACGGCATCCCGCTTGACCGCGTGTCGGTCAGCATGACGATGAACGGCGCGGTCATTCCGGTGCTGGCATCCTTCATCGTCGCGGGCGAGGAGCAGGGGGTGCCGCGCGCCGCCCTGTCGGGAACGATCCAGAACGACATCCTGAAGGAATTCATGGTGCGGAACACCTATGTCTATCCGCCGGAACCCATCGATGCGGATCGTCGCGGACATCATCGAATACACGGCGGCCGAGATGCCGAAGTTCAATTCGATCAGCATCAGCGGCTACCACATGCAGGAAGCGGGCGCGAACCTGGTGCAGGAACTGGGCTTCACGCTGGCCGATGGTCGGGAATACGTCCGCACGGCGCTGGCGCGGGGCATGAAGGTGGACGATTTCGCGCCGCGCCTGTCGTTCTTCTTCGCCATCGGCATGGACCTGTTCATGGAGGCGGCCAAGCTGCGCGCCGCGCGGCTGCTGTGGCACCGGGTCATGCAGGGGTTCGGCGCGGCGAAACCGGAATCCCTGATGCTGCGCACCCATTGCCAGACCTCCGGCGTGTCCCTGCAGGAACAGGACCCCTACAACAACATCGTGCGCACGGCCTACGAGGCGCTGGCGGCCGTGCTGGGGGGGACACAGTCGTTGCACACCAACAGTTTCGACGAGGCGATGGCGCTGCCGTCGGATTTCGCGGCGCGTATCGCGCGGAACACCCAGCTGATCCTGCAGGAGGAGACGGGCGTCACGCGGACGGTCGATCCGCTGGCGGGGTCGTACTATGTCGAAAGCCTGACGGCGGAGCTGGCAGAGAAGGCCTGGGCGCTGATGGAGGAGGTCGAGGCGCTGGGCGGCATGACGGCGGCGGTGATGTCGGGGATGCCGAAGCTGCGGATCGAGGAATCGGCGGCCAAGCGGCAGGCGAGGATCGACCGGGGCGAAGAGGTGATCGTCGGCGTCAACAAATACCGGCTGGCGGAAGAAGACGCGATTTCCGTGCGTGACGTGGACAATGTGGCGGTACGTGCGGCGCAGGTCGCGCGGCTGCGTGCGGTGCGCGCAGCGCGCGACGAGGCGGCCTGCGGTGCTGCGCTCGACGCGCTGACGGCTGCGGCGCGGGGCGACGGCAACCTCTTGGCGGCGGCGGTCGAGGCGGCGCGGGCGCGGGCGACCGTGGGCGAGATCAGCGACGCGATGGAGCAGGTCTTCGGGCGGCACCGGGCCGAGGTGAAGACTCTGTCCGGCGTCTATGGCGCGGGCTGGGAGGGCGACGCGGGGTACGAGGCAGTGCGGGCGGAGGTCGCGGATTTCGCGGAACGCGAGGGCCGTGCGCCGAAGATGCTGGTCGTCAAGCTCGGTCAGGACGGTCATGACCGGGGTGCCAAGGTGATCGCCAGCGCCTTCGCCGACATCGGGTTTGACGTGACGGTCGGTCCTCTGTTCTCGACCCCGGATGAGGCTGCGGCGCTGGCCGTGGAACAGGACGTGCATATCGTCGGGATCAGCAGTCAGGCGGCGGGGCACATGACGCTGGCCCCGGAACTGGTCCATGCGCTGAAGAACCGAGGCGCGGGCAATGTGATCGTCATCTGCGGCGGGGTGATCCCGGCGCAGGACCATGCGGTGCTGAAACAGTACGGCGTCCGCGCGATCTTCGGGCCGGGCACAAACATCCCGGTGGCGGCGCGGGATATTCTGGGGCTGATCCGGGGCGCGAACGGATAGCGTTGCATCGTCGCCGGTCCTGACGGAGGATCGGGCGACGGATCGCAAAAGGAATACGCCATGCTGGATCATGTCGGATACCCCGTGACGGATTACGCCCGGTCCAAGGCTTTCTACGCTGCCGCGCTCGCACCCCTTGGCTACACCCTGTTTCGCGAGATCACGCCAGAGATGTCCGGCGGCACGTGGCATGCGGGCTTCGGCGCGGGGCACCCTGATTTCTGGATCGGCACCGGCAAGCCTGGCGCATCGGACGTTCACATCGCCTTCCGCGCCGCCGACCGCGCGATTGTTGATGCCTTCCACGCAGCGGCCCTTGCTGCGGGCGGCACCGACAACGGCGCGCCGGGCATGCGCCCGCATTACCATGCGGACTACTACGGGGCCTTTGTTCTGGACCCGGACGGGAACAATATCGAGGCGGTCTGTCACACGCCGGGATAGGGGGACGCGATGTCGGGACGGGTGACGGGGATCGGCGGGTTGTTCTTCCGCGCCAGGGATCCCAAGGCGCTTAAGGACTGGTATGCCCGGCATCTGGGTTTTCCGACCGATCAGCCGGTCTGGATGCAGGAGGGCGGCCCGACAGTGTTCGAACCCTTCGCCTTCAAGTCCGACTACTTCCCGCTGGACAAGCTGCACATGCTGAACCTCCGCGTCGAGGGCCTCGACCCGCTGGTCGCGCGGCTTGAGAAATCGGGGGTGGCCGTCGAACGGCGCGCGGACTGGGACGGCGACGGGTCTTACGGCCGCTTCGCGCGGATTGTCGACCCCGAGGGCAATCATATCGAATTGTGGGAACCGCCGAAGGGTTGAGGCCGCGCCCGCTGCATCCGCGCCCTTGAACTGCCGCAGCCACCGCATCAGGATGCCGCCGGAACGGGGCGGTACATGCTGGAATTCGATCACATCGCGGTGTCGGCGGCGACGCTGGACGAAGGCCAGGCTTGGGTCGGATCCGCGCTGGGCGTGACACTTTCGGACATCGGGCACCATCCGCATATGGGCACGCACAACCGATTGCTGGGCCTCGGGCCAGGGCTGTATCTCGAGGTCATCGCCATCGATCCGGATGCGCCGAAGCCCGGCTGGCCGCGCTGGTTCGATCTGGACCGGTTCGCAGGGCCACCCCGGATCACCAACTGGGTGCTACGGACCCGCGATCTTGATGCCGCGCTTGCCGCCGCTCCCGAAGGCGCTGGCACCGCCACATCCCTGTCGCGCGGGGACTTCCGCTGGCGCATCGGAATACCGATGTCGGGCGTGCTGCCTTTTGCCGACGCCTTCCCCGCGCTGATCGAATGGCACGGCGACCTGCATCCCGCCGACCGGCTGCCCGATCAGGGGGTCAGGCTGAAACGGTTCGAGGTGGTCTGTCCGGAAGCCGATGCGCTGCAGGCGGCGCTCGGTCTGGATGATCAGCGCCTCGCATTCGCAACAGGTCCGAAGGCCTTCCACGCCACCTTCGACACCCCGCGCGGCGTCAGGGTGCTGACATGATCGTCCGCCCGGCGCGGGACGCCGACATGGATCAGGTCGCCGCGATCTGGGACCCGGTCCTGCGCGACACCACGATCACCTTTGCCAGCGACATCCGCACACCCGAAACGCTGGTCCGGATGGCAGCGGACCGGCGGGCGGACGGGCGGGAGTTCTTTGTGGCCGAGGATCAGGGCAGGGTGCTGGGTTTTGCCACCTATGGCCAGTTCCGGGGCGGCAACGGCTATGTGACGTCCATGGAGCACACGATCATCCTGGCACCCGGCGCGCAGGGCCGGGGCGTCGGACGCGCGCTGATGACGGCGGCTGAGGATCACGCGCGGTTGGGCGGGGCGCATACGATGGTTGCCGTCGTGTCGGGCGAGAACCCCGAAGGCGTCGCGTTCCACAGGGCGCTGGGCTACGTGGACCACGGCACGCTGCCGCAGGTCGGACGCAAGTTCGGGCGGTTCCTTGACGCGGTCTTTCTGGTGAAAATCCTCTGACCGCGCCCTTGCGCATGCCCCGCTGACAATATGCTGCGCCGCAGCTATGGTCGTGCCCATGTCGATCTGGACCCGCATCGCCGACGCCCTGTCCGCCCTCGCCAAAGGGGAAGGGCTGTCGGCTGTCTTCGAGAGACTGCGCACCCCGCCCGAGCGGTCGGTCGCCTTCACCATCGCGGTCATCGCGCTGGGTGCGAAGATGGCCAAGGCCGACGGAACGGTCACGCGGGACGAGGTAGCTGCCTTCCGCGAGGTCTTCATGATCGCGCCCGAGGACGAGGCACAGGCGGCACGGGTCTTCAACCTGGCGCGGCAGGACGTGGCGGGCTTTGACGCCTATGCGAAGAAGATCGCGGGCATGTTCGGTGCGGGCGACCCGGTGCTTGCGGACCTCCTGGAGGGGCTGTTCTTCATCACCATGGCAGATGGCGGCTATCACCCGCAGGAGGAGGCTTTCCTGCGCGACGTGGCGGGGATTTTCGGCCTGCCTGACCGCACGTTCCGCACATTGGCCGCGCGCTTCGTGCCGGATGCGGTCGCCGATCCCTACGATGTTCTGGGCGTGTCGCCCGGCGATCCGCCCGAAGTCCTCCGCGCGGCCTGGCGGCAGGCCGTGCGCGACACGCATCCCGATGCGCTGACCGCGCGTGGCCTGCCGCCCGAGGCGATCCGGCTGGCCGAAAAGCATCTGGTCGCGGTGAACCGCGCCTGGGAGGAAATCAGCCGCAGGACCGCCGCCTGATGCGGATCGCGACCTGGAACATCGAATGGTTCGTCAACCTGTTCGATGCGCGCGGACGCCTGCTTGAGGATGACGAACGCTCATCCCGCTACAAGGTGTCACGGGCGGATCAGCTGCGCGGCATCGCCCATGTGCTGCGGCGCATCGACGCGGACGCCATCATGGTGATCGAGGCGCCCGACAACAACGCGCACCGGCAGACGGGTCCGATGCTGGAAGCCTTCGCGCGGCGCTTCCGCCTAAGGCAGTCGAAGGCGCTGCTGGGATACGAGAACACGACGCAGCAGGAAATCGCCCTGCTGTACGATCCCGCGAAACTGACCGCGCGGCACGATCCGCAGGGCGTCAGGAACGCCGTGGCGAAGGGCGTCGCGCCGCGCTTCGACGGGCATCACGCGGTGGATGTGGACCGCGACGGGCGGCCGGACCTTCTGACCTTCAACAAGCCGCCGCTGGAAATCGCGGCTGTGACGGCGGCGGGGGCGGCCTTCCGGATGATCGGCGTCCATATGAAATCCAAGGCGCCGCACGGGGCAACGGACGGCGCGGCCGTCAAGCGGCTGGGCGTCGCCAGCCGCCACGAGCAGATCGCGCAATGCCTGTGGCTGCGCCAGCGGGTGCTGGAACATCTGGCGGCGGGTGACAGCCTGCTGGTGATGGGCGACTTCAACGACGGGCCGGGACTGGATGAGTTCGAGCAGATGTTCGGGCGCTCGGGGGTGGAGATCGTGCTGGGCTGGAACGAGCCGAAGGACACGCGGATGTACGACCCCCATGCGCGCGCGGCCCTGGGCAAGAAACTGGCGGCCAGCCCCGCGACGGCGCGGTTCTGGCTGCCCGGCACGCGGTCCTATTTCTCGGCCCTGCTCGACTACATGATGGTTTCGCCCGACCTGCGCCGCCGGGCACCCGTCTGGCGCATCTGGCATCCGTTCGACGACCCGGACTGCTATGCCGACGAAGGGCTGCGGAACGCGCTGCTGGCGGCGTCCGATCATTTCCCGGTGACCGTGGACATCGACCTCTAGGGGCGGGCCTGTGAAAACGGGTGGGGAAATGCTATGTTGCCCCTATGAAACGCACGCTCGCCCTGATCCTGACCCTCGGGCTGCCCGCCGGTCTGGCGCTGCCTGCGGTCGGCCGAGACGCCGTCGCAATCCGCGCCGGGGGCCACGGACGAAGGCTTCAGCCTGATCGAGGAAGGCGCGAAGCTGATCCTGCGTCAGATGATCGAGACCATGGAGCCGGAACTCGACAAGGCCCGCAAGGGCCTGACCGAGGCGCTGGCCGAATGGGAACCGGCGCTGCGCGACCTTGCGGGCAAGGTCGGCGACCTGTCGGCCTATCACCCGCCCGAAATGCTGCCGAACGGGGATATCGTCATCCGGCGGAAGCGGGTGTTCGGGCCGGAGATGCCGGGGAGCGTGGGGCCGGACGGACAGGTGGATTTGTGAGGGGGATGATCTTGTCCCAAACTTTGATATTGCATTGAAGGCGCCAAGCAAGAAGGCAGTCTTGAGACTTAAATGTGAGTGAAGAAGTGACATGCCTCTACTGTTGTGGGGAAGTTATGTTGGCCTATGACCTGAGTAAGACTTCGCACTGTTGGCGTCGCGGCTAGTTTTTAGTTCAGATGGTTGCGCATGAGGGCACTTCTTCCCCGCCATTAAGGGATCGCTTTGAAAGGAGCTTATCGGCGTCAGCACCAGAAACGTTCTATATTCCCCCACGCCAACTCTATCGCTTTAGATCATTTAGTAGCCTTGGGCATGCAGCTGACGAGTTAAGGGAATGCCTCGATAGGTGCAGGGTCTATTGTTCGGATCCAAGAAAATTCAACGACAAATACGATTGCGCACCGGTACTCGTTAGAGAGCAATCTAGGAGTGTTAAGCTTGCAATAGATGAATTGTGGGTTTCCAGAAATGTTAGCATTTTCACGCACGAGAGACGGCTAGCACTTGATGCAAGCTTCAGGTTTTTGCAAGAAGATGACTTCGAAGCTTGGCTTAAAACTCAAGCCGAATCAATGTTTCGGCAGGCATTTCAGTATTTCTCGTGTGCTTGCTTTACCGAGAATCCGCAATCATCGGCAATGTGGTATCACTACGCCAATAAATATTCAGGCGTCTGCTTCGAGTTTTCACTCCCTGAGGAAATGCCTGATAATATCGGGGCTATAATATTTTCGAGCTCTGCGCATCGCTTCAGGCCAATCGAATACCAAGAAATGAGGCCGTTAATTGATCCTCTAACGGTTTATCTCGCCTACGTCGCTTCCGGCGAGTTAAGTCTTCAATTGCGCTATCAAGAGGAAATTCAAGACACCATTAGAAAAGGGTATTTCGTGAAATCGCAGGACTGGAATTACGAGAGAGAAGTGCGCCTTCTCGCGAGGGGTCGTCACACATATAGGCCGATTTATCCTTATTTTGTTTCTGCGGTTATATTGGGGCCAAGCTCGTCTTCCGATCTCTCAACTCTCGTTGAGGATTGGGCCAGAGCGTCAGCAATACCACTACATAGAGCGTCCTTAGCGGATGACCGCTATGGGATTCACTGGTAGCAACAAACGCATTGTATCGAAAGTGCCTTGGTTTGGTCGCGTGGAGCGATTTCGCTTCACATTGTGCAGCGAGCATGAAAGCCATACCGACCACTCAATGCAGCGAGGCCCGGGCCTGCGCCGGGGCGAGCGGGCTCACAAAGGCAACGCGGCGAGGTCGCCTCCAACCCCTCCCCAATCCTTACCAATTCCTTAAAAAATCTCAGAAAACCCAACCATTTCAAAACCTTGCCCAAATGTCCACATGTGGACACGCGCCGCAGGTCCCGATTCCGCCCCTGAAACCACCCTCCTCACACCGCCTTTTCCGCCACCCCCACCTTCGTCTCCGCCTTCAGCGACTGCGCCAGGGACAAGAACCTCGCCCGTGCCACCTCGCCGAACAGCGGCTCGGTCGCCGGGTTCAGCACCAGTTCCAGCACCCGGCCCCCTGCGTTCCAGCGCAGCTCCCCCGCATCCCCCGGCGACTGGATCGAGAACATCGCGCCGAAGCGCATCGCCTTGCCCAGCACCTCGGCCGCCAGAATCTCTTCTTCGGACAGCAGCGCGAACAGCGGTTCAAGCCGTGTCCCCGCCCGCGAATTCTTGTAGCGGTGCAGCAGCGACAGCCCCAGGAACACCCGTTCCTGATGGCTGAAGCCGCCGAGGTTGGCGCGCGTCGCGTTGTCGAAGCACAGTTCCGCCCGGTAATCCGGATGCGCCCGCCAGGACGTGTCGTGCAGCAGGCAGGCCGCCTTCACCAGCCGCAGCCGCCCCGGCGTCGCGTCGGCGTAAAGCGGCAGGATGAAGCTGTAGAGCTTCTTGCCGAAGCCGGGCATCCGGGCGGATGTCGTTTCGGCGTGGCGGCAGGCCTCGATCAGCGGGTCGCGGCGGCGCAGCTGGTCGGGCATCTGTTCGAACAGCAGCCCCTCGCGGATGCCGTAGCTGGAAATGTCGATTTCCTTCGGTTCCAGCGTCTGCACGACCCGGCTCAGCACCCGGGCCGCGACATGGATCAGCGCCATCCGCTCCTGCCCGATCCCGGTCATCGCGCGCAGCTCGGCCACCGAATGCCGCCCGATGAAATCCACCGTCGCCTGCACCTCGACCGGCGTCATGCGGTATTCGTGCAGCACGGTCATCGGATACCTGCGTCGCTCCATGTCGATGCGCGCGAAGGCCCGCCACGACCCCCCGACGAGGTAGAGCCGGTCGTGGCGGCGTCCGATCTCGGCATTCGCCGCCTCGACGATGCGCTGGACATGCGCGTCCAACCCATTGGCCCCGCCCGGAATCTTCTCCAGCCGGAACGGCCCCAGCGGCGTGGTCAGCCGCCGCCCGATGGTGCCGCCGGAGACTTCCGCCAGTTCCATCGAGTTGCCGCCGATGTCGCAGACCAGCCCCTCGGCCTCGGGCCAGCCGAGCAGCACGCCCTGCGCGGACAGCCGCGCCTCTTCCTGGCCGTCGATGACCCACAGCTTCAGGCCCGTCTCGCGCTCGATCTCTGCGCGGAATTCCGGGCCGTCCGCCGCTTCGCGCACGGCGGCGGTGGCGACGCAGATCAGGGGATCGATCTGCATGCCGCGGGCCAGCATGGCGAAGCGCTGCAGCGCGGCCAGCGCGCGCATCCGGCCCGTGGGGTTCAGGCGGCCGGTTTCGGCCAGACCCTGGCCAAGACCGGCCATGACCTTTTCGTTGTAGAAATAGGCCGGGCTGCGGGCCGCGCCGTCGAACACGACCATCCGGATCGAGTTCGACCCGATATCGACGACGCCGACGCGGGACAGCGCGCGCGCCGCGGGGTCGTCGAACAATGGCCTGCCGAAACGGCCGCCATCCTCGCCGGGCGCGTCGGTCTGTCCGTCCATGTCATGTGTCCCCGGGTGGTCTGGGCGCGCACTGTGGCCAGCGACCCCCCTTCCGTCAATCCGTCCCGTCAATCGGCGGCATGGGCAAGGCGCGGCACGTCGGACGCACCGGCGGAACCCCGCCCGGACAGCGACGGGTTCTCCATGAAGAAGCGGTGGCAGGAGAACAGGTCGCCCGCAGGCCCGTCGCCGAGGTCGCGGAATACTGCCCGTCGGGGCGCAGCACCCAGCTCTGCGCCTCGTCGGCCATGTTGGCGGCCATGATCTGGCTCGATGATCTGCGCCTTGACCGTGGGGTTGCGTGATCTCGACCAGCGTCTCGACCCGGCGGGTGAGGTTGCGCTCCATCCAGTCGGCCGAGGAGATGAAGACCCGCGCCTTTTTCGACGGGCAGCCCGTGGCCGTTGCCGAAGCAGACGATGCGGCTGTGCTCGAGGAACCGCCCGATGATCGACTTCACCCGGATATTCTCGGAAAGACCCTCGACGCCGGCGCGCAGGCCGCAGATGCCGCGCACCACCATGTCGATCTTCACGCCCGCCTGGCTCGCGGCATAGAGCGCGTCGATC
Organism: uncultured Alphaproteobacteria bacterium; assembly: GCA_963738635.1. Lineage (GTDB taxonomy): Bacteria > Pseudomonadota > Alphaproteobacteria > Rhodobacterales > Rhodobacteraceae > JAOADN01. Next base: position 172,070 of record CAVTXE010000001.1, on the reverse strand, counting down.
ACCTCGGGTTCGATGATCGCGTTCAGCTTGACCCAGATCTTCGCCGGGCGGCCCGCGCGTGCATGCTCGGCCTCGGCGGCGATCAGCTCCAGCAGCCGCGGCTTCAGGCTGATCGGCGAGATCGCAAGGTTTTCAAGACCCTCGGGCTGCACATAGCCCGACAGGTAGTTGAACACCTTGGTCGCATCGCGCCCCAGCGCCTGGTCGCAGGTGAACAGCGACAGGTCGGTGTAGATGCGCGCGGTGACCGGATGGTAGTTGCCGGTGCCGAAATGGGTGTAGGTCACAAGGTCGCTCGCCCTCGCGCCGGACGACGGTGCTGATCTTGGCGTGGGTCTTCCAGTCGATGAAGCCGTAGACGACATGCGCGCCCGCCCGTTCCAGCCGCCGCGACTGGCGGATGTTCGCGGCCTCGTCGAAGCGCGCCTTCAGCTCGACCAGCGCCGTCACCGACTTGCCCGCCTCGGCCGCCTCGCACAGTGCGGCCACGATCGGGCTGTCGCGGCTGGTGCGGTAGAGCGTCTGCTTGATCGCCAGCACGTTCGGGTCGGTCGCCGCCTGCTGCAGAAAGCGGACCACCATGTCGAAGGTCTCGTACGGGTGATGCAGCAGCATGTCCTTCTGCCGGATCGCCGCGAACATGTCGCCCTCGTGGTCCTGCACCCGCTCGGGCACGCGCGGGGTGAAGGGCGGCCATTGCAGGTCGCGGCGGCTGTCCAGCACCAGTTCCTTGAGGTCGGCCATGCCGAGCAGGCCCTTGACCTCGACCACCTCGTCCGGCGTCACGCCGAGCTCGTCCATGATCAGGGCCTTCAGCGCGTCGGGCGCGCCGGTGGTGATCTTCATCCGGATCACCTCGCCGCGCCGGCGCCGCTTCAGCGCGGTTTCGAATTCGCGCACCAGGTCCTCGGCCTCGTCCTCGACCTCCAGATCGCTGTCGCGCAGCACGCGGAACGTGCAGTGCCCGGCGTCGCGGTAGCCCGGGAACAGCGATTCCAGATGCAGCAGCAGCAGTTCCTCCATCGGCAGGAACCGCGCGCCTTCGGGCAGCGCCACAAAGCGCGCCACCTGCTGCGGCACCGGCAGGAGCGCCCGCATGCCGCGCCCGTCGGCAGAACGTTCAAGCTCCAGCGCCAGGCAGAAGCCGGCATTCGGAATGAACGGGAACGGGTGCGCCGGGTCGATGGCCAAGGGCGACAGGATCGGGAAGACCTTGTTCAGGAAGTAGTCGTCAAGGAACCGCTCGTCCCTGCGGGTCAGCTTGGACCGCGTCAGAAGCTCGATCCCCGCCCCCTCCATCTCCTTGCGCAGGCGCACCCAGACCGCCTGCTGGTACTTGATCAGCCGCCGCGCATCGGCGTTGATCAGGCGCAGCTGCTCGGCGGGGGACAGCCCGTCCGCCGCCGGGGTCGTGTTCCCCGCCCGCGCCAGTTCGCGCAGGCCCGCCACGCGCACGGTGTAGAATTCGTCGAGGTTCGTGGCCGAGATCGACAGGAACCGCAGCCGCTCCAGCAGCGGCACGCGCGGATTCTCCGCCTCGTCCATCACCCGCCAGTTGAAGGCAAGCCAGCTGAGCTCGCGGTTGAAGAACCGCTTCGGCCCGTTCAGCACGGCATCTGGTAGCTCGACCGGATCGGGAAGCGGGGATTTGAGGAAGTCTGCCTGGGTCATGCGGGCGGTATGCTGGGGGATTGTGACAGGCGCGTGACAGCGATCATGGCGCGTCCCCCGCGCCCTTGTCCAGAACCTCTGCCGCCAGCGCCCGGGTGACGGGGCGCGCAGTGGCCAGCGCATGGGTATCCAGCGCCTGCACCAGAACCGCAGCCGCCGACAGCGACCGGTCCATGCGTGAGATGAGGTAAGGGATCAGCGTCGGCGGCACGGCCAGCTGCCGGTCCGCAAACAGCTTCACCAGCACCTGCGCCAGGAGCGCGTCGTCAGGCGGCAGAAGGGCGGTCGTCGCCGTGGCCAGAAGCCGACTGTTCAGGTCGGGCAGCGCCCATGGCCAGGGCAGCGGGCGGCAGTGCCGACGTCATCAGCAGGGCATGTCCCCCCGCCTGGACCAGATTGTGCAGATGGAACAGCTGCGTCTCGGCATCAGGATCGCCGGCGACCACGTCGATATCCTCGACTGCCAGCGGCCCGGTGGGTTCGGCGGGCAGGCGGGTCGCCGGATGAATCGCGGCCCCCGCCTCTTCCGCCCAGATATGCGTCAGATGCGTCTTCCCCGATCCTTCCGGCCCGACCAGCAGCATTTTTCCGCCGGGCCAGGACGGGGTCGCGTCCAGCGTCCTGACCGCAAGGTCATTCGCAGGCGAGATGAAGAAATCGCCGCGCCCCCGCGCCGTGCGCAGCGGCAGGTCGAAGATCAGCTGCGGCGGCATCTAGGTCTTGTCCCGGGCTTTCGCGGGCGCGCGGGCCTTCGGCCCTTCCAGCCCGCTGTAAAGGCGGCTTTCCCGGTAGCGCCCGATCGCAAAGCGCAGGATGACCCCCAGCGCCGCCGCGACGGGAACGGCGACCAGCATGCCCACGAAACCGAACAGGGTGCCGAAGGCCGACAGGGCGAACAGCAGCCAGACCGGATGCAGGCCGACAGACTTGCCGACCAGCTTCGGCGTGATGATGTTGCCCTCCAGGAACTGCCCGACCGCGAAGATCGCGGCGACGATGCCGATCGACAGCCAGTCGCCCCAGAACTGGAACAGCGCCAGCCCGACGGCCAGCACGCCCCCGATCAGCGCGCCGACATAGGGAATGAACGTCACCAGACCCGCGATGGCCCCGACGATCAGCCCGAACTGCAATCCCGCCAGCATCAGCGCGATGGCATAGAACGTCCCCAGGATCAGGCAGACGCTGACCTGCCCGCGCACGAAGGCGGCCATCACGCGGTCGATCTCGGACGCAAGGTGACGCACGGTGGGCATGTGGTCGCGCGGAACCAGCGCTTCGATGCGCGCGACCATGTGGTCCCAGTCCAGCAGCAGATAGAACGCGACGACCGGCACCACGACGATGAACACGACGGCATTGATGACGCCCAGCGCGCTGGACAGCAGGCCTGTGGCCAGTTCGCCGCCGCGTGCCTGGATCGTTCTCGCGACCGAATTCAGCGTGTCGCGCACGACGCTTTCATTGTCCATCAGTGACGGGAACTTCTTGGTCAGGAAGTCCTGCAGTTCCGTCGCGATGGTCGGCGCGGCATTCACCAGTCCGACAAGCTGGCGCACCAGCGTCGGAATGACCAGCAGCGCCAGAATGACGAAGGCCATGATCCCGATGATCGTGATCGTCGCCGTGGCGGCAGTCCGCCCCAGCCCCGCGCGCTCCAGCCGGTCGGCGACCGGATCGAGGAAATAGGCGATGGCACCGCCGACAAGAAACGGCAGGATGACGCTGCCGAGGCCCCAGAGCACAAGAAAGAACACCGCTGCCGCGATGCTCCAGTAGGTTGCCTGTTGCTTGACCGGCAGGGCCATGTCGTCGGTCTCCGCTGTCGCGTGACCTACTTGGCGGATGCGGGGCGCATGTTCAAGCGGGATGGGGAGGGGGGGTGGAGGGCGACAGGATCGGCCTGCCATTTGCGCCGTTCGGTTTCGATGGCGGTCGGCCGCCGCTTTCGCGGACAGGAAGCTTGCTAACGATGGGTTAATTCGAAAATCAACCCCTTGAAATCATGAGAGGTTCCTGACGGTCCCACGGTGGGACCATCCCGCCCGACCGCTCCCGCCCTAGAACAGGTTCTTCATATCCGACGCGAAGGTCGGATAGGCCGTGGGAAGGTCGCGGAGGTCGGTTGCCGAAATCCCCTGCCGCATGGCCAGCGCAAAGAGGTGGATCAGCTCCTCGCCGTGGTGTCCGACCAGATGCGCGCCGACGATCCGGTCGGTGGCCTTGTCCACAAGCACCTTGGCCCAGGCAACGGTCTCGCCATAGGACCTGGCGGAAAACCAGCCGGTCATGTCGGTCGTCGTGACCGTCACGTCCAGCCCCCGGTCCGCAGCCTCTTTCTCGGTCAGCCCGACGCTGGCCAGCGCGGGCACGGTGAAGACCGCGCTGGGCAGGACCGTGTAGTCGGGCACTTTGGTCGGCCCGTTGACGATGTTGTGGCCGACGATCTGCCCCTCATAGGTCGCGATGGGCGACAGCTGCGCGGTGGTCGCGACGGCGTCGCCCGTCACCCAGACGGCGGGGTTCGAGACCGAGCGGAGGTATGGATCAAGCTCGATCCTGATGCCGTCATGCCGGATTCCCGCGGCGTCAAGGTTCAGGCCCTCCACATCGGCGATGCGCCCCGCGCCGTTGACCACACGGTCGGCCCGGACCGTCTGCGCCTTGCCGTCATGTTCGAAGCGGACGTGCAATTGCCTGTCCGCGCGCTCGATGGCGTTGACCTTGACGCCGGTCCTGATGGTCACGCCCAGACGTTCAGTTTCGGCCGCCAGCATTCCCACCGCATCGGCATCCATCCGGCCCAGAAGCTGCGGCGCAAGCTCCAGGATCGTGACCTTCGCCCCGGCGCGGGCATAGACATGGCTGAACTCCATCGCGATCACGCCGCCGCCGATGAAGACGACCTCGGAGGGCAGGGTCGTTTCGGACAGCACCTCGTCCGAGGTGATCATCAATTCCGCCCCCGGGATTGGCAGAGGGCGCGTCCTAGACCCCGTGGCGATGACGATGTGCGCGCCCTCCAGCGTGTCGTCGCCGACCTGGACGGTGTTCGGCCCGGTGAAGGCGGCGCGGCCGCTGAACACGGTGCCGCGCTTTTCCGCGACACCCTTCATGGCGGCGGGGATATGGGCGATGATGCCGGACTTGCGCGGATCAGTGCCGCCCAGTCGAGTTTTGCGGGACCGACGCTGATGCCATGCACCTTTGCCCGGTCGATCTGGTCCAGCGCGTGGGCGGCAGCGACCAGCACCTTTTTCGGGGTGCAGCCGCGGTTCGGGCAGACGCCGCCGAAGTCCCGCTCCTCGACGAAGGCCATGGATTTGCCGGCGGCATGGGCAATTTTGGACACGCCAAAACCCGCATTGCCGCCGCCGATGATGACGATGTCGAATTTCGCATGCATGGGGGTCACCCTTGTTCAGAGGTTCTGGGCGGCAGTTTGCACGGGGGCGTGCCGAAGGACACGCTCAACCGCGGTTTTTTCAGCGGATCGCGCGGAATTCATCCATATGTCGGTGCCTGCACGTCCTTGCCTGCCGGACCGGCCTCGCCTAAACCCGACCGGCTTGCCGCATCTGCAAAAGGTTCCAGCCCCATGCGCCTGACCCGCTACTTCCTGCCCGTGCTCAAGGAAAACCCCGCCGAGGCGCAGATCGTGTCGCACCGCTACATGCTGCGGGCGGGGATGATCAAGCAGCAGGCGGCGGGCATCTATTCCTGGCTGCCGCTGGGGTTCCGGGTGCTGAGCCGGATCGAGCAGATCGTGCATGAGGAACAGGCGCGGGCGGGGCATATCCCGCTCCTGATGCCGACGATCCAGCCTGCCGACCTCTGGCGCGAATCGGGGCGCTACGACGCCTACGGCCCCGAAATGCTGCGGCATCACGCGACCGCCAGGACCGCGAGATGCTGTACGGCCCGACGAACGAGGAGATGATCACCGACATCTTCCGGAGCCAGCGTGACGTCAGCTACAAGGACCTGCCGCTGACGCTGTACCACATCCAGTGGAAGTTCCGCGACGAGATGCGGCCCGCGGTTCGGCGTGATGCGGGGGCGCGAGTTCCTGATGAAGGACGGCTACAACTTCGACGTCGACAAGGCGGCGGCGCTGCACGCCTACAACCGCCACATGGTCAGCTACCTGCGGACCTATGAACGCATGGGCCTGACCGCGATCCCGATGCGGGCGGATTCCGGCCCGATCGGCGGCGACGACACGCATGAATTCCTGGTGCTGGCCAGCGACGGGCGAGTCCGAGGTGTTCTTCGACTCCGCCGTGACTGACCTGAAGCTCGGCAGCCGCGACATCGACTATGACGACCGCGAGCAGGTCGCGGCGGTCTGCAAGGAATTCACGACGCTTTACGCCCGCACCGACGAGACCCACGACGCGGCGCTGTTCGACGCGATCCCCGAGGAGCGCCGCAAGGTGGCGCGCGGGATCGAGGTCGGGCAGATCTTCTATTTCGGCACCAAGTATTCCGAGGCGATGGGGGCGACCGTGACGACCGCCGACGGCCGCAAGGTGCCGGTCGAGATGGGGTCGCACGGCATCGGCGTGTCAGCCGCCTTCTGGGCGCGATCATCGAGGCGAGCCACGACGACAAGGGCATCATCTGGCCCGAGGGCGTCACGCCCTTCCCGGTCGGGATCGTGAACCTGAAGCAGGGCGACGCCGGCACCGATGCGGCCTGCGAGGGCATCTACAAGGCGCTGGCGGCCAAGGGGCTGGAGGCGCTGTACGATGACCGCGACGAACGCGCCGGGGCGAAGTTCGCGACGATGGACCTGATCGGGCTGCCCTGGCGGATCACGGTCGGCCCGCGGGGCCTGGCGAACGGGGTGGTCGAGCTGACCAGCCGCCGGACCGGGGTGAGCGAGGAGATGTCGGCAGAGGCAGCGGTCGCGCGGGTCGCGGAGATTTACGCGGGCGTCTGACCGGGACCGCCCGGTCCGCCTTTGCGGGTGGCGGTCGGGACCGGATCGGGGCAAGGTCGTTCTCTGCAGAAGGAGGAACGACTCATGGAATACCGGCGTCTCGGAAAATCCGGCCTGCGGGTCAGCGAGTTTTCCTTCGGATCCTGGGTGACTTTCGGCAAGCAGGTCGATACCGGCGACGCCAAGGCCATGATGACCGCCGCCTATGATGCGGGCGTCAACTTCTTCGACAATGCCGAGGGTTACGAGCAGGGCAATTCCGAGGTTGTCATGGGCGCGGCGTTGAGGGCCCTCGGCTGGACCCGCGACAGCTACATCGTCTCGTCCAAGGTGTTCTGGGGCGGCGACAAGCCGACCCAGCGCGGCCTGTCGGCCAAGCATGTGACCGAGGCCTGCCATGCGGCACTCAAGCGGCTTCAGGTCGATCACCTCGACCTTTACTTCTGCCACCGGCCCGACATCGACACGCCGATCGAGGAAACCGTCCGTGCGATGCACAACCTCATCCAGCAGGGCAAGGTCATCTATTGGGGCACGTCGGAATGGTCGGCCCGCGAGATCACCGAGGCGCATGGCGTGGCGCGGGCGAACCACCTGACGCCGCCGGTGATGGAGCAGCCGCAATATAACCTTTTCGAGCGCCAGAAGGTCGAGGCGGATTATGCGCCGGTCTACGACACCTTCGGGCTTGGCACGACGATCTGGTCGCCGCTCGCCTCGGGGCTGCTGACGGGCAAATACAACGACGGCGCCCCGAAAGACGCGCGGGTGAACCTGCCGGGCTACGAATGGCTGAAAGAGGAATTCGCGTCCGAAGGCGGCAAGGCGCGGCTGGAGAAGGTGCGAAAGCTGGCCGTGTTGGCGAAGGAGGCAGGGCTGCCGCTGGCGCATCTGGCGTTGCTCTGGTGCTTGCAGAATCCGCGCGTGTCGACCGTGATCCTGGGGGCGTCCCGGCTGTCCCAGCTGACCGACAACCTCGCGGCGCTGGAGCACAGGGCGAAGATGACGGCGGAAGTGATGGAAGAGATCGAGACGATCATGCAGAACAGGCCGGAAGCGCCGCGCCGGTTCTGACCGGTTTGGCGGCGCTCCGGCGGGTTCAGGGGGAGGGCAGGGGCGCATGACGCAGGTCCGGGTGGAAAGCTTCACGATCTCGCTCGACGGCTACGGCGCGGGGGCGGGCCAGACGTTCGACGATCCGATGGGCAGGGGCGGCAGATCCCTGCACACCTGGGCGATGGGAACCCGCACCTTCCGCACGATGTTCGGACAGGACGGCGGCAGCGACGGGATCGACGAGGGTTTCGCGCAACGCGGCTTTGACAATATCGGGGCCTGGATTCTGGGCCGGAACATGTTCGCGCACAGCCGGGGGCCGTGGACCGACGACGGCTGGCGCGGCTGGTGGGGCGAGGAACCGCCCTACCATTGCGATGTCTTCGTGCTGACCCACCATCCGCGCAAGCCGCTGGAGATGCAGGGCGGGACGGTGTTCCACTTTGTCACCGACGGGCCGGAGGCGGCGGTTGCGCGGGCCTTTGCCGCCGCAGGGGGCAAGGATGTCCGTCTGGGCGGAGGCGTTGCCACGCTGCGCGCGGGGCTGCAGGCGCGGCTGATCGACCGGCTGCACCTTGCCGTCTCGCCTGTCCTTCTGGGGCAGGGTGAACACCTCTGGGCGGGCCTCGATCTGCCCGCACTGGGCTACCGGGTCGCAGGCGTGACGCCGGGCGAAGGGGCCACGCATCTGGAGATTGAAAAGGCATGAAACGTGCATTGGTCACCTGGGGCGGCTGGGACGGGCATGAGCCGGACAAGGTGGCCACTCTGTTCGCGGGCTGGCTGCGCGGGGCAGGGGTGGATGTCACCGTCACCGACACGCTCGCCTGCTTCGACGATGCGGTTCAGGTCGCGGCCTATGACCTGATCGCCCCGGTCTGGACGATGAGCAGCATTGCCAAGGAACAGGCCCTGAACGTCTGTGCGGCGGTGGCCGCAGGGACCGGCATCGCGGGCTGCCACGGCGGCATGTGCGACAGCTTCCGCGACAACGTGGACTGGCAATTCCTGACCGGCAGCCAGTGGGTCGCGCATCCGGGCAATGACGGCGTCGCCTACCGGGTGCGCATGGTGTCCGATGACCCGCTTGTCGCCGGGATCGGCGATTTCGACGTGGCGACGGAACAATACTACCTGCATGTCGATCCTGCGGTCAGGGTGCTCGCGGTGACGGATTTTCCCGTGGTGCCGGGGCCGCATGACGTGAACGGCAGGGTGGCGATGCCCGTCGCCTACACCAAGGGCTACGGCCGGGGCCGGGTCTACTACAACGCGCTGGGCCACCAGGCGAACGTCATCGCCGATGGCCCCCCGGCCGAAATGCTGCGGCGGGGGATGTTCTGGGCGATGCGTTAGCCCGGTCGTGACTTGCGCTCGCCCGCTGCCGCGCAATATTCTGCGGAATGTCCGCTGAGACTCTGCTTGCCGAGGAAGGCCGCATCCGCCTGACGGTCTTCCTGACGGTTCTGGCCGCGATGGCTCTGTGGGAGCTTGCCGCCCCGCGCCGCCGGCTCGACATTCCGCGCGTGATCCGATGGACGAACAACATCGCTCTGGTCGTGCTCGATACGGTGATTGTGCGGCTGGTGTTCCCGGTTCTGGCAGTCGGTGCGGCGATCTGGGCCGAGAGTCAGGGCCTGGGCCTGCTGCCTTTGCTCGGCATCTCTGGCGCTGTTGCGGTCATCGCGGCCCTGCTGGTCCTGGATCTTGCGATCTGGATGCAGCACCGGCTGTTTCATGCCGTGCCATTCCTCTGGCGGCTGCACCGCGTGCATCATGCCGATCTCGATTTCGATGTGACGACTGGCCTTCGGTTTCATCCCGTCGAAATCCTTCTGTCGATGGCGATCAAGGTCGTCGTCGTTGTCGTGCTTGGCGCGCCGCCGGTTGCGGTTCTGCTGTTCGAGGTGATCCTGAGTGCGACCGCGCTGTTCAATCACGCGAATATCGGGCTCGGTGACCGCGCCGAGCGCTGGCTGCGGATGATCGTCGTCACCCCCGACATGCACCGCGTGCATCATTCGGTGTTCCCGGAGGAGACGAATTCGAACTTCGGCTTCAACCTGCCCTGGTGGGACCGGCTGTTCGGCACCTACCGGGCGCAGCCGCGTGACGGACATCAGGACATGCGGATCGGCCTGAACCGGTTCCGCGAGCCGAGAGAGCTGTGGCTGGACCGGATGCTGATCCAGCCGCTCGACGGCCGCGCGGTCGATGAAGCTGACCCCCGGCGCTGATCTCAGCCCTTCGCCAGATGGAAATTGTGGCTGAACCCGCCAGTCACGTTCCAGATGCGCACCCAGATCGGCAGAAGGCCTTCCGTCGCCCTTGCGCCCTTGATGTCGCCGAGATCGACGATGTGTTTCCAGCCGAAGCCCTTGGCGATCTCGGTCACCGCCGCCTTCCCCGTATCATGTCCCGCAATGAACAGGTCATGGTCGCCCGGCACGAGCGACGGCTGCACCATCACCGCCGCAGCGATGGTGTTGAAGGCCTTCACCACATGCGCCCCTGGAAAGGCCGCCTGAATCTGCTCGGCGAGGCTCGTCGGACCCGCATACTGCGCCATCAGGAACGGTGGCATTCCCTGGCTGAAATCCAGCGGATTCGCCACATCGACCAGCACCTTGCCGTTCAGGTTCTCAGGCCCGGCGGCGGTCAGTGCCTCCAGCGATCCGCCGCCCGAGGTGACGTTGAAGATGACCTCGCCATGCCGTGCGGCATCGGCGAAGCTGCCGACCCTGCCGTTGGTGCGCGCGACCCAGTCGCCCAGCGTCCCGGCATTGCTGCGCGCTTTGGTCAGCGCGTCGCCGCCGGGATCGCGGACGCCGATCATAACGTTGTGCCCCTTGGCAACCAGCGCCGCGCCGAGCGTCTGGCCGACGGCCCCGGCCCCGATCATCGCTATTTTCATCTCGATCATCCCTTGCTATAGACAGACAGGTTCGTCTGCTTGTGGCGAGATAAATACAGACAGGTCTGTCTATGTCAAGCGAGTCGCAAACCTTCACCGGAAATCCGCCCACCGCCCGGGAACGGATCATCACGACCGCCGGCCCGCTTTTTTACCGTGAGGGCTACCGCGCGGTGGGCGTTGACCGCGTCATCGCCGAGGCGGATGTCGCGAAGGCGACATTCTACAGGCACTTCCCCTCCAAGGATGACCTGATCGTTGCCTGGATCGAACATGCCGAGGCGCAGTCGGGCAAAGGGCTTCCCCCGCTTGACGGACCGGACCCGTTCTTTGCCTATGCCGACCGGATGATCGAGATTGCCGCCGGCGTGTGGTGCCTCGGCTGCACCTATCAGGGCACGGCGGCCGAATTCCACGACCCCGACCACCCCGCCCACCGCGCCGCGATCGGCGTCAAGCGCCGGGTCCTGGACGAGCTGGAGCGGCGCGCGCAGGCCCAGGGTCTGCCCGACCCGAAAGCTGCTGCTGAGCGGGTCTTCGTCTATCTGGAAGGCGTCTGGGCGTCCGTGCGCATGTTCGGCGCGGATGCGCCGCTGTCCGGGGCAGCCGACGCGGTGCGGCGGCTGGCGGTCTGACGGCTGCTATTCGATCGGGCGCCCGACTGTCAGCGCATCCCGCACATCCGCAGGATAGGTGTTGTAATCCGCGTCCGGAGCCGCACCGAGGGCGTCGAGCGTCTTTGAAAAGAAACAGCGCACCGCGGCCGCAGCCACCACGTCGAACACCTCGGCGTCCGCCAGCCCGTGGGCGCGCACCGCATCCACATCCGCCTGAGTCACGCCTGTTGCGTCGCGCACCACCCGCGCGGCCAGCGTTATCACCGCCTGCTCTGCATCCGTCAGCTCGTCGGATGCTTCGCCGGCGGCAATGGACCGCAGCGCGGCCTCGCTGATCCCTTCGCGCATGGCCGCGCGCCCGTGCGCGAGCATGCAGTACGAACTTGTCAGTTCCCGCGCCGCCGCCAGCGTCACCAGCTCGTAGCGTCGCAGCGGCATGTTCGCCCTGATGCTTCCCGCCAGCGCCGCCCAGGCACTCATGACCTCAGGCCGGTGACCGAAAAGCTGCGTCATGTTCGGAAGGTAGCCGTTGGCCGCGATGGCTGCGGCATACATGTCAGCCGTGTCGCCGGTCGCATCCGGCGCATCGACGGTGGCAATGAACGCCATCGAATTCCTCCCTCGCTTCGTCGCGCAAATCTATGCGCCCCAGCCGTTGCCGTCATCTGCCGATGCGGTGATCCGCAAAGGCCCGCCTTGCGCTTGACCTTCACCCCAAGTCTTCGCAGAGTCGTTCGGATAATCAGAATATCCCCGAAGGATACCCCGTGGCAGGCACCGCCCCGTTTTCGCGCTTTGAATTCCTGATCGCCTGGCGCTATCTGCGCGCGCGCCGGGCCGAGGGCGGCGTTTCGGTGATGACCTGGATCAGCCTGATCGGCATCGCCCTCGGCGTCATGGCGCTGATCGTGACACTGGCCGTCCGCTCCGGCTTCCGCGCGGAATTCGTCGATACGATCCTCGGGGCCAACGCGCATGTCACGGTCTATCGCGGCGCTGTCACGGACGCAGATGGCATCACGCAGCGCGGCATGACAGACTTCGCAGACCTGTCGAAAAGCCTTGCGGCCTTGCCCGGCATCACCCGCGCCGCCCCGCTTGTCCGCGGTCAGGTCATGGTGACGGCAAACGACCGCTCCAATGTCGGCGACGTCTACGGCATCGCCCTCGATGACCTGAAATCCATCCCCCGCGTCGGCGACGGGGCCGAAGCCGTCGGCGACATCGACGCCTTTGACCGTGGCATCGCCATCGGCTCCGGCGTCGCCCAGTCGCTCGGCATCGGTCTTGGCGAGCGCGTCAAGCTGATCTCGCCGAACGGCTCCAAGACGGCCTTCGGCACCTCGCCCCGCGTCAACGCCTACGAGGTCGTCTACATCTTCACCGCCGGACGCTACGACATCGACCGCACCCGCATCTACATGCCCTTCGCCGAGGCGCAGTCCTATTTCAACCGCGAGGGGCGCGCGGACGAGATCGAGGTGATGGTCGCCGACCCCGAGGCGGTCGATGACCTGGTGCCCGCGATCTATGACGCGGGCGGCGAGAACACGCTCACCTGGACATGGCGCGATGCGTCGGGTGCGTTCCTGAACGCGCTCAGCATCGAAGACGACGTGATGTTCGTGATCCTGTCGATCCTCGTCCTGATCGCCACGCTGAACATCACGAGCGGCCTCATCATGCTGGTCAAGAACAAGGGCCGCGACATCGGCATCCTGCGCACGATGGGCCTGACCGAGGGGTCCGTGCTCCGCGTCTTCTTCCTCTGCGGGGCCTTCACGGGGATTGTCGGCACGCTGCTTGGCGTGGCGCTGGGCTGCCTGCTGGCGCTGAACATCGACACGATCATGGCCGGGGTGAACTGGCTGTCGGGCGGCGGGGCATGGGACCCGTCGATCCGGGGCATCTACCGCCTGCCCGCCGATCTGCGTGCCTGGGATATCGGGCGGGCGGTCGGGTTGTCGCTGGTCCTGTCCTTTCTGGTGACGATCCTTCCGGCCCGCCGCGCCGCGCGGATGAACCCGGTCGAGGCGCTGCGGTATGAGTGACATCCTGCGCCTGGCGGGCGTGACCAAGTCCTATAACCGGGGTCTGCCGTCGGAAATCGCGGTGCTGGCCGACCTCGACCTGGCGGTGGCGGGGGGCGAGGTGGTGGCGCTGGTGGCCCCGTCCGGGGCGGGCAAATCGACACTGCTGCACATCGCCGGGCTTCTGGACACGGCGGACGGCGGCACCGTCACGCTGGACGGGCGCGACATGACGGGGCTTGATGATGCCGCCCGGACGGCGGCGCGGCGTGCCGAGATCGGCTTTGTCTATCAGTTCCACCACCTTCTGCCCGAGTTCACCGCAGCCGAGAACATCATCCTGCCGCAGCTTGCCAACGGGGTGGCCGACCGGGTCGCCAGGACACGGGCGGATGACCTGCTGGCATCGGTCGGCGTCGCGCACCGGGCCGGGCACCGCCCGGCGGAAATGTCGGGCGGCGAACAGCAGCGGGTCGCGTTCTGCCGGGCGCTGGCCAACGGCCCGAAGCTGCTGCTGGCGGACGAGCCGACGGGCAATCTGGACCCTGAGACGGCGGCGAGGGTGTTCGATGCACTGATGGGGGTCGTCCGCGCGACGGGCCTTTCGGCCCTGATCGCCACGCACAACCCGGATCTTGCGGCCCGGATGGACCGGGTCGTCAGGCTGGCCGGGGGCCGCGTCGGCTGATACAGATCAAGGCGCGGTTCCTGTGACCGACGCAGACTGGTACCAACAGGACGGAGGGTTCCCATGCGGACTGCGGCGCTGATCTGCCTTATCCTGCCGCTTGCCGGGTGTGTGCCGCCTGTGTCCGACCGGTCGGGGCGCGCGTTGTTCGAGGACAACTGTGTTGGCTGCCACGGGGCGGGGGGCCGGGGTGACGGACCTGCCGCGGCCGGGCTTGACCGTCAGCCTGCCGATCTGACCGGCATCGCGCGGCGGAACGGCGGGACATTTCCGATGACCCGGGTGATGTCCGTCATCGACGGCTACAGCCGGTCGCAGCATGGCGGCCAGGTGATGCCCGAATTCGGTGCCGTGCTGGGCGGTGGCGATACGGTTCTGGCCGATACCGGCGACGGCATCCTGACGCCTACCCCGGCCGATCTTGTCGCCATCGCCGAATACCTTCGGTCGATCCAGGAATAGCTGTCACCGAGGGCACTCCGCCGGGCTATGCGGCGGCGACCCGCTTCGGCAGAGGCGCGCGACCGCGCCGTGTCGTCCTCGCCAGCGTGATCAGGCGCACGACAAAGGCCGCAGCCCCTGCGCGCGATGTCAGCTGCGCCAGCGTCGGGGGGCCGTCGAACACCTCTTCCCAGGTGCCGGTGCCGTCCTTCGTCAGAAGCACCCGGCATTCTGCCAGCGATCCGAGCGCCCGGAGCCTGCCGATGCGCGCCTTGCGTTCCAGACGCTGTCCCGCTTCATGCGACAGGCGTTCGACCAGATCATCTGCAATCATTTCAGGCCCCCCGGCCAGTTCCGATTCCGATCGCATCGCATGGTTGCCTTGGGCCAGCCGCGTGCAGTCGCTGGGTTCGGATCGTGGCGACAGAGAGTTAAGGAAGTCTTTCCAGAATCGAACGGGTTTTCTTAAACGCCGGCGGGTCGTCCGGCGATGAAACGGGCGATCCTGGCTCCGCTGACGCGGATCAGATCGGCGGGCGCAATGGCGAAGATGTGGCGCGGTGTTCCGGCTGCTGCCCACACCTGCGGAAACTCCAGCAGCCGTTCGTCCGCCCAGACCGGAACCGGGGTCATATGCCCGACCGGTGCCACGCCGCCGATGGCAAAACCGGTCGCCGCGCGGACCTGTTCGGCATCCGCGCGCCCCAGCGCCTCACCCGCAAGGGCCGAGGCGCGGGCAGGATCGATACGCGCACCGCCCGGCGTCAGGAACAGGCAGATGCGACCGCTGGCCTCTGCCCGGAATATGATCGACTTGACGATCTGGTCCACAGAGCAACCGGCCTCGGCCGCCGCCTGGTCCGCCGTGCGCGTCTCCGCGACCGCTTCATGGATGCGCACTGCCACCCCGGCTGCGGCCAGCGCCGCCTCGACCCGCTTCAGGCTCTTGCTCATCCGACTGTTCCTCTGCCCAGCAGAAAAGCGGGAAAGCCTGCGTGCCGCAAGGGGCCCGCAATGGACCAAGCGGTGCGAAGGGCGCTAGACTTCGGCCCATGTCCTTCGCCGCGCGCCTGACCCGCTGCCCGATCCCCCATGATGCCGAGGCTGCCGCGCGCCTGCCGGCGATGGCAGGCGATCTGCCCGCCGATCTTCGCGCCCTGCTGCAGGGCGCAGCCGGTTGCAGCACGTATCTGGCCGGGCTGATCGCCGACGAGGCGGACTGGCTTGCCGAAGCGCTGGCCGCAGGCCCGGAATCTGCATTGGCGGCGATCCTGGCCGCCGATCCGCCGCCCGCGTCCGAAACCGCCGCGCGCCACCTCCGCCGCGGCAAGGGCCGCATCGCGCTGCTCACAGGTCTCGCCGATCTCGGCGGTGTGTGGTCGCTGGAGGAGGTGACGGGCGCGCTGACCCGGTTCGCGGACCTGGCTGTCGATCGGCTGATGCGCGCGGTTCTTGCCGAAGAGGCGCGTCGCGGCCGTCTGCCCGGGGTCAGCGAGGACGACGCCCGGCAGGGCACTGCCGGAATGGTCGCCCTCGCCATGGGCAAGATGGGCGCGGGCGAGCTCAACTATTCCTCCGACATCGACCTGATCTGCCTGTACGACGAAACCCGGCACGACCGCGCCGATCAGGATGACATCCGCGCGGGCCTTGTCCGCGCCACCCGCCGCCTCACCGCGCTCGTCTCCGACCGCTCAGCCGATGGCTATATCTTCCGCACCGACCTGCGCCTGCGCCCCGATGCCAGCGTCACGCCGGTCTGCCTGTCTATGGGCGCTGCCGAGCAGTACTATGAAGCGCAGGGCCGCACCTGGGAACGCGCCGCCTACATCAAGGCGCGCGCCGCCGCCGGAGACATTGCGGCGGGCGAACGGTTCCTCAACGTGCTGACGCCGTTCGTCTGGCGCAGGCATCTCGACTTCGCGGCGATCGCTGACGCGCATGACATGCGTCTGCGCATCCGCAGCCACAAGGGCCTGCACGGCGGTGCGGGGCTGGTGCTGGAAGGCTGCAACCTGAAACTCGCCCCCGGCGGCATCCGCGAGATCGAGTTCTTCGCCCAGACCCGCCAGCTGATCGCAGGCGGACGCGATCCTGCCCTGCGTGACCGGACAACCGTCGGCGCGCTGGGTGCCCTGTCGGAGGCGGGCTGGGTCGACCGGGCCGACGCCGATGAACTGACCGCCCATTACCGCGCCCACCGCGAGGTCGAGCATCGCCTCCAGATGGTGCAGGACGCCCAGACCCATGCCCTGCCGGTAACGCCCGAAGGCTTCGACCGCATCGCCCGGATGACGGGCGAAGGCGACACCGGCGCGTTCCGCCTGCGCCTTGCCGAAAGGTTGCGCCGGGTGGCGGCCCTCACCGAGGGCTTCTTCAACCCCGGCGGAACCGTCCGCCCCGTCGCCGACCCGCTGCCTTCCGACGTCCAGGCGGTGATCGACGGCTGGCGTGCCTATCCAGCCCTGCGGTCGGAACGCGCCGTCGAGATTTTCAAGCGGCTCCAGCCCGACATCCTGTCGCGCCTGTCGCGCGCCTCGAATCCGGACGAGGCGCTGCGCCAGTTCGATGCGTTCCTGTCGCGGCTGCCCGCAGGGGTGCAGCTGTTCTCGTTGTTTCAGGCGAACCCGCAGCTGATCGACCTGATCGTGGATATCTGCGCCACCGCCCCCGCTCTCGCTGACTATCTCGGCCGCAACGCGGGCGTCTTCGACGCGGTCATCGGCGGCAGCTTCTTCGTGCCCTGGCCAGGTGTCGGCACCTTGGTCCGGTCGCTCGGCGACGCGCTTGCCGGGGTGCCGGATTACGAGGCCAAGCTCAATCAGGCGCGCGTCTGGCTGAAGGAATGGCATTTCCGGATTGGTGTGCATCATCTGCGCGGCCTGATCGGCGCGGATGCGGCGGGCGCGCAGTATTCCGATCTGGCCGAGGCCTGCATCGCGGGCCTCTGGCCTGTCGTGACCGCCGAATTCGCCCGCAAACACGGCCCGCTTCCGGGGCGCGGTGCGGCGGTCGTGGCGATGGGCTCGCTCGGGGCCGGACGGCTGAACGCGGGGTCGGACCTCGACCTGATCGTGATCTGCGATCCGCAGGATACTGACCAGTCCGAAGGGCAGAAACCGCTGCCCGTCCGCGTCTACTACGCGCGGCTGACGCAGGCGCTGGTCACCGCGCTGACCGCGCCGATGGGCGAGGGGCGGCTCTACGAAGTGGATATGCGGCTTCGGCCCTCGGGGCGGCAGGGGCCGGTGGCCACAACGCTGGCGGCCTTCCGCGACTATCAGATGAACGAAGCCTGGACATGGGAGCATCTGGCGCTGACCCGCGCACGCGTTGTCGCGGGCGGCGGCGATCTGGCCGCATCGGTCGAGGCCGTGCGCTGTGCGGTTCTGGCCGCCAAGGCGGGCCGGGCGGCGATCCTGACGGATACCGCCGACATGCGTCTCCGCATCTTCGCGTCGAAAGCAACCGACGGCGCGTTCGGGGCCAAGGTCGGGCCGGGACGTCTGCAGGACATCGAACTTGTGGCGCAGGCGGCCGCGCTGACCTGCGGCAGTCCGGCGCGGACGGTATCGGCCCAGATCGCCGCCGGACAATCGGGCGGGTTCTTCACGGCGGATGAGGCCGGGGCTCTGACCGAGGCCTATGCGTTCCTCTGGACGCTGCAGGCGGCATCCCGTCTGCTGTCCGATCAGCCGCCCGACCCGGATGGCCTGGGTGCCGGGGGCCGCGGCTTTCTCTTGCGCGAAACGGCAATGCCGGATTTGGACGCGCTGATGTCGCGTCTGGCCCTTCTGGCCGACCGGGCCGCAGGCATCGTCACGGCACGGCTGGGCGCACCGTCGGCTCCGGGTCCGGATGGGGGATGAACATGCAGCTTGGCGATGCCGACCCGAAGGGACTGGTGCGCGAAAGCTATGCCATCGACGGGATCACCGCAGGCGAATGCCGGTCGATCTTTCTGGACTGGGCACTCAGTCTCGGTCCCGGCGCGACACCGCATGACGCGATGCGCGCGCTGATCGCGCATTACGGACAGGACCGGCCCGACCATCCGATGACCGGCGTCCTGCGCGACGGCCTCGCGGCGCCCGAACACCCGCAGCGCAGGGGTGGGCGCGCGGCGCGGCTCGGCTACGACCGGGACAGCGGCGCAACCTGACCCTGCGCAGGTCCTCCGTCAGCCCTTCGCCGCCGCCTCCAGCGCCGCGATGTCCAGCTTGACCATTCCCATCATCGCCTGAATGATGCGCCCCGCCGCCGGGCCGCCCGCGCGGATCGCATCGACCATCATGCGCGGCACGATCTGCCAGGACAGGCCCCAGCGGTCCCTGCACCAGCCGCAGCGGCTTTCCGCGCCGCCCTCCGATGTCAATGCTGACCAGAGCCGGTCAACCTCTGCCTGGCTGTCGACAAGGACGACAATCGAAACCGCCTCGGACAGCGCGTATGTCGGCCCGCCGTTCATCGCCTGATAGCGCTGGCCCGCCAGCTCGAATTCGACAAGGAAGGCCGGTCCCGCCGGTCCGTCCGGTCCGGACTGGCGCATCACGGACGTGATGCGCGCGTCATCGAACAGCGACACATAGAACCGCGCTGCCTCCTCCGCCGCGCCGTCATACCAGAGGCAGGTCGAAATACTGCTCGTTGCCATCCGGACCTCCTGAATCCAACCCGCATGCAGTCAACGCCCCTGACGCGCCGAAATCAACAATCCGATGTTCCGGCCCGGGATTGGACACGCTGCGATCACAACTTCGCCCGAATCGCGGCGGAACATGACCCTGGGTAAAGTGATGAAAAGGGTCTTCCGCCATGCGGGTCATTCCCTTGTTTCTGATACGTTTCACCGCCGCCTGCACCGCAGGCCAGGCCGCCGCTGTCACCGCGTCGCGCGGCATTGAGTACTGGGCCGAACGCCCGATGCCCGAGGCTGTGATCGCCTTCCAGATGGCAGTCTTTGCGCTGGCGCTGATCCAGTCGTTGGCGCCGGATGCCGCGCCCGGCGGTGCCTTCGGCCCGCCGATGCGGCTGCGTCGCGCCGCCCTGCCGCTCGCCGCCGTTCTGGCCTGCCTTGCCACCGCCATCGCCGCGGTCGGCACCCTGGCGCTGTCCGTCATGCTGGACGCCGACACGCGGACACTGCCCCCGCAGGCTGCCCTCACGCTGGCGCTGTTCCAGACCGTCGCCGCCTACGTGATCCTGCGGCGCATGACCGATCCGTCCCGCATCCTTCAGCGCGGCAGCGCTGCCGCCTCGCGTGCCAGCGCCTCGATCCCCGCCCAGTCGCCGCTGGCGATCTTGTCCTTGGGTGCGACCCAGCTTCCCCCGACGCACAGCGTGTTCGGCAGCGACAGGTAATCGCGCGCGTTCTTCAGGCTGATGCCGCCGGTCGGGCAGAACTTCACCTGCGGGATCGGCTGACCGAGCGAGCGCAGTGCCGGCGCGCCGCCGACGGCTTCCGCAGGAAAGAACTTCTGCACGGTGAAGCCCTTTTCCAGCAGAATCATCACTTCGGTCGCCGTGACCGCCCCCGGCAGCAGCGGCAGTTCTTCATCTTCGCAGGCGGCGATGATCCGGTCCGTCGCCCCAGGCGACACCCCGAACCGCGCACCCGCCTGTTTCGCCGCCTTCACATCGGCGGGCGTCAGCAGTGTGCCCGCGCCGACCATTCCGCCCGGAACCTCGGCCATCGCGCGGATCGCGTCCAGCGCGACCGGCGTGCGCAACGTCACCTCCAGCGCAGGCAGCCCGCCCGCGACCAGCGCGCGTGCCAGAAGGGCGGCGATGGCAAGATCGTCTATGACAAGAACAGGGACCACAGGGGCGAGGGCGCAGACCTTGGCGGCCTCGATGCTTTGCTGGGCGGGGGTCATGGGATCATCCTTCTGGCGTCAGGCAGGGCGGAAAGGGCGGAGGCATGCAAGGTTCAGACGACAAGCGCCGCACCTGAAGTGGCCGGACCGGCACCGCGGCGGAACGCCTCGAACAGTTCTCTCCCGATGCCCCAGCTGTTGTGGCTGAGGTCCGGGGCGACGGGCGTCCGCGCGGCAAGGTCCACGCCGACCACGCCCAGCGTCCCCGCGACGGCGTCGACACGGATGATGTCGCCGTCGCGGAGCCGCGCAAGCGGACCGTCGCAGGCCGCTTCCGGGCTGACATGGATCGCAGCAGGCACCTTTCCCGACGCACCCGACATGCGTCCGTCCGTGACAAGCGCCACCTTCAGGCCGCGGTCCTGCAGGACCGACAGTGTGGGTGTCAGCGAATGCAGTTCGGGCATCCCGTTGGCGCGCGGGCCCTGGAACCGGACGACGACCACACAGTCGGTGGTGAACTCGTTCCGCTTGAAGGCATCCTTGACTGCCTGCTGGTCGTGGAAGATCCGCGCGGGTGCCTCGATCACATGGCGTTCGGGGGCAACGGCGGACACCTTCATCACGCCACGCCCCAGATTGCCGGTCAGTTCCTTCAGACCGCCCTGCGTCGAGAACGGATCATGCGCGGGCCGCAGGATGCGGTCGTTCAGCGTCACGCCCGCACCTTCCTCCCAGACCAGCGCGCCACCCTTCAGCTTCGGCTCCTGCGCATAACGCGCCAGGCCGTCACCCGCGATGGTCTTGGTGTCGGGGTGCAGCAGCCCGGCACTCAGCAGTTCGCCGATCAGAAACCCGATCCCGCCCGCCGCGTGGAAATGGTTCACGTCGGCAAGGCCGTTCGGATAGACCTTGGCCATCAGCGGCACGGCATCCGAAATCGCCGCGAAATCCTCGCATTCCACCAGCACCCCCGCCGCCCGCGCCATCGCCGGGATGTGCAGCACAAGGTTCGTCGATCCGCCCGTCGCCATCAGTCCGACGATGCCGTTCACGAAGGCGCGTTCATCCAGAATCTCGCCCGCCGGGCGGTAATCGTTGCCCAGCGCCGTGATCGCCGCCGCCCGCTCGACCGCTGCCGCTGTCAGCGCCTCGCGCAAAGGCGTGCCGGGATTGACGAAGGCCGCGCCCGGCAGGTGCAGGCCCATGAACTCCATCAGCATCTGGTTGGTGTTCGCAGTGCCGTAGAAGGTGCAGGTGCCCGGGCCGTGATAGGCGGCCATTTCAGCCACCATCAGCTCTTCCCGCGTCGCCTGACCTTGGGCAAATGCATTGCGGACCTTCGATTTCTCGTCGTTCGGAATGCCGCTCGTCATCGGCCCGGCGGGCACGAACACCGCAGGCACATGGCCGAAGGTTGCGGCGGCCATGATCAGACCCGGCACGATCTTGTCGCAGACACCCAGATAGAGCGCCGCGTCAAAGACGTTGTGGCTCATCGACACGCCCGCCGCCAAGGCGATCACGTCGCGCGAGAACAGCGACAGTTCCATCCCCGTCTGGCCTTGCGTGACCCCGTCGCACATCGCGGGCACGCCGCCCGCCACCTGCGCCGTGGCCCCCGCGCGACGTGCAGCTTCTCGGATCAGGTCGGGGTAGCGCTCATAGGGCTGATGTGCCGACAGCATGTCGTTGTAGGCAGTGACGATGCCGATGTTCGGGGCACGCCCGGCGACCAGCGCATCCTTGTCGCCGCCCATCGCCGCATAGGCATGGGCCTGGTTGCCGCAGGACAGATGCGCGCGCGCGGTGCCCGCAGCGGCGGCGCGGTGCATCCGGTCCAGATAGGTAGCGCGCGTATCGCGCGACCGGGCGCGGATGCGGTCGGTGACGGCGGCGATGGCGGGGTGCAGGGTCATCGGGGCCTCGCAGGTCGACAGGGTATCGGGGTTCCGGGCGGGGTATCACGCGATGATAGCGCTAACAATGCCGGTCGGCTTTGGAAATGGAATGCCTAGAATGCTATGCAATCCCGGCCGACGCACAAGGGCTGATCTGCGCCGGACCAAGGATTTCCGGATCGGGCGCGTCTTGTTCTGCGGCGGAACCGGCCCGGCTTGCGACGGCAGGGGATTGCGGGCCTACGTGCGTCTGACTGGAAACGGGCACCGGCAAGAGGTGCCGAAGGGGGAGAAGCGGAATGCGCTACGGTCTGATGGCGCTTTTTCTGACGTCTGCCGCGCCAGCACTTGCGCAGGAGGCATCCCCGGATGCTGTCGGTGCCGCAGCAGGGGTTGTGGTCAGCACGTCCTAAAATATCAGCACCCCGATGGCCTCCACCACGGCCGAGGGGCAGGACAAGGAAGATCAGTCCTACCGCGAAATACTCTATGCCAAGGCCGCTGCCGAATGCGGGACCCTGGTGGCATCGGCCGCGACAGCCTGCGCGATCACCGGCATTGCGGTATCGACCCAGATCAACCGCAGCCCCGGCATGCCGGATTCGATTTATGCGTCCGGCACGGTGACGATGCAGGTCGACCTGAAACAGCTGTGACTTTCCCCCGCGGGCCGGACCGGTTATGGGGCGGCAAAGCGGGGAACGGGCATGACCGACCAGACTGAAGACACGCAGGGCCTGCCGGTGGTCCGCCTGCGCCCCAAGGGCGAGGCTCGGGCGATCCGCCATGGCTTTCCCTGGGTCTATGCGGACGAGCTTGTCACCGACCGGCGCACCTCGGCGCTGAGGCCGGGCACCATCGCGCGGCTCGAGGATGCCGACCGGCGGTTTCTGGCGGTCGTCACGGTCAACCCGGCCTCGAAGATCATCGCGCGGGTCATGGACCGGGACGAAGGCGCGGCGATCACGCGGGACTGGATTTCGGGACGGATCGCGCGCGCGCTTGCGCTGCGCGACCGGCTTTACGACGCCCCCTTCTACCGCCTTGTCCACGCTGAGGCGGACGGGCTGCCCGGCGTCATAATCGACCGCTTCGGCGATGCGGCCGTGATCCAGCCGAACGCAGCCTGGGCCGAGGCGATGGTCGGTGACATCGCGGGTGCGCTGACGGAGGTGACGGGCGTCACCCGCATCGTGAAGAACGGCTCGGGCCGGGCGCGGACGCTCGAGGGGCTGCCGGAAGAAACGCGGGTTCTGACCGGTGTCATCGACGCCCCTGTTCAGGTGCCGATGAACGGGGCAATCTATCTGGCGGACCTGACCCACGGGCAGAAGACAGGGCTGTTCTACGATCAGCGCCCGAATCACGCTTTTGCTGCATCCCTTGCCCGGGGCGCACGCGTCCTCGACGTCTTCGCCCATGTCGGCGGGTTCGGCCTCGCTGCGCTCGCAGGCGGGGCCGCGTCTGTCCTCGCCGTCGACTCCTCGGAACCGGCGCTGGCGCTGGCGACGGGCGGAGCGAAGGCGATGGGCGTGGAAGACCGCTTCACCACCCGCAAAGACGACGCCTTCGCGGTGATGGAGGCGCTGGCGGGCGAGGGTGCGGCCTATGATCTCGTCATCTGCGATCCGCCCGCCTTCGCCCCCGCCAGACCCGCGCTCGAGGCGGGACTTCGCGCCTATGAACGTGTCGCGCTGATGGCCGCGAAGCTGGTGGCGCCCGGCGGGTACCTGACGCTCTGCTCCTGTTCCCACGCCGCCGATCTTTCGGCCTTCCGCAACGCCTCGGCGCGCGGCATCGGGCGGGGCGGACGGCGGGCGCAGCTGATCCATACCGGTTTTGCCGGGCCGGATCACCCGCAGCTGCCGCAGCTGGCCGAAACCGCCTATCTCAAGGTGCTGACCTTCCGGCTGGACGGCTGATACGCGGTGAAAGTCATCCTCGACGCCTGCGTGCTCTACCCGACCGTGCTGCGCGAAATCCTGACCGGCTGCGCCCGGGCGGGTCTCTTTACCCCGCTCTGGTCGGCCCGCATCCTTGAGGAATGGGCGCGCGCGACGGTCAAACTCGGGCCGGGGGCCGTGGCCGTGGCACGCGGCGAGGTCGCTGCCCTGCGCGCCGTCTTTCCTGAGGCCGAGGTCGCGCGGCACGAGGGGCTGGAGGCACGACTGGTGCTGCCCGACCCGGAAGACGTGCATGTGCTGGCGGCGGCGGTCGCAGCAGGGGCCGACGCCATCGTGACCTTCAACGCGCAGGACTTTCCGCGCCATGTGCTGGCGGGCGAGGGTGTGCAGCGGCGCGACCCGGACGGGTTTCTCTGGGAACTGTGGTCAGGCGACCCGGCGGCGGTCGGGGCGGTGCTGGACCGGGTGCGCGCCGAGGCGGAACGCCTGTCCGGCCAGCCGCAGCCGATACGTGCGCTTCTGAAACGCGCGCGGCTGCCAAGGCTGGCCAAGGCGGCGGACCCGGCCGGTCGCTGAGGCGGCGCACCTCTCCGCACCCGGCGGGGGCCAGACCCCCGCTCTGCGGTCACGCGGCACCACGTCACGTCATGTATCGTCACTCCCCGATTCGCCGACCCTGGTTAACGCAACGCCCGCAATACGCGCGTATGGCAGGTTGCCATACACTTTCTGGCACCCGTCGGACGCTGCAATCCGGGAAATTAATACGACTCCCGCAGGTGGTTAGGCTCGACAGTATTGCGTATTGGCCCAGACCGGCGTCCGATGCCGTCCCACCCTCCTCGCCCGCTCCCCATGCGGGGATCTTCCGGCGGGCATGTCCCCGCGCCTCACGTCCCGCGCGGCTTGGCCCTTACCGTCGGCTCCGCGATGGTGGGGTCTTCCGGCCAGGGATGGCGCGGATAGGCCCCGCGCATGTCGCGGCGGACATCGGCATAGCTGGTCCGCCAGAATCCCGGCAGGTCCGTCGTCACCTGCACCGGACGCTGGGCGGGCGACAGCAGGGTGATGCGCAGCGGCAGGGCCTTGGGCCCGACCACGGGATGGACAGTCATGCCGAACATTTCCTGCAAACGCAAAGAGATAGCGGGATGATCGCCATCGTAGTCTATGGCGATCTGCCGCCCGAGAGGCGTTGTGAAATGGGCGGGTGCCAGGCGGTCCGCCAGCTGGCTCTGATCCCAGGTCAGAAGCGCCTTCAGCGCGGGGGTCAGGTCCAGCGCGCGAAGCTCACCCTCGGACCGTTTGCCGCCCAGCCAGGGAAGCACCCAGTCGGGCGCGGCCAGCAGGGCTGCATCCGACAGGTCGGGCATGTCGGCCCCGTCGCGCGCAAGCAGATGAATACGCGCGCGGAACCGGCGCGCGCTTTCGGTGAAGGGCAGGCCGATGGCGCGCAGCCCGTCGAAGGCCGCCGTCGCGACAGCGTCGGGGGCAGGCTGCGCCAGCGGAGCCTCGGACAGGACCAGCGCGCCGAGCCGTTCCTCACTTCGAGCGACGACCCGGCTTTCCCGGCGCGACCATTCCACGATGTCACGCCGCAGGATGCGGTCCGCGAACAGGCGGCGGACGGAGGCCTCGGGTATCTCGATGCCGACCCGCAGCCGCGCCTCGCGCGGGTCGCCGTCCAGATCGGTGGCAACCACCATCGCCGCGCGCGCCAGCGGATCGGCCGCGTCAATGACCGCGCCCTTTCCGCCCGACAGCACATAGCGCGGCGAACCGCCCGGACGGCGCAGGCCGATGCGGTCGGGATAGGCCAGCGCGGCGCATTCGGCAGGTGAAAAGGCAGAACCGCCCACAGATACAGGGCTCGCCCGCGCCAGCCGGGCGGCCTCGGCACGGATTCGGTCGATCGTCGCGCGGTCGGCGTCGGGGTCGGGCCGACCGATGGCGGACAGGCGCAGCATCAGATCGGCTCCCGCGCCACGCAGCGGGTCGCGGTCCGCCAGCAGCGCGGCAAGGGCTGCGGCCTGCGGCCCGGCGACCTCCAGCATATGCGCAAGGCGGGGATGCAGGGGCAGGGCCGCGATCTGCCGCCCATGCGCGGTGATCCGTCCCGTGTCGTCCAGCGCGCCGAGATCGGCCAGCAGGGCGCGGGCCTCGGCCAGCGCGGCTTCGGGCGGCGGCGTCAGAAAGCGCAGCCCCTGCGGCCCCCCCCAGAGCGCCAGTTCCAGGGCGAGGCCGGTCAGATCGCCGCTGGCGATCTCGGGCGGCGGAAATGCGGCAAGCGCGCCCTCCTCGCCCTTTGTCCACATGCGGTAGCACAGCCCCTCGGCAATCCGACCGGCACGCCCCCGGCGCTGTTCGGCCTCGGCCCGCGTCACCCGTTCGGTGACAAGCCGCGACATGCCGGACGCCGGATCAAACCGCGCGCGGCGGGCGCGGCCGCCATCGATGACGACGCGGATACCCGGCAGGGTCAGCGACGTCTCGGCGATGGCGGTGGCCAGAATCGACATGGCGGATGCCCGGCGGGGCGGGGGTCAGGGCATCGGTCTGGGCAGCGAAGGGCATCGCGCCATACAGTGGCAGGATGCGGAAGTCGGCGGGCAGGCGGATCTGAAGGCTGGCGGCGGTGCGGCGGATTTCGCCTTCGCCGGGCAGGAAGGCAAGTATGCCGCCTTCGGTTTCCGGGGCTGCGGTTGCAATCAGGTCGGCGATGGCCGTTTCAAGCCGCACAGCCGGCCCGACAGGTTTCGCCAGCCAGCGCGTTTCGACCGGAAAGGCGCGGCCCTCGGATCGGATAAGGGGCGCGTCATCCAGCATCGCGGCGACCGGGGCGGCATCAAGCGTGGCGGACATGACGATCAGGATCAGGTCGGGGCGCAGCGCCGCGCGGATGTCCCAGGCCAGCGCCAGCCCCAGATCGGCGACCAGCGCGCGTTCGTGGAACTCGTCGAAGAGCACCGCCCCGATACCGGTCAGTCCGGGATCAGACTGCAGCATGCGTGTCAGGATGCCTTCGGTCACGACCTCGATCCGCGTCGCGGCGCTGACGCGCGCCTCGCCCCGGATACGGTAGCCGACGGTCCGCCCGACCGGTTCCCCAAGGGATTCCGCCATCCGCGCAGCGGCGGCGCGGGCGGCGAGGCGGCGGGGTTCCAGCAGAAGGATGCGACCCTTGGCCAGAGGCAGAATGGCAAGCGGCACGCGCGTGGTCTTGCCGGCCCCCGGCGGTGCGACAAGCACGGCGCACCCATGGCCGCGGACGGCGTCGAGCAGCCGGGGAAGTGCGGCGTCGATCGGCAGCGGGGCCGGTGCAGGGGCGTCGGCGGCGGTCATGGCGCGGGGCTTATCGCCGTTTCAGGCGGGCAGGGCCATAGAGTGTCTCACCCCGCGCCTCCGCCAGGCGGACCAGTCCCGGACCCGCCGCGCGATAGGTCACGCTGAAGTCAAATCGTTGGCGTTCGGCCATTTCAGCGGGGCTGAAGCCCTTCAGGCGACGGTATTCGCCGCGGCAGGCAACTTCACCGTCGGCGATCTGCGGCTGGAACAGGACCACCTGCGACAGCCGCCGCCCGTCGAAGAGATAGGCCTTGAGACTGCAGACCCCGGAAATCGGCTGGTCGCGCAGGATGATGTAAAGCGCCGTCAGCGGGTCTGTGGCGCCGCCGATCAGGTCCGGGTTCACATCGCCGGGGGCAGGGGGCAGTGCGGGAAGGTCGCGGGTCGTTCGCGGGAGGGACGCAGTAAAATCGACAGCACTGTCGGACTGCCGCCGACCGGAATTAGCAACAGCACTGAAACGGTCAGGCACTGGACCCCGATCGGTGATGCGGCCGGAGGTGGCGGCGTCATAGCTCAGCGGTGCGGTCGCTCCGAAAGGCGGATTGCTGCGCAGTTGCGCCCTCACGTCATATCTGCCGGTGCCGGACAGCACGTCGAGGTCCAGCTGCCCGACGATCTTGCCGGGGAACAGGAGGTCGAACGCAAGTTGGTCCGCACAAGCAGGCGCAACCAGGCCGATCCCGGCAAGCATGAACACCGCAACGCTCAGGTTTGTACGGGTCAGCAGATTTGAAGGTTGCGAGTGTTTCATCGGGCGGTTTCGCTGGTTGCGGCAAACATATCCGCAGCATAGAGGATGTGGCAGCCCCGCATGAGTTCAAAGCGGATTCTGGGCGGCTGCGGACAGCAGCCGCGACGTTGCGCAGGGTCGGCGCATGGCATCGTCACTTGTCACTGCCGCGATGCCCGCTAGGGTTCCGCCCGACGCAGGAGGCGGAGGCCCGGAATGCAGCGAACGACCCTTGGCCGGTCCGGCCTGTCCGTCTCGGCCCTCTGCCTCGGCACGATGACCTGGGGGACGCAGAACACGGAAGCCGAGGGTCACGCGCAGATCGACACGGCGGCGGATCATGGCGTGAATTTCATGGACACGGCCGAGATGTATCCGGTCAACCCGGTCAAGGCCGAGACGGTCGGCGATACCGAGCGGATCATCGGGTCGTGGATCGCGCGGACGCGGCGGCGCGGCGACTGGGTGATTGCGACCAAGATCGCGGGCGAGGGGAGCGCCACGCGCGGTGGCGAGCCGATCACGCCCGCCAGCATCCGCCGCGCGCTGGAGGCGTCGCTGCGGCGGCTTCAGACGGATTACGTGGACCTCTACCAGTTCCACTGGCCGAACCGGGGGAGCTATCATTTCCGCCAGATCTGGGGGTTCGACCCCTCGGCGCAGGAACCAGCCGAGACGTTGGCGAACATGGCTGATTGCGTGGCCGAGATCGGGGCGCTGATCGCGGAAGGCAAAATCCGGCACTGGGGCCTGTCGAACGAAAGCGCGTGGGGTATGGCGCAGTGGCTGCGGCTGTCGGATGCTGCGGGTGTGCCGCGCCCGGTGTCGGTGCAGAACGAATATTCGCTGCTCTGCCGCCAGTATGACGCGGACATGGGCGAGCTTGGTCACAACGAGAGCGTGACGCTGCTGGCCTTTTCGCCGCTGGCGACGGGGCTGCTGACCGGCAAGTACCGTGGGGACGTGACGCCTCCGGGGTCGCGGCGGACGCTGAATCCGAACCTGTCCGGGCGGCTGACACCGCGTGTCTGGGACGCTGTCGAGGCGTATGCGGCGATTGCCGACGGCGCGGGTGTCGACTTGGGTCAGATGGCCATCGCATGGACCCTGCGACGCGGGTTCCCGACGATTCCGATTTTCGGCGCCACGTCACAGGCGCAGCTGAAGCACGCGCTGGGGGCGGCGGAGGCGACGCTGACGGGCGATGTGCTGGCGGCTATCGACACGGCGCATAAGGCGCATCCGATGCCGTACTGACCGCCATCGCAGGCCTTTCAATGCGCATTGACTCGATGGACCGCTTGGCCTGACCCTCGGGGCATCCGGAGGTCAGGGGAGGCTGCCATGCCTAAAGACATCAGGAAGCCGAAAGCGCCCAAAGCCCCGAAGGGCGGCGAGGTGCGCGCGGACGCCGAGGAGGCGGCGGCGGTTGAGGAAAACTGGACGCTGCCGCCCAAGGGCAAGAAGAAAAAGCCGAAGCCGGGCAAGGGCTGGTCCTATCTGGACGAACTGGTCCGCCTTCAGTTCGAGCTGATCAAGCTGCAGGACTGGGTCCAGCGCGAAGGCCTGCGCGTCGTCGTGCTGTTCGAGGGGCGTGATGCGGCGGGCAAGGGCGGCGTCATCAAGCGCATCACCGAAAGCCTGAACCCGCGCGTCTGCAAGGTCGTGGCGCTCGGCACGCCGACCGAACGCGAGCGCAGCCAGTGGTATTTCCAGCGCTATGTGGCCCAGCTGCCCGCCAAGGGCGAGATCATCCTGTTCGACCGGTCCTGGTACAACCGGGCGGGTGTGGAACGGGTGATGGGGTTCTGCACGGACGATGAGTATCAGGAATTCCTGCGCGCCTGCCCTCTGTTCGAGGAGATGCTGGTGAAATCCGGTATCACGCTGGTGAAATACTGGTTCTCGGTCTCGGACGAGGAACAGGAACGGCGGTTCAGGGAACGCATCGGCAACCCGATCAAGCGGTGGAAGCTGTCGCCGATGGACCTGAAATCGCGCGAGAACTGGGTCGGGTATTCGCGCGCCAAGGACACGATGCTGGCGCATACGGATACCGACGTCGCGCCCTGGAACGTCGTCGATGCGGACAACAAGAAGAAGGCCCGGCTGAACTGCATCAGCCATCTGCTGAGCCAGGTGCCCTATCAGGAAATCGAACTCGCCAAGATCGAGCTGACCCAGCGCCAGCGCGACGAAAGCTATGTGCGCCCGCCGATCGACAGCCAGCGCTGGGTGCCCAGCAAATACTGATCGCAGGCGGCCTGACGCTTTCGGCCCCGCAAGGTCGCGCAGGGGCCTTGCCGTCCGCGCGCGGATCGATTCATCTGGGCATGGGAACCGGGAGGGATGCCGATGCCGCTGACCATGAACCGCGAGGTTTTCATCACCTGTGCCGTGACCGGGTCGGGCGGCACGCAGGACCGCAGCCCGCATGTGCCGCGGTCCCCGAAACAGATCGCCGACAGCGCGATCGCGGCGGCGAAGGCGGGCGCGGCGATCGTGCACTGCCATGTCCGCGACCCCGATACGGGCAAGCCGTCGCGGCGGCTGGACCTTTACCGCGAGGTGACGGAGCGAATCCGCGACAGCGGCACGGATGTGGTCCTGAACCTGACGGCGGGGATGGGCGGCGACATGCTGTTCGACGGGACCGAGGCGATGGACCGGATGTCGCCGGCATCGGACATGACGGGGGCGGCGGACGCGGGTTCAGCACATCGTCGAATGCCAGCCCGAAATCTGCACGCTCGACTGCGGCACGATGAACTTCGCGGAAGCCGACTATGTGATGGTGAACACGCCGGGGATGCTGCGCGACATGGGCGCGCGGATGGTCGCGGCGGGCACGCGGATCGAGATCGAGGCCTTCGACACCGGGCATCTGTGGCTGGCGAAGCAGCTGGTCAGCGAGGGGATCATTCCCGAGCCGGTTCTGGTTCAGCTGTGCATGGGCGTGCCCTGGGGCGCGCCGGATGACCTGAACACCTTCATGGCGATGGTGAACAACGTGCCGCCAAGGCTGGACCTTCAGCGCCTTCGGGATCGGGCGCAGCGAGCTTCCCTACGTGGCGGCGGCCGTCTTGGCGGGGGGGAATGCGCGCGTCGGGCTTGAGGATAATCTCTGGCTGGGCAAAGGGCAGCTGGCGCGGAACGAGGACCTGGTGGAGCGGGCAGTGGGCATCATCGAGGGGATGGGCGCGCGGGTGATCGGGCCGGCGGATGTGCGTACGAGGCTCGGTCTGACAAAGCGCGCGCCGGTGGCGGCGTGAGGCAGGTCGCGCTGGCGGCGGGTCTGGCGGCGCTGACGCTGCTCGGCTGTCAGCCGACAGAGCAGGCTGGCGATCTGCCGCCGGTGGGCGCGGAATTCGTCGCCGTGCAGATGCAGGCATGTCAGAAGCAGGGCGGCACGTTCGCGGCCGGTCAAGCCCGGCGGGTCGCTGGCCTGCTTCACGGTGCCGAAGGATGCAGGCCAGTCCTGCAAGGCGTCCACGGATTGCGAAAGCGCCTGCCTGGCGCGGTCGCTGACCTGTGCGCCGGTCAAGCCGCTGTTCGGATGCAACGAGGTGCTGAACAGCGGCGGGTTCCGGGTGACGCAATGCATCGAGTGATCGCTGCGCTGCTGCTGGTTTCGGCCTGTGCCGCCCCGGCGCCAGACGACAGGGTTCCGCACGGGCGAGGGGCAGATCGCGTCGGCGGCCCTGTTCGATCCGGCGCGGTTCGGTGATGTCTGGCATGTCGTGTCGGCCTTCGGCCCGGATGCGGGCTGCGGGCCGCTGGCAGAGACCTGGGTGGCGACGGGGCCGCAGTCATGGGCGGTGACGGGCACGGCCTGCGGACCTGCGGGGTCGCGGGCGTTTTCCGGTGTGGCGGAGGTGACGGGGCCGGGGCGGATCACGCGCGACGGGCTGCGGGGGACCGAGGAGCTGTGGGTGATGTGGGTCGATGCGGATTACCGCGTCGCGGCCATCGGGACGCCGGACGGGTCGTTCGGGCGCATCCTGTCGCGCAGCGCCCGACCTGCGTGCGGACCTCGATGCGGCGGCGCGCGAGGTGATGGATTTCAACGGCTATGACGTGTCGCGTCTGACGCGGCTGTAGGGAGAAGCGGGTATGGCGCGGAAGGCGGCGGTTGTCGGCGGCGGCGTGATCGGCGGGGGCTGGGCGGCGCGGTTCCTGATCATGGGCTGGGACGTGCAGGTCTTCGACCCCGACCCGGAGGCCGCGCGCAAGATCGGCGAGGTGCTGGCGAATGCGCGGCGGTCACTGCCGGGGCTGTTCGACGCCGCCCTGCCGCCCGAGGGGCGTCTGAGCCTGCACAAGACGCTGGCCGGAGCGGTCGCGGGTGTCGAGTGGGTGGTCGAGGCGGTGCCCGAGCGGCTGGACCTGAAGCACCGGGTCTATCGGGACATTCAGGGTGTCAATCCGGACGCGATCATCGGGTCATCGACCAGCGGTTTCAAACCGAGCGAGTTGCAGGAGGGGGCGGTTGCGCCCGGAATGATCCTCGTCGCGCATCCGTTCAACCCGGTCTATCTGCTGCCGCTGGCCGAACTTGTGCCCTCGCCCGCAAATCCGGCCGACGTTGTGTCGCACGCCAAGGACGTGCTGACCGCCATCGGGATGCACCCGCTGCACATCCGCGCCGAGATCGACGCACATATTGGCGACCGGTTCCTTGAGGCGGTCTGGCGCGAGGCGCTGTGGCTGGTCCGCGACGGCATCGCCACAACGGAAGAGATCGACAACGTGATCCGCTACGGCTTCGGCATCCGCTGGGCGCAGATGGGCCTGTTCGAGAATTACCGGATCGCGGGCGGCGAAGCGGGGATGCGCCATTTCATCGCGCAGTTCGGGCCCTGTCTGAAATGGCCCTGGACCAGGCTGATGGACGTGCCGGACCTGACCGACGAGCTGATCGAGGCCGTGGCGTCGCAGTCGGACGCGCAGTCGGGGATGCACTCTATCCGAGAGTTGGAACGCATACGCGACGGCAATCTGGTGGCGATGATGCGCGCGCTGAAAGGCAACGGCGGTGCGCAGACGCCGGGCTGGGGGGCCGGCGCGCTGATCCGCCAGCATGACGCGCGGCTGCGCGGGGTCGCGCCCGACATGACACGGCCCTTCGTGACGCGTGGACCGCGCAGTGCCGCTCGACTGGACCGACTACAACGGCCACATGAACGAGGCGCGGTATCTTCAGGCCTTCGGGGACGCGACCGACCGGTTCATGGAACTGATCGGTATCGACGCGGACTATGTTGCGGGCGGGCGCAGCATCTTCACGGTCGAGACGCATATCCGGCATCTGGGCGAAGTGAACGCGGGCGCGAGGATCACGGTGACGACGCGGGTGCTGGCGGGGGCGGGCAAGAAATTCCACCTCTGGCACGAGATGCGGGTGGGCGAGGTGCTGGCGGCGACGGGCGAGCATCTGCTTCTGCATGTCGATCTGGCGACGCGGAAGACCAGCGTGCCCGCGCCGCATGTGGCCGAGAGGCTGGCTGCGGTGGCGGCGGCACATGCGGGCGATTGGCCCGAGGGGGCGGCGCGCGCGGTGGGGCAGGCGCGGTAGCATTCCGGCCGCAGAGCAGAATGTTCACGAACATTCTGCGGCAAGGGAGATCATTCACGAATAATCTCCCTTGCGCCGTGGTCAGGCGACGATCTCTGTCCGCAACCCTTCCAGCACGTCCGGGAACTCCCTTGCACCGACTTCGGCCTCGCGCACCAGCCAGTCGAAATGCGCGCATCAGGCTCATCACGCGGGCCGAGTCGCGGAAGGCAAGGTAGTGGCGGCCGAGATAGACGACCCCCAGGAGCGGCCCGAAGATCGTGACCGGTGCCGAGAAGACCCGGCGCGCATCGAACAGATAGATGCGCAGGCCGGGGTAGATCTGGTTGTAGAGCGCCAACAAGTGGTCGATCTGCTCATGGCGGATCGCAGGAGACACCCCGCGGTAATACCCCTCGGCGCGGGCAAACGCCTGGACCTCGTGCAGTGGCATCGCCATCTCGTAGTCCGACCGCGCCTGCCGCATCCAGCCCAGCCGGTCCTCTGACGCTCCGATCGCTTGTTCCGCCGTCCGCCCAAGCTGCGGTTCGTATTCCCATTGCAGCATTGCGCGCGTCTTCAGCATGTCGGGCAAAGTCGCCGGGACATGGCGTATCTTGTATCCCGCCGCCTCGCGGTGCCATCCGAAGATCGTCTCGTCGATCAGGGCGCGGGGGGCCTCGGTGATGCTCAGCGACGTCGCCATGAGGTCAGCCAGTGGTTCGGGCCGGTCGGACAGACCGAGCAGCCAATCGGCGGAGACACCAAGCGCGAGGGCGCATTCCGCGACCAGCTGCCCATTCGGGAGGCGGGCGGTCGCATCCGACAGAAGCTGCGAGATGGTCGACCGGTCGACGCCGGACGCGCGGGCAAGGGCGCTCTGGTTCACCGCACGTTCGGACATGGCCTGCGTAAGGCGGTCGCGGAACAGGATCGTACGGTCGCGTTTGTCGATTGAACTCACCATGCGCGGCTTTCCTTCAACAATTGTGAGGATAGTTTCGCATGTCCTGAATTCACACGCCAGTCCGAAGGGCGTAATTTTACCTGCAAGGCCAAGCATTTGGCCGGAACTTGCCGAAGGGGACGTTGTGCGTAACGGTGCAGATGGCGGGGTCGAATGGCCGACCCTCGTGTTGATCGCGGTGTGCTATGGCGCTTGGGCCTTGGCCACGACATGGCTGGCACTCTGGTCGCTGCCGCCTGCGATGATCCTGACGACGCTTCTGATCACGCTGCATTCCTCGCTTCAGCACGAAGTCCTGCACGGCCACCCGTTCCGCACCCGCTGGCTGAACGAGGCTCTGGTGTCGCTGCCGCTGGGACTGGTCTATCCCTATGGGCGCTTCCGCGACCTGCATCTGGCGCATCACCAGGACGAACATCTGACCGACCCCTATGACGACCCCGAGACGAATTTCCTCTGCCCCAAGGTCTGGGCCGATGCGTCTGCGCCTGCGGCCGCGCCGTCTGCACGGCGAACAACGCGCTGCTGGGACGGATGCTGATGGGACCGGCGATCACCGTGATCGAGTTCGTCCGGGCTGACAGCGCGGCGATCCTCCGGGGTGACCGGGCGGTCGCGCGCGACTGGCTTCTGCATCTAGCGGGCGCGGTGCCGGTCGTGGTCTGGGTCTGGCACACGGCGATGCCGGGCTGGGCCTACGCGGTCTGCTGCTATTTCGGCCTGTCGCTTCTGAAAGTGCGGACGTTCCTGGAACACCGGGCGCACGAACTGGCGCGCGGGCGGTCGGTGATCGTGGAAGGCGGGGCGTCCTGCCGTTCCTGTTCCTGAACAACAACCTGCACGCAGTGCACCACGCCAAACCGAAGGTGGCCTGGTATCACCTTCCGCGCGTCTATGCCGAGGGCCGGGCGGACTGGCTGCGGCGGAACGACGGCTATCTCTACCGGTCCTACGGCGAGGTGTTCCTGCGCTATTTCCTGCGCCCGAAGGACCCGGTTCAGCACCCGCTGCGGGATGCGGACGGGATGCCCGTCAGCATTCAGGCGGCGGAATAGACCGCGCGTTCAGTCGAGCCAGCGGAACGCCGGGACGGGCCCGGAATTGTCGAAAAAGGGCACGCGGGGCGGCGGGCCTGACTGGCCGGACGATAGCTGGTGCGCGATCTCGGCCAGCACGATTTCCGTGATGAACGGTAGGTTCAAC
The DNA here is from genome assembly GCA_963738635.1 of uncultured Alphaproteobacteria bacterium. Classification (GTDB taxonomy): domain Bacteria; phylum Pseudomonadota; class Alphaproteobacteria; order Rhodobacterales; family Rhodobacteraceae; genus JAOADN01. Next base: position 136,285 of record CAVTXE010000001.1, on the reverse strand, counting down.
CCGCGCGCCTGCGCGAGGGGAACCCATTGCAGGAACGACAATTCGTCCTGCGCGCGGGAGAAATCGTCGGGGTCGCCGGACAGGTCGGCGGCGTCGGCCAGGAAGAAACGCGCGTCGAAGCGGCGGCTGCGGCCGGGCGGGGTGACGGCGCGGAAGACGAAGGTCAGCGAAGGTGCGGGTCCGGGGCGCAGGGTCAGGCCGGTCTCTTCGGTCAGTTCGCGGTGTGCGGCGGCGGCGAGGGTTGCAGGCGACGGTCCGTCGCACGCGACCCTTAGCCGCCGGTCGCAATCGGGCGACAGGGGAAGGCCCCCGGCGGCGTCCCCAGGGTCGGTCGCGCCGCCGGGAAAGACGACCTTGTCGGGCATGAAGGCTGCCGCCGCGCCGCGTTGGCCCATCAGCACGGCCGGGCCGCCCGGCATCCGCCGGACAAGCACGGTCGTCGCAGCGTCGCGGACGGACGATGCGCCCTCGAGTCATCCCTTTCGGCACCGAAGCCATGCATCCGCCGCGACCACTGGATCGCCAGAAACATGCCTTTCATGCGCGGCAGAAGGAACAGGGTCAGGGCAAGACAGCCGACCAGAAAGACCCCGGCCAGTGTTTCGGGTTCGGGCCGCCAGCGCACGAAAGCCCAGAGTATCGTGGGTGCCATCAGGTGGCCGACGATCATCACGGTCACATAGGCGGGGCCGTCATCGGTGCGCGCGTGGCTGAAGTCCTCACCGCAGGACAGGCAGGCAGGGCGCAGCGTCAGATAACCCGACAGAACCCGCCCGCGTCCGCAGTTCGGGCACCGCAGCGCCAGGCCACGCAGAATGGCGGGCCGCATCGGACGGTCGTCGGCGTCAAGGGCGGCGGCGGTCATGGCATTCTATCCCGGCAGGCACATCCGTTCGCTTATCGCACCTTTCGGTCTGCGCTTGAAGCACCTGCAGGCGGTGCGGACGGAATGTCGCGCAGGTCCGCGACGGAAACACGGACCTGACCCGTATGACAACCATGAGGCAGGCACGATGCCGCGACCTTGAGCAAGACAATGGAGAACGACGATGACGACGACGAAACAGATCCTTGCGGCGCTGGCCGTGATCATGGGCACGACTGCCATCGTGGCCCCGGCAGTGGTGACGGCGCAGGACGCGACGGTTGCCCCCGAAACGGTCCCCGCCGAGACTCCGGCACCCGGTCCGATGGCGGATATGGGCAAAGGCCGCGGTGGCATGGCCTTCGACTTCACGGCCATGGATACAGACAAGGACGGCAAGGTGACCGAGGCGGAGATCGCGGCATACCGGGCGGCGCAGATTGCCGGCCTCGATGCCGACGGCAACGGCCTGATCAGCGCGACCGAGATGACGGCGCAGATCGAAAGGCAGATGTCGGCGCGCGCAGCCGACATGGCGGCACAGCGGATCGCCGCACAGGACGTGGATGGCGACGGGTCGCTGAGCGTCGAGGAACTGGCATCGCGCCCGGTGCCTGCGGATATGTTCGACCGGGTCGATACCGATGGTGACGGCGCGATCACGCAGGCCGAGGCGGACGCCGCCGAGGCGAAGATGCGCGACCGCTTCGCTGACATGCGCGATGGCCGTGGCAAGGGCTGGGGCAAGCACGGCGGCCGTCATGGCGGCAGTGATGGATCGGCCCAGAACTGAGGTCGGCGCGATAGTGGTCGGCCGGGGTTGCTCCCGGCCGACGGTCTTGCCCGGTTTGCGGGGCGCGGGAATTCGGGATACGGCTTGCCGGGTGATGGACATGGCCCTTGATGACGGTGCAGGCGTTCCGGACGCCGCGTTGCTGGCGCTGTATGCGCAGGGCGATCGTGCGGCCGCACGTGCTCTGACGCTCCGCTTCACGCCTCTGGCCCTGCGGGTTGCGGCGCGGATGCTGGGTGACGGGACCGAGGCCGAGGATGTGGCGCAGGAAGCGATGCTGCGGCTGTGGCGCGTGGCGTCGGACTGGCGGCGAAGGCGAAGCGAAGGTGTCGACCTGGCTTTACCGGGTGACGGTCAACCTGTGCACCGACCGGCTGCGGCGGCGTCGCCCCGTGCCGCTGGACGAAGCGGGCGACGTGCCCGAGGATCGGCCGGGTGTGCTGTCGGCGATGATCGAGACGGATCGCCGGCTGTGGTGCAGCGGACAGTTCAGGACGCTCTGGCACGGCTGCCGGAGCGCCAGCGACAGGCGGTTGTGCTGCGCCATCTGGAAGGGTTGGGAACCCCGAGATCGCAGCGGTGATGGAGATCGGGGTGGAAGCGGTGGAAAGCCTGACCGCGCGGGGAAAACGGGCCTTGGCTGCAGCCTTGTCGGGGCAGCGGGACGAATTGGGATATGACGATGAGTGACGCGGACAGAATGCAGGGCGACGGCGCGGACGATGCGCTGGACGCCGTCTTTGCTGCGATGCGGCGCGATGCGCCGGACGCGCAGGCCGGACTTCTGGCGCGGGTCCTTTCGGATGCCGAGGATCAGCAGGACCGCATGGCGGAACAGGCAAGGGCAGCGGCGGCCCGGGTGGCGGCACTGCGGCCTCCAGAAGGTATTGCGTCGTCGTCGGGCGGCGGGTTCGGCAGCGTCGTTTCGGGCCTCGGCGGCTGGGGCGGTCTGGGCGGAATGCTGACCGCGACCGTGGCGGGCGTCTGGATCGGCCTCACGGGCAGCTTGCCGACGATCGCGAATGCGGCCTCCTGGATCGCGGGTGACAGCGCGGCGGCGGTCGAGCTGCTGCCCGGGTCAACAGATTTCACGACGGCCCTGGTGCCGGAGGATGAGGGATGACGGACACACGGAGGAGAGTGCCCGGGCCGGAAACGCCGGGCGGAAACGCTTCGGGCCCGGCGGTCCAGGGGCGTGCGCCGCGCTGGATGCGCTGGCTGCTGATCGGGTCGCTGACAGTGAATCTTCTGGTGCCGGAACGCTGGTCGGCGCGATATTCGACGGCGGGCGCGGCGGATCGCGCGGCGGGATCACGGATATCGGCCTCGGGCCGTTCACCGAAGCCCTGTCGCGGGAAGACCGGGCGGCGCTGCGCGATGATTTCGTGGCGCGGGTTCCGAACTTCCGCAAGGACCGGCGGCAGGACCGGCGCGATGCGGCAGCCCTTCTGGCGCAGCTGCAGGCGCAGACGCTGGACGAGGCGGCGCTGCGTGCGACGTTTGCGGCGCAGCGCGCACGGATCGCGGCGCGCGTCGATGTCGGGCAGGACCTGCTGATCGCGCGGATCGTGGCGATGTCGCCCGAACAGCGTGCGGCCTTTGCCGGGCGGCTGGACAGGCCATGCGCGACATGCGCGCGCCGGGCGGCAAGCCGGACGCAGGCCCGGCAGCGCCGTAGCGGCGCTGCCCCACTTTCGCGACGGGGCGCGTCAGCTCCTGATCGGCTCAGGCCGCAGAGCGAAAGATCGACACCTGGTTGCGGCCGTCGGACTTGGCCCCCATAAGTGCGCGGTCGGCGCATTCCATCAGACCGTCGACCTCGGCCTCGGTGAAATCAGCGCCCCGCGCCATCGCCAGCCCGATCGACAGCGTGACGGGCACATCCTGCCCGCGCCGACAGGCCGACCGGCCGTTCCTCGATCACCCGGCGCAGACGCTCGGCTGTGGCCTTGGCCGCGTCGACCGCGATGTCGGGCAGAACCACCAGAAATTCCTCTCCGCCGATACGGGCGACCAGATCTATGGCGCGCAGGTTCGACCGGAACCGCGACGCGACTTCGACCAGCACGGCGTCGCCTGCCGCATGTCCCCAGGTGTCGTTGACCGACTTGAAGCGGTCGAGGTCCAGCACCATGACCGCGAAATGCACGCCCTGTGTCATGCGCGTGGCGTGCGATGCGCGACAGGTGCGGCAAGGCATAGCGGCGGTTGTGCAGGCCGGTCAGCGGGTCGGTCATGGCCAGTCGCAGCCCGTCCTCAAGCGAAGCGCGCAGGCGGTCGGACTGCCGCTTGCGGCGGATCTGACCCTGCACGCGCAGCAGGCATCTCCTCTGCCGTCGACCTCGGTTTCGATCAGGTCGTTGGCCCCGAGATCGAGCGCCATCGCGGCCAGGTCGAGCGCGTCCGGCGGCACGACGACGCAGACCGAGGCAAAGCGCGTGGAGCGCCGCGAGCGCAGTTCCGACAGCAGCCGCAGGCCCTCGCCCGTCCGGTGCGGCCCGGGCGCGCAGGACGACGACATCGGGCGATCGGGCGGTCGTCCAGAGCGATCAGGGCGTGATCTGGCGTCAGGGTCAGCACCCGTCGCCCCGGATCGCGCCCGACAGATTTCCGGTCCAGCGGCGGGCCTCGATCCAGATCCGTCATTGATCAGGACCACCGTCGCAGGCCGCTCGAAGCCTGCCGCCGGTTCCGCAAAACCCAGTTCGCGATAGGTCATGTGGCGCAGGCCCAGTTCCCGCTCGGCTTCGCGCGCCCGCAGGATTGCGCGCAGGCGCGCCAGCAGCATGACATCTTCGAACGGTTTCCAGAAGACGTCCTCCGCCCCGGCCTGCAGGGCGCGGACGCGCGATCCTCGTCGCGCGACGGCGCTGACCATGACGACCGGGATGGTCGCGCGTCGCCGGATCGGTCTTTAGCGTGCTGCAGACATCGATCCCGTCGACATCGGGCAGCGTCATGTCGAGCAGGATCAGGTCGGGAAGGCTGTCGCGCGCCAGCTGCAGCGCCTCGGCCCCGGTGGCGCCTGACGAGTATCGTAATGGGCCGCGGCCAGCTTGACCTTCAGCACGATGCGATTCGTCGACACATCGTCCACGATCAGGATCTTACCAGCCACCGCGCTTCTCCGTCGGCTTTACTTTGCAGGTTCGCCTGCACTCATCTTTTGTTTGCAAAGGTTAAGAATCTCTTTCCGAGGACAGGATCGCCGGCATGAGGCGCAAGCGGGAAGCTGCCGAAGTGCTGGCGCTCGATGCGCTGGGCTGGATGGTGGCGGACGAAACGCTGCTGCCGCAGTTCCTCGACGGCGTCGGGCATGTCGGCGGACGACTTGCGCGACCGCGCGGGCGAACCCGGACATGTTGTTGGCAGTGCTGGATTTTCTGATGGAGGATGATCAGCCGGGTCATGGGTTTTGCGACGGCAACGGGGCGGTTGCCCGCAGCGACCGTCGAGGCCCGTGAATCTGCTGTCCGGCGGGGCGGATCGTCACTGGACCTGAGGTCCAGCTCCGCCGGCAGGGCCCGCAAGCAACCCTGTCAAGGCAGCATTGCATGACCCCGGTCGTTGCGGCATGACACGCCCAACGGTCCTGCGGCCCTGACAGGGCGTGCGCTGGCCGGAGAGGAGCATGCCGTGACCGCGATCCAGGCGATCCTTTTCGACAAGGACGGCACGCTGTTCGACTTCATGGCGACCTGGGGTGCCTGGACGCGGAATTCTGATCGCCGATCTTGCCGCAGGTTCCGGGCAGAATGCCGACCTCCTGGCGCGGGCCGTCGGCTATGATCTTGGCAGCGGGACGTTCGACCCGGAAAGCCCTGTCATCGCCCATACGCCCGGCGATATTGCGGCCGCGCTTCTGCCGCATCTTCCGGGGTCGAACCCGGTGTCGCTGCGTCGGGCGGATGAATGCCCTGGCGGCCGAGGCGACGCTGGCGCCGGCGGTGCCGCTGGTGCCCCTGCTGGGTCATCTGAGGCGCGCGGGCTGAAGATCGGGCTGGCAACCAACGATGCCGAAGCCCCGGCGCGGGCGCATCTGGCGCAGGCGGGCGTTGCGGATCTCTTCGACTTCGTCGCGGGCTGGGACAGCGGCTACGGCGCAAAGCCCGGCACCGGGCAGCTTATGGCTTTTGCGGAACAGTCCGGCGTTGCAGCCGGCACGGGTGGTGATGGTGGGCGACAGCCGGCATGATCTGGTCGCGGGGCGAGCCGCCGGAATGCGGACGGTCGGCGTTCTGACCGGCCCCGCGCGCGCGGAAGACCTGGCCTGCCGCTGGCCGACGCGGTCCTGCCGGACATCGGCCATCTGCCGGGATGGCTGGACCGGCTCTCCTCTGGCGCGGCGTAAGACCGTGCCACCAAAAACGACGAGATTTGGTCGCAAAACCTTGCGAACTGGCCTGCGCCATTCCCGATGCTTCGTCGTCAAGGGCATCGCGCAGCCCTTCAGCGGGAGGATCGCACCAGTGGCGGATGACGCGAGGCGCAAGCGGGCGGGCGGCCGCGCAGGCAATGCGCAGCGCGCAGGGACAGCCGCGATTGACCAGATGCCCTGGCGCATTCCGCAGAACCACGACCGCCCGACCGAGCCGCTGGGTCCGGAGGGCATCCAGGCGATCCACAAGGGCGCGATGCGCATCCTGCTGCGAAATCGGCATCCGGTTCCTGAACGACGAGGCGCTGGCGCTGTTCTGCCAAGGCGGGCTGCAAGGTCGACGGTCAGAATGTCCGCATGGACGAGGACTTCGTGATGGACATGGTCGCGCGCGCGCCGCGCACCTTCACCGTCACCCCGCGCAACCCTGACCGCATGCTGCCCCTCGGCGGCAAGGCGCTGCTGTTCGGCAATGTCTCATCGCCGCCGAACTACTGGGACATGGAACGCGGCAAGGTGTCCGGCTTCATGGATGGCTTCCGCGATTTCATCAAGCTGACGCAGTATTTCAACTGCATCCATTTCGCGGGCGGCTATCCGGTCGAGCCGGTGGATGTTCACGCGTCAGTCCGGCATCTGGACTGCCTGTATGAAAAGCTGACCCTGACCGACAAGGTCGTGCACGCCTATTCGCTGGGCAAAGAACGGATCGAAGACGCGATGGAGATGGTGCGGATCGCGGGCGGCCTGACGCCAGGAGGAATTCCGTGCCAAGCCGCGGATGTTCACCAACATCAACTCCGTCTCGCCGCTGAAGCACGACTTTCCGATGATCGACGGCGCGCTGCGCTGTGCGCGGGCAGGGCAGCTGGTCGTCGTGACGCCCTTCACGCTGGCGGGCGCGATGGCGCCCGTCACGATGTCGGGTGCGGTGGCCCTGTCCATCGCCGAGGCGCTGTCGGCCATCGCGCTGCTGCAATACGCGGCCCCCGGCGTCACCCAGCATGATCGGCACCTTCACCTCGAACGTCGACATGAAGTCGGGCGCGCCCGCCTTCGGCACGCCGGAATATATGCGCGCGACGCAGATGACCGGGCAGATGGCGCGCTTCTATGGCCTGCCGCTGCGGTCATCGGGCGTCTGCGCCGCGAACATCCCCGACGGCCAGGCGATGTGGGAGACCTCGCAACAGCCTCTGGGCCGCCGTCCAGTCGGGCACGAACATGGTCTATCACGCGGCGGGCTGGCTGGAGGGCGGGCTGATCGCGAGCCCCGAGAAGTTCATCATGGACTGCGAAGTGCTGCAGATGATCCAGCGCTATATGGAACCCGTCACCTGGGCCACCGACGCCCGAGGACATCGCTGTTCGAGGCCATCGCGGATGTCGGGCCGGACGGACATTACTTCGGAGTCCAGCATACGCAGGACCGCTATACGACGGCGTTCTACGCGCCCATTGTCAGCGACTGGCGCAACTATGAGGCGTGGGAGCTTGACGGCGCGGTTGAGACGCCGGAGCGCGCGCACCGTATCTTCAAGGCCATCATGGACGAATTCGATCCGCCGCCGATGGATGCGGCGGTGCGTGACGAACTGCAAGGACTTCGTGGCGCGGCGGAAGGCCGAAGGCGGCGCACCGACGGATTTCTGAGGCGCGCCATTCGCCCGGTGGGGGTCAGGGCCGCCGGCGTAGCTGCGTCGGCGCTTCAGTATTCATTAAGGCGCGCCCGTTAGACCGTGCAGGGCAGCGTCGCAGGGACATGGGCCATTGCACGGACTAGTCAACAGATCGATCCAGACCTTTCTGCGCGACACCTACGGCAGCGATCTCTGGCAGAAGGTGGCAGCCCAGGCTGGCGTTCCGGCACACGGGTTCGAGGCGATGCTGACCTATCCCGACGAAATGACCGAATCCCTGCTGTCCTGCGCTGCGGGCGAACTGGACAAACCGCTGGCCGTCCTGTTGGAGGATTTCGGCACGCATCTGGCCTCGGTCGAGGCGCTGCGGCGGCTACTGCGGTTCAGCGGGGCGGAATACGCGGACTTCATCGAAGCGATCGAGGAACTTCCGGGGCGCGCGCAACTGGCGGTGCCCGAAATCGATCTGCCGGTTCTCGACCTGCAGTCCGATGCGCCGGGCTGCTACAGCCTGACAGCAAGCGGACTCCGCAGCGGGTTTGCGCCTGTCCTGGCCGGTGTCCTGCGCGCCATGGCGGATGATTACGGGGCGCTGGCGCTGATCGACGGGCCGGTCAGCGCGGGCGATCATGCGACGATCCGCATCGAACTGCTCGACACGCGCTTTGCCGAAGGCCGCGACTTCCAGCTTGCCATGCCGAAGAGCTGACTTGGACGGGTCCGGTCTTCATTCTGTCACGCTTTGCGACAAGGCCGCGCTCGATGCGCTGATGCCGATGCATCTGCGCATCGGTGCCGACTGTAGGGTTATTTCGGTCGGACCGACGCTGGCGGGAATAGCACCGGATGCCGCATTGGCGGAAATGAAATTCGACGACGTGTGCACCGTCCTGCGCCCGCGCCCGACCGGACCCGGGCTGTTCGCCCAGTTCCTATGTCGGACGGCGACTGCATGTCGCCCTGCGCGCACAGCCCGACACGGTGCTGCGCGGACATCTGATCGCGCTGCCGGACGGGTCGGGCTGGCTCATGAACCTGTCCTTCGGCATCGGGGCCACGCAGGCCGTGCGCAACCACAGTCTGACCAGCAGCGACTTCGCGCCAACCGATCTGACGGTCGAACTTCTTTATCTGGCCGAGGTCAAGGCCGCCGTGACAGCCGAACTTGCGGCTTTGAACCGGCGGCTGGAAAGCGCGCGCCTGGCCGCCGAAACGCAGGCACTGACCGATCCCCTGACCGGCCTGGCGAACCGCCGCGCCTTTGATGAAGGGCTGGCGGGCGCGCTGTATTCCGCCGGGCGCGGTCAGCCCTTCGCGCTTGTGCATCTCGATCTCGACTACTTCAAATCGGTGAATGACACGCTGGGCCACGCGGCAGGTGACGCAGTTCTGGCCCGTGTTGCCGCAGTGCTGCGCGCCGAAACCCGCCGCCACGACCTTGTCGCACGGGTCGGGGGCGACGAATTCATGCTGATACTGCGGCAGCCCAATGGCGAATGCGCCGTTGCGGGGCTCTGCCGCCGAATCATAGCGGGGTTGGAGGTGCCGGTCCCGTTTGAGGGGGTCATCGCGCGGATATCGGGAAGCCTGGGCGTGGTGCAGTCGGATGACTATCCCGGCGGCAGCGCCGAAACGCTGATCGCCGATGCCGATAACGCCCTCTATGCGGCCAAACGTGCCGGGCGCGGACGGGTGTTCACGCATCGCGGCGGTATCCTGACCGATCGCGGCGGCGCCGCCGCAGGTTGACGCGGTCGCTTGCAGCGCTCATCCGCGGTCGCGGAACAGCCGGATCGCAGCCCAGATCGCCGTCCCGCCGAAGAACATGGATGCCAGGCCCACAACCTCGATCCAGGCAACGCCCTGAACGCCGCGCGCCGTGACCGCGACGATCATCAGGGCCAGACCGCCGACCGACACGATCAACCGGAACCAAAGCTCACCTCGGGACGGGCCGAACTTCATCGCGTATCCCCCTTCTGCATCGCGTGGGACGAATGGTTACGCGCCGCTCGGTTCCGTCAAGCCCGTCCGGTGAAGGTGACGGATGCCGGGCGGGACAATCCCCGAAGTGCCAGCACAAGCGACACAAGTGCTCCTGAGGCGACGGTCAGAAAGAACGCAAGGCCAGGCCCGGCTGCGATGGCCATTGCGGCACCCGCGATCAGGGGTGCCGCAACGCCGCCGGCCATGCCCGCGACGATGATGACAGGCGCGACATGCGAGGCGTGCCCCAGGCGCGCGGTGGCGGTCACAAAGTAGGACGGAAAGTAAAGTCCGGCAGGAACGCCGCAGAGCACGAAGAACAATGCAGGCGACAGTGTTGCACAAAGGGCGAAAACAATGGTCACCATCAGGGCTGCGGCCAGCAAGCGTAACGACGCGACACGCGACGCGAGCCAGAGAAGTGATAACCTGGCCACCAGAAAACAGACAAAAAAGCCGCTGAGCAGCCCTGCGGCGCGGGTCTCTGTCAATCCGGTCGCGATCAGCGCGCTGGGGCCGAGGCCGACCAGAATGGACTCCAGACCTATTGCGATGCCGCCGATGGCAAGGATGGTGGGCGGTGTGATGGAAACTTGTGCCGACAGGGCGGTGTTATCCTGTGCCGCCGCAACGGCAAGCGCGGCCTCTGCGGGAACCGCGCGCCACGCGTAGATGCAAAGGATCAGGCTGGTGGCCGCTGTCAGGGCGTAACTGCGGCTCGGATCTGCGTCGAGTGCCAGATAGATCAGCGGCCCGCCGATGGCACCGATCCCGTAGAGGGCGTTGATCGCGCCGACCATGGCCGGCCCGCGCGATCCGAAGGCCGATAGCACGCGGCGGTTGAAGATGACTGTGGCAAAGCCGCCGCCGATGCCGAACAGCGCAGCCCCGGCGACCTTGACCGGCCAGGCGGGACCGAAGGCGACCAGTGTCTGCCCGCCAGCCGCAAGCGCAATGGCCGCCCAGGCGGGGAAACGATGCCCGATGCGGAGCATGGCAACAACGGCCAGGATCGCGCCGACCCAATGGGCGCTCAGGATCACGCCCGCGGCCGTCTGCGACAGGCCGAAATCGCGCATCCAGGCGGGCAGCGCCGGGCCGTAGACCGACTGCCCGACGCCCATCAGCCCGAACCCGAGCGCGCCGGTCACAAGCAGACCCGGCTGGGGGGATAGAAAGCTGCGCATGGCTGGTGCCCGGGGGTTCCCCGGCGGGATCGACCGGTCCGCGTTTTCTGTGGCGCAGGCTGAGGGGGCTGTCAATGTCGCTGCGGGCCGCGCGAGGCCGGAGGCGGGTCAGACGGCTGCCCTTCCCCGCCTGGACCATTCCCGCTAGCTTGCCGTGACGATAAATCCGCGCAGGCGACGGACAGGTGGCGCAACTGGGACATGCGGCTGACAACGGTTATCGGTGGCGGGCGCGCGGATGAAGACCGCACCCTGCTACACCCTTGGCATCGACATCGGGACCTTTGAATTGAAAGGCGTGCTGGTCGACGGGTCCGGCAACGTCATCGCGCAGGCCAGCCGTCCGCATCGGATGATCGTGCCCCGCGCAGGCTGGGCAGAGCATCGCGCGGATGAGGATTGGTGGGGCGATTTCGTCTTCATCGTCAGGGCCTTGCTGACATCGTCGCAGGTTCGCCCCGCCGACATCGCCTGCATCGCGACGTCGGCCATCGGGCCCTGCATGCTGCCGGTCGATGCGGCGGGCCGTCCGCTGATGAACGGCGTGCTCTACGGCGTCGACACACGCGCCAGTGCCGAAATCGATCTGCTGACCACCTCCCTCGGCGCGGACAATATCCTCGCCCGTTGCGGCAATGCCCTGACCTCGCAGTCCGTTGGCCCGAAAATCCTTTGGTTGAAACGCAACCATCCCGATCTTTATGCCCGGACCGCCCATGTTCTGACCGCCACGTCCTACCTGACCCTCCGTCTGACTGGCGGCCATGTCATCGACCACTTCACTGCGGCCGGTTTTGCCCCGCTCTATGATGCAGCGCGCATGGACTGGGCCGATGACCTCGCCCGCGACATCCTCCCGCGCGACCGCCTGCCGAGGCTGATGTGGTCGGGCGACATCGCTGGGCATGTGACTGCGGCTGCGGCAGCGGAGACAGGGCTGGCAATCGGCACGCCCGTGACCTGCGGCACGATCGACGCAGCGGCAGAGGCCGTCAGCGTCGGTGTCACCGCCGCCACCGACATGATGATGATGTACGGATCGACGATCTTCACCGTCGCCCTGACCGGGACCCCGGTGCGGGACGCGCGGCTCTGGTACGCGCCGTGGCTGCGCCCTGGACTGCATGCCAGCATGGCCGGTCTTGCCACATCGGGCACCCTGACCCACTGGTTCCGCGATCATCTGGCGCGCGATCTGCCCGCTGACGGCGCGTGGGAAGCGCTGGCGGACGAGGCTGCCGCATCCGTGCCGGGCGCGCGGGGGCTGATCTGCCTGCCCTATTTCTCGGGTGAGCGCACGCCGATCCACGATCCCTTCGCGCGCGGCGCGTTCTTCGGACTGACCCTGACGCATGGGCGCGGCGATCTCTACCGGGCGGTCATCGAAGGAATCGCCTTTGCCACGCGCCATCTGATCGAGACCTATGCCGATGCTGGTCAACACCCCGCCCGCATCCGCGCGGTCGGCGGGGGCACAAAGAACCGCCTGTGGCTGCAGACGACATCGGATGCGTCTGGGCGGGATCAGGAGGTCTGCAGGCAGACCTTCGGGGCCAGCTACGGCGACGCCTTCCTTGCCGCGCTGGCCGTCGGGTCGGCGGACCAGCAGGATATTCACCTATGGAATCCGGTGACAGATACGGTCCGGCCTGCGACTTCCGACGTCCTGGAGCGCCGCTATGCAGCGTTCCGGCAATTGTATGAAGTGACCAAGGACATCGCGCACGGCCTCGCCTAGGTCAGAGCCGACACCGCACGGCCTGTGTGAGTGTCGGCAGAGCGATTGCGTGCAATCGTATGCAAAATTGCTTCTATCGGCGTTGGATCAATGCTAGTGCTGAGCATCACATTCTTGAACATATGCATGAACCGGGAAAACGCCATGGACAGCCATCCGATCACTCCGTTCGCATTTCCCGGTATTCGCTGGCTCAAGGCGCCGAGGCGTGAAACGGCCACGGACACGGCGCAGATCGCAGATACGGTAGCAACGGTCCTGGCTGATGTGCGCCGGGAAGGCGACGCCGCCGTCCGCCGCTACTCCGCGCAATTCGACAAATCGGACATCGCCGCATTCGAAGTGCCGATGGCCGACCGGCTTGCCGCTGTAGCCGAGCTTGACCCCCAGACCCGCGCCGACACCGAGTTCGCCATCGGCAACGTTACGGCGTTTGCAAAGGCGCAGCTGGCCACCATCCTGCCGCTGGATGTCGAAATCCGCGCCGGCGTCTTCATGGGCCACCGCGTGATCCCGATCGAGCGGGTGGGCTGCTACGTGCCGGGAGGACGGTTCCCGCTGCTGTCCGCCCCGGTCATGACAATTGTTCCGGCCAAGGTCGCAGGGGTGGATGAGGTGATCGCCTGCCTGCCGCCCAACGCCCACCGCGCGATGATCGCAGGCTGTCATCTGGCGGGGGCGGACCGGATTTTCCGCATCGGCGGCGCACAGGCGATCGCGGCAATGGCCTACGGGACCGAAACCGTGCCGCAGGTGGTCAAGATCGTGGGTCCGGGCAATGCCTTTGTGAACGAGGCGAAGCGGCAGGTGTTCGGCCCGGTGGGCATCGACCAGCTGGCCGGGCCGTCAGAAATCTACACGCTGGCCGACAGCACCGGCGATGCCGAGATGCTGGCGACCGATATGCTGGCCCAGGCCGAACATGACGTGCGCACGCGGGTTGGGCTGATCACGACCGATGCGGCGCTGGCGGCGGCAGTTTTGGTGGAAGTAGAGGCGCAGCTGGCCACCTTGTCGACTGCGCATGTGGCCGGTCCCGCGTGGCGCGACATGGGCGAGATCGCGGTCTGCGACGACGAGGCGGCGATGGTCGCCTATTCCGACTTCATCGCGTCAGAGCATCTGCAAGTCCACACGGCAGACCCGCATGCGATGGCCAAACGCCTGCGCAACTACGGGTCGCTGTTCATCGGCGAACTGGCCAGCGTGGTCTATTCGGACAAATGCTCGGGCACCAACCACACCCTGCCGACGATGGCGGCGGGGCGCTATACCGGCGGGCTGTGGGTCGGGGCCTACGTCAAGATCGCGACTCATCAATGGCTTGACGAGCGTGGCGTTGCCGCCGTCGGCCCGCCCGCCGCGCGCCAGTCCGCCAGCGAGGGGCTGGAAGGCCACCGCCGGGCGGCGCAGTTGCGGCTGGACCGGATGCAGACTGCTAAAAGATAGGTTGCTGCGCGGAGTGGTCGGTGGCGCGTTCGTAAGCGTCGCCGATCTGGCAGAGCAACGCTTCGGAATGATCCGGTCCGACCAGCTGCATGCCCATGGGCAGCCCGCCGGAAAACCCGATGGGCACCGCCAGCGCCGGGTGGCCGGTCACGTTGAAGGGCAGGGTGCGCATTGGGGTCCAGACCGCGCGGCCGCCTGCGAAATCCGCCAGAGGCGGGGCTGTCGTCAGCACGTTTGCAGTCGCCAAGGCGTCATAGCGCGCAAGAATGGCTGCGAATTCGGTGCGATACCTTTGGGCCTGCTTGCGGGCGGCGGCGAGGTCGGCGGCGGTCAGGTGGCGGCCCGACAGAAGGGATTCCAGTGCCTGACGGCCATACTTGCCGCCATCCATGCCATCACGATGCACCTCCAGCGCCTGATACTGCAGCAGAGTGACCCCAACAGGCTCGACCGCCGCATAGTCGGGCAGGTCAATCAGCTCCACCCGCACGCCCAGAAGCGAAAGGTCCGACATAGCCCGGTCCATTGCCATCAGGATGGCAGGCTGCGTTGCCGGGTCGTCGGCGAACCAGTCCCGGGCATAGCCGATGGTCATGCCTGCCACAGGTCTGCCAAGGCATGACGTGGCCGGGCAACCCATCGCCTGTGCCATCAACGCCGCATCCGCCACGCTGGCGGCAATCGGCCCGACATGGTCCAGATCGGCGGACAGCGGGAAGACGCCATCGCGCGGCAGAGCGTCGTAGGTGGGTTTCAGCCCGACGACGCCACAATAGCCCGCCGGGCTGCGGATCGACCCGCCGGTATCCGTGCCGATGGCGCAGCGGACCATGCCAGAGGCCACGGCAGCGGCAGATCCGGAGCTGGACCCGCCGGTGATATGGGCGGTGTTCCAGGGGTTGACGGCGGGTGGGTGGGGGCCGTCTAGGCCGGGCCCGACAAGGGCGTATTCGTATGTGGCAACCTTTCCCAGCGGTACCGCACCTGCGGCGCGCAGCCGCGCGACGACCCCGGCGTCCTGCGCTGCGGGGGCCGTCGGCGCGCTGAGCGATCCGCAGGTGGTGGGGACGCCCGCCATGTCGATCAGGTCCTTGATCGCAAAGCCGATGCCCTGCATCGGGCCATGGTCCACCCCGGCGGCGAAATCGGCATCGGCCTTTGCCGCCGCTGCCATCGCCTGATCCGCCGTGACCGCGACGAAAGCCTTGATGCGCGGGTTCAAAGCCTCGATCCGCGCAAGCTGCGCCTCGGTCAGGGCTGTCGCGGTCAGCGTGCCGGCGCGCATCGCCGCGCCTGCCTCGGCGATGGACAGGCGGGTCGGGTCGATCACGTCCGTGCCGCCTCGAAGGCCGCCCAGGCGGCCTCGAACGCCGCTGAAATCGAAGCCATCCGCGCGCGCGGGGCCAAGGATCAGCTGTTCGGTTGCCTGCATCTTCCCGATTGCGGCACCGAGCAGGGGGATCACATCTGGCGGCACCACGACGGCACCGTGCCGGTCGGCATGAACCAGATCGCCGGGGGCGATGGCCAGACCGTGAACGGTGACGGGAACGTTGACCGCGCGCACATGCACAAAGCCGTGGCTCGGGCCGATGGACCCTGCTACCACCGGAAAGCTAGGTGCCATGTCGCCCAGATCGCGCATCACACCATTGGTCAGCGCGCCCGACATCCCGAACCCCTTGTGGATCGTGGTGTTCACCTCGCCCCAATAGGCACCGATGCAATCCGGGTAATCCATATCCTCGACCACCGCGACAGATGGCTTCGGCCCCTCCGCCATCGCCTTGTAATAGGCCATGCGGCGGGCGCGGATGGTCGCGGGGTCTTCGGTCGGGGGTGCGACGGCCGCGATGCGGGCCGTAACCGCATAGCCGACCATCGGCCGTGGGTCGGACGCCAGCATCGTGCCCCGGGTGAAGGCGTCGAAGCCGCGCCTGCCCTGCGCGACCTCGATGGCATTGCAGACGGTGGGGGTGTCGACGGATTGCAGCAGGTTCAGCAGGGCGGCGTCCATCATTCCTCCATCCAGCGGAGCAGTTCCGCCGTTGTCTCCTGCGGCTTCTCAAGCGTCGGCAGGTGGCCCGCACCCGCGATGACAGCCAGCCGCGACTGCGGCATCAGCGCATGCATCAGGTCGTGCCGGTCACGCGGGCAGGGAATGTCGTGCTCGCCCGTCAGCACCAAGCGCGGGCCCCTTGAACGCCGCAAGGATCGTCTTCCGGTCAGGGCGGCTGGCCAGGGCGCGGGACTGCGCGGCAAACGCATGAGGACCCAGGCTGCGGGCCATGTCCATGCAAAGATCAAGAATTTCAGAGCGTTGGGGCGTGTCGTGCAGGTAGAGCGGTTTCATCTCGTCGCGCATCACTGCATCCAGCCCGCCGTCCAGCACGCGCGCGACCTGCGGGGCGCGGCGGGCCTGCGCTTCGGGTGTCTCGGCCAGGGGGTTGGTATCCATCAGCGCGATTTTCGTAACCCGGTCAGGGGCCTGCGCAAGGATGTTCATGGCCACGATTCCCCCCATGCTCAGCCCCGCAAGCGCAAAGCGCGGCGGCGCGTTCGCAAGGATGCCGGTTGCCAGTCCGTCCATCGTCCCGGCCCCCGTCAGCGGCGGCAGGAACAGCGCGTAACGCGCGGACAAGGCCGCGATCTGCGGGCCGAACATCCGCGCGTCGCACATCATTCCGGGCAGCAGGACCAGCGGTGTCATCCGCGCCAGCCGCGCGCCATCCTTCAGGGTGGCCAGCTTCGCCCAGGCGATTTCCGGGTCGACCGCGCCGAAGCCCGCGAAGGTGCCGAAACCGCAGTCCGACCCGGCGATCACGCGGTCGCGCCCGACGATGGCGGTGAACCGGTCAAGACGCTGGGCCACCAGCTGCGGGTGTTCGACGAAGTTCGTTGTGGTATCAACCACGCCCGGAACCAGCACCTTGTCGTCGGGGATTTCGCCTGCGCGGTCGCGGAACACGGTCCATTCATGGCCGTGCCGGGGGTTCGATGTCTCGAACAGAACATAACGCGCCCGCGCCTGCATCAGCACCGGAAACACCTTGCCCATGTCGATGTCGCAGACATGCGGCCCTTCGTAATTGCCCCAGCAGATATGGATGCGGACGCGGGCAGCGGTCGATTCCCGCAAGTGCATGGTTCAGCGCCTCGACATGGGTGGCGGCGACGTTCAGGAACTCGTCATCCGTCAGATGCGTGAACAGCATGTGACGCGACAGTGCGAGATCGGGGCAATCGAGTTGCAGGTCCAGACCCGGCGTCCACGATGGTGCGGTATTCATCGCGCATGGCGTCGGCAAGTGCGGCCAGATAGGCCTCGCGTGTTGGATAATGAGCTGTTCTGCAGGAACAGCGAGATCACGCCGGGCGAGGCCGCATTCATGAAGCCGCGGGCCGCGCCATGCGTTGTCATGGCGGCCTGCAGGGCGTCGATATCCTTCTGCAATTCGCCCTGACCCTTGGATCGCACGTCGCCCGTGCACATGGGACGGGCGTATTGCGGCGTGCCGCCTTCATTGGCCAGGCGTTCCAGGAATGTCGGGAACAGCTTCAGGTCGGCAGGCGCATTGCGCGGGCTGTCGCCGGAAAAGCCGGTGTAGCGGTCCTTGACATAGGTGGCGTAGGAAATCTTCGAGGTTTCGCCATCGCTGACGATGTCGATCCCGGCCGCGACCTGCCGCTTGACGACCTCGGCGACATGGTCGGCCATGCAGGCGTCAAAGGCCGCCTCGTCGTAAGCCTCGCCCCGTTCGCGGGCGAACAGGAAATCGACCACGGCCTGCGACCGGGGCAATGATCCGACATGGGTGGCGAGCAGGCTCACAGCAACCGCCCCGTCGCACCGGCGGGGTCATCCGTGGCCGTGACGCGGTACAGGCTCGCCTCGCCGGTCATCGCGGGGGCGAGCGAATGCGACAGACCGGGCGGAATGGCGCAGGTGTCGCCGGGGTTGAGGGATGGTCGATCCCTGATCCCAGGTCAGCCGCCAATGGCCGCGCATCGGCATCAGCACCTCGTGCTTGGGTGTGCTGTAGGGCGTGGCGGGGATGGAGTTGCGCGACAGCAGCTCCACGTCGAAGCCGGGGCGGTCGCGCAGTTTGGCATCCGCGCCGATGACGCGGGCGGGCTGGTGGTCGGACAGGGCCATCAGGTCCCAGTAGCGGGCGACATGATGCGGCACGACATCGGCGGTGGTGGGTTCGGGGAAGGCCTTCAGTTCGTCGTCCGTCAGCAGCGGCATCGGGCCGACCCCGCAGGCAGGGACTGGCCCTTCTTGGTGTCGTAAAGCTTGCCGTTCTCGCCCAGCACCAGTCCGTAATCCTTGGCGTCGGTGATCACCTGCGGTGCCCAGATCACGCCACCGCCCGCATCGTCACCGCCCAGGATGGCCATGATCATCCCGTAGTCGGTGCCGATGTTTTCGAAGGCGCGGAAGATGCCGGTGGGGATGTTGATGATGTCGCCTTCCTCCAGCACGACCTCGCCCGCCGTGCCCCAGCGGCCCCAGAAGAACCGCCAGCGGCCTTTCAGGGCAAAGAACACCTCGGCCGTGCGGTGAGAATGCAGGGAGTTGCGGCACTTGGGCGGCTGGCCAGCGGCGCCGATGTTGAAGCCGGGCGTATCGACGATATGCACATGCTGATCGGCGGCCTCGGACACGCCGCCGCCGATGATGGTGAAGTTTTCCTTCTGGTCACTGCCGGGGGTGTGGGCGTCGATGAAGGCAGTCTTGCAGGGGCGCAGGTCGCCATAGCGGACGATGCGGGCTTCCATGTCTTGGGGGGTCATAGGGCACCTGTGTGCAGGAGGATCTGTTTCCAGACGGCGGTTTCGTCAAAAAGCGTGTATTCGCGGCGCAGGCCCCGCCCATCTGCCCCAAACGGCCCGAATTCGGCGTGAGAGATGCCCAGGACATAGACCGTCGCCCCGGTCGGTGCGCCGAACGCACCCCAGCCGGAATGAGTGCCATGCAGCGACCACCGGATGGCGGACCGTGGCGGCATCATCGGGTCGTCGCGGCCGATCTGGTGGTGGATGGCGAAGGTCGCGTCGGGGAACGCGGCGCGCAGCGACAGCCAGAAACGGTCGGCGTCGCGGTGGCTGTGACCGGTCACGCCGCCGGGATATTCCAGCTGCGCAGCGCGGTCATAGGCCTGCGGGATGACGCTGAACTCGGCGGCCATGATCCGTGTCAGAATATCGGCATGGCGCTGGCCCCATTCGTTGTCATTGCCGCGCCCCGTGTAGGGGCCGGGGACATCATTGGCGGGGGTCAGGGGTTTGACGCAGGCGTCGGAGCCGCCTTCGCGCGCGATCTGGTCGCGGGCGAACTGCGCCGGGTCCCAGCCCATCTGGCGCACGATGGCGCCCTGATCGCGGATCAGCCATTCGTCATCGATCTGGTTGGCGATGGCGTGGCAGTCAGCGAGGATGCGGTAGGTGAGTTTCTTGCCGGTGGCAGCGCCGTAAGCGCCGTCGCCCAGATGCGTGGCGGTGGAAAGCAGGCGGTGCGACGACAGCATCCCGGCTTCGGGCGTGCCGGACCAGATGACATCCTCGCCCAGAAGGGTGCGGTCAGGGAATTCGGCCAGCGTGGCCATGGTCGCGCCGATGACCTTTTGGTTTCCCACGACAACCGAGGCGGGCGAGCGGACGACGATGTCGGGCGAGTAGTACTTGTGCAGCGTGGCGATGCCCCGGTCCTCCCATATCTCCTTGGTGATCCCGATGATGTAATCGGGAAAGTCGCGGAACCTGGGGTCAAAACCGTGCATGGGGCTACTCTGCGGTTTGGTCCGGTTTGCGGGCCGAGGTGCGGATCACCAGCGGGCCTTCGATGCGCAGCTTGCGCGGGGGCGTGGCGGGGATGTCGATCTGGGTCATCAGCGCCTCGACCGTCGCTTCGACCATCCGGTTCACGGGCTGGCGGATCGTGGTCAGGTTGTAGGCGGGCCAGGCGGCAGAGCGGGACGTCGTCATAGCCGATGACCGAGACATCGCCGGGGATGCGACAGGCCGAGTTCAAAGCGCAGCGTGTCCATGACGGCAAAGGCCATGTGGTCGTTGCCGACAAAGATCGCGTCGGGGCGGGCAGGTGCCGCGAACAGATCCCGTGTGACCTCAGCCGCCGTTTCGCGCGAATACATGCCGTCGATCATCGCGTGCGGGACCAGGCCCGCCGCGTCCATCGCCTGCCGGAACCCTGCGGCGCGGTCGCGGCCGGTCGATGATCCCTGCCAGCCCATGACATGGGCAATGCGGGTGTGGCCGCCCGCGATCAGATATTCGGTCGCACGCCGGGCACCCGGGATGTTGTCCGAGGTGACTTCGGACAGGCGCGCATCGTCCTGACCCCGGTTGAACATCACCACCGGGATGCCCACGGCGGTGCAGCGGGCGGTCAGGTCATTGGTCATGGCGACACTATGCGGTGATGATGCCGTCGACCTGATAGTCCAGCAGCTCCTCCATCACCTCCGCGACCTTCTCGGTCGAGTTTTCGGCCATGAAAACGAGGACATGATAGCCCTTTTCCTGCAGCGCACGGGACAGCAGTTCCAGCACGACGGGATAGAACTGGTTCTCCAGATAGGCGACCACCAGCCCGATGATCCGCGTGCGCCCGGTGATCAGGCTGCGGGCGAGCACGTTGGGGCGGTAACCCAGTTCTTCGGCAGCCTTGCGCACTTTCAGCACAGTCGATTTCGACGCCGACGCGCCGGGGGTGAAGACGCGGCTGACCGCCGACTGGCTGACCCCGGCCCGGCGGGCGACTTCCATGGATGTGACTTTTTCCTGTGCCATCAGTCCGCCGTCCAACCCCCGTCCACCATCAGCGCGGTTCCGGTTATCAGGGCGGCTCGCGTCCGAGGCAAGAAACGCGACGGCACCCATGATGTCGGTCACCTCGCCCACCCGGCCCAGCTTGATCTTCGACAGAATCCACGCCAGCCGTTCGGGGTTCTGCAGGGTCTGTTCGGCCAGCGGCGTGCGGATGAAGGTCGGGCAGATCGTGTTGACGCGGATGCCGTGGGGGCCCCATTCGATGGCCATGGACTTGGTCATGCCCTCGACGGCATGTTTGGTGGCGGAATAGACGGCGCGGTCGATGCCGCCGACATGACCCATCTGGCGACGAGATCGTGATGATCGAGCCGGGTCTTTCGGCGGCGATCAGGCCGCGCCCGACGGACTGGGCCAGGAAATAGGCGGCGCGGACGTTGAGGTTGGCGGCGGCGTCGTAGTCGGCGGGCGTGGTGTCGGCGGCAGGCGCGTGGCGGGCGAGGCCTGCGGAGTTGACCAGGACTTCGAAGGGGCCTTCGGCGGCGACGGCCTTGGCGGTCGCGTCCAAGTCGGTAATGTCGAGGGGCAGGGCGGTGGCGCGGAAGCCCGCCGCCTGCATTTCAGCCGTGACGGCGGACAGCGCGTCGACATTGCGGGCGACCAGCGTCACCTGCGCCCCTTGTTCTGCCAACGCGACCGCAGCCCCGAGCCCGATGCCGGACGACGCACCGGCGACCAGCGCACGGCGGCCATCCAGGCGGAACGAAGGCGTGCGGGGCAGGGTCACTCCGCCGCCGTCCCGTATGCCACGTTCCGCCCGCCATACCGGCGGACGCGGATGTTGCACTGTTCGGCGTGGCCGACGAAGCCTTCCAGCATGCAGAGGCGTGATCCGTACTCGCCGATCACCGCCGCCGCCGCATCCGTGGTGATGCGCTGATAGGAATGGGTTTTCAGGAATTTCCCGACCCACAGCCCACCGGTATAGCGCCCGGCCTTGCGGGTGGGCAGGGTATGGTTGGTGCCGATCACCTTGTCGCCGTTGGCGACGTTGGTGCGGGGACCCAGGAACAGCGCGCCATAGCTGTGCATATTCTCCAGATACCAGTCGTCGCGGTCCGTCATCACCTGCACATGTTCCGAAGCTATGTCGTTGGCGACCTTCAGCATCTCGTCATGCGTGTCGCAGAGGATCACCTCGCCATAGTCGCGCCAGGACGACGGCGGCAGTGGTGGCGGTGGGCAGGATCGTCAGCAGGCGGTCGATCTCGGCCAGCGTCGCCTCGGCGAGTTTGCGGCTGACGGTTAACAAGACGGCGGGTGAGTTGTAGCCGTGTTCGGCCTGACCCAGCAGATCGGTGGCGCAGAGTTCGGCATCCACGGTATCATCGGCGATCACCATGGTTTCGGTCGGGCCCGCGAACAGATCGATGCCCACGCGGCCATAAAGCTGGCGCTTCGCCTCGGCCACGTAGGCGTTGCCGGGGCCGACGAGCATGTCGACGGGTTTGATCGTTTCCGTGCCGATGGCCATCGCACCCACGGCCTGCATGCCGCCCAGCACATAAATTTCATGTGCGCCGCCCATCTGCATGGCGGCGACGATGGCGGGGTGGGGCTCGCCCTTGACCGGCGGGGCCGAGGCGACGATCCGGGGCACGCCGGCGACCGAAGCGGTCAGCACCGACATATGCGCCGAGGCGACCATGGGGAATTTGCCGCCGGGCACATAGCAGCCGACCGATTGCACCGGGATGGTGCGATGACCAAGGATGACGCCGGGCAGAGTTTCGACCTCGATGTCGGTGATCGAGGCGCGCTGCGCCTGCGCGAACCGGCGTATCTGGTCCTGCGCGAAGCGGATGTCGTCCATGTCGCGCGTGCTGACCTTCTGCATCGCCGCCTGAATCTCGGACGCCGACAACAGGAAAGACGGGCGGGAATACCCGTCGAACTTCTGGCTCAGGTCGCGCACGGCGGCATCACCGCGGGCTGCGATGTCGGCCAGTGTCGCCTCGACCACGCTGCGGACGGCGGCATCGTCGCTGGCGCGGTCGGCGTCGGGTTTGCCCGTCTTCAGATGCGTGATGGTCATCGGCTTCTCCTCACGCTGGCCGGGGCGGCGTGCGCGCACCGCTGTCGAACGTCTCCCACCCCTCGCCTGCAAAAACATCCCGGCCAAGCTGCGCGAGCACCTGCGCGAAATCGACCGAGACCCAGTTGTCCCTGATGCGGCCATCCTCGATGCGCCAGAAATCCATGTAGGGGATGGTCACGCGGCTGCCGGTCGGCGCGATCCCCATGAAGGCACCGGAATGGGTGCCTTCGATATGGCCGAAGCACGACACCCAGTCGCCTTCGGCGATGAACCTGGTCGTCACATAGCTGCGGTCGGTGAACGCCGCGCGCAGCGGCAGCTGCCAGTTGTCGCGGAACGCCTGCAATCCCTGCTTGGTGCCGCAGCCGGTGTTCCCGATCCAGCGGAAATCGTCGTGGAAATAGCTGTCCATATCATCGGCGTTGGCGGCAAGCGCCTGTTCCATCCGCAGGATCACCTGCCGCGACGCCTCGGTCTGCTCCTGCGGGGTCATGAGACCACCAGCCGGTCGCCGCTGGCCGTGTCGAACAGGTGGCAGATGGATGCAGGGACAGTGGCCTGCACGACGTCACCTATATTGGCACGGTAATCCTTGGCTGCCTTGATCGACACCAGCGCGCCGCCGATGCGGTAGCTGATCATCGAGGCCTCGCCCAGAAGCTCGATGGAATAGACCGGGGCGGCGATCTGGCCGCCCGACGTGATCAGGCTGGCGTCTTCGGCGCGGAAACCCAGCGTGACGTTGCCGGAATGCGCCGTCGGCAGGCCATCGACGCGCAGCCCTTCGGCGGTGAAGCTGCCGTTCGCCAGCGTGCCTTCGACCAGGTTCATCGCGGGGCTGCCGATGAAGCCTGCCACAAACGTATTGGCCGGATGGTCGTAGATATCGGTCGGGGTGCCGACCTGCTGGATCTCGCCCCTGTTCATCACCACCACCCGGTCGGCCAGTGTCATCGCCTCGATCTGGTCGTGCGTGACATAGACGGTCGTGGTCTTCAGCGTGTGCTGCAGGTTCTTGATCTGCGCGCGGGTCGAGACGCGCAGTTTCGCATCAAGGTTCGACAGCGGTTCGTCCATCAGGAACACCGTAGGCTTGCGCACGATGGCGCGCCCCAGGGCCACGCGCTGCCGCTGGCCCCCCGACAGGGCGGCAGGGCGGCGGTCGAGGAAGTCGGTCAGTTCGACCATCTGTGCGGCGCGCATCACCATGTCGTGGTGCTGAGCCTGCGGCACGCGTGCGCACACGCAGGGGGAAGCGGATGTTCTCGTAGACCGACAGGTTGGGGTAGAGCCCATAGGACTGGAACACCATCGAGATGTCGCGGTCCTTCGGCTCCAGGTCATTGACCATCCGGTCGCCCAGCCAGATCTCTCCGCTGGTGACATCCTCCAGCCCCGCGATCATGCGCATGGTGGTGGATTTGCCGCAGCCGGACGGACCCAGCAGCACCAGAAACTCCTGATCCTTGATATCGAGGTTGAACCCCTTGACCCCGATATAGGTGCCGTAGGCCTTGGTGACGTTGACAAGACGAAGCTGCGCCATTCCTGCCTATCCCTTGACCGCGCCGGCGGTAAGCCCGCTGACGATCTGACGTTGAAAGAACAGTACCAGCACAAACAGCGGCCCCATCGCCGACACCACAGCGGCAACCGCATACATCACCTTGTTTTCCGCCTGCACGGTGCCGAGGAAGCTCGCGATCTTCGGCACCATCGTCTGGTTTTCCTGCGTCAGCAGCATCGAGGTGACGGTGAAATCGTTGTAGGCGAGCAGGAAGCTGAAAAGCCCCGTCGTCACCACGCCCGGCCACATCACCGGAATGATCACCAGCCGGAACGCCTGGAACCGGGTGCAGCCGTCCACCATCGCGCTTTCGTCCAGATCCTTCGGGATCGACAGGAAGAACGAATGCAGCATCCACAGCGTGAAGGGCTGGTTGATCGCCACCAGCACGATGATCGTCGTGGGCAGATAACCCCAGATGTTCATCTGGAAGAACGGCAGCAGATAACCCGACACCAGCGTCACATGCGGCATGGCGCGGAAGATCAGCGCGGCGATCAGGATCCAGAAGGTGTAGCGGAACCCCGACCGCGCCAGCGCATAGCCGCCCAGCGTGCCGATGGTCAGAGATATCACGACAACGCAGACCGTGACGATGGCGGTGTTGATGACGGCCTTCCAGAACTTCTGTTCGATCCATGCGCCTTCATACCCGTTGCCCGTGAACGCGGCACCGGTCTGCTGGATGGTCTTGGTGCCGGTGACGGCGTTCATCCAGTCCGCATAGGAAAAGAAATCCGCCTCGACCTTGAAGGACCCCCAGGCCGTCCACAGGAACGGAAACGCGGCGGTGATCAGCCAGATCGCCACGAAGCCCATGCACAGGATCATCACGGGCAGGGGCTGGCGTTCGGCGCGGTTTTTCATGGCCATCCCCCTAATGCGCCTTGCGGTTGAAGTCGCGCGAGGTGCGGATCAGCACCGGCATCAGCAGGATGACGACGCCGAAGATCGTCAGCATCGACGTCGCCCCGGCAGACCCGAAAAGCGGCGTCTCGGCCCCGCGCAGATCGTTGTAGATCAGGAACGACAGCGATGTGGCGTTCGCCTCGGCCGAAAACCCACGATGGGTTCCAGCACGCGGAAATTGTCCATCAGCTGCATCAGCGCGATGAAGGTGGTCAGCGGGATCAGGTGCGGAATCACGACGAAACGCACCCGTTCCCAGCGGCTGGCACCGTCGATCATCGCGGATTCCAGCGTGTCCTTGGGCACACCCTGCAGGCCGGCATAGTAGACGATGAAACTGAACGGGGCCGCATGCCAGACGCCGTAGACCATCAGCACCGTCCAGGTCAGTGTCGGCGACGCCTTCAGCGTCAGACCGGGGTCGTTCAGCAGACGTTGCAGGCTGGCCCCGAGAATGCCATTGCTGTCGATCATCCAGAACAGCACCAGCGAGCCGATCAGCGGCGTGACGATCATCGGCAGAAGCGAGAAGAAGATTACCGGCCCCTTGATCAGTCCTGGAATGGCATTGACGCCGAGCGCGATGAAAAACCCCACGATGATGACCAGGGGGGTGACAACAAAGGTATAGGTCAGCGTGAAGGCCATCGACTTGTACAGCGGCAGGTTCATCAGCCCGGAGGTGAAATCCGACATCGACGCGCTGGTGCGCCACAGCGCGCCCACTTCGCTTGATGCGAGGTGGCTGGAGTTGAGATAGGTCCCCAACCCGTTGAATTTGCCCATGGGCTCGGCCTCGCGCAGCGCCTGCATCGCCACGGCATCGACGCGCATCTCGGTCTTGCAGCTGAACGGATCGCAGGTTTCGACCTCGGCCATGACCTGTTCGTGTTCGATGAACAGCGACTGATAGGCGACCGAGACGATGGGCAGCGCGATGAACAGCACCATCACGAACAGCGATGGCAGGATGAACATCAGGAACGTGCGGTGGCGCATGGCAATGTCCTGTCCGGAACGGGGCGGCCAAGCAGGGATGAACCGGTCCGCGCGAGGGAGCGTCGCGCGGACCGGCATCAGCCGGGGCGAGGCTTACTGAAGGAAGCCCGCCTCTTTCGCCGCCGTCGTATAGGCAGTGGTGACGTCGGCCAGCGCCTGTTCGGCGCTTTCCTGGCCCTGCATGAACTCGGCCAGGTTGTCGCCCGAGGGCCGTGTGCAGCAGCCCCATGTAGGGCAGCATCGGATAGGGTTTCGCCCCGGCCGCCACCGTCTCGAACACGCCCACCGCGGCCGGGGTCGGCTCATAGCCCGCAATCAGCCAGGCGGCTGCCGTCGGGTTGGCCGCGGCCACGTCGGGCGCGATGCCCTTCATCATCGCCTGGAACGACGCTTCGGCATCCTCGTCGCTGATGTTCTTGGCAATCGCGAAACCATCCCACCACAGGGTCGTCGCAGGAGTCGTGCCGCCGCCGACGGTGGGGGCTGCCGCCAGAACCGTATCCGCCGCGACCTCCGGCGACGGACCTGCCGGGTCGATCAGCGCGCTGGCGCGCGACCCCCACATGTTCTGCATCGCCGCACCGCCGCGCTTCCCAGACCGGGCCGAGGCTGTTGGTGTCGAAGGTCATGTATTCGGGCGCCATGGTGTCGGCCATCGCCTTCATCATCGCCAGTGCTTTCATGCCAGCTTCGCCGCTGATGGCCGGCGCGGCGGAGCCGGCCTCGAAGAACTCGCCGCCATAGCCCATATACATGTTGACGAATTCTTCACCCAGATCCCAGCCGGGCTTGAAATTGGCGACCAGCGGGCTGGCGATCTCGCCCTTTTCCTTCAGCGTCACGGCAGCGGCGACCACGTCTTCGTAGGTTTTGGGCGGGGCGATACCGGCGGCTTCCAGAACCGACTTTCGGTACATCAGGTGCTGGGCATTCGCCATGAACGCGATGGCCATGATCTTGCCGTCGATCTTGATCAGCTGATTGGGCTGCAGCTGCTGCGCCGTATTTGGCGACCAGATCATCCAGCGGGCGCACAAGACCGTCATTCAGCAACGGCACGAGCGAGCCGTTGGCCACCACGGCCACGGTATAGGCGGCCGGGTCGGTGGACAGGGCGGCGACCTGGATGTTCTTGTGTTCGGCAGTCTGGTTGGTGGTCACCTCGACCGTGTCGCTGGCGCAGGTGGCGGCGGCGGCATTCACCAGCTGCAGGGCCAGAAAGTCGTTCGACAGAATGCGCACCGAGCCTTTGGCTATGCCGCATTCGGCATGCGCGATGCCCGTGGTCGCCAGCAACGCTGCAAAGGCCACGGAAATCCTGAGATTGTGAGTCATATCCATCTCCTGTTGAGAGCTATCTAGGGGGTCGGCACGGCGATTCTGCCGTTTCCTTGTTGGGCTTTCTGGGCCAGCGTAAGGTTGCGGGGGCGGTCCCCGCGAATGGAATGTCCGACGAAGCTAACAGTCGTTGAATACGCTTGCAATGTAATTCTGCATAGGATTGCATTCCTGTCGGTGAAGGCGTTTCCTGACGATGCCGACCAAGGAGGCATCGCTGCGATGGACAGCCCGAACCTGATCCGGAAACGCACTCTCGCCGCGTCGCTTTGCGCGTTGGCAGAGGCGCGGGTATCGGATGTGCCCGCATTGCTTGAACGGCTCTATGGGCTCGGGGCGCAGTGGCGCGGTTCGCATCCTTTGAACGAAATGCGCGGAGCCGGTGCGATCGCATCGCGGGTCTGGCTGCCATTGATCGAGGCCTTTCCCGATCTGGAGCGGCGCGATCTGATCGTGGCAGGCGGCACATTCGAGGGACGCGATTATGTGGCGATGGTCGGCCACTATTGCGGGACTATGCGGCGCGACTGGCTGGGCATTCCTGCAACGGGGGCACCGGTGTTCATCCGCTATGGCGAAGTGCATCGCGTGGTCGATGGGCGGATCACGCAGTCCAACTGCCTGTGGGATGTTCTGGACGTGATCCGGCAGGCGGGCTTCTGGCCGCTGGCACCGTCCCTGGGCGTGGAGGGGATGTGGCCCGGCCCGGTCACCGGCGACGGGCTTGCGTTCCGCGATGCCGACCCGGTGGAGTCGGCTGCCAGTCTTGCTCAGACGCTTGCGATGCATGGCACGCTGGGGGCCTACGACGACCTGAACGGCGAAGGCCGCGAGGGCCTGCTGAACATGCCGCAGAAGCAGCACTGGCATCCGAAAATGATGTGGTACGGGCCGTCAGGCATCGGCACCACGCGCGGACTGCAGGGGTTTGTCGATTGCCACCAGCTGCCGTTCCGCCGTGCATTTCCCGAAACGCAAGGGCGGCGGACAGTGGGACGAGATCGCCGACTTGAAGGCGCAGCACGGCGGGGGCCATTACATCCGCATCGGCGACGGCCCCTATTCGGTGACCGGCGGCTGGCCGTCGGTCTTTGCGATGCATGTCCGGGCCGGATTTCCTGGGCATGCCCGCGACGGGCAAGCCGGTGACGATGCGCGTGATGGACTTCTACCTTCACCACGAAGGGCTGATCCGCGAAAACTGGGTGCCGCTGGATATCCTTGATCTGCTCCTGCAGATGGGCGTCGATGTTCTGGCGCGGATGCTGCCGCTCTTCCGTCGCGGGGGTTAGTGCTGCGTCCCGCAACAGCCACAGCGCCAGCAGCCCCATCGCCAGATATCCCGCCAGCACCGGCATCAGCGTGCCGTTGAACAGGTTACCGATGACCGCCGCCGTGACCAGGCTGACCAGTGTCATGACCGTCGCCTGCACCGCCGCTGCGGCCCCTGCAATGTGTCCGAAGGGTTGCAGCGCCATGGCGTTGAAATTGCCGAAGGTCAGGCCCAGCGCGAACAGCGTGATGGCGTTGTAGACCAGGAACCATACCAGCCCCAGACCGCCCATGGCGAGCTCTGCGCCGATGGCAACAGCGGTCCATGCGCAATGCACCGCAAGGGCCGACATGCAGATCGCCTGCATCGAAACCCTTTTCAACAGCTGGCCGTTCGTTGCGGTCGCGGCGGCCATGAAGACCGCAAGACCGCCGAAATATACCGGATACAGCGCGCCGGTGTCGAAGACCCCGTGAAATATCTGCTCCGATGAATTCACATAACCCATCAGCGCACCGTAGATGCAGCCACCCGCCACAGTGACGGCCATCGAGCGGCGATGCGTCAGGATCGCCGCGGCACCGATCCAGGTGTCGCGCAGGTTGAACGGCGGGCGGCTGATCTTGCGTTCGGGCACCAGCAGAACCAGCGCCGCCGCTGCGGCCCAGGCAAAGGCCATAACGAAAAGGAACAGCACCCGCCAGCCAGCGACCAGCAGAACCAGCTGGCCCAGGCCGGGCGCCAGCACCGGCACCATGATGAAGACCGTCATGATGACCGACATCAGCCGCGCCATCGCCGCCCCCTCGAACCGGTCGCGGATCATCGCCACGGTCACGGTGCGCGGACCCGCCACGCCAAGACCCTGGATGACCCGGCCGACCAGCATCGCTTCGAACGACTGCGCGGTGGCACTGACAAGCGAGCCCGCGCTGAAGACGGCCACCCCGAGCAGGATCGCCTTCCGCCGCCCGATGCTGTCGGACATCGGTCCATAGATCAGTTGTCCGCAGGCAAGGCCCAGGAATAGCGCCGTGATCACCCATTGCCGCCGGTTGCCGTCCGCCACGCCGAGATCGGCGGCGAGCAGGTCCAGCCCCGGCAGGATCGCATCGATGGACAGCGACACCAGCGCCATCAGCGCGCAGGCGGTGGCAACGAAGGCGGGGCTGGTCGGTGCGGTGGCGGGCGGCTGCCCGCCCGGCGTCACGTCAGCACCGACACCTGATCGGCCATCTGCGCCAGTTTCACCTGCATCGACAGCGACAGCTCGTCATAGACCCGCCATTCGTCGACGATCTTGCCGTCCTTGTAGTGGTAGTGGGTCATCCCCATCACCTGCACCCGCTTGCCCGTGGGATCGCCCAGTTCGTGCAGCAGGCCGTAGCCGATATGATGCCCCTCCATGATCCAGCGCACGGCAACCTTGGTGCCGCCCTCGTCGCAGGGGGTCGAACAGATGTGCTGCGGCTCGAAGCTGCAGTCCGGGAGCGAGCCGACAAGGCCGATGGTCTGGTGCATCACGGCGGCCACGCCGTACAGTTCGGCCATCATCGGGCCGTGGTATTGCACGGTCGGAGCGTAGACATCCTTGATCTTGCCGAACATGCGATGGTTGAACACCTCGTGCAGCCAGGTCAGCGTGTCGCGTTCCAGATCGGTGTTGGCGATGGACAGGTCCGCCACGGATTCTGGCGGATACTGCCCGATCATCCGGCGGTTTTCGCCGATGTCGACCGACAGCAGGCCCTTGTCGAAATAGGTCTGCGCCATGCGCGTGGCATAGGCCTGTGTATCAAGGCCAAGCTGTTTGAGGACAGCCATCTGATCCGAGGCGATCCATTCGCGGTAAATCTTGTTTTCGAAGATCATGCAGTCGGCAATGGTGCGCGAGGTGAACGTGCGCCCCGTCGGCGGGCCATAATGGCCGTGCTGCGTGTGCCTGCCCGGTGCCCGTCACCAGATGCGAGGTGTAGAACCCCTTCTGGTCATCGCCGTTCCAGATGACATGCGTGGCCATGCCGCGCCGTTCGGGCAGCGACACAAGGCGCTGAATCGTATCGCGGACGATATCCTCGCGCGTATAAATCGTGCCGTTGGTGGAATAGAGCACGCAGTTGTGCGTGTAGTGGGTGTAGATCAGCCCGACATCGCGCTCGTCCCAGATGCGATGGGTGCAGCGCACGATGTAGTCGACGATGTCGGTGTAGATATCATCGAAGCCCTGCATCGGCTGCGCGCGGGCGCGGTCGGTCGGGACCAGATCGGTGAAGTCGTGACGTTCGACCTGCATTACCTGCGGTGTCACGCGGGCAGGGGGTGCCGCATCGCCATGCGGGCCGCTTTCGGATTTCATCATCGCTCCATCGCCGGTCAGGTGGCGAAGCACAGGTTGCGGATGCGGGACGCTTGCACGGATTGAATGCGTATGCAAGCCTGCAAAGCGACCGGACCGCATTTGCGTCGGCGGAACGGACACGGGCAGCTTTGCGGAAGGGCGGACGGGATGGTTTTGCAGGGGTTCGATCCGAAGTGGCGTGACCTGCCCGACTACATCATCGGCATCACCAAGGAGATATGGGAAGACCGCGGCATCGCCACGCTGCACCGCTACTACACGTCCGACATGATCAAACGGACGCCTGCCGGCATCGTGATCGGCGCACCGGCGGTGGTCGGCGAGACAATGGCATCGCTGGCGCAGGCCCCCGACATGCAGATCTACGCCGAGGATGTGATCTGGTCGGGCGATGCGGATCAGGGGTACCTGTCGTCGCATCGGGTCTGCAATGTGGCGACGCATTCCGGCGACGGCATCTATGGCCCCGCGACGGGCAAGACGATCGTGCAGAAGGTGATCGCCGACTGTGCCTGCCGGGACGACGCGATCTTCGACGAATGGCTGGTGTTCGACCAGGGCGCAGTGGTGCGCCAGCTTGGCCTGCATCCGCGCGATGCCGCCCGGATGCAGATCGTCGCCGAAGGTGGGCAGGTGCACCCCTTAACCCCCGCGACGGACGTGCCGGGACCCTACACGGGGCGGGGCAATGACAGCGAATGGGGCCAGCGCTATGTCGACATGCTGGGTCGCGTCATGGCGGCCGACTTCGCTGCCTTGCCGCGCATCTATGACCGTGCAGTGATGATGGACCTGCCCGGTGGCGCGGTCGGGCGCGGGGTCGGCGATGCGGACCGGTTCTGGCTGTCGCTGCGCGCATCCTTCCCCAGCGCGACGCTGGACATCCAGCATGTTATCGGGCGCGACGACCCGATGATGCCGCCGCGCGCCGCCGTGCGCTGGGCATTGCACGGCAGGCATGACGGCTGGGGCATGTTCGGCGCGCCAAGCGGCGCCATGGTCTATGTGTGGGGGTTCAGCCATGCGGAGTTCGGTCCATGGGGCCTGCGGCGCGAATGCGTGCTGTTCGACGAGGTGCAGATATGGAAGCAGATACACCTCCATACGGGCGCGATCTGAGGTCGCGGTGGCGCAGCGGGTCCGGTGGATGAAGGCGGATCATCGTGACAGCCGCCCGGACGAGTGCGGGTTCCCACACTACGTCCCGATAGCAAATTGCGAAGGGATGCTCGGCGCGGCGGCACCCAAATCCGAATGTTGGGAAAAGCGCTGGGCAGGGCAGTCGGCGATCCGGAAACGTTTTCAAAATCAATAATTTAGGGGATATCCGTGGCAGCCCGTAGGGGAGTCGAACCCCTCTTCCCAGGTTGAAAACCTGGTGTCCTAACCGATAGACGAACGGGCCACGCGGAACGAGGCGGTTCTTAGGGCAGGGGCGGGCGCTTCGCAAGGGGGATTCTGGCGGCGGTCTGGCTAAAGGCGAGTCGCCGGAAGTCGAAATCAGGTGCCTGCCGGGGCCGCGTCGTCGATGCGCAGCTGCACACGGGCGCGACCGCCCCAGTGGTTGATGTCGAGCTTGCCCGCGACATGCAGCCGCCCTCCGGCACGGGTTTCGAGGAAGCTGCCAAGGGCCGTGCCGCGTGCGCCGAACAGGACCGCGTCGAGCCGTGCCGACAGGCCGTCGGACAGCGTCAGGCCCAGATGCGCCTCGCCCAGCTGGCGCGTGGAAGTGACGGTGACATCCGGAAAGGCGAAGCGCGGCGCTGGGGCGGATTGACCGAAGGGACCCGCTTTCTCCAGCTGTTCAATCAGCTCGACGCTTGCGGCACCCGGCATCAGAATGCCGTCGAGCATCAGGTCGCGCGGCCCGCCCGCGCCCGAGCCCTGACGGGCCAGCAACGTCGCCCAGTCGCGCCATCGCCGCCTCCAGCCCCGCGCGTGCGACGGTCAGACCCGCCGCCATGCGGTGACCGCCACCCTTCAGCAGCAAGCCTTCCTCGGCCAGCAGGTGCACCGCCGCCCCCAGATCGACGCCCGCGA
Organism: uncultured Alphaproteobacteria bacterium; assembly: GCA_963738635.1. Taxonomy (GTDB): domain Bacteria; phylum Pseudomonadota; class Alphaproteobacteria; order Rhodobacterales; family Rhodobacteraceae; genus JAOADN01. The sequence continues at coordinate 102,874 of CAVTXE010000001.1, read as the reverse complement.
CCGACCGGCCCGATCCCTTGCCTGTTTCGCCGTCCAGCGCCGATCACAACCGCCGGGCGGTTCGTCGCCTCTTTCAGCCGGGCGGCGACAATGCCGACAACGCCGGGATGCCAGCCCTCGGCGGCGGCCCAGACCAGCGGGCCGTCAACGCCCCGCGCCTCGGCCTGGGCCATCGCCTCTTCCCGCACCCGCGCCTCGATCTCGCGCCGTTCGGTGTTCAGCTGGTCCAGCCGCGCGGCAAGCGCTGCGGCCTCGGCGGGATCGTCGGTCGCAAGACAGCGCGCGCCGAGGTCGGCTTGCCCCGATCCGTCCCCCGGCATTGACACGCGGGCCGATCAGGAAACCGAGGTGATAGGCCGTCGGGCGCCCGGTCCAGCCGTGCGATGTCCGCCAGCGCCACCAGCCCCGCATGTTCGCGCCGCGCCATGACCTTCAGGCCCTGGCGCACCAGGCCCGGTTGACGCCGGTCAGCGGGGCCACATCCGCGACGGTCGCCAGCGCGGTCAGATCGAGCAGCGCCAGCAGATCGGGGCCGGTCCGGCCCGCCTCGCGCAGCAGCCGGTTGGCTTCGACCAGCATCAGGAAGACGACGGAGCGGCACAGAGATGGCCAAGGCTGCCATCCTCGTCCTGCCGGTTCGGGTTCACCACGGCAAGCGCCGCGGCAGCGTCTCCGCCCCCAGATGGTGGTCCAGGATCACGACATCTGCACCGGTGGCAGCCGCGACGGGCCCGTGGCTGAGTGTCCCGCAATCGACGCAGAGGATCAGGTCATGGCTGGCAGCCAGCGCCTGCATCGCCGCATCATTCGGGCCATAGCCTTCGTCGATGCGGTCGGGGATGTAGAGCGTGGGCGCGATGCCGAAGGGCCGAGCCAGTGGATCAGCAACGCTGCCGACGCCCCGCCATCGACATCGTAATCGGCAAAGATCGCGATCCGCTCGCGTGCGCCCACGGCCCGCAGGAACCGCGCGGCGGCTGCGCCCATGTCCTTCAGCGACCGGGGTCAGGCAGCAGGTCGCGCAAGCTGAGGTGCCAGAAAGGCCGCCGCCCCTTCGGGCGCGACACCGCGCGCCACCAGAACGCGGGCCAGCGGCAGGGGCAAGCGACGTCTGCTGGACCATCGCCTCGGCCAGCCGGTCGGCCTCCGCTGTCGGGCCGACCCAGCGGCGGCCGGTGACCGAGGCTTCAATGCCGAGGAAGGGACCATGTTTCCATGTGACGAATGGCCTGGTGCTGTGCAAGCGGATTGACAGCGCGGCATCGCATTATGAAACCATTAGGTTATGGAACCTATTGGTAACATACACTGAGCCCACGCTCGACTTCGTCTTCGCGCGCTCTGGCCGATCCGACGCGGCGCGCGATCCTGCACCGGCTGACGAAGGGCGAAGCGTCGGTCGGCGAACTGGCCCAGCCTTTTGCCATGACCCAGCCCGCCGTCTCGAAACATCTGCGTGTGCTTGAACAGGCCGGTCTGGTCCTGCGCCGGGCGGACCGTCAACGCCGCCTCGCCCGGCTGAACGCGCGTCCGCTGCATCCGCTCTGCTGTGGATGACGGAATTCCGCCGGTTCTGGACCGAGAGCTTTGACGCACTGGATGTCCTGCTTGCCGACCTCTCAGACTGAATCCCGCGTACCAAGGAGAGCCACGATGCCAGACCTGCCGACCCTGAAGCTTGAGCGCAACTTTGATGCGCCGCCGGCGCTTGTCTGGCGCGGCTGGACCGAGGCCGGCTTCTGTCGCGCTGGTATGGCGGCGGCGGCGGTGCCACGATCCTGGATATCGACGCGCGTGTCGGTGGCCATGCGGAAATCGTGATGAGCTGGGGTGGGCAGAGCCAGTACCAGCGTTTCGAGTTTCTCGAGCTCGAACGCCCGTCGCGCCTGGTCTTCGTGATTGTCACGACCGACAGCCAGGGCGTCCCGCGCCGGCTCCACACGCGCCCGACTGGCCGACACGCCTGCTTGACGACGGTCACGCTGGCTCCGGCAGGCGGCGGGACGCTCCAGACGCTGACATGGGCGCCCCACGACGCGACAGCGCGCGAGATCGCGTGCCTTCGAGGCTGCGCTTCCGATGCTCGGGCGCGGCTGGGGTGCGGGTTTCGACGCGCTTGCCGCGTTGCTGGCGAACCTTCCGGACTAGCGTACCGGATTGCGATACGTCATCCGGCGGATCGATCCGGTCTTCGACCGCATCAGGATGGTCTCGGCCGTCAGATAGCCGGGCTCGCGCTTGATCCCGGCCAGCAGGCTGCCGTTGGTGACCCCGGTTGCCGCGAAGATCACGTCGCCGCTGCACCAGATCGTCGCGCGTATAGACCCGGTCGAGGTTGGTGATCCCGGCCTTGCGCGCCCTTGCCCGCTCGTCGTCGTTGCGGAACAGGAGCTTGCCGAAGAACTGCCCGCCCATGCATTTCAGCGCCGCTGCTGCCAGAACCCCCTCGGGCGCGCCGCCGGATCCCATATACATGTCGATGCCCGTCACGTCCGGCTCGGCGCAGTGCATCACGCCCGCCACATCGCCGTCGGTGATCAGCCGGATCGCGGCACCCGTCGACCGGATCTCGTCGATCATCGCCTCATGCCGCGGGCGTTCCAGCACGCAGACCGTGATGTCGCGGATCGAGCAGCCCTTGGCCGAGGCGAGGGCCGAGACACGTTCGGCAGGGCTCATCGCGAGGGTGACGGTGCCGGTCTTGAAGCCGGGACCGATGGCGAGTTTCTCCATATAGACATCGGGCGCGTGCAGCAGGGTGCCGCGCGGAGCCATGGCGATGACGGTCAGCGCGTTCGGCATGTCCTTGGCGGTCAGCGTGGTGCCTTCCAGAGGGTCCAGCGCGATATCGACGGCGGGGCCGGCACCGGTGCCGACCTCTTCGCCGATATACAGCATGGGTGCCTCGTCCCGTTCACCTTCGCCGATCACCACGACGCCCGCGATGTCCAGAAGGTTCAGCTGCTCGCGCATCGCGTTGACTGCGGCCTGGTCGGCGGCCTTTTCGTCGCCGCGCCCGATCAGTTCGGCGCTTGCAAGCGCGGCAGCCTCGCTGACACGGGCCAGGCCGAGCGACAGAAGGCGGTCCTGGAATTGCTGGCGTTCGCGCACGGCACTGTCCCCTTGGTCATTATGATCGTGTTGTTCCCTGCATAGCGCCTGCCCAAGGGGTGCGGCAAGGACTGGTGGCGGGAATGGAGGTGCGCTCAGACCTCTTCGATCCGGATCGCCACAGGGTCGCCCAGCACGACCCCCGTCGCCGGAAGCCGCGATATGGCGTGGTCGACGGTGTCGCGTGTCGTCTTGTGTGTGACGAACAGGACCGGGGCCGACGTATCGGCGTGCCCGTACTGCCGCATCCGATCAATGGAGATGCCCGCGTCGCCCAAGACCGCAGCGACCTTGGCGAGCGCGCCGGGCTTGTCGATCAGCGTCATGCGCAGGTAATGCGGAGCGGGGGCGGTGACCTTGGCCGGGACCGGTTCGGCAAGCGTCGCCGCGGGCTGGCCGAAGGTGGACAGGCGCGTGCCGCGTGCGATTTCGATGACATCGGACATGATGGCGGATGCCGTCGGCCCCTCGCCCGCGCCGGCACCCCGCAGGACGATCTGGCCCGCGCTGTCGCCCTCCAGCACGACCATGTTGGTGCCGCCCTGCAACTGGCCCAGCGGGCTGTCGGCGGGGACAAGGCAGGGCGACATGCGCTGTTCCAGCCCGCGCCCGGTCATCTGCGCGACGCCGAGCAGCTTGATGCGGAACCCCATGTCAGCGGCGTGGCGGATGTCCTCGATGGCGATGCGCCCGATGCCTTCCAGTTCGACATTGGCGAAGCTGACGCGGGTGCCATAGGCGATGGCCGCAAGCAGCGACAGCTTGTGACCGGCGTCGATGCCGCCCACGTCAAGGTTCGGATCGGCCTCGAGATACCCCAGCTGGCGCGCCTCCTCGAACACCGTCTCATAGGGCAGGCCGGCCGACTCCATCCGCGTCAGGATGTAGTTGCAGGTGCCGTTCATCACGCCCATCACGCGGCGGATTTCATTGCCCGCCAGGCCCTCGGTCAGCGCCTTGACGACCGGGATCCCGCCCGCCACTGCGGCTTCGAACCGGATCACGTGGCCCTTCGCCTCGGCGGCCTCGGCCAGTGACTGGCCGTGGATCGCCAGCATCGCCTTGTTCGCGGTAACGACATCCTTGCCCGTCGCGATGGCGGCACGGGTAGCGGCCAGGGCCGGGCCGTCCGACCCGCCCATGACCTCGACCAGCACATCGACATCGGTCCGCTTCGCCAGCGCGACGGGGTCATCCTCCCATGCGAAACCCGACAGATCGACGTCGCGGTTCTTCTTGCGGTCGCGGGCGGATACGCCCGAGATGACGATGGGCCGCCCTGCGCGACGTGCCAGCAGACCTGCATGCGCGGCAACAATCTTGACCACGCCCCGGCCCACGGTGCCAAGCCCGGCAATGCCGAGGCGCAGGGGGTCGGGCATGGTGCATCTCCGCAAGCATCAGGTCGCGGGCGGTGTTAGCGGGTTCGGCGATGTCATGCAACGACCGCGCCTGTCGCAATCGGCGTGGCCAGCGGATGCGCGATGGGGGATGGTTGGCCGAACCATGGGGGACAGCATGCGGGTCGGCTTCATCGGACTGGGCAGCGCGGGCGGACGGCTTGCCGGAACGCTGCTGCGCAACGGAATCGACCTGACGGTGCGCGACCTCGATCCCGCGCGCGTCGCGGATTTCGTCGCGCGGGGCGCACGGACGGCAGAAACCCCAGCGGCGCTGATGCGCGGCTGCGACGTAGCCATCACCTGCCTGCCCACGCCCGCCGCGTCCGCCGCGGTTGTCGAAGGCCCGCACGGGCTGCTCGACGGCATGTCTGCGGGCAAGATATGGCTGGAAATGTCGACGACTGACGCGGACGAGGTCAAGCGGCTCGCTGCGAAGGTGGTGGCAGGGGGCGGGCGCGCAGCGGACGTGCCGGTTTCCGGAGGTGTCCACCGCGCGGCGACAGGCAACATCGCGGTCTTTGCGGGCTGCGACCGTGCGACGTTCGATGCCGTTCTGCCGCTGCTGACCGTGATCGGGCGCGATGTGCTGCATACCGGGCCGCTCGGGTCCGCGAGCATCCTCAAGGTGATGACGAACTATCTGGCCACGGCAAACCTGCTGACGCTCTGCGAGGCTTTCGTGACGATGAAGGCCGCAGGCATGGACATGGCGACGACCTACGAAGCAATCCGGATATCGTCGGGCAATTCCTTCACGCACGAGACGGAAAGCCAGCTGATCCTGTCGGGCTCCCGCGACGTGAATTTCACGATGGACCTGGTGCAGAAGGATATCGGCCTGTTCCAGAAGATCGCCGAAGCGGCAGGCGTGCCTCTGGAAATCTCGCCCCTGATGATCTCGATCTTCACCGATGCGCAGGCGCGCTACGGGCGTCAGGCGCAGTCCGACCGGGTCATCGAGCGGCTGGAGCAGGCAACGGGGCTGAAGGTGCTGGCACCGGGTTTCCCGACCGACCTGACCGACGATCAGCCCGAAGGGCGCGGTACCGAAGTTCTGCCCAGACGCGGGTGATGTCCGTCAGGGCGCCGCAGCCTGCAATCCGGCGGCACGCGCGCGCAGTCTGGCCGCACGGGCCGCAAGCGCCTCTGCGCCGCCATCGTCCGTTGCGGCCGCCCAAAGCGCCGGGTCAAGTGCTATCAGGCCCGGATAGCCTTCGCCCCCCGGGCCAGCTTTCGTGCAGGCGGCAAGCATGCCGGCTGCCGTCAAGGCTTGCAATGTCCGGCGCATCGGGGCGTGGCAGTCCATCTGAAGGCAATATGGTGCGACCCTGCGCGCCGGGACGCGCAAATGCAACCGGGGACCCGCGTCGGGACCCCCTGCTAGATGGTCTGCTGAAGATCGTCAGACGTTCGGATCGTAGACCACCTGGCTTGCAAAGCGCGGCCGGGTCGTGATGAACGTGTCGTAGATCATCGCGTTCAGCCCGATCGAAAAGATCGGCTCGTACGCCATGAACGTCTCGACCAGCACGACCGTGTCACCCACCGGCATCGCGGGGATCTGCGCGGCCTTCGCATTGATCGAGGCGTCCGTGTGCGGCGGAATGCCCGCCGTTGTCGCATAGGACCAGACCTGCTTGTACGTGTTGTCGGTCCCGTCCCAGTACACGCTGGTCACGCGGATCGATGTGGGCTTGTTCGAGGACGTCAGGTAATCGAACACGACGCCCAGACCCTCGATATAGGTCGGCCCGATCGTCACCGTCTGGCGCGAGATCATGTCGGCGATCGTATACGCAGCCTTCAGGTTGACGTTCTTCTGCCGGAACGCATCGAAGAACTGGAACGACGCGATGTACCACCAGATCAGGAAGCAGAAGGCCATCACGCCCTCGGTCGGGATCGAACCACCGGTGTCACGCCCGAACAGGCGGCCCTTGAGTTTCAGCGACTGGTACAGCGACATCTCACGATCCTCCGGGATCGGGTTCATTGACAAAGGCGGTCGCCGAAACCAGTGCGTAGGCCCCCGTGTTGTCTTTCGGCAGGTGGAACCCAAGGCCCGTCATCGGGAAGATCGGGTCGAACTTGGCGCAGGCGCGGATCAGCATCATGTTGTCGCCCACGCCGGGGTTGAACGTCGTGACCGGCAGGATCGGATTGGCGCGGTCGACGCAGGTCGGACCCGATGACAGCGGCTGCCATGTCGCCGTGTCCACCGGACGCAGTTCGATCAGCAGCGTGTTCATGCAGTTCGGGATCACCCCCGCCATGTTGCAGACCGTCCGCTTCAGGTCGGTATGCGTGGGCGGCGTCCAGATGCCGAGCCGCAGACCGCGCACCGACATGTCGAGCGCGCGTTCCAGCATGACATGCCGGATCATCAGCATGCCCATCTCCAGCGACGACATCACCAGGACGATGAAGAAGGGCATGAAGATGACGAAGGGGATTGTTGCGGTGCCTTCTTCATCCTGCGCAGCGCGCCGGACCCTGAGGCGGAAAAGCTTGAGAGGGTTTGCCATCAGTTTGTCAGCCGCAGCTTGTTGATCGACGAGGCGATGGCCGAGAAAGCCGTCGAAATGTTCGTGCCCGCCGCATCGTAATAGTTGGCAGGCGTGCTGGCGCATTGCCGCAGCAGGTTGACGCCGGCTGTCGGGGCCTCGAACCCGATGGCGAAGATCGTTACGCCCTGGGTCTTTGCGGCGGTGCAGATGTTCCGCGTCAGGTCATCCTTGTCGACCGGCGTGGTTGTCGGGCTCATCCGCGACACGACGGTGTTGCCGGATGCGCGCCACTGGTTCCGCACCGTTGATCCCCAGGCCGGCGAGATGATCCGGTCGGCTACGAAGTTGATCGACATGCGATCCCACACTTCCTGCCAGGTCAGCGGGACGGAGTCGCCGGGGTCCTGCTGCCAAGAGCAAGTGCCACATGTCCGATACGTCCCGTCGCCCCAGGGTTCGTTGCGCCAGATGCCGCGGGCAACGATGTAATATTGGTTCCGTGTAGCGTCCCAGAGAGAATAACCGCCCGCCACATTGGACGCGTAGGACGTATTGCCCATGATGATGGAGTTGCCGGTACGGTAGCCGGGTTTCAGCATGTATTCCGTGGTATTGGAACCGTCGGTCATCACCACGATGACCTTGATCGCCTCTCGGTTGCCGTAGCCATAGGGCCGCTCGGAAAATTCAGAGGGCGACCGGCCATTCAGGATATAGTCATCGACGACCGCGCCCATGGAGGGGTCGAGCAGCGCCGCACCCCATTTCACGCCGACATCGATCGACGTGTTGCCTGTCGCGACGAGGTTGCTGACATAGGTTTTCAGCGCGTTGCGGTCGCCAGAGAAGGCCACGATATCGCGCTCGGGTTCCGTCGGGCAGTTCAGCAGCGACGGGGGCGCCACGGTGTTGAAGGGGTCGAAGTGCCCGTTGCGCTGATACTGCGCAGCGATGCCGGGCGTGAAGCGCATTGCAGGCGTGTCATAGTCCGACGGGTTGAATTCGATGCAGTCCGACTTCGTATGTTCGCCCGACATGTTGAAATAGGCCGCAAGCGTCGGCCCGACGCTGGTCTGCGTCGAATAGGTGACGATGTTCATCGACAGCTTGCCCGCTTCGACCGAGTCGAACATCGTGTCGATGAAATCCCGCGCGGCGGGCTTGAGGTTCGTCAGGCGGCTGTTCGAGTTCATCGAACCCGACACGTCCAGCACAAGCGAAATCTCGACCTGGCCGATCCGCTCTTCGGCCTGTCCGGCGGCGGGCGTCATCAGCTTGGGGATGCCCATCATGTTCATGAACCAGGTCGGCATCTCCTCGTTCACGTTGGCGGTCACGGTGCGCCATTCGTTGAAGGTGCCCGACTGGACGATGATGTCGCTGGGATCGGGCGGCGTCAGACCGGCCTTCAGGAAGTAGTCCTTGACGACCTCCTTCGCATCCAGCGTCTGATTCAGGTCGGCTGCGGCCAGCACGGCACGGTCGACAGTGTTCTGGAGTTTCGTGCGGCGTTCCTCGAAACGCATCAGGTCAAGCGCTGCGCCTGCCAGAAGAAGCATCATCACGAAGCAGAAAAGACCGAAGATCAGAAGCGATCCATCCTCGTCCTTGCGGAAGCGGCTGACCGTCCGGGCAAGACCCGACCGACGCGCCTCGACGGCGAAGGATACAACCCCCGATTTCGTCTTTCCGAGACGTTTCATGCTTCGTCCTTTCCCCAGGCAGCACTCAAGCCGGAAGCCCGGCACACATACACTTCACTGATCGTATGTTTACGAATCCAGTTGCGGCGAAAATGAGGCGCGGATCAGGGAAAATGGCCCGTATTCTTTCCATTGACTGAACGAAGACGCTGCGTCGCCCGGATTGGATTGCGACTCGGTAACGGCAGCGGCAAATCACCCGATTCCCTCACAACTTATCCCGGACGGACCGCGCGGGTCGTTTCTGTGGTGCAGCCGCAGCGTCGGGGCGCACGACCCCGCCCGCAGAATTGAGATGCTTTGTTCATGTTTGCGGCCTAGGCTGCGTTCGCAGATCGCCTGAAAAACCGGCAGTCTGGACAAGGGGTATGCCGGCGGGATCCGGCCGAATCTGGGGGGAATCATGTCTGCAGCCGCTGGTGAGCCGAGCTTTCGCCAATCCGTCGATCTGATGTTCGGCCGCGCGGCCAAGCTGATGGATATGTCGCCCGGCCTGGAGGAGAAGATCCGCGTCTGCAACTCCACTTACACGGTGCGCTTCGGGGTCCGCATGCGCGGCGCGATCCACACCTTCACCGGCTACCGGTCGGTGCATTCGGAACACATGGAGCCGGTCAAGGGCGGCATCCGCTTTGCCCTGTCCGTGAACCAGGACGAGGTCGAGGCGCTGGCGGCGCTGATGACCTACAAATGCGCGCTGGTCGAGGCACCCTTCGGCGGATCGAAGGGCGGGCTCTGCATCGACCCGCGCGCCTATGATGAACACGAACTGGAACAGATCACCCGGCGCTTTGCCTATGAACTGATCAAGCGCGACCTGATCCACCCCTCCCAGAATGTCCCTGCCCCCGACATGGGCACGGGTGAGCGCGAAATGGCCTGGATCGCGGACCAGTACGCGCGGATGAATACAACAGACATCAACGCCAAGGCCTGCGTGACCGGCAAACCCGTCTCGGGCGGCGGCATCCAGGGCCGGACCGAGGCGACGGGGCGCGGCGTGCAGTACGCGCTGCGTGAGTTTTTCCGGCACAAGGACGACGCCAAGGCGGCAGGTCTGTCGGGGTCGCTCGACGGCAAGCGGGTGATCGTGCAGGGCCTCGGAAACGTGGGCTTTCACGCGGCCAAGTTCCTGTCCGAAGACGACGGCGCGAAGGTGATCGCGATCATCGAACGCGACGGCGCGGTGATGAACGATGCGGGACTCGACGTCGAAGGCGTGCGGCACTGGATGAACCAGTCGGGCGGCCTGCTCAAGGATTGCCCGCACGGCACCTATTCACCCGACGGCGGGGCGGCGCTGGAAGACGATTGCGACATCCTGATCCCGGCGGCGATGGAGGGGGTGATCAACCTGACCAACGCGGCAAGGATCAGGGCCCCCCTCATCATCGAGGCCGCGAACGGCCCCATCACGGCGGGCGCGGACGACATCCTGCGCCAGAAGGGCTGCGTCATCATTCCCGACATGTTCGCCAATGCGGGGGGCGTGACTGTCAGCTATTTCGAATGGGTCAAGAACCTGTCGCATATCCGCTTCGGGCGGATGCAGCGCCGTCAGGAAGAGGCGCGCCACCAGCTGCTGGTCGATGAACTGGAACGCCTGTCGTCGGACAAGGGGCTTGGATGGACGCTGGCCCCCGGCTTCAAGGAAAACTACCTGCGCGGTGCGGGCGAACTGGAACTCGTCCGGTCCGGCCTCGACGACACGATGCGCGCGGCCTATCAGGCAATCCAGGCTGTCTGGCGCGGGCGCAACGATGTCGCCGACATGCGCACGGCGGCCTATATCGTCGCGGTCAGCCGGGTGGCGCAAAGCTACGCCAGCAAGGGGCTGTGACGGTCAGCGCGACGGATGTTCTGAACTGGATCGTCGCGACAGGCGATCCGAACGAACGCGCGAAACTCGCCCGCTACGGCATCCCCGACGACAACGCCGTCGGCATTCCGATGCGGACGATGCTTTTGAAAGCGCGCGAAATCGGCCGCGACACCGGTCTTGCCCGCGCGCTCTGGGCCTCGGGCGGGTACGAGGCGCGCACGATTGCCGCAATGATCGCCGATCCCGGTGATCTGACGGCCGCCGAGATGGACGCATGGGCCGCCGATTTCGACAGCTGGGCGATCTGCGACACCGTCGCGTTCCGGCTGTTCAAGCACAGCCATCACGCCTTCGCGCGCGCCACCGACTGGACGCGCGACAGCCGCACGATGGTCCGCCGGGCAGGCTACGCCACGTTCTGGGCGCTGGCGCTGGCCGACCGCGCAGGTGACACGGGGCGCTGGCAAGGCGTTCTCGACCGCATCGCCGGTGCGCCCGCGGAACCGGAGCCGATTGTCGAAAAGGCGATCGTCATGGCGCTGGGTGCGGTCGCCCGCATCTCACCCGCGCTGCGCGCCGCCACCCATGACCTCGGGACCCGGCTCAGCGCCGACCCCGCCCGGCGGCGCGTCGCAAAGGCCGCACTGCGGACCTGACTGCACCGCCTCTGCCCCCCGCCATCAGACGCAAAATCCCCCGAAACGACACATCCTGTCGCTGCGGGCAAAGGGTGCCGGGTCCCACCCTTGCATAACAACCGAAAACACCGGACTCTCGCGTCCGGGGGCAGGGGCGGTCGGATGCGCTATTCAGGCTTCAGGGTCATCACGGAGGGCCTGTTCGGCAACAAGGGCTGGAAGCCTGTCTGGCGCGACCCGGATCCCAAGGCCGAATACGACATCGTCATCATCGGCGGCGGCGGACATGGCCTGTCCACCGCCTATTACCTGGCCAAGAACCACGGGCTGAAAAACATCGCCGTGCTCGAGAAGGGCTATCTCGGTTCCGGCAATATCGGGCGCAACACGACCATCGTGCGCGCCAACTACTTCCTGCCCGGAAACTCCGAGTTCTACAGCCATTCCCTGAAGTTATGGGAAGGGCTCGAGGCCGAGCTGAACTACAACGTCATGCATTCGCAGCGCGGCCAGATCGTGCTGTTCCATTCCGACGGCCAGCGCGACGCCGCCGCCCGGCGCGGCAACGCGATGATCAATCAGGGCGACGACGCGATCCTGCTGGACCGCGAAGGCGTGCGGCGGATGCTGCCCTATCTCGACTACGACAACACCCGCTTTCCCATCTATGGCGGCCTGCACCACCCGCGCGGCGGGACGGCGCGGCACGATGCCGTCGCCTGGGGCTATGCGCGCGCGGCCGATCAGCGCGGCGTCGATCTGATCCAGAACTGCGAGGTGACGGGGATCGACATCGCGGGCGGCCGCGTCACCGGCGTCCAGACCACGCGCGGCGCGATCCGCGCGAAGAAGGTCGGCGATCATCGTCGCGGGGCGGTCCAGTCCAGGTCGCGGCGATGGCCGGAATGCGCCTGCCCATCGAGTCCCACGTCCTGCAGGCCTTCGTGACCGAGGGGCTGAAACCCGTCATCGACACCGTCATCAGCTTCGGCATGGGGCAATTCTACATCAGCCAGTCCGACAAGGGCGGCCTCGTCTTCGGCGGCGCTCTCGACTTCTACGCAAGCTATGCGGCGCGCGGCAACCTGCCGATGGTCGAACATGTGATGGAGGCGGGCATGACGCTGATGCCGATGATCGGCAAGGCCAGGGTGCTGCGCAGCTGGGGCGGGATCATGGACATGACCCCCGACGGCTCGCCGATCATCGACCGCACACATATCGACGGCCTCTTCATCGACTGCGGCTGGAACTACGGGGGCTTCAAGGCCGTGCCCGCCAGCGGCTGGTGCATGGCGCATCTGATGGCGACAGGAGAGCCGCACCCCGTCGCCCGCCGTTACCGCCTCGACCGTTTTGCAACCGGGCACCTCATCGACGAGGAAGGCACCGGGTCGCAGCATAATCTGCATTGAGGGGGCGGCATGATCATCACCTGCCCCCTCTGCGGCCCCCGCGACCGGCGCGAGTTCTACTATTACGGCGCGTCCGACTACCTTGACCGCCCCGCCGCCGATGCACCGGCGGAGGCGTGGGACAACCACCTGCATCTGCGCGACAACCCGGCGGGCGAGGTGCGGGATGTCTGGTATCACGAGATGGGCTGCTCGGCCTGGATCGAGGTCACGCGGAACACGGTGACGCACGAAATCCATGCGACGCGGCTGGTCGCGGACCGCCCCACTCCCAAGCCGCCGCGCGCCCCGCAAGCCGAGAGGAACCACGGCATGAGGATCGAAGGCCGGGGCCTGATCGACCGCCGCCAGACCGTCGGCTTCCGCTTCGACGGGCGCGACTATCTCGGCTTCGAGGGCGACACGCTGGCCTCGGCCCTTCTGGGCGAGGGCGTCCGCGTGATAGGACGGTCGTTCAAGTATCACCGCCCGCGCGGCGTCCTGACGGCGGGGTCCGAGGAACCGAACGCGCTGGTGACGGTCGGGCAGGGGGCCGCGCAGGTGCCCAACGTCCGCGCGACAGTGCAGGAGATCTTCACAGGGCTGGAGGCGCGCAGCCAGAACCGCTGGCCGACGCTGGGCTTTGACGTGATGGCGGTCAACGACCTGATCCACCCGTTCATCGGCGCGGGCTTCTACTACAAGACCTTCATGTGGCCGCGCCGGTTCTGGGAAGCGGCTCTACGAGCCGGTCATCCGCCGCGCGGCGGGTCTGGGCGGGCTGTCGAGGCAGCACAACGACCAGCACTATGAGAAAGCCTTCGCGCATTGCGACCTGCTGGTCATCGGGTCCGGGCCAGCCGGACTTATGGCCGCGCTGACGGCGGCGCGGGCCGGGGCCGACGTCATCCTGGCGGAAGAGGACAGCCGCTTCGGCGGGCGTCTTCTGGCCGAGGAGGAAGAGGTCGGCGGCGTTCCCGGACATCAATGGGCTGCGGGCGTGCTGGCTGAACTGCGCGCGCTGCCGAATGTCCGGCTGATGCCCCGCACGACCGTTACCGGGTGCCTACGACGACGGCATCTACGGCGCGCTGGAACGGGTCGGCCTGCACCTGGCCAAGGCCCCGCCGGGCCTGCCGCAGGAATGCTTCTGGCGGATCACGGCGCGCCGCGCGGTGCTTGCCGCGGGCGCGCATGAACGGATGATCGCCTTCCCCGACAATGACCGTCCGGGCGTGATGACGGCGGGGGCGATGCGCGCCTACCTCAACCGCTGGGGCGTCGCGGCGGGCAAGAAGGTCGCGCTGTTCGTCAACAACGACAACGCCCACCGCACCGCGCGCGACATGGCGGCGGCGGGTGTGCAGATCGCCGCCCTGATCGACGTGCGCGCCGATGCGAAGCCGGAAGGCGATTTCCCGGTCTATGCCGGGGCGCGCGTGGTCGGCACCAGGGGGCGCCGCGGCCTGAGCCAGGTCACGATCCGCTCCGCTGCCGGTCTGCGCACGATCGACGCCGACGCGCTGGCGGTGTCAGGCGGCTGGAACCCCGCGCTGCACCTGACCTGCCACATGAACGGACGCCCCGTCTGGGACGAAGCCCGCGCCGCCTTCCTGCCGAAACCCGGGATGATCCCCGGCCTGCTGACGGCGGGTGCCGCAAACGGCACGTTCTCGACTGCGGGCGCGCTGGCGGAAGGGGTGCGCGCCGCCGCCGAGGCGCTGGCGCTGACCGGTGCGCGACCCGATCTGCCCAAGGCCGAGGACGACCCCTACCGCATCCTGCCCTACTGGGAGGTCACGGGCGAAAAAGGCCGCGCCTGGCTCGACTTCGCCAACGATGTCACGACCAAGGACGTCCGCCTCGCCGCGCAGGAGAACTTCGCGTCCGTCGAGCATATGAAGCGCTACACGACGCAAGGCATGGCCCCCGATCAGGGCAAGAATTCCAACGTCGCCGCCCTCGCCATCCTCGCCGACGCCACCGGTCGCAGCGATCCCCGCGACCGGCACCACCACCTTCCGCCCGCCCTACACGCCCGTTTCCATCGCCGCGATGGGCGCAGGCGGACAGGGCACGGGCTTTGCGCCGCAGCGCTTCATCACGTCGCACAAGCCCAGCCTTGAGCGCGGCGCGCCGATGATCGAGGCGGGGCTGTGGTACCGTCCCAGCTACTTCCCCCGCCCCGGCGAGACCACGTGGCAGCAGTCCTGCAACCGCGAAGTGAACCATGTCCGCACCCGCGTCGGCATCTGCGATGTCTCGACGCTGGGCAAGATCGACATCCAGGGGGCGGATGCCGGGCGGTTCCTCGACTTCGTCTATGCCAACACCTTCTCGACCCTGCCCGTCGGGCGCGTCCGCTATGGCCTGATGCTGCGCGAAGACGGGATGGTGCTGGACGACGGCACCTCGGCGCGGATGGGGCCGAACCACTTTGTCATGACCACGACCACCGCCGCCGCCGGTCCGGTGATGCGGCATCTGGAATTCGTGCATCAGGCGCATGTGCCGGGCTGGGACGTCCGGATGATCTCCGTCACCGAAAGCTGGGCGCAGTTCGCCGTGGCAGGCCCCTTGGCGCGCACGCTGCTGAACACCGTGCTGGCCGATCCCATCGACGACGCCGCGTTCCCCTTCATGTCCTGTGGCCCTGTCGCCCTGATGGGCGTGGATGCGCGGCTGTTCCGCATCTCCTTCTCCGGCGAGGCCGGGTTCGAAATCGCAGTGCCCGCCCGTTACGGCGAGGCGCTGTTCCGCGACCTGATGGCGCGGGCGGAAAGCCTCGGCGGCGGCGCCTACGGGATGGAGGCGCTGAACGTCCTGCGGATCGAAAAGGGCTTCATAACGCACGCGGAGATTCACGGGCGCGTCACGGCTTTCGACATCGGCATGCAGGGCATGGTCAGCACGAAGAAGGACTGCATCGGCAAGGCATCCAGCCAGCGTCCCGGCCTTGCGGGCCCCGAGCGAGAACAGCTGGTCGGCCTGCGGCCGATCCAGGCGGGCAAGGCGCTGACGGCAGGCGCGCATCTGTTCGGGCGCGACGACGCGGCGGTGCGCGAGAATGATCAGGGCTATGTCACGTCGGTCTGCTGGTCGCCGACGCTGAACGCCTCGCTGGGGCTTGGCTTTCTTGTGAACGGGCGGGCGCGCAAGGGCGAAACCGTGCGCTTTGTCGATCATCTCCGGCATGCCGACTTTCTGTGCGAAGTGACCGACCCGGTGTTCTTCGACCCTGAGGGAGGGCGTCTGCGTGGCTAGCCTGATCGAAAAATCCGCCTGTGACGGGCTGCTGCCGATCAGCATCGGCGGCTTGACCCTGACCCAGGCCCCGCCCGCCCGCATCGCCTCGGTCGCGCCGTTCAACGGGAGGGAGAAAGCGGTCGTGGCCGCGCTCAAGGCCCAGGGTCTCGCCTGGCCCGCGCCGGGCCGCTGCCTCGCGAAGGGCGACGCGGCGATCCTCTGGTCCGGGCGCGGACAGGCATTCCTGCTGAACGGCGACACAGCAGGACTGGCAGGCATCGCCGCCGTGACCGACCAGACCGACGGCTGGGCGGCGCTGCGCCTGTCGGGTCCCGGCCACGCCGACGCGCTCGCCCGCCTCGTCCCGCTCGACCTCCGCCCCGCCGCCTTTCCGCCCGGCAGCGCCGCCCGCAGCGGCCTCGGCCACATGATGGCCGTCTTCCGGCGCCTGTCGCCGGACGCGGTCGAGATCATGGTCTTCCGTTCGATGGCCGCGACGGCGGTGCATGAGATCACCGTAGCAATGCAATCCGTAACGGCGCGCCACGCGATCTGAAGGCGGCGGGGGTTTTCCACCCCCGCACCCCCGGAGGATATTCGCGCCAAGATGAAATCAGCACGCCCTGCCCGGTTCTGACCGGACAGGGCGCTTTCACCTTGGGCGGTCATCGGCGTCCCCGCCTGTACCGCCCCAAGACTTTGCGCGTTAGGCTGGTAAGAAAGCCTGAAGGCGCAGGCTTTCATCTTGGCGCAAATATCCTCCGGGGGTGAGGGGGTAGCGCCCCCTCTCGACTCCGGGCCGGGGCGGGCCGATATACTGGGGCATGTCCACACTGCCCCCCGGCTTTCTTGAAGAACTCCGCACCCGCGTGACCCTTTCGTCGGTCGTGGGCCGGAAAGTCACGTGGGACAACCGCAAGTCGAACCTCGCCAAGGGCGATCTCTGGGCGCCGTGCCCGTTCCATCAGGAAAAGACCGCCAGCTTCCACGTCGATGACCGCAAGGGGTTCTACTACTGCTTCGGCTGCCACGCGAAGGGCGACGCCGTCAGCTTCCTGCGCGAGACGGGGAACATGTCCTTCATGGAGGCGGTCGAGGACCTCGCCCGCACTGCCGGAATGCCGATGCCCGAACGCGATCCGCGCGCGGTGGAGGTTGCTGACCGGCGCACGAGGCTGGCCGAGGTGATGGAGGCGGCGGTCAGGCATTACCGCCTGCAATTGAAAACCGGCGCGGCGGCGGCAGCGCGCGACTATCTTGCGGGGCGTCGGCTGTCCGAGGCGGCACAGGACCGCTTCGAGGTTGGCTTCGCGCCGGACCAGCGACAGGGGCTGTTCAGTGCCCTGACTGCCAAAGGCATCGCGCCCGACCTGATCGTAGAGGCCGGTCTCTGCGCGAAACCGGATGACGATGGTCCGCCCTATGACCGGTTCCGGGGACGCATCATCTATCCGATCCGCGACGCGCGCGGGCGCTGCATCGGGCTCGGCGGGCGGGCGATGGACCCGAATGCGCGGGCCAAGTACCTGAACAGCCCCGAAACCCCGCTCTTCGACAAGGGCCGCAGCCTCTACAATCACGGCCCCGCGCGTGAGGCTGCGGCCAAGGGCAAGCCGCTGATCGTCGCCGAAGGCTACATGGACGTGATCGCGCTGTCCGAGGCCGGGTTCACCGCCGCCGTCGCGCCCCTCGGCACCGCCATCACCGAGGATCAGCTGCGCATGCTCTGGCGCATCCATCCCGAACCCATTGTCGCGCTCGACGGTGACAAGGCGGGGATCGCCGCCGCGATGCGTCTGGTCGATCTGGCCTTGCCGCTGATCGAGGCCGGGCAGTCGCTGCGCTTTGTCATCCTGCCGGGCGGCTTGGACCCCGACGACCTGATCAAGGCCCAGGGGCCGGGCGCGATGCAGGCGCTGCTCGATGCCGCGCAGCCGATGGTGCGACTGCTCTGGCAGCGCGAGACCGAGGGGCTGGTGCTTGACAGCCCCGAACGCCGCGCGAGCCTCGACAAATCCCTGCGCGCCAGCCTCAAGCGCATCGCCGACCCGTCTGTCCGCGCGCATTACGCCGATGCGGTCCGCGACCTGCGGGCCGATCTTTTCGCCTCGGTCCGCCCCGCCCGGCCCGGCCCGGCCCCGCCCGCGTCACAAAGACGGCCCCGGACCGGACAGGGCCGGCCATGGCCCGCGCCGCCCGGCCCGGCGCTGGCGGCAACCAAAGGCACAATCCTTGCCGCTGCGGGGCACGAGGTCGAGGACCATCTGCGCGAGGCCATGATCCTGGCCATCCTGATCGCGCATCCGTCGCTTGTTCCGCAGTTCGAAGCCGCAGTCGACCGGCTTGACCTGACCGGTCCCGGCCACGCAGCCCTGCGCGACGCGCTGCTGCACCAGACGGGACGATCCGCCGACGATTTCCGCGCCGCACTTGATGCCGGTGCCCTCGCAGCCCTTGAAAAGCTCGGCACACTTCCCCACGTCCGCATCGCACCCCCGGTGCAGAATACCCGTGACCATGCGCTTGCCGCGCTCTGCCTGGCTGAAGAGCTGGCGAAACTGTCGGCGCGGCGCGGCATCCGCGCCGAGATCGAGGAAGCGATGCACGACATCGAGGGGATCGCTGATGAAGGCGTCACCTGGCGTCTCGCCCGGGCAGCCGAAGCCCGTCACAACGCCGAACGCAGCAGACTCGATACCGACGATGCGGCGCTTGGCGACCGCGCCGCCCTTTCGGCGCATCTGCAGGACCTGATCGATGCCGAGGTCTGGGTGAAGAAGAAACGCTGAAGCGGATCGCGCGGGCCTTTCCGGCCCTGTGATTCGCGCTATTGATTCGTTATGACCCGCGGATTGATTCGCATCCCCCGCCGATGATTCGCAAACCCGCAGGAGTTCCGATGGCCGCCAAGGACAACGACGACCAGAAGCCGGAAGCCGAGGAAAACGAGCACACGCTCGACATGAGCCAGGCGGCCGTCAAGAAGATGATCGCCGATGCCCGCGAACGCGGCTACATCACCTACGACCAGCTGAACCAGGTCCTGCCGCCCGCGCAGGTGTCGTCCGAGCAGATCGAGGACGTGATGTCGATGCTGTCCGAGATGGGCATCAACGTCATCGAAGAGGAAGAGGGCGAAGAGGGCGAGGCATCCGAGGGCGCGCTGGTCGAAACCTCGTCCACCTCGCGCGAAGTCGCCGTCTCGACCTCCACCGGCGAGGCGCTTGACCGCACCGACGACCCCGTCCGCATGTATCTGCGCGAGATGGGGTCGGTCGAGCTTCTGTCGCGCGAGGGCGAGATCGCCATCGCCAAGCGCATCGAGGCCGGCCGCAACACGATGATCGCGGGCCTCTGCGAAAGCCCGATGACCTTCCAGGCCATCACCATCTGGCGCGACGAACTTCTGAACGAAGACATCCTCCTGCGCGACGTGATCGACCTCGAGGCGACCTTCGGGCGCAGCCTCGACGGCGAAGAGGAAGGTGCCGTGGCACTTGACGAAACCGCTGTCCCCGGCACGCCGATACCGGGTGCCGAGGCCGAACCGGAACTCGACGCCGACGGCAACCCGATCATCCGGGGCGAGGATGAGGACGAGGATGAAGAAGCCAGCGCCATGTCGCTGGCCGCGATGGAGGCGGCGCTGAAGCCGCGCGTGCTGGAAACGCTGGAAGTCATCGCGCGCGACTACACCAATCTTGCCGAAATGCAGGACCTGCGCATGTCCGCGACCCTGAACGAGGACGGGTCGTTCAGCGCCAAGGACGAACTGGCCTATCAGAAGCTGCGGTCCGAAATCGTCCTCCTGGTCAACGAACTGCACCTGCACAACGGCCGCATCGAACAGCTGATCGACCAGCTTTACGGCATCAACCGCCGGATCATGTCGATCGACAGCAACATGGTGAAACTGGCCGACGGCGCGCGCATCAACCGCCGTGAATTCATCGATGAATACCGGGGGTACGAGCTTGACCCGACCTGGCTCGACCGGATGTCGCAGAAGGCGGGCCGGGGCTGGCAGGCGCTGATCGAACGCAGCCGCGACAAGGTCGAGGATCTGCGCGCCGAAATGGCGACGGTCGGCCAGTATGTCGGCGTCGATATCAGCGAATTCCGCCGCATCGTGCAGCAGGTCCAGAAGGGCGAGAAAGAGGCGCGTCAGGCCAAGAAGGAAATGGTCGAGGCGAACCTGCGTCTGGTGATCTCCATCGCCAAGAAATACACCAACCGCGGCCTGCAATTCCTTGATCTCATTCAGGAAGGCAATATCGGCCTGATGAAGGCCGTGGACAAATTCGAATACCGCCGCGGCTACAAGTTCTCCACCTACGCGACATGGTGGATCCGTCAGGCGATCACCCGGTCCATCGCCGACCAGGCCCGCACGATCCGCATTCCGGTCCACATGATCGAGACGATCAACAAGCTGGTCCGCACCGGCCGCCAGATGCTGCACGAGATCGGCCGCGAACCGACGCCCGAGGAACTGGCCGAAAAGCTCCAGATGCCGCTGGAAAAGGTCCGCAAGGTGATGAAGATCGCCAAGGAGCCGATTTCGCTGGAAACCCCCATCGGCGACGAGGAAGACAGCCAGCTTGGCGACTTCATCGAGGACAAGAACGCGATCCTGCCCTTGGATTCCGCCATTCAGGAGAACCTGAAGGAAACCACGACGCGGGTGCTGGCGTCGCTGACCCCGCGCGAAGAGCGCGTCCTGCGGATGCGCTTCGGCATCGGGATGAACACGGACCACACGCTGGAAGAAGTCGGCCAGCAGTTCAGCGTCACGCGGGAACGCATCCGGCAGATCGAGGCGAAGGCGCTGCGGAAGCTGAAGCATCCGAGCAGGTCAGCAGGAAGCTGCGGAGCTTTCTGGATCAGTGAGGATTTATTCTGGAGCGCGGCAGACAGGAGAATTAATTGACATTTGAGCGCCTGTCATTGTTCGCGGTTGTTTTGATAGCGTTGATTGCGATCGGATGCGCAGTTTACGGTCAAGCATCGGGAAAGCTGCCGGTGGCAAAACTTCTTAATACCGGCAGCGCATTTGCTTGACTCGTCGATCCTCCAGCTTCGCATGGCCGGTTGGTTTGACGTCGTGATGTCAGAGTACCGGTGATGAAACAAAGCATCCCTATGGCCCACCTTCTTACATCACACGCCAGATCATTGACGACCCTGATCACCCGATCCGCACATCAATCAGAAACGTATTTGTTCTTTGATGCTAACTTTGGGGCTCATCTTGCAATGTCGGTCGGATCGTCGCCGTGATAGCTATTTGGTTAGATTGTCCAGCAACGCTGGGAGATCGGTGCGCATTCCGCGCACCCTGCTGGGCGAAAGGTCGGCAGTGAGCGCGCGGCAGGCAGCGTAGGCCGGGGTTCACCTGCGGCATCTAATCCGACCGTCTGGACCACGCTGGGATGAATGCCGGATCACCTCCACTGGACCTCGAACCCTATGGCCCAATGCAGTCCCACTGGCACGCCAAATGCTTCTCAAAATATGTCGATGTTTCATCTTCACCCACTCCACCGCGCTATCCGGCCGTAGGGTGCGTGCTCGCACGCACCTGGTCGAATGCCGCGCCGGCCTCGGCTGCCGATCACGCACCGGCATACACGCGGGTTCCGAGGTAGCGCCCATTCCATCGCGCCCTCCGGCCTGCGCACCGGGGCGGGGTTGCGTGCGGCAGGGCTTTGCAGCACCATTCCGCCATGCCCATCTGGTCCCGCCTCTTCGGCTCTTCCGCCCCGTCCGATCCCGCGCCCGCGCAGGGTGAGGAGTACAAGGGCTTCCGCATCGCCCCCGCCCCGATCGCCGAGGGTGGTCAGTTCCGCGTCTCCGCCCGGATCGAGAAGGCCATCGACGGCACGACCCGAAGCCACACCCTGATCCGGGCCGATACATCTTCATCGCGCGACGAGGCAGCCGCGATCTCGCTCGGCAAGGCGAAGCAGATGATTGACGAACAGGGCGACCGCCTGTTCGGCTGACCCGGCGCGGGACAACGTATGCACACGATATGCACGTGATAAGCACGTGAAGTGCATCGACCCGACCGCCCTCAACTGCGGATACTTCGTCGATGCCGGAACCCGGATTCCGCGTCCCGACGCAGCCCGCACCACACCCCCAGGTTGCGCCGAAACCCTCCGCTCGCGTGGCCGCCCATGCTATCCTCGACACGCGTTTCGCGGCAAACGGAGGCTGCCATGACAGCGATGAACGTGGTGCATATGCGCGTGAAACCGGGCAAGGAAGACGAGTTCATCCAGATCCACAACGAGCTGGACCCTCGTACGATGCCGGGCGGGCGGAATTTCTGGATCGTCCGGTCGGGCGAGCGCAGCTTTATCGTCGTGGGAGAGTGGGACAGCATGGCGGCCCTTGCCGCCGCCCGCCCCGCGATGATCGGCAGCCTCGACAAACTGCGCCCGATCCTGGAAGACCTCGGCGGCGGCCGCGGCGTGACCGAGCCCTGGTCAGGCGACGTGGCCATGCATATGACGCCGTGATCTGACCCACGAACAGAGGTCGTGGCAGGCGGGTTGAACGAGAAAGCGGCGCCCATAGGGCACCGTTCCCTCCGTCTGTTCAGCGTCTCTTTGTTAACAAATCCTGAATTTCCGCCCGTAACCCCTTGATTTTGCTTACTGCAAGAACGGTCCCGAGTTGGGACCGCTACCCAGCCGCCCCCAGCTTCTCGGTGAAGAACGCCACCGTCCGGTCCCAGGCCAGCGTCGCCGCTGCCTCGTCATAGCGCGGCGTCGTGTCGTTGTGGAAGCCGTGGTTCGCGCCCTCATAGATGAAGGCCTGATACTCTTTCCCGTTCGCCTTCAGGGCCGCTTCATAGGCAGGCCAGCCCTCGTTTACGCGGGTGTCCAAGGCGCCATAGTGCAGCATCAGCGGCGCCATGATCTTCGGCACGTCCGCCGCATCCGCCTGACGGCCATAGAACGGCACCGCCGCGCCCAGTTCCGGATAGGCAACCGCCGCCGCATTGGCGACGCCCCCGCCATAGCAGAACCCCGTGATGCCCACGCGCCCCGTGGATCCCTCATGCGCCATCAGGAATTCCACTGCGGCGAAGAAGTCGTTCATCAGCTTTTCGGAGTCCACGGTCGACTGCAGCTCTCGCCCCGCGTCGTCATTGCCCGGATAGCCGCCCACGCTCGTCAGCCCGTCGGGTGCCAGCGCCATGAACCCGGCCTTGCCCAGCCGCCGCGTGACATCCTCGATATAGGGGTTCAGCCCCCGGTTCTCGTGCACCACCACGACGGCGGGCAGCTTGCCCTCGACCCCCGCAGGCCGCACCAGATAGCCGTTCACGTCGCCATGTCCGTTCGGCGAGGGGTAGGTGATCCGTTCGGTCACGATGCCCGCGTCATCCGCCGGCACCTGCTGGGCCAGCGCATATTTCGGGCTCATCAGGCCCAGGATCGCGATTGCCGTCAGGCCGCCCACGGCGAATTTTCCGGCACGGTCGAGGAATTCGCGCTTGGTGATGATTCCGTGGGCGTAGAAGTCGTAGAGTTCCAGCAGTTCGGGATGAAAATCCTTGGCGGTCATTCTGGTCATCGAAGCCTCCGTCCTGTTGGGGTTGGCGTGGGGTTCAGCAAAGTCGCGACGCCGGTGAACGCACAAGGATATGAGCAGGTTCCCTCGGCACGGATCACGATACCGCGAACGGAAGGCAATTCCTCCGCTGCAATGACCGAAGAGGCCGGGTATAGACACCGCGATGACCACTGTTCTTTTCTCCGCCCTTTACGGCGACCGCGAACCGCTGAACCCACAGGTCTTCGGCGGTTTCCGTGCCGACCGGACGGTGCTTGTGTCCGACCGCCCCCGCGATGTTCCCGCAGGCGTCGAACTGGTCCTCGACCCCCTGGACGGCCTCGACCCCGCCCGCGCCTCGCGCCGGTCCAAACTGATGCCGCACCGGTTCTTCCCGGACGCGGACTGGTCGATCTGGCTCGACAACAAGTCCCGGTTGCTGCGCGACCCCGCCGGGATCGTCGCGGCGCTTAAGGCGCAGTCGGATACGGAGTTCTTCGCTTATCCGCATTTCCGCCGCGACTGCGTCTATGACGAGGGACAGGTGGTGCGCGAGATGGGGCTGGATGACCACCGGATCGTGCTGGAACGCATGCGGACCTACGGTGCCGAAGGGATGCCTCGCCATTTCGGTCTGATCGAGGGGCATTTCATCGTCCGCCGCCACAGCCCTGCCGTTGCGGACTTCGGCGAGGAATGGTTCGACCACGTGAGCCGCTACAGCCGCCGCGATCAGCTGTCCTTTCCCTATCTCGTCTGGAAGACCGGCTTCCGCTATGAGCTTATCACCGTGCTGAACCGCGCCGACACGGTCAAGCTGGCCGATCTCGACCGGGTGCGCCGCCAGCCGGACTTTCCCCGGCACAACCTGACCTACCAGCGCCTGCGCGGGCTGTATCACTGGCTGCGGGGACGGGTCTGACCGCTCCTGCGGGAATTCGGCAGTATCAGATTTTCTGCGATGACCCGCCCAACCCTGCAAGGAAGCGACCCGGAAGCATCGCAGGACCGAACATGCCCCCGCGTTTTCCGACGGGCCAGCAATGGCGGCCTTGCATGCCCCGGCGGTCATTCAACTTTCCCTATCTGGTGGTGCCAGATCACCCCTACCCAATCCCTTGCGGCACTCCTATACTGCCTGTGGGAAACGGGGATCGGGGGCCGAGACAAGATGCGCTGTCCGTTTTGCGGCAATGTCGATACGCAGGTGAAGGACTCGCGTCCCGCCGAGGATCATGTGGCGATCCGCAGGCGGCGGTTCTGTCCGTCCTGCGGCGGGCGGTTCACGACCTACGAACGCGTCCAGCTGCGCGACCTTGTGGTGATCAAGACGTCAGGCAAGCGCGAGGATTTTGACCGTGACAAGCTGGAACGTTCGATCCGCATCGCCATGCAGAAGCGCCCGATCGATCCGGAACGGATTGACCAGATGATCAGCGGGATCGTCCGGCGGCTGGAATTGATTGGCGACACGGACATCCCGTCAAAGGTCATCGGCGAGATCGTGATGGAAAGCCTCGCCCGGATCGACACCGTCGCCTACGTGCGGTTCGCCAGCGTTTACAAGAACTTCCAGGCCGCTGACGACTTCGACAAATTCGTCTCGGAACTGCGCCCGGGTGGCGCGGACGGCGAGTGAGCCAGACTGACCGGCGCTACATGGCGCTTGCCCTGACGCTGGGCGCGCGCGGGCTGGGGCAGGTCTGGCCGAACCCCGCAGTCGGCTGTGTCATCGCGAAAGAGGGCCGGATCGTGGGGCGCGGATGGACGCAGCCCGGCGGACGCCCACATGCGGAAACCGAGGCGTTGCGGCAGGCGGGCGAGGATGCGCGTGGGGCAACTGTCTATGTCACGCTGGAACCGTGTGCGCATCAGGGCCAGACACCCCCCTGTGCCGAGGCGCTGACCGCCGCAGGTGTCGCGCGTGTTGTCAGCGCCATGGAAGATCCCGACCCCCGCGTGTCGGGCAGCGGACATGCAAGGCTCACAGCGGCGGGTATTCCGGTTCACACCGGACTTCTGGCGGAAGCGGCCGCTGCGCTTCAGAAGGGATTTCTGACGCGACTCCGTGATGGCCGCCCGATGGTCACATTGAAACTTGCGACGAGCCTCGACGGGCGCATCGCGACTGCTTCGGGCGAAAGCAGCTGGATCACCGGGCCGGATGCGCGGCGCGCCGTTCATGCGCTGCGCGCGCGCCATGACGGGGTGCTGATCGGTGCGGGTACCGCCCGCACCGACGACCCGATGCTGACGGTGCGCGGGATCGGCGCGGTTCGCCAGCCGGTACGGATCGTAGCGACCTCCGATCTTCATCTGCCGCGCAACGGTGCGCTTGCACGTTCGGCGGCGGAAGTGCCGCTGTGGCTGATGACGGCGGCGGGGACGGACCCCGGCTTCTGGCCCGAAACCGGCGCGCGCCTGTTCGCGGTTGCGTCAAAGGACCGACAGATCGACCCGGCCGAGATGCTTCAGGCCCTGGGTGCGGCAGGCCTGACCCGCGTCCTGTGCGAGGGTGGGGGGCAGCTTGCTGCGTCGCTGCTGCGCGCGGGTCTGGTCGACGAGATCGTGGGGTTCACTGCGGGTCTGATGCTGGGATCCGAGGGTCGGTCGGCGACCGGCCCCCTGATGCTTGCGGCGCTGGCCGATGCGCCGCGGTTCCGGTTGGCCGGGGTCGACGCCGTCGGCGGGGATGTGATGCATCGCTGGGTCAGGGCATAGAGCGGCCCGCAGATGGCGCAGGTCAGCCTCAGCGCCAGAGCCAGCTCCGCCCGGCGAACAGGCCCTGCAATTTCGACATTCCCCGGTTCCAGCGTCCGGGTTCGGGCACTTCGCCCTTTGCCAGCCGCTCCACCGCGACTTCCGGCGGGCAGATCAGACCCGATACCGGATCGACGTAGCGCGGATAGGCGATCAGCACCGCATGGGCGAGGGCCGCAAGCGTCGGTCGGGCGCGTCGCCGGTCCGGCTGCGGGAACATGTCCTGCGTCAGGCCCCATCCCGCATAGAATGGCATCCCCGTCGTGACCACGCGCTTGCCGCGCAGAAGGGCTTCGAACCCCAGGCCGCTGGTGATCGTCCAGACCTCGTCCGCCGCTTCGATTGCCTGGACCGGGCTGCAGTCCGGCAGAACGACATCGGCCAGCCCCATCAGGTCAGCCGATTCGACACGGCCAAGACGTAACCCTGCTTCGACATCGGGATGCGGCTTGTAAAGGATGACCGCCGAAGGGTTCTCCTGACGGGTGCGCCGTAACAGGGCAAGGTTGGTGTGCTCGGCTCCCGCGCCCAGCAGGACCGAGGCGTCGTCTTCGACCTGACCTGGCACAAGGACGGTGTAGCCCTTGGGCATCAGCGGCGGGCCGCCTTTCTCCAGATTGTACTTGGTCAGGCCTGCCCGAAGCATGCGCGCGACCAGCCGCTCGGCCCGCGCCTCGCCGCCTGGCGGTGGCCCTTCCGCGATCAGCCGTTCCAAGCGGCTTTCGCGGGCCGGGTCATGGGCGATGCCAAGATCGTCCGCCACCAGCGACATCGGCGGCACAAGCTCGGCCCCGAGGCCCTTTGACCGCAGCATCCCGTCCTCGACCCGCAGCACCGTGATGTCCTGCGTGTTGCGCAGAAGTTCGGTTTCCCGTCCTGCCCAGACCAGAACGCGCCGTCCATCCGTGCGCGCCCGGGCAACGGCACGGCCCGGATCATCCTCGAATATCAGCCGCCGTTCACGACCGAACGCGCGTTGCAGATGCGCGCGCTTCCACAGCCGCATGCCGGTCGCCACGTAGCCCGCCCGGTCTTCGCGGAACGCGCGGACCTGTGCCTCCAGGTGGTCGAGCGCGTCTTCAAAGCTGCAGAGCCGGTCGCGGGCAGGATCGAACCAGGTCGGTGCCATGATCATCGTCGCGGCGAACAGCTGGTTGCGCGTCAGCTTTCGTTCGCGCCGGGCGACCGGGTTTTCATCCGCCGTCAGACCCCAGCCAGCATAGAACGGCTGGCCGAACACACGCGGGCGGTGACCTGCCAGAATCGCTTCGAACCCGACCTGGGAGGATACGGTATAGACGGCGATGGCTCCCTCCAGCAGGTGCCAGATCGAGACCGGATCGCGCGACAGGCTGATCAGTCCATGGGCGTGGCCGTCGTTGAAGTGACCGGGGCGATGGCCAAGTTCGGTTTCGGGATGGGTGCGGATGACGATCCGTGCGCCGGGATGTTCCTCTTGCGCGAAGACCAGCATTTCGCGGAACGTGCTTTCCGATGCGCCACCGTAGGCTATCGAGGCATCGCCGCGGGTCTGGTCGATGACCAGCACATAGCCGGGTTCCGGGGCGCGCAGGGCGGGGTCGGTCAGATTGTATTTCGACAGATGATGGTGCTTCAGCCGCTCGATGCCTTCGCGGGCGCGGGCCAGGACAGCACCGTCGTCCAGCGGGTCGTGCGACAGGATGTGTTCCAGGTCGGATATGGCGGAGGAGTCGAAATGCACGCCGCGCCGGTCGATCATCAGGCCAATCGGCGGCTCGGCGCTGTCGCGGCCAGGGCGGATGGACCGCAGGAAGGCATCCTCGACGCGCAGGACAGGCGTTGCCGTGGCATTTGCGACGGCCTCGCCGCGCGGGCTGGTCGGGCTGCGGCCCCACACACCGACCAGATCGCCCGATCCCGGCTTGCCGACCCGGATGTCATAGCCCGCCAGCGTCAGGATGCGCCGGACGCGGCCCTGCGTCAGGAAACCGCCATTGTAGACGAAGAGCCGCCGGTTCCTGTCCCCGGCGGCTCCGTCATCGCTGGTCGCGGCCATCAGTTCGTGGCAAGGCTGTTCACGGAATTCGCGGTGCCAAGCGTGCCGGTCAGCGCGGCCAGGGTCTTCTGCCACTGCACATAGGGCGCTTCGGTCACATAGACCGTATCGCCGTCGCGGATGACGAAGTCGCGGGCGTTGAACATGCCCGTGGGTTCGGTCAGGTCAAGGACGTAGACCATCCGCTGATCGCCGGTCAGATCGCTGCGACCGAGAACAGAGTTAGCGATGTCTGCGGGTTCGTTACGGAAGACGAAGACACCCTTCGGATCGGCAAACCCAGTGTTCAGGCCGCCGACCTGCGCGATGGCCTCCAGCGCGGAAATGGTCTGCGAGGTGAACTGGACGCGGTTCTGCGCGCCGGTCGCGCCAAGCGCGGTGAAGGCGCGGGTGTCTTCTTCGACCAGAATGATGTCGCCGGGGCGAAGCGCGATATCCATCGCGGGGTTGGAATAGAGGTCCTTCAGCCAGACCTTGCCGGAATGGCTGCCCCGCGTGACGGTGATCTGCGCAACCTCGGGCTCGATCACGACACCGCCTGCGCGCGCCAGCATGGATGACAGCGTCCGGGTCGGGCGTTCGATGGCATAGACGCCCTGACCGCCGACGCCGCCCATGACGGACACGGTCGCCCCATCGCCCGCGATGCGCGTGACCGATACCTGCGGGTCGGGCGTCTGCGGGTCCAGCTTGCCGGTGATGATCCGGCGCAGCGCCTCGGGCGAGTTTCCGGCGGCCTTGATGCGGCCCGCATAGGGCACGAAGATGAACCCGGCCCCGTCGACCTGAACTTCCGTCAGCGCCGTGGAATTGGCACCCTGACTGGCCAGAAGACCATCATCGACGTTTTCCCAGATCGTCAGACCCAGCCGGTCGCCCGGGCGGATGTCGTCCGATCCGACCAGCCCGGCATTCTGGAAGGCTCCGGAGAATTCGAGATCGGGTTGCAGCGCTGTGGCGCGCGACACATCGCTGTTGACCGCGACGATGAAGGCGTCGCCCTGCTTCTGCACTGATCCGGCAAAGATTTCTTTCTTGTTCGGGCCGGGGCGCGGCAGGCCGCAGGCGGAAAGGCTGCCCACAACGGCAACAAGGACCAGATATCTGGCCCCGCGGGTCGTCAGGATATTCACTGCGGGCTCCTCTTGCCGGGAACTGCCTCAAGTTTTTCTTTTAACCCTAGGCGAAGAGGGCAGAAAAACCAAGCGAGGGTCAGCGCACAACCGAAAGGTGTTGCCGTGGTGCCGCTCTGCCCGACGTCAGCGCGTCGTACGGATCCTCGGGCGACAGCATCATATCGACGACCTGCCGGATAAGGCGACGGCGGCCGGCGGCGGCATAGAAACCGCCGGTGATCTGCGACGTTTCCAGAAGATAGTGGCGGAATTCGCGGTAGGCGCGAGGGTCGGGGCGCACGGCCCCGGCAAAGAAGTCGGCCAGCGGCAGGTCCGATACAAGCCCCGGCTTGGCATAGATCGCCTGGCCCAGCACCTTCAGGGGTACGCCACGCCAAAGCGCCTGATGACCTGCCGTGGAATTGACCGTGACGGCGCTGCGCGCTTGCGCCAGCAGCCGCGCAAGCTTGCCGCCGCGCAGGAAATGCACGCGCCGCGAAAGACCGAGCCGCGCGGCCTCGGCCCGGATCGTCGCAGCGATCGCGGCGCGCCCGTCTTCCAGCGGATGGGCCTTGAAGACCAGATGGTGATGCGGGGCGGCACCCCTGGCGAAGGCGTCGAGAACCGCGCGGATGAAATCGGTCATCGAGGCGAAGGATGAATGTGCGCGAAAGCTTGCATCATGCTCAAGCTGCAGAAGGACAAGGTGATAGGGAAATCCGCCAAGGCGGATGCGCGCCGTGGCCAGCGCGCGTTCGGCCCGGTGCAGCGGCATCAGCAGCAGGCGGCGCAGATACAGCTGGAACTCGGCTGCGACGCCGATGTCGCGGTGCGGTTCCAGCGCACGGTAGGACCGGTTCGCAACCAGAACGGCGAAATGATAGATCGCCCCCCAGAAGATGTGCTGGCGCATCTCGCCCCAGCGCGCGGGGGGCATCGGCAGATCGGTCGCACGTGCGGCCAATGCGGCCTGCATCTCTGCCAGGGTCATCCGCATCAGGCGCGAATGCCCGTTCGATCCGCCGCGTTCATACGTGACCCAGAAGGGCCGGATATAGCCTTCCTCGAAGACATGTACGGCCAGGTCGGCGCCTTGTGCCAGACGCACGGCGGCGGCATGAACCGGTCGTGTGTCGCCATAAAGCACGATATCGGTGATGCCGTGCCGCGCAATCAGGTCCGACAAGGCAGCCGGCCACTCAGCGGCCCTGCCAAGATAGGGAATGTATCCCCGCCGCAGACCCCACATCAGGCGGTCGCCCTGATTGAATCCGACACGCCAGACCGCGCAGCCGGCCTGCCGCAGCATATCCGCCAGACTGCCGAAGAAAGGCCCGTGCGGCCCCTGAAGCATCAGGAACCGACGCTTGGTCACGGGCAGGGGCGGTGTCGGCTCGGTCATCGGTCCTTCCGCGTCGGCGGGGCCCGGCGACACTGCGCGCGCGTCCCGCAGCTTGTCACGGGGAAATCACGCGCGTCCGCCCCCGTGGTGCGCCGTATATGGCCGCCGCGCCACGGGCTTGCCTGTCGCCGTGTTGGCGGCTACCCCTGATGTGCCGGTCGGCAGAGGGCGTTGCGCATGTTCACGGGCATCATCACGGATATGGGCACTGTCCTGTCGGTCGTGCAGGACGGCGATCTGCGCGCGCGGATCGGCACGTCCTATCCGGCAGCAGGAATCCCGATGGGCGCATCGATCTGCTGCGACGGTGTCTGCCTGACCGTCATCGCCACCGGCACCGATCCGCAGGACTGGTTCGACGTGCAGATTTCGGCCGAGACCGTCTCGAAGACGAACATCGGCCACAACGGATGGGCACCGGGGCGTCGGCTGAACCTGGAACGCGCGCTGAAGGTGGGGGATGAACTGGGCGGGCATATCGTGTCGGGCCATGTCGATGGCGTGGCCGAGATCACCGCAATGCGGGATGAGGGGGCATCGACGCGCTTCACCTTCCGCGCGCCCGACGCATTGGCGCGCTTCATCGCGCCAAAAGGGTCGATCGCCTTGGACGGCACCTCGCTTACAGTGAACGAGGTCGATGGTGCGACGTTCGGGGTCAACATCATCCCGCATACGAAACAGGTCACAACCTGGGGCCGGGCGCGCGCGGGCGATATGGTCAACCTCGAGGTCGACACACTGGCGCGTTACGTCGCGCGGTTGAACGACTGGCAGGCGGCGTGACCGGCATAGGGCACAATCGCGGGCCGTCGCTGGCGGGCGGGCAGTCGTGGCGCGCACATTGCTGGCGTCGGGCGCGCAGCGAGCTGCTGCCGGTTCTGCCGCTGGAGGTCGTGCGCCTGCGGGTGCGGCGGGCCAAGGAAATCGGACTGGACTACAAGACCTATGCGGGGATCCGGGCGACGACGGGGCACGATCTGGTGGCCTTCCTGTTTTCGACCAATGCGCTGCGGATCCTGCGGGAAGGGCAGGCGGTCGGGGCGGCGCGGGCGGACAAGCTGGCCGGGCTGAAAGCGGTCGGCACGATGATCGCGGCACAGCCCCCGGTGGACCCCTTCCGGCTGAGGCAGATCCTGGCGGAGCAGGGAGTTGCAGTCCAGGCGGCGGCGCGGGCACCGGGCCTGACCGACGGATGGGCAACAACGCGCAGTATCCTGACGGGACTTCTGCGCGAGGCGCGCCACCCGGCGGACCGGGTGCTGGTTGTCGGGGATACGGCGCTGGAGGCGGATTGGGCAGAAGCCGGGCGGATGGCGGGGTATCTGGCGGCGGAGCGGTATTTCGGGGGGGCCGCGTAGAGGAAAATGTGGCGTCCCGAGTCGGGACCTTTTTCGACTGAATAGAATCAATGACTTGCAAGGTCATTTTAAGCATTTGGAAACATCTTGAGGTATTTGGGCTGGAATGCCTGGACGCGTCGCATCAGACCGGCGGGGGTATCGGTTGAAGTCGCATGCGGCAGACGGAAGCCCCGCAGGGAGGTGGAATGCCCGCCGATCCGCCGTGGCCGGGGCAGTCGCCGTTCACCCCCGGCGCCTAATCCAAACAGGCAGTCGTCTGCACGGCACCGCTGGACGAACCAGGCCAGCCCCGCACATCCCGCTGCGCCATCCCGCCCACTGGCCATCCGACCCGGCCTTGTGTATGCCGACCCCGACAGCGAGCGGACCGATGACCGAAGCCAGCCCCAGCCTATACCATGATGCGGTGTCCTCGATCGAGGAGATCATCGACGACGCGCGCAACGGGCGGATGTTCATCCTGGTCGATCACGAGGACCGCGAGAACGAGGGCGATCTTGTGATCCCGGCCCAGATGTGCACGCCGACCGCGGTCAATTTCATGGCAACGCACGGACGCGGGCTGATCTGCCTGTCGATGACGGGGGACCGGATCGACGCGCTGGGTCTGAACCTGATGTCGGCCAACAACGCCTCGCGACACGAGACGGCGTTCACGATTTCCATCGAGGCGCGCGAAGGTGTCACGACGGGTATTTCGGCGGCGGACCGGGCGCGGACGGTCAGCGTGGCGATTGATCCGACCAAGGGGCCGCAGGACATCGCGACGCCCGGGCATGTCTTTCCGCTGCGCGCAAAGGACGGCGGTGTTCTGGTGCGGGCTGGGCATACCGAGGCGGCGGTGGACATCAGCCGTCTGGCGGGCCTGAACCCCTCTGGCGTGATCTGCGAGATCATGAACGAGGATGGCACGATGGCACGGCTGCCGGACCTGGTGGCTTTCGCGCAAAGACACAGCCTGAAGATCGGAACGATCAGCGACCTGATCGCCTACCGTCGGCGGCACGACAACCTCGTGATGCTCTCCGAGGAACGGATCATAACGGCCGAAACAGGCGGCGACTGGGTGATGCGCATCTACACTGATCGCACGATGGGTGCGGAACACATTGTCCTGATCAAGGGCGACATCGCGACGCCGGACCCGGTGCTGGTGCGGATGCACGCGCTGGACCCGCTGCACGACGTGATCGGCGCGGGCGAAAAAGGTCGGGCACATGAGTTCACGCATGCGATGCGGGTCATCGCGCACGAGGGCCGCGGGGTTCTTGTCCTGCTGCGCGATCTGACAATGAAGATCGCCGGCGCGTCCGAGGTCTCGCCCCAGACGTTGCGGCAATACGGTCTCGGCGCGCAGATCCTGTCTGCGCTGGGCCTGCACGACCTGATCCTTCTGACCAATTCGCCGCAGCCGAAGGTGATCGGGCTGGACGCCTATGGCCTGACCATAACCGGCACGCGGGCAATCGCGGAGTAAGACATGGCCCTGACCGATCCGCATGGCGCGATGGCGCCGCCCAAGTTCGACAAGCCCGTCAGGATGCTGATCGTCGCGGCTCCGTTTTACCGCGACATTGCCGATCAGCTGATTGAAGGCGCGAAGGCCGTCGCGGCGACGGCAGGCGCAATCGTGGATGTGGTCGAAGTGCCGGGCGCGCTGGAGGTGCCGACAGCTATCGGCATGGCGTACCGGATGGCGGACTATGAGGGGTTCGTGGCGCTTGGCTGCGTGATCCGGGGCGAGACGACGCATTATGACACGGTCTGCAATGAACTCGAGCCGGATGATCGCGCAGCTTGGCCTGTCGGGGGCCTGCATCGGCAACGGCATCCTGACGGTCGAAAACATGGATCAGGCGCAGGTGCGGGCCGATCCGGCGGGCCAGAACAAGGGCGGCGGGGCGGCGGCGGCGGCGCTGCATCTGGTGGCGCTGCACCGCAAATGGGCGCAGGCGACCAAGGCCATGGGGTTCCGCCCGGCAGGTGGCGAATTCCGCGTCGCAGGCGAGGGGCCGAAGACCGCATGACGCCGACGAAACCATCTCAGGCCGAAAAGACGGCGGCACGGCGTCAGGCCAAGGCGGCGGCGCGGCTCTATGCGGTGCAGGCGCTGTTCCAGATGGAGGCGGCGGGCCAGTCTGTGGACAAGGTGCGCAGCGAGTTCGAGACGCACCGTTTCGGGGCGGTCTATGACGAGGACGAAATGGCCGATGGCGACCGCGACCTGTTCCGCGCGGTGCTCGAGGGGGCGGTGAACTGGCAGGCCAGGATCGACCAGCTGACCGACCGGGCGCTGGTGGCTGCGTGGCCCATCGACCGCATCGACCCGGTGATCCGGGCGCTGTTCCGCGCGGCGGGGGCCGAGATCGTCGATGTCGGCACGCCGCCGAAGGTGGCGATCACGGAATACGTGGACGTGGCGAAGGCGTTCTTCCCGGACGGTAAAGAGGCGTCGTTCGTGAATGCCGTGCTCGACCACATGGCGCGCGAGGCGAAGCCGGAGGCCTTCTGACTTAGTTGCGCCTTTCCCGGCACGACGGCAACGCCCCACTTCCGTTCGTTCTTCTCGATGGCCGCGATCCGGTCGGCCGTCTGCGGATGGCTCAGCAGCCAGGCCGGGGGCGTCTTGCCCGTCGCGCCGGTCAGCCGCCCGAGCTTGGCGAACATCGACTTCTGCGGCCCGGTCCCGATCCCCGCCTTGATCAGCAGGGCCGAGGCCCATTCATCCGCCTCGAATTCATCCTGACGCGACAGCCGCGCGGCCAGAAGCGAAGCGGCGAGCCCCGCAAGATAGACCCCGATGCCGGGAATGAACCGCCCGAGGACAGCCGCAAGGACAACCCGGATCGCGTTCTGGCCGGTGAAGTCGATCATCCGCCGCCGGGCATGGCCATGCGCCACGTGGCCAAGTTCATGCGCGATGACGGATGCCAGCTCATCGCCCGTCACCTCGCCGTCGCGGAATTTCCGGTAGAACCCCCGGGTCAGGAATATCCGGCCGTCGGGCGCGGCGAGCCCGTTGACCGGGTCGATTTCATAAATGTGGACGGGGATGCGTTTCAGCCCGAGGGCAACGGCCAGGCGGCTAAGGACTGGTTCAAGCGCGGGATCGGCCAAAGGGACCGAATTGGCGTCCAATTCCTTGCGCGTCCGCCAGGACGAGAACTGCCACATCAGAAGGCCATACAGGACGGCGAGCAGGATTGGGGTCAGTTTCAGCATATCCCGGTATATGGGGGGCAAAGCCTGGTCTGACCAGTGTCGCCGTTCAGACCTCTTGCCTGGCGTTTCGCAGCGACCGGATCAGCCACCAGCCGAGGGCCAGCACCGCCGCACCCGCGCCGACGAAGCCGAGCAGGTTGCCGATGGCCGAGGATGCGGCCTCCAGGCTGCCTGCGGTGGCACGGCCCATGCCGACATACAGACCGACCCAGACCGCCTCGCCCGCGATGCCCGCGATGGTGAAGGGCAGCCAGGCCATGCCGGACAGACCTGCGGCGATATTGACCCACGGGCCAAGCGGGCTGACCAGCCAGCGTGACAAGAATACCGCCAGGACGCCCTTGTCGCGGGCATAGGCCGTGGCGCGGGCAATCAGCTCGGCCCGGCCCGGACTGGCCGCGATGCGTCCGACCAGCCCGCGTGCGCCGCCCTTCGAAGCGATGAAGCCCAACTGATCGCCTGCGACCGCGCCTGCCAGGGCAGCGAGCGACACCTGCCACAGGACCAGATCGCCCGACGCGACGAAGCCGCCTGCGGCGAGCATCACGACCGAGGATGGGATCGGCAGCGCCATGCAGGACAGGAATGTCGCCACGCCGACCAGCCAGATGCCCCAGACCGGGACAAGCGCCAGAAGCCAGTCGGTCATGGCTTCACGCCGCGGTCTGGCAGGGCGGGCCGCGTCACTGATGGCGGTCCTGCGCGCGCACCGTGTCGATGGCGCTGTAAATTTCCCCGATGAACTCTGTCGGTGGTCAGCCCGCGTTCGGAGGCGTGAACCGCAATCGTCTTCGGCCTTCCGCGCGCATCGGGCGACGGGTCGGGCATGTCCAGCGGTACGGCCAGCGACCGCATCGGCAGGCCCCAGGACCGCTCGACATAGCCCAGTGTCATCCAGCCCTGCAGGGGTTCCTCGCGGTGCGAAGACCAATAGATGGCCGCGACCGTCAGGTTGACCGCAAAGCCCCCGGCCACCATCAGGGCGAGGGCGAACGCGATCAGCGCGATGCGGTTGTGCTGCCAGAGATAGCGCAGCCGCGCCGACAGGGCCGTCATCGCAGGTCTTTCATCGCGCGGGTCAGCCCTTCCAGTGTCAGCGGAAACATCCTGCCCTCGAAGGCGTCCCTGATCAACCCGACCGAGTGCGTCCCGCGCCACTGCGCCTCGGGCACCGGGTTCAGCCAGACCGCGCCCGGCCACGCCGCCCGCGCGCGGGCCAGCCAGGCCGCGCCGGGCTCGGCGTTCCAGTGTTCGTTCGCACCGCCGGGATGCGTGATCTCGTAGGGCGACATCGTCGCATCGCCGACGAAGATGCACCGGTACTGGCGTCCGTAAGTGCGCAGCAGATCGGCGGTGGGGGTCTGCGCGTCCCAGCGGCGGCGGTTGTCGCGCCAGACGCCTTCGTACAGGCAGTTGTGGAAATAGAACTGCTCAAGCTGCCGGAACTCTGACCGCGCGGCGCTGAACAGCTCCTCGACGATGCGGACATGCGCGTCCATCGAGCCCCCGACATCGAGGAACAGCAGCACCCGCACCGCGTTGCGCCGTTCGGGGCGCGTCTTCACGTCGATCCAGCCCTGATCCGCCGTCGCGCGGATCGTGCCGGGCAGGTCAAGCTCGTCCGCGGCACCCTCCCGCGCCCAGCGGCGCAGGCGACGCAGCGCCACCCGGATGTTGCGTGTCCCGATCTCTCTGCTGTCGTCCAGATCGCGGAAATCGCGGCGGTCCCAGACCTTCACGGCCCGCTGGTGGCGGCTTTCGTGCTGGCCGATGCGGATGCCTTCGGGATTATAACCATAGGCACCGAAGGGCGAAGTCCCGGCGGTGCCGATCCATTTCGACCCGCCCTGATGGCGGCCCTGCTGCTCGGCGAGGCGCTTGCGCAAGGTGTCCATAAGCGCGTCAAACCCGCCAAGCGCCTTGA
Organism: uncultured Alphaproteobacteria bacterium; assembly: GCA_963738635.1. Taxonomy (GTDB): domain Bacteria; phylum Pseudomonadota; class Alphaproteobacteria; order Rhodobacterales; family Rhodobacteraceae; genus JAOADN01. The sequence goes on along the minus strand of CAVTXE010000001.1, from coordinate 65,656 downwards.
CCGCGGCCTTCTCATCCTCGGTCAGGCTGCGTTCGGCCAGCTTTTCCAGCCAGTCGGCGGGCAGGTCGGCACGGTCGATCAGGGTCGCAATGTCAAGGGTTTCAAGGCCTTGAAACGCTTCGGCAAAGGCGCGGTCGAACCGGTCGAGATGGCGTTCGTCCTTGACCATCGCGGTGCGCGCGAAATGGTAGAAACCGGAAATGTCGTAGGTCGCAAGCCCGGCCGCCATGCCGCGCAGAAAATCGAGATATTCGCGCAGGCTGACCGGAATGCCATGGCGGCGGAGGCTGTCGTGGAAGGGCAGGAACATGCGCGCCCCGTCCTTGTGCTATCGGGCGATCCGGTCGATGCCGATGGTCAGGATCATCCCGAATGCTGCGAACAGGATGGCATGGACCCCTGCATATTGCAGACGGTCCAGGCGGTTTCCGCCGCGACGCCCGGCGCGCACCCAGCCGAAGACGGCGCCGATCAGAAGTCCTGCGATGACGATCATTGCTTGGCGAACCTGCGCGCAGGGGACAGTGTGGCGATATCGTCGAGCCGCCTGCGGACGTCTTCGGACGAGCCGAAGCCATAACGCGCCCAGCCCAGACTGTCGAGGCGCAGGGCCCTGGCTGCCGCAGTGTCGCCGGTCAGGTCCAGCGCCTCGGCCTTGACCATCATCAGCGTGGCTGTCAGCGCTGCGTTCTGCGCGCGCAATGCCTGCGGCAGCGCGCGGTCCGCCGTGGCGATGGCAGCCTCTGCATCGCCCTGCGACAGCGCGAAGGCGGCAAGCTGCATGTCGACATGCGCAGAATGCAGGGCTGTCAGCGACGATCCGCGATAGATCGAGGCGGCGCGCAGCAGCGCCTGAAATCCGGTGTCGGGGTCCGACCCGGCCGTCAGCCGCCCGTAGACGAACCAGGCAAAGGCGGTGCGCGTGTCGCCCCATCCCGCTGCCTCGGCCACCGAGACGGCCGACTGTGCCGCTGTCCGACGCGCGGCAACGCCGGCACCCGGGCCGAGCGCGCGTTCGATGGCGTCGGTGTAGGCGCGCCGACCATCGGCCTGCGCGACGAAGACCGGACCCGCCGCACCGCCGCGCGGATTGAACCTTGCGATCAGGCCCGGTACACGCGCGGCGACGTCTTGCGGTGCCATGCCGCTGGAAAGGTCCGGCGCATAGGTCAGGCGCAGCATCAGCATGTCGGTGCCGGTCAGCACAGAATGGATGTTGTCGTCGTTGAAGACCGAATCCGGCAGCCGGTAGAGGTCATTCAGCGGCCCCAGCGCCTGCGCCAGCTCCTCGTTCAGGCAGTCGCGGATTTCCTGCGGCGCTATATCATTCGGAATGAATATCGCGGCCTGCTGGCGCACCGTCAGCGTCGTCCAGTCGGCTCTGCCGCTGCGCCGCGCGCTGCGGTAGTCTGCCCAGGACGACACGCGCGGCGCGACAAAGCAGGCGGCCTCGGGCACCAGACCCGCCAGTGTCGCGCGCGGCATGAATTCCACGGTGATCTCTGCCGCGCCGCCGCCGGCGAGCGATACGGGAACGCCTGCCTCGGTCCTGAGCCGTGCCAGCACGCGGGCAAGGTCCGCCGTTGCGGTCGGCGGCACGCGCCCGGCCACACCGACGCGGACAGGGCCTTCGAACCGTGTGAATACCGGCAACGCCCGACCGCTTTCCATGCGGAAGCTCAGATCCATGAAATCCTGCGCCATCTGCGCGTTTGACCTCTGCGGCGGGGTCACCTCGACAGCGCCGAAAGCGCGTGGAGGCGGCAGGTCCGGTATCGATTGCGGCAGTCGCGCGGCCTCGGGGGCCGGGGCCGAGCAGGTGGCGAGAAGTAAGATAAGCGCAAGGGCTTGCAGCGCGGTCTTCATGTGTCGTTCCACGGCGGCCGGTCAGATCCCGGACCGCCCGAGCCTAGACGCGCGGCCGCCGCAGGCCAAGCGGCAAGCTCAGCGCGGGCGATTGTAGCGGATGAAGGGTGACTTTTCCCCCACGCGGTCATAAAGCATGCGCCCCGCGTAGTTGAATTCCTGCGTCAGCCAGTAGACGGACGGGCAGCCCATGCGGTCCGCTTCGGCATAGACAGCCTCGATCAGCGCGCGGCCCACGCCCGTGCCCCGCGCTTCGGGCGCGGTGTACAGATCCTGGAGATAGCAGGCGTCCTCGATCTTCCAGCCGTGGCGGTGGAAGATGTAGTTCACCAGGCCGACCGCCGTGCTGCCCTGAAAGGCCATGAGGCCGTAAGGCCCGGGATGGTCGCGGCCCGCGATGCGCGCAAAGGTATGGGCATAGACAGCCTCGGGCAGGGTGGTATCGTAGAATTCAAGGTATTTTGCCCACATCCGCCGCCAGTCAGCTTCATCTGCTGCGGTGGTGGGACGGATCGTCAGGGCGGTCCTGGTCATTTCGAGGCCTTCGGCTTCTTCGGTTTCGGCGGCGGCAGGGCGTCGGCCGTTGCCCGGACGATCCCGGCCATCCAGTCGGCGTCGTCCCACAGATCGCCTGCAATCAGATAGCTGGGTTTGGCCCCTGGATAGGCCTGGCCCATAGCGGGTCCGGTGCCAAGGATCGCACTAACCGCGTCGGTCGGCTTCAGGAACAGCTGATTGTCGCAGATCAGCGCGACGACCTTGCCATCGCAGTAGAGCGCGTATTCCCCGAACATCGCGCGGGCCGATACGCCGCCCGCAGCAGCGGCCTGTTCGGTGATGTAGTCGACGGTGCCCTTGTCGGTGGCCATGCCGTCACCCGAAATGCGCGGCGTGGATCGGCGCGACGGCGGGCCGCGCCGCCACCCGGTCGGTGACGGCCAGCAGGCGCGGGCAGTGTTCCGCCAGCCAGCCGCGGTCGAACCACTGCACCAGCATCCAGAGATAGATGTCGAGCGCGGTCATGTCTGCTCCCAGCGCATAGGGCGTCTTGCCCAGTTCCGCCTCGAACAGCGCGTAGTGCCGTCGGACATAGTCAAGCGCCGCCGCCTTGACGCCCGGCACGCCCGCCGGATCGTTCGTGTAGCGGTCTGGATAAAAGCGGCGCAGCTCGCCCTCGTAGAGGTTGGCGTGAAAGTAAAGGAGCCAGCGATCATGCCGAGCCCGCGCGGCGGTGCCGGGGACAGGGGCCAGCCGCGCCAGCGGGAAGGCGTCGGCGATGTGCAGCAGGATCGCGGTTCCCTCGGTCACAATGGTACCGTCGGGCAAGATCAGCGCCGGCACCTGCCCGCGCGGGTTGATGCCGTGATAACCTTCAGCGCGCGCGGCCTCGCTGTCCTTCGCCACAGCGACGACCACATAGTCCGCCCCCGCCTCGGCCAGCGCCGCCTCGCTGGCCGCCGATCCGGTGTCGAGCCGGCCGTAGAGTTTGTAGCTTGTCATTCCGCTGCCAGCCCGGACCGGACCTCAATCGCCGGATCAACGTATGAATTGCAGACAGCACGCGCGAAGGAAAGGTATGCCGGTGTCCATAATTGCCCGACCTTGCGTTGTTATGGTAGCCTCGTTCTATTGGTCTGCCCCCATTTATCGAAGGAATTCCGCAATGCCAGTCGTGCCCCAAGCCTTTTCCGCCCTGGTCTCGACGCTGAACCTTGCCAACTTCACCGCCGCGGAACTTCTGACGCGCACGGACCGACCGACGAACTCGGTTCCGCCGCAGACGATCTGGCAGAATATCGCGCCCACAATCCTCGTGCTGCAAGCCGCAAGAACACTTTTCGGCGGGTCCATCCGGTTCAATTCGGTCTACCGGTCAGAGCGTTACAACAGCCATATTTCCGATGCCGCTGCGCTGAGCCAGCACATCGCGTTCAATGCGATCGACTTCGCGCCGACCAATGCGGGCGGATTGACCGCGCTGCATGGAATCGTCAAAGGGCTACGCGATACGTGGGTCGCTGCCCCACGCCGCTTCGGGCGTGCACAGGTCGCCGTGGCTGCGGGAAACATCGCCTTCACACCGCTGGAGTGGCGGGAGGTTGCCGGAAGAGCGGAGTTTCGGTTCCGGGGCGGTCTGAAACTCTACAACACCTTCATTCATATCGACACGCGCGGCGTGAATGTGAACTGGGGTTAGGCACCATCAGCGGCAGTCCGGAACGCGCCCTCAATTCCTACCTCTCCCGCCGCGCCAGAAACGCCAGCCGCTCGAACAGGTGCACATCCTGTTCGGTCTTCAAGAGCGCCCCATGCAGCTTCGGCAGCAGGTCCCGCCCGTCGCGCCGCAGGTCTTCGGGCGTCAGATCCTCGGCCAGGATCAGCTTCAGCCAGTCCAGCACCTCGGATGTCGAGGGCTTCTTCTTCAGCCCCGGCGTTTCCCGGATCTCCAGGAACTGCGTCAGCGCTTCGGTCAGCAGCGCTTCCTTGATGCCCGGAAAGTGCACCGCGACGATGGCGCGCAGCGTGTCCTCGTCCGGAAACCGGATGTAGTGGAAGAAGCAGCGCCGCAGGAAGGCGTCGGGCAGGTCTTTCTCATTGTTCGAGGTGATGATGACGACGGGCCGGTGGCGCGCGCGGATCGTCTCGCCCGTCTCCTGCACCTGAAACTCCATCCGGTCGAGTTCCTGCAGCAGGTCGTTCGGAAACTCGATATCCGCCTTGTCGATCTCGTCGATCAGCAGGACAACCTTGCCGGTCGCCTCGAACGCCTGCCACAGCATCCCCTTGCGGATGTAGTTGCGCACGTCATGCACACGCTCCTCGCCCAGCTGGCTGTCGCGCAGACGGCTGACCGCGTCGTATTCGTACAGACCCTGAACGGCTTTCGTCGTCGACTTCACATGCCATTCCAGAAGCGGCAGGCCGAGACTCAGCGCGACCTGGCGGGCCAGTTCCGTCTTGCCCGTCCCCGGCTCTCCCTTCACCAATAAGGGGCGTTCCAAGGCGACCGATGCGTTGACCGCAACAGTCAGCTCGGGCGGGGCGACGTAACGCTCAGTTCCGTTGAATTTCATAGGGATTTCCGGGCAACGGCCCTAGCCTTTCCGCCGTTCTACCGACCCTGCAATCCTGCTGCAAGGTCGGCAGCGGAACCGGCTCGGGCGCTAGTGACAACCCCCGGCGCTTGCGCTATGAGCGCGCCCAAGGAGCTTACCCGATGGCATTCCAACAAATCGCGGATCTCCCAAGCCAGCAGAAGGGAGCGGAGATGAAGGCCGAGGTCTTTCTTCCCGACGACTATCGTCCGGCCGAGGACGAACCATTCATGAATGACCTGCAGCTGGAATACTTCCGGCGCAAGCTGATCGGCTGGAAGCAGGATCTGCTCGACCAGTCCGCCGAAACCATCGAAGGGCTGCAGGATTCCGCCCGCAACGTGCCCGACATCGCCGACCGCGCGTCCGAGGAAACCGACCGGGCGCTGGAGCTGCGCACGCGCGACCGCCAGCGCAAGCTGGTCAGCAAGATCGACGCGGCGCTGCGGCGGATCGCGAACGGCGAATTCGGCTATTGCGAGATGACGGGCGAGCCGATTTCGCTGAAGCGTCTCGACGCGCGCCCGATCGCCACGATGACGCTGGAGGCGCAGGAAAAGCACGAACGGCGCGAGCGTGTGCACCGCGACGACTGAGATGCCGAGGCGACACGAAGGGATCGGCACCGGGGCTGAAAGGCTCCGGTGTTTTCGTATCCCGGGCCCGCAATGCTGATCGGTCAGCGGATCAACGTGCTAGGCGCCGGCATCGCCGGGCTGGCGGCCGCGCGTGCGCTGGCGATGCGGGGCGCTTCGGTGACTGTGCTGGAGGAAGCCGAGGCGATAAAGGAGGTGGGCGCAGGCATCCAGATTTCGCCGAACGGCGCGCGGGTGCTGCGCGCGCTGGGCTTCGGTGCCGTGCTGGACGCGGCCCCGCGCGCGGCGGGCGTGCATCTGCTGGACGGTTGTTCAGGGCGGATCGTCACACGGCTGGACATGGCCCGGCACCGCCCGCTGCAAGAATACCGGTTCGTCCATCGCGCCGACCTGATCGCGGCCCTGGTGGAAGGTGCGCGCGGGGCGGGTGTGGATATCCGGCTGGGCGTGCGCATTGCTTCGGTGCGGCTGGATGCCCCCGCACCTGTCCTTCTGACCGACGCAGGCGTGGAGATCGGATCGGATCTTCTGGTCGGCGCGGACGGGCTGCATTCCGTCGTCCGCTCCGCGCTAAACGGGCGCGTCGTGCCGCGTTTCACCCGGCAGACTGCGTGGCGCGCGGTGATCCCGGGCGATCCGTCCGACCGGTCGGTCGCGGAAGTGCACATGGGACCGCGCCGTCATCTGGTCAGCTATCCGCTGCGCAGCGGCACCTTGCGCAACATCGTCGCCGTGGTCGAGCGGGGGGAATGGACCGAGGAAAGCTGGTCGGGGCGCGGCGACCCGGCGGCGCTGCGCGCGGCCTTCGCGGGTTTCTCGCCGCGCGTCCGGGGCTGGCTGGATGCTGTGGAAAATCCTGGCCTGTGGGGCCTGTTCCTGCATCCGGTCGCCGCGCGCTGGCATGGGCACCGCGCGGTCATCATCGGCGACGCCGCGCATCCGACGCTGCCGTTCCTGGCACAGGGCGCGAACCTTGCGCTGGAAGATTCCTGGGTGCTGGCCGACGCGCTGGCGGGGCATGACACGCCGGAAGCGGCCTTCGCGGCCTTTCAGGCCGCGCGGGCGGCGCGGGTGACCCGCACCATCGAGGTCGCATGGTCGAATGCGCGAAACTATCACCTGAAAGGGGTGCGGCGCCTGGTCGGCCATGCAGCGCTGCGGGTGCTGGGCGCGGTGGCCCCGGGTGCTATCCCGGGGCGGTTCGACTGGCTATACGGTCACGACGTGACCGGCGGACAAGGTGGCTGAACCTAAGCTGCCAGTTGCACCCAGACCGGCACATGGTCCGACGGCTTGTCGCCGCCACGCACGGCCTTGTCGATCTGGCAATCGGTCATCAGGTCCGCAGCCTGCGGCGACAGCAGCAGGTGGTCGATGCGGATGCCATTGTTCTTTTCCCAGGCACCAGCCTGATAGTCCCAGAAACTGTAATGCCCCGGACCATGTTCACGGGCGCGGAACGCCTCGGTCCAGCCCTGATGCAGGATGCGCCGCAGCGCCGCGCGGCTTTCGGGCAGGAACAAGGCATCCTCCATCCATGCCGCCGGTTTCGCCGCGTCCTCGGCCTGCGGGATGACGTTGTAGTCGCCCGCCATGATCACCGGCTCCTCCGTCGCCAGCAGGTCCGCCGCGCGCGCCCGCATCCGCGCCATCCAGCCGAGCTTGTAGTCGTATTTCGGCCCCGGCGCAGGGTTGCCGTTCGGCAGATACAGACCGCAGACCCGGACGGCGCTGGCCCCGATCACCGTCGCCTCGATCCAGCGCGCCTGCTCGTCGGTGTCATCCCCCGGCAGACCACGTGTCACCTCCTCCAGCGGCAGTTTCGACAGGATCGCCACGCCGTTGAAGCCCTTCTGCCCGTGCGTTTCTACGCGGTAGCCGAGATCCTCGAACGTCTCGCGCGGGAATCCTTCATCAACCGACTTGATCTCCTGCAACAACACCACATCCGGCTTTGCTGCGGCCAGCCAGGCAGGCAGGGCCTCGATCCGTGCCTTGATGCCGTTGATATTGAACGTCGCGATTTTCATGGCCGCAGCATGACCCGACCCATGGGCCGCCGCAATCCTTTACGCAGACATCTGCATCGGCGCACGCGCCGCGTCGCGCCAGACGGCGTCCACCTTTCGCAGCTCGCCCGGATCGAACCGATCAACCTCTTCCCAGTAGCGGCCCGAGGGCACTGCATAGCCAAGGGAGGCTTCGCGGCGCAGAGCAGTTCCCGCCGCGCAGGCCTTGAAAGGCGAAGGCCCGATCCCGCGCGCCAGGTCGGCGACCGTGGCCTGCGGAAAGATCAGGCGCGACCGGGCGAAGGACAGGTTGACAACGGCCGTGCCCTGCCGCGCGGCCAGCACCATAAGCCGCGCCGACTTCGCCTCCAGCGATTGCAGCGTGATGTCCGGGCGCAGCGGGTCGGGCGCGCCCGTGCCGTAGAAATGCGTCCGCCCGGTCGTGGCATAGGTCATGTCGCAGCCGAAATAGGCGATCACGCGGGGCCGGTAATGGTGCAGTGCCCAGTAGCCTGCGGTGAAGGCCATCGTCGCCCCAGCATAGACGAAGCCGCCATACGCGTTCTGCGCGGGCACGAATTCGGCTTCCGTGACGATCCGTTGGTCGGCGTTGACCCGGCCAGGCATCCGGTCTGCGGGGAAGTCGAAGGGATGGATCATCACATCCCAGTCGGGCCGCACCAGATGGGCGTTGTTGATCGCCACGATGGCGTCGAACCGGTCCTTCGGCCACGCGCGGGCTGCGGTCACGTTCGGGCCGGAGCCGAGGATCAGGATCGTCGTCATCTGTCGGTTCTTTCCCGTGGCATCTTTTGCCGCGAAAGCAGACCTAGGGCGGCCGTGGTGCCTTGCAACACCGGACGTCCCTGGATTGCGAACTGCGCGATCCGTTGCCAAAGGCGGGGGCCGAATGGCACATCGCACTGGGTCAGGTTTTCCTCACTCGCCGCCGCGTTGACCTTGGGGCACTCTGAAGCTGTCCGGTTCGGGCGATGTATTGGTTAAGCATATTTTCATCCCTCCCATTGTGTCGGTGCTGCCCGGACCGGGCGACCTTTTGGAGCACCACCTCATTATGTCCAGATCTCGATTAGATGCCGGGATGGCCGTGCTCATGGCCGTGCTGGCGCTGGGTGCAAAGACGCCGCCCGCCCAGGCAGACGACCTGTCGCGGGTCGCGGCAGAGGGCGGCTACACCGTCTATGGTCCGTCATGCCGGTTCGCGGCCTGCTGGGCCGTTCTCATGAACGAGGCGGGGCAGGGGTTCGTCGTCCGCGGGCGCGGGATCATCAGCACCAGGTCGCTGGCCGAGGCGAAGCTGCGGGAGTTATCGGCAGCGGACGCGGGCGGGTTGGCCAAGCGCACGGACGCGATCTGCATTCCGTTGTCCGGCGGGCTGGATCTGTGACGCTGCGCGCGCCGGTCCGCTAACGGGCCGGACTGAAACGAGGGGCGGCCAAATGCAGCGGGGCCTTGTCGCCGGCCGATGAAATTCCCTGACAATACCTTAATCCTGCCGCTCTTCGGGAACGCCCGCCTGTTACATCCGGCGCAATCGATGTCTGCATGGGTTAAGGTCTGTCATGAACGCTGGGTTGGTGTCGCTCCGGAACGGAATGGGTGCGCTTGCGCTATTGGTTCTGGCGGTCGCCGTGCCGGTTCAGGCAGCGACCGTCCAACTGGTGACGAACGGGGATTTCGAGCAGAATCTGTCGGGGTGGAACCTGGCAGCGACCGCCAACGGGACGACCCGGACGTCGAATACGCCTGGCAATGCGGACATCGACGGCGACGGGACGCGCAATGCGGCGCTGCGCCTGCAGGTCGGCAAAGTCTCGTTCACCGCTTCGGCGACGGGCGGCGTGACATTGTCGCAGGTGTTGACAGTCACGAAGCGCAGCAATCTGACATTCGGCGCCGACATCATGGCGCTCAGCACCTCGAACAACGGGAACCTCGACTTCGGGCAGTTCGGCATGTCGTTCGGTGCGACGCTGGTCGATGCGTTCTCGTTCGGCCAGCGGGCCGGAAACTCGACCAACCGAAGCGTACTCAGCGGCTTTCTGACGAACGTCCTGCCCGGCACCTACACGTTGTCGATCAGCATTCTTCGTGGCTACACGACAACCAACACCACACCGTTCCAGTATGTCGACGACATCAGCGTGCAGGCTTCGGCGGTGCCGCTGCCAGCGCCGGCGCTGATGCTGATCGCGGGTCTTGGCGGCATGGCGCTTGTCCGCCGCCGCAGGGCGTCCGCACCCGTCTGACCGGAACCGCCTTCGCTACAGGGAAAAGCTGGTCCCGCATCCGCAGGACGAGGTTGCGTTCGGGTTTTCGATCACGAAGCGCGCGCCGATCAGCTCTTCGGTGAAATCGATCACCGCATTGGCCAGGAACGGCAGCGACACAGCATCGACCAGCACGCGCTGGCCCGCGCCTTCCAGAACCAGGTCATCGGCTGCGGCATCGTCCAGCCGGATGTCGTACTGGAACCCTGAACAGCCGCCGCCTTCAACCGCCACCCGCAGCGCCTGTGACCCGCCGGTTGCCGCGTTGATCGCCGCCAGCCGGGCGAAGGCGCGCGGGGTGACTTTCGGAGGAAGCGTCAGCTGCATGACCGGCAAACCTATGATTTTAGCTGCGCGGTCAATATATGTCCGTTGACGCCGTCCTTCAACCCGAGGTCCGGATGACGCTTGCCCCCTACGCCTGTGCGCCCGAAGACAGCCGCGGGCGGCAGTTCCGCGAAGCGACGAGCACCTTCCGGTCGCCGTTTCAGCGTGACCGCGACCGGATCATCCATTCGTCGGCATTCCGCAGGCTCAAGCACAAGACACAGGTCTTTGTGGAACACGAAGGCGACTACTATCGCACCCGCCTGACCCACACGATCGAGGTGGCGCAGGTCGCGCGCACGATCGCGGGGGCGCTGTCCCTGAACGTCGAGCTGGCCGAGGCGGTCGCGCTTGCGCATGACCTGGGGCACCCGCCCTTCGGTCATACAGGCGAGGATGCTCTTGCGGTTCTCATGCAGCCCTACGGCGGGTTCGACCACAACGCGCAGGCACTGCGGATCGTGACCTCGCTCGAGCGGCACTACGCGGATTTCGACGGGCTGAACCTGACGTGGGAAACGCTTGAAGGCATCGCCAAGCACAACGGGCCGGTCTTCGGCCCGAATGCGACCGGCGCGCATTCGGTGGCCGACGCGGCGCATCTGTCCTATGCGCTGGCGCAGGTGAACGCCGAATACGACCTCGAACTGTCCACGTTCGCATCCGCCGAGGCGCAGGTCGCGGCAGTGGCGGACGACGTCGCCTACAACCACCACGACCTGCATGACGGGCTCCGCGCGGGCCTCTTCAGCGAGGCCGATCTGATGGGGCTGCCGGTGACGGGGCCGGCCTTCGCCGAAGTCGACCGGCTTTATCCGGGCCTCGATGCGACGCGGCGGCGGCACGAGGCGCTGCGGCGCATCTTCGGCGTGATGGTCGAGGACGTGATCGCGGTGGCGGCTGCGCGGCTGGAGGCGGCCCAGCCGAAGTCGGCGCAGGACATCCGCGACATGGACGGGCCGATCATCCGGTTCTCGAAACCGCTGTTCCAGAACCTGCGCGCGATCAAGTCGTTCCTGTTCACGCGGATGTACCGCGCGCCGTCGGTCGTGGTCGAACGCCAGCGCGTGACGGCAGTCGTGAACGACCTGTTCCCGTTGTACCTCGCCGACCCGGCGCTGTTGCCCGCCGAATGGCGCGCCGACGTGGCGCGGGCGCGGGACCGGACGGACCTTGCGCGCGTCGTGCTGGATTATGTGGCGGGCATGACGGACCGTTTCGCGATCCAGGAACATGCACGGCTGTGCCGGGGCGAGGTCGCCGGGGGCGCTGCCCCCCGCGCCTGACGGCGCGTCCCCCGGATACTTGCGCCAAGCGGAAACGGCTTTCGGTCGGTCTGGCCCAGGTATCCTCGACGCCCGGGGGCGGGCCCAAGGTTGACCCGGACGCACGGCTCTGGCATCGGAAACGGATACGGGGACCCGCGATCATGAACCTTTTTGCCGATATCCGCGCGCTTGTCGTCACATCTCTGGACGCGATGGTGCGCGAGGGCGCGCTGCCTGCGGGCCTTGACACATCCGCCGTGACGGTCGAACCGCCGCGCGACGCGGGCCATGGCGACATGGCGACAAATGCGGCGATGGTGCTGGCGAAGCCTGCGGGCCAGCCGCCGCGCGCGCTAGCCGAGGCATTGGCCGCGCATCTGGCCCGCGACCCGCGCGTGACGGCGGCGGATGTGGCGGGGCCGGGGTTCCTGAACCTGCGGCTGGCCACTTCGCTATGGCAGGATGTCGTGCGCGCGGCGCTGACCGATGCGGCCGGGTTCGGGCGGTCGTTGATGGGCGCGGGCACAAAGGTCAACGTGGAGTTCGTCAGCGCCAACCCAACCGGCCCGATGCATGTCGGCCATGCCCGGGGCGCGGTCTTCGGTGATGCGCTGGCGGCGCTGCTGGCCCATGCGGGCTATGCCGTCACGCGGGAATACTACATCAATGACGGCGGTGCGCAGGTCGACGTGCTGGCGCGGTCGGCCTATGAGCGCTACCGCGAGGCGCACGGGCTTTCGCCCGAGATCGCCGAGGGGCTGTATCCCGGCGACTATCTGATCCCGGTGGGCGAGGCGCTGAAAGCGGAATTCGGCGACAGCTTCCTGAACCAGCCGGAATCCGTCTGGCTGTCCACCGTGCGCGAATTCGCGACGCAGGCGATGATGGCGATGATCCGCGACGATCTGGCGCTGCTTGGCGTACGGATGGATGTGTTCTCGTCCGAAAAGGCCGTCGCTGCGTCGGGCAACGTCGAGAAGGCCATCGCGGTCCTGAAGTCGATGGGCCTGATCTATGAGGGTACGCTCGAACCACCCAAGGGCGAACTGCCGGAAGACTGGGAACCCCGCAAGCAGACGCTGTTCCGATCCACCGCCTTCGGCGACGACGTGGACCGCCCGGTGCAGAAATCAGACGGTGCATGGACCTATTTCGCGCCCGACATCGCCTATCACTGGGACAAGGTCACGCGCGGGTTCGATCTGCTGATCGATGTGCTCGGCGCGGATCATGGCGGCTATGTCAAACGCCTGAAGGCTGTGGTCAGCGCACTGTCGAACCACCGCGCATCGCTGGACTGCAAGCTGATCCAGCTGGTCAAGCTCTACAAGAACGGCGAGCCTTTCAAGATGTCCAAGCGCGCGGGGACATTCGTGACGCTGCGCGATGTGGTCGAGATGGCCGGGCGCGATGTGACGCGCTTCATCATGCTGACGCGCAAGAACGACGCGGCGCTGGACTTCGACTTTGCCAAGGTGCTCGAGCAGTCCAAGGACAACCCGGTCTTCTATGTCCAGTACGCCCATGCGCGCATCCGGTCGGTGATGCGCAAGGCGGCGGATGCGGGGGTCGCGGTCGATGACGCCACGCTGGCAAGAGCGGATCTGACCAAGCTGGGGCATCCTGCGGAACTGGCCCTGGCACGGAAAATCGCCGAATGGCCGCGCCTGGTCGAGATCGCGGCACGCGGGCAGGAACCGCACCGGATCGCATTCTATCTCTATGAGCTGGCGTCGGACTTCCACGGATTGTGGAACCGCGGCAACGATGACACAACGCTTCGTTTCGTTCAGGACGACAACACGGCCACGACGCAGGCCAAAATCGCCCTTGCGCGCGCCACGGGCGTTGTCATTTCCGCAGGTCTTGGTATCCTTGGCGTCACCCCGGCGGAAGAAATGCGCTGACCCTTAATCAAGCGCTGGCCATCGCGGGCATGAGGCATGACAGGCTGTGCGCCCGAACGGGCGCGTCAGCCAGAGCGAGGCGAGCATGGCGGATGTCGAATACGGCAGCTTTGGCGGCGACGCGTCACCCGCGCCACGCGTGCGGCCTGGGGCGATGGCGGAAGCCTATCGCCGCGCCAGGGTCGATGGAGCAGGTGCTGCAGCAGCCGCTCAGCCCCGATCCGCGCGGGGCACCACGACCGATGCGGGCCCGCCCGCCGGTCTGACGCAGCGCGTCGTGAACGGGGCCGGGGCACTGACGTCCGTCGTGCTGGTGCTGGGCCTTGCGGTCTGGGGCTACCGGCTGGCGGTGCGCGACGTGACTGGTGTGCCCGTTATCCGTGCGCTGGAGGGTCCGGCGCGCAGTGCGCCGGCCGATCCGGGGGGCGATCTTGCTGCGCATCAGGGGCTGGCGGTGAATGCGGTGACGGCGGACGGCACGGCCGCCCCGCCCGCCGACCGCCTGGTACTTGCCCCGCGCCCGGTTGATCTGGCCGAGGCTGACGGCACGATGGGGGCCATGGCCGTCGAGGGGGCGGCTGCCTCCGCGGCCGCACCCGACCCGTCTGACCCGGTTCTCGCCTCGCTCGATCCTGCGTCGCTGACGCTGCCCTCGCTCGCCCTCACCACCACGTCAGACGCCGGGGCCGATCTTTCGTCCTTCGTCGCCCCGGACGTCATTTCTGCCGACATTCCCGGCGTCTCCCGTTCGCTCCGCCCGCCGATGCGCCCCTCGGGCGACCCGATGGCCGAGGCTGCGGCAGCCGCTGTGGCCGAGGCGCTCGCGCCCGCCGCCGCTTTGGACGTCGATCCGGCGACGCTTGAAACGGGCACACGCCTTGTCCAGCTCGGCACCTACGACAGCGAAGATGCGGCCCGCGCGGACTGGGACCGCATTCTTGCGACCTTCGGCCCCCTGATGGACGGCAAGCGCCGCGTCGTCGAACCCGCGACCAGCAATGGCGGCACGTTCTTCCGCCTGCGGGCCGAGGGTTTTGCTGACATTGCCGACGCCCGCCGCTTCTGCTCGGTTCTGGAAGACCAGAACGCCACCTGCGTCCCGGCACTGGTGCGCTGATGGCCGCTGCCGGCACGGGGCCGTCGGCGACCGTTCTGGGCTGCGTCGGCACCTTGCTTTCCCCGACCGAAGCCGCCTTTCTCCGTGATGCCGACCCGTTCGGCTTTATTCTCTTCGCCCGCAATGTCGAAACGCCCGCGCAGCTTGCAAGACTGACATCGGACCTTCGGGATGCGGTCGGACGCGATGCGCCGATACTGATCGACCAGGAAGGCGGGCGCGTGCAGCGGATGCGCGCGCCGCATTGGCGCGAGTGGCTTCCCCCCTTTGACCAGATCGAAAGCGCCGCACCGGAGTTGGCTCAACGCCTGATCTGGCTGCGCTACCGCCTGATCGCGGCTGAACTGTCCACCGTCGGGATCGATGTGAACTGTGCGCCCACCTGCGATCTGGCGACGCCCCTGACCCACCCTTTCCTGCGCAACCGCTGCTTCGGCGAAGACGCCGATACCGTCATCGCCGCCGCGCGCGCCGCAGCGGGTGGTCTGCTTGCGGGCGGGGTGCTGCCTGTGATCAAGCACATGCCCGGACATGGACGCGCCGTCGTCGACAGCCACCATGATCTGCCTTGCGTCACCGCCGAACCCGAAGATCTGCACGACACCGACTTTGCGGTTTTCGCGGGTCTGGCCGATCTGCCGCTCGGCATGACTGGACACATCGTCTTCCAGTCGATCGACCCCGCCTGCCCGGCCACGGCGTCACCTGCGATCATCGGCCTGATCCGCGGCGATATCGGTTTTGACGGCCTGCTGTTCACCGATGACATCTCGATGCAGGCTTTGCAGGGCGACATCCGAACACGCTCCGCCGCCGCCATTGCCGCAGGCTGCGACATTGTCCTCCACTGCAATGGCAACCGCGATGAAGCCGCAGATGCCGTCGCCGCCGCAGGCCACATGACTGATGCCGCCAAGGTCCGGGCGGCCCGCGCCCTTGCCCTGCGCCACCGGCCCGATGTAACCGAAATGGCTACCCTGTCGCATGAATTCGACGCGATCGTGGACAGCGCGACCCGTGGCTGACCCCACCGCCTTCGACCAGGGGCCGCCGGTCCTGTCCGACCTGCCGCAAGAGGGCGGACTGGTCGTCGATGTCGATGGGTTCGAGGGCCCGCTCGACCTGCTGCTGTCGCTGTCGCGCACCCAGAAGGTCGATCTGCGCCGCATTTCGGTCCTGCAGCTGGCCGAACAGTATCTGGCTTTCGTCGATCAGGCCAAGTCGCTGCGGATCGAACTGGCTGCCGATTATCTCGTCATGGCGGCCTGGCTTGCCTACCTGAAATCCCGCCTGCTGCTGCCGCCCGACCCCTCCGCCGACGGCCCCTCGGGCGAGGATCTTGCTGCGCATCTGGCCTTCCAGCTTGAACGCCTGTCCGCGATGCGCGACGTGGCTGCCCGCCTGATGGGGCGCGACCAGATGGGTCGCGATTTCTTTGTACGCGGCGTGCCCGAAGACGTCACGCGCACCCGCAAGGTGATCTGGACTGCCACATTGCTGGACCTGATGCAGGGCTATGCGCGCATCCGCACGCGCGACGAATTCCGCCCCTACGCGATGGACCGCGACCACGTCTACACGATGGAACAAGCGCTCGACCGGATGCGCGGCCTGATCGGGTTCGCGGGCGAATGGGCGGACCTGTCGTCCTTCCTGCCGGACGGATGGAACGCCGACCCCGCGCGCCGCAGGTCCGCGACGGCCTCGACATTTGCCGCCACGCTGGAACTTGCGCGGTCAGGCCAGATCGAGATACGGCAGTCGGAAAGTTTTGCGCCCATCGGCATCAGGCGGAAAGACAAGTGACCGAACCACTGGCGGACCCCAGCCTGTTTGCCGCGCCGCCGCTTGGCGAACAGGAACGCATGGTCGAGGCTATTCTGTTCGCCACTGCCGAACCCGTCACCATCTCTGAATTGAAAGCACGCATGCCGCATGGCTGCGACCCCGCCGAGGCGCTGGTGTTGCTGCGCCGCAGATACGACGGGCGCGGCGTGAACGTCGTGCATGTGGGCGATGCGTGGGCGATCCGAACGGCCCCCGATCTGGGCTTTCTGATGCAGAAGGAGGTCACCGAGACGCGCAAGCTGTCCCGCGCGGCCATCGAGACGCTGGCGATCATCGCCTATCACCAACCCGCGACGCGGGCCGAGATCGAGGAAATCCGCGGCGTGGCGGTCAGCCGGGGCACGGTGGACCAACTGCTGGAATTGGACTGGATACGGTTCGGGCGCAGGCGAATGACCCCAGGCAGACCCGTGACCTTTGTTGTGACCGAGCGCTTTCTCGACCACTTCGGACTGGAATCGGCGCGCGATCTGCCGGGACTGAAAGAACTGCGCGCGGCGGGGCTTCTGGACAACCGCCCGGCACCGGGCGAGGTGGCGCTTCCGGACGATGAGGGTGAGGATCAGGTCGGCCAGTCGGAAATGTTCGAGGATTAGAACAGAGATGAACCTGAACCGCATCGTCAACATGATCATCGCACTGGTGCTGCGCCGGTTCATCAACATGGGTATCAGCAAGGTCTTTTCACTGTTCGGCCGACGGAACCGCGCGCCGACGCCTGCACCGCAGGCGGGTTCCGCACCCTTGCCGACCGACCCGCCCATCGCCCTGCAGGCGTTACCCGGCGCCGGTCAGCATGCCGGTCAACCGGCGACGCCGCCGCCGGTCGCGACCGGGGTCAGGACCAACCCGCCGTTGACGCCCGAGGCGCGCGCTGCCCGCCGCGCCCGCCAGATCGCGCGGCAGGCCGCGCGGCGGTCGAACGGTGGCTGAGGCTGCCTGCCCGATCAGGTCGGACTGCACCCTGCCATGATTTTCAATCTGCCGCCGCGTCGGACTTGCCGGAATGCCCGCGCGCCCTCATTCTGACGCGCATGAACAAGCCCCGGCACAAGGGGTCGGTCAGGGGAGGATGCGCGAGATGGTCAAATTCGCAACGGTCGCGGACCGCGACGCAGTTGAGGCAGAGATGGCCTATGACGCGCGCGGCCTGCCAAAGACGATGCACCAGTTCCTGTCCCGCGTGCGCGCCGCGCATGGCGGCCGGAACGCGGTCAGCTTCCAGATACTCTCCGGGCCGAAGGACCGTGCGGAAACCCTGAGCTGGACGGAACTGACCGATCAGGTCGCGCAGGCCGCAAACCTGTTCCGCGGCCTCGGCATCGGCGAACGCGACGTGGTCGCCTACCTTCTGCCCAACAGCCTGGAAACGGTTGTCACACTGCTGGGCGGCGCGGTCGCGGGGGTTGTGAACCCGATCAACCCTTTGCTTGATCCCGAGCAGATCGCATCCATTCTGCGCGAAACGGGTGCCAAGGTGCTGGTGACGCTTCGCGCATTCCCGAAGACCGATGTGGCGCAGAAGGCGGCGGCCGCCGTCGCGCTGGCCCCCGGCGTCACGACGGTTCTCGAGGTTGACCTGAACCGCTACCTCACCCCGCCGAAATCCTGGATCGTGCCGCTTATCCGGCCGAAGAACCCGGTCACGCACAAGGCGCGCGTTCTGAACTTCCGCGTCGAACTGGCGCGTCAGCCGACAACGCTCGGCTTTGCGGATTCCACCGGCGACCGGGTCGCGGCGCTGTTCCACACCGGCGGTACCACTGGCATGCCGAAGGTCGCGCAGCACCGCTATTCGGGCATGGTCTATAACGGCTGGTCCGGGGCCACGCTGATCTTCGAGGCGAAGGACGTGCTGATCTGTCCCTTGCCGCTTTTCCACGTCCTCGCCGCCTATCCCGTATTGATGTCGGCCATCGCCAGCGGGGCGCATGTCGTCTTTCCAACCCCGGCGGGTTATCGCGGCGAAGGTGTGTTCGACAACTTCTGGAAGCTCATCGAACGCTGGCGTGTCAGCTTCATTGTCACCGTGCCGACTGCCATCGCCGCGCTGATGCAGCGGCCAGTCGACGCGGACGTGTCTACGCTCCGCAGCGCGTTTTCAGGGTCCGCGCCCTTGCCGATCGAGCTTTACAACCGCTTCGAAAAGGCGACCGGCGTGCAGATATCCGAAGGCTACGGCCTGACCGAAGCGACATGTCTTGTGTCCTGCAACCCGGTCGACGGCAAAAAGAAGGTCGGTTCCATCGGCATCCCGATGCCCTACACCAAGGTGCGCATCCTGAAGCGCGGTCCGGACGGCGTCACTGAATGTGCCCGCGATGAGGTGGGCGAGATCTGCGTCAGCAACCCCGGCGTCTATGTCGGTCAGACCTATACCGAGTCCGCGAAGAACAAGGACCTGTTCGACGGCGACTATCTGCGGACCGGCGACCTTGGGCGCATCGATGCGGACGGTTATCTCTGGATCACGGGCCGGGCCAAGGACCTTATCATCCGGGGCGGGCACAACATCGACCCGGCGGTGATCGAAGAGGCCCTGATGGGGCATGAAGCAGTGGCATTTGTCGGCGCAATCGGCCAGCCCGACGCCATTGCCGGCGAACTGCCCTGTGCCTATGTCGAACTGGTCAAGGGGGCCGACGTCACGCCCGAAGCCCTGATGGACTTCGCCAAGACCCATGTTCACGAAAAGGCGGCGGTGCCGAAGCATCTGGAAATTCTGCCCGAACTGCCGAAAACGGCCGTCGGCAAGGTGTTCAAGCCTGACCTGCGCCGCCGCGCCATCACCCGCGTGCTGAACGCAGCTTTGGCCGAAGCCGGCCTGAAAGCTGATGTTGCCGAGGTCGCCGAGGACAAGACGCGCGGACTTGTCGCACGAATCCGGACAACCGACACGCGGGATGACGCAGCACTGGCCACGGCCATGGGGGCCTTCACCATCGCCTGGGACCGCGTTTAAGGTCTGGCCTCGGACCCGCGATGCAGGCGAAAGCGGTCTTGATCGGGCGGCATTCCTTGCTAACACTTGATTGCGGAAACCATGGGGTGCGGGAAGGGGCCGGGGATGCGGATCATCTATCTGACGGCGGCCGCCATCTGTGCGCTGACCGGGGCCGCACGGGCCGAATCCCAGTCCGAGGTGATTTTCCAGCGCGGCGCATGGGACGTGCAGGTCGTCAGCTTTGACGACGGTTCGCAATCCTGCGTGGCCAACGTCTATCAGGGCGGCGACAGCTTCAGCCTCTGGGCCGATTCGGACCAGCTTGTGAAACTTCAGTTCTATTCCGAAGTCTGGGATTTCGGCGAAGGCGATACGGCGGACCTCGAGGTCGAGATCGACCGGCGCAGCCCGTGGACGATGACCAATGCTGAACTCTATCTGCAAAGCGTCCTGTTCGATATTCCCGACAGCGATGCGGGCGTGCGCTTCCTGACCGAAGTGATGAACGGGCGGACCCTGTACCTGCGGAATGAAAGCGGCGAGGGGGTGCAATCCTACTCGCTGTCGGGGTCTTCCGCCTCGATCCAGACGCTGATCGACTGCGTCGAAGCGCTGAACCGGCCGACCAACCCGTTCAACTAGATCCGCCCGGTATGGCGACCGATCATCCGGACCCGATCCGAAACGTTTCGGATTGACAGATTTTCCCCATAGTGGCCATCTGAGTGCCTGACATCGCACCGGGCAGAGGTGGCAAGGGAACATGGCGACCCTGAAAGACGTGGCGCGCAGGGTCGGCTTGTCCGTGACCCAGGTCAGCCGTGCCCTCAACGATCATGCGGATGTCAGCGCGGACACGAAGAAGCGCGTCGCGGAAGCCGCCAAAGCATTGAAATATCATCCAAATGTATCTGCGCGCAAACTTGTGTCTGGTCGGTCCGGCATGGTCGCGCTGGTCGTCGCATCCTACCCCGGTCTGACGCAGGACCACATGTTCTTCGAAGTGGCCGCAGGGCTTTCCGCGCAGTTCTCGGGCCGTGACATGCAGTTCGTCCTGCATATCGCCAAGGCCGGCGAGAACCAGATTTCCGTCTATCAGCGCCTGATCGGTTCCGGGTCACTGGACGGATTCGTGCTGACCGCAACCGAGGCGCACGACCAGCGCATCCGCTATCTCAAAAGCCGGGGCGTTCCCTTTGTCGTGCACGGGCGAACCGAAGGCGACGAGGACTATCCTTACTTCGATATCGACAATTTCGGATTGGCGGCGCAGGCGACGCGCCATCTGATCGCCAGGGGGCACCGGCGGATCGCACTGATCAACGGAGTTCAGGCAATGTCGTTCGCCCTTGCGCGGCTGGCGGGATATCGGACAGCATTGACCGAAGCCGGACTGACCGCACCGCCGGAGATGGTCGCGCATGGCTGGATGGACGAATCGCTGGGCTTGATCGAGACGGTCCGCATGTTCAGCGGCCCTGGTCCCGCCCCGACGGCCATTTTCTGCAGCAACATATTGATTGCAAAGGGAGTTTACTCCGGTCTTGCAGCCCTCGGAAAGGCTGTGCCGCAGCAGGTTTCGGTGATCGCGCACGACGATCTGCTGCCTGATGTACGGGCGTCGGCGTTCTATCCGCCGCTCACTGTCACCCGGTCGCCATTGCGCGAAAGCTGGGTTCCGTTGACGGAATTCCTCGCAGGCGCGATCGAAGGTCGTCCGATCGCCACGCTGCAGAAGATCGCCGCGCACGAGTTCATCGAGCGGGGCTCGGTCGCGGGCGCGCCGGAATGACCGGGCAGCGCTTTGGCCGCAGCAGGCAGGAATGCACCTTGCGGTGGCCATTGCGCAAAGTCTTCCAAAGCGCTTTTGGAATCGTTGACAGCATTTCCCGCTAGGGTATAGTCATTCCCGAAACGTTTCGGAGAACGGGTCGCAGAACCCACCGGTCGTTTGAAAAGATCGTGCCACCACGGGAGCGGGGCGCGAACCGTCATCAAGGGAGGAGTTCCATGTCCTATCATATGAGAGGCCGCGCCTTGCGTTCCGTCGCAGCTGCGGCGCTTTTCGCAGCCGCCATCGGCACACCCGTCATGGCCGTCGAAATCACCTACGTGTCCGGCGCGGTCGGTAACGCGGTGGAAAACTTCAAGAATCTGGTCAAGCCGTGGGAAGAAGCCACCGGCAACA
This sequence comes from uncultured Alphaproteobacteria bacterium, assembly GCA_963738635.1. Lineage (GTDB taxonomy): Bacteria > Pseudomonadota > Alphaproteobacteria > Rhodobacterales > Rhodobacteraceae > JAOADN01. The sequence continues at coordinate 44,200 of CAVTXE010000001.1, read as the reverse complement.
CGGTCGTGATGGTGCCGATGCCTGCATCGACCACCGACCAGTTCGGCCAATACCGTCTCTGGCTGGCCGCAGGGAACGCCGATGTCGACATGTATCAGACCGACGTGATCTGGGCACCGCAGCTGGCCGACAGCTTCCTCGACCTGACCGAGGTCGCCAAGGATCTGGCCCCGACGCACTTCCCGTCGATCATCGAATCGCAGACGGTTGACGGCAAGCTGGTTGCCCTGCCGATTTTCACCGACGCGCCCGCGCTGTATTATCGCAAGGACCTTCTGGAAAAGTACGGCGTCGCCGTGCCGAAAACCTGGGAAGAGCTGGCCGCAGCGGCTCAGACGATCCAGGACGGCGAACGCGCAGCGGGCATGGCCGATTTTCACGGCTTCGTCTGGCAGGGCAATGCCTATGAAGGTCTGACCTGCGACGCGCTGGAATGGGTCAAGTCCTGGGGCGGCGGTCAGATCGTCGAGCCTGACGGGTCGATCAGCATCAACAACGAAAAGGCGGCCGCGGCGCTTGAGTTCGCCAAGACCTGGGTCGGCACGATCAGCCCCGAAGGCGTTCTGGCCTATCAGGAAGAAGAGGCACGCGGCGTCTGGCAGACCGGCAATGCGGCCTTCATGCGGAACTGGCCCTATGCCTACAACCTGGGCAGCGGTGACGATTCTGCAGTGAAGGGCCTGTTCGACGTGACGACGCTTCCCACCGGCGGCGACAACGCGACTTCGGCGGCGACGCTGGGCGGCTGGAACGTCGCGGTGTCGAAGTTCTCGACCCACCCGGACGAGGCGATCTCGCTTGCCCTGTATCTCGCCGGCGCGGAATCGCAGAAGCAGCGTGCATTGAGCGAGGGCAACCTGCCGACAATCGTTGCCCTGTATGACGACCCGGACATCGCGGCGGCGCAGCCGATCATCCCGCGGTGGAAGGACGTCTTCCTGCAGGCGGTGCCGCGTCCCTCGGCCCCGACCAAGGGCAAGTACAACGAGGTTTCGTCCAAGTTCTGGTCGGCCGTGCACAACACCTTGTCGGGCGACGGCACAGCTGCCGAGAACCTGGAACTGCTCGAGGCGGAACTGACCGACCTCAAGGGCGACGCCTGGTAATACCGGCACGACGCCATTTGACCCGGCTGCGGGCAGCCCGATCCGGCTGCCCGCGACTGAAGGAACCGCGTGTGCCGCCGGGGCGGCGGACTGCAGGTACGCACCGGATTTCAGTGCGATATCAGGGGGGCCTCCATGACTGATACGACCGTATCCACAGCCCGTTCGCGCTCTGCCTCCGCAGGCGCAGGCCTCAGCTTGCAGCAGCAGCGACAGCGGGCGGCCTTCTGGTTCATCGCGCCGATGGTGACGGCACTGTTCTGCGTCGCGGCGTGGCCGCTGATGCGGACGATCTACTTTTCGCTGACCGACACAACGCTGTCGAACCTTTACGGCGGCAAGTTCATCGGTTTCGACAATTATCTGTCCTGGCGGACGCTGGAATCCGGCCGCACGGTCTACAAGGGGACCCTGGTCGACCCCGCGTGGTGGAACGCGGTCTGGAACACGGTGCGCTTTTCGCTGGTCTCGGTGACCATTGAAACGACGCTGGGCATGATCGTGGCGTTGGTTCTGAACGCCGAGTTCAAGGGGCGCGGCTTTGTCCGCGCGGCGATCCTGGTGCCATGGGCGATCCCGACCATCGTGTCGGCCAAGATGTGGGCCTGGATGCTGAATGACCAGTTCGGCATCATCAACGACATGCTCCTGAAGCTCGGGATCATCAGCGAAAAGATCGCATGGACTGCAAACATCGACACCGCAATGTTTGCGGTGCTGATCGTGGACATCTGGAAGACGACACCATTCATGGCGCTGCTGTGCCTTGCCGGATTGCAGATGATCCCGCGCGACATCTACGAGGCGGCGAAGATCGACGGTGTGCACCCGGTGAAGGTGTTCTTCAAGATCACGCTGCCGCTTGTGCGCCCCGCGCTGATGGTGGCCGTTATCTTCCGCATCCTCGACGCGCTGCGCATCTTCGACTTGGTCTACGTGCTGACGCCGAATTCCAAGGCGACCAAGACGATGTCGGTGATCAGCCGCGAAAACCTGATCGACTTCGACAAGTTCGCCTACGGCTCGGCGCAATCGACCCTGCTGTTCGCGATCATCGCGGTGTTTGTCGCGCTGTATATCTGGATCGGCAAGGTCGATCTGTCCGGCGACGGAGGCAAATGATCATGGATTACATCAAGACTGGCGCCTTCTACCTTTTGGTTGCGGTGATCGTCCTCTTTTCGATCTTTCCGTTCTACTATGCGATCCTGACCAGCCTGAAGACCGGCACGGCGATCTTTTCCATCAACTACCTGCCGCGCGACGTCGACTGGGGCAACTATGTCAGTGTCCTGACCGGGCGCACGTTCCTTCGCAACCTTGTGAACTCGATCTTCATCGCGACGACCACCGTGGTCTTCGCGCTGTTCCTTGCGGTGACGGCGTCCTACGCGCTGGCGCGTGTCCGGTTCCGCGGCCGCGGGCTTCTGCTGATGACGATCCTTGCGGTGTCGATGTTCCCGCAGATCGCCGTTCTGGCGGGCCTGTTCGAACTGGTGCGGTTCCTCGGTCTCTACAACACGCCCTGGGCGCTGATCCTGTCCTACACGATCTTCACCTTGCCCTTCACGGTCTGGGTGCTCACAACCTTCATGCGCGACCTCCCTGTCGAGATCGAAGAGGCCGCGATCGTCGACGGCGCGACCCCGTGGGTCATCATATCCAAGGTGTTCCTGCCGCTTCTGTGGCCCGCGCTGGTCACGACCGGTCTTCTGGCGTTCATCGGGGCCTGGAACGAATTCCTGTTCGCTCTGACCTTCACCTCGTCCGAAGTGCAGCGGACCGTTCCGGTCGGCATCGCGCTGCTGTCGGGCGCGTCGCAGCAGGAAATTCCGTGGGGCCCGATCATGGCGGCGTCGGTCATCGTGACCGTCCCGCTGATCGTGCTGGTGCTTATCTTCCAACGCAAAATCGTAGCGGGCCTGACGGCCGGCGGCGTCAAGGGCTGAGGGTTCAGGAAATGGCTAAGATCGAACTGAAGAACGTCACGAAATCCTACGGTGCCGTCGATGTCATCAAGGGCGTGGACCTGACCATCCAGAAGGGCGAGTTCATGGTGTTTGTCGGCCCCTCCGGCTGCGGCAAGTCCACGCTGCTGCGCCTGATCTCGGGCTTGGAGCAGATATCGACCGGCGACATGCTGTTCGACGGCGAAAGGGTGAACAACCTCGTGCCGTCAAAGCGCGGCATCGCGATGGTGTTCCAGAGCTACGCGCTCTACCCGCATATGAAGGTCTATGACAACATGGCCTTCGGCATGAAGCTGGACAAGACCAGCGAGGCCGAAATCAAGAAGCGGGTCGAGGCGGCTGCCAAGCTTCTCCAGATCGATCATCTTCTGGACCGCCTGCCGAAACAACTGTCCGGTGGCCAGCGTCAGAGGGTGGCGATCGGACGGGCCATCGTGCGCGACCCGCGCGTCTTCCTGTTCGATGAGCCGCTGTCGAACCTCGACGCGGCGCTTCGGGTCGCGACGCGGCTGGAAATCGCCAAGTTGCATCATTCGATGGACAAGGTGACGATGATCTACGTCACCCATGACCAGGTCGAGGCGATGACCCTGGCGGACCGCATCTGCGTTCTGCGGGATGGCAAGGTCGAACAGGTCGGCTCACCTGAAGAGCTGTATGACCACCCCAATTCGCTGTTCGTGGCGGGTTTCATCGGCAGCCCGAAGATGAACTTCCTGAATGGCAAATTCGCCGAGGCCTTCAAGTGCCACACGGTTGGCGTGCGGTCCGAGCATATCAGCATCGACAACACGAACCCGGTCTGGACGGGCGAGGTGGTTCATGTCGAAAATCTGGGATCGGACACGTATCTTTTTGTTGATGTCGGGTCGTCCGAACCGATGATCGTGCGGCAGGAAGGCAAGTCGCCGATCGATCTGGGCAAGAAGATCGGCCTGCGACCGGGCGATGCGCTGGTGCACCGGTTCAACGAAGCGGGCCGACCGATCCGCTGACACCTGGCGCACGTGCGCGCGTCCAGTCCGTTTTGGCGGCTGATGAATAAAGGTGCAAGGCGGCCCGATCGGGCGCCGCCGATCCCGTCTGAAACAACAGGAGAGCTGGCATGGCCATTGGTGTCACCGTTTGGGGCGAAAACGTCCACGAACAGAAAAGCGCCGCCGTGCGCGAGGTCTATCCCAGAGGGATGCACAACTGCATCGCCGATGGGCTGAACGCCGACAAGGGGATCAGCGCATCGTCGGTGACGCTGCAGGACCCCGAACATGGCATGACGACCGAGCGGCTGGCACGGACCGATGTGCTGATCTGGTGGGGCCATGCCGCGCATGGCGACGTGCAGGACAGGATCGTGGATCGCGTGGCCGATGCGGTCTGGTCGGGCATGGGCCTGATCGTGCTTCATTCGGGCCATTTCTCGAAGATATTCAAGCGCCTGATGGGCACGCCGTGCAATCTGACCTGGCGCGAGGCAGGCGAGCGTGAACGGCTCTGGGTCACATCGGTGAACCACCCGATTGCCGAAGGGGTGGGTCCGTTCTTCGAGCTTGAGAACGAGGAAATGTATGGCGAGCCCTTCGGCATCCCGGAGCCGATGGAGACGGTCTTTGTGAGCTGGTTCCAGGGCGGCGAGGTGTTCCGGTCGGGCGTCACGTACAAGCGCGGGGCAGGGTCGGTGTTCTATTTCCGCCCCGGGCATGAAACCTACCCCACTTACCACGATGCGAATGTCCAGCGTGTGCTGAAGAACGCGGTGAAATGGGCCCACAACCCGGCCAAGCGGCTGGCCGACCCCTCCGACGCGCCGAATGTCCCGGTGGACAAGGCCTATGAAAAGATCACCGAACGTGGCCTGAAGCTTCACGGACACGGCGAAAAAGGATTGCGCTGACATGGCCGCCACCCAGAAACCCGTCCGCGTCCTGATCCTGGGGACCGGCGGTATGGCCAATCACCATGCCGAACATTACCAGAAGATCCCCGGTGTCACTGTGGTCGCGGGCATCGACACCAACGCGGAGAGGCTGGCAGCCTTCCAGACAAAGTTCGGCATGGAAAAGGGTTTCACGTCGGTTGACGATGCGCTGGCCTGGGGCGGGTTCGACGCAGTGTCGAACGTGACGCCGGACCCGGTCCATTATCCGACGACCCTGCCGATGCTGGCGGCCGGCAAGCATGTGATGTGCGAAAAGCCGCTTGCCGTGTCCTATAAGGACGCGGCGGACATGGCGGCCAAAGCCAAGGCGGCGGGTGTCGTCAACGCGGTGAACCTGACGTACCGCAATGGTGCGGCGCTGCAGGCGGCGGCAAAGCTGGTGCGGGACGGGGCCATCGGGCGGGTCTGCCATTTCGAGGCTTCCTATCTGCAAAGCTGGCTGACGCAGCCCGCCTGGGGTCAGTGGGACGTGCAGGACCAATGGCTGTGGCGGCTGTCCACCGCGCACGGGTCGAAGGGCGTGCTTGGCGATGTCGGCATCCATATCCTCGATTTCATGTCGTTCGCGGCGGGCGTCGGCGTGGCCGAGGTCTCGTGCCGCCTGAAGACCTTCGACAAGGCGCCCGGCGGCAAGATCGGGAAGTACACGCTGGACGCCAATGACAGCTGTGCGATGCACCTGTCGCTGACGAACGGCGCGGTGGGGGTGGTGCATGCCTCGCGCTTTGCGACCGGTCATCTGAACGACCTGCGGGTGCGGCTCTACGGCGACAAGGGCGGCATCGAGATCGGCTTCGAGAAGGACGTCAGCCGCGCGCGGCTCTGCACCGGGGCAGATGTGCAGAAGGCGGAATGGCACGACATCAGGACCGACCCGGTGCCGACGAACTACGAACGCTTCGTCGCGGCGATCCGGGGCGGGGCCCCGATGGACCCGGATTTCGCGCGCGGCGCGGATCTTCAGGCCGTGCTGGACCGGGCCGAGGAAAGCGACGGCAAGGGCGGGATCAGTCTGAAGGTCTGAGCGCCGCCGGTTTCTGGCCCTACGCCGCCTGCGCGACGGGCGGCGTTTCGCTGACAGGCTCGAGCATGTCGGCAAAGACGAGGACCCAGACCATCAGCGGGATGGCGACAAACCCGCCAAGCGCACCCCAGAGCCAGATGCCCAGCAGCAGGGCCACGAAGATCAGCAGCGGGTTGACGGATAGCTGCCGCGCAAGAAACGCCGGGGTGACGAACTGCCCCTCCAACCCGTTCAGGCCGACGAAGATCAGCGCAGGCAGCAGCGCGTGCAGCCCGTCGAACGCCGCGATGCCCGCGAACAGCAGCCCGACGGCGACCATCGCCGGTCCGAGATAGACGATGAAGTTCATCACCCCCGCGACAACCCCCCAGAACATCGCGCCCGGCAGGCCCAGGATCTGCAGCGCGATCCCGGTGGCCAGACCCAGCCCGCCGTTGACCAGAGCGATTGTCACGAAATAGCGCGACACGACCCGTTCGGCGTCGCGCAGGCGGCGACCGGTCTTGACGCGCCTCCCGCGCCCGGTGACGAGGCTTGCGATCCAGGTGTAGATTTCGTTCCGCGTCAGCAGGAAAAAGAACAGCCCGCCCGCAAAGACCATGATCTGGCCCAGCACCGTCGGCGCGATCATCAGCGCGTCGCTGATGCCCGGCATCGCGACGCCGCCCGGCGCCGGTGCCGCTGGTGCCGCATTGGCATCGGTGCCGACGGCCGAAGACATGCCCTCGCTGACCTTGGCCAGACCGCGCAGGAACCCCTTGATCAGATTGACGGTGCCCTGCATGTCGGCCCAGACCTTCGGCGCGGCAGCCATCAGTTCGGCAGCGACGGGCTGGATCATCAGGATGAGAAGGCCGAAGACCGTCAGCGTCAGGAACAGGCTGCTGAGCGCGCCGAGCGCGGGCGGAAAGCCCCGGTTTTCCCAGAAATCCGAGATCGGCGACAGGACGATGCCGACGACCAGCGCCAGCGTAAGCGGGGCGAAGATGCCCTCTGCCGCATTCAGGGCCGCAAGACCCGCGACGATGCCGGTGACGATCATCCCGATCTGTGCCGCGCGGTTCCATGTGTCCATTGTAGGTCCCCCGGCGCACGTTCCGCCCCCGCGCATACCACGACGCGGCTTTCAACGCAGACACAAAACGTCCGGTTCCCTGCGTGACAAGATATTCCTGTTGGCCGGGATTTGGGGAAATGGTGCTGCCAGAGAGGATTGAACTCTCGACCTCTCCCTTACCAAGGGAGTGCTCTACCACTGAGCTACGGCAGCGCCTGTGCACCGGGTGCGATCCGGGCCGGGTGTTAGACGCAAAGGCCACACCGCGCAAGGGTTATCTGGACCCTGCGGAACGGACCGTTGCTAAAGGGGCAGATGGACGCGAAACCGGTGAAAATCGAAGGCTGCCGGGAAAAGGACGCCACAGGCGGAACGGCTGGCGGCGGCGCTGAGCGCGAACCTCGCGCGGCGCAAGGCACAGGCGAGGGCCCGGGCGGCGGATGATGCCGCTGGGCCAGCGGATCAACCGGGCGAAGACCCGCAGGAAAGCTGAGGCAGGACCATGGATTCGATCATCTGGTACGCGGCAACGGGGCGCTCTCGGGGACCGATCCCGATCGCGGGGGCAAAGAACGCCTGCCTGACGCTGATGCCCGCGACGCTGCTGTCCGAGGAGCCCCTGACGCTGACCAACGCGCCGCGGCTGTCCGACATCAGCACCATGACGCAGCTGCTGCAATCGCTGGGGGCCGAGGTCGCGAGCCTGCAGGATGGCCAGGTCCTAGCGCTGTCAGTCGCATTCGATCACCAACCTCACGGCGGACTACGACATCGTGCGCAAGATGCGCGCCTCGATCCTGGTGCTCGGGCCGATGCTCGCGCGCGACGGCCATGCCGTCGTGTCGCTGCCCGGCGGCTGCGCCATCGGCGCGCGGCCCGTGGACCTGCACCTCAAGGCGCTGGAGGCGCTGGGCGCGCAGACTCGACCTGCGCGACGGATATGTGCACGCCAAAGCGCCGAAGGGTCTGAAGGGCGCAGTGGTTGATTCACGCTTCGTCTCCGTCGGCGCCACCGAAAACATCGCTGATGGCGGCGACGCTCGCCAAGGGCACGACGGTCCTGAAGAACGCGGCGCGCGAACCCGAGATCGTCGACCTTGTGCAAGTGCCTGCGGGCAGATGGGCGCGCAGATCGCCGGCGAGGGCACCTCGCACATCACCATCGCAGGGCGTCGACCGGCTGCACGGCGCGACGCATCCGGTGGTCGCCGACCGGATCGAGCTCGGCACCTACATGCTCGCCCCGCGATCTGCGGGGGGCGAGGTCGAACTGCCTGGGCGGCCGGCGCGACCTTGGTCGCAGCTTCTGCCGAAAAGCTGGAAGCGCCGGGGTTTCGAGTCACCGAAACCAACCGGGCCTGAAGGTCCGCCGCAAGAACGGCCGGGCCGAGGCGGTGAACGTGCGCGACCGAGCCCTTTCCCGGGCTTCCCGACCGACCTGCAGGCGCAGATGATGGCGCTGCTTTGCACCGCCGACGGCACGAGCGTGCTGGAAGAGACGATCTTCGAGAACCGTTTCATGCATGCGCCGGAACTGATCCGGATGGGCGCGCGGATCGAGGTCCACGGCGGCACCGCCACCGTGACCGGTGTCGACAAGCTGAAAGGCGCGCCGGTCATGGCGACCGACCTGCGCGCCTCCGTCAGTCCTGATCCTCGCCGGGCTCGCGGCGGAAGGCGAAACCGCGTCGCCCGCGTCTATCACCTTGACCGCGGCTATGAGCGGGTCGAGGAGAAGCTCCGCGCCTGCGGGCGCGCATATCGAGCGGATGCAGGGCGAATGAGTGACGCGACGTTCGAGGACGGCGGCGAACGGCCGCTGCGGCTGGTTGCGCAGGATGCCGATGACCTGCCGGTCATCTCCGCGCTGGTGCAGGACGCGGTCCTGACCGTGACCGACATGAAGTGCGACCCCAAGCGCCGCCGCTTCGCGCTTCTGGTGAACCGCTTCCGCTGGGAAGACCGGGCCGAGGCCGCGGAACGCGTGGGCCGCGCCTATGAACGGGTGCGGTCGGTGCTGGTGGTCGAGGATGTGCTAGAAGGTGCAAAGCCTCGGCTTTGAACGGGCGGACAAGGACCTGGTGCTGTCGCTTCTGGCCCTGGACTTGCGGCCGGGGCGGACGGCACCGGCCGCCTGACCCTGACCCTTGCGGGTGACGGGGCGTTGCGCTGGATGTCGAGGCGCTGGACCTGCGGCTTGACGACGTGACCCGCCCCTACCGCGCGCCCTCGGGCAAGGTTCCGAGTCCACGACTAAGGTGCGGCCCAGACTTCGTTCGAAGGAATTTGCAGAGCTTTGCGAAAACGCCAGTTGCACCCTCCGCCTCCGGTGGAATCTTTTGGTCAAGGCCCATGCCCGCGCGGCTTGAGCCGAAGGCCACCGCGCTATCTGCCTTGGCGCAAGGGGAGCCTCGCCGATGCCCGTCTTCCTGAACACCGCCGACGCGGGCTTCGAGGCCGCCTTCGCCGCCCTTCTCGGCCAGAAGCGCGAAGAGGCCGAGGATGTCGATGCAGACCGTCGCCGAGATCATCGCCGATGTGCGCGCAGCCGCGGCGACCAGGCGGTGATCGACGCTGACCGCCCGTTTCGACCGGCTTGCGCTTACCCCCGAAACGCTCGCCTTCTCCGCGGCCGAGATCGACGCCGAAATCGCAAGGTCGGCGGCCGAGGACCGCGCCGCGCTCGACCCTCGCCGCCGACCGCATCCGCGCCTACCACGACCGCCAGCGCCCCGAGGACGAAAGCTGGACAGACCGAACCGGAGCCACGCTCGGCTGGCGCTGGACGCCGGTTTCGGCGGCGGGGCTCTATGTCCCCGGCGGCCTCGCCTCCTATCCCTCCTCGGTCCTGATGAACGCCATCCCGGCCAAGGTCGCGGGCGTCGAACGTCTGGTCATCGCCTGCCCGACCCCGGGCGGCGTGGTAACCCCGCTCGTCCTCCTCGCCGCCGAGATTGGCCGGGGTGGACGCCGTCTACCGCATCGGCGGCGCGCAGGCGATTGCGGCGCTGGCCTATGGCACCGAGACCATCGCGCCGGTGGACAAGATCACCGGCCCCGGCAACGCCTTCGTCGCCGCCGCCAAGCGCCGGGTCTTCGGCCGGGTCGGCATCGACATGATCGCGGGACCGTCCGAAATCCTGGTCATCGCCGACGCCGACAACGACCCCGACTGGATCGCGCTCGACCTCCTGTCCCAGGCCGAACACGACGAAAGCGCGCAGAGCCTGCTGATCACCGACGATGCCGGCTTCGGGCGGGCTGTCGCGGCGGCCGTCGACACGCCTGCTGCCGACCCTTCCGCGCGAGGCGATAGCACGGACGTCATGGGACCGGCACGGGGCCGTGATCGTGGTCCGCGATCTGGATCAGGCGGCGGTTCTGGCCGACCGGATCGCGGCGGAACATCTGGAACTGTGCGTCGCCGACCCGGAGGCTTTGGCGGCTCGGATTTCCCATGCCGGGGCGATCTTCGACTTTGTCGATCCCAGTCGGCGAAAGGTCGATGTCGGGGTCGAGGAACTTGTTGATCAATGTGCCGATGGCGTCGGCCTTGGACAGCGTGTGCAGCTGGTTCCTGAACTTGAAGTTCTCCAGGATGTCCTGGACGTTGGGCGAGAAGCCGTTGAGGTAGTCCTCGAAGTCGGCGAGCAGTTGCTGCTGGCTGCCGCGGGACTTCAGGTCGCGCAGGGTGAATTTCGAGGTGTTGTAGAACGCCTGGCCGGCGGCATCGCAGAGCGCGGCGCGCTGCTCGGTGATGCGCGCGTCGTCGAGCATCTTCCTGGTCTCGAGAACGTTCTTCTTGGTCGGCTCGAGCACCGCGTCCATGCGCCGGATGACGCACATGGGCAGGATCACATCGGGGTATTTGCCCCGCTTGAACAGGTCGCGCAGGACGTTGTCGGCGATGCCCCAGATGAAGGAGACGATTTTGTTGTGTGTTGCTTGGTCCACTGTCTACCTTGTTCCCCTTCTCTTCACAGGTGCGCAGCAGTTGATTGTCGAAGCAAATTCGCAACTGGCCACAGCTGAAGATTACCCCAGCTGCCCCTTCGCCCACGGTATTTCGAAGGTTCATTGCGGGCCGAGCATCCGGCGAGCATCGACCCAGGCATCGAATTGCGCCGCGCTCACGGCGCCGAGCGCCAGCGCCGCTTCGCGCAGCGTGCAGCCTTGCGCGTGCGCGTGCTTGGCGATCTGCGCCGCGCGGTCGTAGCCGATGTGTGGTGCCAGCGCGGTGACGAGCATCAGCGAGCCTTGCAGCAGTTCCTCGACGCGGCTGGCGTTGACGGCGATGCCGGCCACGCAATGGCGCGCGAAGCTGCGCATCGCGTCGGCCAGCAGCCGCACGCTGTCGAGCGTGTTCAGCGCGATCAGGGGTTTGTAGACGTTCAGCTCGAACTGCCCCTGGCTCGCCGCAAAGCCGATCGCCGCGTCGTGCCCCATCACCTGGGCGCACACCATCGTGAGCGCCTCGACCTGGGTCGGGTTCACCTTGCCTGGCATGATCGAGCTGCCGGGTTCGTTCTCGGGCAGTTGCAGTTCAGCCAGGCCGGCGCGCGGCCCGCTGCCCATCAGGCGAATGTCGTTGCCGACCTTGGTCAAGGCGATCGCCAACATCTTCAGGCCGGCGTGGAACCCGACCAGCGCCTCGTGCCCCGACATCGCGGCAAACAGATTCGCCGCCTGCACGAACGGCAGCTCGAGTTCGCGCGCCAGCGTGGCCGCCACGCGCGAGCCGAACTCCGGGTGCGTGTTCAGCCCGGTGCCCACCGCCGTGCCGCCGATCGCCAGCGTGTGCACCGCCGCAAGCGAGTGCTGCAACGCGACCTGACACAGCGCGAGCTGCGCGTCGTAGCCGCCGAACTCCTGGCCCAGCGTCACCGGCGTCGCGTCCTGCAGGTGGGTGCGGGCTATCTTCACGACGCTGCTGAACGCGGTCGCCTTGGCGGCCAGCGCGGTGCGCAATTCGAGCAGTGCGGGCAGCAGCGCGTGCTTCGCCTGCAGTGCGACGGCGACGTGCATCGCCGTGGGGAAGACGTCGTTCGACGACTGCCCGAGGTTCACGTCATCGTTCGGATGGATGCTTCGCGGGCCGGCGCCGCCTGCGCCTGCGCGGCGCCTCGGCGTCGAGCGCGCGAGCAGCCAGGCGCGCCACCACTTCGTTGACGTTCATGTTGCTCTGCGTGCCCGAGCCGGTCTGCCACACCGAGAGCGGGAACTCGGCATCGAATTCGCCCGGCAACGACGCGCCGCGCGGCGGCGGCGATGGCCTGCGCCTTGCCGGCATCGAGCCGCTGCAGATCACCGTTCACGCGCGCCGCGGCCCATTTGACCCAGGCCAGTGCGTGGATCACCGGCAGCGGCATGCGCTGTTCGCCGATGGCAAAAAAATGCAGGCTGCGCGCCGTCTGCGCGCCCCACAACGCTTCGGCGGGGACTTCGATGGGGCCGAAGCTGTCGGACTCGGTGCGGGTCTTGGTCATGGTGTGCCTCGCGGCGGCGTGCCGCTGGATGGGCGGATTCTGATCCGACGCACGCCGCATTGCGTTGGTTCGCCGCACACCAGCGCAGGCCGAAGTGTCGAACTACATGCGCAACTCCTGTCCTCCTACAGACCCGATGCTCGGCCGAGGACAAGCTGGGCAGCCGATGCTCGCGCCCGCAACTTCTGAAGGAGAATTCGCATGAACTCGATCGTCGTTGGCCTTCTCGCGTCGTTGCTGATCATTGGCAACAGCCCTGCGCTGGCCGGGGCAACCCTGGCGAAGCAGGTCGACCTTTCCAGGGACACCGTGATCAAGCCGCGGCCTGTGCCGGTGTCCTGCCCGAAGGAAGATTCGTTGCGCCGCGGCGAAACGAAGAAGGACCCGCCGGCAAAGAACGCCATGCCCCCCAAGGGCGGACGCAATGATTGCCTGGACAACGTGCCGGTGCCGGACCGGCCGATGGCCTAGGAGCCTGTCGGGCTTTGGGTCGGGCCCGCGCCGGGGTGATTTGCGTGCCGTTTGATGTGCGCCGAGCACCCACAGCACCTCCGGCGCGCAGATGGGCCTCCATCCGCTGCAGCAACCCGCTCGACAAGGGGTCAGGCATCCTGCTCCCAGACGTTGGCGAATTCGTCGAAGAATGCAAAGCCTGACTGCTGGCGCCGCGCGCGGTACATCGCGGCGCCGGCGTGCCTGAGCAAGGCTTCATAGTGGGTGGCGTCCTCGGGCCAGCGGGCGATGCCGATGCTCGGCTGCAAGCCCAGGGTGAATGCGCCGGCCTGCATCGGCGCAGCCAGCGCATCCAGCAATTTCCATGCGACCAGGCTCAATTGTTCGCGGGTCGGCAGGTCGGCGAGCAGGCAGGCGAACTCGCCGCTCGCCAGCGCGTTGAGCAACTTCTTGGTGCCCACTGCCTGCATCAGCGCGGTGGCGACGAGGCCCTGCAATGTTTCGCTGGCTTGGCGGCCGGCGCCCGGGTCCATCGGCGGCGCTCCATCGAACTTGATGACCAGCACCGCAAACGACTGGCGCTGCGCAGCGCCGTGGTCCGATCGATGATCGAATCGACCGTCGAAGTCGAGCCGGCGCGATCGCCCGGGCTGGTGGTCATGCATGGCTGGAGCCCTGGGCGGCCGGGTTGCCCGCACCATCGACCTGCGCCCACACGAGCGCACCCACGCCGGAAGCGTCACGGGTCGTTGGCGTGGCCGCTGGACGGTCGCGAGCGTCCAGCGCAAAGGCCTCCTGGACCGCGCGCAGCAAGGCGTCCCAATCGTCGATCGCGACGCAGGCGCGCAGCGGGTTCTGGGCAGTGGGTTCGGGCATGGGGAGCATGGGCTCGCGATGGCACCGGTTGTAGCGATCTCGGCAATCCGACGTTCTGTGCGCCAGCGCACATCGCTGTGACGCGTTCGGCGGGCCCCGCCAACGGCTCGACGTGGCTTCACTGAAGGCGCGGCTGAGGGGCACCGACGCGATTGGTGTGTTCACCGAACTCGCGTTGCAGAACCCGGTTGCCGGCTAGGTTGCCGAATGGCGCGGCAGCAGCCGGTCGTATTCCTTCTTGACCACCGCATAACACTCGCAGGTGCGCTGCTCCAGGGCGGGGCGGTCGAGCACCGTGATGTGGCCGCGCGCGTAGCGGATCAGCCCGGCGTCCTGCAGCTTCTGTGCGGCTTCGGTGACGCCTTCGCGGCGCACGCCGAGCATGTTGGCGATCAGCTCCTGCGTCATCGCGAGTTCATTGCCCGGCAGCCGGTCCAGGCTGAGCAGCAGCCAGCGGCACAGTTGTTTGTCGAGCGAATGGTGCCGGTTGCACACTGCGGTCTGCGCCATCTGGGTGATGAGCGCCTGCGTGTAGCGCAGCAGCAGGTGCATCACCGGGCCGGAGCGGTTGAACTCGTCCTTGATCACTTGGGCGGGAATCCGGACGCCTGCGCCCGCGCTTTGCACCACGGCGCGGCTGGGCGTCGATTCGCCGCCCATGAACAGCGAGATGCCCACCAGCCCGTCGTTGCCGACCACCGCAATCTCGGCCGAGGCGCCGCTTTCCATCACATACAGCAGCGACACGATCGACGAGGTCGGGAAGTACACGTGGCTCAGCGTTCCGCCCGACTCGTAAAGCACCCGGCCGAGCGGCATGTCCACCGATTCGCATTGCGGCAGCCAGCGCTGCCACTCGGCTTGCGGCAGCGCAGCGAGCAAATGGTTCTTGGTGATGTCGGGGGCAAGGGAGATCACGGCACTCCTGCGTCTTCGGGCCTGGGGCTCGGGCATGGGGCGTCGGGCTCGCCAGCCGAACCGTACCTCCGCCGCGCACCATCCAACACGAGCATCCAGCACGAGTATAGGCAGCCTGTTCCCCTGGCTTTGTTCGATAGCGCACATCCCTGCGTGCCGAAGGGCCTGCGCCTTTTGGCGAGGCAGCCTGCCGCACGGCGCGCGTTTGCGGGTGCGCAACCCGGTGCGGCACGCGCGGGTCTACCGTGTATCGTGTCAAGAGGCATAGTCAGGAGCGTTCATGGAGTTCAAGGATTACTACGCCATGCTCGGGGTGGAGCGCACGGCCAGCGCGGACGACATCAAACGCGCCTACCGGAAGCTGGCGCGCAAGTACCACCCCGACGTGAGCAAGGAACCGGACGCCGAGGCGCGGTTCAAGGAAGTGGCCGAGGCATACGAAGCGCTGAGCGACGCCGAGAAGCGTGCCGCCTATGACGATGTCGGCAACCGCTACAAGCGCGGCCAGGAGTTCAGCCCTCCGCCCGGCTGGGACAGCGGCTTCGAGTTCAGCGGCGGCAACGCCGGTGCCGGCCCCGACCTGAGCCACAGCGACTTTTTCGAAGCGCTGTTCGGCCGCCAGGCGGCCGGCGCGCGTGGGCCACGCGGTCCGGCCCACGGGGCCGGTGGTGACCATCACGCCAAGGTGCGAATCGAGCTGGTGGACGCCTACCGCGGAGCGCGCCGCACCGTCTCGCTGCGCATGCCGCAACTGGACGCACAGGGCCACGTGACGCTGGTGGAGCGGCAACTCGAGGTGAACCTGCCGAAGGGCATCCGCCCCGGGCAACACCTGCGGCTTGCCGGCCAGGGCGGAGCAGGGCACGGCGGCGCGCCCGCCGGCGACCTGTACCTGGAGATCGAATTTGCTCCGCACCCGCAATTCAGCGTCGACGGCCGCGATGTCTATGTTGAACTGCCGGTCGCGCCCTGGGAAGCCGCGCTCGGCGCGAGCGTCACCCTGCCCACGCCCGACGGCAGCGTGCAGCTGACGGTGCCGCCGGGCTCGTCAGCGGGCCGCAAACTCCGTCTCAGGGGCAAGGGCCTGCCCAGCACGCCTCCCGGCGACCTGTACGCGGTGCTGGCGATCGCGCTGCCGCCCGCAGAGTCCGCCGGGGCCGAGAAAGCCTGGCGCGATCTGGCCCAAACCTTCGCCGACTTCAACCCGCGCCGCGCACAGGAGACCTGAGGCCATGAGCAATAGCAACATTTCCGAGCTGCACGGCGTCCTCGTCGAGGACGAAGTGCAATTCACGCTCGTCGAGCTGTGCCGGGTCTGCGATGCCGACGCCGAACAAGTGATCGCGCTCGTCGACGAAGGCGTGCTGACGCCGAGCGGCGCCGCTGCACACGAGTGGCGCTTCGGCGGCACCACGCTGCAGCGCGCGCGCGCTGCGCTGCGCCTGACGCGCGACCTCGAATTGAACGCCGCCGGCACCGCCCTCGTGCTCGACCTGCTCGACGAGATCGAAGCGCTCAGGGCGCAGCTTCGCCGCCTGGGGGGCGATTCGAGAACGGGCTAGTGCGCGGCGGAGGCTCGCGGGGCTTTCGATCGGTGGATCCCGGCGTACGCCGGGATGACGACTGGTAGCGAACGCCCGGCTTGTCACACCGGCGCCAGCCCGGCTCGTCACGTTGGCGCAGGCGCAGCTTGTCATACTGGTGCAGACAGGCTCGTCATACCGGCGCACGCCGATATCCACCCGTGCGGCGCGTGTGCACTCGAGACACCCACTTGCGCAACTCGCTGAACCACAACACGAGACTCCCCATTCCCGCGCACACCGCCCATTGATCGAGCGTCAGCGGCACGGTGCCGAAGGCGACGTTGAGCCAACCGAGGTGCACGACTGCCACTTGCAACAGCAATGCCAGCGCCAGCGCACCCCACAGCCATTGGTTGACGAACAGCTGCACGAAGGCGCTGGCGGTCTCCGAGCGCGCGTTGAGGCAGTTGAACAACTGGGCGAACACGAGTACGGTGAAACCCGCGGTGCGCGCCATGTCCAGGTCGTGCGTGCCTGCGATCAGCCCGCCGGGCAGGTAGAGGTCGATCGTCAGCAGTGTGGCCACGGCCATCACCAGGCCGATCTGGATCACGCCCGCCCACATGCGGGCATCGATCACGCGCTCGTCGATGCGGCGCGGCGGGCGCGCCATCACGTCGCCGCTGGCAGGGTCGACGGCCATCGCCAGCGCCGGTGCGGAATCGGTGATCAGGTTGATCCACAGGATCTGCGTCGCCAGCAGCGGCAGCACCAGGGCGCCGCCGGATGCTGGTAAGGCCGATCACGCCCGCGCCGATCACACCGAGGAAGACCGTCAGCACCTCGCCCATGTTCGACGACAACAGGTAGCGCAGGAACTTGCGGATGTTGTCGAAGATGATGCGCCCTTCGCGCACCGCCTCGACGATGGTGGCGAAGTTGTCGTCGGCGAGGATCATCTTGGCCGCCTCCTTCGTGACCTCGGTCCCGGTCAGCCCCATCGCAATGCCGATGTCGGCCGACTTCAGCGCCGGCGCGTCGTTCACGCCATCGCCCGTCATCGCGACCACATTGCCGTCGGCCTGCAACGCGTCGACGATGCGCAGTTTGTGCGCCGGTGACACGCGCGCGTAGACCGCCGTCGTTCGCACGGCGGCGGCGAAGCCCGGCGCGTCTAGCGCGTCGAGTTCGCGGCCACGTCAACGCGGCGGCGCCGCTCTCCGACGATGCCGAGGTCGGCTGCGATGCGCGCCGCGGTGCGCGGGTGGTCGCCGGTGATCATGATCACGCGGATGCCCGCGCGGCGGGCTTCGCGGATCGCCGCCGCAGCCTGCGGGCGCGGCGGGTCGATGATGCCCACCGAGCCGACGAAGATCAGGTCGCGCTCGAGGGCCTCGGCAGCCTGGTGGTCTTCGCCCGCGGCGAGCGGGCGGTAGGCCACCGCCAGCGTGCGGAACGCGGCGTCGGTCAGCGTGTCGACATCGGCGAGGATGCGCGCGCGCAGCGTCGCGTCGAGCGCCACGACCGCCATGCCGACCCGGGCGCGCGTGCAGTGCTCGAGCAGCACGTCCGGGGCGCCCTTGGTGACCAGCACGGCGGCGTCGCCTTGTTCGTGGTCGCGCTCGATGCTCGACATCATCTTGCGTTCCGACGTGAACGGGATTTCGGTGATGCGCTCGAATCGGCGCTCGCGCTGCTCGGTGACTCCGAGCTTGCGCTCGGCCACCAGGAAGGCCGCCTCGGTGGGGTCGCCCTGGATCTGCCACTCCCCTCCCGCCGACTCGCGCAGGTCGGCGTTGCCGGCCAGGCTGCCGCCGCTGAGCAGAACGGTGTGTTCGGCGTGCAGCGGCCCGGCGACCAGTGCCGCGCCTTCATGTTCGATGCGGCCCTCGGGCGCGTAGCCCACGCCGGTGACGCGCGTGCCGCCCGAGAGCGTCAGGATGCGCTCGATCGTCATCTCGGCACGCGTCAGCGTGCCGGTCTTGTCGGAGCAGATCACCGATGCGCAGCCGAGCGTCTCCACCGACGCCAGATTCTTCACGATCGCGTTGCGCCGCGCCATGCGCTGCACGCCCATCGCCAGCACCACCGACAGGATCGCCGGCAGCCCTTCGGGCACCGCCGCCACCGCCAGCGACACCCCGAGCAGCAGTACCGTGATCACGTCGCCGGCACTGCGGATGTCCGAGAGCAGCAGCACGGTCACCACCACGACGACGGCAATCACGACGACGGCGATGCCGAGCATGCGGCCGATGCGTGCCACCTCGCGCTGCAACGGCGTCGGACTGGCCTGCGTGGCGTCGAGCAGGGTCGCGATCGCACCCATCTGGGTGGCCATGCCGGTGGCCGTCACGACGGCGCGGCCGCTGCCCTGGGCGACCGCCGTGCCCTTGAAGACCATGTTGAGCCGGTCGCCCAGGGCGGCGGTCCCGGCCAGCGGGGCGGCGTCCTTCAGCACGGCTTCACTCTCGCCGGTCAGCGACGCCTCCTGCACGCGCAGCGATGTCGCCCGCACCAGGCGCGAATCCGCGCCGACCGCGTCACCTTCGGCGAGCACGAGCAGGTCGCCGCGCACCAGCTCGGTGTCGGGAATGCGCAGCGTCTGGCCGTCGCGCACGACCGCCGAGGTCACCGCCGTCATGCGTGCGAGTGCGGCCACCGCGTCCTGCGCTTTCGCTTCCTGCAGATGACCCAGGATGCCGTTGAGGACGACGATCGCGGCGATCACGAGCGCGTCCACCGGCAGGCCGTGAGCACCCTCGAACGCCCAGGCCAGCAGCGCGACGCCGGTGGCGCCGAGCAGCAGGTAGATGAGCGGATCTTCGAACTGCGCCAGCAGGCGGCGCCAACCGGGCCGCTGCGGGGCCGAGCGCAGCCGGTTCGGGCCGTCTTGCGCAAGCCGGCGGGCCGCCTCTTGAGCGGTGAGGCCGTTGTCGAGATGAGTGCCGAGCGCGCGCACGACGTCTTCGGCGCTGGTGACGCTGGGGTCTTCGAGCTGGTCGGTCGCGGCCATGTCGGTCAGGGCATTCTGACCGCAGTTTGCGGCGCGACGCAACGCATCGTTCAGCGCGCGGCGCATGCCCGAGACCCGGCCGATCGCCGATGATCGGCGCGCCGCGTTGCCGGCCCGGCCTTGGCGGGCCGGCGCGGTTTTACCTTGCGCAATCGCAGAACCCCGGCGACGCCGCGGGTGATACTGCGCCGTGCCCCTGTTCCGCCGCCACATCGAACGACACCGCACCGATCGCATCGGCTGGCTGCGCGCCGCCGTGCTCGGTGCCAACGATGGCATCGTTTCCACCGCCAGCCTGGTGGTGGGCGTTGCCGCAGCCAGCGCCAGCCCGTCGAGCATCCTGCTGACCGGCGTTGCCGGGCTGGTGGCGGGAGCCATGTCGATGGCGGCGGGCGAGTATGTTTCGGTCCACTCGCAGGCGGACACCGAAAACGCCGATCTGGCGCGCGAGCGCGCCGAGCTCGACGCCGACCCGGCCGCCGAACGGCGCGAGCTGACCGCCATCTATGTTGCTCGGGGCCTCGAGTCCGAGCTCGCACAGCAGGTGGCCGCACAACTGATGAAGCACGACGCGCTCGGTGCCCATGCGCGAGACGAACTCGGCATTTCCGAGACGCTCAGTGCGCGGCCGGTGCAGGCGGCGTTGGCATCGGCGGCGAGTTTCGCGGTCGGCGCGCTGTTGCCCCTGGCGGTCGCCGCGCTGGCGCCGCAGCGCGGCCTGTTGGCCTGGGTGGCGGGGGCGTCACTGGTGTTCCTCGCCGTGCTGGGCGCCGTTGCGGCGCGGGTCGGTGGTGCCCGTGCGCTGGTCGGTGCCTGGCGCGTCACGTTCTGGGGCGCGCTGGCGATGGCGATCACCGCGGGCGTCGGGGCATTGTTCGGCACGGTTGTCTGAGGCTGAGAGGCCATCCCGGCGCGACCCGCGTGTGCGGTTCTGCGCGCCGCGCTGCCACGCGCTGCCCCTATGTGGTTCGTCGCACAGACGCGTCGCGGCGACCCACCTACAAGGAAGGCGCGGCGGGCAAGGCGGGATGCCACCGGCGCATCGGGGATGACGGCACAGCGCGCCCGGGTCCCGCAGACACTCACCCGCCGGGGGAACGGCATGCAGATTTCGATCAGGCAGGTCCACGCCGGACTCGGCGCCGCGCTCATCGCGGCCGTGGCGCTGATCGCCTTCAACCCCCGACCGGGCGCGACGGCCATCGTCCAGGCGTCGCCGGCTTTGGTGGCGCGCGCTGAGCAGGGGGTCGACGCCCGGCTGGCCGGCCTGGTCGCCGTGACCGACGCCGCCATCGCCGCGGGCATCAAGCGCAGATTCGATGCGGACACTGGGCTGGACGCGTCGAACATCCGTGTGCTGATGCAGTCCGGCCATGCCGCCTTGCGCGGCAGTGCGCCCGATGCCGAATCGCGTGCTCGCGCCGAACGGCTGGCTGGCTCGGTGACGGGCGTGCTCGGCGTCTACAACCAACTGGTGCTGGTGAACTGAGGAACGTGGGCTGCGCCGCAGCGGGGGTTTCGCGAACGCCGAGTTGGCCGCTCAGCGGCGCGTCTGCGCCACGGCGGTGACGCGCTTGCCGTCAGGGGGCCTGCGCAGGCACAGGTGTGGCGGGCTCGGTGTTCAACCGTTGCAGGCAAGCGTCGCGAAGTCGCTGGCCACGCAGGGTATTGCAGCGTCTTGCGGCATCGCCTTGATGGAGCATGGCCACGCGCCGCAGTTCAGCCTGCGCGACCGATGCGCGCACGGTCTGGTGGAACATGAGCAACAGGCCGACGATGGCCAGCATCGCGGCACTGCCGGCCCAGATGGAGGTGCGCACGCTGCCGGGCTGGTCATCCCACCAGACCCGCAGCCGCCACAGCAGCGCGGCCAGCCCGCCGGCCATGCCGGGCGGGAACCCGATCTCGCGCGCTTTCACCTGGGAACCCAGACGCTCGTCGGGACGCCGGTCACGACTTGCCGGCGATCGTCAGGTAGTTGTCGACGCCGGTGACGCCCTTGACCGTCAGCACGATCTGGCGCGCACGCTGCACCGCCTCGGCATCCGGCGCGGTGCCGCGCAGCGCGACGCGGCCGTGCGACGCGTCGACGTCGATCTTGCCCGGGTCGAGTTTGGCGTCGCGGCCCAGTTCGGCGTTCACCGAAGTGATGATCGAGGCATCGCTGACACCGCTGCTGACCTTGTCGCTGATTTTGCCGGCGGCTTCCTTGACGTCCTTGACGGCCTCGGTGGCCGCCTGTTTCGCCTTGGCCGCGGCAACCGCCGCGCTGGCCTTCAACTCGGCCGCCTCGCGTTCAACGGCAGTGACGGACGCGTCCACATTCTGGCCGACGGTGCGATCGTCGCCCTTGCTGCACGCGCCCAGGGCGAGGGCGGCAATGGCGATGGCCAACAGTGTCTTGGAGTGGCGGGATGGAAGGGTCATGATGTCTCCTGGTGGAAGGGGCCCCGCCGGAATGGCGGGCAGTCGCCGCAGCCACGAGGACGGGTGAGCGCCTGCGGTGGCGAGGGCGGGCATGCACAGAGACTAGGGCCGCGGCCTGGCGCCCACCATCAGGCCGTGCCGCGCCTTCGTGTCGGACGGCGCCGACACGCGGTGCGCGCGGCGCGCGGCGCATGGACCCCTTCAAGGCATGGCGTGTGTGCTGTTCGCGGGCTGCGCGTGCCGGACGCTTCGCCGATACGATCGTCGTGCCGCTGCCGGCCGCCCCTGGAACCCCGATGAACCGCCCCGAACCCCACCCGCACACCTATCTGGAGAACCGGGCGCTGCTGCTGTTGCTGGTCGCCGTCTCGCTCGCGCTGGGCTGGATACTGCTGCCGTTGTACGGCACGATCCTGTGGGGTGCCATCATCGCGTTGCTGTTCTCGCCCCTGTACCATCGGCTGTTGCGTCCGCTGAAGCAGCGGCGCACCGTGGCGGCGCTGGTGACCTTGCTGATCGTGGTCGTCATCGTGATCCTGCCGCTCGCGCTGGTCACCGCCTCGCTGGCGCGCGAAGCGTCGGCGGTCTACGAACGCACCCAGTCGGGCGAGTGGAATCCGGCGCTTTATTTCAAGGGCGTGTTCGCCGCGCTGCCCGAGTGGGCGTTGAGCCTGCTCGACCGTTTCGGGCTGGCCAATTTCGATACCCTGCAGCGGCGCCTGGCGGCCGGTTTGGCGCAGGGCAGCCAGTTCATCGCAAAACAGGCCCTCAGCATCGGCCAGAACACCTTCGAGTTCATTGCCGGCCTGTTCATCACGCTGTACCTGGCGTTCTTCCTGATTCGCGACGGCGAGTCGGTGACGCGCAGCGTGCAGCGCGCGATACCGCTGGCGCCCGCGCACAAGCGCGAGTTGCTCGGCAAGTTCGCCACCGTGATCCGCGCCACCGTGAAAGGCAACCTGCTGGTGGCGGTGTTGCAGGGGGCGCTGGGCGGGCTCGCGTTCTGGTTCCTCGACGTCAACGGCGCGCTGCTGTGGGCGGTGCTGATGGCCTTCCTGTCGCTGCTGCCGGCGGTCGGCGCGAGTCTGGTGTGGCTGCCGGTGGCGATCTACTTCTTCGTCACCGGCGAACTCTGGCAGGGCAGCGGCGCTGGTCGCCTACGGCGTGCTCGTGATCGGCTTGGTCGACAACGTGCTGCGGCCGGTGCTGGTGGGCAAGGACACGCGCATGCCCGACTATGTGGTGATGATCACCACGCTCGGTGGCATGGCGGTGTTCGGCATCAACGGTTTCGTTCTCGGCCCCGCGATCGCGGCGATGTTCATCGCCGTCTGGCACATCTACACGACGACCCGGCCCCACGACTCGCCGTAGGCGCGGCGCGGGCCCGGCCCAAAGCCCGCAGGCTCCTCATATGGTCGCCGCTGTCAATGTTCTTTTGCTTGTTGGCGCATTGGATTTGGTGTGAAGTGTGATCGATCAGGTGATGCGACACGAGCGTTGCAGCGACGATGAATCAGACTCATATCCGCGGATTGGTTACCTGCACTTCATCGATTCGTCGCGGGCCTGCCTCGCTCTAGAGTCGGGGATCTGCCTTGCGGTGCCCTTGTAGGAGCGTCGAGGGTTGCCCTATCGTTGCTCGTACCGCATCGCCAGATCGATCCGGGTTTCTTCGTTCCTTCAAGTTGACTTGACGTTCTCGCGCTGCGCCTGCATGCCGATGGCCCAGA
This sequence comes from uncultured Alphaproteobacteria bacterium, assembly GCA_963738635.1. Classification (GTDB taxonomy): domain Bacteria; phylum Pseudomonadota; class Alphaproteobacteria; order Rhodobacterales; family Rhodobacteraceae; genus JAOADN01. Next base: position 20,672 of record CAVTXE010000001.1, on the reverse strand, counting down.
TAAAGCCGGCCAGTTCCCGTGCGATCGCCACGCAGGCCTTGTTGGCTTGCAATCCGCGCGCATTCAATGCGGCAAACCGCTGAGTCAGCCGCAGTTGCGCCTTCCAGGCCATCATTCGTATCGGTTCGGACAACTCCTGCTGTCGAATCTGCGCCTCCTTGCCGATGCGCGCCTTGAACCGGTAGTTCCAGGCCGCCTCAGTCAACAACCGTCGTGCATGCGCGTTTCCCGTCTTGGTGATGCTGCCGCGGCTCGTGCGCTCACCGCTGGAATGCTCGGACGGAACCAGTCCGAGATAGCCCATGAGCTTGCGCGGATGCGCAAAGCGCCCGAGGTCTCCGATCTCGGCAACCAAGCCGATCGCTGTGATGGCCGCTACGCCACGCAGCGCCTGCAGCGCGCCGACCACCGACTCAAAGCGCCAGCCCGTGATCGATGCCTGCAGCGCCTTCGTCAGCCGATCGACGCGATCGTCTGCTGCCTTCACGGCTTGCCAGTATTCGGTGAACGCCGTCTGGGCGGCACCGGCGCCGAAGTTCAGCGTCGCCAGCCAGCGGTAGTAGGCACCGCACCACGCCGTCTTGCCCTTGTAGCGCACATCGTGGCGCAGCAAGAAGCCCTTGAGCTGATGACGGGTCTGGACGCGGCTGTTCACCGCGTCTTCGCGCGCCCGCGACAGGTCACGGATCGCTTCGTCGTCCGGATCGGGGATCCACACGGCGCTCAACTGTCCTGCGCGCGAGCACTCGGCCAACTGCACGCTGTCACGCCCGTCTGTCTTGACTCGATCGCCTGGGCGCCGCGGGATCTGCGACGGTGCAATGATCTCGCACACGTAGCCCTTGGCACTCAGGGCGCGCTGCAGACCGAAGCCCGTCGGGCCCGCCTCGTACACGATGTGCAGTTGCTCGGTTGGGCCGATCTTGGCCAACACCTTCAAGAGCTTGTTCACGTCGTGCGTGACCTTGCCAATCGATCGCCCCGGTGCTCGGCCCGGCTCGGCCGCTGCCACGCTGATGCTGTCCTTGTGGACATCCAGGCCCACATGAAACTTGGTACGCTCTTCCATGGTCGGTCTCCTTGTTGCTGACGACGCAAGTCACAGCATGTAGCTCTACACGCCTTGGCGCGCAACCTACGATGTTGGAGACCGGCCGTCTGTCCTGGCGCGGCGACCATGATGTCTAGTCGTCCGACGCCAGGCCGGCGGCCCACAGCGCGTGCGCGCGCGTGAAGATCGAAGTGCCGGCCGGCGCCAGCCCATCGCGCGCCAACCGCACCCAGGCCAGCGTGTCGTGGTGGCTGCCGGGAATCCGGTCTCTGGCGCGTTCGGCGCTCAGCCAGGCATGCAGCCTGGCGTACTGGCGCGGGTGGCGCTGTTGCGTCCACGCCAGGCCGACCAGGTCGCCGTAGCCTTCCTCGCGGCGCACCGCCATCATGCTCAGGTAGGCGGCGCGCAGTTCGGGGCCGAGGGCGTCGGGTACGCGCGCCGCGAACCCGGCGGGCCCGTCGAGCCAGGCGCCGTCCAGGTAACGCCTGCAGTGGCCGAGTTCATGCGCGGCCATCAGTTCCAGCGTCGCGTCGATCAGGTCGGGCTCGATGCGATCGAGTGTCGCCTGCGCTTCCGGATTGCCGCGCATCGTCAGCACGAGCTTGCAGCGCCCATCGACGAAAGCCAGCGCCAGTGGGGCGGCGCCGGCCGCCGCCTGCGGCTGCACGACGATGTCGAGCGGAAACCCGGCCTCGCGAGCGTACGCGACGACGGGCCAGGCGCCCGTCAACCAGCGTTTTTCGATCGCGGTCAGTTCAGACGCCTGGCCAACCGATGTGGTCAACGCCGCCGCAACGAACCCGAGAAGGGATTTCCACACGAGATGATTCCTTGTGGCGGCTTCTTCGTCGTCGGCGTGCGCTTCTTGAGGGGCGGCTGACCACGCGAGCCGCGTATCGTGTGTTGCTGCACGATGGCAGCCGGGCACCGGTGGTGCAAGCGGGTTGACCCCGAGACGGAAGCTCCGGCCCGCCCATGCACATCGTCGACACCCCACGTCGACACCCCACGCCGGCGCCTGCGCCAGACATGGCGCGCTGTGTACTCCAGCGCACAGAAGGCGCGCCTGCGGACGATTACCCTGCAGGCAGATCGGGGCTGCAGGGCGGCAGGTCGGGCGACGCAATCGGCGTCGCCTGGCGCTGACGGCACCCACGGCGCGGTCGAACCGGAGCACGGAAATGCGCAAGGCGATTGTTGTCTTCAGCCTGGTGATGGGCTCATGGATGGGGCCGATGACGGCGGCCGTCGGGCAGGTCAGCATCGGCATCGGGCTGCCCAATGTCAGCATCGGCATCAATGTGCCGGTCTATCCGCGACTCGTGCAGGTGCCGAACTACCCCGTCTACTACGCGCCGGGGCTGCCGTCGAACTACTTCTTCTACGACGGCCTGTACTGGGTCTACCAGGCGGACAACTGGTATGCGAGTTCCTGGTACAACGGGCCGTGGGGGCAGGTCGGGCCCGAAGCGGTGCCGCTGTATGTGCTGCGCATTCCGGTGCGTTATTACCGCGATCCGCCGGCCTACTTCCGCGGCTGGCGATCCGAGGCGCCGCCGCGCTGGGGCGAACATTGGGGCCGTGACTGGGAGCAGCGACGCCGCGGCTGGGACCGTTGGGACCGCAGCGTGGCCCCGCAGGCGGCGCCGCGGCCGGTCTACCAGCGGCAGTATTCAGGCGATCGTTATCCGCGCGTCGATGCGCAACAGCACGATCTTCACAACCGCAACTACCGCTACCAGCCGCGCGACGCCGTCGTGCGCCAGCACTATCAGGAGCAGGGCCTGCAGCGCGCGCCGGTGCAGCGAGGGCAGAACAAGCCAGCGCAGGACCGCGGGCGCGGCAAGGGCCAGGACAAAGACCATGACAGGGGTGACGACCGCGGGAAAGGCGACGATCGCGGCCAGGATCGCCGCAAGTGACGGCTCAGGCCTAATCCTGAGCCTGAGTTCACCCAGCTGACTGGCTCAGGGCTTGCGGCCGGCGCGGGTGAGCTTGTCGCGACACTCGGCGCGCGCTGCTTCGCTGGCCTGGGCTTCACAGCGCGCCGCGGCGTCGTCGATGCCGCCCGGCGTCGCAGGTGCGTCCCGGCGTGCCGCGCGCGAGTAGGGCTTCAACGGCGGTGCTGGTTTCTTGCCGAGCGGAATGATGATCTGCGGGGTCACCGCGCCTGCGGGCGGTTCGTCGGCCGGCGAAGAGGCGCTGTCGCGCATTTCAGCAGGTGTCAAGCGCCGCGGCGGGGGTTTGGCGGGGCGCGGCGCCGAGGCGCCCGTGTTCGACGCAGGAACGCTCGACTGCGCCACGGCTGACGAGAGTACAAATGCGAACATGGCCGCCAGGAGAAGGCCGCTGATCTTCATGGCAATACCTTTGTCGACCTGCGCCGCGGTGCAGCGCCTCGCCGTAGCATGCCGCACTTTTCAGCGCAACGCCATAGCACCGGCTGACGTGTGGCACGGATCAGGGACTGTCGCGGCGTGGCGGACGAGATCAGAACGCGGGACAGGAACCGCCACGCCGTTCTCGGGACGCGTGGCGTCTGGCGCGAGCTTCCAGTAGTGCTTCGCGATCGCAGGCGCCGCGACGTTGGGCGAGCGCCCCGCGTCGAGCTCGGCGAGGTACAGCGTGTAGCTCAGCACCGCCTCCTCCTCGAAGTAACCGACGACGCGGTGCGCTGTGCGCTGCGAAACCAGGTAGAGCAGGAAGTAGCCGACGTAGAACAGCCACTGCGCGAACAGAATCACGAGCCGCTCGAAGCCGGTCGGCCTGGCGATTTCGATGAAGGTCATCAGGTGCATGCGTTCGTTTTCGGCCTCTTCCAGCAGCGTGCGGATCCAGCCGTCGTCGTCGACCATGCGGCGCAGGCACTGCAGGTGCATGACCGTCGCGCCGACCATGCCGGGCACCGCGGCCACGGTCTCGAGGACGATCGCGCGGTGGCCATAGCGCCTGGCGAAAAAGGTGTCGGCGCACCAGCGCAGCAGCCGCGTGAAGGCGAGCGCGAACGCGGTCGGACATATCGCTCGGGGGTGATGGACGCCCGGCTGGGCGTCGCGCTCCCGGTCACCGGCCGGCCCGCCTTCAAGGTTCATCGGCGCTTTTCCCGCAGCGCGTTGAACTCGGCGTCGCGGGCGAACGATTCATAGACGGGTGTGTCTTCGGGTGTCAGTTCACTCAGGTCTTCGATGATGAAACTGCCATAGCGCTGCGCCGCAGCGGCCTTCAGCTTGCGCGCCACCACGGCGACGCGTTCGGCCTGGTCGTCGTCCGGGGCCTGCACCACCAGGAAACTGCACCCTATGTCGGCGAGTGCCCGATGTTCGTGGATCAGATTCAATTCATAGCCGAACGATGCCAGCGAACTGGCCGTCTGCAGTTCGGCGTCGACCTGGGCCTTCATTTCCCGCGCGGTGTAGGTCACCATGGTGGCGGGCGCGAAGCCCTGCTCGAGCAAGGAAAGCACCGCCACCTGCAGGTCTTCATCGGTGCGAAACGCCACGAGCGTGTGGCCCACCGGCTTGAAGATCCCGAACGATGTGGGTGGATCGGACTTGTCCATGCGGCACTCCTGTGAATCACGACCGATGTGGCCATGGGTGATCTTGCGGCGGTTCCGCAGGGAAGGCTGCCGGACGGGCGAGCATTCGCCTGTCGGAAGACGCCCACATAGCTCGGCGTGTAGCGAATCTCCGCTTCGGTGCGCATGGCCACATCGGCTGCTGCAAACGACATGGCGCCGGGGCCCATGAGTTTCTCACTCAAGGCCGATCTAACGCGTCAAAGCGATTGCGCAAGTTGATGCCGAGGGTCGTGTCCTACCGCGGATCGCGGCGTTGACCGGCTGAACCCTGGCGGTGGAGGGTCTAGGCTTGAACCACCTTCACTCATTCACAGCCGGAGATCATCATGGGCAAATACTTCGTGGGTGGATTCTTGGCGTACCGGCCATTGTTCTCGTCGTCGCGTATTTCTTCTTTCGCTGATGCCATGAAGCGAACCCGTGCCTTCATCGCCGCAGCGGCCACGGTGGCCGGTGCCGGCGCCCTGGGCACCGTCTATGCACAGTCCGCTGGGAACGGTGCAGCACCACCGGAGCGGCCGCCGTCCGTCGTGCCGACGCCGCCGTCGACCTCGCTGCACGACGCCATGAGGGCCGCCGGGTCGCAGCGTCGAACGCTGCCCGCGACCCGTGACAGAGCGAGTGGCACGAGCGCCGAGCCAGCGATCGATCAAGCCCCGACGTCGGGCGAGCGCGCCCCCCGCGCGGACCGGAACTGAGCCCCCGTGGCGGGGTGCCTTGCGGCGTCCACCGCCACACGACAAACCAGCACCGCCACCGATCATGCTCGCGGCCATGTGCTGAACAAGCCCGACAAGCGCATCAAGAGGCGACAGCGTTGGGTAGCCAGTGGATTGCGCTGCCGTATTCCGAGGCCACGAAGCAGAGCTGGAGCGCATCGCTTGGGCGCGGAGAGGTCGAACCACGTGAAGTGCAATTTCGGTGAAACGCCATGTCTTTGAGATCGCGGCCAGGCGTCGTTGCGAAAGTGGGTGCACATCATTCAATGTGGTTCACCGCACAGACCGAGATTCGAACCTGCACCAATGTCCGCAGGTTTGGCTCAACGCACAAGCTGAGCGTGCGTCAGAGCGCATGCCACGAAAACCGAGGTGATGGTGATGCGAGATGACCCTTCGCGGATTGCAGAGTTGCGTCGGATCGGAATCCTCGATTCGTCGCCGCAGCGTGCCTTTGATGACTTGACTCATCTGCTGGCCACGGCGCTGCCCGTGCCGATCGCCATGATCAACATCCTTGACGAGCAGCGAGACTGGTTCAAGTCCCGGGTCGGGTTGACGCAAACGCAAATGCCCGTGGCCACGTCGTTCTGTGAATCATTCTTCAGCTTCCCCGGGGACGTGATCGTCGTCGAGGACACGTTGCTGGATGAGCGATTTTCTGGCCACCCGCTCGTGATGGGTGCGCCGCAAGTTCGCTTCTACGCAGCCGCAAGGCTTGTGGTGCGGGGCCACACGATGGGCACGCTGTGCGCATATGACCTGCAACCCAGGCGCCTCGCACCGCAGCAGATTGACAACCTTCGGGCCATGGCCAGTGCGGCCGTTGAACTGCTCGTCGGACGATCGCCCGACCTGCTGGCCCAGGCCACCGAGAGCGTCAACTTGGCCATCCGGCGTGTGCTGGAGCCGTGACTGTCTGCCTTCGCGATGGCGGCAGCTGCAGAGTCCCTCACCCAGAGCGCGAGCCATACCTGCTTTGGCAAGGCCGCGCAGTGGCGAATTCGCGTTGTGAGTGGCGGTGCCGCAGTGCCTCCATCAATCCCATGCGCGCTGTTCAGGTGCGGTTGCGCGAGGGCGAGCGTTGGCGCCGCAGTTCCGGGCCATGGACAAGAGAGTGCGCGCACTTCATCGCAAGCCATCGTGAGCTGCGGCCGGCCCTCATCCAGGTCCCTTTGGTGACCTGACCAAGAGCCAACGTTGCGTTGCGTCAACGGACTCGTCGCCCTATGTACGCCAACGCACATACGCCCGCGGCCAGATCGCGATGATCGAGTTGGACATTTCATCCACCTCACAAGGAGTACCACCATGTTCGTTCGCACCACCCTCGCCGCCACCGTTGCGGCCTTCGCCCTCATCACCGCCACCGGCTGTGCCGTCACGCGCGGCCAGGAAACCGTCGGCGCCTATGTCGATGACACCACCATCACGACGCAGGTCAAGAGCCGCTTCGTTGAGAACAAGGACGTCGATGCGTCCAGCATCCGCGTCGAAACACTCAACGGCACCGTCATGCTGTCGGGCTTCGCGAAGAACTCGACCGAGCGGGAAACCGCCGAGAGCATCGCGCGCAAGGTCAACGGCGTGAAGTCGGTGAAGAACGAGATCGCGGTTCGGCCTTGAGCCGTCGTGATGTTTCGCGCGCCTGATTTTTCAATTCACAACTGAAGGAGATTCACATGAACTGGGACCGAATTCAAGGCAACTGGAAACAAGTCACCGGCCAGGCCAAGGAGCAATGGGGCAAGCTGACCGACGACGACCTCGACGTCGTCGCCGGCCGACGCGAGCATCTCGCCGGCAAGATCCAGGAGCGCTACGGCGTGGCCAAGGACGAGGCTGAACGGCAGCTCGCCGAATGGGAACGCAAGGCGACCGATTCCTGGTTCGTCAAGAAGTAGAGCCGGAATCGATTCGCGAACGTTGAGGCGATACCGGGACAGGGAGTTCCGGGCGCGTCAGCGGTCGGTTCGATTGGCGGCTTGCGAGTTCACATCAAAAAGGAGAGACAAATGCTCGAGACCATTGCAGTTGTGCTGGTGATTCTGTGGCTGTTGGGGCTGGTGACATCGACCACCATGGGCGGGCTCATTCATGGCCTGCTGGTGATCGCGGTCGTGGTCATCCTCATTCGTGTCATTCAAGGTCGCCGAATCTAGCGACGCTGGGATGGTTCGACGCGGTGGCATGGCGAGGCCCTTCATTTCACACAAGGAGACGACATGAATGCAATCAAGATGGCGGCCATCGCGCTGATCGTGGCCGGTTTCCTGGGTTTGGCGTATGGCAGTTTCAGCTACACCAAGGAAACCCACAAGGCCAAGCTCGGACCGATCGAGCTGTCGGTCAAGGACAAGGAGACGGTCAACGTTCCGGTGTGGGCCGGCGTCGGCGCGATCGTGCTCGGCGGCTTGCTGCTGGTCTTGGGAGGGCGGAGCAGCTAGCCGCATTGTTGCCGAGGGCTTCATCGGGCCCCGGGAACGGAGCGCTTCTTTTGCGAGGAATCGTCATGCGCTTGCAGGCTCTCCGCTGGCGGGCATTCGCCTTCGCCGCGGGAGTGATTTTGCTGGGCTTCAGCGCTTCGGCGAGCGCGGATCCGCCGTCACGCGTCGCGCGTCTGGGTTACATGAGTGGCGCGGTCAGCTTTTCACCCGCCGGCGAGAGCGATTGGGTTCAGGCCACGGCCAATCGGCCGCTGACCACCGGTGACCGACTGTGGGCGGAACCGCGGGCACGGGCCGAAATACAGATCGGCGCAGCCACGCTTCGCCTGAACGAAGGTACCGGTGTCTCGATTCTCAATTTCGACGACCAGGTCACCCAGCTGCAGCTGACCCAGGGCCGCCTGAACGTGCGGCTGCGTCGTATCGCGCCCGGCCAGGTGTTCGAAGTCGACACACCGAATCTCGCCTTTGCGCTTCAGGCGCCCGGTGAATACCGCATCGAGGTCGATCCCGACCGCGATTCGACGACGATCTTCGTGCGCAGCGGCGGGGGTGAGGCGTACGGCGACGGCGCTGCGTATGTCATCGATGCGCGCCAGCCCTATCGCTTCACCGGAACCGATTTGCGTGAGTACCAACCTGTGGGCGCGCCGCCACTCGATGAATTCGATCGATGGTCGCGCGACCGCGATCGCGCTTTCGACACCTCGGTTTCGGCCCGCTATGTGTCGCCCGACGTGGTGGGTTATCAAGACCTCGATGCGAACGGCACGTGGCGCGCCGACCCGACGTACGGCAACGTCTGGTTTCCGTCCCGCGTGAGCGTCGGCTGGGCACCTTACCGCGACGGCCACTGGGCCTGGATCGACCCCTGGGGTTGGACCTGGGTGGACGACGCGTCGTGGGGCTTCGCCGTTTCCCACTACGGCCGCTGGGCGAACCTGGGTGGAGCGTGGGGCTGGGTGCCCGGCCCGGTGCGCACGCTGGCCTACTACGCCCCGGCCCTGGTGGTGTTCATCGGCGGCGCGAACTTCCAGTTGACGATTTCCAGCGGCAATGTCGGTGGTGTCGCGTGGTTCCCGCTCGGCCCGCGCGAGGTCTATCGCCCGTCCTATCCAGTGAGCCGCGGCTATTTCGAAAACGTCAACCGCAGCAACACCGTCATCAACAACACCGTCATCAACAACACCTACAACACCACGAACGTGACGAACATCATCTACGCCAACCGGCGCGTGCCGGGGGCCGTCGTTGCCATCCCGACGACGGCGTTCGTGCAGGCGCAACCGGTCTCCCGGACCGCCGTGCGCATCGATCAGGACACGATCGCCAATCGGCCCGGGGAGGCCGCTCCTGCCGTCGCCCCGACGCAGCATAGCGTGCGTGGTGCCGCGGCCGAGCGCGACAAGCCGCCCGCTCGCGTGTTTGATCGGCCCGTCCTCGCCCGTACCGCCCCCCCGACGCCACATGCCGGCTTCGCAGCCCAACAACCGCAACTCACGGCGAGGCCGGGCAAACCGCTCGACGACGCCGCACGCAAGGAATTGAAACCTGCAACCGCGGCGCCCGCGCCCGCCGTCATGGTGGTTGCACCGGCCAGAGAAGCACCGCGGGCCCTGCGTGCGCCGCCGCCGGCGCCGACGAAGCAGCCGCCGGAGCAGCGTGGATCGCCGGAACAGCGCGGGCAGTCCCAGCAGCCCGGAGCGTCCGGGCAGCGCCGGACGCCAGAACAGCGCGCGCAGCCCGTCCCACCTGCGCCGGCAGCGTCACAAGGCGGACCGGTGGCGCGCCCACCTGCCCAGCGTGAGCAACCCGTGCAGCGCGAACAATCAAGGCAGCGCGAGCCCGGGCAGCGCGAACAACCCAAGCCGGCCCCGGCTGCAAAGCAGGCGGAACCGCGTCCGCCCTCGGCTGTGGCCAAGCCTGCGCCGCCAGAACCAGCGCCAAGGTCGGCATCGCGCGCTCGGGCGCCCATGCCTGCGGCGAGCCAGCCGGATGACAAGCGTGGCGAACCCGACAAGGCGGAGCGCGACAAACAGGAACGTGACAAGCAGGAACGCGACAAGCAGGAACGCGACACAGAGAACCGCAAGCCCAGGAACTGACCGCTAGGCGCGCTCGGCAAGCGAGCGGCGCTTGCGCCTTGATCAAACGCCGAGGCGCGACCGTGCTGTTGCCCGGCGCAACGCACGTTAAGCTGCGCCCATGCAGATCATCGGCCATCAAGCCGCAACGGTCCTGAAGGACCCTGCGGCGTTCGCTTGGCGCACGCTGAGGGCTTTCCGCGCCAACCAGGGCCTGTTGCTGGCCGGCGCGGTGGCGTACTACGCGCTGCTGTCGATCGTGCCGCTGCTGATCCTCACCGTGATCGCGCTGTCGCACGTCATCGAGCCGGGCGAGTTGCTGCGCACGCTGGGCCGCTACCTCGAGTGGCTGGTGCCGGGCCAATCGAAGGCGATCGTCGCGGAACTGGCGAACTTCCTGGCGCACAGCGACGTGATCGGCTGGGTGCTGCTTGGCCACCATGCTGTTCTTCAGTTCGCTCGCGTTCACCGTGCTCGAGAACGCGTTCGCGGTGATCTTCCACCATCGCGTCGTGAAGCGGCGGCGGCGCGTTTTCATCTCGGTGCTGATTCCCTACGTCTACATCCTCGCCCTCGGCCTCGGGCTGTTGCTGGTGACGCTGGTGGCGGGCAGCCTGCAGGCGATCGGACAGGAGCGGGTAGAGTTGCTCGGGCGCAGCTGGTCGCTGCGCGGCTTCTCCGGGCTGCTGCTCTACCTGCTCGGCCTGGCCGGCGAAGTGGTCGTGCTCACGTCGGTCTACCTCGTGATGCCGGTGGGCCGGCTGTCGCTGCAGCACGCGCTGCTGGGCGCCATCAGCGCGGCCTTGCTGTGGGAGATCTCGCGCCACGTGCTGGTGTGGTATTTCGCGACGCTGTCGCAGATCGGCACCGTCTACGGTTCGCTCACCTCGGCGATCGTCGTGCTGCTCAGCCTGGAGGTGGCCGCGACGCTGCTGTTGCTGGGCGCGCAGGTGATCTCCGAATACGAACGCATCGGCTCGGGTGAGCTCGAAGCGCCGCCGCAGCCCTTCACCACCGAAGCGGTCTGAGCGGCGCGGCGGCGCGCGCCGCGCATACTCCGGCATGCCGAACGCTCTGCCCGCCGACCCCGCCGGTCCCGCCGACTCAGCGGCCACCGACAAACCGGCCACGCCGCGCATCGTCGGGCTGGGCGCGTCCGCCGGCGGGCTGGACGCGCTGCAGCAGTTCTTCGCCCAGGTGCCGCCGGCCAGCGGGCTGGCGTACGTCGTCGTGCAGCACCTGGACCCGACGCACAAGGCGATGCTGGCCGAACTGCTGCAGCGCGCGACCACGATGCCGGTGCGCGAGGCCACCGAGGCGATGCGCGTGCAGGCCGACATCGTCTATGTGATCCCGCCGAACAGCGAACTCAGCGTCGCGCTGGGCATGCTGCACGTCGCCGTTCCGATGCAGCCGCGCGGCCTGCGGCTGCCGATCGACGTGCTGTTCTCGTCGCTCGCGCGTGCGCAGGGCGATCGGGCGGTCGGCGTGGTGCTGTCGGGCATGGGTTCGGACGGCACGCTGGGCCTGCTGGCCATCAAATCGCAGGGCGGCCTGACGCTGGCGCAGCAGCCCGACACGGCGCAGTTCGACGCGATGCCCAAGGCGGCCATCGCGGCGGGGTGTGTGGACATCGTCGCGCCGGTGGCCGAACTGCCGCAGCGCATCCTGCACGTTGCGGCGCCGCGCCCGACTGCGCCGGCGGCGTTGCCGGCGGCGCCGGACGTACCCGCAGAGCAGGCCCTCAGTGCCATCCTGGCTTTGCTGCGCGAGCGCAGCAAACACGACCTGTCGCTGTACAAGCCCAGCACGCTGCTGCGCCGCATCGAGCGGCGTCTGGCGGTGCACCGCCTGGACACGCTGGCCGCCTACGAAGCCTTCCTGCGCCGCAACCCGCAGGAGCTCGACCTGCTGTTCAACGAGATGCTGATCGGCGTCACCAGCTTCTTCCGCGACCCGGCGGTGTGGCAGGAACTGCACGACACGGTGATGCCCGCGTTGCTCGCGCGCAGCGTCGAGGCCGGCCCGCTGCGCGCCTGGGTGGTCGGCTGTTCGACCGGTGAAGAGGCGTATTCGCTCGCGATCGTGTTCCAGGAAGCGCTCGAGGCGCTGCCCGAGCGCGCCGGCCACACGCTGAAGATCTTTGCCACCGACCTGAGCGCGGACGCGATTGTTTTCGCCCGCAAAGGCCACTACGCCGCGAAGAGCGTCGCCGACATGGCGCCCGAGCGGCTGGCGCGCTTCTTCAGCGCGCAGGGCGATGGTTTCCAGGTCGGCAAGGCGATCCGCGAGATGGTGCTGTTCGCCCAGCACGACGTCATCCTCGACCCGCCGTTCACCAAGCTCGACCTGCTGTCGTGCCGCAACCTGCTGATCTACTTCAACGCCCCGCTGCAGCGCCGCCTGGTGCCGTTGTTTCAATACAGCCTGCGCCCCGGCGGCGTGCTGATGCTGGGCGCATCCGAAACGGTCGGCAGTGCGCGCTCGCTGTTCGTGCCGCTGAGCGCGAAATCGAGGCTCTATCGGCGCAGCGACAATGCGGCGGACTGCGGCGGCGGTGGACTTTCCCATCCAGCGCCGCTCGCCATCGCGCGCGCCAGCGCAGGAGTCGAACGTGCCGCAGACGACCGCTCAACCCGCCAACCTGCAGTCGCTCGCCGACCAGTTGCTGCTGCAGGTGTATTCGCCGCCGGCGGTGCTGGTCAACGAGCAGGGCGACATCGTCTACATCAGCGGGCACACCGGCAGGTACCTGGAGCCCGCGGCGGGCAAGGCGAACTGGAACATCCACGTGATGGCGCGCCCGGGCATTCGCACCCAGCTCGCGGTCGCGTTGCGACGCGCCGTTCAGGAGGGCGAGGCCGTCGCGCTGCACGGCCTGCACATCGATGGCGATGCGTTGCATGCGGTCGACGTGACGGTGCAGGCGGTTCGCGAGCCCAAGGCGCTCGAGGGCATGGTGATGATCGTCTTTCGCGACGTTGGCGCCGGTGCCGGCGGCCAAGGCGCGGCGCCGGCGGCCCGCCGGTGCGCCCGACCCGGCGCTGGCCGACGAGATCGTGCGCGCGCAGGCCGAGATCCAGGCGCTGCGCGAGGAGATGCGCGCCTCCGAAGAGGAACGCCAGGCCTCGAACGAGGAACTGCAATCGACCAACGAAGAACTGCAGTCGGCCAACGAGGAGTTGCAGTCGACCAACGAGGAGCTGACCACGACGAAGGAAGAAGCGCAGTCGATGAACGAGGAACTGCAGACGATCAACAGCGAACTGCAGTCCAAGCTCGAAGACCTTGCGCTGGCGCAGGCCGACATGCAGAACCTGCTCAACAGCACCGACATCGCGACGCTGTTCCTCGACAATCAGCTGAACGTGCGGCGCTTCACCGAGCAGATCGCGGGCATCATCCAGTTGCGCGAGAGCGACATCGGCCGGCCGCTCAGCGACCTGGCCAGCACGCTGACCTACCCGGAGTTGCTCGCCGACGTGAAGGAGACGCTGCGCACGCTGGCGTACTGCCAGAAAGAGATCGCCGCGACCGACGGGCGCTGGTTTTCGGTGCGCATCATGCCGTACCGCACGCTGGCCAACGTGATCCAGGGCGTGGTGATCACGTTCGTCGACATCACCGCGGCGAAAGAACTCGAGTCGCGCCTGCGCAAGGCGTAGAGTCGAAACTGGCCGGCGTGGCCGCGGCAACAAGGAATTTTTTGCATGTCCAAGCAAGCCAAGGATCCGGGAACCCGAGCGGAGTTGCGTTCGCGCGCTGTCGAGCGATTGAGCCGACCCGGCGGCGGCGAAGGCACGCGGGTGAATGCTCTGGCGGCGCTGAGTGTTCTGCACGAGATGGCTTTGTCGCCGGCCACCGCGCCAGACGCGCTGGCACTGATGCATGAATTGCAGGTGCACCAGGTCGAACTCGACCTGCAGGAAGACGAGCTGCGCAGTTCGCGCGCCGAGGTCGAGGCGGCGCTGGCGCGCAGCAACCAGCTTTACGACAGCGCGCCGGTGGGCCTGTTCACGGTCGAGCGCAACACGGCGCTCGTCGAACTCAACCTGACCGGCGCGCGCCTGCTCGGCGGCGAACCCGAAGCGCTGCTCGGGCAGCCACTGGCCGGCTTCCTCACGCCGAGCGGCGGCGATGCGCTGCACACCCTGCTGACGCGTGTCGCCGACGGCCTGGCCGTGCAGCCCTGCACGCTGGAACTGGCGAAGCGCGACGGTGCGCCGTTTCGCGTGTTTGCCGCCGCCAGCGCCGACCCCGCCGGCCCGCGCTTCCTGCTGGCGTTGCTCGACCTGGGTGAGCGCAACCAGGCGCCACCGGGCTGACTCGCGCCGGCGTCCCGCGTCCGCGGGCAGGCGCGGTGCAGCGCTTTGTACGCCAGCGCACAGACTGCCGCATTCGTACCCGCCGACATTGGATTGCTGATGGCATGCGCGTGCACCCGTCGCTGCAAACGCGGATTGCGTGCGGTGCGTCTGGCACGGCGCTTGCGGGAGTGAAGTGACTCAACCCCGTCGCAACAAGAGCAAACATGCAAATCCGCGTTGGTTTCGAAATGGTCTATCAATGCGCTCAGCCGACGCCGATGATCCTGGCACTGAGCATCCACTATTCGCGGGCGTCCGATCTGGTGCGGCCCGACCATCTGGTGACGACCCCGGCGGTGCCGGTCACCGCCTACCGCGATCTGTTCGGCAACTGGTGCAGCCGCATCGTCGCGCCGCAGGGTCGCTTCGTCCTCAGCACCGATGCGCTGGTCAACGACAGCGGCGTGCCCGATGTCGTGGCTCCCGGGGCCATGCAGACGCCGGTCGAGCAACTTCCCGAGTCGACGCTGGTCTACCTGCTCGGCAGCCGCTATTGCGAGACCGACCTGCTCTCCGAGATCGCGTGGCAGCGGTTCGGCTCGGGCCCGACCGGCTGGGCGCGCGTGCAGGCGATCTGCGATTTCGTGCACCGGCACATCGAGTTCGGTTACCCGCACGCACGGCGCCACGCGCACCGCCTGGGAGGCCTACCAGGAAGGCCGCGGCGTGTGCCGCGACTATGCGCACCTGGCGATCGCGTTGTGCCGCTGCATGAACATTCCGGCGCGCTATTGCACCGGCTATCTCGGTGATGTCGGCACCGAGCCGCCCTACGGGCCGATGGACTTCGCGGGCTGGTTCGAGGCCTTTCTCGGCGACCGCTGGTACACCTTCGACGCGCGCAACAACACGCCGCGCATCGGCCGGGTGCTGATTGCGCGCGGCCGCGACGCCTGCGATGTGGCGCTGTCCAGCACCTTCGGCCCGAACACGCTCGAAACGTTCAAGGTCTGGACCGACGAGGTCGCGGCGGCCTGAATGTCGGCGCTGCCGCGCGGTTTCGCATCACCCCTCGCCGCGGCATGCCGCCGCCATGACCTACTGCGTGGGCGTCAAGCTCGAAGAAGGGCTGGTCTTCGCCAGCGACTCGCGCACCCACGCGGGGGTGGACAACTACGCCAAGTTCTGCAAGATGACGGTGTTCGAACGCGCCGGCGACCGCGTGCTGGTGCTGCTCAGTTCCGGCGGCCTGGCCGCCACGCAGGCGGTGATCAACGTGCTGCGCAAGCGTGCCGCCGCCGCAGCCGCCCCACATCTGGACCGCCCCCTCGATGTTCGACGTGGCCAATCTGGTCGTCGGACGCGATGCGCGACATCGAACGCCGCGACGGCCCGTTTCTGGAAGGCGGCGGCCTGAAGTTCAACGCTTCGTTCATCCTCGGCGGCCAGATCGCCGGCGAAGACATGCGGCTGTTCCGCATCTACGCCGAAGGCAACTTCATCGAGGCCGGCACCGACACGCGCTTCCTGCAGACCGGCGAGGCCAAGTACGGCAAGCCGATCCTCGACCTCGCGGTGACGCCGAGCGCGACGCTGGAGGACGCCACCAAGTGCGTGCTGGTGTCGTTCGACTCGACGATGCTCAGCAACCTCTCGGTGGGCATGCCGATCGACCTGCTGTGCTACGCGCGCGACAGCCTGAAGGTCACGATGAAGCGCCGCTTCGACGACGGGCGACGTCTACTTCGAGTCGCTCACGCAGCAGTGGATCGCCGGCACGCGAAAGGTCTTCCACGATTTGCCGCCGCTGGAGTGGTAGGCCTCACGCGGGTGCATCCGATGGCGAATCAGGCTCTCGGGGCACGCCAAGCCCAATCCGTGCGGTGCGCCGATGCATCGGAAAGCGCGGCGGCGAGCGACTCGACCAGATCGGAACGCACCGCGGCCCAGGCCGCGCCTCCTCGCGTCCGCCGTGCTCGCAGCTCACCACACACCGCTGACGCGTCGACAAGCGTCGGTTCGCTGCCGCACGCTTGCGGTCCTACACGCCGGCTGTGCCCCGTCCGATGGCGCTTCGTCGGAACGTCCACCTACGCTTGTTTCAGAGCATGCCGATGCGCATCCAGCCGATACGCAGCACGCCGCCGGGTTGACCTGACGCGGCCTTCCGTGGGCATGCCTTTGGGGGCCTGCAACATGCGTTGGCTGGTGGCGGTATCGATGGCCTTGACGTGCGGCGCGGCGCGCTGCTGTGACGACGCCGCAGACGAACCCGACATCGTCACGGTGATGCACCGATCGCATCAACTTCGGCTCGATGTGATGACGCTCGCGGTCTCGCCGGCCCGCGCGCGCAAAGGCTGCGCGACAGCTTCAACGCGCTGCTGCGCCGGCTCGGCCCGGCCGCAGCGATGGAATTGCGCGTCGTGCGCGGCGCGACTGTCGCCGAAACGCTGCAGGGCCGTATCGTCGTCGTCGAATGAAGCGCTGGGCGATTGGCCCGAAGGCGAGCGGCTCTTCATCCTTGCCCACGAAATCGGCCATGTGACGCTCGGCCATTGGTCTCAGGTGGGTCTGCTGTATCGCCGCTGGATACCTGGGCCGCGTGACCGCCGAGCTGACCGATGGTGTCGCCGAGCCGCTCGGCCGCGATGCGTCAACGCTGGCGCACCGACAGGAATTTGAAGCCGATGCCTTCGGTCTGCGCGCCGTGCGTGCGTTCGGCGGCGCCGAACAGGACGTAGCGGCCGCCCTCATGACCCTGGGGGTGCGCGAGCGAACGCCCACCCACCCGGGGACGAAACAGCGTTTGGCGGCCTTGCGCCGGGCCGAACCCGACCGCCTGCAAGCCAACCGCTGGCGCGCAGCGAGCCCTGAGGCGTGCAGTCACGCGCGGGTCATCCCGCCCGCGCCAATACGTCTCATACGACTTCGCGTTCAATCTCAGAAGAATAGGAATCCGCGGTCGGCCATTATGGAGAGCTCTCCATAATGGCCGTTATGCACAGGTCCCAGTTATGAACAGTTCGGCTGTGGCAAGGGCTGGAGGTCCTTGGTAGCTGGGCGTTCCTGAGCTTTGCGGTTCCGCGATGCTGGACATAAGCCCTGCAATGGCGCAGGGATGTTGGTCTCACAACTGGAGATCAACATGGACCCGATCCGAACGCTGCATCCCTTGGCCCGAGCCTGGCTGCTCGATGGCCCGCTGTCGGCGGATCTCGACGCCTACTTGGCGCTGCTGGAGCGAGGCCGGTACGCCGAAGGCAGCGTCGAGAAGCACCTGCGTGCGCTGGCGCACTTCTCCCATTGGATGACGCGGTGTCGCCTGGCTGCCGAGCAACTCGACGAAGACTTCGTCGATCAATTCCTCACCCACCACCTGCCGCGCTGCGACTGCCACGCCACAGCGCTGCGTACGCGCGGCGACCTCAGTGCCGGGCTTGGACATTTGCTGGCCGTCCTACGGCTTCAGCGCGTCATCGCGGAACGACCATCGCCTACCGGCCCCGTTGCCGAGGAACTGTGCCGCTATGACGCGCACATGCGCGACGCACGGGGCCTTGCGGCCGGCACGCGCGAGAGGCGTCTGAGCATCGTGGGCCAACTCCTGCTGTGCAAGTTCTCCGGCCGGGCGTTCACCGTCGGCGAACTGCAGGCCGAGGACCTGCGCAGCTTCATCGCGCAGGAACTCACCAGGGTCAACACCGTGTCCCACGCCACCGCGTTGGCCAGCGCGCTGCGGGCGTACTTCCGCTACCGGTCCACCTGTGGCGACGTCGTGCATGCCCTGCTCGGCGTGATCGCCTCACCGGCGCGCTGGGCCCTGGCAACACTGCCGCGCGCCCTCACGCCGCAGGAGGTGCAGCGGCTGATGACGCATTGCGAGCAGACCCGCTCGTCGCCTCGCCGCCTGCTGGCCATGGTGCGGCTGGCGCTGGACCTGGGGCTGCGTGGTGGCGAGATCGCCAGGCTGGAGTTGTGCGACATCGACTGGCGCGCCGGCACCCTGACGCTCAAGCGCACGAAGTCTGTCCGGCAAGACGTGCTGCCGCTGCCGGCGGCCACCGGGGAAGCACTGGCCGAATACCTGCGCCACGAGCGTCCGACCTCCACCATGGTGACGGTGTTCGTGCGCCGCCATGCGCCACATGACCAGCCCGTCGGGGTTGATGTCGTGCGCGATGCCATTGGCAATGCGTTGCGACGCGCCGGCATCCCCCACGGACGAAGCCACTCACTGCGCCACACGCTGGCGTGCCGGCTGGTCAACAGCGGCGGCTCGATCAAGGAGGTGGCCGATGTGCTGCGACACCGGTCGCTGAACACCTCACTGATCTACGCCAAGCTCGATCAACAGCGCCTGGCCGAGGTGGCCTTGCCCTGGTTCGGGAGCGCAGCATGATCGCGCCGATGGATCTGCAGGCGAGGGTGCAGCAGTACCTGACCGAGCGGCGGCGCCTGGGCTTCCATCTGCGCTCGCCCGGCCATGCCCTGCCGAACTTCGCTCGCTTCGTCGAGGCATCGAAGCACACCGGAGCGCTGACCGTGGAGCTGATGGCGCAGTGGGCACGACAGGCGCAAGGTGGCAAGGCCAGCGCCGAGACGGCGGCACGGCGGCTGGCTTGGCTGCGACCCTTCCTGCGCTGGCTGCAGCAGTTCGAGCCCCAGACCGAAGTGCCTGACGACTCGACCTTCGGGCCCATCCCGGGACGGGTGGCACCACACATCTACCAGCCCGAGGAGATCGAAGCGCTGTTGCAGGCGGCCCGGCAACTGGGGCCCTGCGATGGACTTCGCGCGGCCACCTACGAGACGCTGTTCGGGCTGATCGCCTCGGCGGGGTTGCGGATCTCGGAAGCCATTGCGTTGGCCGACATCGACGTGGACTTGGAAGCCGGCGTGCTGACGGTGCGACAGACCAAGTTCGGCAAGTCCCGCCTGGTGCCAGTGCACCCGAGTGTGATCGCGCCGCTGGCGGCCTACCGCGCACTGCGCAGGCTGCAGGTCCGCACGACGCGGCTGACGCCGTTCTTCGTCGGCTCGCGCGGGCTGCGCCGAGGCGGGCCACTTGGCGACCGGCAGGTGCATCGGATGTTCGGGCAGCTCCGCCAGCAGCTTGGCTGGGTAGATCGTGGCGGCCATGGCCAGCCGCGGGTGCACGACCTGCGCCACAGCTTCGCCGTCAGGCGGCTGATCTTGTGGCACGAGCAGGGGGTGGACCTCGATCAGCGGATGCTGGCGCTGTCTACCTACATGGGGCACGTCAAGATCTCCAACACGTACTGGTATCTCACCGGCGTGCCCGAGTTGATGGCCTTGACCGGCGCTCGGTTCGAGCGCTTCGCCGACGCCCAGCATGCTGGGGAGTTCGACGATGCGTAACCCCGGCGCCCCACCCAGCTTCGCGGCGTTGGTGCAGTCGTTCTTCGCCGAGCATCTGACCCAGCAGCGCGCGCTGAGCGCGCGCACCGTGGCGGCCTACCGCGATGCGTTCATGCTGTTCCTGGAGTTCGCCCAGGCGCGTCTGAACAAGCCGCCCACGTCGATGCTGCTCACCGACATCACGCCGGCGCTGATCCTGGCCTTCCTCGACCATCTGGAGGGTGAGCGTCACAACGCGGTGCGCAGCCGCAATGCCCGGCTGGCGGCGCTACGCACGTTCCTGAAGTTCGCGGCGCGTCGGGATATTGCCGCCATGCAGGTGGTCGAGCAGGCACTGGGCGTGCCGATGAAGCGCTTCGAGCGGCCCATGCTCGGCTTCCTCTCGCGCGAAGAGATGCTGGCAGTGATCGGCCAGCCCGGCCTCGGCTGGGTCAGCCAGCGTGATTGCTTGCTGCTGGCCCTCATGTACAACACCGGCGCCCGAGTCTCGGAGGTCATCGGCGTGAAGGTCAGCGACGTGGTGCTGGACGCTGCTGCCTGCGTTCACCTACACGGCAAGGGACGCAAGGAACGCTCGGTGCCACTGTGGCGCTCAACGGTCAAGGCGATCCGGGCGTGGTTGCGGCTCAACGCCGATCTCGGGCCAACGTCGGCCTTGCTGCCCAACCGGGGTGGCGAGGCAATGACCCGCTCCAACGTCACGCAACGGCTGGCGTTGGCAGTCAACGCTGCCACCAGCACGACGCCCAGCCTGGCCAAGCGCTCGATCTCCCCTCATACCTTGCGCCACACCACAGCCATGCACTTGCTGCAGTCGGGCGTGGACATCAGCGTGATCGCCTTGTGGTTGGGTCACGAGAGCCCGACGACAACGCATCAATACGTCGAAGCGGACCTGGCGATGAAGGAGAAGGCCTTGGCCCGGTTGCAGGACCCCCAGACGCCGGTACGCCGCTTCCGGGCGACGGACTCACTGTTGGAGTTCCTCAAGACGCTGTGACTATGTGCAGAACCCGGTCGCCGACTCCAGCCCCATCACGAGGAAGAATCGGCGCCCGGCCAGCCCAAGCTGTTCATAACTGGGACCTGTGCATAACGGCCC